>CAVSWT010000015.1:0-270840 GCA_963731745.1 uncultured Ignavibacteriales bacterium
AAGGTTCATACAAATACGGTTCTGTTACAAAAGTTAATGAAGACATAAATCTTATAAATTCTTACAGCTTATCAAACAATTACCCAAATCCATTTAACCCAAGTACAACTATAAATTACTCAATACCAAAACAGTCTTATGTTATACTAAAAATATATGACATACTTGGAAAAGAAATTGCAAATTTAGTTAATGAAGAAAAATCGGCAGGAACTTATAAGTTATATTGGAATGCAGTAAACTTGCCAAGTGGAATTTATTTCTATCAGCTAAAGGCAGGTTCTTTTGTCAAATCTAAAAAAATGATATTGATGAAATAAGTAAAAACATTCTTAAAAATACATGATTTAATAAATTATAAAACCGGAGTTACTATGAAAAATCTCATTTTATCATACATGCTTACTTTCGGAGAAGCTGTAAAGTTGCGAAATATTTTAACCTCCATAATCTTAAGTGTCATTTCATTTACAACTCTCCTTGCCCAGGATTCCATCGCTGCCAAATTTGCCTTTCGTTCGCATAATACTCGCAGTGGACTTTTTCTCTCCACAAATAACGGTACAAACTGGTCTGCGATATATCAAGGGCTGCCAACAAATTGCAGTATTCTCACTTCTGTTGTCAATGATACAAATCTTTTTGTAGGGACCGATGGGTGCGGTGTTTTTCTTTCCACCAACAATGGCATAAGCTGGACTTCAGTTAATTCCGGTCTGACAAACACCGAGGTCTATGCACTAGCCGTCTCCCCCAACGGGGCAGGCGGTACGTATCTTTTTGCAGGGACTAATGGAGGAGGCGTCTTTCTATCGACCGATAATGGTATAAGCTGGAATGCTGCGAATACGGGTTTAACCGACAATTATGTTCGAGCTTTTGCAATCAGAGGTACGAATCTCTTTGCCGGAACTGCTGGCTTTGGTGGTGGCGTCTTTCTCTCGACTGACAGCGGTACCAACTGGACTAAAAAAAGTTCGGGATTAACAAGCCATATAATTCGTGCTCTTGCTATTTCCGACACTAATATATTTGCCGGTACTTCTACCGGAGTTTTCTTATCAACCAACGACGGCACAAGCTGGACAAAGATAAATACCGGCTTGACAAAAACTGATGTTAGATCTCTTATCGTCTCCGGCACTAATCTCTTTGCCGGAACTTTTGGTGCGTTAAAAGAAATTGAAACTTTTAGCGGCAGCGTCTTTCTATCAACCAACAACGGCATAAATTGGACAGAGGTTAATACCGGATTGGCGAGTAATGGTGTGTTGTCTTTTGCAGTAAGCGGAACAAATCTATTTGCTGGTACCTATTGGCTTTGGTGGCGGCGTCTTTCTCTCCACAAACAATGGTTCAAGCTGGACTGAAACTGGCTTGAGGAACGTTAATGTCTACGCTCTTACAGTCTCAGGTAAGAATCTCTTTGCTGGAACTGATAAGGGAGTCACACTTCCGTATAGGTTGTTCATCCCCGAGAACTACTCCCCTTCACAAAAATATCCGCTTGTTCTTGTCCTGCATGGAAATGGCGCACGAGACACAAATAATACCGCCCAAATGGATGGAACGGCTACAGTGTGGGCTGAACCGGTTAACCAGGCTGAATATCCATGTTTTGTTGTAGTACCGCAATGTCCTGTCAACGAGGTCTGGAGTGACGCTCCGGTTGCCGGGGCTGTCATCGATCTCGTGGATTCACTCATAAGAGAATTCACGATTGACACAAACAGGCTTTACATCACGGGTTGGTCGATGGGCGGATTCGGCACCTGGGATATGATCACACTCTTTCCGAATCGTTTTGCTGCCGCCATTCCGATGAGCGGAGGCGGGCATCCGGCATTGGTTTCCAGAATTGGCAATACTCCAATCTGGGATTTTCATGGGGCACTGGATGAAGGCAACACTTCCGTGGAATTGTCCCGCCACATGATGGCAGCACTCGAGAGTATCGGACGAAAGGTTGTGTACACTAATTGTTACTATGATGACTGTTCCGGTCTGCCTTTCGACACGATTGCCATGTATGTGAACAATAATGCGGATCTCTTCTATACTGAGTATCAGAACGGGCTGCACGGTATCGCGACAGAGTCGTACAACTTTCCTTTGCTCTTCCCGTGGGTGTTTGATAAACACTTGATTACCTCTGTACATGAAATAGCCAGCAGAAATTTGCCGGAGAGATTTGAGCTTAAGCAGAACTATCCAAACCCGTTTAATCCTTCAACTAAAATTAGATATTCTATTCCAAATGTAATGGACGCAAATTTGCGTCCTCTACAAACGACATTAAAGGTATTTGATATACTTGGGAGGGAAGTTGAAACATTAGTAAATGAAACGAAAACGGCGGGAAATTATGAAGTTAATTTTAATGCTGGTAATCTTTCAAGTGGAGTTTATTTCTATCAGTTGAGGTCAGGTTCTTTTGTCGAATCTAAAAAAATGATTTTGTTGAGATAATAAATAATTTATAAGTAATTCACATTACAAAACTTTTTGAAGGAGTAGAAATATTAATTTCTTCTCCTTTTAATTTAATCTGTTTCTTGACACCTAAATAATAATAACCTATCTTATTTACAGTTTCATATTAACTAAGCCCTCCTGTAAAAAATTAATTTAATTTTTTATGAAATTAATTAAAAATAAATTTTTAAAAATTTCGCTTCTTATATTTTTATTTTTTGTAGGAATTTGTTATCCACAAGAATTAAAATTTCAACAACTAACTGTTGAAAACGGCCTCTCAAATAACCAGGTATTTGCTGTAATCCAGGACAGAAATGGCTTTATGTGGTTCGGCACAAATGATGGACTTAACCGCTACGATGGTTATAATTTTAAGATTTTCCGGAACAATCCCAAAGATTCAAATAGCATATCAGACAATACAATTCGATATTTATTTGAAGACAAACATGGAAACATTTGGATTGGAACAAAATCCGGTGTACTTAATAAATATGACCCGATATCAGAGAAATTTTCTAAATGGAAATTAAATTCAAATAGCTCCATTTATCATAGCATAAAATCAATTTATGAAGACAGCAAGGAAAATATTTGGATTGGAACACACCTCGATGGCTTATTCAAACTTAATATAAAAAACAACACAATTGAACAATGGAAAGCAGATACCACTAAACCTAATAGTTTAAGTCATAATTATATTACATCAACTATTGAAGATAAAGATGGCAATATTTTAATTGGATCTTATAATGGTTTGAATATTTTCAATCCTAATAAACCAGAGAAGGGATTTAAAACTTTCTTTCATGATCCGGATAATCCAAATAGTTTAAGCAGCAATATAATTTGGAAGCTTTCAAATTCAACAATAGATTCTAATATTATTTGGATCGGAACCTACCATAATGTCACAAAACTAAATACAAAAAATTATTCGTTTGAGAGAATTGAAATTGATAATTCTGATAATATACTCCATGGCAGAAGCTGTGAATATGTAGCTGATGAAATTATTGGCGGTGAAAAAATTTTATGGGTTGATTCTTATGGCGGCTTATCAAGGATGAATCTTACTACCGGCGATTTTAAGAGGTTCATTCATAATGAAAATAATTCACAAAGTTTAATTGATAATCAAATAAATCAAACACTTAGAGACCGCAATGGCATTATATGGTGTGTCACTGAAAACGGGATAAGCTACAGCACCCCAAAGTCATCACGGTTTAACTCTACCACTTACAATTCTCAGACTTCACTTTTAAAGAACAAAGAAATAACTGTAGTTTCTAAATTTGATAGTAATAGAGTTTGGATTGGCACTAATGAAGGTTTGTATTTATTGGATAATATAAATTATGATCCAATATTAAAAAGAATAAGAAAGTTTGATGGATATTCAATTTGGTCGCTTAAACCGACTAGCAGCGGCGAAGTATGGATTGGGACTTTTGGACAAGGATTAAAACATTTCAATTATGATAAAAATAAAATTATTAATTGGGATTTAGATAAAACCAAATTCCCGGGCCAATCAATTAAATTTAATCAAACATTATTTGAAGACAGTAAAAAAAATATATGGATAGGATATTCTGATGCCGGAATTGTGCGGCTTAATCCTGTTACCGGAAAATTTAGACTATGGTCAAATGAACCGAACAATAAAAAGACTTTAAGCGATAATAGTGTTTGGGTGATTAAAGAAGATAGATTTGGAAGAATTTGGATTGGTACTTTAGGCGGCGGATTAAATTTATTTGAAGATAAAGACGGCGGGATATTTCATCATTGGCTAACAACAGAAGATAATAAAAAAATTAGCAGTAACCGTATCTACTCAATATGTGAAGCAAAAAATTATAAAGACGGGGATAATTCTAAAACAACATTATGGCTTGCAACAAGCAATGGTTTAAATCGCTTCGAAATTAAAAACAAAAAACCAGCTTCAAATATTTATGATGTTGAAGTTACAAATGAATTTTATACAACTCACGACGGATTGCCAAGTAATACTGTAAAAAGTATAATTGAAGATGATGATGGAAATCTTTGGCTTGGAACCAACTCCGGCATTTCTTTTTTCAATGTTAAAGACAAAGTATTTTCTAATTATTCAAAGGAAGATGGAATAATTGGTACCATGATGAATAGTAAAGCTGCGTTAAAACTTAATAAACAATTTTTACTTTTTGGAAGTTCTAAAGGATTGAATATATTTAATCCAAATTCAATCAGCCGCTCAAATTATAAACTAAATTTAGTCATTACAGATTTTCAAATTTTTAATAAATCTGTTAAAGTTGGAAAAAATTCTTTACTTACAAAAAGCATTCAAGCTACTGAAGCTGTCAATCTTGCATACAAACAGAATGTATTTTCAATTGAGTTCGCAGCATTAGATTACAACTCGCCACAGTCAATTAATTATGCGTATAAGATGGAAGGATTCGATAAAGATTGGACATACAGCGGAAAGAGAAGGTTCGTTACATATACAAATTTAAATCCCGGTAAATACAATTTTAAAGTTAAATCAACCAATGCTGATGGAATTTGGAATAACAAAATCGCATCACTAACAATTAACATTAGTCCGCCCTGGTGGCAAACATATTGGGCATACGGACTTTATATTTGTTTGATTGGTTTTGGACTTTTATTAATAAGACGTTTCGAGTTGAACAGAACAAAATTGCGGAACGAATTAAAACTTCGTGAGTTTGAGGCAGAGAAACAATCAGAGTTAGAAGAACTTAAATCCAGATTTGTTGCAAATCTTTCACATGAATTCAGAACCCCGCTTATGCTGATTAAAGGCCCGCTTGAACAAATGAAGGCAGAGGCTGAAAGCAATGACTATTTGGAAAAAATTGAATTAATTGAAAGAAATAGTGATCGTCTAAAAGAGCTGATTGATCAACTACTTGAATTATCGCAGTTGGAAAAAGCCGCAATTCCTATAAGAGCCAAACAAATAAATGTAATCGATAATTTAAAAGGACTGTTATCATCTTTTGAATTATTAGCAAAAGAAAAAGAAATTTCATTAAAATTTGAATGTGAAAATCCCGCAATAATTTGCTGGATTGATAGAGACAAATTTGAAAAAATTATTAACAATCTGCTTTCAAATGCTTTTAAATTTACTCCCCCGAAAGGCAATGTAAAAATTAAAGTAAGTGAATTATTTGTGGATGATAAAAAATTTACAGAGATAATAATTTGTGATACTGGAATCGGAATATCTAAAGATAAAATTGACAAAATTTTTAACCGCTTTTTCCAGGTTGATGATTCAAGTCAGCGAAATTACAGCGGGTCAGGAATAGGTTTAGCATTAGTTAAAGAACTTGTTGATCTGCATAAATGGAAAATTTCTGTTTCAAGTGAATCAGGCCAAGGAGCAGAATTTAGAATTGAAATCCCTATGTGGGATGATTATCTCAGCGAAGACCAAAAAGTTAAAGTTGAAATTGAAAACCTTTCTGATGCACCAATTCTGAACAAAAATAAAATTAAGCAATCCACTCAATCAGAATTTATTAAAGAGGAAAAAACTGGAACATTAAACTCTAATAAACCATTAGTTCTAATTGTTGATGATTCTGAAGATGTAAGAAAATACTTATCTAGTTTACTTAAAAATGAATATGAAATTTCGACTGCATCTAATGGTGAAGAAGGAATTAAAAATGCAGCGGAAATATTGCCCGATATTATTATCAGTGATATAATGATGCCGTCAATGGACGGAATTGAGTTTTGTCAAAAGATAAAATCCGACTGGCGGACGAGCGATATTCCGGTAATACTACTTACCGCAAAGGTATCAATTGAAAGCAAGATTGAAGGATTGGAAATTGGTGCTGATGCCTACCTTACCAAACCTTTTAATTCCAGAGAATTATTTACACAGCTTAAAAACCTTCTTGATCAAAGGAAAAGATTAAGGGAGAAATATGGGAAAGACTTTGAATCAATAAACATCAAGACTAGCAATGATTCGGCAGAGCGGGATTTTATAGAAAAAGCATTAACAATAATTAAAAATAATATAGACGTTAGCAATTTTAATGTTGAACAATTAGCCAAAGAATTATTCGTTAGCCGAACGCAGCTCCATAGAAAAATTTCAACTTTAACCGGGCAAGCACCAGGAGAATTTATAAGAGCATTTAAACTAAAACATGCAGCTAAATTACTTTCTGAAAAAAAACTTTCAGTAACACAAATTGCTTATGAAATTGGTTTTTCAAGTCCCGCACAATTTACGCGCGCATTTTCAAAGTATTTTAATTGCCTGCCTTCGGAATTTCCTTCAAAGTTTAAGAATTAAACATTCTTAACGGCATTTTTTAATTTTTGCTACAAAAAAGCAAAATGTTGAAACAAATTAGATAGTACAATCCATTTCTAAAATTTATCTTCCACCAAGTAATTATTCTCCCAGAAATTTGCAGCAATAATTGAAAAAGAGAAACTATACAAAAGATAGTACTGAACAAATGAAGAAGCAGGAAAAACTGGCGACTAGCCTGATAATCATTATTTCAATTTGTATAGGAATTCTAATAACCTTTTTATTCATCGGGTTATTATAATTTTCATAATGATAGAAATGTTAAATATTAAGCAATCATATTAGGTTACTGAAGAGTCAATAATACCGAGAGATATTGCGAGCGTACTGTTAAAAATAAGAATACAAAAATTATTTCAAATACATCAAATATAAAAAGGAGTACTAAAATGAAAAGTTTTCTCGCTACATTATTAATTGCAGCAAGTTTAACTAGTTTGGCTAATGCGCAAGGGAACATGGCTCTCGGCGCCGGTCTTGTAGTGTCTCTTCCAATGGGAAGTTTTGGTGATGCCGCAAATGTAGGGATCGGCGGAACAGCAGCTTTCGAATTAAGCTTTGCACCGCAAATAGCTGGTGTTGGACAAATTGGTTATATCTCTTATAGTACAGACTCTAAAAATGCAAGCTTCAGCAGCGTGCCATTACTTTTCGGAATAAAATATTATGTCGTTCCGGGAACACCGTTTTATGGAATCGGACAACTTGGATTTAATTTCTTTTCAACCTCTGTGGAAACTCCCTCAATCAATGTTGCCGGATTTAGTTTTGGCGGCGGCTCTTACAGTGCAAGCTCAACTGAATTTACTTTTGCATTAGGTGCCGGATATGAAGTGCCTGTCAGTCCAAAATTTTCTTTAGACTTTAGCGGGACTTTCAATATCATAAGCAGTTTTACTAATCTGCAATTACGGGCCGGCGGGAAGCTAGCTTTATAAAATTTGGAAAAATATTAAATCAAAAAAATGAAAGGAATTCGTCAGGTGTGATCATGAGGTTCTTACTACCAGTTCTATTATTGTTTTCAATATCAATCTATGCTCAAATTACTATTACAAAGGATGACATGTCAAACATGTTTACAGTTGGATACACTACGCAGGTTCATGAATATGATGGTTCGGCACCAGTTAATATTGGTTCAACCGGAGGAGGAAATAACTGGGACTTTACTGGATTATCAGAGAATCTTAATTATTATTTATTAAGTGTTGATAAGTCCGTTGCGCCCAATCCAGAGGACTTTCCAAATTCCGATATTGTTATATACAATAGTGGTAATTATCAGGGAGAAGAAGCTGAGATTTGGTCTTATTATTCATTGAATAGTACTTTTGGCAACTTGGGTTCTGCTACAAAAATAAGCAGCCAACCCAATGATTTAGTCTCTATCAAAAACAATCCGGAAAGAACTGAAGCAAAATTCCCAATGACTTATAATTCGTCATGGGCTAGCTCATATAATCAATCAGTTTCAGTTAATGGCGTGGGCGCATTTCAAACTCCTATTTCTCTAAATGTTAAAGTTGATGCCTATGGTATTATGCACTTGCCAAGCGGTGAAAGTTATGAAGCAATAAGATTAAAAGAAACAATGACGGTATCAACTGTATTGGGTGATTCAACAAGCGTTACCTATCTTTTCATATCCAAACAAGGCGCGCAAGTAAGCTTAAATGTTCCAACAGGTGTTGTTCCATCTGACAGTGGTTTTGTAAGTGTTGAAAGTTACAGCTGGAACGATTCGCTGGATAATAGGAATAATAGTTTTATCTCTGACGGATTTCTCGGAATATTAAGTCCTCGTACGAATGATATTGTAATTGCCGGGGAACCTGAAAGTATTAATTATAATAATCAATTGGGGAATGTAGATCTTTATTACAGCACAGATAGGGGTAGAAATTTTACTTTGATTGACAGTAATTTTACATCGGTTGATAACAAATATACGTGGAATGTACCGGAATCACTTCTCACAACAAAAGCAGTATTAAAAATTGTAGATGATAACGATACAGTTTCCTTCCTTCATAAGATATGTTACAGCGGTATATTTAAGATAAAACCCTGGCAGCTTTCGCGTATTGATACTACTAATGGTAATTTTAAACTTTTCATTCCCAAAAGAGATGGGTGGGGTTTTGTAAACAATAATAGCCCCGACGGACCAATGTGGCCTGAGGATTGGTGGAGTCAATTTGATTATTTATCAGGCAAAGATCCAAACACAGATCATATTTATTTTGGTTATCCCTTTTTAGCAACTGCTAGTAAAGCATTTCCTGACTGGCCGTTATTTACCGCTGTTTTTGGAATTAAACCTCCTTGTTATATTAGAAAAAATCCTCCCATTATTTATAATACTGCCGCAACTCTTGCATGGCATTTTATAAATCATGATTGGAAAGGATCCTGTGAAGGATTTGCAATCACCAGTCTTTTAGGATTTTACCATCACCAAAAGTTAACTGAATTTATTCCCGATTATAAAGATTATGATAGTCTTTCCACTGTTCCATTTTGTTATGATGCACAATATGCTATCAACTACTTCCATATACATCAATTTGGACGGAGCTTTCAAAAAGATAGGAAACAGCTAAAGAAGAAATCACCACGGCAGCTTTTAAGCGAATTAAAAGAAATGTTAAGCAAAAATAATGTTGATGGGAAATTGCTTGAATATTGGGAGAACGGTAAAATTAAATCTGCTGGACATATTGTTGTGCCTTATAAACTTGAAAGATTTGATGATAATTCTAATTTTAAAATTCTTTTATATAATCCTAACAAACCCAAAGAGAATAACGATTTTATTTATTTAGATTCAACTTCAAATACTTGGAGCGACAGTACTGGATTCAAATGGGGAACAGCGTCTTCCCACTGTTATCTTTCTTTTGAAAGCGCAGATTTTCTTGGCAAACCCAAATTATTTTCTACAAATAATATATCCGAAACGTTAAAGAAAAATAACACTGATAATTCTAGTGATTTTATACTCTATAATACTTCTAAAGCAGAAATAACAATTTCTTCCAGCAACGGAAATAAAATTGGATTTAAAGACAGCACTACTTTTAATGAAATTGAAAATGCAGATCCTATTATTCCCATTACAAGCAGATTTCATCCGCCAATCGGGTATGATTTACCGGCAGATAATTATTCAATCCAGATGGATAATTTTAAAGATTCATCGTCAGAAGTTTTATTTGACATGGATTCAATCTTTTATGACTATAGAAGAAGTAACGCAATGGATAGCGAATCGGATATATTTAAATATTCTGCTGGTGGAATAGAAATTAAAAATCCCGATGCCGTTGAAAAAAAGATAACTTTAGAAACAGTTGTTAATAAAGATATAATTGAAAAAGTATTTCAGACGGAAAATTTAACTACTTGTAAAAAATGATTCTATCAAAATTAAAAAGTTGAGTCAAGATGAACTTTTATTAAATAATTACGGCGGAGAAAAAACTTATGATCTTACTGTAAAAAGTGCTTCAGCTGATGGTGAAATAATTTTCAGTCATCCTCAAATTCAGATAACATCAAACTCTTCTCATCAAATTGTTCCTGATTGGAATAATCTGGAAAATTCTCCAATTAAAATATTAATTGATAATGGAAATGACGGAACGATTGACGATTCAATTTTTGTTGATAATCAAACCACTGGCACTAAGGAAAAATATAATTCAAACAAACCGGATAAATTTCAACTGCATCAGAATTATCCGAATCCATTTAATCCAACAACAACAATATCATTTGAGCTTCCTAAACAATCTCACGTAATATTACAAGTATACGATATCCTTGGGCAGAAAGCTGCAACTTTGATTAATGAAACTAAACCGGCAGGAAGTTATAAAGAAGAATTTGATGCATCATCACTTTCAAGCGGCGTTTACATTTATGAGATAAAAGCAAATGATTTTATCCAAAGTAAAAAAATGTTATTAATTAAATAACTAAGGAAATATCATGAAATCATTCTATGCAAATTTGAAATGGATATTAATATTAGCCGCATTTTTTACCCAAGCTCAAATTATAAATGGAGATTTTGAAGAGTGGTCAGGAGGAGAACCGGATTATTGGTATTCAAGTAATGACCCATTATGCTCTCCAGGTACGGTAAACATTTTTCAAACTTCCAATGCATACAGCGGTAATTATGCTGTTTATGGAAAGGTTATTAATGCATTCGATACCTGTTTTGGAGGAGGTACCGGCGAATTTTCTCCTTCAATTGCGAGTTACGATTGGGAATCTGATTTGACTGGTTTTGCGGTATCAGGACGGCCTAAACAGCTGCGTATTCATTATATCTATAAACCGGTTGGTGACGGAGGAGCATTTTCTTCTACAGTATATTTAACCAGATGGGATGGATCTAAGGGTGAAAGAGTTGTCGTTGGTTTGGGAGGGTTCCTTATTGCCAATACATTTTTTCTGGATAGTACAAAATATACAGAATATGCTTCAAAAATAAATTATTATTATGATGAGGACCCGGATACAGTAGTAATATCATTTAGTTTGTTTTCCAATGATGTGGGAAGTGAGTTCTATTTAGATGACATCTCTCTTTCAATTATGCAGCTTACAAGTCCCTCAAATGATGAAGTTATAATAGCCGGAGAGAAAGATACTATTGAATGGGATGCCGGTTCCGGTAAACTTAAAATAATGTATAGCTTGAATGATGGGAATTCTTATACAACAATAGAAAATAGTTATCCCGCAGATTCTAACAAATATATCTGGGATGTTCCTGATGATTTACTTTCTGCAAAAGCAAAAATAAGAATTGAAGATACAGAAGATAATACGCAGTACGATGAAAAATCTGTTTATATAAAACCTTGGCAGCTTACACGTCTTGATGAAAATGGTGACTTCGAACTTTTTGAACCAGATAAGAATGGATGGTCTTTCTGTAACTGTTCAAGTAATGTTTGGCCGCTTTCCTGGTGGGAACAATTTAATTACTATGATGGTCTTGACCCAAAGACAGGAATGAACTATCCACGTCGCGAACCATTCATTTCCGCACTTAATGATGACTTTCCCGATTGGCCTATCTTTGTAGATGCCTTAGGAAAAGCTAATTGTTACATTGGTAACGCATATAATTCTCGAGCAACAACTTTGTGGGATGCTAAGGCTGGATCATGGGGAGGCTCTTGCGAAGGTTTTGCAGTTTCAAGTCTGCTGTATTTTTATTATGGAAATTATATGAATGTAGTTTTCCCAAATATAGGCGATTTGCAAAATATAAATTCAGCCTCAATAAATATTGATATTAGAAAAGTGATTAACAGATATTTTATTCATCAATATGCTGACCCATATTCTAGTTATGAAGACCAAAGATGGAACACAGTTGATGCTAGGCAAACTTTGCAAGAGCTTAAAGATATGCTTGGTAAAAATAATAAGGATGCTATGCCCATGGGATTTTATAACAATAATGGTTCCGGTGGGCATGCTGTAACAGCTTACAAAATGGAACGCATAGGAAATACTTCTACGTTTAATGTCAGAACTTATGACAGCAACAATCCCGGAGCAACGAATAGAGGCGTAAAGATAGATTCAGCTGCAAATAAATGGACAGAATTAACAGGTCTTGGTTGGGGAACTGGAACGACAGGCTGCCTTTTGGGTTTAAAAAGTTCTGAACATGCTTTTAATGTTCATTTGCCGAGTGGAACAACATTAAATTCCCCTCCGCCAAAAGCAGAGAAAAAATAACCGTTCAAAATTCTAATTTAAGAATATTTAATACCAGCAATGCCGAAATAGTAATTAAAAACGCACAAGGAAATATTGGTTATGGTGATAGTGTAGTAATTAATACATTAACTGATGCGAGGCCTATAATTCCCAAAACTGGAACAGTCCATCCGCCAATTGGCTATAGCTTGCCGCAGGGCGATTATTCAGTTCAGATAAATAATTTTTCGGATTCTTCATCTTACATATTCTTCATGGATGAGTCTACTATTTATAATTATAGAAGACATGATGCCACTTCAAATCAAACGGATATGTTAAGTTATTCAGGCGGATTGGGACTTAAAAATATAGACCCTTCTAATAAAAAAATCAGCTTAGAAACTATTATTGAAGAAGATAGTACTGAAAAAGTTTTTGCTGCAAACCAGCTTCAAATATCGCAAAATGATTCCATTCATATTAATGAAAAAGATAAAAAAGAATTGTTTCTAAAAAATTTCGGGACCGCAAAAAGTTATGATTTACAAGTAAGGCGCGCTAATCCCGTTGAAGCTCAAGAGTTTAATCATAAAAATATTTCACTTTCAAATAATTCAACTCATCAAGTTGTGCCTGATTGGAATAATTTAGATTTAGGCACTGTGAAAATTTTAATTGATAATGGTAATGATGGAAGCATTGATGATTCTATGTTTGTTACAAATGATGCAACCGGTATTGATGATTTCTTCACATCAAATAACCCAAATGAATTTCAATTGTATCAAAACTATCCGAATCCATTTAATCCAACTACAACAATTAAATATAAAGTAGCCGTAAACCCAAATCATGGTTTATTAAAGGTAAAGTTAGTAGTTTATGACGTACTTGGAAGAGAAATAAAAACATTAGTAAATTATAATCAGAAACCAGGTACTTATTCAGTCCAGTTTAATGCATCTAATTTACCAAGCGGAATTTATTTCGTTAGAATGATTGCCGGAAGTTTTAAACAAACCCAAAAGATGATTTTAATCAAGTAATAATTATTTAATAATAAAATGATTTATAAGAGGTTTATATGCGAAAACTATTAATTGCATTATTGTTTTTATTTTTTGGCAGTACAATAAATATGTTCGGGCAATTTGATTTAGGAGAAAAGATTCTAAATAAGACTAAAAAGAAAATTGAAAAGAAAGTTGATAAGGAGGTTGACAAAACAATTGACAAAGGATTAGAAGGATCTACTGAAAAAGAAGAAAATTCAAAAGCTGAAAAAACTGGAAACGATACTGCTGACACAAAAAATGAGAACAGTAAAACTGTAAATAATTCCGCAACTTCTATTTCCACAGAAACGACTGAACAGAAAATTAATCTATGGTCAAAATATGATTTTGTACCCGGTGATAAAGTTATATTTGAAGATAATTTAATGAATGAAGAAAGCGGTGAATTCCCTTCAAGATGGGACTTATTAAGCGGAAGCGCAGAAGTTGCGTCATTAAATGGTGAAACTGTAATCCATTTAACTCACGATGAATCTGTAATAAAACCATTAATGAGGGAAGAGAATTTCTTGCCCGAAGTTTTCACTTTGGAATTTGATCTTTTTTTTGAAAAAGCCAGTGCTGTAAGATCGCATATATACAATATTAGATTATTTGAAGGATCCGGTAAATATAAAGTGGTTGATGGGAAAAGTACCTATCCGTTAAATATTACCTGGAATTCAGCTAAATTAGGCGACTTTGGAGGTGAAATTCAGAATTATGTGTTAGACAAAAAAGATTGGCAGCCAACCTGGAAACATATTGCAATTGCCTTCAATAAAAGATCATTCAAGTTGTACATGGACGAAGAAAGGGTGTTGAATATACCCAGATTGAAGTTTGAACCTAAAACATTTTCCATAGGTGTAGATTTCGATGCACGTTACATTAAATTTAGTGCTGTTAAAAATATTAGGCTTAATGAAGGGGGTAAAAAACTTTATGATGGAATTGTTGCTGATGGAAAGTTTATTACCAGAGGAATTTTGTTTGATGTAAACAAATCGACGATTAAAGCTGAATCTATGGGTGTATTAAATGAAATTGTTAAATTAATGAATGAACATGAAGATTTGAATTTTAGAATTGAAGGGCACACCGATAGTGATGGCGATAATGATTATAATCAAAAACTTTCTGATGAAAGAGCTGCTTCGGTAAAAACTATGCTGATTAATCTTGGGATCAATTCCTCCCGATTAGATTCAAAAGGATTAGGGGAAAATTCTCCAATTGATAGTAACACAAATCCTGAAGGCAAAGCAAACAATAGAAGAGTTGAATTTATAAAAATTTAACTAGTCAGCTTAATGAAAATTTGCAAATATAATTGGCACCTTTAATAAAATGGTGTGTGACAAATATCACCCTTATAAAAACGACAAAATTTGTTCTGTTTTTTTCTTAAATATCAATTTTGTTTTAATAATTAATAATTGTAACTTTTTTGGGCGATTTAAAAATCGCCTTGTTTTATTTATTTATTTTTTAGAGGTAAGTTCGTGAGTACTAAACTTTTTGTGGGTAGTTTACCATGGGCAGTAACCGATGAGAATTTAAAGTCCGCTTTTGAAGCTCATGGTACGGTTGTTTCTGCCAAGGTCATTACCGATCGCCAGACCGGCAGGTCAAGAGGATTTGGTTTCGTTGAAATGGAAAACGAAGCTGACGCAAACAAAGCTATTCAAGCTCTCAATGGTTCGGAATTGAACGGCAGAAGCATAATTGTTAGCGAAGCAAAACCGAAAAGCTAAAAAAAATAGAATTTAGGTTTTTTTGCAATTCTCAAAGCGCTCTTTTTAAGAGCGCTTTTGTTTTTTAAAGTAAGATTGAAAATGAATTATTACGAAGTATATTTTAAAGTACAGGAGTATTTATTCCAATCGCAAAATTGTTGTTTCCCCTGTAGTTTAACTTCCAGGCAAAATCTAATTGAAATGGAAACAATGCATGCCCAATTCCAAATCCAAGTTCGTAAAATGGATGATCAAAAGTATTAATATCTGCGAGAAGAATGGATTTTGTTCCTTCACTAACCATTGAAAGAGCAGAATTTAAAAATGCGGTAAATTTAATATCCCAATCTTTTAATCCTGGAATTCTTAACATTCTAAATAGTACACTTCCAAAATAATATTCCAAATTCACATTAAATACTCTATCCCCCACTACTTCATTTATAGACAGAGTTCTGAAAGAAAATTTTTGTGTGAAAATTTCGATATTTCCATTTAAAGAATATAAATTTTGGAATGGAAGAATACCAATGTTATAGACTCCCAGAATTTCATAGCCCAACGAAGTCGAATTAAATGAATTTAATCTGCCGGAAGCGCTGAGTTTATAAGTTGTAAAATCAAACGTGCTATTTAAAAAATCTTTACTTGAAACAGTTACATCACCATTAATTAAGATGTAAGATTTGTTAGCAGAAATTCTTCTTCTAAATAATCCATCTTCAATGTAATCCCTAAAATCAAGACTAAAGCCCGCAGTGATTGTATTCAACTTTACTTCATTAATGATTGGATTGTTTCTGTATTTTTTATCTTTTTTAAAAAAGCTGAAGTTGGAATTTACCGCAGCATTTTTATCCGTTCTGTTTTGAAATTGTAAATTCAATCCTAAAACAGGAAATACTTCCCCATCAAATTTTAAGTTAAACCCGTTCGAATAATAAAAATCTCTAAATTCATACTTAAAAAGTAATGCCAGCCAGGTGGCGCCAAAGTCAACAAAATTATTTTGTTCTCCGAATAAAATACTTGTTCTATCAAAAACATTTAGCGCTAAACTATAAGTCCTGTAATCACCTAAAAGATATTCCGTGTAAAGACTGTATTTTAATCTTTTATTTGCAAATCCATAGGAAGTTCTTAATAAAGAATTGCTTCTATTCTTAAACATATTTTCAAAGTAAAGCCGTGTTCCAATTGAATGTCCATCCACTTTGTCGAAATGATAAAAACCTAAGGGGCCGTTACTGGAAAAATTATCTGTGTAATATAACCGCGTGGATAAGATTGAAAAATCATCCCAAAATGAGCGAGGAATATTATTGATGCTGTCAATTCGTTCATAAGCATTCTGCTCTTCCTTAGTGTAAGGAATTGATTGTGAATTTAACCAATAAGTTGAATCTTTATCGTCAGCATTTGGTAAAACAGTTATCACTGCTTTATCAAAAATATCGCTGTTTATACTTTGATTAATTTCATAATTATAAAGTATAGTATTTAATTCGAAACCAAATTTTGCAAGACCTAAATAATTTGCTTTTACAAAAATTCTAAAATCAACCGGCATATAAACCGAATCGCCATACATACTGAATTGCTGAAAAACATTTATCGTATCAAAGATGCCGCCGGTGTTCGCAGCGTTATTTAATTGCATGTTTACTTTTATTAAATCATAAGATTTATCTGTAATATAAATGTCACCAGCAAAACCAGGATCGCTGGAGTTTTGTGTTCTCAACCCAATCTGATAAACTGTCTGTTCGTTCATCGCTAAAGTATTTTTGATGTAATAATCATAGTAGTCCAACGCATCGTCGGAAATTGGACCCGGTATATCAACGCCGATGAAATTAATATTTTCTTCATAAAAATTTTGCACTAATCTTCCGCCTGTAAAAACGTTAATGGTTGGTGGAAAGTTAGCGCTTTGCTTTCGTGCAATTATTTCTTCTTTGTAATCATCCGGCGATTTAAAAAATCCTTTACTTTGATTTTCAAAAATTCCTGTAATTTTTAATGAAGCAGTATCGGTACTAATACCAAAAGTTAGGCTATTATTTCCAGAATTTATTTCATGTTGGGTTAACAACAACCCTTTTGTGTATGCTTCAAATTCATAACTTTTCAATTTTGATTTTCTTTTATTTTTTTCTGCTATTGCTTTTCGAATGATTTCAAGAGCAGGATTTTCGCCGGGACGAACAACTATTTCAGGCAATTCGATTTTTGATTCATTTAATCTAAAATTAATATTATCTAAATCCTTTGTAACATTAACTAAAATGGTATCTGATTTATAACCTATATATGAAGCTATAAGTTCATATTTCCCTTCAGCTAATTTTAACTCAAACTCTCCTCTCTTATTTGACGAAGTGCCTTGTGTTGTATTTCCAACACGAATATTTGTATAGCTTAAAGGTTCCCCACTCATAGCATCTTTAACCGAACCGTTGATAAAATAACTCTGCGGATAGGCTATTTGTATAAAAAATACTGTAAAAAGTAGAATAGATAATAGTCTCATACGTCGTAAAAATGTCTGGAAGAATAAAAATTAAGGTTTAAAAATAACTGCTTCTCTTCTTGAAAAAAAGTTTTTACTCTTGAATTAATTTTTATGTGATTCAATAATAATCTCAGTTGCTATTAGCGAAAAAGATTATTTTTTATGTTTAATACAAATATTAATAATATTAACTTTAGTTGTTTCTAATAAATCAGAATTCAAAAAAGGATGAAAAATGAAAAATAAATTTTTGTTTTCAATTTTCTTTATTCTTCTCAGCACTTCATTAATTTTTGCACAAAAAGAAATTGAATTCACTGAATTTGATCTTGATAACGGATTGCACGTAATTCTTCATGAAGATCATTCTACACCTATTGTAGCAATTACAATGACGTATCACGTTGGGTCAAAAAACGAAGATCCAAAAAGAACTGGTTTTGCGCATTTTTTTGAACACCTAATGTTTGAAGGAACTAAAAATATACCACGCGGGGAATTGGACAAATACATTCTTGGTTCCGGGGGAATAGACAATGCCAACACTTCATTTGACAGAACTTTTTATTACATGGTTCTTCCTTCAAACCAGTTAAAACTTGGACTATGGATTGAATCGGAAAGAATGCTGCATTTAAAAGTTGATACTGCAGGCGTTGAAACTCAGCGTAAAGTAGTTAAAGAAGAAAGAAAACAAAGATATGATAACCAGCCTTACGGCTCTTTCTTTGAAGAAATATTTTCACATGCGTATAAGGTTCATCCATACAGGTGGGTACCAATTGGTTCCGTTCAATATATTGATAAAGCAACTATAGATGAATTCAAAGATTTTTATAAAACTTATTACGTTCCAAATAACGCAACGCTCTCAATAGCCGGCGATATAGATGAAGATGATGCTAAAGATTTAATTGAAGAATATTTTGCAGGCATTCCGCGCGGCACAATGAAGATGAACATTCCAACAGAAGTTGAACCTCCTCAAGAAGCGGAAGTTCGCGACACAGTATATGATAATATACAATTGCCCGCAGTTATTGAAGCATATCATATTCCCGCCCAGGGCACAAAAGATTATTATGCTATAAATATGCTTACAACTCTTCTTTCCGAAGGACAAAGTTCCTGGATGTATAAAGAACTAGTTGATAATGAACAAAAAGCAGTAACCGAAGGTGCGTTTCCTGTCTCACTTGAAGATCCCGGATTGTTCATTACTTATGGAATTGTTAATCAAGGTGTAAAAGCTAATGATCTTGAGGATGCTATGCAGAATGTTTTAGACAGAGCAAAAAATGAACTTATATCGGAAAAAGAATTTCAAAAACTTCGCAATCAGGTTGAAAATGATTTTGTAACAAGTCATTCGACCGATGAAGGCATTGCCGAAGCTCTTGCAACGTATCATGTATATTTCGGAGATGCTGATCTTATTAATACAGAACTTGAAAGGTATATGGCTGTTACCAGAGAAGACATTCAAAAAGCAGCACAAAAGTATCTTGCAAAAAAGAATCGAGTTGTGCTTTATTATCTTCCTAAATCTGAACAAGCAAGCAAATGAGTTTTAAATTATTAATAGTTAATGAAAAATTGTCATTAAAGGATTTATAATGAAAAATAAAATTTTAATATCACTGTTTTTTATTTTGCTCTCACTCCCCGCTTTCAGCCAGGTTGACAGAACAAAAAAACCGGAACCCGGGCCGCCTCCGGAAATTAAGCTAGGTGAATATGAATCTTTCACCTTAGATAACGGATTAAAAGTTTTTTTGGTTGAAAATGACAAACTTCCCAAGGTTTCTTATTCACTAATCATAGACAGAGATCCTATAGTTGAATCAGACAGTGCAGGATATGTATCTGCCGCTGGACAGCTTCTTCGAACAGGAACAAAAACAAAAACTAAAGATCAGATTGATGAAGCAGTCGATTTTATCGGTGCAAGTTTGTCTACATCCTCAACAGGAGTTTATTGTTCTTCCTTAAAAAAACATACGGAAGAGCTTCTTAAAATTTTCTCAGATGTAGTTTTAAATTCAGATTTCAAGCAGGATGAATTAGACAAAATAAAGAAACAAACTTTGTCAGGCCTGGCAGCCGATAAAGATGACCCAAATGCCATTGCCGGTAATGTTAAAAATGCTTTGGACTTCGGATTAAATCATCCTTATGGTGAACCTTTGACTGAGGAGACGGTTGATAATGTTACTTTGCAGATGTGCAAAGATTATTATAACACTTATTTTAGGCCGAACATCGCCTACCTTGCTATAGTCGGAGATATATCTAAGGATGAAGCTGAACCTTTAATCAAGAAATATTTTGGCAGCTGGGTAAAGAAAGACGTTCCAACTTTTAAGTATGAAACTCCAAAACCGCCAGCAGAAAGAATTGTAGCGATTGTAGACAGGCCTAATGCAGTTCAATCGGTAATTCATTTAACCTATCCTATAGTTTTGGAAAAAGGAGATAAAGATGTAATTCCTGTTAGCGTTACTAACACAATTTTAGGCGGTTCATTTTCATCTAGATTAATGCAGGATTTAAGAGAGAAAAAAGCTTATACATACGGCGCGCACTCATCAATTTCATCTGATAGGCTGGTGGGAAATTTTGATGCGTCTTGTGAAGCTAGAAATTCTGTAACTGACAGTTCAGTAACTGCGTTTATCGATCAAATGAAAAAAATTAAAGATGAAAAAGTTAGTGATCAAGAACTCCAATCAACAATAAATTATATTTCAGGAGGATTTGCCCGCTCTCTAGAAAACCCGCAGACTATCGCAACCTTTGCTATAAATATTGAAAGATATAATCTTCCAAAAAACTACTATGCTGATTATCTTAAAAATGTTGCTTCAGTTACTAAAGATGATGTTAAAGCAATGGCTGATAAATATATTCATCCTGATAATGCTTATGTAATAGTTGTTGGCAATGCAGATGAAGTAGCTAAAAAGTTATCCGAATTTGGGCCTGAAAAATATTATGACAGATATGGAAATGAAATTGATACTTCAGCCATAAAAGTGCCTGAAGGTGTTACTGCAAAAGGTATAATTAATAAATACGTGGACGCCATCGGAGGCACTAAAAACTTATTGAATGTATCAGATAGAACAACTGTTATGTCAGCTACAATTCAAGGAGTTAATATTGCTATTACCTCTTATCAAAAGGCGCCGGATAAGCTTCTTCAAGTTATAAAAGCTGGAGCCATGGATCAAAAAATAATATTTGATGGAAATAATGGAGTTATGGAAGTCGGTGGTAAAAGCACCAAACTAACAGGCAAAGATCTTGAAAAGTTAAAATTAGAATCCACCATGAATCTTATTTTAGACTTAGATCATTATAATGTCAAAGCAACTTTAAAAGGTATTGAGAAAGTTGACGGCAAAGATGCGTATAAAATTGAATTAAATTTACCTTCAGGAATTACCTGGACTCAATATTATGACACTCAAACGGGATTGAAGATTAGAGAATTAAAACCAATTGAATCGCCGCAAGGTACATTTACCCAAGAAAGTAATTACAGCGATTATCAAATTATTGACGGCGTTAAATACCCATTCTCAATTCAACAAAATTTGGGAAGACAATCATTTGAGTTTAAAGTTGATTCAATAAAAGTTAATACAGGTTTGGCTGATAGAAACTTTGATGTAGAAGAAAAATAATTTAAAGTTAAAACGGGGAGATTTATGAAAACCATTTCAGCGGCTCTTATTATAGCTTTATTCTTCGGCGGCTGTGCAACAATTAATTATGTTGGCAGCCCCGGAGAATCTAAAAAAGATTATTCCCAGATAAATTATTTAGGCGCTAGAAATAGTTCACATATAATATTAACTGACAAGAAAGAACTTTGGCGTGAATATATTCATGTTGAAAATGATTCTCTTTTCTATGGACTAAATGAATCTAATCTGAACAGCATTCCTTTAAGCAGGGTGAACAAAATTTTTATCAAAGATAAACCTGCCAGTCTAGCATCAGGCATTTTAATTGGATTAGGTACTGGACTAGTAACCGGATTAATTACATACTCATTAACCAATAAATCCAGCGACAATAGCATTGGTATATTTTGGTTAGGTGTTCTATCAACCCCAATCGGTTTTATAGCAGGATATTTTATAAGCGGTCAAATGGAATTTATTTTTAATGAAATTTAAATCTGAGGATGGAATACTTTTATTGACCTGGTGACTTCAAATTTTTAATTAGAAAACGGGGAATTTAATGAAATCAAATTTAATTATATTAATCACCGCTAGTTTTTTAACTGGCTGTTCAACTATTAATTACGTTGGAAATCCAAAAGAAGCAAAAAAAGATTATTCATTGATAAATAATTTAGGAGAAAAATATTATTCACAAATAACTTTATTGGATCAGGAAATTATTTTGTGCGAATATTTGCATGTAGAAAATGATTCGCTTTATTATGGAGATTTTGGATCCCGTTTAACAAGCATCGCATTAAGTAAGATCAATAAAGTAAAAATAAAAGATGGGAATACAAATTACGGGAGCGGATGCCTGCTTGGATTTGGGACCGGATTGATTGCATATTTAGCAGCAGCTTTAGCCACAAATGGCAGGGTTCAGTCGCCTAATAGATTACCGGTCGTGGTTGGGCTTTTAGCCATGCCGCTTGGATTTGTTGCTGGATTATTTATTAAAAATGATACTGTGTTTGTATTTAACAATAATTAAATAAGGATAAAATGAATAGTAAATTTTCTGTTATAGTTTTTGATTTGGGAAATGTCCAGCTTCCTTTTGATTACAATATTTTAATTAAAAAACTGAATAAGATTGAAGAGAAACTCGGAACAAACTTTATGGATTTTTACTTAAAGAATTATCAAATACACCGCCAATATGAAAGCGGCAAATTAAGTGAGGATGAATTCATAAATATAATGTTGAAAGCACTTGAAAATAAAATTGATTCAGAAACATTTTGTAAAATTTATTCCGGCGTGTTTTCAGTAAACGAAGATGTTATTTCCTTACTTCCGAAGCTGAAAAAAAATTATACGCTCGTTCTTCTTTCAAACACAAATTCAATTCATAAAAAATACGGCTGGGAACATTATGACTTTCTTAAATATTTCGACAAGCTAATCTTGTCTCATGAAGTTGGAAGTGTAAAGCCCGAAGAAAAAATATACCGTGCGGTTGAAGAATTTACACAATAAACCATTCAAGTGAACATTTTTTTATCGATGATATTAAAGAATATGTTGAAGGTGCAAAAAAATTAGGCTGGGGAGCTGTTCAATTCACTGGTTATAATCAGCTAGTTAGGGATTTAAAAGCGAATAATATTCTCTAAACTTTATGGTAAAAATAATTTTTCGCTTTTCACTTTATCTATTATTTGCCTTTCTATTAATTTTTATAAGCTGCAAAGAGCCTAAAAAGATTCAACATGTTCAACAACCAATTATAAAGCAGATTGATAGCACTTCAATTAAAGACAGTCTCGCAGAAATCAAAAATCCAGAACTTGTAATTCATTATACCTTCATGAAAATTGAAGGAAGAAAAACAATAGACTCATTAACAAATACATACGGTGACGAAGGAAGAAAATTAATTTTAGCTTTAAACAGATTAGATGTAAGAAATTTACGCGACGACGATAGTCTTATTGTTCCCGACACAGTTTATTCTGATCTTTTACCGTATTCGCCCTTCCCGGCAAAATTGGATTCGGCTAAAAGCATAAATAAACTTTTAATTTTTTCATATCCGATTCAGGCTTTTGCCGCATATGAAAAGGGTGAGCTTGTAAGATGGGGCCCAACCAGTATGGGCAAACAAAGCACGCCAACTCCCACCGGATTATTCTATACTAACTGGAAAGCCCGCCAGACTAACAGTACCGATGATTCGGCCTGGGTGCTGCCGTGGTATTTTAATATTATAAATAAAAGAGGTATTTCTATTCATCAATATGCATTGCCTGGATATCCCGCTAGTCATGCTTGCGCAAGACTTCTTGACGATGACGCAAAGTGGATTTATTATTGGGCAGATCAATGGATTGTTACTGATGATGGCGAAGATGTAGTGGCTTACGGAACGCCAGTTATAATTTTTGGTAAATATGAATTTGGCAACAAGACGCCGTTATGGAAAAACCTGGTTGAAAATCCCAACGCAACCACGGTAGATTCCATTGAAGTGAATGAGTTAATTAAGAATTATCTGCCCGATATCCAGGAAAAGGCGGCAATAAGAGATTCAGTGCTTAAGGCACGCGGAGAAATTCCAGGCGCATCTCTTAATATTTAGGTACTAAATAAATCCATCTTTTTATTTCAAACTTTTCACATAGAATTATTAAATTAATACCTCTTTTTTAATATTATATGGTTGTCCCCATGAAATCAAACAAAATTATTTTAACTTTATTTTTTGTGGTCTTTATAATAGCAGGCTGTCAAAATCAAACGGAAGAGAAAACTGTGATGAATAAAAATGGAAATTTCAAATATTTAACAGAGCAATTTGCTGATGTAGGAATAGTAAGATATAAGGTTCCTGGATTTGAAGATCTCTCAGTGAAACAAAAAACACTTTTGTATTATTTATATCAAGCAGCTCTATCCGGAAGAGAAATAATTTATGATCAGAATTATAAACATAATTTAAAAATAAAAAGAACTCTTGAAGCAATAGTAAATAATTATTCAGGCGATAAAAACAGCGATGATTTCAAAAAGTTTATGGTTTATACAAAGCGCGTTTGGTTTGCTAATGGAATTCATCATCATTATTCATCAATGAAATTTTTACCCGCATTTTCTAAAGAATATTTTGCACAGCTTGTAAAAAGTGTTGATCCCGAAACACTGCCTTTAGCTAAGGGTGAATCGGTAGATCAGATGATTCAAAAATTGACTCCGATTATGTTTGATCCTAAAATTGATGCAAAAAAAGTTAACCTTAATCCCAATGAAGATTTAATTAAAACATCGGCAACTAATTTTTACGGAGACGACTTAACCCAAAAAGAAGTTGAAGATTACTATAATAAAATTGAAGATAAGAATGATCAAACCCCGATCTGGTATGGATTAAATTCCAAACTTGTTAAGGAAAATGGGAAACTTGTTGAAAAGGTTTGGAAGGTCGGCGGAATGTACAGTCCCGCAATTGAAAAAATAGTTTATTGGCTTGAGAAAGCAGTAACTGTTGCAGAAAACGAGCATCAAAAAGAAACGCTTCAAAAGTTAGTTGAATTTTATAAGACAGGCGATTTACATGTTTGGGATAATTATAATATACAATGGACTCAAGATACCTCCTCACTTACAGATGCTGTTAACGGTTTTATTGAAGTTTACGGTGATCCATTAGGCCACAAAGGTTCTTATGAATCAATAGTTTCATTTAAAGATAAAGAAGCCACAAAGCGCATTAAAGCGATAGGTGATCAGGCGCAGTGGTTTGAAGATAACTCACCGATCGATAATAAATTTAAAAAGAAAAATGTAGTTGGGATTACCGCAAAAGTAATTACTGTTGTGGTCGAATCCGGCGATGCTTCGCCTTCAACTCCAATTGGAATAAATTTACCTAACTCAAATTGGATTAGAAAAGAGTACGGATCGAAGTCTGTTAATCTTGGAAATATTGTTCATGCTTATAATGAAGCGGAAGCTTCAGGCGCAAATGAGGAATTTTCTTATTCAAAGGAAGATGCTGATTTGCTGAATAAATACAAATCGATTACAGATGATCTTCATACAGATATGCATGAAGTAATTGGCCATGCATCGGGACAAATTAATCCCGGAGTTGGAACACCGAAACAAACTTTAAAAAATTATGCATCAACAATTGAAGAAGCACGCGCTGACCTTGTTGCGCTTTATTATCTGCCCGATCAAAAATTAATTGATATTGGAGTTATTCCAAATGCTGAAGCTTATAAAGCAGAATATATTTATCAAGTGAGAAACGGACTTCAGCTTCAATTAAGAAGATTGGAAATAGGCGATAATATAGAAGAATCTCACATGCGTGACCGCCAGTTAATTGCCAATTGGGCTTATCAAAAAGGCAAACCGGATAATGTAATCGAAAAGAAAATTAAAGACGGCAAAACTTATTTTGTAATTAACGATTACAAAAAATTAAGAGATTTGTTTGGACAGCTTTTAAATAAAATGCAGCGCATAACTTCCACAGGCGATTTTGAAGCTGCTAAAAAATATAGTTGAAACTTATGGAGTAATAGTGGATCAAGATCTTCTAAAAGAAACAAAAGAACGATATGCTAAATTAGGTGTGTCGCCGTATAAAGGATTTATAAATCCAATTTTAACTCCGGTTATGGAAGATGGAAAAATTAGCTGATGTAAAAATTGAATATCCCGATGACTTTACCAGAGCAAATGCTTTATTATGCAAAAAATTATTCTTTCCTTCCGAATGAGAATTGATCTATATAATAGATTGTAAAATTTAATATAAGGGCGGATCAAAAATCCGCCCTCTTTTAATTCACACTTACTTTAGCAGCACAAGTTTTTTAGTAGCAACAAAATCATTAACTTTTAACTGATACAAATAAGTTCCACTTGCAAGATTACTGGCATTAAAGCTTACATTGTATCTGCCGGTATTCTTAAATTCGTTTACGAGTGTAGATACTTCTTTACCAAGCATGTCATAAATTTTTATTGTAACTAATCCATCTTGCGGGAGCTGGTAATTTATGGTTGTTGTTGGATTAAAGGGATTTGGATAATTTGAAATTGAGTATTCAGTAACCTTTTTTTCATTAATTGAATTACCGGGGCTTGAATTACTATTTGATTCTTTAGCCAATAACTGGCCGTATACAGCGTTATATTGCGCAACAGAATAAGTACCTTCAACAGAATAATAACTTCTTACATCATAATATACAACATCAATATAGGTTGATGCTAATGCATAATCGTTGTCGGTAAATGTTGTTGTCCCCCTGTTAACTGTTCTTAGCAGAACTTCCCCTGCAATACCTTTAACTTTTCGCCATATTTGGTACTGGGTAACATTTGTGTTAGGATTATCGCTCCAATAAAGCACAATGGGTTGTCCAACGGTTGTTCCGAAATGTAAATTTCTATTAGCATTATCAGGTTTGCCTATAAAACTAGCGGTATAAGTTGCATGGGCTGTAGGATTAAATGTTCTAATCTGTTGAGTATTGCCATCATTCCATTGAGAAAATGAATATATAATACCATTTATTGTCTGACCTGTAGCATATGCCGATATATTATTCTGTTCTATTACATTGAACTGGGATGTTGGTGAATTGTATTGATTATTATTTACACTTATAACCCCTCCATTGCCAACACCCACAAAATTATTTTGAAAAGTTAAATTACAAATTTTGCGAAGTCCGGCTAAAACACTTGTATTAATATCAGTGCTTAACACTGAATCGGAAGTATTTTGCAAAGGGCTATAAAAAATGGGGTTTCCGCCGGAGAGTTTTCTATCCCACTCGCTATTATTAGTACCGTAGTATTCCATATCCAATGATATCCTCCATTATCTTGTTCTAATGCACCGATAAGAACATTATTGCCGCCGGATGCAGATCTATGATATGGTGAAGTTCTATTCAAATTGTCCACTTTTATTGTTCCGCTCGTAAATATATTTTCTACGCTTATTTGGAAGTTTACGCTAACACTAAAGTTGTATTCCTTTACTGTTTCTCTACTCCCGCACTGGCTACCGTCATCAACTAATTTTGTTAATCTAAACAATACCGAATGTGTCCCGGCAATGTTAAATGTTAAACTATAAGAACCCGGTGTAACTGCATCAGATTGACAATAATGAGGTGCCAGAATAGTATTTCCATCAACAGCTATAACCAATCCAGGTTGAAATAATCCGGATAAATCATATGAAAAATAATAAGTTGCGTTTACACTTGTATGGCCGAAAGATATCGTTGCACTGCTGGGGCCTGAAAAGGCATAGCAAAATGCTTGCATAAGGTGATCGGCCTTACTTTTTATTTTTCGGAGGGAAATGATGTGCCTGCATCTTTCCCTCAATATTTAATTGATATAACCTAACCTCCTATTTTAATTTTCCGTGTAATATGTAATTAACATTATCAAGAGTGTAACAAATAAAGAATACCTCTTTTGTAAAAATCTGCCCTTCTATTACATTTCCCTCTGCGCTATAAACATTTATTTCGTCAGAACCATTGTAATGTCCCAGGTTCCAACCAGCATTAGCCGAGAAAAAGTCTTTCGTGGATCTGCCATAAATACTTCCCAGATAATCTGTATTTGTCAAATCAATTATTTGATCTAAAGAACCGTTATCATAGCTGTAAATAATTTTATTATTTCCTACATACATTGTATTGTCAATTATTCCCAGATAGAAATCAGCAGTGCTTTTTTGAATTAATGTAAGCGTAGTGTCTTTTAATTTGTATAAGCGGGAGGGCTCGTTTGGCTGGAAATAATCTTGCCCATTTATTAAAATATCCCCGTCTTGTATGAACATTGTGCGAATAAAATATTCTTTAATTTTAGGTGTATTTAATATACTCCACTTTTTACCATCATAATGTACTATTATACCGGTATAATCTCCGTCTGATTTTTCAGCAATGCCCACAGCATATATATCATTAGTATAGCCAAATACATCTTCAAACAAAATTCTTTGGTAACCTTCGGGAACTATAGTCGTGTCTTTAAACCACTTAGCTCCATCGTATTTCCAGATATCGCTTATCGTTGTTACCATCCATATCTCGGAGCTTGATATTCCGCAAATTTGTGACGGTGTGGCAAATTTATCTAAGAGGTAATTATGCCATTTAGAACCATCATAATGCCAGACTTTATTAACATAAGTAGCGGCATCGCCTATAACCCATATATCAGACGGGGAGGCGCCCCAAATGCCGGTTAAAAACTCAAAACCAAATTCATCGGCGCGAAGTGTGTCTCTTGTCCATGTATAATCTCTTCTCCCCGGTTCGGTTGTCCCGGGATCAACTGGGTTGTGCTTGCAAGAATTAAAAAAAAGAATTAAAAGAGTAAATGAAATAAGCACTAATTTTGTTCGCATAATAAATCCCCTTTAACAATTTCATGAATTGAATAAATTTTTTGAATGTAAAAATAATATTGTAATCATATAATCTAACCTCCTAAGTTATTCTTTTAATGTTCCCCTGATAATAATATATTTTCGATCGGAATTATAACCTTCGAAAAAAACATCCTTTTCAAAAATTAAAGCTCCACCCAAACCTATTTGAGTAGGATAAAGATTAACCAAATCAGTTCCATTATAATGCAATATTCCATCATAGCCAGCAACAAAATAATCTTTTTCATTTCTCCCGAGGAGAGTGCCATAGTAAGACGTCCCGGTAAAATCTTTCCAGAGCACTAATTTATCATCTTTGCACTTATATATTTTTTGACTTATAACTATATAGGTTTCTCCATTCATTTGATATAATACCGGGTCATTATAATCAGAATAAATTTCTTTTAAATTATTAATGCCGTCAAAAACAAATAGTTTTCCTAGGAAACCGCTATCAAAATTCGTGGCAGCTATAAGATATTTATTATTGTCTATTTTTTTTATCTTATAAAACCCAACTCTTATCTCAGGTATCTCTAAGGGTTTCCAGTCTTTTCCATCATATTTAAGTATTAATCCCTTATATCCTGAACCATCATAATTGTCTGCGCCTCCAACAGCATATAAATTATTTTTTGAAGTCCCATAAATAGAAGCTATGATTATTCTATCATATCCATCTACAGTTATTTTCTGAAATTTTTGCCAGCCGTTTCCTATGTTTCTCCAAATTTCACCTTCGGAATCGCCTATCCAAATTTCATCTGACGTAACACCAAAAACCGTATTTAAGCTGGAGCTTAATGGCTGAGAATTTCTTGCCCATTTTATTCCATCATAAAACCATAAGCAATCTTTTGCTGAAGTACCACTTGCAGTAATCCAAATATAATTAGGTGAGGTTCCCCATACATCAGTAATTCCAAACCAGTCATCTGCCAATAATGAATCAACTGTCCAGGTATAATCTCTTCTGCCAGGCAAATCATTATTTGGGCCAGTAGCATCACAACTCTGTAAGCAAATAAAAAGTAAACAAAGAAAAGATAAATATTTTGTAAGCCTCCCCGTATAATGAAACTTTATATTTTGCAACATTTTTAGCCCCTTTTAATAATAAGTTATAGGTTAAAATTGAATCCTGCTGTAAATGTAGTATAAGTTCCCCTTTCACTAAACAAACCGGGATACCCGTTATTTATAAAACTGTTCAATTTAAAAGCGAATAATAAATCCATAACTTTTGAAACTGAATGGGATAATCCCGCACCAACTCCAACGCCGAAAAGATTTTCTTTGTTTTCTTTTTTTGTATTATAATCCGGATAATAACCTACAACTTCTCTTGTTTCCGGGTTTACCTCTTCCCATTGATCATAGTTGTTGTAGCTTAAGTATGAGTAACCTATTTCAAAATTTATAAATGAAGTGAAGAATTTATTGGCATGAAAATTTATTCTGCTTCCTAAATAAATTGGAATTAGAATATGATCATCGGCAGAGTAAGAGTCAAAGTACTTTGGGCCATAGCCAGAATAAGACATTCTATTATCAGGCAATTTAATTTTATACTTACCCCAGGCAGAATAGCCGGCATAGGCATAAAAATTAATTAATGGATTGAGTGTATAATTATATTGAATTGTCCCTGTTAAGCCTTTTGAAGAACTCATTGGATAAATAATTCCGCCGTTAATTTGTACTGAATGTGAACTTTGAGGGAAGGAAACTTCCGAAACAATAAGCATGCTTAATATCAATAATAAAGATAACTTAAACATTTATTCTCCCTTATCTATAATGATTAAAAGTAGGTAAATGTTTATTCGATAAAGTAGGATTTAGTTGATAAATAAATTGAAAAGTTTGCCACGGGGGGGGGGGATAATTTGTTTAACATGTTTCTCACCTATTTTTTAGCAGTGTGTTTTTTTAAGTGCTCTTTTAACTTGCAAAAATGGTAAATCAAAGTCAAACTAAATTTTTATGGTATAAGCTAAGTCAAAGTAAAGGTGGGTTTTATAAATATTTATACCATAATATTGATTTTTTAATCCTTAGATTTTGCAATCTTTAAATAGCATTTCCATTCATTCATCCTCTCATTTATTATTTTTATATTTGATCATTAAAGTATTCATTTTTTCTAACGGAGTATTCATTTAATGGGATTAAGCATTGGAATTGTCGGGCTGCCGAATGTAGGTAAATCAACTTTATTTAACGCGCTTACCAAAGCACAAAACGCCGAAGCTGCTAATTATCCTTTCTGCACAATTGAACCAAACAAAGCAATCGTTCCTGTTCCCGATGCAAGATTAGCAGAGCTTGCAAAGCTTGTTAATCCTGCCAGAATTGTAAATGCAACTGTAGACTTTGTCGATATTGCCGGACTCGTAAAAGGTGCAAGCAAAGGCGAAGGATTAGGCAATCAATTTTTAACCAACATACGCGAGACGGAAGCCATTGTTCAAGTGGTTAGATGTTTTGATAACCCGGATATCGTTCATGTTGACGGCAGCATAAATCCGGTTAGAGATATTGAAGTAATTGAAACAGAACTTCTTCTTGCAGATGTACAAATTCTCGAAAGGAAAATTGAACGCCTGCAAAAAATGGCTAAGGGTGATAAAACTGCCAAAGCAATGCTGGAGGATGCAGAATCAATTTTAAAGTTTTAAATGAAGGAAATGTTGCTTCTGCATATCACGACAAAGAAAAGGAAACCGTTAAACAGCTTTTTAAAGAAGTTGGATTTCTTACATCTAAAAAAACCATCTTCTGTGCTAATGTTGACGAAGACGGCTTAAGCAGCGATAATGATTACACAAAAAGCTTAAAAGAATTTGCAGAAAAAAGAGGAGCCGACTTTGTTAAAATTTCAGCAAAGGTAGAAGAAGAATTGGTTGGATTGGAAGATGAAGAACGATCTGAATTTTTAGATTCATATGGAGTTAAAGAAAGCGGGTTGGAAAAAATTATTCGAACTGGATTTCACACTCTTGGCTTAATAAGTTATTTCACTGCCGGACCAAAAGAAGTACGCGCCTGGACAATCCACAGAGGGTGGAAGGCTCCACTAGCTGCGGGAGTTATTCACACCGATTTTGAAAAAGGTTTTATACGTGCTGAAGTTATTGGCTATAATGATTACATCAATTATAAATCAGAAGCCGCTTGCAAAGCTGCGGGAGTAATGCGTGTTGAAGGAAAAGAATATGTTGTTGAAGACGGCGATGTAATGCACTTTTTGTTTAATGTTTAAATCCCTACCCACCTAAATCCTCCCGAAAGGTGGGCTTTAACTAATTATATTTCACACTTCAAATTTATAGTAGAAACGCTCCGGTGGAGCGTCTAAATTCGTCAACCTAAAAGTATATTCCTTCTTATTTGTACATTAAGACGCCTCACCGAGTCGTCTCTGCAAACAATTTTTTTTACAAATTATTCAAAAAGAAATTTGTCATTTTTGTAAAAAGATGGAGCCTTGTTAATCCTCCACTAATACCATGATTTTTATCCGGGTAAATCATTAAATCAAATTGTTTTGCATTTTGTTCAAGCTTGTTTACCATTTGCAAAGTATTTTGAAAATGAACATTATCATCCATTGTTCCATGAACCATTAAAAGCTTTCCTTTCAATTTATCAGCATAAGTTAAAGCGCTTGCAGATTTGTATCCGGCAGCATTTTCATTTGGCAGCCCCATATATCTTTCAGTCCAGATATCATCATAAAGATGAAAATCGGAGACTGGTGCTACAGCAATGGCAGCTTTAAAATTTCCGGCTCCTTTTGTCATCAGCATTAAAGCGAGATAGCCTCCACCGCTCCATCCCCAAAATCCAATTCGTTTGCCGTCAACAAAAGGTAAAGAAGATAAGTAGTTTTTCCCTTCAATTTGATCATGGACACTCCATTTGCCGAGATCACCATAAACTAAATTTTTAAATGACTTCCCTCTTCCGCCTGTGCCGCGGTTATCAATGCAAAAAATTAAATAGCCATGTTGAAGCATATAATTATGCCATAGAAAATCTCTGCTAAAGCCTGAACTTTTACCGCTTCCCCATCTATCCACAACTTGCTGCGACCCGGGGCCCCCGTAGCCAAATACAACTACCGGATATTTTTTTGTTGAATCAAAATCCAAAGGTTTTATTATATACGCATTTAGTTCTGTTCCATCACTTGTTTTTACTTTAATAAATTTAGGATACGCAATTCCATATTCTTTTGCTGCTTCAATAATATTTTCTTCAAGCATAGCAATTAAAGAACCATCAGCTTTGTTAAGTGTGACTTGAGTCGGGGTTTCCGCATTTGATGAGAACTGTATAAAGTATTTATAATTGGGTGAAAAATTTGCTTCATGCCAGCCATGATTTTTAGATATTTTTTTTAAATTTTTCCCATCAAAATTAACTCTATAAAGCTGCTGCTCAATTGGAGAATCTTTTTTTCCCATAAAATAAAGAAGGTTATTTTCTTCATCCGCTCCAATCAGCTTTGAGACTTCCCAATTTCCAGATGTAAGTTGATTTATTAATTTCCCGTCATAATCATAAATATAAGCATGATTATAACCGCTCATTTCTGATGTTAAAATGATCTTATCACTTTGCTTTAAAAAAGTTAGGTTATGTTCACTTTCAACCCAGCAAGAATCGGTATCCGTAATTACTACATTGGACTTCCCGTCTTCTGCATCCGCCATCAGCAGTTCCATTTGATTTTGATGTCGATTTAATTTCTCGATCGCTATTTTGCTTGATGAATTCGTCCAATAAATTCTAGGAATATAAAAATTGTCTATATCTTTTAAATCCATCCATGATGCTTTCCTGGAATCAATATCTATAACAACTATGTTGACCTTAGAATTTTGCTCTCCGGCTTTTGGATATTTCAAAGCGTAAATTTTATTGTAAGTGCTCATTTCATCATCTAAATAAAAACTTTTAACCCGCGTTTGATCTAATTTCCAAAAAGCAATTTTTTTGCTGTCGGGCGACCATCTCCATCCATCTGCTATGCTGAATTCCTCTTCGTATACCCAGTCAAATTCCCCATTCAAAATATCATCATTGCCATCATTAGTTAACTGAATTTCTTTGTTGGATGCTAATTCATTGATATATAAGTTATGGTCTTTTATATATCCAACCCATTTACCGTTTGGTGATAATTTAACATTTCTTAAATTCGGACTGTTTTCAGAAAGCGCATTAATTTTTTTTGTATTTATATTCAATAGATAGTAAGGTGCTTGCCGTGAGTGTCTCCAGATTGCAGTTTCAGGCCCGGCAATTAAAAGATATTGTCCGTCTTCTGTCCATGAATAATGGCTCATATTGATTAATGTATTATTGTAAATCAATTCAGATGATGATACAATAAGTTCTTCATCACCCGATGAAACATTATGTTTATAAATATCTTCCAAACCGTTTTTACTATTTCTCTTTGTAAAAGTGAAAGCGGAACCATCAGGAAGCCATTGAATATTTTCAACAGTATTTCCGGAAAAAATATTTGAATTAAATATCTCTTCAAGCGTTAATTTTTTATTTTGCGTGAATATTGTTTGAGTGAAAGAAGTGAGAATTAAAAGACTGAAAAGAATAAATTTTTGCATGACAGAGTTTGATTGTTAAATGTATAATTCCGTTCTTAATTTTAATTGGTTATTTTAACTATCAATTAATAATTTTTCAATATAGAAATTAATATGGAATACAAGGTCATTCACAACCAAAGTTTAAGCAAATTTTCTACCTTAAATGAAGGTAAAGAATCTGTGCTTGAATATATAATGGTTAATAAAAACACAATAAATATGATTCACACTTACGTACCGGTTGAGCAGCGGGGCAGACAAATTGCAGCAGCACTTGTAAAAACCGGCCTGGAATATGCCATGGAAAAAAATCTAAAAGTTATCCCCACTTGCTCTTATGTAAGAACATACATTAATCGTAATGCTAAATTTAAAAATCTTTTAGCTTAAGAGGCTGTCTTACGAAATTTCGGACAGCCTCTTGAATAATGTTCTATTTTAATTTTGCACTAAGTGTAAATTCCACTCCACCTAAAGCTCTCGACACAATGCATGTTTTTTTGGAATCCTCGGCATATTTTTGAAATTTAGCGTCATCAATTCCTTCAACATCACCTACGGTGTCAACTTCTATTTTTGTGATTGTATTATTACCATCGACTTTTTCTAAATGAACTTTATCTTCGGTTTTAATTGAATTAACCTTAAATCCATCTGTAGAAAGACTATGTGCCAAAGCCATTGTAAAACATCCTGCATGTGCCGCGCCAACCAGTTCTTCAGGATTAGTTTGTTTACCACTTTCAAATCTTGATATAAAATTATATGCAGTATTATCAAGCACCCCGGAACCTGTACTTAGATTACCTGAGCCTTCTTTTAAATTACCACGCCATTCTGCATTTGCTTTTCTTACAGCCATTTTTAACTCCTTTAGAATAATATAAAGTGATTCATTATTGTATGAAATTAGATTTTAAAAATAAAAATTGAATAAGCAATAAACTAAAATAAAAATTTGTTCTGTTAAAAATATCACACTCATAAATTATTCGCCCAACCATTTAATCTACAAAGCCAAAATAGCTTATCATCTTTTTATTATTTTTGTATCAGCATTTATAATTGAAAGATAAAATGGAATTAATTCTAGAAAAGAAAATAATAGAACTTGAAACATCAATTAAAGAAAAACTAAGTGATTTCAATTCTACTGAACTGTTAAATATTGCAGAAGAAACCTTATCAAATGAAGAAAGCATTTTTGGTGAAATCTGGCACCGATATCTAAATTCTACTAAATCAACTTTGTTTCTTACAAATCTAAAGGACAGAGAAGAACGATACCGCTGGGCGGAAACTACATTTAAAGCAATTCGACGATCAAATTATTCTTTGCTGGATATGATAAAACAACGTGTGAGTGAACATTCTGAAAAAGCATTGTTTTCTGTTTTTGAAGGCAGCGTTAGAAACGATTACAGTTATAAATTAGTGAAAGATAAAATAACAAAAATTGCAGCGGCATTTTTTGAGTTAGAATCAAAACCCAAAGTTGCCACCTATCTTGACAATTGCATTGAAGGAGCACTTTGTGATATAGCTTGTCTTGCATATGATATCTTTGTGTCCCCGCTTCATATTCATTTTAGCTTAGAGAATCTTGAACACATTTTTAGTTTATTGAACTTTAATATTATTGTTACAGATAAAATACAAAGGGTAGAAATTTTAAAGTCTCTTCGGCAAAAAACGAATCTTCAATTTAAAATTATTTTTACAGAAAATTACAAGCCCGCAATAAATGAATCTGAATACATTGTCAGCTTTAATAATTTAATTTCAAAATCGAATGACAAAAGTATAAATAGCATTCTAAATCAAAGAGAAAAATTTAAACTTGATGATGTATCAACTGTAATGTTCACCTCCGGCAGTACCGGCGTTCCAAAAGGTATAGCATTTACAAATTTTAATTTATTGACCAAAAGATTCGCCAGAGGTGCTGCTCTTCCGCATGTTGGAGATGATGAGGTTTTGCTTTGCTATTTACCCTTGTTTCATACTTTCGGCAGATACTTTGAAATGTTAGGAATGATTTACTGGGGAGGAACTTATGTATTTGCCGGAAAAAATGATATTGATTCACTTTCTTATTTAATGAAAAAAGTTCAGCCAACTGGCTTTGTAAGTATTCCGCTTCGCTGGAAGCAGATATATGAATCGGCTATTGGTGCAAACGAAGATGTTATAAATCGGAGTTTTAAAAAAGAAGCACTTCGTCAAATTGTAGGGAAAAATCTAAGATGGGGAATTTCTGCCGCAGGTTATTTAGAACCAAAAGTTTTCAAATTTTTCAATTCAAATTCCATCGCATTGGTTAGCGGTTTTGGGATGACGGAAGGAACCGGCGGAATCAGCATGACTCCGCCAAATGAATATGTAAAAGATTCTGTTGGCATTCCGCTTCCCGGAATCAAATACAAATTCAGTGAAATAGGCGAACTTAAAGTAAGCGGTGTTTATGTTGCAAAATATTTAGAAGATGTTAACAAAAAATATGATGAAGATTATTGGATAAATACGGGCGACTTATTCACAGAAGATAAAAACGGATTTTTATACATAGTTGATAGAGTTAAAGATATTTATAAAAATATTCGCGGCCAGACAATTGCTCCAGCATTTATCGAAAAAAAGTTTGAGGAAATCCCCGGATTAAAAAGGGCTTTCCTTGTTGGAGATATGAAACCATACAATTCATTGCTAATTGTTCCCGACTTTGACGAACCATTTATTAAACAAGCTGAATCTCAAAAAAAACTAAAAAGCTATTTCGGTACTTTAATCTCCACTGTTAATAAAAGTCTAAATCCCTATGAGAGAATTGTTAAGTATATTATAATTGATAGGAATTTTGATGAACAAAAAGGCGAACTTACTCCTAAAGGAACCTTTAAAAGAAAAATTATCGAATCAAACTTCAGCAAGACAATTGAAAGCCTTTACACAAGATCCAATTTAAAATTCTACTTAAACGAGATTAAAGTTTCCGTTCCAATCTGGGCAATTAAAGATCTTGGTATAACTGAAAACGATTTGTCATCATCTAAAACTTATTTACTTAACAAAGTTAATAATGCAAAGCTTACCATCAGAAAATCGCGCAGAACCGGAAGAATAAAAATTGGTGACTTTGAATACGTAATTAAAGGTTCCGAAGTAAATCTTGCGGCATTTATTCTACAGCCTATCGTCTGGCTAGGCAACAAAGAATTGATTGAATTTTTTGTTTGTAAAGAAGAATGGGAATTTGATTTTCCCGGAATCTCATCTCAAATATTTGTCCGGCATTCAAAAAATAATCTGCCGATAAACTTTATTTTAAAAGAATACTGAAAAATTGGATGAGAAGGTTAAAAACTTAAATTCTATCATCATCAATGCATTATACGGCAATGAAAAACAAATTCTAGAGGCTTTGGAAGAAATAAATGTGCTCCTGTTAAAATGCGAACATAAAATTATTAACTTGTTAAGCAGAAGGCTGGAGGCGCTGGCAACTCACCCTAAATTTAGTGTTAGAAGCAAAGCTTATAAAATATTATTGTTCAACAAACCTGACATAGATTATAATAAATATCTTCCGGCTTTTATAAACTCAGGACTTCCATTTTTAAATAAAAAAGTTATTGAAAATATTTTCAGCGAAAATGTTGAAAGTTTTAATCTGGATGCATTTAGACAGCGATTAGATGCCTACAGAAAGGGTTTAAGCTGGCCGGCAAATGAACAAACGCGGGAACAATTTAAGCGCATACTTGATCTTCTCGTAAACTACGTACATAGTAATACGGCGGCATATCCTGAGGTTCGGGTTGAATTAGTTTCGTGGATTTTATTAAAACAGGATAATGCAATTTCCAATTATGCTTACGAAATATTTAACCAGCTTGCAAAGTGGTATGAAGCCCGATTTCATTTAAGCCAGTATGAAAAACCAATTGCAAACTGGAAACAAAAAGTAATTTATCAAGATCATATTTCAACAGATGAACGAAAACGAATTGAAAAAATATTATACCGCTCTACTTTTTTAAAAGAAGCATTTATTTTAATTTTTAATCAAACTCATTTTGAGCTGAAAGAAGTTCTAGATGAAGGAATATTTATTTCTACCATTTCTGCTTCAGCAAATAGATTTTTGTATAGAATCAGCGTGAATACTAAAAACCATAAGCATTATGATTTAATCATTTTAATTAAACCCGATATAACAAGAAAAGAAGTTTTAGACACTATTTATTTGATGATCAAAATCTCCAGCAGCACTGAAGGTTTATCGGTTTTACCTCGTCTTGGGAATTTCAGATCAAAACTTGGAGTTATTTCTTTCGCCTTTATAAATGATTTAAATGTTTGGGAACGAATAAGAATGTGGAATTCAAATCTTTCATCTTTTAAAAGAAAGATTATGAATTTGAACTTAAGCTGATTTTCATTCGCAGTATGGGAGCATTTTTTAAAGTTTTAAAGAATAGTGACTATTCAGTTGTTCCCGGAAATTTTTCGCCATCCAATGCAGTTGTTCCTGAAAATCATTTTAAAAGAGGCGCATTAATTATTTCAATTGCCGGCTGGACTAATTACAAAGGCCCCAAAGAATTCATTCTTCATCTTTATAATAATTTTTATCAGCAGACTTATGCTCATTACACTTCTTCCAGGGGTTTAATAAAAGTAAGCTGGTTATTTGATGCATGCCTTGAAGCATTAGGAGAAAAAGACGGTTCCAGATTTCTGACTGAATTTGCGGATAATTCAAAGAATGTTTTACCCGGTGAATTGGCAATAGGCATCGGCGATTATTTACTTGATAGAAAAAATGTTCCTTACATTGATTCATATATGTTAACTGCAATTAAAAATTATAAAGATTTTGTTGATCAAAATTCTGCTTCCACAAAAGAAGCGAGAGAAAATTTTATTAATAATCTGGTTACTTTATATAGAATAGATAAATATTCTGAATTGAATAAATTTATTTTTTTCAGAGAGACTTATTTTAGTAATGCAGTCGATGAAATTAAACTCCTGCTGGATAAGTTAATTGATTCTTTATTTAGATATCCCGATGAACCTGCCGTAAACCGGATTGAGCTGGTAGAACTTCACGAAATTCTTTCGGAAGAAAATGACAAGCGCGTGCTAAATAATTTAATATTGCCTTCAATTAATCAAAAGTTTGAATTGATAACAGAAGATAATTTGCAAGAAAAAGAAATAGTATTAAAAACTGAAATCAATGATTCTTTCGGGTTAAAATATACTGTTAGAAAACCTTTCTCGGCATTTGAAATTGCAAGTCTTCATAAATTATTTATTCTAGATAATTACCCTGTAAAAATTGATCCTTCATTAAAATATTTAATGATAACCGATAATGAAGAGCATGAAACAATTGTGGGCGGATTATGTTTTAAAATTCAATACATGAATGTGGCTCATCTTGAAGGAATAGTTATTTCCAAACCTTATAGAAAACGGGACCTCGGCGGAAAATTAATTGAAGATTTTTGTAACCGTCTTGAAGCGGATGGAATTAAAACTCTTACTACTCATTTTTATCTTCGATCATTTTTTGAAAAATTTAATTTTAAAATTGACAGTCGCTGGGCCGGATTGGTGAGGACTATATAATAAAATCAACTAACAAGTTATTTAACTTGTACAGTAACTATTGCCGTTTTAAAATAAATCCGGTTTAACAAAAAACCGGATTTGAAACAAACTTTATAATATTATTCTATTTAAGGATAAAACCGGATACCTAATGCCCCATCTACAGACGAACCAACATCCGGTGCTAAACCGACTAATACTCCAATCTCAAAAAACATTTCTAAAGGTGTTCTTTCCGGGACAACATTAAGACCGAAAACTCCTCGTACTCCGAAGCCGGCATTGCTTTTTGTTCTGTGGTATTTACCTTTATACCAAAATTCATTTCCTTCACCAAAACCAACAACTCCGCCAGGGCCTGCATATAGATAAGCAACCTTAGATCGAAAAGCATCAAAATGCCATAAGTAATCTACATTAACTCTTAAATCACCGAAATATGAATTACCTAAATCGAAAACAAATGCATTTGTATTATGCGTCCATACTTTTGCAGTCAATCCAATTGGCTCACCGAGAATTATCCCGAATCCTACTTTTCTCCCATACGGAGAATTTTGAGCAAAGGTATTCATGAAAGATGTTGCAGAAATAGTAAATATAAAAATAATTAATATTCTTTTTAACATAATTATTCCATTTTTTATTAGCTGAAATTTTGCAAGTAAGATTTCGATAAAATATTATTTTAAAAACTACTTTTATCACAATAACAATATCTTCGGAAGTTTTTATTTTAAATCACAATCGTATGAACAACTTCACGTTTTGAGCTCAATCAAATGAAATAACTTGATTAAATAAATTTTATTTGTTAGCATTGAACCATCAACTCAACAAATTCCACTGCTTAAAATATTGAGGAAATTCTATATGAAAAATGAGCCGGAAACTATCGCTTTAGCTGAACCTGCATCTAACAAAATTGACAGAGAAAGTTTAATAAACAGATATAAATCCGTAAGAAATTTTTCGCATAAATTATGTAAACCCCTTGTAACAGAAGATTATGTAATTCAATCTATGCCGGATGTTAGTCCTACTAAGTGGCATCTTGCCCATACAAGCTGGTTCTTCGAAGCTTTCATTCTAAGCAAAGCAGAAAAAAATTACAAATCACTTCATCCTCAATATAACTTTCTTTTTAATTCCTATTATGTACAAGTTGGTGAAAGGCACACAAGAGCATATAGAGGATTATTATCACGTCCAACAGTTGAACAAGTTTATGAATATAGATCTTATGTTGATAAAAATATGCTTCATTTTTTAGAGAATAGTGACGATAAAACTTTTAATGATTTTGCCTTTGTAGTTGAAGTGGGCTTAAATCATGAGCAGCAGCATCAAGAACTTTTAATCACCGATATTAAACATGTCTTTTCAGTTAATCCCTTGAAGCCTGTTTACAAAGAAATTAGTTATGAACAAACAAATAATATCCCGCCGTTAGAATGGATGAATTTTGAAGAAGGAATTTATGAAATAGGATTTGGTGAAAATACTTTCTGTTATGATAATGAAACCCCGCGTCATAAGGAATTTGTGCAGTCATTCAAATTAGGAACACGATTAATTACAAATAAAGAATACATTGAATTTATGGAAGACGGCGGTTACAAAAATGCAGCGCTATGGCTTTCTGACGGCTGGGCTACAGTTGAAAAAGAAAATTGGAACGCTCCGTTTTATTGGGAAAAGAAAGATGACGAATGGTGGAATTTTACTTTAAATGGATTTAGAAAAGTTGAGCTAAATGAACCTGTTTGTCATGTAAGCTTTTATGAAGCAGACGCATTTGCTCATTGGTCTGGTTCAAGACTTCCAACTGAAGCAGAATGGGAAACAGCCTCAACTCATATACAAATAAAGGGAAATTTTGTTGAGAGTGAAAAATTTCATCCTACGCCAATTGAATCAAATGATGGTGAAAAAACATTGCGGCAGCTTTATGGAGATGTTTGGGAATGGACACGCAGCTCTTATGCTCCATATCCCGGTTATAAACCATTACCTGGAGCTTTAGGCGAATACAATGGCAAATTTATGTCCAGCCAAATGGTTTTAAGAGGCGGATCATGTGCGACATCGGAGACACATATTAGAAAAACATACCGTAACTTTTTCCCTCCAAATGCAAGATGGCAATTTATGGGGATAAGATTAGCAAAAGAATCGAAATAATAAATTGATCTGTTAAATATGAAAGTAAATTTAAGATGACTATTAAAACTGCGGAATTAACTCAAGAAGATATTCTTGAAGAAGTGATTGAAGGCTTATCAAAGAAACAAAAACAGCTGCCAAGCAAATTATTCTACGATGAAAAAGGTTCTGCTCTTTTTGATCAGATATGCGATCTTGAAGAATACTATCCAACAAGAACCGAAATAAAAATCATGCAGGATAATATTTTGGAAATGTCATCTCTGCTGGGCGAGGGAACTTTGCTTATTGAATTGGGAAGCGGAAGCAGTTTGAAAATTAGATTGCTGCTTGATAATATTCCGGGTTTAGCCGGATACATTCCAATCGATATTTCAACCGAACATTTAATCAATTCGTCACAAATTTTAAAAGATGATTATCCGAATTTAGATATTTTTCCTCTTGCGGCTGATTACACTAAAGATTTTGAACTTCCTGATATCGATAAAACTTTTGATCACAAAGCAGTGTATTATCCCGGCTCAACAATAGGAAATTTTGAACCGGCATATGCAAAAGATTTTTTAAAAAGAATTGCAAAAATTTGCGGCGATAATGGCGGATTTATAATTGGTGTTGACTTAAGAAAAGATGCCGACACACTTGAAGCTGCTTACAATGATAAAAAAGGAATAACAGCCGCATTCAATTTAAATATTCTTCAAAGATTAAATGAAGAATTGTACGCAGATTTTGATTTAAATATGTTCAAGCATTTCGCTTTTTTCAATGATAAAGAAAGCAGAATAGAAATGCACCTTATTTCCCAGATAAATCAAGAAGTTCATCTAGGCGGTTCAACAATCTCTTTTGAAATGGGTGAAAGTATATTAACAGAATATTCTTATAAATATACGCTTCAAAGCTTTGCCGAGTTAGCATCCGATTATTTTAACGTTAAAAAAGTATGGACAGATAAAAATAATTTATTCAGTATTCAATATTTGAGAGTAAAACATTAATAAAAACACTACATGAGCTTAATCAAAGCGAAAAACATCATTGAAAAATAAATTTATTTAACCGTTATCGTACCCACCATGTTCAGTTGTTCGTTACTGAAATAATCAAAATCTCCTGCGCCGTTAAATGTATAAGAAAATTCGCCGTTGGGTTTAATTTCTCCAGATGCTATTACTCTTGAGGGAATATTGACTGAATGTACGTGGTTATCTTTATTTACCCATTTAATTGTTGTACCTGATGAAATTGTCATTGTTGCCGGAACAAATTGATCATTCTGCATTATAATTTCGTTCGCTCCCTGAGCGTCGGTAGGATTATCTTCTTTTTTGCAAGACGAAATGAATATCAGCATCAAACTAAAAAAAGACAAAAATAAAAGTTTATATATTATTCTACTGTTCATCATTGAAAATCGAATCATGTAATATTGCTCCTGCAAATCAAAAATATATTATTTTTATTATTTATTAAGGGCTTATAAATAAAAAAAATGTTGATGAATTTTTTTAATGTAAATCACAAAAACGAATCGTCTTCAATTGAATCACAAATAATTCCTTTTGGAGAGATTTTTTTTAAAAAAGTTTCTAAATTGATTATTGTAGTGAGGATATGAAATGATTAACAAAATGATAAGAACTTTAACTGCACGAATAATGAGAAATAATCAACAGATTTAATTATTTAATGAAGATTTAAAACAATTGAAGAACCGCCAATGGCTGGTCCTTTAATTAAGATATAAATTATACACGCATCAATTATTCCTCCAAGCGCTGCGGCAGTCCAAACGCTTCCGCCTTCATCAATATATGTATATTTGATAACATTAGAGGTTTTAATTTGTGTTTGAATATTTCTTTCATCCTTAATTAAGATGGCTTCTTCATTTGATTCTGATTCATCATTTTGAGCAAAACCCTCATAAAGACCTGTTATTTCAGTGGAATCTTTAAGATTTAAAATAACTTTTGTACCATGTTTTATTTTTTGCAGCTTCTTCAAGTTAACTTCATTAGGACCTTTGTATGAAGCATTATCAATTGCGACTAGACCTCCCCAAAAAACACTGCATGATGAAAATAACAATGTGGATGAGTATAATAACAAAATTTTAATAAACGAATTCATTCGTTCATCTTCAAAAATTAAAAGAATCAATTGCTAAAAATTAATTATAACTTAGCGGAAATTAATTTGTTTGACAAGGGAAAAATTTCTTAAAAAATCAGATTATTTCTTAAATTGCATAATTATTAAATAACTTTTGTGTAATAAATAGCTCAGTTATAATTATTCTTTTGTATAAAATTATTTGTTAGGAAAAAATTAAAGATGAAAAAATTAAATCTCGGCTGCGGTAAAGATCTTAAGGAAGGATATGTTAATCTTGATATAGTTGATTACGGCGGCAATATGATTCATGATATAAATAAATTTCCTTACCCGTTTGAAGAAAATACTTTTGATGAAGTTTTTGCTTCTCATATACTCGAACATCTGGATAATTTTCATAATTCAGTTACAGAACTTTATAGAATTATAAAACCAAATGGATTATTAATAGTGTACGCACCGTTTTTTCTGAACACAAAATATTTCGGCGAACCGGATCATAAAATTCCTTTTTCAATTCGTACTTTTGATAATTATGAATATATAGAAAACAGAAAATTAAAATTTTACGAAAAGTGGAAGCTTAATCACCGCACTAATTATGAAGGCAAAGCGCAATTTGAAGTTGTTGAAAAAAGATTTATCACTTCACATTTTGCTCCATTAAAATGGATGGATTTATTTCTCAATATTGAGCCAGTAATGTATGAAAGGTTTTTAGCGGGGATTTTTTCTCCGGAAGAAGTTTTCTTTAAATTGAGAATTATAAAATAATTGAGAGAATACATTCATTCAATTTAGATATTCCGAATATTGGATTGCAATTTCCTGGCATTCCTTAGCAATTTCCTCTCTGCTTCTAATTCCCAATTTTACTGCAATATCCAAAGCATTTAATCTTCCGAGGCATCCGGAAATTTTTGATAAATTTCCTGATAAATCAAACTGTTTTTGAATACCGGTTGTAATTGTAGCACATAGTGTAAAAACAGCAACGACAGCACAAGTCCAGCGCCAATTCATAAAAGGCGAATTTGAAGCCGCAGTATAACCTGCCAATAAAGTTGCCAACGTGCTTGCCAGCAGACCAATAATTATAGTTTGTGTATTTGATTTGCGCAGTTTACGCTGACGTTTTTCAGCCTTCAATTTATTTTCTATTATCCATTTAACTTGTTCATCAGGATTCTGTTGATTATTATTTCCCATTCGATGCCTCTGCTGCTTAAATTAATAAATAATTGCTTAACTGAATTAATAGAAAAGATTAATTTATTCAAATTTTTCTGTTGAACTTAAATCCTTCAACAATAATTAAAATCCAGCCAATCAAAAAACTTACACCTCCAAATGGAGTTATAATTGCAAATGCTGTTACTGCAGTTATAGCATAAATATAAAGTGAAAATGAAAACAAAATAATCCCTATTAAAAAAAATAATGCGGATTTAAAAAATTTTTCATTACCATTTAAGGAAATTGCAAGAAGACAAACAGCATGAACAAGATGATACGTCACACCAGTTTTATATACTTCTAATAAATGTTGGGGAATTTTGTCATCAAGTCCGTGTGCACCAAAAGCACCTATTGCAACTGCTAAAAAACCCATCACTCCGCTGATAATTATCCAAAAACCCTTTTTAGTCATTTTTCATTCATCTTCTTCTGTTATTAGGCCGCATATTTTATATTGAATAGTTAATACAAAAATAATTAACTTACAAAACTAAATTCCGATTTAAATTAAAAATTTTTTCTGTCCCGCTGAACAGAAAACAGAAATAACTTATTTGTACTTAGCGGGTTGGATCGGTAATTCTATTAACCAACAATAAATAAATTTAACAATTATGAAAATTTTACAAAAATTAATATTACCGTTTCTTTTTTTAATAGTCATTTATTTTATTTACTCTATTTACTTCGCTCCAAATGATGAACTTGGCTTATTCTCAAACTTTGATACAAATAATAACGCCAACAAAGAAATTAAAGTAGTAATAAATGAAAAGAAAAATATTGAAAATGATGTACCTGCCGGCGCATCAACTTTTTATGCACTAGATAAAAATGGGATTGAAGTATTGGTAAATGGCCCAATTCTTCCACCAGATATAAATATATCCGACCCTGTTATATTAAAAGGCCATTTGCATCAGGATCATTTTCACTCTGTAGAAATATCTCAATAAAAAATTTTATGAATAAGTTTGAATTAGTTTCTAGTTATAAACCATCCGGTGACCAGCCGCAAGCAATTGAATCGCTGCTTAAAGGAATTAAAAGCGGTGAAAAATTTCAAACACTTTTGGGTGTTACCGGAAGCGGAAAAACTTTCACAATCTCAAATGTTATTAAGGAACTTAATAAACCAACACTAATTATTTCACACAACAAAACTTTAGCTGCCCAGCTTTATTCGGAATTTAAAAATTTCTTCCCTAAGAACCCGGTTGAATTTTTTATAAGCTATTATGACTATTACCAGCCGGAGGCTTACGTCGTCAGAAACGATCTTTATATTGAAAAGGATTTTGCAATAAATGAAGAAATAGACAGGCTAAGACTTAAAGCTACCACGTCCTTAATTGAAGGAAGGAATGATGTCATTGTTGTTGCCAGTGTTAGCTGCATCTATGGTATCGGTGCGCCGCAGGAATACGCAAATCAAATTATATTCCTTAAAAAAGGTGCGGCTTATGAGCGCAAAAAATTGATGCGTAATTTAATTGACATTCATTATGTAAGAAATGATACCGATTTCTCACGCGGTACTTTTAGAGCACGCGGAGATGTAATTGAAATTATCCCTGCTTATCAATATGAGGAAGCAATAAGAATTGAATTTTGGGATAATGAAATAGAAAAGCTTTCAATTATCGATTCCATAACTGGCGATGTTTTAAGAGAAGTTGATTCGTCTCCTGTTTACCCTGCAAAATATTTTGTATCAAACCGCGAGCAGGTACAAAGAGCTATTTATGATATTGAAACAGAATTAGCTGAGCGAATTAAATATTTTCAGCGGGAAGAAAAATATTTAGAGGCCCAGCGCATTGAACAACGCACAAAATTTGATATCGAAATGATGAAGGAAATTGGTTACTGTGCCGGGATTGAAAACTATTCACGCCACATGGATAATCGTCCACCGGGTTCACGGCCTTCAACCTTAATAGATTATTTTCCGAAAGATTTTCTTTTAGTAATTGATGAATCGCATGTTACAATTCCTCAAATACGCGGAATGTATAATGGCGACCGGGCTAGAAAAGAGACATTAGTAGAATATGGATTTCGCCTCCCATCAGCGCTGGATAACCGCCCGATGAAGTTTGAAGAATTTTATAGTATGATTAATCAAACCATATTCGTTAGTGCTACGCCCGCTGATTACGAACTTGAAAAAAGCGGCGGCGTTATAGTTGAGCAGATTATTCGTCCTACAGGTTTACTTGATCCTGAAATTATTGTACGCCCTATTAAAGGACAGATTGATGATTTAATTGGAGAAATAAGAGCTAGGTCTATTCTAAAAGAAAGAATTCTAGTTACAACTTTAACAAAAAAAATGGCAGAAGATCTTTCAGATTATTTAGATAAAATAGGAATATTGGTAAGATATATTCACAGCGATATTGATGCTTTAGAAAGAGTTGAAATTTTACGTGATTTAAGAATTGGGGACTTTGATGTTTTAGTAGGAGTTAATCTTTTAAGAGAAGGCCTTGATTTGCCTGAAGTTTCTCTTGTTGCAATCATCGATGCTGACAAAGAGGGATTTTTAAGAAGTGAGCGATCGTTGATGCAGACCGCAGGAAGAACCGCGCGTAACGTTAACGGAAAAGTAATTATGTATGCAGACAAAATAACCGAATCTATGCGCAAGACAATTGAGGAAACAAATCGACGGCGCAAACTTCAAACCGAATATAATGAACAACATGGAATTTCTCCGAAAACAATTTATAAGAGCATGGAAGAAATTATGTCTTCAACTTCCATTGCAGATGTAAGAAGAAAGGAAGAGAAAGAGAATTTTTCTTTTTCAAAAGTTGCCGAGCCTATTCTCAAATATATGGACAATGATCAGAAGAGAGATTTAATTGAACAGCTAACAGATGAAATGCATCAAGCAGCAAAAGATCTTGAGTTTGAACGGGCAGCAAACTTAAGAGATGAAATCAATAAATTGAAGAAAATGATTAAGTAATATCAATTTTTTGCTTAAGTCAAACACATAAAATCTTTTCAGAGATACTTACCTTTAAATGAAATTATTAACAATTAACCTTGAGTGAAAAATTAAAAAATATTGGCGCCTGGATAGGATCAATTATTCTTTCTTTAATATATATAACAGTTGGAATAATGAAACTCATAGGAACAGATATGGACATTAAAAATTTTGTTGATTGGGGTTACCCAATTTGGTTCCGATTCCCAATTGGAATTATTGAAATCTTTTTGGGTATCGGAATGTTAATTCCAAAAATCAGATTGCTTACAATAATTGGAATTTTTATTTGGACTCTGGCAGCAGAAGTAACACATATCCAGGCAGGCCAGGCAAATTTAATTTTTTATCCGCTTTTATTTTCAGTAGCTGCGGCAATCATTTTTTTGCTTTCGAAGACAAAACTATATTGGCCGCAAATGTGAAAATAAATGTTCTATAAGTTAGGATTCAATTTTATTATTGATTTCGTTTAATATCGCTTCCCTCTGTGTTTCTGTGAAATCATCTTTATAAAATCTCAAAAATAAATAACTAATAATTTCTTTGTTAGATAATCCTTCCGGCAAAGAAGAAATAACAATTTCTCTAGCTGCATCAAATATATTTGAAGCCATTAATAGTTTTTCTTCACCTGTGAATTTTTTATATAAATTGTTTTGAAATTCTTCAGCTTCTTTTAATGTATCATTCACCTAAAATTTCTTTCCAAAATTTATTCAATGATAGTTTTTCAGTCCACTGATTAACATAATTTTTATCCATGCCAGATGCTACTAAATTTTTTATATCTTTTATTTGCTGTTCACTATTGGAATCTTTTGCCCAATATAATTTTGAAATTATTAGATCTTCTTTGCTTACGATAAATATTTCAAAATTATTAAATTTAACTTTTCTTTTTCTTCGAAATTCATTTTTTCTATATTCATTATTTTTTTTGATTATACAATCAATCTTAACGGCATTTTCGATATTAATAATATTGAATAAGAATTCATTTTTAATTGAATCTTCAATCGCTTCTTTTGAAATATAATAATCTTCTTTAAAAGCATCTAATAGTTCAGAAACTTGATTAATATTTAATTCTATAACTAGATCTATATCTCTAGTCATTCTGGGTGTTGCATAATATGCCAGCGCCATTGAACCTGTAAGCATGCAGGAAATGTTTAAGGTATCAAACTTAGAAATTACTTCGTGAAGTATTTCAATTTCATTTTTCATCTATGACTTTGTGAAATATTAATTGTAGAATTAAAATCTAAATTAAATTTATCAGCTTTATAAATTACCTTCTCTAAAAATAATCCCGATGGTGGTGCAGTATACTTAGCAGGTTCATTAGATTTATTCTGCAGATAAAACAGTATATCTTTTTCTTGCTTTTTCCCTCTGCCAACTTCCACTAAAACACCGACAATTCTTCTAACCATCTTCCATAAAAAGTGTGACCCGATAATTCTAATTAGAATCAAATCGCCATCTTCTTTTAATTGAACTTGCTCGATTAATACTTTTGTTGATTTTTCTAATTTGTCATCGTCCGAAAAAGAAGAGAAATCATGCATGCCTTCAAATAGTTTTGCAGCTTTTTCCATCTTATTAAAATCGAGTTTATCTTTTATCCACCAGACAGAATTTTTTCCAAATGCGGTCCTTCGCCTTGATATTTGATAAACATAACTGCGTGAAATTGCATCATGTCTTGCATGAAAATTGGGATGGGCTTTTTCTATTTCTAAAATATTAATATCGTAAGGAAGTAAATCATTAAATTTTAATTTAATAATTTCCGGGGCAAGCATAGTTTTAACATCAAGATGAGCAACCTGGCAGAGAGCATGAACGCCGCTGTCTGTTCTGCCGCTTCCTTTTAATTCAAAGTTATCAGTATTAAATATTTCGGATGCAGCTTTTATCAATTGTCCCTGCACCGTCTTTGCATTCTTTTGGGTCTGCCAACCGCTGTAACGTGTACCTTCGTATTCTAAATAAATTTTAAATCTTGGCATGAGTTAATTAATAATTAATTCAATACTGTTTCTTCGGCGGCATAATCGTCGTGAGTCTCATAGATTCGAACTTTTAACTTGCTAATATTTTTACGAGTGATTGCCCCTTTTATTTTAGTGAGAAAGAAGGTGCAGATATTTTCTACTGTAGATTGAAAATCAACAATTATTTTTTTTGAATTCATTTCTTCTAAAAATTTTATAATCTGCTTGTCTTCTTTATAAACCATAAATGCATGATCTAATTCTTCTACAATGGGGTTTACAATTTTCTTCAGATCATAATAGTCCATTACCATTCCAGATTCCAAAACATCACCTTCAATTTCAACAATCATTTTATAGGAGTGGCCATGAATGTTTTTACATTTACCAAAATGTTCAGGAAGACGATGTCCCATTTCCCAATGAAATTCTTTTGCAATTTTCAATTACACACCTTTAGTTTCCGGAGACCAAATAAATTTATGCATCTGAAGTTGAAATCTAACTTTTAATTTATCTTCCAAAACCCAATTCACAAGGGCAAGCGGTTCGAGAGAACCAAAAACAACTGAAAACAAAACTTCACATTTATTTGCTAAATCATACTTATTAATTATTTCTTTTGTCCATTCATAATCTTCTTTGGTGCCGATTACAAACTTAATTTCGTCAGTCGGTTTAATAAAATTTATATTCTCATAAATATTTTTTTTCATCATATTGCTTGATGGACATTTCAAGTCCATAATAACTTTTACCCTTTTATCTACATCTTTTATATTTAAACTTCCGCCGGTTTCTAATAATACTTCAAATCCTTCATCGCATAATTTTGACATCAAATCCAGACTTTCAATTTGCACTAAAGGTTCACCACCAGTAACCTCTACAAGTTTGCAGTTGTATTTTTTTACTTCGGCCAGAATTTCGTCCAACCTCATGTCTTTGCCTTCGTAAAAAGCATATTCGGTATCACAATATGAACACCTAAGATTACAATATGTTAACCTCACAAATACACACGGAAGGCCCGCTTTGGTGCTTTCTCCCTGGATTGAGAAATAAATTTCGTTAACTTTTAACATAAAATAATTGGATTAATAGCTATTTTCTTAACTTTTCAAGTAAAATTACAAAATCACAAGTTGACATCAAACTTACTAATCTATATATTTGAGGTCAATTTTTTATTACTTTTAAAGGTTTTTAGAGCATGGCAAATCACAAATCGGCTGAGAAGAGAATACGTACATCGGAAAAAAGAAAAAATGTTAACCGAAGAATAGACTCGCAAATAAAAACAGTTGTGAAAAAAACTTTGGGCTCAACCGAAAAAGAAGAATTGGAAAAATTATATAAAGAAGCTGTCGCTTTAATTGATAGAAGCACAACCAAAGGCAAAATTCATAGAAATACAGCTGCAAGAAAAAAAGCAGCTTTGACAAAACATTTAAATACTGTCAGCGCTGAAAAAGAGTCTAAATAAATTTTTAATTTAAGAATTAAGCTCTTCAATTTTTAATTGAAGAGCTTTTTTTATTTTAAAGAGTAAACCTTAAAACTTGTCAATTATTTAAATCTTCAATTGCGTCTATTCCAGCGGGCATGGGAAGGTAAAACCGAATAGGCTGAATTTCTCCGTTTCGCTTAACCAGCTTTTCCACTCTTTTAGTAATTAGAACACTATGTTCAATGTTTACTTCATCCTCAATGATGGAACCAAAAATGTAACTTGTTCCTTTAATTAAAACATGTGAACCTATCCTCAAAGGGAATTCATCACTTCCAGTCATATTTACACTTGATTCAATTCTAGAATAATCGCCGATTTCAATATTGCCTTTAATTATGTCTCCCCAAAGTATTTCAACATAGTTACCTATTTTTAACGATTGATTTTCAAAACAAGAAAGATGAACATTTTGCCAGATTACAACATTCTGTCCAAAATAAATATTACCATCTACATAAACATTTCTTTGCAGATCGAGATTGTAATTTAATTTTACTTCCTTACCGATATAAACTCCTTTTCCAATTCTTATATCCAAAGGAATGTTTTGCTTATCCATTTCAATTATTTGATCGATAACTTTTTCGTGAATAAAAAAATCATCCGGGTCATCAATTTCTATTATATCCTTTAGCTTATCATAAACTTTTTTCCTGGCTACAGCCTCCATTTCCTTTAAAACAGATTTATTATTAAAACCCATTACAACATATTGCTCAAGCGGGCTAACAGCCATTACCGAATATTTCTGCTTATTAAATAAAGAAATTAAATCTGTAATATAAATTTCATTTTGCACATTATTGCTGGAAAGCTGATTAACAAGTTCAATCAATTTTTTATACTTAAATGCATAAACACCGGAGTTGAATTCATTATTTTCAATCAGTTCTTTTTTGGTATAAGAATATTTTTTGTCATTAAACATTACCACATAAGGCTTATCATCTTTTAAAGCAAGAATATCCTTATGCTCCATAATTTCTATTACTTTTCCGGTATCAGATCCGGATGGTTTGCCGTCTATGTCTTTATCTTTTACGCGGATAATTCTTCCGTAAGAATTTTCATTTGGATTTCCTTCAAAGATTCCTGTCAGCACCATCATATCAGAGTCTGTACTAATAAATTCTGATCTAAATCGAATCATTGTGCTGCTGTCAATCAAACCCATATCGCCAGGCAGGACGTAAACTATACCATCAAAAAGTTTTTCGTCAATTCTATCTAAAGCAACTTGAACCGCATGACCTGTACCATTTTGCGTTTCCTGATAGGCAAATTTTGTAGCATCTCTTTTGCCTATTACATTCATAACATCTTTTGCTTTAATGCCTACCACAACTATTACATTTATATTACTTATTCCGTTTCTGCATGCATTATAAACCCGTTCTACAGTTGGTACTTCCCATATTTTATGAAGCATTTTTGACGTTTGTGATTTTATTCTTTTACCATGTCCCGCAGCCAGTATAATTGCAGCTTCTTTAACATCAGAACTAAAGCCTGATGAAAGTTTATCCACCAATTCATTTATTTCGTTTTTTACATTCACTTCCATTTAAAAATGCCTCCGATATAAAAATTTTTTAGTTACAATTTTATAAAAAAATTACTTAAACATTATGCTAAATCCAACAGCGATCACGTATTGTTATCAACCAGATTATTTGACAAGAAATAAAAAGCCATATTCAAACCAAAAGTGAACCAAACAAGGGTAATGATTTCATGATCGCCAAAATTCATTTCCGTTAATCCTGAAAAAAGAAATGCAGCAAAACATCCAAGCGCGCCAAGTGCGTAAGAAGACACAAAAGTAATATTTTTTCTCTCTTTATATACCCTAGACTCAATAATAATTATTTTATAGAAAAGGAAAATAACTGCTAAAAAGCCAAATGCGCCAAGCGTAACCAGTACATGAACAAAATTATTATGCATATGTCCTTGGATTTCTTTGTCATAAGGACGCTTATATTTTATGTAGTATTCTCTTAAGTCAATATCGCCAACCCCAAACAAAGGATGATCTAAAAACATTTTCCAACCGGCACGCCAAAGAGCAAATCTTGTGTAGTTTGAGGGAAGATATGGATCCCAGATACTTAATAAGCGGCTTCTTTTAATATAGGTAAGATAAAGATTATTGTTTTTGAAATTAATCGATGAAGGCGTAAACGATAATTGATTAGTTGAGATAATATTAATTGAATCTTTAATTGGAAACTCAAGTTCAAAAATTTTATTACTCAAATCAGCTACAAATAATTTGTTATTAGTTTGTTCCCAGTATAACGCCTTCATTATTTTATTTGATTCATCAATCAGAGTTAGATGATTAGTATTTACTTTAAATAGTTTTAATCCTGTATTATCAGATATAAACAATTTTGAGTTTATATAATAAACAAAGTCAATATTTGAATTTTTGTAGCTGAATAAACTATCGCCTGGTAAATTATATTCAGATTGATAAACAGTTATGCCTTTTCCAGGTGATTGCAAAATAAAATAAGTAGAATCTATATAAAAATTTGCATATCCACTGTACTTTTCAAAACGCATATAATTTTCAAAATTATTAGGATCTCTGAAAACCGTTAATCCGCTGTCCGAATCTAAAATGTAAAGATAGCGGTTGCTTACTCGGTATGCGGTTGTAAACCCCGGTGCCATAAATTCTTTTTTTATTTTTAGATTTTCACCATCTTTTGCAATTAGTAAAAATCTTGTATCGCTTAAATAAGCAATTAGATAATCATCTGTCCATTTCCTTAAATCATAAATAGGCGCAGGAGTTTTTATCTTATTAATTATTGTTGAATCTTGATATTCAACAATTCCATTTTCAAAATCGCTTACAAAATATTTATCATCTTCCGGATAAATATTATATGCTCTCCCCTCGGTATTTAACTCAATTTTTTTTGCGAGTTCATTTTCCGAATAGTTGTATACGAAAACTTCACTAATATTTTTTTGCATTAGAATGATAATTACACCAAACACAATTAATGGAATAAGAATTTTCCATTGTCGTTTAATAATTAATATAACGAATATTCCAAAAGCTGCACCCAGCCAACCAGTTCTTTTATAAGTTGAAATTAAAGCTAACGCAGATAAACCAAAACCGATCAAAAGTAAAATTCGATTTTTAATTGACACTTTTTCATTAATCAAGAAAGCAAACAAAAAGATAACTGAAAAACTAATGATTTCACTTGCTGTAATTGGATACTGGAAAATTGATGGGCCCGATTGTTCAACCCCATATAAATTTTGAATATAAAATCTGTACGAAAAGAAAAGATAGATAAGTACTGTTACTAATGACGCACCTATGTATATCTTAAAATATAACTTTGCTCTTTTCAGATCGGTAGAGGCTGCTATAAAAGTGTAAATGATAGGAATCAGCAAAGCGCGTTTTAAGAGGTTTGTATTTGCATTATTATGATATTGAGTGAATATTGCAGATAATATTTCAGCAGCAAGATACCATACTAAAGCTAATTCGATTCCTGTTTTTTTAAACTGATTTTCCCTGGTTAGGAAATATCTAAATACTATTAATAAAAGTGCGCCGTAATAACCAAGCTGGTTTACAAAAATTGAATTGCTTAAACTGAGAAGGAAAAGCACTATAAAGAAAAGAATTGAACTATCAATAATTTTTATAGTTTTGTTTTCGTTCTTCATGATTAATCTCTAAACTGCATCTCATAAAATTTTCTATAGAGTCCGCGTTCTTGCTTAATCAATTCTTCGTGATTTCCCGTTTGAATTATTTTTCCCTTATCCAATACTAAAATTTGTGAAGCATTTCTTATAGTGCTTAAACGGTGTGCAATTACAAAAGTAGTTCTGTTAACCATCAATCTGTCTATCGCTTCCTGAACGAGCAGTTCAGACTCATTATCAAGTGCAGAAGTGGCTTCATCAAAAATCATTATCTCCGGATTTTTTAATAAAGCGCGCGCAATGGAGATACGCTGCCTTTGGCCGCCGGAAAGTTTTACCCCTCTTTCTCCTATAACTGTATCATATCCTTCCGGCATTTGAACAATAAAATTGTGAGCGTTGGCAGTCTTTGAAGCCTCAATTATTTTTTCAAACGGATAATCGTCCAAACCATAGGCAATATTATTCTTAATGGATTCATTAAATAAAATTGTCTCTTGTGTAACAATACCCATCATGGTACGAAGGCTTTTAATTTCATATTCCTTAATATCAATATCATCAATCAAAATTTTTCCCTTGGTGGGGTCATAGAACCGCGGGATTAAATCAACAAGCGTGGATTTGCCGCCGCCGCTTGGACCAACGAAGGCAATTATTTTTCCTTTTTCCACTGAAAAATTTAGATCATCCAAAACTAATTCTTCCGCATCATCATAATGGAATGAAACATTTTCAAACCTAATCTCATTATTAAATTGAATTAATTTCTTTGCTCCGGGTATATTTTTTATTAGCGGAGGTGTATCAATTATTTCGAATATTCTATCTGCTGCAGCGCTTGATTCTTGAATTCTATTATTCACACCGCTCAATTCTTTTATGGGCGGCATTAATTGAAAAATTGCAAATAGAAATCCTAAAAATTCACTTGCTTTAAGCGTGTGCTCTTCTAAAACCAAAATTCCGCCGTAGTAAATAATTACTACTCCAACGATTACACTTAGAAATTCCGTAATTGGTGAAGAGGCGTTTCTAACACGAACGATGTGAAGCATCATCTTAAAAAAACTTTTTGTTTCAGATTTAAATTTTTCATTTTCATACTTCTCCATTCCAAAAGCTTTTACAATTTTTACTCCAGAAATTGTTTCCTGCAGAACACTCGTAATATCAGCCATCTTTGCCTGCACTATTGAACTATATTTTCTGAGCCTTACCCCAATCCAGCCTATTATCAAAGCTGAAAAAGGTAGAGTTATGAATGCCAATAAAGTAAGCTTCCAGCTAATACTTAAGGCTATTGCAAGGAAAACAATTATGGTTAATGGCTCTCTTATTAAATTTAAAAATGTAGTCGAAATACTTGACTGTACTATATTAACGTCATTGGTAATTCTTGAAATTAAATTTCCAACCCGCTCCTGCTTGAAATAACTCATGGGTAATTCATGAAGATGCTGATAAGCAGCATCACGGATATCTTTCATTGTTCCCTGCTCAGCATGAGCTAAGAAATAAGCCTGCATATAACCAAATATATTTTTGCCGAGAAATGCAAAGAGAACTATTACACAAATTTTAAAAAGTGCTTCAGTTTTATTTCCGCTGAAAACATAATTATTAAAGGCTCGAGAAATATCTTCTTTTATGTTTATGACCCAATCAGGCAGAAGACTTGCTGCTTTATCAACAGCAGAAGGCTGGTTTGAAACTTGAGCCGTTGAGGAATCTGAGAATAAAGTATCAAGCAAAGGAATGGTTAGATAAATAGAAAGTCCGTTTAAAGCTGCGAACAAAATAGTGCATGCAATCGATAACGAAATATGCTTCCAATATGGTTTTACAAAAGATAATATTCTATAATATGTATTCACTAGGCGCTATAATCCGGAAGTTCGGGAATATTTTCTAATCCACACCCGCCATTAATTTTTATTGAATCTATTGGGCTATTATTTTTTAAATCGTAAATAATTATAAGCGAATTTTCTTTAAATCCTGTATCAAATAAAAGTTTATTATTTTCAAGAAAGAAATTTTTGTAGCCTCCGCCTTTCCACGTTTGGATGATACTATCTTTCTTTATTGAATAGATATATAAATTCGATGTCTCAGGATTTTTATCATATATAGTTTCATTTCCTGGAGTAACATCAACAGTAGAAAATATCAAATCCGAATTATTATTAGCCCAAACAACATCTCTTATTTTTTTGTTATCACTGCAAATAAACTTTATTTCATCTTTAGAATTATTTTCAAGATAAAATGAATTCTCCCCATCTTTTTCTTCTATTTTTAACTCGGTATTTAATTGTGATGATTTCAAATTGATCTTTGCTTTAGGAGGCGAAGGATAACCTTCTTTAATAAAATTGTAGATCTTTTTCTCATTAAGTAAAGCTTTACCGAAAGTATTAAAAATAAAAGTATGCTGATTCACATATTCTGAAACTTTTATATCAATCGAATTTAATGCGACCTTAAAATTATTGCTGTCCACCCATTCAGTAAAAACCTGCATTCCATCTCCAATGTTGCTAACAAATGAAACACTGTTTGAATCCAAATTAATATTATACAGCTTTACTCTTGTAATAAAAGGAAACACACCTCTTTTACCATAACTTCTGGCTGTTAAAAAGAACGCTGCTTTTCGATCATCAGAAAAAGATAACTCAACTACTTGTTCACTTGGAGACGACCAGAATCGTTTTGATTTTCCTTTATTAAACTCATAGCTATATAATCCGGCTTTTTCCCCGATCATTCCAACAAAAATAAAAGATGACGCTTTTTCTTTTTTTAATGATTGATTAGAATTTGGAATAGTTTCTTTAGTCTTGTTCTCTTCTCCGCATCCTAGAATGAAAATCAAAATTAAAAAGGGAAAAAGTATTTTACGCATTAATAATTCTTTCAAGCTTTATGAATAAATCTAAAATGAAATTAATGAATTTAATAAAAAATCCCCACAGCGGACTATAAATGAAAAACAATAAAATGAACGTACCATATAAACCTAAATGTAAAATTTTTGCCGTGAATTTATTTGGGAAAATATCATATAAGATATGCGAACCGTCTAATGGCGGAATTGGAAGTAAATTAAATGCAAATAAAAAAATGTTAAAAAAAACTCCATACCAAAAAATATTAACTATATATTGTTGGTTTGTGAAGTGCATGTTTACTGAAATTATGAAGCCAATAAAAAAAACAAAAGCTAGCAGAAAGTTTGACAGCGGGCCGGCAAACGAAACTACAGCATCGTCTCTTAAATGATTTTTGAAATTTCTTCTGTCTATTGGAACGGGCTTAGCCCAGCCTATTAAAGCTATTCCTGAGGCGTATGACGCAATCGGCATAATTAAGGTTCCGACTAAATCAGCATGTTTAAACGGATTAAGAGTTAATCTTCCTAAATTTTTTGCTGTATCATCGCCAAGCCTAGATGCAAGTAATGCATGCGCAAACTCATGAATAGTTATTGAAATAAAAAACATCGGTAAAAAAGTTAAAAAGGAGATCAGTCTATCGCTTATTTGCATTATTAATTATCCTCTGGGATGATATTCTTTGTGAACTTGTTTAATATATTCACGGTCAATGTGCGTGTAAATTTGTGTTGTAGAAATATCCGAGTGGCCAAGCATTTCCTGCACAGCTCTAAGATCAGCGCCGCCTTCAAGCAAATGAGTAGCAAAAGAATGCCTAAATGTATGCGGGTGAACTTCTTTATTTATTCCCGCTTCGCGAACATACCTGTCAACTATTTTCCAAACACCCATGCGTGATAACTTTGAACCACGGCTATTTAAGAAAACATAATTTTCACTTTTTAATTTTTTTATCAAAAGTGAACGCGAATTTTTCAAATAGTTTGTTATCCAATATATTGCACTTTCACCAATAGGAATTAATCTTTCTTTAGAACCCTTTCCCAAAACACGAATAATTTCCTCGGTGAAAAATAAATCGGAAATTTTAATATTAATTAGCTCGGAAATTCTCACTCCGCATGCATAAAATAATTCCAGTATGGCTTTATCACGAAGTCCCAGCTTTTCTTTAATGTTTGGCTGTTTTAAAATTTTTTCTACTTCGTTAAAAGTAAGCACATGCGGAAGATTTTTTGAAAGTTTGGGAGTTTCAACTTTTTCAATGGGATTTGTTTGAATATAGTTGTTTTGAAAAAGATATTTAAAAAATCCTTTAAGTGAAGAATAATAGCGTGCGGCAGAAGTTTTAGACAGACCGATTTCATTTAGCTCTTTAAAAAAATCTATTAAATCCTGGTATGTAATTTTTGATGGATCATCAATTTTTTTTACGCTTATAAAATTTATAAATGAAGAAATATCATTTTTATATGAGCTAACTGTATTTCCCGATAAATTTTTTTCAAGACTTAAAACCGACAGATATTCTTTTAAAAAAATATTCATGTTTTTTCTTTTTTCTCTTCAACTCCTTTTTCAACTTCATCTTGTTTTGGATATCTAATTCTTCTGTGATGCTGGCCTAATAAAATACTAACAAAAGCTTCTTTTATTTTGCTAATGTCGCTGAATGTAATTGGCGATTCATCAAGCTGCTTATCATTTATCCGGGAATTAATAATGTTATCAATTACATTTTCAACCTTAACAGCATCAGGTTCTGAAATTGAACGAACTGCAGATTCACAGCCGTCAGCAAGCATTATTATGGCTGTCTCTTTATTCTGCGGTTTTGGGCCTGGATATTTGTAATCTTCAATATTAACCTTTTCTTCACCATACAATTTTTTTGCTTTTTCATAGAAGAATGACATAGTCATTGTTCCATGATGAGCCGGGATGAAATCAATTATCTCTTGAGGCAAGTTGTTAGCTTCTGCAAGCTCAATGCCTTCATTAACATGTTTTATAATTAAACTTACGCTTTCTTCAGGTGACAAACCTTCATGTAAGTTTTGATTGTTTAATTGATTCTCAACAAAATTCTGTGGTGATATAGTTTTACCTATGTCATGATAATATGCCCCTACTCTTGCAAGCAGTGGATTTGCATTTATTTTTTCAGCTGCTGTTTCGGCAAGAGTGCCCATCGTCATGGAATGATTAAAAGTCCCGGGAGCCTTTCTTGAAAGATCTTTGAGTAAAGGCGCATCAAAATTTGAAAGTTCGAGCAAAGTTAGATCAGTTGTGATTCTAAAGAATTTTTCAAAAAATATTAAAAGGCCATAAGTTAAAACCGGACTTATTAATGCGTTAGAAGAAATAAATGCAAATTCAATTAAAAGCTTGTTAAATTCAGCAAATCTTTCAAATCCAAAAGCAGCAATGCCGGCGGTGTACCCTATTAGTATAAATAAAAATGATCTGAAAATTTGAGAACGGTTTTTAATATCCCTAACGGAATATACTGCTAAAACACCAGCCAGTATATTTAAGACTGAAAAAGTATAATCGTTACCGCGCAAAGCTCCGGCAATCAAAGAAATAATTACGGTTGTATAAAATCCTATTCTGGAATCAAAAGTTATTGTCAGCAGCATAGAAGCTGCGGGAATAAAAATCAATAAGTATACAGGAGTTGATGCAACTAATTGATTAACCAGGTATGTGATGAATGAAAAGAATAAAATTACAATCGCAATTAAAATAATTTTTTGATTATCATAGAATATTTTTTTTCTAAATAAAAAAACATAAATAATCAGCAGAGAAAGCAAAAATGAAATATGAAGAAACTTGCCAAACAGTTGAAGATATAATTCAACATTGCCGATCTTTTCACCCTTTGCGGCCTTGTATGAATCTATTTTAAGTTTTGTTTCCTTTGTGATCCTGTCATGCTTGCCTACAATTCTTTCATTTTCATTTACAATCCCGCTTGTTTTAGAAACATTATTTTTTGCCTGCTGAATTAACTCATCAGTTAATTGCTTACTATAAGTTAAGTTGGGGAAAATAAAATGATCTACATATTCAATCAGCGCCGCTTCTATATTTCCAGGATAATTAAAACTTTTAATAATATCATTCGCATTTTCTTTTGCTTTAGCTTCTGTCTGAAATCTTGAATGCGGTTCAATCTCCTCAAAGTTCCCCATCCTTACGGCAATGCTGTCTCTATATTTAATATCCGGCGGGTAATTAAGAATTTTATTTGAATAAATATTGTTTAATATATTTTTAGACAATGAAAAAAATTTGTTAAGACTAAAACCGTTCGGGGAAATTAAATTCTTTTCTTGCAGACGCAAATTCTTTAAAGTTGTAAATGACTGCGAAGAAAGAAAAGATGGATTTTTTTCATTGCTTCCGTTTTCAACAATGGCGCTGTCAATTGCTCTTAATAAAAAAGAATTATACTTATTTATTGAATCAATATCATTTGTATTTTGATTTGCGTTTACAAAAACCGGATAGACAGTTGACTCAGCTTCCTTTATTTCCGCACGGTAAACATTCGGATCTTTTAATATTGGGAAGCTGAAAGAAGCAATTAAGTCATCATGTATCCATATTGAACCAACATTTACCTCGGACTCAATTGATTCACCTTTAGGAAACATGAGTACAATTAATAGAACTGTAATTAGAACAATTGTAAATCTAACTCTTTCGCTGGTTTTGAAATTTGTTTTATTTTTCTTCGGCATACATTTCCTTTTTTGCCTTTAAAACCATTTCCAAAAACTCTGCAGTTCCATCTTCGTTATTACTGCGCTTAGTAATAATATTGGCTAAACTTTTTATCTCAGGCACAGCATTGGAAAGCGCAACCTTTAATGCTCTTGTATTGAATAAACTTAAATCATTATACCAATCACCAATAACAGCGCTATTTTCTTCCTTTACCTTTAAGTATTTCAGAAGTCTTAACGCACCTTTTCCTTTTGATGTATTTTTTTTTCTTATATGAAGATAATAAACTTCTTCATAAGTATTAGATTTAAAATATGAAGCGGAAATTCCAAAAGTATATGGGAAATTCATTTTCTCTTTAACAAACCGGATCGAATCTTTATTATCGCCCGCAAACACAACTTCAAGTGTTTGATTTAAATAATTATCATATGAATTTACTTCTTCATAATTAGCACCAAATTTATCCATTATCATAGGTATAACGGAATTTGTTTCCGTATAATAAATAGCATCCGCATGGCATAAAGCAATGTGCATCAAATATTCTTCAGCAAACCTTAAAGCTTTTTTGACATATTTTTCTTTGATAAAAGATTCATGTATAACTTTTCCTTCGGGATAACTTTTAATGATGCATCCATCTAATGAAACTAACGGGGTATCGATTTCAAGCTCTTCAGCATATTTGATTAGTGCCGAATGGAGTCTTCCGCTGGCAAAAGTAAAATGAACTCCGAATTTTTTTAGTTCCTTAACAAGCTCTTTTGTCTCTTGTCCAATTTCGCCTTCTTTAGATAAAAGCGTTCCGTCTAAATCAAAAAAAATGACATCAATGTTACCGAGTCTATTATTTGTATCCATATCGGTTATTTAATTACTGTCTTCCAGCCAAGTTCAGATAAATTTTTATAAATAACAATTATTGAAATTACAGCAATAACAAAACAAATTATTGCCGATTTAAAATCAGAAAAAATTACACTTCCGATTCCCAACAGCATTGAATATACTAATGCAACTCCAAATAACCAGTTCAAAAACATTCTGAAAAATCCTACATCACTTTTAACTTCAGGCAATTTTGAAGAAATCTTTTTCCACAACACTCCGCCGGGGTGAATCTTTCTATAGAAAGAAAATAGGACATCTTCATCAGTTGGCTTGGTTAAAAAGGTAACGATAACCCAAACGATAGTGGTTGCTGAAACAAGATAAAATAAAGTTGTCGGGAATGCTATCCCAAAGTATTTCAAAAATGGAAGTACTATAAAAGGAGTTATCATGGCAGAAATTTCCGACCAGGCATTTATTCGCCACCAAAACCATCTTAGAATTAAAACCAATCCAACTCCAGCACCGGCTTCCATAATAAATTCCCACGCGCCGGAAATTCTATTAATAAATAAAGTAACAACAATAGATATTAACATTAAAATAATTGTAAATGCACGAGAGATTAAAACATAATGTGTTTCTTTTTCCTTAGGCTTAACAAATCTTCTGTAAAAATCATTCATGATGTAAGATGAACCCCAATTAAGCTGTGTAGCAATTGTGCTCATATAAGCGGCAAAAAAGGCAGCTACCAGCAATCCTTTTAAACCTATGGGAAGAAAATCATTCATTGCATAAATGTATCCCATTCCTTTTTCATTGGCTCCTAAATTGGGATATATTATTAATGAAGAAATTCCAACCAAAACCCAAGGCCATGGCCTTATTGCATAATGCATAATTTGAAAAAACAATGTAGCAAACAGAGAATGTTTTTCGTCTTTTGCCGACATCATTCTTTGTGCTACGTAACCGCCGCCGCCGGGCTCTGCGCCTGGATACCATGATGCCCACCAAATAATTCCTACATAAGCAAGAAATGAAGCAACGCTTAAAGCAAACGCCCCGGCAACTGAGCCCGCATCGGAAATTTTGGGGAAGAAATCAAAAACAAAATTCGGAAGTTTTTCCTGCATTCCTGTTATTCCACCAACTTGAGGAGAATTAACAACAAGCACTGCAAGAATAATTGTGCCTGTCATAGCTAAAACAAATTGAAATGCATCTGTAACAACAACTCCCCATAAACCGGATAACGCAGAATAAAAAGCTACAAGCAGCATGCATCCAAATACGTAATACAGTACTTGAGATTCCGGAACATTAAACATTCCCACAAGAATGGAAATCATCGCTTTATTTACCCATCCCATGATAACTAGATTCATAAAAAATCCCAGGTAAATTGCTCTGAAGCCTCTTAAAAATCTTGCAGGTTTTCCTGAATATCTAATTTCAGCAAATTCAACTTCAGTCATTATGCCTGCTCTTCTCCAAAGCTTAGCGAAGAAGAAAACAGTTAACAGTCCGCCGAAAGCAAAATTCCACCACACCCAGTTACCGGCAACTCCATTTTTTGCTACAAGCTCAGTTACAGCTAGAGGTGTATCTGCGGCAAATGTTGTTGCAACCATTGATAAACCGGCAAGATACCAGGGTAAGTTTCTGCCGGATAGAAAAAATTCATCTGTGCTTTTACCGGCTCTTTTGGAATAATATAATGCTATGCTTATGGAAAAAATGAAGTAAGCTACAATAATTAGATAATCAAGCAGTTCCAAATTTACCTCGCAAAATAATGTAAGGAATGATTTAAAATATTGGTGTATAATTTAGTAAAATTTTAGGTTTGATGAGATAGTTTAACAAATTGCTAAGCATAAATTTATAAAGATAATATTCTTTAAGGAATTTTTGCATATGCACGTACGGGAAATGTTCCGACACCCTTAAATTTGGGAGGGACAGCATAAAACTTAAATCCATTTAATGGTAGTTGATTTAGATTTGTTAAATGTTCTACAATCAGGATTTCATTTTTTAATAGAATTGAATGCACAGGCCTTCTGTTAGTTCGGGTATCATCAATATTGTGCGAGTCAATCCCAACAAGTTTTACATGGTTATCCTTTAAATAGTTTGCTGCGTCTTCAGTTATGAATGGATGATTTTCAAAATATAAATCACTTCTCCAATGTTTGCTCCAATCAGTATTTACAAGTACTGCTTTACCTTCCACTTCTATATTTTCAAAATATTTTTTATCAATAGCTAATCCATTTTTCTTGTAATCGAATTTTACAACTACAGAATCTAACTCAACAAACTTTTCAAGATTTGTTTCGCTTAAATCTTTTCCATTTTCATATCGGTGAAAAGGACAATCAATGTATGTCCCGGTGTTTGCAACCATTTCAATTTTTCCAATTTGAAATTCTGTTCCTTCCTCATAAAACTCGCGGGATTTTTTTCTTGATAAAAAATCACATATAACTGGCGCGGGAAGTCCTTTGTAAGTTATTAGTCCATTTTCAATTGTGTGGCTTAAATCTATTAGTTTCATTTACTCATATAAAATGTTTTTTTCAAAATTACTCAAAAGTATTCTAAAGCTTAAGAGTCTATCAAAATTTATTTTTATATTTTGACAATTCATTCAAAAATTATTTTTAAAATATTTAATTGCTTAACAACATTTCCAATTCAAAATTAGAACGCGGCTTAGGTTTAAAAGAGGCTACTGCCTTAAACATGATTGACATGGTAGGCATCGGGCCATTCATTGTCTTGCCTATAGTTATTCAGGAAATGAACGGGCCGCAATGTATGCTTGCCTGGATTTTAGGTGCTGTTTTATCTTTAATGGATGGCGCTGTTTGGGCTGAGCTTGGCGCCGCTATGCCGGCCGCAGGCGGGAGTTATGTTTTCTTAAAGGAAATTTATGGACCTAAATCCTGGGGAAAATTATTTTCGTTTCTGTTAATTTGGCAGACAATTTTTCAAGCGCCATTGGTTATTGCTTCCGGTTCAATCGGTTTCTCACAATACTTTACCTTTTTATTACCAATAGGTCCACTTGGACAAAAAATTATTTCAGGGCATTTTAATTATCCTAATTGTTATTCTGCTTTATAGAAAAATAGAAACCATAGGAAAAATTTCTTTATTCTTATGGGTCGGAGTGATAGCAACAATTTTGTGGCTGATATTTGGCGGCATCACTCATTTTAATCCGAAGATCGCTTTTGATTTTCCTACCAAATGCATTTGATTTTAATTTTATCTTTTTTGTGGGACTCGGCAGCGCTTCGGTTCAAACGATTTATACTTATCTTGGATATTATAACATCAGCAACCTTGGTTCTGAATTAAAGGATCCTGAAAAAAATATTCCTAAAAGTATTTTCATCAGCATTATAGGAATTGCAATACTTTATCTTGCCATGCAGTTAAGCGTGCTGGGAGTTGTTCCCTGGCGAGAAGCAATGCACTCACAATTTATAGTGAGTACTTTCGTACAGTATATTTATGGTTCTAAAGCGGCAATTGTTGTAACAGTTTTAATATTGTGGATTGCATTTTCATCTTTGTTTTCAGCTACGCTTGGTTATACCAGAATTCCATACGCTGCAGCAGTTGACGGTTCTTTCTTTAAATTATTTTCACATACTCATGCAAAAAAACATTTTCCGGATTATTCATTATTAATTCTCGGAGCGATTGCTTTTATTTTCAGCTTGTTGTTTAAACTTAAGGAAGTAATAAGCGCGATTTTAGCAATGAGAATTATAGTTCAATTTATAGGGCAAGCAGTGGGTATTATAATTTTACGAAAGAAAAAACCTTCGTCATTTTTTCCTTTAAAATGTGGTTGTATCCTCTGCCCGCATTAATAGCAATTTTGATGTGGATAGGATTATTCCTTTCAACTGGAACTTATTTTGCTGTTGGAGGAGTTGTCGTAATGTTAATTGGAGCAATCGCTTTTCTGATTAGAGCCTACATTAAAAAAGATTGGCCGTTTGGTAAATAATAATATTCAATTATAAATAGATGAAAAAAAATAACCATAAAAGTATCTTTCTTCGTAGTTTAATATTTACGCTGACGGATTGATTTGGTATTATAAACGGTTAAATTCATTTCGAATGTTAAATTTTTGTTACATAAAAGCTTATGGATAATCTTCCCTGGTTGTTCGGGAGTATATTTTTCTAGTCGAAGAAAAATTACTCCAGCAGATGGCTTTAAACCATAATTAAAAATAAGCTCCCCATAATCCCTATCGAATGTAACAATAAGTCTTTTCTCCTTAACTGCAATTTCCAAGACTTGTTTATCCGAAATACTTTTGTCATCTTCTCCAATTGCTTTAATATCATATCCAAAATCCCTTAATACTTTTATACTTGCCAAAGGGATATTTTCATCTGCAAGTAATTTCATTTAGGCAGATTTTTTATTTTGTATAAAAAGTAGTCCATCTTGCATACATTCATGAACATAAGAAAAAACGGCTTTTAAACTAACTTTTGTTAGGCGTGGAAAATTATCCAAAATTTGCTGTTCGCTCCAGCCCTGAGCAAGCAAGGAAATAATATAGTCAACTGCAATTCGGGTTCCTTTTATGGTGGGTTTACCAAGCAGCACTTCTTTATCAGAAACAATATATTTTTTCCAATCCATTTTATACCTTTTTAATTTAATTCATCTTTCATCATTAACAAAATAGCTTAATTAAAAATAACAAATAATAAATTTACTATCAGCATAAAAACTGGTGACATTGATTGTGGATTTCAAATATTATCATTCAAATAGATAATTCTTAAAATGTGTAAATCTTCATAAGAAACTTCGCCCTTAAATTTTTCATGAATTGTTTTCAGTGATACTGTCCCTTCGTTTTTAAATGCTTTGAATACGTTCTCTTGAACTTCCGGTGAAACAATTATCCGTTCACGCAACCCATCAATTCTTATTTTATTTCCTTCGTTAGCATACCTTGCAAGGTGAGTTATAATTGTTTGTTCTTTAACATTATAAATCTCAGCAAGCTTCTCTACTGAAATTCCTTTATTAAAAGATTCAGCTGTTATGAAATGCTTTGGTTTATCAAACTTTCTTCTTTTTAAATTAACAGATTCGCTTTTCCCTTTAATATTTTTTCTAGAACAATAATCTTTTATTAAAGAAATAAAAATATCACCAAAACTTTCAAGCTTTTTACTGCCTACTCCGCTTATCTGCAAAAGGCCGCTTTCATTAACGGGATATTCTTTTGCCATTTCGACTAAAGTCTTATCTGAAAAAATCACATAAGGTGGAACATTTTTTAAATCCGCTAATTCTTTTCTCTTCTTTCTTAATATCTCAAACAATTCTTCATCGTAGTTTTCGTCAGCTTTTTTAAGTTTCTTTTTTGAAATCTTCGGTTCATGTACAACGCCGAATACTTTTTCATTTTTTAATAAAACATCATATGCTTTTTCAGTCAGCTTTAGGCTGCCGAATTCAATTTCTCTTATTAGAAGTTCTTTACTTACAAATTGATGAGCGAATGTATGCCATTGTTTTTTATTAAACTCCTGCCCGATTGAATAAACCGATAATTTCTGATGATTATTGGAAAATATTCTTTCAGAATTTGCACCAATTAACACATCGATAATATAATTTGCTCCGAAAATTTCGCCTGTTCTTTTTACAGTTGATAAAAATTTTTGTGCGGGAATTGTAATATCAACCATATCTTTTTCGAGGGTTAAACAATTATCGCACATGCTGCAGTTAGCAACTTTATAACTTTCGCCAAAATAATTAATCAACGGATGACGCCTGCACATTTCGGACTCAGCGTATCTAACCATCGCATTTAAATGAGCTTTTGCCGAAAGCCTTTCCATCTCATCTTCTTTCTGATCAATGAAATAATTTATTTTTGCAATATCAGCATAGCTGAAAAGCAGCAGACAATCGGCTCGCAAACCGTCTCTTCCGGATCTTCCTATTTCCTGGTAATAAGATTCAAGATTTTTAGGAAGATCATGATGCAGCACAAATCTTACATTAGATTTATTAATTCCCATTCCGAATGCTATTGTAGCTATTATAATCTGAACTTCATCTTTAATAAATAATTCCTGGTTTGCATTTCTTTCTTCATCGGATAAGCCTGCGTGATAAGGCTTGGTTGAAAATCCCATTGAGGATAAATTATCATGAAGGTCGTCCACTTGCTTTCTTGAAAAGCAATAAATTATTCCTGATTGATTTGCATGTGCTTTTAAAAAATCAACTACCTGTTCAAATGGATTTCTTTTGGGAATTACTTGAAGAAATAAATTTTCACGGTTAAAGCTGGCAACAAATTTTTTCGGTTTAATTAAATTTAAGTTTTTAATTATGTCATCCTGCACGCGAGGAGTAGCAGTAGCGGTCAATCCAATACATACGGCAGAAGGATTTTTCTTTCTAAATATTCCAAGCTGTCTGTATTCCTTCCTGAAATCGTGTCCCCATTCTGAAATGCAATGAGCTTCATCCACCGTAATGCAATCAAGCTTAACACTTTTTATTAAATTTAATATTTCATCTTTTGCTAAAGATTCCGGTGCGATATAAAGAAGCTTTGCTTTTCCGCTTATAACATTTTCAAAATTATATTGATAATCTTCGGGTGAAAGTGAGCTGTTTAATAATGATGCGTTTACCCCAAGCTGCCTAAGCTGTTCCACCTGGTCTTTCATTAAAGAGATGAGAGGGGAAATTACAATTGTTAGTCCTTCAAAAATTAATGCGGGAATTTGATAGCAGATTGATTTTCCCCCGCCAGTCGGCATTATTACAAGCGTATCATTTTTATTTATTACATTTTCAATTATATCCTGCTGTAAAGGCCTATATGAATCATAGCCGAAAACATCTTTTAAAATTTGTTTTGGTTTAACCATGCGAGATTAAGGATGAAGTTTTAAAATAGTTGAAATTGAAATTATAGATTCACATTCAACAAATCGTTAATTCAAAATTGATGAGTCGGAATAATTTTAACTTGTCGCCAATTACTTTCAGTCTTCGACAAGCTCAGCCTGACATTGTAAATGCAAACAAGTTCTAAAAAACCCATCGTCATATTTAGCTTGTCGAAATGTGACTTTAACCGTTTTAATTTGTTTCTTTAACCTGAGTTGAAAAAAAATTATTCTATTAAAATATGTTTTTATATTAAATTTTCTAAAATCTCTTTCAGTTTGGATAAATTATTCTGCCAGTCTTTTTGTTTTGTTCTTTCTTTTTCAACAACTTCAGGCGCAGCGTTATTTACGAATTTTTCATTTGATAATTTTTTATTTATTCCAACTAAAGAACCCTCAAGTCTTGTAATTTCTTTTTGAAGCCTGCTTTTTTCAACATCAAGATCAATTAATCCGGCAAGCGGAACAAATATTTCAACATCTTTTACGACTGCCGAAGCACAAGCTTTTGGCTTTGTTAAATTTTTATCGACTGTAATTTTATCAACTTTGGCAAGCTTCTTTATATAATCTAATTGATGCGGTGCTACATCTGAAGATTTAAATAAAACATCAACTGTTTTTGAAGGCGGAATATTCATTTCTCCACGAATGTTTCTAATTCCTGTTATAATATCCTGAACAAATTCCATTTCTTTTTCAGCTTCAAGATTAATATTTTTTTCATCAATTTTGGGATATTCTGAAATTGAAATGCTTTCACCTTCTTTTCGTTCTTCAATTAAATGCCATAGTTCTTCGGTAATGAATGGCATAAAAGGATGAACAATCTTTAACAAATCTTCAAATAGACCTAATGCTCTTGTCAGTACCGCCGATTTTATTTCTTCATCATCAGCGTACAATTTGTTTTTAGAAAGCTCGATATACCAGTCACAGAAGTCATTCCATACATAAGAATAAATAATTTTTGAAGCATTATTAATTTCAAACTTTTCCATTGCTTGATTTAATTGAAGCAACACTTGATTGAATCTAGAAATTATCCATTTGTCGGCAAAGTCTAAATGTTTGTCGGCCAGATCTTTTTTTATTGGAATATTTTCAGCGTTCATTAAAAGATATCTTCCGGCATTCCAAATTTTATTTGCGAAGTTTCTACCAATCTCACATTTATCTGAACTGAATAAAACATCCTGGCCAAGCGGCGCTAAATAAATTACTGTAAAACGTAATGCATCGGCACCGTAATCTTTTATTACTTCGAGCGGATCGGGAGAATTGCCGAGAGATTTGCTCATCTTTCTTCCCTGCATATCGCGGATTATACTTGTAAAATAAACATGCTTAAACGGAATATCATTTTTAAAATGCATTCCAGCCATTATCATTCGAGCAACCCAGAAAAAAATTATATCAGGTGCAGTTACAAGCGTATCAGTTGGGTAATAATAATTTTGCTCTTCTTCAGTTTTAAAAACATCATAAGCCCAAAGCCAGCTTGAAGCCCATGTATCAAGCACATCTTCTTCCTGCCGTAAATTTGTTGAACCGCAATGCGGACATTTTTCAGGAGGTGTAACTGAAACAATCGGGTTTTTACATTCAATTGTGCAATGGTCATCTCCAACACAATACCAAACCGGGATTTGGTGCCCCCACCAAAGCTGCCGCGAAATACACCAATCAGTAATGTTATTCATCCAATGGTCATAAGTTTTGACCCAGTGCTCAGGATAAAATTTTATCTTTCCATCATTAACAACTTTTAATGCCGGCTTTGATAAATCATCCATCTTCATAAACCACTGTTCAGAGAGATATGGTTCAATCGGCACGCCACCTCTTTCAGAATAACCAACTTTGTTTTGGTAGTCTTCAACTTTTTCAAGTAGACCGTATTCTTCAAATCTCGCCACTACTTTTTTTCTTACTTCATATCTATCCAGTCCTCTAAAATCTTCGGGAACATTGTTATTGGTTGATGCATCGTCATTAAAAATATTTATGGTTTCAAGTTTATGACGCTTTCCCATTTCATAATCATTTACATCATGTGCGGGAGTAACTTTTACAGCACCGGTTCCAAATTCTTTTTCTACATATTCATCTGCAAAAATTGGAATTTCCCTTTCAACAATTGGAAGCAAAACTTTTTTGCCGATTAAATTTTTATACCGCTCATCGGCAGGATTGACTGCAATACCGGTATCGCCAAGCATTGTTTCAGGCCTTGTAGTTGCAACAGTAATAAATCTATCTGAACCGATAACAGGATATTTAAAATACCAAAGCTTCCCGTTTACAACTTTGAAATTTACTTCTTCATCAGAGATAGCAGACTTCGAAGCCGGATCCCAATTTACCATTCTATAGCCGCGATAAATTTTTCCTTCATTATAAAGCGCGACAAAAGTTTCAATTACTTTTTTGTAATAATCTTCATCCATTGTAAAACGCTCACGGTCCCAGTCGCAGCTGACGCCAAGCTTTTTAAGCTGCTGAATTATAATTCCGCCGTACTTTTCTTTCCATTCCCAGCAGTGCTTTAAAAATTCTTCTCTACCAATTTCATATTTATCAATTCCTTTTTCTTTTAAGAAATTTAAAACTTTAGTTTCCGTGGCAATTGATGCGTGGTCAGTCCCGGGAACCCAGCAGGCATTGTATCCCTGCATTCTTTTTGTTCGAATAAAAATATCCTGAAGTGAGTTATTTAAAATATGCCCCATGGTTAAACTGCCGGTAATATTTGGGGGAGGGATTACAATTGTGTACGGAGTTTTTGTTTCATCAATTTCGGAATGAAAAATTTTATGCTTCAGCCAGTATGAATACCATTTATCCTCTACTGAAGATGGATTATAAGCTTTGGGAATCTCGTTATTTTGAACGTTAGACATCTTTCCTCTATTAACATTTTAATTTTGTGAATTGCAAATATAATTATTTTTTCTGAAGGTTATGAGGCTAGATTAGGCTAAATTTGGCTTAAATAATTATTAAATGACGTTTACTGGAACTAATTCAAAATCGATTTAAGGCTATGGCAAAAATCATTTTTTTTTATTATTGTTATCGTAAGTTTTTAAATTATTTAATAAGCCACATTTAATTAGTTAAAAAAGTAAATTGATTAAATGATGGAGGTGTTCAATGACTAAAAAGAAAAAACAGTCAACTTCTAACTCAAAAAAAAATAAAAATGCCGATAAACAATCCGGGGAAAATTCTTCAAAAGTCAGCCAAAAAGAAATGGACAAAAATTCAACAATAGATGATACTAAAAACGATTTCCCCATTGTTGGTATAGGCGCTTCAGCCGGCGGGCTTGAAGCCTTTTCAGAATTGATCAATCATCTTCCTGAAGAAACAGGTTTGGCATACGTTTTCATTCAGCATTTATCCCCTGACCATGAGAGCATTTTATCAAATCTTATTTCAAAAAAAACAAAAATACCTGTGCATGAGGTTGTTGATAAAGTTAAGCTGAAACAAGATAATATTTATATAATTCAACCAAATACAAATATTAAGCTTGAAGACGGAACTTTACATGTTTCGCCCAGAGAAGAAAACTCCCAAAAATTTCTTCCAATTGATTTTTTTATGCGTTCTCTTGCGGAAATAAAGAAAAATAAAGCAATAGGCATAATTTTATCGGGCACCGGAACTGACGGCACTTTAGGAATGAAAGCAATAAAAGGCGAGGGCGGGCTGACGTTTGCACAAGATATAAAATCGTCTAAGTTTAACGGCATGCCCAGCAGCGCAATTTCTTCGGGAAGCGTTGATTTTATACTTCCGCCTGAAAATATTGCAAGAGAGCTAACGAGAATCGGGAAACATCCTTACGTTGCTTTTACACCGCAAACACACAAAGAGGAAATACCGCCTGAAGAGAGTCAAAATTTAGCTAAAGTTTTTTCTATCCTTTTAAAAAATAATGGGGTTGATTTCAAATTCTACAAACCTAACACAATTAAAAGGCGAATTGAAAGACGAATGATGCTGAAGAAATTGAATTCAATGGAAGATTATATTAATTATTTAAAGAAAAATTCTACTGAAGTTGATAGTTTATTTCAAGATTTACTGATAAATGTAACGGGATTTTTTAGAGACAGCGATCTTTTTAAAACATTAAATGAAGAAATATTTCCGCAATTATTTCAGATTAAATCCCCTGATGATCCGTTTAGAATTTGGGTCCCCGGCTGTTCAACCGGCGAGGAGGCATATTCAATTGCAATCAGCGTTCTTGAATTTCTTGAAGATCATCATTTAAAAAATACGGTTCAAATATTTGCTACAGACATAAACGATAATGTTATTGATATAGCAAGAGCCGGAGTATTTTCCGAAAATATTCTGCAGGATGTTTCAGAAGATAGACTAAGAAAATTCTTTGTTAAGCATAACGGCGGTTATCAAATATCAAGGAGAATAAGAGAGCTTTGTGTTTTTGCAAAACAAAATATTATAGAAGACCCCCCGTTTTCAAAAATTGACCTTGTAAGCTGCCGAAATTTATTAATATATCTTGCACCTGTTCTACAAAAAAAAGTTATTCCTACCTTTCACTATGCTTTAAATCCGGATGGAGTTTTGGTTTTAGGAACGTCCGAATCAATAGGAACGTTTGCAGATCTTTTCCGGCTAATAGATAAAAAATATAAAATATATTTAAAGAAGAATATTCCTCAAAAAATTAACTTCGATCTTTCTTATATAAGCAGCGGAAATAAAAACGAACAAAAATTTAAGCTTGACAAAAAATCAACTCACTCTTTTGATATATCAGAAGAAGTTAAAAAAATACTTTTAACTAAGTTTACACCGCCCGGAGTTTTGGTTGATGAAGATATGAATATAATTCAGTTTATCGGCAATACCGGCAAATATTTAGAGCCGGCTTCAGGTTTAGCCAGCCTTAATTTATTTAAAATGAGTAAAGAAGGCTTGCTTTTGGATCTTCGTTCTGCAACTAAAAAAGCAAAGCAGCAAAATAAAACGATAACAAAAAATGGAATAGAAGTTAAGGATTCAAGCAGCAATATTAATGTGGATTTAATTGTTACTCCAATTGTTCAGCCAAATGATTCCAAAGCGTTAAATTTTTTAGTTCTGTTTAAAGATGGGCAGATTAGCATAGACGGCCATGATGGAGTGGAATCAAAAAAATCTAAAAGCAAAAAAAATCCTTCAGCAAAAGATCCTATCGAAGTAAAAAAATTAGAAGAAGAACTTGTTGCCACAAAAGAATATCTTCAATCGCTTATAAATGAAAAAGATTCGGCAAATGAAGAGCTTCGATCTACGCTGGAAGAGCTGCAGTCAAGCAATGAAGAATTGCAAAGTACAAATGAAGAAATGGAAACCGCAAAAGAAGAGCTTCAATCTACAAATGAAGAATTATCAACTGTAAATGAAGAGCTTGAAAATCAGAACATTGAATTAACACAGGCAAATAATGATTTAATTAATTTACTCTCAAGCGTTAATATTCCAATAGTTATGCTTGACGGCAGGCGAAGGATAAGAAGATTTACACCAGCCTCGGAAAAAATTTTTAATCTGCTGCCAGGTGATGTAGGCAGAGTTTTTAATGATATAAGGCCAAGTATTAAAATAAATAATTTGGATACATTAATTAATGAAGTTATGGATTCACTTGAAACCAAAGAATTAGAGTTACAAGCTCAAAATAATAATTGGTATTTATTAAGAATAAGGCCTTACAGAACAATTGAAAATAAAATTGACGGCGTTGTTATAGTTTTATCAGATATTGATAAAGTAAAAAACAGTTTGGAAAATTATAAAAGGATTAAAGAATATTCCGATGCTATTATTGAAACCTTAAGAGAACCTTTTATAATTCTAGACGGTGATTTGAGAATTAAGAGCGCTAATAAATCATTTTATCAAGCCTTTAAAACTAGCAATGATGGAACGGAAAATAAATTTATTTACGAGATTGCAAACGGTCTGTGGAACATACCGGAATTAAGGAAATTTTTAGAACAGGTTATTTCCGAAGATAGAAATTTTGATGGTTATTCAATTAAGCATGATTTTGCAGAAATTGGAGAAAAAACATTGGAATTAAACGGCAGAAAAATAGTAAATAAAGACGGCACTCCGGATTTAATTTTACTATCTATTGGAATAGATAGCGATTAAAAAATTCTTTATTGTTGTAATTTACATCATAACACAAATATTGAAAAAATTCTATATTCATTCAGCTTAGATTTAATCCCAAAAAACACTGATCTTATTTAAATACTTATGAAATAGTTTGTACGATGCAAGATTTAGAAAACAAATTTTTAACGGATGAAATGGGGAAAACTGTCCAAAAAGAGTTTTATGAATTGCTTGTCACCCAACAGCAAATTGAAGAGTCACGCGACTATTACGCCGATTATTTTGATTTTGCCCCGATAGGGTTAATAACTTTTAATGAAAAAGGAGTTATAAAGGATATCAATCTTACCGGCACTGAAATGCTGCAGATGGAAAGAAGTCATTTAATTAATTTATCGCTAATAAATTTCGTTGATAAAAACGAACATAAAAAATTTTACGATCATTTTAAGAAATGCACTGAAGATAAGAAAAAGATTTCTACTGAACTAACACTCAAATTAGCGAGCAAAAATGTAATTCAAGTTGAACTTAAAACAATTCCTGCCCCGGATTATATTAATAAAAAATTAATATTCAGATCAGCACTTATCGATATTACCGATAGAAAAAAGAGTGAAGAAAAAATATCAAAGCTTGCATCTATCGTTGAAGCATCTGATGATGCCATTTTTAGTACCGATCTCGATTCAATAATTACCACATGGAATGAGGGCGCAAAAAATATTTTTGGTTATACTGCCGATGAGGTAATAGGTAAATCTATAGATATTTTTATTCCACAGAACCTCAAAGAAGAATTAGAAATAAGTTACTCTAAAATTAAAAGTGGAGAACGGATAGATCATTTTGAAACAATAAGAATTAATAAAAATGGTGAAAGAGTATATGTTTCAAAATCAATGTTTCCAACTAAAAATAAAAACGGAGAAATAATAGGCGTATCAATTATATCCAGAGATATAACACAACAAAAATTAGCCCAATTAGCTGAACGTGAAAGTAATGAAAGATTTAGGCAGCTGGCAGAAAACATCCAGGTTGCTTTTGTTATAACTGACACAGAAGGAAAAAGGATTATATATGTAAGCCCTGCCTATAAAGATATTTTTGAACTCGAGGCAATTGAAATTATCAATGACCCTAATTTAGGAAGAGCTATAATTCACCCTGATGACAAAGAAAGAATTTTAAGAAAAATAGAAGAAAGAGCAATTACTTTTAGCTTTGATGAAGAATTTAGAATTATTACAAAAAGCGGTAAAGTTAAATGGATTCATTCACGATCATTCCCGGTTAAAGATAAATCAGGAAAAGTATACCGCATTGCCGGAATTGCGGAAGACATAACAAAAGCGAAAATTGCTGAAGAAGATTTAAAGAATTCGGAATTAAGATTCAGAAAAGCTGTTTCAAATTTCCCGGACGTATTTGTTATATATAATTCTGAAGAGAAAATTGAATTTATTAATAAAGCCGGATTGAGGTTAACCGGACTTAGCGAAAAAGAAATTTTAAATCATAAGGATGAGGAAATATTATCACCGGAAATTACAAACCTGTATATTAAGATACTTAAGGATTGCTTCGAGAAAAAAATACTTCAATCAACAGAATGTACTTTTGAAGTAAATGACGAAGAATTAACATTTGAAATTAAATTTGTTCCACTGCTGGATGATAATAAAAATATACTTCAAGTATTAGGTATTTACCATAATATAACCGACGGCAAAGAAAGAGAAAAATTAATACAAGACTTCATTAAATGCAAAAGAACTTCTTATAAAAGAAACACATCATAGGGTTAAAAATAATTTACAGGTTATTTACAGCTTACTCAGCCTTCAGTCGCATTATCTCAAAGATGATGAAACAAAGGATATTTTTAGGCAGAGTCAAAATAGAGTTAGAGCAATGTCGCTTATTCACGACAAGCTGCATTATCACAGCAGCCTGGGCGGAGTAATGTTTAAGGAATATGTAGAGGATTTAGTAAAAATTATTTTTGATACTTACAATGTTGAAAAAGGACATGTAAAATTAGATATGTCAGTTGAAAATGTTTTTGCTGATATTAATTTGATAGCCTCAATTGGATTAATAATAAATGAAATAGTTACAAATTCATTTAAATACGCTTTCCCGGAAGAGAGAAAAGGAACAATCTATATACATATAAAAAAGCTGACGGAAAGAAAATTTGAAATGATAATTGGCGATGACGGAATAGGTTTTCCGGAAGGGCTTAATATTAAAGATTCCAATACATTGGGTTTGCAGGTTGTGCAGTCTTTGGTTTCACAGCATAATGGAAGCTTTGAAATGTGCAGTAAAAAAGGAACAGAAATTAAATTCGTATTTGAGGAAGAAGAAGAGTGAATGAATTAATTTTCATTCAATCTTATAAAGATAATTAGGAATTTTAATCTGCACTTTACCATTATAAATCCCCTCTAAATCACTTTGCTGATCGCCGATAGTTGCTTCAATTTTATAACCTTTTTTTTCAAGCTCTTCTCTTACTTTGGATTTATATTTTACCGCTGTTAAATTGTATTCGTCAGAACTTCGAGTGATTAAAGTATCGTAATTTAAAAATCCTTCAGCCTTTAAATTTATTTCTGTATCCTCCTGCTGATAATATTTTCTGCCTGTAAGAAAAACAATTTTAACTTTTTTATCTAGAAGAAATTTATAAAGTGTAAGCATATGCGGAACAGCTTTACAGTTTACTTCAGCTATCCAATTATCCCAATCCTTTTTAATATAACAGAAATCATCTTTTTTCAGTATATCATAATTTGAAAGTACGGTTTCGTCAACATCAAAAACTACAGTCGTGCTGTCATTAAATTCCAAACCGCTTAATTCTGATTTAGCACTTTCAACAACAGAATTCATTTCATCTGCATAGCCGCCGTTTTCATAGTAAGATATTATATCTTTTTTTACATTATCTAAATTTGGCGGGGCATAGCATGAGGAGAATAAAAAGAATAGTACATAAAATATTTTTGAATACTTAATTAAAACCGTGTTCATTTCAGACCTGTAAAAAGGAAATATACTGTAACAAAGTAAAATTGAAATAAATTTTCTTAGTGTTTCTTTGTGCTCTTAGTGGTAAAAAAGAGCCCGACCACTAAGGCACTTAGTTCACTTAGCTTCACTAAGGTTCTTATATAATTAATTTTGAACATTTCAGTTATTTTTAATTCCAAATAAAAACAGAAGAGGCCTTTCTAATCTTTCCGCCCAGGCATTTTCCGTATGTTCCGCACCAGGCGCATAATAATAATCAATATCAGTCCCGATTATAAAATTTTTATCACTTAAAGCACAAAACATTTTTTGGCCTCGCGGCAAACCGTCTTCTCCATGATCAATATAAATTTTAATTTCTTTTTTATCGCCTTTGTAATCTTTAACCATCTTGATTGCTTTTTCATCATCATAATAAAATGAACTTGATAAGCAGCCCGCCTTACCGAAAATATTAGGAAATTTCCATGCCGCTATAGAATGAAATTAAACCGCCCATTGAAGATCCCATAATAGCAGTATTTTCTTTTTCGGGTTTAGTTCGATAGTTAGAATTGATAAACGGAATTAATTCTTCAATAATAAATTTTATATAGTTATTCCCTTTTTCCGAATCACTGTATTCTTCAAGTCTTTCATCATTATTATAAATTCCGACAATAATTATTTCTTTAAGCTTGCCAGATTTTATTAATTTTGAAGCTGTTTCATCAACCCGCCAATCCATTCCGGCATATGATGTCTTTGGATCCAAAATATTTTGGCCATCATGCATATATAGAACAGGATAGTTTTTTAACAATTCACTTCCATAACCCGGCGGAAGCCAAACAATTATATCTCTTTCATTTTGTAAAATTTCTGATTTGAAATTTTTATGATATCTAACATCGCCTACTATTTTAAGTTTACCAATTCGTTTATTTTTCTTTCTTTTATGCAATTTTGATTCGCTTTCCTGCTGAACAATTGCCTGAGGTAGATTTTCCATTAAACCCTTATACTTAATTAGATTTTAATAACTTTAATTTAAAGCTAATGTTATTTTATTATTCAAATCAAGTTGTGTGTGATGCTGTTTCTTAGCCGCTATTTTGTTTAGGTTTAAACAATAATTCCGGAAATTGAATATGAAAAAATACTTTGAAGCGAATAAAATTCTTTGGAATAAAAGAACATCTATTAATGCTTCATCAAAATTTTATGCTCTTGATGAATTCAAAAAAGGTAAAAGCTCTTTAAATTTTATTGAGCTTGAAGCGCTTGGAAATATAAAGGGCAAATCAATTCTTCATCTTCAATGTCATTTTGGGCAAGACACTCTTTCATTAGCGAGAATGGGTGCTAAAGTTACTGGAGTTGATTTTTCCCCCCGAGCAATAACACTAGCAAATGAATTAAATAATGAACTTAACTTAGATGCTGATTTTATTTGCTGCAATGTATATGATCTTAAAAAATATTTAAATAAAAAATTTGACATTGTATACACATCTTACGGCGTTATCGGCTGGCTTCCCGATTTGAATAAATGGGCAGATATTATTTCGTTTTTTCTAAAGCCCGGTGGAATGTTTTTTATGGTTGAATTTCATCCGTTCATTTGGATGTATGACAATGAATTTGAAAAAATAAAATATTCATATTTTAATTCGGGAGTAATTGAGGAAAAAATAAAAGGGACTTATTCGGATCGTAATGCTGAAATTGAAGAAACCGAATATGGATGGAATCATTCTTTAAGTGAAGTTTTTTCATCAATAGTAAATAAAAATCTTAAAGTTACAGAATTTAATGAATATCCTTTTTCGTTTTATAATTGTTTTCCGGATATGTTTAAAGGAAAAGACGGCTTTTATAGAATAAAAAAATTTCAAAATTTTTTCCCATTAATGTATTCCATGAAAGCAATTAAATAATCTTAAGAATTTATTATAAAAATGGATTCTTGTTCTTATTTTAATGATTTTTGTTGTGCAATTATTTTTCATTTTTCCAGAGATAAATTATGGCAATAATAAAACCATTTAAGGCCCTCCGGCCCGCTAAAGAATCAGCCGAATTAGTGGCAAGCGTTCCTTATGATGTTGTTGATCGTCAGGAAGCAAAAGAATTAGTCGGTGAAAACAATTTAAGCTTTTTAAAAGTCTCACGTGCGGAAATAGAATTTGATGATTCTGTAAATTCATATTCACAAGAAATATATAATAAGGCAAAAGAGAATTTAAATTTTCTTAAGAAAGAGGCTCCCTTACTAATTGACGATTCATCACACTTTTATCTTTATAGATTGATAATGGATGGACGTTCTCAAATAGGATTGGCGGCAGCATTTTCGATTGATGATTATGATAATGATGTGATTCTAAAACATGAAAAAACGCGTAAAGAAAAAGAAGATGATAGAACAAATCACATTGTAGCCACCGAAGCGCAAACAGGTCCGGTTTTTTTGACTTATAAAGGAATTGAAGCAATAAATAAAATTGTTAATGAAACGGTGACTAATGAAAAGCCGCTTTACGATTTTACATCTGAAGACGGAATTAAGCACACATTGTGGATAGTGCCAGACGAGTATAATCAAACTTTAATCGAAGAAATATCAAAAACAAAAAATTTGTATATTGCTGACGGACATCATCGCGCAGCAAGCGCCAGCCGGGCTAGAAAAGTAAAACAAGATTCAAACCCTAATCATAACGGCACTGAAGAATATAATTATTTTTTGGCGGTTCTTTTCCCTGCGGAACAATTAAAAATACTTCCTTATAATCGTGTGGTTTTTAATTTGAATGGGAATGATAAAGAAGAATTTTTAGACAAAGTCAGCGAAAAATTTAATATTGAAAAAAACTCTCGCAAGGAACCAGAAACAAGAAAAACTTACTGCATGTATTTGGATGGTGACTGGTATACTTTAAAACCCAGAGATTCAGTGTCAGCAAGCAATAGCTTGTCCAAATCGAGTTGCGGAAACTTTAGATGTAAGTGTACTTCAAGATTTTTTACTCAATCCAATTTTAGGAATTGATGATCCAAGAACAAATAAAAATATTGATTTCGTAGGCGGAATACGCGGCACAAAAGAATTGGAAAAGCTCGTCAATAACGGGAAAGCGGCAGTTGGATTTTCACTTTACCCCGTTTCAGTTCAAGATTTGATGAATATTTCGGATGCAGGAGAAATCATGCCTCCAAAATCAACCTGGTTTGAACCTAAATTGAGAGATGGTTTACTAATACATTTGATTTGAAAAAAATTGAGGATTGGTATGAAAAAAGAATTTAATGTAATTATTGAAAAGGATTCAGAAGGATATTTTGTTGCTTCAGTTCCTACTTTAAAAGGCTGCCATACACAGGCTAAATCTTTAGATAATTTGATGGAAAGAATCCAGGAAGCTATAGCTCTATGTTTGGAAGTAGAAAATGAAGAATCTCCTGTTTCTGATTTTGTAGCAATTCAACGAGTTACCGTAGAATTATGAGTAAGATGCCGCAAATTTCAGGAAAGGAATTAATATCAGCATTAAGTAAAATAGGATTTAAGGTTATTAGAATTAAAGGCAGTCATCATTTTTTAAAATCTGAATCTGGTAAAACTACTGTGGTTCCGGTTCATTCAAATGAAAATATTGGACCAGGTTTGTTATCAAAAATTCTTAGGGATTGTGAAATTAGTAAAGAAGAATTAATTAAAAATCTAAAATAATTCATAATTTTTTTTAAGGGAAAACTATATGGAAAAAAGGATATATAATTTTAGTGCTGGCCCGGCTATCTTACCGGAAGATGTTTTAAAAGAAGCGCAGGAGAATTTGTTTACACTTCCGGGTGTAGGAATGTCAATTTTAGAAATTAGTCACCGTTCCAAAACATTTGATAAAATTATAGCTGACGCCAAAGAAGGATTAAAATCTCTTTTAGATATAAGTGATGATTATGAAATTTTATTTTTACAAGGCGGCGCAAGTCTGCAATTTTCAATGACAGCTTTAAATTTAATGCCGCCAAAAAATAAAGCGGATTATATTATTACAGGAAGCTGGTCTAAAAAAGCTTTAAAAGAAGCAAAGCGCGTAGGGACAGTCAATATTGCTGCTAGTACAGAAGCAGATAAATTTAATCGAGTTCCAAAGCAAAATGAGCTTAAGCTGGATCCGGAAGCATCTTATGTCCATTTCACTTCAAATAATACAATTTACGGAACTCAATTTCATACAGAACCTGAAGTTGGAAATGTTCCATTAGTATGCGATGCATCATCGGACATTATGCATAAAAAAATTGATGTTAGTAAATACAGCTTAATTTATGCCGGTGCTCAAAAAAATATTGGGCCTTCGGGAGTAACGTTAGTAATTATAAAAAAAGATTTATTGGAAAGAAGTTCAGACAATCTTCACACAATGCTAAATTATAAAACACATGTTGAAGGTAATTCGTTGTATAACACTCCAAATACTTTTGGAATTTATATTATCAGCCTTGTTACAAAATGGTTAAAGAAAAATGGCGGCCTTGAAGGGATGTATAAAACGAATAAAGAAAAAGCTGATATTCTTTATAAGTGCATTGATGGAAGTAATGGTTATTACAAAGGCCACGCTGAAAAAGAAAGCAGATCATTAATGAATGTTACTTTTAATCTTGCAAGTGAGGAATTAGAAAAGAAATTAATTGCTGAAGCAACAGCCGCAGGTTTTGATGGAGTTAAAGGGCATAGGTCTGTCGGAGGATTAAGAGCATCAATCTATAATGCTTTTCCGAAAAAAGGTGTTGAAGATTTGGTTTCATTCATGAAAGATTTTCAATCCAAAAATTCATAAACTGATTCCAGAGGAAGCTATGAAATATTTATTAATTCTTTCTTTGATATCTTTATTTGTTCTTGCATCTTGCTCAAAAAAGGAAGAATCAAAAATGGAAGCATTTAACGCTGAAGCTTTTGCATATGATATAGGCGGTGCATTTGAAGTAAATGCATCAACAAGAGTAAAAGGATTTAAGCAAAATGAAGAGAATAAAAAATTCAAAGCTTCCCTGGCATTTGATATTGATCTTGTTAAACCAAATGGGGATACTATAAAATCATTGATAACTAGAGTTGAAGATAAAATTAATAATGAAAAAATGAGTGACGTACCTTTGGAGATTCAATTTAATCTTGATTCAACTTATGCTTTAGGTAAGTATAAATTAGTTTTTGAAATTAAGGATGCAAACACTGAACAGACAGCTTCTTCTTCAGCCGAATTTGATTTGAGTGAATAAAAAAAAGCTGTCTTTTTAATGAAGGCAGCTTACTAATAAAAATCTTTTTTTTAAAATAATTAAAAATATTTTTCCGGGATTGGTTTTCTGCTGCTGTAACCTTCGTCCATTCCGTGAAAAAATCTTATTTCTTCTTCATCAGTTCTCCAGCATAAATAAACTTCTTTTCCATCTATGAATGAAGGAAAATCAACTAATCCTATTGTAAAATTCCAATCTTTATAAAAACAGCCTATTTCCTGCAACTCATTCATAAAGCTGTTTACATCTTCCGCCATTTTTTTTACGACTGGATTTTCTTCAACTTTGCCTTCATAATCTTCAGCAATCAATCTCATTTCCCTGGTAGTATCAAGAATATCTTTAACAATTTTTTTTACTAAGGGAAGCGTTTTATTAGCTTCAAATGGAGTAAAAAATTTAGTTTCTGTGGTCATTGCTTTTTCTTTCTATTTCTTTTAATCTCAATTTCACAAATAAATTAGATTAAAATCATTATAATAATATAAATAATATTATTGGATAAGATATAAATATAATTTTGTCTATTCAACTAATATAAATTAAATCGGATTTTAAGTTGTTTAATAGCATAATTTTATACTTATTCAATATGTTCAAATTTTCATAAAATTAAAAATTATCGCTAAATATTTTGAAACAATTTAGTTTTTTCAGAGTTTAAAATAAATGACAAAATACTCAAAAAACACAATTTATGGCTAAAAAGAAGATATTAAGAATAGTAATAGCCGCCATTTTACTGCTAACCGCAGGTATTTATTTAATTTCGATATTTAACAATAGCAGCAATTTTTTAAATAATTATGTGGAACCGAAAGCCTCTGCTCCGGTATTCAGCGCCAGTCCAATTGCAGTAGTTGGAGATCTTCAAAGAACATCAATTTATGAAGAATTAATAGGCCGAGAACAAAATGACGTTGAACGTAAGAAAATTCTTTCCGCAATTGCCGATGAAAATCCTGCGGAATTAATTATACTGGGCGATATGATTTTTGATGGTTCGGATAATAAGGAATGGATTGCATTTGACAGCCTACTAGCTCCAATTAATAAAAAAGAAATTCCAATTTTTCCAGTGGTCGGGAATCATGAATATTGGGGAAATAACTCAACTGCCATGAAAAATTTAAACAAGCAATTTAAAATGCTCACCACAAGTCATTGGTATACTGATGTATATGACAGTGTGGCATTAATATTTTTAGATTCAAATGAATCGGATTTAACAGAAACAGGATGGAAATTAGAACATGATTGGTTAAATAAAGTCGTATCGCAATTCGATACTTCATCGGCAATAAAAGGAATTATCATGTTTGATCATCATCCTCCCTTTACAAATAGCCTGATAACTGGCGATGAAATAAATGTTCAAAATAATTTTTTACCGGCATATTATCGATCTAATAAAACTTTGCTTTTTGTAAGCGGACATGCACACACCTATGAACACTTTAATATTAAAGGAAAAGATTTTATTGTCTCCGGCGGCGGCGGCGGCCCGCGGGTGAAGTTGAGAACTGGAATTGGAGCGCATAAAGATTTGTATAAAGGTGATTCACCCCGTCCTTTCAACTATTTATTAATTGTAACAGTTGATAACGGAATTAAAGTAACGGTAAAAGGCTTGGATAAAGGAAGTTCAAAATTTTTTAAAATGGACGAGTTTGTGATTAATTTTAATGAAGATAAAAAGTCGAATCCTTTTTAATGTTGATGAATCTAAATGATTGATAAAATATAATTTCTAATTCCTAATCAAGAATAGGGGAGCTAATGAATACAGATATTAAAAATAGAATTGTAACCAATGCCCTAAGCTATACACAGTATATCAACCTAACTAAAATTGAAATTGAAAATACTGACGTAAACTCTTTAGATGATGCAGAAAAAACACTTTTTGATTATAAGAAATTAAATCTTCAAAGAAGTGAAAGAATTGAAAAGCATCATACAATTGATGCAGAATTAAAATCAATTATATTAAATATTAAAACTCCGCAAAATTGGATTGTGATTACTGAAAACTGGTGCGGAGATTCAGCACAGAATTTACCATATATTGCTGCACTAACTAAAGTGAATCCAGAAATAAATTTTAAAATACTCTTGAGGGATTCTAACCTTGAAGTTATGGATAAATATCTTACCAATGGAACCAGGAGCATTCCAAAATTAATTGCCTTTGATGAAGAATGGAATGAATTATTCGAATGGGGCCCAAGGCCGCAGGCAGCAAAAGAACTAATGGAAAATTTGAAAAATGAAGGCTTGCCAAAAACTGCGAAATATGAAAAACTTCATCTGTGGTATGGTAGAAATCGAGGAAAAGAAATTGAACAAGAATTTAAACAAATTCTGCAAAATGATTCATTGTTCAAGAAGAACTACATTAATTTGTAAATAGTTAATATCTATGTGGTAATATAGCTTTGAAATGTTTCAATATTATGCAATTATCCATCTTCAAATACTGATATTCCGCCAAATAAATCCAATAATATTAAATCGATTAACCAACCATCAGTTATTCACCGTCAACTTATAAGAAGTTAAATAGAGATATACCTATTAGTTAATCTTAAATTATTTAAAATTAAAAAGCCCGGCATATACCGGGCTTAAATTTGTAGTATTTAAGTATCTTGTTAATTCAATGTAATTACCGGGAAATTCACTCCTTTTAAGCTAACTTGCTCAACCTGAACTTTTTGAACTCCTTTTTCATAAAGTCCTATTTGTAAAGCAGCAGCCTTTGATAGATCCAATTGTCTTCCTTGAATATATGGACCTCTATCATTTATTCTGACAATTACAGACTCTTGATTTCTGGGGTTCGTAATTTTCAATAAAGTACCAAATTTCAAGCTCTTATGGGCGGCTGTAAATGCCATTTGATCGTAAATTTCGCCGTTTGCGGTTAATTTTCCGTGAAACCTTGGACCGTACCACGATGCAGTCCATTTACCTTGATCTTTATAGTTTATAATCGAATTATTCAATGTAACATCTGCTTCATTAACCGATGTCGAAATATCCTCGCTTGCAGCTGTTTCCTTTATACTACTGTCTTCCTTTAGTATTGTAAATCCAACCAAAGCTACCATCACAAGGATATATAATGCCCTCGTTAATGCCCTCAATGATTACCTCTTTTTTTGTTATTGTAAAATGACACTCTTAAATTATGACCATGTTCTTGCAATAGCAATAAACCAGTTAACACATAGGGCTGATTATGATAAAGAGCAAATATTCGACTATAATGGTGTTTAAGTCGGAAATTGGTATAAATGTTATATTTATTTTAATTTTTTTAATGAATATTTCTTTTAATTAGTATATATAGCAGTTCAGCATTCAACTTTAAAAAAAATTCAGGCACTTTTTTACTTCTCGTCTGTATAATCCCCAAAACAATCGGAGCTTGTATGAAGTCTAGTTCACTAATTTTCCGCAGATCAATTCTAATCCTTTCCTTTATTGTCCCCTTCATTTTAGGGAGTGCTTTCCAAAATAGATCGGAAGAAGATCACAGATTTTACTTATCGAACTACACTACCTATTCACCTGGATTAGATGTTACGGTCAACATCTACATATATAATAAGAATTGGGGAAAAAGAGATTTCAACTTCAGGCTCTTAAAGATTGATGATCCCATTAGTTTTTTTAGTAAGCTGGATAAGTCAAATTTCAGATATCAGTTTGATATTTGGGGGGAAAATAAAGAAGTTTTACTAAAATATACGTCCAAGGTAAAAGATTGGAATAAAAGGGTTTACACCTCTTCCAAATACAATAATAATGAAAATATTGATGTTGGAAAAATTAAAGAGCCAGGCATTTATATCCTCCAAGCTATCTCAGAAAATCAAGTTGCTTATTGCGGCATAGTTGTATCCGATTTGGCTATGATTTATAAATCAAGCCGTAATCAGATTCTAGCTTTTGTTGCAAATTCCAAGACGGGTAAATTCGAAAATGATGCTGAATTTATGCTCTATAATAACGGCAACTTGATAGAAAAGAAAAAAGCAAATGAGGATGATCTAGCAGTTTTTGATATAAGAAAGAATGATGAAACAGAGAACGATTTACAATTAACTTCAGGGCAGCCAGGCTTAATAATAGCTAAAACAAAAGATGAAGTGATTGTTAATAATCCATATTTCTATTTTGGCAATGGTGATCAAAAAAATTATTCAGTTTACGTCTACACAAATCAGCCGGTTTACAGGCCTTCCCAGGAAGTTTTTTTCAAAGGAATTATTCGACAAAAAAGGAGCAATGATTTAATAAATGTTCCAAATGAAAAATTTACAGTTAGCATTAAATCTCCTAAAAACAAAGAAGTTTTTTCAAAAGAGCTTAAATCGAACGAATTTGGCACTATTTCGTCAAGTTTTACTTTGGATGAAGATGCGGATCTTGGTGATTATTCAATTCAAATTTCTCAAGATGGCAGAACCTATAATGGTTCTTTCAGTGTTGAAGAATATAAAAAGCCAGAATATTTGGTAAGAGTCAAAACCGGTAAAGAACAATATGCTGCCGGTGATACATTGACCGGAAAAATCTCGGCTGATTATTATTTTGGCTCCCCTGTTACCACCGGAACTGTTAATGTTAGGATTTACAAACAGGCTTACTGGCGGCCGTGGTGGTATTGGTCAGATTATTCCTGGTTTTACAGCTCATTTTATAAAGGATACAATTGGGGTTATGGAAATCAACAGCAAATTTTTCAAACCGACGGAAAGCTGAATGATAACGGAGAATTTGAATTCAATTATTCTGTTGAAGAGAAACTTGATGGTGATTTTACATATACAATCACTGCCGAAGTTACTGATAATTCCCGAAGAGCAATTTCAGGTTCAGCTCAGGCTTATGTTACTAGAGGCAGCTTTACAATTTCAACTTCTCCTGAAAAATATTTTTTCGAAAAAGGAAGCAAGGTAAAATTAAGAGTTAACGCATCCGATTTTTCTGATAAACCAATTAAAACTCCTTTTGAAGTAGAAATAAAATATCCTGATTCTAAAAATGGAAGGGATTATAAAACTTCAGACAAAAAAGAAATTCTTCATGGTAAGACTGACAAATTTGGAAAAGCAATTATTGAGTTTATTCCTGAATATTCATATACGGGTTATTTTAATTATACAGTTTCTGCTAAAGATGAAAAAGGCAGAGAAATTACAGCAACTAGTTCGTTCTTTGTAGGAGATAAAGAACGTTATTATTATTGGAGAAACGGCAGCGGGTTGGAAATTATAGCTGATAAAGATTCTTATGAAAAAGGCGATACATTAATTGCTTATATTTTTGGCCCCAAAGAAGAAACCGATATTCTGTTAACCTATGAAACAGATATTTTTTTGAAATATAAAAAATATCATCTTGGCGGAAATGGAATTGAAATAAAAGAAATTCTTACGGATAAATTTTCTCCAAGTTTTAATATTACTGTTAACTATTTAAATGACGGCCAGTTTTATTCAACAAATAAATTAATTGGCGTACTTGCAAAAGATAAGTTTTTAAATATTTCATTAACTCCTGATAAAAAGGAATACAAGCCCGGCGAAAATGCATCGTACTCAATTCTCGTAAAAGACTATAAAGGAAATTCAGTTCCAAATACAGAACTATCTTTGGGGATAATTGATGAAAGTATTTATGCAATAAAGGATGAGAGCGTTCAAGATATTACTAATTTCTTCTATTCACCCAATTATTCTTACATTCCGACATATAATTCATTAACTCAAAACAGTTTTAGCGCCTCTAGCCGGTATGCTACTTTCATTGATAAAAATTATTTCTCAAATAAAGAGGGAAATGAAAAAGGCAACGGAAATTTGTATGGTAAAGTAAAATTTAAAAACGGCAATACAAATTTTGAAGATTTCTATATCATCTTAAATAAAGATAATAGATTCTACAAAACTAAAGTCGATCAAAATGGAAATTACGAGTTTAAGAAAATAGAAAAAGGTAAATATGATATTCTAGTTCAATATGATCAATCAAATTTATTTTTCATAGAAAGTGTAATCGTAGATGAAAGTACAAAGCATGATATAGAAATTGAAAAAACGATTAATCAATTAAGACAAGATGCGGGAGATTTGGATCGCAGTGTAGCCGATGAAGTTTCATTAAGTTCCGGCAGAGGCAATTTTTTAGCAGCAAAGGTTGAGTCGGAGTCAAAAATGATGAGTCCTTCTTTGGCAAAAGACAAAAAGGGAGATTACCAAAAAGCAGAACTTCGCTCAAATTTTGTAGATGCGTTAATTTGGAAGGCAAATATAGTAACAGATGTTGACGGAAAAGCAGAAGTTAATTTTAAAATGCCAGACAACCTTACTACCTGGCGTGCAACTGCGAGAGGAATAACAAAAAACTCTGATGTTGGGCAGCAAATCGATAAAGTTATAACTAGGAAAAATCTTTTAGTAAGAATGGAAACACCTCGATTTTTTAGGGAAGGTGATGAACTTGTTATTTCAACAATCGTTCATAATTATTTAAGTGATGATAAAAATGCTAAAGTTAGCTTTAATATTAAAAATTTAAAACTTATTTCTTCTAGAATTAATTCTGAAGGATATGATGGAAGGACAAATAAAATTTCTGATTCAACTTATGAATTAACAATCAGAAAAAATTCCGAAGTTAGAATTGATTGGCGTGTAAAAGTTGAAGAACCCGCCGGCGAAGCAAAATTAACAACCGAAGCTTTAACAAATGAAGAATCCGATGCGATGGAATTAAAAGTTCCGATTCTCCCTAAAGGATTTAAAATTATTGATGGGCTTACAACTGATTTTGCAGATGAAAATAAAACTGAAACTTTGCAGTTCAACATCCCGGCAGATGTTGATTTAAGAACTGCAAAATTTTCTTTTTTAGTTAATCCTTCTCTTGCCGGAACAATATTAAAAGCTCTTGATGATTTAGTTGGTTATCCTTACGGCTGCGTTGAACAAACTATGAGCCGTTTTCTCCCCACAATAATAGTTGCAAATACATTTAGACAAATCGATGCTCCTCTAAAAGCAAAAACAATTGAAGAGCTTCCTGATATGGCTGAAAAAGGGTTGAAGCGGCTTTACAACTTCCAGCATGCTGACGGCGGCTGGGGCTGGTGGGAAAATGATGAAACACATCCTTATATGACGGCTTACGTAATTTACGGAATGGCGCTGGCAAAACAAGCTGATTTTGAAATTGATGAAAATGTTTATCAAAAAGGAATCAACAACCTTAGAAATCAAATTCAAAATTTCAAAGGTGAAGGAAAAGATGTTGATAATACTACTCTTGCTTTTATGATTTATTCCCTTTCAACTGCTGAAAAACATAATAGCAGCAGCAAAGAATTTATGAATGATATGATATCAGTTCTTCTGAAAAAAGATTTAAATCCATATTCACTATCACTTTTAATTATAAGTTTGGAAAATTTAAATGATCATTCTCTTGCTGTAAAGGAATCTTCCGATTTAAAGAATATGGCACAAGTGGACAACAATTTCGCATACTGGGGCGGCAAACAATGGCATTATAACTGGCAGGATGATAAAGTTCAGGGAACTGCATTTGCATTGAAAGCGTTATTAAAAACAAGCCCGAATGATGCCCTAATTTCTAAAGCGGTTAGATTTTTAATGATGCAGAAAAATGGTTTCTCGTGGCGTTCAACTCAAGAAACCGCAACTGTTATTTTTGCTTTAACTGATTATTTAAAATCAACAAATGAACTAAATCCAAATTATACCGTAGAAGTACTTGTAAATGATAAAAAATTTCTGGATAAATCATTTTCCAAAGAAGATATCTTTTCTCCTTCATCAACAATCCAAATAAACGGTTTGACTAATAATATCTTGAAAAATGGAAATAATAAAATAAAAATCATTAAGAAGGGTTCAGGTAAATTGTATTTCTCGGGAGTAGATGAATATTTCACACAAGATGAAAACCAATTATCAAAACAAAATGGATTCAAGATCAGAAGAGAATATTATATTCTTAAACCGGCAGAAAGCAGCGGAAGAATAATTTATTTGAAACAAAAATTTAATGGTGATGTTACTTCCGGACAAAATATTTTTGTAAAGACATTCGTTGAATCAACACGCGGTGATTTTCAATATTTCATGCTTGAAGATATGCTTCCTTCAGGTTTTGAAATAGTTAAAGATATTGACAAATATGAAATTGAAGGTGAGAATCACTATAGAATTTATGACAATTATTATTACCGTCCATGGCGATGGTTTTATGCTGATAGGGAATACCGCGATGAAAAAGTTTCATTCTTTGTTACGAACGTAAACAGCAGCATGGAATTTTCATATATAATGAAAGCTCAAATTCCGGGAAAGTACACAGTAATGCCTGCACAGGGAAGCTTAATGTATTATCCGGAAGTGAACGGCAACAGCAATATGGTTAATGTGACTGTTAATGATATAAAATAAATTTTATGTAGAAAAATTATTATTTTATTTCATTACTTTAATAGCAACAGCTTTTTAGTCATAGTATTTTCACCGACTTTAAGCTGATAAAAATATACTCCGCTTGGTAAAGGCGAATAATTTTTTGCGCTTTCAGTGGCATTAAATTCTACTTCATAATTACCCGGCTTTTGGTTTTCATTTACTAGAGTTGCAACTTCCCTTCCCAATAAATCATAAGCTTTTAAAGTCGTAGGTAAGGAATGCAAATATGCGTTCCCTACATCTGGAATGGTATATTTTATCTTTGTTGTTGGATTAAATGGATTTGGATAATTCTGTTCTAATATGATGGTTGATGGAGCTGTTTCATTTTCATTCAATGAAGTAATTAATAAACCAGAAATATTCTGATCCATCCAATTAATTCTATTTTTTATCCATGTTTTAAGGAAAGATATTTCATAAGAATAATATTTAAAGACATATTGGTTGGGCCAGATTTTGGTATTTAAAATATTCCACTTCTGAAAATTTCTCTTTTGTGATTCGTCTAGATAAGTAACCATTGAATCAATGCAGCTTAGTATTTTCTGCTGGTCGAATACTGTGGTTTTAATCTCTCCCCATCTTTCATTTATCTTTTTCATAAAATAAGGATTGTTATATAATTTGCCCCACCAAAACGGCGCTGTAAATTCGTCATAATTGAATCCAAAATCATAAACCAGTAATGGCAGCTCCCAGCCTTCAGAATTCCAGCCGTCATAATAATCAGAATTGCCTAACGCAATATTATAATCCCAAATCGGCCCAACTACAAGTTTATCATTTATATCATCTCTGTCTTTGCATAAAAACAGACTTAACCTATAACCATCCACATTTTTTGTAATTTCATTTATTAAGAAATAATCAACCAGAGAATTTATATCGATTACATTTGTATAACTAGAATCATCCACTTTTGGTTCAAGACGATTCATTTTCTCTTCGAATTGATAAATTATATGTTGAATATATTTTTTCTGCTGCAGATTTATATCTTCAGGCTTTGGATAGTGATATTGATATATTGTTTTTTGCCAGGCCCCTTTGTACGGTAAAAAAGGTGATAGCCATCCTGCATTACCTTCGCCGTCAAATTTATCTATCTTAATTATATAGCCACCGGTTAGACCGTTGCCTGTAGTGTCGGTTGTTTCTAATTTTTTTATATCAACACGATTTTTATCCCGCTTAATTTTTTCCATTAAAACGTACACGCCCATATACTCATTATTTAAAACAAGCTCACAGAATTTTGTCTTGGTAGCGTATCTTCCCATTTCATTATATAATTTATAAGTTAATACGTTTCTCAAAAGAGTTTTATCGCTGTAAGGCGCATAAAGAACCCAATCACTCTCCTCAGGAAAACCAAGTAATGAAACATTTAAATCTTCACCTAAAGAATCTCTTGTTTCCACAGCATATTGTTTTTTAGGAAACAACTGTGAACTTGATCCTCTTATTTCAATTCCAATCTTACCATTATAATTATTAAAGATGTCGGAAACATTATTTCTCTCGCCTTCGCCGTTATAAATGATTCCCATGTCCGCAGTTATTTTTTCTTCGTTAATAATTGTTTGTCCGTGAGTATTTATAACAATAATTGGAAGATTAGATGAAGTAAATTCAACAAGCTTCGCCGATTCAGAATTTAATGAATCATTACCGGATTTAGAATTTGCAATGACATTATTAGCGGTTAATAAAATGAAAGTAATTATTATTTGGAAGTAAAATCTGAAATGAATAGTCTTGAAATTGTCATGCATTTAAAATATTTCCCCAAAAATTTAATGCAAGTTATAATTAATAACAGCAATTAAAAACATAATTATTTGTGCTTAAATATTTAGGTAGGGAGTAAATAACACATGAATATATATTGAAAAATCAATTTAGTGTTTCCCCGGTTTTATTTATGATGGCCTTTTTTCCTTTAAAAATCACTTCAGCTTCACCGTTATGAAAATTACTTGCATCATCAAACTTCGGTTTAATCACAAATTCATCAGATGAATTTATGTATCCCCATTTATTGCTGACCTTTGCCAATGCTAAGCCTTCTTCAAATTTTCTTACTTGTTTATACTTCGGCTGGATTATTACTTCACCATCTTTCGTGATAAATCCGAAAAGATCATTAACTCTTATCACGCCAAAGCCTTCTGATATTACCCTTGTTTCGTCATATTCAGGCTTTATAACAAAAGCGCCTTGATGATTTATATATCCGAATTTATCATCAATTTCAGCAGGCGCAATTCCTTCCGAAAAATTACTTGCAAATTCAAATTCGGGTTGAACAATTACTTCGCCATTTTTATTAATGAAGCCGTATTTTTTAACTCTTTTAGGAAAAATAAAAATCCAGTCAGTTTTGTTTTCAACAAAGTATGCTGCTCCTTCATGAAAATCTCCCACATCATCAAATTGCGGTTTAATTATATCTTCGCCTTTTTCGTTTATGAATCCCCAATAAGTTGTAAACTCTAAAAACTTTCCCATCTTTTTTACGCGCGCCATTCCTTCAGAAAAATCTCCTGCTTCTTTATAAATGAAATCTACCACTTGAATAAAGGAATCATTTATATAACCGTATAAATAATAATTATCTTTTCTCTCACCAATTAGAGCCATGCCGTCGGAAAATTCACCTGCATAATCATATTTTGCTTTTACTAAAATATTACCTTCAACATCTTTGAATCCGTATTTTTTATTTTCAAGAAATCTGTAAATTTTTACTTCGCTGCTTTGCCCAAAAAACTGACTTGTGAAAATTAAAATTATAAGAGTTATAATAAATTTTTGAGGTTTCATTTGGACAATGAGTAATTATTAATGAATGATGATTTATAATATGGAATTGATAAAATTAAAACAATCATAAAATGATTAGCATTTATTGAAAGATCAAACTCTTATTTATTTTGGTTTTCTCTTCCCGATAATGCATTTAACAATCCCCCAATTGCAAGTGTTGCAATAACCCCAACAATTGTATACCACGTCCAGGCAACTAATTTAAGTGAGATAACCGTAATCATTATAAATATGCCTGCAATGAATCCGGCAAGAGCATCTTCCTGTCTTGCTTTCTTAAATAAAATTCCGAGAAGAAAAGTTCCGAGTAGTCCGCCGTAAGTAAAGGATGCGATGCTAAGTGCAAGTTCAACAACAGCACGTGATGAATTCATAAAAAATATTGCTGATGCAACTAATAAACCCGCCCACATAATTGTAAAAAGCCGGGAGATTTTTAACTGTTTCGCATCATCATCCGCTTTGCCAAAAAACGGATTATAAAGATCCATCATAGTAGATGAGGAAAGCGAACTCATTGAGCCTGCAAGAGTTGACATTGCGGCGGCAAATAATCCCGCAATTATTAAACCTGTAATTCCAGGCGGAAGAACTTTAATTATAAACATCGGAAATATTTCATCCGATTTAACATCTATCTTTCCATAATAAGCATAAAGCATCACACCCAAAATCAAAAAAATAGCAAATTGAATTATGACAATAATTCCGCTGCCGATAATTGCTTTTTGACTATCCTTTAAAGATTTAGTTGTTAAAAGTCTTTGAACGATTAATTGATCTGTTCCGTGAGATGCCATTGATAAAAATGCACCGCCTAGCAATCCGCCTATAAGCGTATAAGGCTGACTGAAAAATCCGGATATACCGCCTTCAAATCCCCAATTAAATATTTGAAATTTATTTGCACTTGATGCAGCAGTTACTACTGAGCCCCACCCATCAGGCAGCAGCTTTAAAACGAAGATGATTGCTATAATAGCACCGCCAAGATATATAAACATCAAAATCACATCTACCCAAATTACTCCTTTTACGCCGCCTGTATATGTATAAACAAGAGTAAGAATTGCAATTATTATTATAGCAGTTGGATAATTAATATCAAGCATCAGCTTTAAAGGAATAGCAGTTGCAAACAATCTAACTCCGTCTGCTGCAGTTCTCGTAAACAAAAAAACGATGGAAGCCAGTGACCTGGTTTTACCGCCGAACCTATTTTCAAGAAAAGAGTATGCTGTTTTCAATTCGCCTGTGCTGTATGCAGGAAGAAAAACTGTGGCAACAATAATTCTTCCGATCAAATAGCCAAAAGTCACTTGAAGAAAATTTAAATTAGTTAGATATGCAAGTCCGGGAATTGAAATAAATGTAAGCGTACTTGTTTCTGCGGCAACGATTGAAAAACATACCGCCCACCACGGAACGTTTTTAGAACCAAGAAAATAGTCTTTAACTGATTTTTGTTTTCCGCCTGAAAGGATGCCCAATGCAGCGGTACCGATAAGGAAGGCAATAATTATTATATAATCGAGTGTGCTTCCTTGCAAAAATTAAACCTTCTTGCCTTTTAAATCATCAATAGCTTCTTCTACAGTTTCGCATACAGGCAGTACACGGTCAATCTGAGTAATCCTAATTAAAGAGTGAACCTTTTGTGAAGGTGCAGCAATTCTTATGCTTCCTCCAAGTGTATTTATTAATCTATTGGCAACAAGAATTGCACTTAACCCTGAACTATCACAAGATTCAACTTCGCTTAAATCAATAATTAATTTTGTAACGCCTTGAACTTTTAAAAGCATTGTAAACTCGCCTTTGACCAGGCCGGAAATATTTGTGTCTAGCCTTTTTTCATTTAGCCGGAAAATTGTTACATCTTCAATTTTTTTTGTTTCAAAGTTCATTTGCGTTTTTTCATACGTTTAAGTTCTGTCAATTTTTTTTGTAAATCTTATTGTTAGGCAAAAATCATTCAAACATGAGCAGACAATTTAAGAAATTTTTGTAAGAAATTTCAGAATTATCCTGTTTATCAACTATCTGTAAATTGTAATACTTATCAGCATTATCCTTTGCAAATCCAACCCTTATTGGGACATCTATTAAGCTTGCAACATAGCTGTAAAAAATATTTTCTTCACGGTTTAAATCTAAAACAACTTGAAAATTATAATCTGATAATTTAGACACCAATTTTTTTGAAGGAAGGTTAATTGTATTAACATCACTCACTCCATGATCAATTACCTGCGGCCGAAACTTCAATGGTACTAAGCTTACTTTAAAATCATAAGTGAAAATTGTTGCTTTCTTTTTTGATTCTGAAAGAGCTTCAAGTATTTTTAACGAATGATGAAAATCGGATTCATTTTTAGGCATCAGAACTAAAAATGCGAATGATTTTTTGAAAAAACCCTCAAATGATCTTGGAGTGTAACGTCGATCCTTAAGCTGCCATTGAACAACGGCATTTGATATTTTTTGTTTTATAGCATTAATCATTTTCAGCTTCGCTGAATAATTTTAAAAACTCAACTTCATTTAAAATTTTTACGTTAAGCGATTTTGCTTTTTCTAATTTTGAACCGGCGCTTTCACCCGCGACTACGTAATCAGTATTTTTACTAACGCTTGAAGTAACTTTCCCGCCAAAAAGCATAATTTTTTCTGAAGCTTCTTCTCTTGTAAACTTAGAAAGACTTCCTGTCAAAACAAAAGTTCTTCCTGTAAATATAGCATTGCTCTTAACTTTTTGCTGTGCTGTTATGTCTTTAGAATCAGAAAAATTTAGTCCGTGTTTTTTTAGTCTTTCAATTATTTTTTTGTTAGTTGCCTTCTCAAAAAAGTTGATTACACTTTTAGCAATGCTTGGGCCTATTTCATGAACAGAAGTAATTCTCTCCTCAGAAGCATTCATTAATTCATCAATCGATGCAAAATCAGCAGCTAATTTATTTGCCGCTCCGGAACCTACATATCTGATGCCTAAAGCGAACAGCACTTTTGAAAAAGGTTTTGATTTACTGATTTCAATCGAATTAAGAAGATTGTCAACGCTTTTTTCACCGAGTCTTTCTATGGCAATCAGTTCGTCTCTTTTATTTTTTAAATCATAAATATCTGCATACGTAGCTAAAAAATTGCTGTCAACAAAAAGATTAATTAATGCCTCTCCCAAACCCTCAATGTCCATTGCCCCTCTCGCAGCAAAATGAGCTAACCTTCCCTTTATCTGCGCCGGGCACTGTGTGTTTTCACAATAGTAAGCTACTTCCCCTTCCGGCTTGAATAATTTTGTTCCGCAAACCGGACACTTTTCGGGTGGTTTTACTTTTCTGCTATTTTTACTTCTTTCATTTAAAACTACAGAAACTACTTTTGGTATTACATCGCCGCCTTTTTCAATTATGACTTTATCATGTTCTCTTATATCTTTTCGTAAAATTTCATCATAGTTGTGAAGCGTTGCACGGCTTATTGTTGAACCTGATAAAAACACGGGTTCCAATTCAGCAACTGGAGTTAATGTTCCCGTTCTTCCAACCTGCCAGTTAATTTTATTTACTATTGTAAATGCCTGCTTCGCTTTAAATTTATAAGCAACTGCCCACCGCGGCGACTTCGCTATGTTTCCTAAGATATTTTGCTGACGAATTGAATTTACTTTTATTACAGCGCCATCAATTTCATAATCAAGGTCATTTCTTTTTTCTTCCATCTTATGACAAATTTCGAGAGCTTCTTTTATGTTTTTACAAAGCTGGGTTTCAGGGTTTATTTTGAAACCAAGTTTTTTTAAAATTTGTAAATTGTCATTTTGTGATTCCAAATCCTGTTCAGGGCTAACAAGTGTGTAAACAAAAATATTTAAAGGACGCTTCGCAACAATTTTTGGATCTTGCATTTTTAATGTCCCTGCTGATGAGTTGCGCGGATTTGCAAAAAGCTTTTCACCTTTCTCTTCCCGTTCTTTATTAAGCTTCAAGAAATCTTTTACATTCATGAAAATTTCACCGCGGACTTCGATATCTTTCAAATCGTATTTAAAATCTTTATAATTCTTAAGCTTTAATGGTACAGCACGAATAGTTTTAACATTTGTTGTAATTTCTTCTCCGATAAATCCATCGCCGCGGGTAGCAGCCGTTAGCAACGAACCATCAATATAATGAAGACTCACTGAGGCACCATCAATTTTTAATTCAACAGTATATTCTATTTTTTCATCGTCCGGCAGTCCTTCATGCACTCTTCTATCAAAATCATAAAGCTCGTCCTCATTATAAGTATTGGCTAAACTAAGCATGGGAATTTTATGCGTGATGGGCTTGAAATCTTTGGTGAGATCTTTACCAACTCTTTGTGTCGGTGAATCCGGTGTTATTAACTCCGGGTGTTCGGCTTCAAGCTTTTCAAGTTCTTTAACTAGATCATCATATTGTTTATCACTAACTGTGGGTTCCGCAAGAACATAATAACTATAATCATGTTCATTTATTTGATGTCGCAGCTCTTCAATTTTTTTCTCAACTTTAGTCGGCATTTTAATTACCTATAAACTCAGACCTTGATAAATATTGAATACCTTCTTTATTAATTAAAACATATGATACTTCGGTTCTCGGATTAAATAATAATTGGCTTCTGATTTAACTCAAGCTTTATGGATTTAGCTCGTCCCAAATGCTATTCTATAATTAGTCCCAGCTTTAATCCGTTTTTGAGAATTTGGAAACATTATAAATTCTTCGTCAAGCCTGCCGTCAATAACAATTTTTACCCATGAAGTATCAACTGTTTTGATACTTAATAATAAACTGTCCGTAGACGAAATTATATTATTATTTCCAGTCGCAGAAGTATCATTATTAAAAGTAGTTTCGGGAGGAACTTCTTCCACATATCTTTGCTGATTTTTATCGCTATCGCTAATAACTTCTTCAGCAGGCTTATCATTTACAATAATTTCATTTGAGGGTTTAAAGAAGATTAGATAAACAAGAAAAGCTAGTATAAAAATAGCGGCAACAAAAGTACCCAATAGTAAATTTTTTCTTGATGAGTCATCAGATTTTTTGTCCGATTGATTATTTTCTATGACGCTGTCGAATGAAGTAGAAGCAGGCGCAGCTTGAGGAATGGGTTTTTCTATTTTCGGATTTGTTTTCGGAGATATTGGAGCAGCATTATTTTTTTTGTTTGGAGATTCTGTGTCTTTATTAATTACTTCTTCACTCTCTTCAGAAAACACTTTTCCTTGTCTTGCGGCGGCAAATTTCTTGAGCATTAAATCCGCATCCAAGCCAACAATATTTGAATAATCTTTTACAAATGCTTTTACATATATTTCAGGAAGAAAAGAAAAATCACCAATTTCCATGGCTTCTAAAAATTTTATATCTATGCGAGATTTAGCAGCAACTTGCTGAATGGTTAGCCCGTTTTGCTCTCTCGCTGTTTTTAACTCTTCTGCAAATTTATCAAACATATTTCCAGTATATTTATTTCAAATTTATATTAAAATGAATTCCTAAAACGAAAATTTAAAGTTAATGTTTAAAAATAATTATTCTATCCTAACTAACTTTGCAGCAAAAGCTCCATCCATCTGATGTACATGAGGATAAGTTTGGATACATCCATTTTCGTCAACTATTTCCCTTGGAAATTCTTCAGCTGCATTTTTTAAAATGAAATGCGGATTTTGATTAAGGAACTTATTTACAATCTCAAAATTTTCTTCAGGCTCAATTGAACAAGTGCTGTATACGAGAACGCCTTCTTTTTTAACGAGGTTAGAGGCTTTGTCAAGTAATTTATACTGCAGTTCATTCATTGTTTTAATATCAAGCAAATCTTTCTTCCATTTTATATCCGGTTTTTTTGATAGAGTTCCTGTTCCGGAACATGGAACATCCGCCAGCACTCTATCATAACTTGCCGGACGAAAATTCGGATGATCCGGCGATAAATCCAATGCGTCCGCCGTGAATGTTTTAATGGATTTAAATCCTAATCTTTTAATATTTTTTTCAAAAAGATGAAGTCTGCTTTCATATTTATCAATTGAAAATATTAAACCTTCATCATGCATTAAACCGGCTAAATAAGCTGATTTACCACCAGGCGCCGCACATAAATCCAATACTTTATTTCCAGGCTGAACGCCTAAAAGTCTGCACGCTAAACCGGCACTTTCATCCTGTATATTAAAATAACCTTCGCCGTAATATTCCCAAGCTGTAATGTTAGTTAAATTTTGAAGCTTAAAAAATTCCGGTAAATATTTCCCTTGATTGAATTTTAAATTTACAGAATTTAATAATTTTTTAAATTCTTCAGGATTAGTTTTTATGGTATTAATCTTTAATGTTAAATATGGTTTTTCGTTATTAGCAAAAAGTAATTTTTCGGTATTCTCCTTTCCAAACCTTGCTAGATATCTTTTCACCATCCAGGAAGGGTGGGAGTAATAAGCAGTTAGGTAACCTACTAAATCTTCTTCAGGATCAGGATACCTGATTCCGTTTTTACTTCTGATAATATTTCTTAAAATAGCATTGGTTAAGTCTGCTGGTTTTTGTCCTTGCAGCTTTTTAACAAATTCTACTGCTTCGTTTACAGATGCATGATCAGGAACTCTATCCAAAAAAAGTATTTGATAAAGTGCAACCCTTAATCCGTTTTTAAGATTTGGAATTGCTTTTGAAAACTGTCCCTTATAAAACCCATTCAGCACCCAGTCAAGTCGCCCCATCCACCTGATTACACCATGAACAATTTCATACAATAGAGCTTTATCAGCCCCGCTCAGTTCGTTGTTCCTCATTTCGTTGTCTAATAATTTTTCAAGATATGCATCAGAGCGCTCAACTCTATTTAATATCTTAACCGATAACCCTCTTACGCCTTCGTATAAATCCTTTATTTTATGTTCATCAAATTGAGTCGTCATTAATACGGATATCCTCTCTTTCGTCTTTCCTTTTTTGTTAAATCGAATATTTTTCTGAACAGCTTTTCTTCAGCATCGCTCATCTCTTTACTTCTTCTGGCTAAAACTCTTTTTCCGGTTTCAATACTTTTATCTATATCATAAGTTGTAACGGCATCGCTACCGCCCCATGAAAAGGAAGGAATATATTTAGGCGGAAATCCTGAGCCGAAAATATTGCAGGATACTCCAACTATAGTTCCTGTATTAAACATAGTGTTGATTGAAGTTTTGGAATGATCTCCCATTATAACGCCAAGAAATTGAGTGCCGCTATCAACAATCTCACCATTAACATAAACTTTTACGTGGCCATAATTATTTTTTAGATCACTGCAATTTGTATCGGCGCCAATATTCACCCAGCTTCCTAAATAAGCATGACCTAAAAAGCCGCTATGCTGCTTGTTAGAATATGGCAAAATGATTGTGTCTTCAATTTCACCGCCTACCTTGCAAACCTGTCCTACACTCACATTTTCATACAGACGTGCACAGCTTTTAACTTGCGTAGCTTCACCGACATAAACCGCCCCTTCAATTACAGCATTTGAAAAAATTTTAGCTTTTTTATCGATATATACTGGGCCTTCCGAACCGTCTAACACAGCTCCTGGTTTCACAACGGCTTCTTCATCTATAAAAATATTATCTCGCTCAACCAGATAAACTCCATCATAAATATTTCCGAGAATATTATTTTTATTGGTGATTTTTTTAGAAATCATTAATTGCTCAAAGTCACTTCTAAGCTCGGAGGCATTATAATTAGTAATATTCCAGATGTAGTCAATGCTTTTAACATCAACTTGTTCTGTAGTAAGTCCATCAAAATTTGATTCACTCAATAGATCATTCAAGTTTGATTGAATCTCTTTAAACTTTTTACCGGATACTCTTGCAGCAATAATTGTTTCGCCATTAATGTAAAGAGTATCTTCGCCAGTCAAAGGAATTATTTTTGCCATATTTGGCGGCGCAAGAATTCTTCCGTTTATAAAAAGACATTTGTCATCATTAACAACGTTAACATCATGCCCCGGATTTTTATTCTGAACAAAATGTTCTAAATATGGCCTGCAGTGCAATGAGTATTTGACATCAGGATATGCCCTGAGAATTTTTTTTCTTAAACTATTAATCCCGCAGACTAAATCATAAGTCGGCCTTGAATAGATTAAAGGTTCAAGCCTGTCATGATAAATATCCTCAAAAATGCAAAGCTGCATAGTTGTGAATCCCTTTAAATATTTAATTTTTTAATTTAATATTTTTTGAGGTAAGAATCTTGAGCAGATATTGATTTCTTTTAGCTAAATGCTTTCATTTTCTGAACTTGCTCGAAGTTAAAATTTAATAATTTTTAACTAATTGTCCGCTTATCCTAAGCAAATCCGTTTCAGCATTTTTTGCTTCGAATTGTGCAGCTACTAATCTGCTTTTAGCATTAATTAATTGTCTTTGCGTTTCTCTGAATTCTAAAGGTGTAGTACTTCCCAATTTTAATCTTTCAAGGCCTATGCTAACATTTTCTTCAGCTACTTTATAATTTTCAGATTCAAGATTTATCAGCTTAATGCTGCTTTCATATTTTTCATACGCATTCGAAAGCTGAGCATCTACAGAGTTTAGCGCCTGGTTAAGATTTAATTCATTTATCTGCCTGGATATTTCAGAATTCTCAATTGCAGTTTTGGTACTCAATCCGTTAAAAAGATTTATGGAAGCCGTTGCGCCATAGTAATAACCAAAACTTTTGCTGCTTTGAACAAATCCGGCCTCTGAAGTTGACTTAGAAAAATCATATCCGGCATTTAAACTGATTTGGGGGAAAAGGTCACCGCGCGCTAAATCCAATTCAGAATCAGAAATATTTTTATTTTGCCTTGCAATAATCAAGTCGCTGTTATGTTCATTTGTCAGAGGCTTTAATTCGTCTAAAGAAAGATTTTCGTTTATTAATATTGTATCTGCCACGCTATAGTCCGAACTTACTTTTTCTCCCATTAATTGATTCAATAAAATTTTTGCCTGCTTTAACTTTAACTCTTCGGAAAGCAATGATGATTTATCTTCATTTAAATCTACCTGTGCCTGAAGCAAATCAAACTTTGACGCTGAACCAAGCTGCTTTTTATCTTCAGCAATTTTTAGTCTCTCCTCCGATATTTTAATGCTTTGATTTAAAACCTCCAGAACCTGCTGTTCGCGAACAATATCATAATAAGTTGAAATAATTTTTGAAATATTATCTTCCACTTCTGATTTTAAATTAGCATCTCCAATTTTTTTTAATTCTTTTAGCCGGTTTAAGTTTGCAAACATTTTAAAACCATCGAAAATAGTCCAGTTTAATCCTACCCCGGCAGTGTAGTTAGTAGATTTAGCGCCTGTTCTATCTACCACGGTTCCATTTAAATAATTTTGTTTAGTATTATTTGTTGTTTTGGTATAAGTTCCATCCGCATCAAGTGTTGGTAAAAATCCGGCATTGCCTATAGTAAAATTATTATCTGAAATATCTTTTTCATTCTTCGCGATATTAATTGAATAATTATTTGTTAAAGCCGCTTTAATGGCTTCCTCAATTGTCAACAGCTTTTGGGAAAAAGAATTGGATGTTATGAGGATAGATAATGTTAATGAAAGAAGAAAAGTTTTCGTTTTGTATGCCATATTAATTAATCAATTGTTAAAAAGTAAAACCTTAAATTATTTGTCAACCATTTGAATTTCTTTTTCTTCAATTGAAAAATCTTGTTCAGTTACATTAGAAACGGTTGCCGTCTTTCTTGAAAGATAAGTGTAGATAGCCGGGATAACCATTAATGTTAGAAATGTTGAAAATATTAATCCGCCGATTACTGCAATACCCATTGAGACTCTGCTTTCAGAGCCTGCGCCCAATGCCAATGCAATTGGGAGAATTCCAAGAATCGTTGATAAGCTGGTCATTAATATGGGCCGCAGCCTTGCAACTGCCGCATACTTAATTGCTTCAAGCCTATCTATGCCAAGAGCCTTTCTTTGATTAGCAAATTCAACAATTAAAATACCATTCTTAGTTACCAATCCAATTAGCATGATAATACCAATTTCACTGAAAATGTTTAAAGTCTGATTGAAAAACCAAAGAGAAATTAATGCTCCGGCTAAAGCTAAAGGAACCGTTAAAAGTATAATAAATGGATCTCTAAAGCTTTCGAACTGAGCGGCTAAAACAAGATAGATTAAACCCAAAGCCAGAATAAAAGCGAATGCTAAGCTCGACGAACTTTCCGCATAATCTTTTGAAGGGCCGTCTAATGCGGTTGAAAAGGTTTCATCTAAAGTTTTTGAAGCAACATTATCCATTGCTTTTATTCCATCGCCAATTGTTTTGCCCGGTGCTAATCCAGCTGCAACTGTTGCCGAAACATATCTGTTAAACCTGTACAATTGCGGCGGCGTACTTTGTTCAGTTAAAGAAATAACATTATCAAGCTGAACTAAATCTCCCCTGTTATTTTTAACATAGAGAGATCTCAAATCAATTGGCGCATCACGTTTCTCTCGCAAAAATTGGCCAATGACCTGGTATTGCTTTCCATCCTTAATAAAAAATCCAAACCGCTGTCCGCTAAACGCAGCTTGAATTGTTTGTGCAATATCCATTGTAGAAACGCCAATATCTCTTGCGCGCTGCCTATTTATTGTAAGTTTTAATTCAGGCTTATTAAATTTTAAATTTACATCAACTATTGAAAAAGTTGAATTTGATCTTGCTTCATCCAAAAATTTAGGAAGAACCTCCTGCAGCTTTTTAAAATTAGGAGCTTGAATTACGTATTGAACAGGCAAACCGCCTCTTCTTCCTCCAATTGTTTGAGGCTGTGTAACGTAAACCTTTGCTCCTGTTAACTGTGAAATATCCTGATTAATATCATCAGCTATTTGCTGCTGTGATTTATTTCGTTTATCAGGATCAGTTAGAATAATTGCTCCGAAGCCTGAATTGACTGAACTTGATGCCCCAAATCCAGGAGAGGTTACAGATATAATTGCATCTTTTTCCGAACCGAGCGAATCATCCAAAACTTGAATCAGATTGTCCATGAATCTGCTCATATAATCAAATGAGGCTCCTTCCGGTGCAGTGGCTGCAAGAGATAATCTGCTTCTATCTTCTAACGGTGCTAATTCTGTAGGGATTAATTCAAAGAAAAGAACAATCGCAATCAATGAAACCAGCATTACAACTAATGAAACCCATCTAACCTTTAAAAACTTCTCAAGTGAGTTGTTATAAAGGCTATTCATTTTTACAAAGAATGGTTCGGTTTTGTTATAAAACCAAGTATGCTTTTCTCTTCGTTTTAAAATCTTTGCACTTAACATGGGCGTAAGTGTTAAAGCGACAAAAGATGAAATAATCACTGAGCCGGCAATAACAATTCCAAATTCTCTAAACAATCGTCCGGTTAAACCTTGAAGAAATATTACAGGCATAAAAACAGCGGCAAGTGCAACCGTAGTTGAGACCACAGCAAAAAAGATTTCAGCTGAACCGCGTTTTGCTGCTTCGGCCGGAAACATTTTATTTTCAATTTTGGTGTAAATATTTTCCAATACGACAATGGCATCATCCACCACTATTCCTATTGCCAGCACGATTCCAAGAAGTGTTAAAACATTAATTGAAAAATCAGCAGCATACATAATAAAAAAAGCACCGATAAGAGAAATTGGAATTGCAATAACCGGGATGATTGTTGTACGCCAATCACGCAGGAATAAAAATATAATTATCACAACCAGTGAAAACGCTAAGAAGATTGTTTGTTCAACTTCATTGATAGATTCTTTTATGTATGTAGTAACATCAAAACCAATTCCCGTTTTAATGTCAGAAGGTAAATCTTTTTTTATTTGATCAACTCTTTTATAAAATTCATCAGTAATTGCAATATTGTTTGCGCCAGGCTGCGCGACAAGAACGACACCAACCATTGGAATTCCATCCCGCTTTAAAACTGTTCGCAAATTTTCAGCTCCAAGCTCTGCACGTCCAATATCTCTAAATCTTATTATGCTTCCATTCGCCGAAGAGATTATTAAATTATTAAATTCATCTTCTGTCTGTAATCTTCCAATTGTACGAATTGAAAGCTCAGTATTATTTCCTTCAATTGAGCCGGTTGGTAATTCTACATTTTCTCTACTAAGTGCGTTCTTTACATCAAGCGGAGTTAAATTATACGCAGCAAGTTTTGCGGGATCCATCCATAAACGCATTGCATATTTTTTCTCACCCCAAACTCTTACTTCACTTACTCCTGGAATAGTTTGAAGTCTTTCTTTAAAAACATTATTTGCAATTTCAGTAAGTTGTAAAAGATTTCTTGTGTCACTTTGAATATTTAGAAATACAATTGGCGTTGCATCTGCATCAGCTTTAGAAACGATTGGGGATTCTACATCAGGCGGTAAATTACTAATTGCACGTGACACTCTATCCCGAACATCATTTGCGGCTGTTTCAAGATCAACATTAATATCAAATTCAACAGTTATCGTGCTTCTTCCATCTCTGCTTGTAGAAGTGAGTGAGCGAATCCCCGCAATACCATTAATTGATTCTTCGAGAGGTTCGGTAATTTGAGATTCAATAACATCGGCATTTGCACCAACGTAATTTGTACTTACCGTTATAACCGGCGGATCAACCGAAGGATATTCTCTTACTCCGAGAAAAGTGTATCCCAATATTCCGAAAACCAAAATTGCAATTGACATAACAATTGCTAATACCGGACGCCTTATACTGAGAGATGATAAACTCATGATTATCTAATTAATTAAATTCTGAAATAGTTACTTCAGCTCCTGGTTTAATTTGCAGAATGCCTGTAGTTATTAAAGTATCATTAGGATTTAAACCGCTTGTAATCTGAACATATTCATCCGTTCTAATGCCCATTTCAACATTTTGTGCAGCGACTTTTCCCGATCTATAAATATAAATTTTTTGTCCTTTTAATTCCGGCACGATAGCTTGGGTTGGAACTAATAACGCATTTGTAATTTTATCCAGTACAAGTTCAACATCGGCAAAGGAGCCGGGTAAAATTCTTCCTGCCTGGTTTGAATAAATTGCCCTAATTTTTAAAGTTCGTGTAACAGGATCTATTTTAGGTTCAATTGCATATACTTTTGCATTATATTTTTCGTCATCACCGACAACTTTAAAATTAATTTGATCGCCAATTTTTACTGAACCAGAATATTTTTCAGGAATGGAAAAATCAATCTTAATAGGATTTATATTCTGCAAGCTGGCGATAACTGTTGACGGAGTTATATAACTTCCTTCACTCACATTTTTTAAACCAACAATACCGTTAAACGGAGCTTTAATTTCTGTTTTGTCAATCTGCGCTTTAATCAAATCAACTTCGGCTTTGCTTACGTTAAATTGATTAAGTGCGTCATCATATTCTTCTTGACTAATAGCTTCTTTTTCGAATAATTTTTTCTGTCGATATTCCTTGTCTTTCAATAATTCAAAAGTATATTTTTCTCTCATCAACTGTGCTTGAAGTTCTGCGTCATTTATTTTAACTAGTAAATCACCTTTGCTAACTCGGCTTCCCTCTTTAAATGCTATTTCAACAATTTTGCCTGAGACTTCGCTTTTTAAATCTACTTCTTCATTTGCTAATACAGTTCCACTGGTTAAAACATTATTACCAAGCGCCTGAGGCTTTACTATATGCGCTTTAACAGGAATTGCGGTGTTGGAGATTTGTGTGTTTTGATTTTTTGCAGCTTCTTTTGAATCATTTTTTTTGAATGCTATAAATACTACTAACAGTATTATTACTATAGAAGATATAATTATTAAATTTTTTTTATTCATATCGATCGAAAAATAATGATGGTTAAAATTGAGAATTTATATTAATGAAACAACTGAAAAATATTAACTATTAAAATAAAAAAAGCCGGACAATTCCGGCTTTAATAAAATCTTTATCAAATAAAAAATAATTAAATAAAATTATTTCTTAGCATATTTTTTCTTGAACTTCTCAACTCTTCCTGCAGTATCTAATAATTTCTGTTTTCCGGTAAAAAACGGATGAGAAGCGCTTGAAATTTCCAGCTTAACTAATGGATATGTATTTCCATCTTCCCACTTTATTGAATCTTCAGTTTGAATTGTTGACTTAGTTAAAATTGTAAAATCAGCAGAAGAATCCTGAAAAACAACTGGTCGATAGTTTGGATGAATTCCTTTTTTCATTTGATTAACACCTAAAATTTATACTTTCATAAAAAATGTAGCAACAAATATAGACAAGTAATAAATTAAATCCAATGAAAAAATAAAAGTCGTAATTTACTTTTTTATTGTTTTTTGTAAGAATTTAACAGCTTTTCTCTTAAACGCTGTACCTCTTTTTTCTCTATTTGGTTCAAATTAACTTGTCTAAAATTTAATCCGCTTTTACTTATTGCGAATGAAGCTTGAACTGGCGGCGCATTTAATTTTCCTTGAAAATTTCCACCGCTTAGGCTTCTGGATGATAATGACATGCCATTCATTTTTAATGACTTATTTGCTAATGATGGCGCACTTTTCTGGTCAGAATCTTTTCGACTAATTTCGTCGCTGGCACTTTTATCTTTTTTAAGATTGTCAGAAATTTCCTGTCTCTCCTTAACAAAATTTTCAACAGAAATATCATTACTTGAAATCAAATCCGTTCTTTCTCTCGGCGCGGCTAAAAGTGGATCATCTGCAATATCTGTTTTGTTAGTCACCACAAACATAACAAACATTGCTGCGGCTAAAACTGCAATTGGAACCAGCTTTGCAGCAGAAAAATTTTTATTCCAAAATCCAAAAACCGGTTCTTCTTTTTAAAATCTTCAGAATTAATTCTTCTCATCAAATCTGCTTCAAAATATTTAGGTGCTTTTACCTCTTGAAGCTGATTTAGATCTTTAATCAAATTCTTATACTGCAAATCATTCTTTTCCGATTCCATTTTACATCCTCATTCCTTATAAATATCCTTTAGCAGCTTTTGTAATTGAGCTCTTCCTCTATTAATTCTTGACTTAACTGTACCGACTGTAATTCCGGTTATCTCAGCAATTTCTTCATACGACATATCCTGCACATCTCTTAAAATCACAACTTCTCTGTAAACCGGTGAAACTTTCTGCAATGCCTTTTGAATTATTTCATCTTTAATTCCACTATCGGTCATTACATCCGGCCTATAACTTTCATCAGGAATATCAAAATTTTCATTTTTATCTTCGCCGAAAGCGTTAATAGAAAAGAAGCTTCTCCGCTTTCTTTTTTGATATTCCGTACGCGCTAAGTTTCCGGCAATCGTGTAAATCCATGTGGAAAATTTTGCAACTGAATTGTAAGAATCTTTGTATCTATAAACCTTTATAAATGTTTCCTGAACCACATCTACACATGCCTCATAATCGCCAAGAAATCTAAAAACAAAATTTGTTAATGGATTTTTAAATCTTTCAACTAAAATCTCAAACGCACGAATTGTGTTATTATTTTGAAATTCAAGTATTAATTCTTCGTCCGTCAATTCCGCAAGAGATTTTTCCACTTAGCTTTCTTTATACTTTCCTTAAATTGAAATGTTTCCTTAATTGGACAATAAAATAAATAAAATTCTTTTCATTTTGAAAATGAATGAAAATTGGGTAAAAACCAACTATATGAGTGTACATTTTTGAATACATATTTATGAAATAATTTCTAATAATCGAGAAACTAACTCAGTATCTCCTCGAGTAAAATCGTTACCAAAACTTTTGGTTCAACAGTCGAAGTTTTAATTGAAAGATCAGCTTTAAGCAAAGCTTTAACCGCATTGTACAAATCTTCATCGGAATACCGCGAACGAGCTTTAATATAATCTTTAAGATAAAATTGATGTGTTCCAATGCTTCTTGCAACTTCAAATTCTGAACTTGCTTTAGCACGCAATTCATTAAGCCTTGCAAGCTGAGTGAAATATCTCGTAAGCATATAAACAATTTGAATCGGTTCGCTTCCTTTTTCTAAAAGGTTGTACGAAATTTTTAAAGCTTTGGTTTTATTTTTTTCAGCAAGCGCATTCTGAAGATCAAAAATATTAAATTCTTTTAGTGCTGTTGAAAGTGATTTTATTGCTTCTAAATTAATTTCTGTATCGTCAGCAAGAAACGTAAATATTTTTTCCAGCTGCGCTTCAAGCAGACTCCTATTTTCACCAACAATATCAATTAAAATTTGTGCGTTTTCTGGAGTCAAATTTCGTTTATTTATTGATGCATATTCAACTAGCCAATTAACTAAGCTGTTTCCTTTTAATTCTTTAGCTTCAAAAATAAAATTGTTTTGAAGAAGAGATTTGTATGGCTCCGAATCAAGGTTTGAAATTTTACCTTCATGCGTGATTATTATTGTTGTAAAGTCAACGGGAGATTTGACATACGAGGCAAGATTTTTTTTATCCCTTACTTTTTCAAATTCTTTAAAAATTATTAATTTTTTCTCAGAACCAAATGGAAAAGTGGAAGCGAAATTCAAAACATCTGTTAAATTATTATTATCACCATAAAAAGTTTCTTTATCAAAATCAGATCCAATAAATGGCTCAATTGCATTTTGGATTTGCTTTACAGTATTATCAATGCTGTAACTGTCTTCTCCAAAAAGATAATAAATGGGAAGAAAATTATTCTTCTTTAAATTTTTAACTGCATCCGAAATTTGCGGAGCGGATTTTCTATTCTTTGCCATTTTTAGATTTTAATTTTTCGTATTTAACTGCACGGGTGAGAAAAAAAATTAAACCGCCCCAAACAATTCCAATAACTAAAATAAGTGTTATTAAAGTTGATATGTTCATCATAAATTCAATTCTTTACTTCTCATCGAAAGTATATTTAATCATAATTTTATTTAAGAATACAAAGATAATCAAAGCAATAGACCATTGAAACAAAACTGTTCCCGCATTTTCCGCATGAAACGGGTTCCACCATTCGGCATCCCATGAAACAGAAGAAATCAGCCACCACAAAATTAATACTATTACTTGTATTGGAATTAATATTCCGATAACAAAATTATACCATTTACCAATTTTAACATCACTTCCGAAACCATTTATTACTTCAGTTCTAAATTTATCCACACCGTATTTTATAATTGAAAATGAAATGAATGCCCCGCTTAAAATTAATCCAACTCCCCAAACCCAATCCTGGTTTGTAAAGAAATCCGTATTTAATGCAGAAGGAATTCCAAATATAAATCCTACCACAGCTACAACAATTATTGCTTTTCTTCTTTTAAATCCAAAATCAATTAGTGTCCGAGTTGAAAGTTCAACCATGGAAATTAAAGATGTAACTGCGGCAAAAAATAAAGCGATAAAAAATATTGTTGCAAAAAAAGCATTCACAAAATAGCTGGATGACATTTTTGAAAATAATAACGGTAAGTAAATAAAAGTTAGCCCGGTATTCGCAGGCCCTGATTGGGAAACTTGTGTCATTGCATCAACAGAGCTTAAAGCGAAAACAGTTGAGAAGATGGTTAAGCCAGCCAGTATTGAAACGCTGTTATTTCCAAAACCAATTAAAGCAGCGTTTAAAGAAATATCTTCATTCTTTTTCATATAAACAGCATACGTTAAAATTAATCCCCAGCCGGCGCCGGTATCCCAGGCATTTTGTGTTAACGCATTCAGCCAGACTTTGTAATCAAGCATCACTTCTAATTTAGGTGTGAAGAAATATTTTATTCCTTCAATTGCATTTGGTAGAGTTACAGCACGAACAAATAAAATTAAAAGTATTATTAATAATGCCGGAACCATAAATCTTGTTACGCGTTCAATTCCTTTTGATACTCCGCGATAAATAATAAAAGCAACCAACACCATTGCAATTAAATGAAAAACCAATGGCTGATAACTTGAAGAAAAATTTTCCCAATAAGCAAGATGATTAGAAGTGTTAAAAAGATTTCCGCTGAGCGCTGATAAAAAATATCTTAAGCACCAGCCGGTTACAACAGAATAATAAAACATAATTGCAGTAGAAACAAAAACAATATAAGCTCCCATCCATGCAAATTTTTTGCCTGCTGTTTTTGCAATTGCTCCAACGGGACCAAAACGGCTGGATTTGCCAATTGCAAATTCAGCAATTATTAAAGGCACAGACCAGATTAGCAGAAAAATAACCCATGGAATTAAGAAAGAGCCACCCCCATTTTGCGCAACAATCCTTGAAAACCGCCAGATGTTGCCTGTTCCTACAGCAATACCAATTGTGGCAATAATTAAAGTCCATCTGGATGAAAAAAATTCTTGTTGTTTCATGGAAATAAAGTCAAAGGTCAAAAATCAAAGTTCAAAATAAAAAAGTAGGATGATTAAAAAAACTGTCTCCAAAAATAGAAATTAAATATAGTAGCGGATTGTAGAGACGCGTCGGTGAGGCGTATAAATTGGTATCGCCTTTAAAAATTGAAAATTGTAGAAAATGGTATTCAGTATCAGACGCTCCACCGGAGCGTCTCTACGCATTCAAACAAAAACGCCCCGAAAAAATTCGAGGCGTAACAATCAATCTGTTTTAAAATAATTTCTATTTTACTTTTTTCTCAATTGTAACATCTTCCATAACAACATCTTTAACAGGTTTATCATTAGGACCTGTTTTAGTTTTTCCTATTGCTTGCACTACATCCATTCCTTTTATAACTTTTCCGAAAATTGAATAATGCCCATCCAGCCAGGCTGTTTTAGCTAGTGTAATAAAAAATTGACTTCCGTTTGTGTTTGGACCAGCATTTGCCATCGCTAAAATTCCAGGTCCGTCAAATTTTAAAGAAGGAACAATTTCATCATCAAATTTACCTCCCCAAAAACTTGCGCCGCCCATGCCTGTTCCGGTTGGATCTCCGCCTTGAATCATGAATCCATCAATCACTCTATGAAATATTACTCCTTTGTAATATCCTTTTTCTGCAAGCCCAACAAAGTTTTCAACTGTTTTTGGGGCTAACTTATCAAATAGTTCTAATTCAATATTACCCATATTGGTTTTGATTGTTGCAACTAAAGTCGTGTCATTAGTTTTAGCTGTATCTGCCATTACTTTCTTCTCCGTTATTGTTGAATTACTTTTTTCTTCGTTTGGATTATTATTGGAAGCACATCCTAATAAAAATAAAGTTACTAAAAAATATGATATCATGTATCTCATCTTTACTCCTAAGGTTGAATTACTTTAAAAAATAATAATGCTAAAATGAATGCTCCTGCTGCAATACGATAATAAACAAATGCAAATGTAGTGTTCTTTCTTAAATACTTTAATAGAAAATCAATTGCCAGGTAACCGCTTATTGCCGCAACAATAGTTGCAACAATCAAATTAATCACCATGGCCTTATCAATAAATGCCAAAGCTTGATAAAGCTCAAGCAAGCCGCTGGCAAGTACAGCAGGAATACTTAACAAAAAAGAAAATCTTGCAGCCGACTCTCTTTTTAATCCCATAAATAATCCGCCGGTTATTGTGGTGCCCGAACGTGATGATCCGGGAATTAAAGCAAAACATTGTGCTATACCAATAACCAAAGCATCTTTTAATGTAATATCTTCTACTTCCTTTTTAAACTTTGCGGTTTTTTCTGCGATGGCTAAAATTACTGCAAGTACAATTAAGCTTCCGGCAATTACAAATAAATTTTTTGTAAGTGCGCCTTCAATTACATGTTTAAATGCCAATCCGATTATAACTACCGGGATAGTGCCGATAATGATCATCCAGCCAAGCTTGGAAGAAAAACTTTGATTTTTAAATTTAGTTCTTTTGGAAATGTTTTCATTAAGGAAAGAAAAAAATATTTGCCAAATATCTTTCCAAAAATAAATTAATATTGCGGCTAAAGTTCCCAACTGAATTACGGCAATAAATGCTGTCCATTGTTCGGGGTTTTCACTTGAAATTAATCCCATTAATTTACCAGCGACAGTTAAATGTCCCGTACTGCTGATAGGTAAGAATTCGGTTAGCCCCTGGACAATTCCGAGTATAATGGCTTCAAAAATATTCAACAAGTCCTCCTAAAATCTATATGTAATGCCTAATCTTACCCCCAAAGATAGAGAGTTTAAATTTACATTTTCATTTGCTATTAAATTGGGTTTGCCGTTCCAATCATATCTAATATCACCACCGATATTAGCATAAACCTTATCACTTAAAGCAGTGTTCCCATCAATTCTTAATAAAAAACCTAGACCAAAAGCTGAATAAGAATACTGAGTGGTTGAAGTCGGCAATGTTTCTTTTACATTTGAAATTCTAACTCCCGCACCACCGCCGAATTTAAAATTGTAACCTTGGCCCTGGATAACATAGTAGCTGGTAATGCTGGGCATAACTATGCTATAACTAAAATCATAACTTCCTGAGATATTTGGATATGAATACGAGTTAATTAAATAAGCGACTTCTAATCCCATCTGAAAATTATTATTTAGATAATAATCGCCTTCAGCGGAAAAATTAACAGCAGAGTTGAAACTTGATAATTGCTGGCCTACAACAGTTTGAATGTATTCTGTCAAAGACGGATTGCTTAAAAAATTAATTCCCATTCCTGCTCTTACTTCAACCTGTGCAAATGAACTGAAAGATAGAATAATCATGAGAATAATAGTTGAAATAAATTTCATAAATCATCAACCTTCGTTTCTATCATCTTGAATAAATTATCATGCTGTTTATTAAGTACAAAAAAGAAAATTAATCCTGATCCAATAAATAAAAAATATGAAATTATATGTGTTAAAAAAGCATAGGATAGACTGATGATTTCGCCAAATCCAAATAACATAAGAGTAGATTTTGCTAAAGTATGATAAGAACCTGTGCCACCGGGAGTTGGAATAACAACCCCTATTCCGGCAATACTCATTAATACCCAGCCCATGGCAAAAGTAATTTGCGGCGAGGAGATGTTCTGCATACCAACAGTATAAAAACCAATGTAAGCACTTAATGCATAAAGCAAGTTAATTAATATGCTAAGAATAATAGTAATCAAGTAATTCTTCATTCCTTTTAAACTTGAAAATCCGGTGATCAACATTTCAAATATATGTGCCGTTTCATTGGCAATTTTATGTGAAAACCTTGATAAAAATCTTACAATAATTCCGTAAAATTTTTCTTTTAATCTTACCAACAGATAAAGAAATAATATCAAACAGCAAATTAAAAAAATTGCAATGTATAAAGTTGATTTTAGCCATGGGAAACTGATATAAAGATCAGCACTCGCAATGTAAATGGAAATTACGACTGATATACCCAAAAAAACCAAATCAATTATTCTTTCCAAAATCACGGTCCCAAACATAGATGAACGAGAAAGGCCCTCCCATTTTCCAACTAATATTGCACGAGAAATTTCTCCTAATCGCGGTACCGCACAATTAACTCCATAACCAACCATCAAAGCACCAAAAAGATTTTTTAATGAGGCGTTTGGTTTAACAGAATTTAAAATCACTTTCCATCTAACTGCGCGGATAAAGTGGGATGCCATCATAACAATCATTAACACTATAATCCAAAATACCGATGCATGTGATGTTCTTTCCAGAACATCTTTGAAATTAACGTCCTTAAATGCTATGTATAAAAACACTAATGTAAGAACTAAAGAAAGCGTAATATTTAACGCTCTTTTATAATGCGGTGATTTGTTCAGCTCATCGGAGGTCAATAATTTTGCTTCCTTCCGGTGGTGTAAAAGTAAATTCAGATTGAGGAATATTTTGATCTAAATTATAGTTTGAAAGACTAATTTCAAAATTACCCATGCTTGGATATTCAATCCATATTTTTTGAATTAAATTACGTTTATCAATCCATATTTCAGCTTTAGTAAAATCAAGCTCTGAGTCGCTTTTAGGAGTTAAAATGATTGTATTATTTTCTTCTTCGACAGTACATTTTTTAGGATATTCGTTTAATATTGTTTTAATCGAAAATGAAGAAGGATCATTCGGATCAAAATTATTTATGATTACTTTATTTTCATTTTTTTTGAAATTCCAAAAAGTGCTGCCGTCACAAACAACCAAAGCTCCCTTCATTTCTACTCTTAATTTATTTTCAGTACCTAAAAAAATTTTCCCGCTTTGGGCAGATTTTTTTCCAGTCTTTGCACCAGACTTATTTAAGCTTAACACGAAATCAGCGGAAAGTGAAGAATTAGAATTGTATTCATCCTGAACAGCAATTAATAATTTATTATTGTTTTGACCAATCAATAAAATATTACTAAAAATTATAACAACTAATAAAACACTTAATCTTTTCATCGATATGCCTCTTTTTAAAAAATATTGTTTTATTAGACTTTCAAAATTGAGATAAAGTTTCAACGAATAATTTCAATAATTAATTCAACGCGTAAAATAATAAAATTATTTATACAGTCCTTGAGTATTTTGCAGTATCTTCTTTTCTTTCAATGTAGCCGTCAAAATTCATTGCAATGTTGCGGATAAGCAAACGGCCCATATTTGTTACTTCAATTTTATCATTGGTAATGTTTACTAATTCGTCTTCCTGCATTTCTTTTAAGTTATTTAAGCCCGATGAAAAATATTCTTTAAAATTAATTTTATATTTCTTTTCAATTGTGGAAAAGGTTAATTCAAAATCACACATTAATTTCATTATAACATCTCTGCGCAGCAAATCATCATCAGTTAATTTATAACCTTTTGTAGTCGGGATAGTTTCGTTATCAAGTGCTGTATAATATTCTTTTTCAGTTTTATAATTTTGAGCATAAACTCTGTGCAGCTGACTAATTCCTGTTATTCCCATTGCATAAAGATCAGCATCAGCGTGAGTGCTGTAGCCTTGAAAATTTCTATAAAGCTTTTTTTCCTGAAGTGCGATTGCAAGTTCATCGTCAGGCTTTGCGAAGTGATCCATCCCGATAAAAATGTAGCCGGCATCTGTTAACTTTTCAATTGTCATTTTTAAAATATTTAATTTTACTTCGGGCATTGGAATATCTTCTTTGTGGATTAACGCCATATGTTTTTTCATCCAGGGAACATGCGCATAATTAAAAACCGCTAATCTATCCGGAGAAATATCAATTATCCTGTCAACTGTGTCTGCAAAAGATTCAACAGTTTGAAATGGAAGTCCGTAAATTAAATCTAAGTTGATGCTGTGAAAACCTAGTTCTCTAACCCAGTTTACAGTTTGTCGTGTTATATCTTCAGGCTGAATTCTATTTACAGCTTTTTGAACCTTCTCATTAAAATCCTGAACTCCCATGCTAATTCTATTAAATCCATTATTTCTTAACGCAGCCAGATGTTCCTTTGTTAATCCACGAGGATCAATTTCACAGCTATTTTCTGCATTCTCTTTAAAGCTAAATGACTGTTGAATGTAAGAAGCAAGATCGGCAATTTCATCTGGATTAAGATGAGTCGGCGTTCCTCCGCCCCAATGCAATTGAGAAACTTTGCGTTCGGTTAAAAGATAACTCCTGATTAGGTCCATTTCTTTTTTTACATACTTAATATATTCATTCACTCTATCTCTATTGCGTGTGATAATCATATTACATCCGCAGAAATAGCAAAGAGTATCGCAATAAGGTAAATGATAATAAAGAGAAAGGTCAGGAAGATTTTCTCCGTAATTGGTTTTTACTATTTCATCAAGATATTCCTCAGCTGTAAACTTTTCCGTAAACTGCGGCGCTGTTGGATAGCTTGTGTATCGCGGTCCCGGTTTATCGTATTTCTTAAACTTCGTTAAATCTATTTCAAACATTTTCTACTCCTTTTATTCCTTACCACAGAGGCACTGAGCCACAGAGTAATTTCAAAAATATCCATTTATAATTCTTTTGTAACCTTCAATTAATTTAGGCACGTTGAAGTTAATCAAAAGCCCAAGTTTTTTATTTGATAATTTTAAATAAGTTAATACTTGCGCAATATAAACAGGGTGCAAAGTTTCACAAGATTTAATTTCTACAACAATTTCATCATTAACCAATATATCAATTCTATATTCAGCTTCTAATTTTTCACCTTTGTAATTAACCGGCAGTGCAACTTGCCTGAGAAATCTTATTCCTCGTAAACTTAATTCCTTACATAAACAAACTTCGTAAACACTTTCCAATAAACCAGGTCCTAAATTTCTATGCACTTCAATCGAACTATCCAAAATAATACCTGAAAGCTTATTCAATTCTTCTTTCTTCAAATTCTCTGTGCCTCAGTGTCTCTGTGATGAAAGTTTTTGCTTTCTTCTTTTACAAATTGTACTAATGCTTTTGCATTTTCCGGATCAACATCTGGCAGTATTCCATGGCCAAGATTAAAAATATGTCCGTTGCCTTCGCCATAAGAATTTAAAACTCTTTTTACTTCTTCTCTAATTTTATCTTTACTTCCGTATAAAACTGTTGGATCTAAATTTCCTTGAAGCGCGACTTTGTTGTCAACTTCATTTCTAATTTTACCGAGATCCATTGTCCAATCTAATCCAATAACATCAGCACCGGCTTTAACTATATTATCCATTCCATAGTGAACGCCTTTTGCAAAAACTATTATGGGTTCTTTAGTCCTTTTAATTTTAGAAATCACATTTTCAATATAATTTAGAGAAAATTCTTGAAAATCATTTTGCGAAAGAATTCCGCCCCACGTATCAAATATTTGAACAGCATTTGCACCGGCATCAATTTTTGCTGAAAGATATTCAGCGACAGCATTTGAGATTTTATCTAAAAGCTTATGTGCAAGATTTGGATTATTATAAATAAGTCTTTTAATCTCAGAAAAATTTTTAGAACCCTTTCCTTCAACCATATAAGTTAAAAGCGTCCAGGGCGAACCTGCAAATCCAATTAAAGGAACTCTTCCGTTTAATTCTTTTTTTGTTAATGAAACGGCATCTAAAACATATTTTAAATCTTTGGAAGCGTCAATATCTTTTAGAGTTTTAAAATCATCTTCATTTCTAATCGGATGAGGAAAAACCGGGCCTTTGCTTTCAACCATATCAAGATGCATTCCCATTGCTTCAGGAATAACGAGAATATCAGAAAAAATTATTGCCGCATCAACACCAATCAAATCAACGGGCTGAATTGTGACTTCGGCTGCAAGCTCCGGAGTTTTACACATAGTTAGGAAATCAGCTTTCTGGCGAATAGCTCTGTATTGCGGAAGATAGCGGCCGGCTTGACGCATAATCCATATTGGAGTTCGTTCAACTTCTTCTCTTCTGCAGGCTCTTAAAAACAAATCATTTTTTAAATTCAATTTTTATTTCTCCCAATTTAATTATCATATTAAATGTCATGCTGAACTTGTTTCAGCATCTTAAAGGACATCAATGTGAGATTCCGAAACAAGTTCGGAATGACTTAAACTTTAATTTTTATAATATTCAACAATTGCATTTGCTAACCCTTCAATTGTAAATTCTTCCGGCATTATGGTTACTCTTAAATTATTTTTTTCCAATTCTGATTTTGTTGTTGGGCCGATTGCTGCTACATCATATCCATTAAAATACTCAACGGGATTATTAATTTTCATAATCTCTAAAAAATTTTTAAATGTTGAAGGGCTTGTGAAAATAAATAAATCCGGATTACTTTCTTTTAACTTTTCAATATAAGATTTTATTTTTTCCTCAGATGGAATTGAAACATTATAAACCGGTGCAGCTTTAATTATTGCTCCAAGCTTTTCAAGCTCATTCGGAAGTTCTTCTCTTCCAATTGCACTTCTCGGGATAAAAATTACTTTGCCGTCAAGATCATAACTTGACAATTCAATTATTACTCCTTCACCGCTGAATTTTTTGGGAATAATTTGAACTGGAATTTTTAATTTCTCACAAGCTATAGCTGTTTTTGTTCCTACCGCAACAACTTTTATTTTTCTAAAATTTAATTCAACATTCAATTCACCGCATCTTTTAACAAACATTTTAACGGCATGAGTTGAAGTAAAAATTATAAAATCAATATTATCTTTTTTAGAAATAATTTTATCAAACTGCTGCCAGCTATCCGGCGGAACAATATCTAAAGTTGGAATAATTATAACTCTTGCTCCAAGCTGGCTGAATATTTCACTTGATTCTTTTGATTGCTCAACTGTTCGAGTAATTACAATTGTTTTTTCTTTTAAGGGAAACATTTTATTATTAATTTCTAAAAATATTCCATGTAAAATAAAATCATAAATATTTTCGCGCTCTTCATAAAATTTATTTTCTCCATAGTGCATTTCAATACCGCGGGAAACGCCGCCGTAAATGCAGCCTAGGATTAAATCTACAGCAAAATTTTCTTCTATATCTTTAAAGAGTTTTTCGGTTTTGCCGTTACGAATTATTCCAACTAAGATATCTTTTAATTCATGATCGAGCTTTGAAACTTCTGTACAAAGTTCATGTTCTGCTTTAAGCGATTCCTTCTGATAAATCAAAAAGAAATCTTGATACTTCATCATAAACATATAAAGATGAATTACAAAAGAATGTAAAGCATCAATACTGTTGGATTCCGTTTTAATTTTTTCTTTAAGCGAAGAAATTAATTTTTCAAGTCTTTGCCCAATAATTGAAAAATATAATTCTTCTTTTGAAGTGAAATAATTGTAAACCGTACCTTTAGCAATTTGAGCAAGCTTGGCAACTTCATCAACCATCACTTCATGATAATTTTTTTGAGAAAAAAGTATTGCTGCTGATTCTAAAATCCTTTTTCTTTTTAATGTTTTAACTTCTTGTTTCGATTTCGTTTCAACCATTGTATTCATAATTTTTATCTAACATGCCAGGCATTTGTTTCTAAAACTTTTCCGTTGTTTGCATCAATAATCATTTCGTTTCCGCTGCCTCTATAACCTTCTGAGCCTTGTGATTCTGAAGTTGTTGAAATTATTTTCCAAACATATTTTTTGAATCTATCATTCCAAACAAAATCAGTTTTCCAATCTTTAATTCCTTTTTCAAGCTTATTTGAAGCGGCAATTTGCTTTGCTTCGGATTCTACAATTGAAAAATCACAATCACCATTTACACAATTTGGAATTCCACTTATTTTTTGTCCATCAATTAATTTTCCAGTAGAATCAACCATGAATGAAATTTCTTCATCAACGAAAGGTTTGCTTTCAACTTTGAAATCATATTTCATTAAATATTTACCATTGAGATTTTTACTTCCCGTCAAATCTAAGTTGAAATTATTTTTAAAGAATTCATCACCGGTTTTAGCAATTATTTGTTGATTAGATTTTTCAATAACATTCCGCGGTATTTTCATTTCTGTTTCTGAAGGACATCTGCAACTAAATATCATGAGTGAAGCCAATAAACCTGGGAATAGAAATGCTGCTTTAATTATTTTATTTGCGTTGCTCACTTCAACCTTACACTTTTATAAATTTCATCTAAAATTTCTTTCGCACCGGCTTTCACCAATTCTTTTGCAAGCTTTTTCCCAAGCATTTCGGCATCTGATTTTGAACCGCGAATTTTACTTCTAAAAGTTAATGTACCGTCAATTGAGCCAACTATGGCTTCAAGATAAAGTCCATTTGATTTTACTTCTGCATGTGCGCCAATTGGAACCTGGCATCCGCCTTCCAAAGTTCTCAGCAAAGATCTTTCAGCTAACACAGCTTTATAAGTTGAATCGTCATGCAAAGACTGAACTACTTCATCGACAAATTTATTTTCGGAATGTATTTCAATTCCTAGTGCACCTTGCCCAACCGCAGGCAAAATTTCTTCAGGACTAATAATGGACGAAATATATTTTTGAAGCTTTAATCTTTCTACTCCGGCTCGTGCTAAAATAATCGCATCCCAATTTGATTTTAGAAAAGTTTGAATTCTTGTTGGAACATTCCCACGCAGCTCTTCTGTTTTTATATCAGGACGAAGATGAAGCAATTGAGATTTTCTTCTAAGCGAACCTGTACCAACCACAGCGTTATCCGGTAGTTTGTTAATTGTAATTCCTTTTTTGCGTGCAATTAAAACATCTTCAACAGGATGGCGTTTAGAAACCGCCGCTAATTTTAATCCGTCGGGGATTTGAGTCTGCAAGTCCTTTAAGCTATGAACAGCAAGATCAATTCTTCTATTCAATAATTCATGTTCGAGTTCTTTAGTGAATAAACTTTTATCACCGATTTTTGATAAAGCAACATCAAGAATTTTATCGCCTTTAGTTTTGATAATTTTTATTTCTACAGAAACATTTTTATTTTTTTTCTCAAGTTCTCTTTTAACAAAATTAGCCTGCCATAAAGCCAATTCACTTCCGCGAGAACCTATAATAATTTTTTGCTTCAAATTACTTTTCCTCTTCCGATTTTTTATCAATTCCGAAAAACTCACGAATGACACTTAATTTTATTGCAGCAGATTCAGAGTTTCCGCTGGCTTCATTTATTTTTTTAAGTTCAACAGTTGAGTGATGGAGAATTTTATTTATAATTCTTTTAGTCACAATGTCTAGTTTTTCCTGATCATCTGTTGTAAATCTATTTTTATTTTTATCGACTTCTTCCGCCCGAATGCTTTCAAAATAATCGCGGATACTTTTAATAGTTGGCGCAACTTCCAGTGAATTATACCAATTTATAAAGTTCATTACTTCTTCATGAATTATCGCTTTAACTTTTGGAATCTCTTCTTTTCTTTTTGCCAGATTTTGTTCCACAATAATATTTAAAGAATCAATATCATTGTAAAATACATAATCAATCGATTTGACCGATGGGTCAATATCTCGTGGAATCGCAATATCCATGATGACCATTGAGCCATAATTTCGTTTCTTCATGGCTGATTTTACATCATCATAACTTAATATTATATCGGGTGAACTTGTTGCACTTAAAATGATATCATAATTAAAAATTTCATTCTTAAAATTATCAAAAGGTATTATTTTAGCGTTTAATCCGGTAGCAAGTTTTTCAGCTTTTTCAATTGTTCGATTGGTAATTGCAAGTTTCCCTATTCCTCTATCACGTAAGTGTTTAGCGGCAATTTCTCCAGACTCGCCTGCTCCTATAACTAACGCTGATTTTTTAGAAAGATTAGAAAATATTTTCTCAATTAATTGAACAGCAGCATAACTAACAGTAACGGCGCCTTCACTTATTTCTGTTTCATTTATTGCTCGTTTTCCCGCTTTGACCGCTGAGTCAAATAATCTTTTCATCAAGAATCCGGAGAAATTCATTTCATCTGCTAATTGAAATGAATCTTTAACTTGATGATAAATCTGGTTATCACCAATTAACATCGAATCAATTCCGGAGATTACAGAAAATAAATGTTCAATTGCGGAAACAGAAAAAAAGTTTAAAAAGTTTTCTTCATTAACAACTTTATTAGGTTTGTATTGAAGCAGCATTTTCTGAAGTTCAACGTGAGTAATTTTCTGATCAACAGGAATTCCATAAATCTCAGTTCTGTTGCATGTTGATATTACAAGCCCTTCACTAAAGATTTTCCCTTTAGAATTTTGTATAAAATTTCTTACCTCTTCATCGCTTAAATGAAGTGCCTCCCTTAAATCAACAGGAGCGGTTTTATGATTTATTGATATTCCTAGAAGATTCATATTCTAATAAAAAGAATGAAAACTTTGTGCTAAAAAATTTGTAAGCATCGTTGATAAAATTGCAATTATAAAACCAAGTATTGAAAACGTAACTACTTTTTTACCCCGCCATTTTACAAATATCTTACTGAATATTCCTATTCCATACAAAACCCAAACAAGTATGCTTCCAATCAGCTTCGGATCAGCATATGAAAAATTCGGGAAATTCCTTTGGAAGCCAAATCATACCAATTATTATTGCAATTGTTAAAAGTGAAAAGCCGATTACAGCAGAATAGAAGCTCATCTTTTCCAACACTTCTAAATTTGGGAGGCGGTTAAAAATTAATCCAAACTTATTCAATTTAATATCTTTATAAAGAATTAAATACAACACTCCGTATACGGCTGAGATTGTCATTCCTGCATAACCAATCAATGCAGTTAAAACGTGCGAACCTAATAAGTGATTTCTTAAAACTTCTTTTACTTCCGTCAGATCTTTAATAAATAATGTGGAGATTACCTGGAAAACTATGGAGAGGATAATTATAAACGGGCCGGTCCCTCTAATATCAGTAACCAATTCAAGAATGAAGTATGAAAAACTGATTGCAAATGCAAGAACAGTAAAAATTTCAAAAACATTTGTAATTGGAGGATGATCAAATTGAACGGTCCGAGTAATTAAGTAACTTATATGAATAATTAAAGTTAAAAAAAGAAAAAGTCGTTTGGAATTCGCAAAATTCTTTCCACCCTTCATAAAATCGTATGAATACAGTGTAAAAGTTAAAATGTAGAGGAAAGGGAGTAAAATATTAAAAAAATCAATAGCAGGTTTCATTTTTATCCTTAAACTGACTAACTGGTGCAAAATTAAATAAATAATTTAACTCAAACAAAAGAAAATTGAATGACCCATTAGTCAAAAATATTGTTTTATTGTAAAAAATCAAAAAAAATGGATATATTTTAAAAAATAAAGATAAGGTATTTGGGGAACATTATTTGACAAAGATATGACTAAACTAATTCAGTTAATTTAATTAAATTGAAATCCAATTATTTAGAAAAAATTTATGATTAACAAACTAAAAGAATATGATAGGCTGAATACGACGATCCTCCTATTTATCTTAAGCTTCGTAGGATTTGCACTATCAATCTTCCGAGTTTTTATTACACATTCCTATCACTATTTAACTTTAAACTGGAATTTATTTTTAGCTTTTATTCCATGGGCAATAAGTTCAATAATTATAATTAATAATCTGCAGAATAAAAAAAGATTGCTGGCGGTATTAATTTTATCATGGGTATTATTTTTCCCTAACTCTCCCTATATCTTAACAGATCTATTTCATTTGACTCAAAGACGCGGAGCTCCTTTATGGTTTGACCTCGTTCTTATTTTAACGTTTGCGTGGACAGGCTTGCTTTTCGGTATTTCCAGTTTAATGGATATTGAAAAGGTGCTGCAAAACTACATGAGCAAAAGTAAAACTATGATTGCAACAATCATCTTTTTATTTGTTAGCAGTTATGGAATTTATATAGGAAGATATTTAAGATGGAATTCATGGGACATAATTGTTAGTCCATTTGCCCTTTCACATGATATTTTAGCTAATCTAATTCATCCTGAATATCACTTACGTGCCTGGGGCACAACTTTGTTTATTGGTTTGCTTCTTAACCTAATTTACTTCTCATTCAAATTTATTATTAATAAAGAAACCAAAAGATTATAATTAATTTATATTTAATCTATAAATATGATGTGGAGAATTTAATTTCTCCACATTAATTTTACCACTCAAATTCTGATCTATTAATTATTACCAAGTATCAAAGGCAAACCATCTTTGCCAGAACCAATAACAACAATCTTTGTATTATTAGAACTTGATAATTTTTCTGTTGCTTCAATTCCTTTCCACTTTAACAGTTGTTCGCTTATCCCTTTAGATACAATTTCCTGGAAATCGGCAATACCTTTAGCTTCAATTCTTTTTCTTTCTGCTTCTTGAGTTTCCCTTTGTAAAATAAATTGCATCCTTTGACTTTCCTGTTCAGCTTTTAATTTTTCTTCTATTGATTCTGTCAATCTAGCTGGCAAAGTTAATTGACGCATAGGAGCTGCTTCAATTGTTATTCCTCTCGGTTTAACAAGTGAAGATAATTCTTCTTCAATTTTTTTACCAAGCTGTTCTCTTTCTGCAGTGTATAACGCTCTGGCATCATAACTAGCAGTAACTCCTCTAACTACTGATCTGAATTGCGGAACCAAAATTTTATCAACATAATCTTCACCAACACTTTTGTAAATTTTGTTTGCGTTTTCAAAACTTAAGCTGTATAAAAGACTTATTTCGAGATCAATTGTTAATCCTTCTTTTGAAGGTACTGTCATTACTTCTTTTATCTCTTGAGTTCGTGCATCGAACTTTACCACATTAGCTAAAGGATTTACAAAATTTACACCTGGCTTTAAAGTATAATCACTCACAGTACCAAAAAAATCAATTACACCAACATGCCCCGCCGGAATAATAGTCCAGCATTGGAAAACAGCAATTACAAGCGCCAGTACTAAGCCTATCAACGCATAAGCAGATTCTGCTTTATTAGACCTCTTTTTAGCATTTAGGTAAACAACGAATGCAACAATTGCTGCAAGTAATGAGATAATAAATAGCATATAATACTCCCTTTATGTTTTTAAAGTCATAATTATTTAAATATGAAGAACCAAGCGATATGGGAATTAAAGGTACTAAATTTTTTATACTTATTGAAAGATAATTCTATTATTTAAAAACAAAATCAAATATTTATTTCAAATAGAGATATCATTCAACCTTAATTATTTTATAATACATATAATTGTTAACTATTTTTTTTAACTTTACCGGTATAATCTTAAAGTAATTAATTATTGTCTTCGAGGAACCTGTGAAATCAGTTTCAATTTTGTTTTTGTTTAGCCTTCTAATTTGGGTAGGCTGCAGTAAAAATAATAGTGACAATGACCCGCAAAGAACAGAACAGGAAAGTTCAAATTCAATAGATAGCGATACAACCGCTCAAATATTTCAAGGAATCTATTTTTCCGGCCCCCAGCTTCGTAAAATTCATTTATGCGACAGAAAGGAAGATCTTTGGGTTATTGACAGCACTCGCGGTGACCTTGATGCACAATATTACAAATTAAAATTGGGCCCTCATCAGCCTGCTTATGTTGAATTAGAAGGCGAAATATTTCCAACCAAAGATTCAGCTATTGCAAAAAGATTTAAGAATACTTTTTATGTTTATTGGGTTGATCTAGTTGAAAAATTCAAAAACCAAATCGATTGTCCCAATTACGAGTTAATTTTTAAAGGCCAAGGACAGGAACCGCCGTGGCAAATATCTATAAGTAAAAATGAAATAGTTTTTTTGCTCGGTTATGGAAAGGATAAAACCATTTATCCATATCATGACCCTGTTATAGATAAAGGAACTAAAACATTTAAATCATCATTAACGGATGTATTAGGCGAAAGTTCAATTTCAATAGTTGTAACGGCAAGTGAATGCTTTGATGTTATGACCGGAGATAAGTATAACTATTCAGTACAAATAATAAAGGATGAGAAAATTTATTTCGGCTGCGGAGAAGATATGACGGCGGCACCACAATAATTTCTTATCCGCCAACACTTAAAAATTTAATCCAATATGCAATCATTTTAGTATAATTATTAAATTATTCTTACCTTAAAATTCAAAAAGTTATACATTAAAATTATCATCAATAATTAACCGATTGTAATGAAGATAAAATTATTATCCTTTTTATTTATCGTACTTTTTTCTCAAAGCATTTTTTCAGCATCTCAAATAAAAAAATTTAATGAACCTGTTAATCTGCCCGGGTTTAATATTAGTCCATACTACGACGAGCAAGTTATTACGTTTTATTTTTCACCTGAGGTTAGAATTCAAATAAATGCACCGGCGCCAAATTATTTCAATCCTAATTTGCCCGTGGGACTTGCTTTGTTTGCTCTTCCGAATGGAAACACAATTGAACAAACAGTTGGTAAAATTTTAGAAACGGGAGACGACTGGCACTATGATATTCAGCATATTGGCGCTCAAACAAGATTTTTACGTCAAAATATTACTGAATACAATTTAGTAACAGTTTACATTGAAGCTGCACAAAAAAGCTGGCCGGCATGGAGCAGTAAATATCCTAATCATGCTGAATTAATTAAAAATATTGTTGACTACCTAAAATCGCTTTTTAACAATTATAATCCATTTGTAATTCTAACCGGACACAGCGGCGGCGGAAGATTTACGTTTAGCTTTATGGATGGATTTAATGAAATTCCGGATTATGTTAAACGAATTTCTTTTCTTGACAGCGATTACGGATATGAAACTGTTTATGGAAATAAAATTGTTCAGTGGTTAAACGCTTCCGAAGATAATTATTTAAGTGTGATTGCATATAATGACAGTGTGGCTTTGTACAATGGAGATCCTATTGTTTCACCAACCGGCGGAACATGGTACAGAAGTAAATTAATGAAAACATATCTTTCCAATTATTTTACTTTTACTGATGAAGAAGACAGCTCCTTCATCAAATACACAGCACTAAACGGAAGGATAAAATTTATTTTAAAGAAAAACCCATTTCGACAAATTCTTCATACAGTTCAAGTTGAAAGAAACGGTTTTATTCAAGGAATGGTTTCCGGAACCCAGCACGAAAATGAAGGTTATGAGTATTACGGAACAAGAGCTTATTCACAATGGATACAAATAAATGTTAATTATCCTCAGCCTTTAACAATTCCGCCGCGTTCACCAGATGCTAAGTCAGGTTCAGAGTTTATGCAGTCCGTAATGAACTTGGCTTTTGAAGATCGAGAAAAGGAAATATACAATGAGGCTTCAACCGGAAATATTCCTAGCTTTTTGAGAAAATTAAAAACAGTCACAACAATATTTAATGATGCCAATGGAGTTTCGCATACAATTAAATACGAAGTTATGCCTGATTATTTAGCAATCGGTTCGGATAGTGATTTCTGCAGGATACCAACTGGTCCAATTACCGCTCAAAGGCTTGCAGATTTATTTGGTGCTGTTATGCCGACAAGAAAATTGGTTGATAATATTTATTCCAATTGTGAAATAAAACTTGAACCCGTTACGTATGCGCCTGTTGGAAATCAAAATGAACTTGTTTCAAAATTCATTGAGCACAATTCTGCAATTCAACAGCAATTTAAAAACTCAAGCGGTGTTTTAGGCCAGTTGACGGGCGGAATAAAAAAAGATGTTGTGTTAAGTAATAAAATTATAGATCCCGCTAGGCCAAATCATGTTGTTATTTATGGATGGCACCAATTAAATGGCCAGCCGATTCAGCCTTTAACCAATATCCACATCGACACATACACTGATTATAGTCATGGAATTCGGTTTTTAAATTCTGAAATCACCGTAGATAGTGAAATTAAAAATAGCCGTAATATTTTAACTGATCCGACTATGTATAAAATTTTAAGTGATGAAGATGGAGTAATGATTCAACCGACTTATATTTCGTCAAATACTTTTGCTCCTCCACGGCCAAAATCATTCGGTATTAAAACAGAAAGTGATTCCAAAATTAGAGTTATAATTAAGCAAGTCCCTAATGTGGAAAAATATCAAGTTTCCTTAAGTAAAAATGGAATCGATTTTTATCCTCCTTTTAATTCCAGCGCAAATGATTTCACAATAAGCAATCTTCCCAAAGATTCGATTGTTTATGTTAAGATAGCTGCGGTTAATGCCTATGGCACTTCGCAAGAATCTGAAGTGCTTGCCGGAATACCAACAACCACCGGGAAACCTAATGTTATAATCGTTAATGGATTTGATAGAGGCTCGACCGGCAACTCATATAATTTTATTAGGCAGCATGCAAAAGCATTTTTAAATAATGGAGCGGCATTTGAATCTGCAACAAATGATGCAATTCTAGACAGCACTTTCAATTTAAGAGATTACAAACTTGCTGATTATATTTTAGGAGATGAAAGCACTGCTGATGAAACATTTGATTCGAATGAACAGCAATTCATTAAAAGTTATTTACAAAACGGTGGAAATTTATTTGTCTCCGGAAGTGAAATCGCTTGGGACCTTGATTACAAAGGTTCGTCAAGTGATAAAAATTTTATTTGGAATTTTTTAAAAATGAAATATATAGATGACGCTCCGGGCAATTCACCAGGCGCTCATTATCAAGTAAGCATACAGCCTAATTCAATTTTTGATGGAATGAATTCATTTTATTTTGATAATGGTACTCACGGAACAATTGATGTAAAATACCCAGATGTAGTCAAAGGAGTGAATGGCGGCAAGGCATGTTTATTATATGCTGGATATGACAGCTCATACGGCTGTTCTGGAATTTATTTTAATGGAATTTTTAACGGTGGAAATGCCGAAGCAAAAATTATTTCATTGGGATTTCCTTTTGAAACAATTTATCCTGAAGAAATCAGAAATGAAATTATAGGGAATACACTATTTTTTTTTGGAATAGCAACAGAAGTAAATAAAAATGAATCGAACAATTTACCTACAGAATTTAAACTTTATCAGAATTATCCAAATCCCTTTAATCCCATCACTAAAATTAGTTATGCCATACCTACTGGAGCGAAATCATATTTGCACTCCATAAATGTAAAATTGATCGTATATGATATTCTTGGCAGAAAAATTAAAACACTTATAAATAAAAATCAGCCGCCAGGTAATTATGAAATCACCTTTAATGCCTCAAGTTATCCAAGCGGAGTTTATTTATATAAATTGGATGCCGGAAATTATCATCAAACAAAAAAAATGACACTTCTAAAATAGAATTTGCGTTTAGCATTAATAAATAAATTGAATGTATACTTTTTTTAAAATATTATGTTCTATAAAAAAATCATTTATAATTAAACTCATTGAAAAATCTTGAAAACCTTTATTTTATTTTTAACTTCTTTAGTAATTACAAATCCAATTTACTCGCAGTATAAAAATATTCAGGTAAATGATAAGCAAAGTATTAATCCTGAAGAAGTGACAATAGCCATTGATCCATCCAACCCAAATAATTTGGCTGCCGGAGCAAATATAATATACTCTTACAATTCATTGGACGAAGGCAAAACCTGGAATCAAATTGATTTATCATCATCGTTTGGGGTTTGGGGTGATCCTTGTGTATTATATGATGGATTAGGCAATTTATATTTTTCACACTTATCCTATCCTTTAACTAACGGTTACTGGATTGATAGAATTGTTATTCAAAAGTCAACTGATAATGGACTAACTTGGAGTGACGGCGCAGGAATCGGTTATACAATTCCAAAAAATCAAGATAAAGAGTGGATGGCAGTTGATCTTTCAAGCAAATTACATAAAAACAATTTGTATGTCGCATGGACAGAATTTGATTCTTACGCAAGCACTAATCCAATGGATAGCTCTCGCATTCTGTTTTCTCATTCCACCGATCAGGGGGAAACATGGAGCGAACCAATTAAAGTTAGTGATGTAAGCGGAAATTGTCTTGATGATGACAGCACGGATGAAGGCGCTGTTCCTGCAGTTGGTCCAAACGGTGAAATCTATTTAAGCTGGGCAGATGCCTCGGGGATTGTCTTTGATAAATCAACCGATGGCGGTGAATCATTCGGTAAAGACGTATTTGTAACAACTCAACCCGGCGGATGGGCTTTTGACGTATCGGGAGTTTCACGTTGTAATGGTTTGCCGATTACAGCCTGCGACACTAGCCATTCCCCATATAGAGGCAATATTTATATAAACTGGTCCGATCAAAGAAATGATAGTTCAAATACAGATGTCTTCATTATTAAATCAACAAACGGGGGTGAAACCTGGGGGAATGTTATTAAAATAAATAATGACGAAACCGATCGGCATCAATTTTTTAACTGGATGACAATTGATCAAACCAACGGAAATATTTATGTAGTTTTTTATGACAGGAGAAATACTACCGGAATCGAGACAGATGTTTTTGTTGCAAGATCAAAAGACGGAGGGAACACATTTGAAAACTTTAAAGTAAGTGAGAATTCATTCACTCCAACAAGTAATGTTTTCTTCGGCGATTATACAAACATTGCTGCATACAAAAATAAAATTTATCCCATTTGGATGAGATTGGATGGAAGCAAATTAAGTGTTTGGACTACTCAAATTATTGATTCAACAATTACTGAAACCAATGAATATAAACCGCTGGTAAATAAATTCACCTTGTTTCAAAATTTTCCTAATCCATTCAATCCTTCAACAATCATAAGTTGGCAATCACCGATTAGCGGGCTGCAGACATTAAAAATTTATGATGTTTTGGGAAACGAAATTGCAACGCTTGTTAATGGTTATAAAGAAGCCGGAACTCACGAAGCTGAATTCAATTCTTTGGGAACAAATCATCGTGCTTCTCTGCCCAGTGGAATTTATTTCTACCAACTCCAAATTGGAGATTACATTCAAACTAAGAAAATGATGATCATTAAATAGGATAGCAATTCAATCAACGCTTACTATATAAGTTTCAACTAATTATACATCTTTTCATTATATTTATTATATAAAAATCTTAAACAATTATCATGCAGTGCCCAGTTTGCGGCGATCATTTAATAATTTTAGAGCTTGATCAAATTGAAATTGATTATTGTTCATCTTGCGGCGGAATTTGGCTGGATGCAGGTGAATTAGAATTACTGCTTGAGGATTCAATTAAGAAAGATGAATTGCTTAATTCATTAAATAGGGAAGTTGACGCCGATGAAAAAAAAATTAAATGCCCAATCTGCCGAAGAAAAATGAACAAAGTTTTAGTCGAAGGTTCAGAATCAATCATAATAGATAAATGCAGACGAAACGACGGCTTATGGTTTGATGAAGGTGAACTTGAAAGCGTTATTGAAAAAGGGAGTCTGGATAAAAACAATAAAGTAATCCAGCTTCTAAAAAGTATGTTTGAGCATAAATTAAATTCAAATTAATTTGGAGGCTTAATATGGGAATGGGTTTTATTATAATTTTAGCATTAGTAATTCTTGCAGTTTTTTATTTAATTTCAATTTTTAATTCACTGGTTGGATTAAGAAACAGAGTTAAAAATGCCTGGTCGCAAATTGATGTTCAATTAAAACGAAGGCATGATTTAATTCCGAATTTAATTGAAACTGTAAAAGGTTATATGCACCATGAAAGAGAGACTTTGGAATCGGTAACAAATGCGAGAACGCAAGCCGTTAGCGCCAATAGCATTCCGGAAAAAGCCAAAGCCGAATCAAATTTAAATGAAGCAATTGGAAAGTTTAACCTTGTAGTTGAAAATTATCCTGACTTAAAAGCCAATCAGAATTTTTTATCTCTTCAGGAAGAGCTTACTTCAACTGAAAATAAAATTTCTTTTTCCAGGCAAAACTATAATGACCAGGTTCTATTTTATAATAACAAAATTCAAATGTTTCCGTCTAGTATAATTGCAGGCATGTTTAACTTCACTCAGGAAGCATTTTTTGAATTAGATAATAAATCTGAAAAAGAAGTTCCAAAGGTAGATTTTAATAAATAAAAGTAAGACTTCAATTTAATATCTATTCATGCTATAATATTTATGTGGGAATTAATAGAAGCCAACCGCAGAAAATCAAATCTTCTTTTTATAATAATGGGTTTGTGTCTATTATTACTTGGCTACTTAGTAGGCAATGCCTTCTTTTATGATAACGGCGGCTTGTGGGGAATTTTTATTGCGCTAATAATTTGGTCTTTTCTTTCAATTCTCAGTTATTTTTCAGGCAGCACAATTATGCTTGCAGTGAGCAATGCTAAAGAAGTTTCACCGGATGTTCATCAGCAGCTTTTTAATGTTGTTGAAGAAATGAAAATTGCGGCAGGACTTACAACAATGCCAAAAGTTTATATTATTAATTCGCCAGCACCAAATGCGTTTGCAACCGGCAAAGATCCCGATAACTCTGCAATAGCAGTTACTGCTGGCCTTTTAGCACAATTAAATCGTGACGAACTTCAGGGGGTGATTGCTCATGAAACTTCGCACATAATAAACCGCGATGTTAGGTTTATTACTTTCGCCGGAGTTATGATTGGTGCTATTGTAATAATCTCAGAAGTATTTTTAAGAGGATTATGGTTCACCGGCGGTTCATCGAGAAGATATAGTTCAAGATCTTCCGGCGGTGGACAAATTCAATTAATCCTGATGATTGTTGCTATAGTGTTTGCAGTGCTCGCTCCGATTTTAGCCCGACTTTTATACTTTGCTATTTCAAGGAAACGTGAATATTTAGCTGATGCTTCGGCTGCAAGACTTACGCGTTATCCAGAAGGTTTGGCTTCAGCCCTTGAAAAAATCTCTGCCTCAAGTGAAGATTTAAAATCAGCAAATAAAGTTACAGCCCCGATGTTTATTGTTAATCCTTTAAAGGAAAAAGGCAGTGTCGTGCAAAATCTAACCAGCACACATCCGCCGATTAGGGAAAGGATAAAAATATTAAGATCAATGTCAGGCGCAAATTATGTTGATTATCAAAGAGCATACACAAGTATTAAAAATAAAAATGATAATTTAGTACCGCCTTCGGGTTTAGCAGATAATGTAAAAATTAATATTCGAAGTGCTTCCCCGGAATTAGGACCATTAGAAACTATCAAAACCCAAAGACGTGAACTCGGTGATATAATGATGGCTGTGAATGATTATTCTTTCATTCAATGTGAATGCGGATTAAGAATTAAAATTCCACAAGGCATAAAAAAGAATGGAATACGCTGTCCAAAATGCGGCAGGATACATAAAGTGCCAGCAAAAAATATTAGCTGATTTATTTTTTTCTTCCCTTAAATTAAAATTTAATTGTATATTCTAATTATCAAATTCTTCCTACATTTTAAATAAATACAATGATTAGAGAAACTCTTTCTAAAAAAAGAATGGGAAAGTCGCCTGACTTTAAATGGCGTGGAGCCGAAGGCTCACGGCTTGAAAGTTTAACTGATGGCGTATTTGCATTTGCCATTACACTGCTCATAGTTTCATTGCAAGTACCCAATTCATTTGATGAATTAGTTAATACAATGAAGAACTTTCCTGCCTTTGGTATTACTCTAATCGCCATTATTGCAATTTGGTATGCTCACTATGTGTTCTTTAGAAGATATGGAATACAAGACCGATTTGTAATTATATTGAATTCAATGCTGCTGTTTGTGGTCTTATTCTATATTTATCCTTTAAAATTTTTAGCAACATTATTAATAAATTATGGATTGTTAAATCCTTTATTCGACTTAAATATCCCCGTCAATATTACTATGGATCCGTCACAATCAAATCAGCTTATGATTATTTATGGATTCGGCTATTTATTAATAGTTTTAGTTTTCTTTTTACTACATATTCATGCTTATAAAAAGAGAGATGAAATAGAATTAGATGAAGTAGAAAAATTAATTACAATTGGAAGTATAAGATATTGGGCAATTAATATTTCTATAGCTATTCTATCACTACTATTGGCATTTATGTGGAGGAGTTAATTTCGCAGCTTTATCGGGGTGGATTTACGCTTTGATTGGGCCTGCTTCTGCGATTAACGGATTCCTGGTAGGAAAGCAAATAAAAAAACTTAAAAGTAATTTAGCTGAGAGATAAGAATAAAAATTGGATAGTCAAATAAAAACAATTGACGAAGTTTTAAAAGAGCTTGATGCAATCATTGAAAATTCTATTAAAGAAAATAATCGGCTTGGAATATTTGCATACATTTATAGAAGAACAACAGCCCAGATTAAGCAGGCAATTATTGATAAAAGATTTGAAGATAATGACCGTATGCAAATGATGGATGTGGCTTTTGCTAACCTTTATATAAATGCTTACAAAAACTTTTGTTTAAATAATTCAATTTCAAAATCATGGGCTGTAGCATTTAAATCAAAAAATGAAAAGTTGACAATTGTTCAACATATAATTTTAGGAATGAATGCACATATTAATTTAGATCTAAGCATTGCAGCATCAAGTATAGCTATGGGAGATAAAATAAAATCATTAAAAAATGATTTTATGCTGGTGAATCAAATTCTAAAAGATTTAATAAACGAAATGCAGGATCGGCTTTCTCGTGTATCAAGATTAATGTTCCTGCTTGACTGGATTGGTGAAAATGAGGATGAACAGATAATTAATTTCAGCATAGTTAAAGCTCGGCAGCAGGCATGGGATTCTGCCTTCTCGTTAGCTTATTTAAATGATGATGAAACAAAAGTTAAAGTTGACACAATTGATGACTTCATATCCGAGTTGGGATTATTCATAAAAAATCCGCCTGGAAAATTGACAAAGTTAATTTTAAAAATTATTTCCAAATTTGAAGAATCCGATGTAAAAAAAATAATTGAAAAGCTTGAAGAAGATTAATTATTATTTGTAAATGCATTGAATATGAAGTATTGGATAAACACAGTTTCAAAAGATCACGTGATGCGCGGCGTTGAGGGTGGCTTTACACAAGCAAATCACGGCAGTCCGTATAACTTAAAAAGAATGAGCAAAGGAGATTACATAGTTTTCTATTCACCAAAAACAAAATTTAAAGATGGTGAACCTCTTCAAAATTTTACTGCAATTGGTAAATGCTTAGATAATGAAACTTATCAGGCTGAAATGTCTCCAGACTTTCATCCATGGAGAAAGAAAATTGAATTTTTAAAATGTAAAGAAGCATCGATTAAACATTTTATTGACGATTTAATCTTCATCAAAGACAAGCAAAAATGGGGGTTTCCATTTCGAAGAGGAATGTTTGAAATTCCCAAAAATGATTTTTTAATAATTGCCGCTGCAATGAATGTTAAAATAAAATAGAATTCGCAAATCCAGTAAATGTATCTAGAAAATCTTTATAACTAATAATGAAATCTATCTGTTCATATGATTTTCTAAAATTTTGTTTGCTGCCGGTTTGTAAAGCAGATGATATAAGACATCAAGATAAGCGTTCATTTCTTCCATGTCTATGTTAGTTGTAAATTTCCAGAACCCATAAATTTTAGCGTATGATAAAAGATTTCTTGCATACAATTCCCAATTATAAGCTGTATCTACCCGCTTAATCGCACGTTCAGAAATTTTACCCCAATATGATTTATCTTTTTCACACCTTCTTAAGAAAGATAAAATCTTTTCCGTAGTTTCTTTGTCATTTATAGGATCGATATGAAAACCTGATTTGCCTTCTTCAATTATTTCCAAAGGGCCGCCGTAATAAGTCGCAAATACTGGAAGCCCGCTTCGCATTGCCTCCAATACAGTCAAACCGAATCCTTCAAATAAAGCCGGTTGAACAAAAATTCCTTTACGGTCTGCAATTACTCTGTACACTTCACCGGTTTGATCTTTTCTGAAAAGCTTACCAATCCATTTTATTTTGTTATGAAGATTATGTTTATTTATAATATCATGCATTAAATAAATTTGCTCTTTTTCTTCGCTGTCGCTGGTTTTATTTGCATCAACTTTACCGGCAACTATAATTAGATTTGCTTTTTCTTTAAGCTCTTCGGAATTTCCATACCATTCGGCAAGTGAAGTTAAATTTTTAATTTTATCTAATCTTGCCAGTGAAAAAATTGGAACAAGATCCGGATTTTCAAGAGTACCGAAAACATCGGGATCTTCTGCATTATTAAAAATTAATTCTTCAAGATCTTCAGTGATTTCTTTATTCCTTTTTTTCTCGCTGGTATAGGGGAAATATATTTTTGTATTAACCCCCGGAGGTACAATATTAAATTTAGGATGGAACAAATTTATTCCTCCCGTTACACGAAACCATTCAGGCATTGTAAAATTAATGTAAGATTCATATTGACCTATGCTTTCTTCTGTTCCAGCAATTTCCTGATACGAAGAAGTAACTATAAAATTTGCTGTGTTCATTGCTATTAAATCTGCGGTAAATTGAATGGAAAAATGATAATGATCATCCATATTTTTCCAATATAAAGCACTGTACAAGTATTTACTCTTTTCGAGTGCATGAGCAATATTACATTGAGTTACGCCAAACTTTCTTGCCAGCATATAAGCAACCATGTTTCCATCAGAGTAATTCCCAATAATAAAATCCGGCCGATCACCAAATTCCACCAATAATTCTTTATGAGCGTCTTCAGCAAAAGGTTCCAGGTAAGGCCATATTTCAAATCTAGAAATCCAGTTATCGGTTACATTTTTATTAAATTCTCTAAAGGGTACACGAAGTATCCATGTATTTTTTGTTTCGTGAACCTTCTCTAATCTTTGGTTGCATTTTGTATCGCCGGCATTGGGAATTAATCTTGTGAGAATTATTATTCTTGGTTTTGCATCAAGCCCCGAATCTTTAAGGGATTTAGTCATTTCTTTTTCAAGAGCTTTCACTTGATCCAAAATATAAACAACTTGTCCGCCTGTATCCGGCATTCCAAGTACGCCTTCTTGTCCAAAATATCCGTGTGGTGAAATAATTGCGATATTGAATATCATGGGAATTTTGGAAAGAAAATTTGTAAGCGCCTGGTGATCAGGGGAATGAAGAAGCCTATCCAATTGTTCCAGACTTTCTACAATAGTGCCTGCACTATTACCAAGCCCCGGCTCAAAGCCAAGCTCTTGAAGTTTATGTTTAAAATCTGCGTAAGGCGCATCTTCATCTTCTTTGCGAAGGAAGACTAAAGCTTTATCAATTTTAGCACTTAAGTCACCGGGATTTTTCACTCTATCATTAACTATTAACTGCTGATTTTTATATTTGTGAACAAAAAGAAAATCAAATAATGCAGTACTAAGTTTTTCCGGTTCGGTGAACATTTTACTTGATAAAAACCGATTTAAAAATTCAACCCCTTTACCAATATTTTTTGGTTCTCTAACACTCGGAAATTTATCATAAAATGTTTCGAAATTAAGATTGAGTATGTCATTGCTTGCACCCGGATTTACAAACTCTTCTTTAATTTTTAAATATTCAATTCGTGAAATTTTTTCATAATAAGAATCTTCTAAAACAAATAAATAATGCTTTGCTTTTCCAATTTGATCGCGAATCTCAAAATAAGTTAGATTACCTTTACAAACAGACTCATTTGTTTTATGTAATATTTCTTCAATAGCATCGTGATTATCGCCTTCCTCATTTTCACTATTTTGCTTATATTCTTCCAATATTTCAAGCAAATTACCTTTTACGTAAAGCTTATTTGAGTTATACAAAACCTTATTTAAAAATCTGAAAAGTGCTTGTTTATTGTCTTCCAATAATTTTTCTAATCCATCACTCAAAATTGTGCTCCTCTCCGTCAGTTAAAAAATTATAATATTTCATTCCGTCTATAATTCCGCCTGCATATTTTCGTTCTGCAAAATAAATTCTTTTACCTCCCTTTAATTGCTCCAACTCACTGCTATAGTTTGCAACCACAACTCCCAGCAATTCGCCTTTTAACATTTCTGCGTCGTTACCGGAATCACCGGCAACTAAAATATTTTCATAAGGAATATTCCATCTGTAAGATAAATACCTAATAGCTTTTCCTTTAGATGCTCTGAACGGAAGTATATCAAGATATTGCCCATGGCTAAAAATTATGTTTGCCTTAATTCTATTTTTAATTAATGTATCTGTAACTTTATTTAAATTTTCCTGGTTGTCGTTTGTATAATAACTTATTTTAAATTTTCGCTGAGTTTCATCTTCCTGGTATTCTAAAAAATCAAAGTCTTCTAAAAGTGTGATTATCTTTTCACGATTCCACTGATTTGAAATGTGAGAGTCCCAGCCTTTCGAATATATTAATTCGTTTTTGTTATTGTAATAAATTTCAGAGCCGACTGAGGAAATAATCACCTCCGGCATAGGCACATTATTTTCCTTTAGAACATTAAATGCAGAATTAACAGTCCGGCCAGTAGCCACTGCAAATCCCATTTTTGAATGAAAACTTTTCATCAGTTCTACAAATTCTTGAAGGGAATCATTATCACCAAGCAAAGTATGATCAATATCTGTTACAACCATTTTTTCCATTTTAAACAACTTCTTTCCCATTGGGGCAAATGTAATTTCTTTATTCAAATCTTTACTTAAAAGTTTATCTACTTCTTCAAGATATGATTTTGTGTGTGCCTTCCATGAATAATATTTTTTAACATTTTTCATTCCGTTTTCTGAGTACTTATGCCAATTTTTTTTATTGCTTAAAATTTTGGCAAGTGCTTCTGCAATATTTTTAGAATCATTAACATCAACTAAAAGCCCATGATTTAGATTCGCAATAATATCTTTAGGCCCTCCGTCATCGGTAGCAACCACAGGTACACCGCTTCCAGCAGCTTCAATTAAGGTTAATCCAAAAGGTTCGACCAACGCAGCATTAACAAAAACGCCGCCTGTTTCTGCTGCTATTCTATATAATTGTGGAACTTCGTGTTCAGTATCATGCCTTTTTGGTATTGCCATTTTGCCATATAAATTATACTTATCCATAAGGTAAAGCATTTCAGTAAGCACTTCTCTTTCGTTATCAGGCATTTCTTGAATATCTTTTCTTATTCCCGCAAAGATCGCCAGATTAGCTTTTTCCTGTAATTCTTTATCTTCACCATAAGCAGTTATAAGTCCCGAAATGTTTTTTCTTTTATCAGGCCGGCAGACTGATAGGATTAAAGGCTTATCAACATTAACAAAAAATTTAAGCAGCTTTTCCTGAATAACGCCCTTCATCTGTTCGGCTTCCTCAGTGGCACCTTCTTTAGAATTATATGGATAAAATTTTTCCAAATCTACCCCGGGAGGAATAACTATAAATTTATCTTTATTAGTATTTTCATAATCACCATACTGCTTTTGAATTTCCTGCTTAGTGCTTGTAATAATAGCATCGGCATAATAGATAACTTCTTCTTCAACTTTTATTCGATGATTAATTTTATATCTCTTTTCAATTTCTTCTTCTTGAATACCTTCATTTAATAACCTGCGAAGTTTATCTCTGCCAAGGGAATGGCCGGTATGAATAAATGGAATTCCAAAAAATTTAGTCAGCTCACTGCAAACATAACCTGCATCTGCATAATGACTGTGTATGATATCAGGGAACCTTCCTGATGATTTAATATGCTTAATACTTTTGTCTACGAATTCTTCTAATGAATTCCACAAAAGCTCTTTACGCATATACTTATTCCCGCCGCATCTAATCCTTATGATATTTAATTTATCGTTTATCTTTTCAATTTTCTGTGAGTAATCATCCGAAACATTTTTATCTTTGATGTATCTTGTTACAAGTTCAACTTTATCAACTTCTTTATATTCGCTTAAAGTTTTTGCCAATTCCAATACATATTTAGTTTGTCCACCAGTGTCAGCATCTCTGCCTAATTCAAGATCATGCCCGCGAATAAGTCCGTGAATGCTGTAAAGCTGAATATATAATTTTTTATTTTTCATTTAATCTTTTACAATCTTATTTTTTCTTTGAAGCTTGAGTAGACCGAATTGTCTTCAGGCAAAGCGCCGTTTACTTCTATAATTTTGTTAGCGAACATGCAAGCCAACTCATTAATTTTTTCCAAATTCCAATTATTTAAAAATCCTATACATAAAATAGAAGCGTACGCGTCACCAGCGCCAACTGTATCCACAATTTTTTGTGCAGGAATTTTGAGGGAATTTTTTTCTCCATCTTTGAATAAGTCTGCACCAGCTTCACCTTTGGTTAAACAAAGTAATTTAATATTGTATTCATCAATTATTTTTAATGGTAAGTCAGCAAATTTTAATTGATCATTAAATAATTCTTTATTAATGAGATTTATTTCATCTGAATTGATTTTTAAAATATCTGCAGCATTAAGTGATTCATTTAAAATTTCTTTTGAATAAAAATTTTGACGGATATTCAAATCGCAGAAGAAATTTATTTTTGTTGGAAAGAATGATTGAATTGTATTACGAGAAACTTTTTGCCTTTGAGCAAGCGTTCCGAAATAAAGGCAATCTGTATTATTATTGATAAGATCTTTAAGTTCAGAATTATTTTGTATAAAATCATACGCACGGTCTTTTGCAATAACCCATTCAGGAACTTTCTTTTCATTCAAAAATGGCTCAGCTACCCCGGTTTTTTTAACTTCATCAATTTGAACATATTCAGACGAAATATTATGGTTCTTAAAAAATTCTAATATTTCATCTCCAAGATCATCTTTTCCTACCCTGCTTACAAAATTTCCTAAGCCGGTAAGATTTAGGATATGATAAATAAAATTAAACGGCGCACCGCCTAATTTTTTATCATGTAAATAAATATCATATAAAATTTCGCCAATTGCGGTTATTCTTTTCATAGTGTGTCAACAAAAATGGAAATCATAACCTATAATAAAATAATTTCTTTTAATTGCAAGTAATAGAAAGCACTTACGGCAAATTAGAATTGAATAAAATCATTATTAAAGGCAAAGCTGTTTAGTTTAACTTTTACTATCATTGATTAATTCAATTAGACTAAAACATTATTGCAATAAGATATTAAAATTATTAAAGTTAAAACAAAACAACCATTTATGGCATTAACTTTGAGGTATTAGAATCCAATTAAGTACTTAATAATTCTTGATTAATCTGAAGGACTGAGTTAAGCTTCAGAGCTCAGTAATGCGATTGTTGTAAAATAGATAAAAAACAATTTTATATTTTTATTATAAATCGCTTTTATCTGTGCTAAAGATTTTACCTAAAATATTCGCATTAATGAATACAAAAAGTAATTTAAATGATCTGAATGGTCTTAGAATCATGCTAACAAACATAAATAAAAAGATATATTCTCATGCAAGCACTAAACGATCTAAAACCAGTAATCCTATGATTCTTTTAATCATAATTTTATTTCTATTTATTATTAATGCGTGCAACAAACATACAGCCTATTATATATATAATACTGGAAATCATGATTATACAAAAATATTTAATGAAGCATTATCTAAATATGATTACATTATAATCAAACCGGGTAGCTACCGTCTAAAAGCCCCAATTTTTTTACATAATAACGTTAATATAGAAGGAGAGGGGGAGGTAATATTAATAAAAGATACAACTTATTCTCATGTATTTGTAAATCAAAAAGCACAAAAAGATTATACTGAGGAATGGAATAAATTTATAACCATCAAGAATTTAATAATTGACGATAATAATAATGGAGATCAAAATGATGCAGCTAATCCAACGGCGAACGGGATATTATCATTTAAATTTTTGGACCATTTGACTTTAGAAAATATTAAAATTATCAATGGGGATAATATTTTGTTTGGGGTTCACTTACAGTCGGTAAAAAATGCGACAGTGGAAAAATATTTTTATGATGGTGACAAAGCTGGTATCCAAATGCAAGGCGGATGTGAAAACATTGAAATAAACAATTTTGACATTAGTAGTGGTGACGATGCTTTTGCTATAAATGTTTGTGATTATCCAAGAGTACAACATAATACAGAAGATAGCAGGAATATAATTTTTAAAAATGGAATTAGTAGGAAAAGAAAAAATCAATGTGGATTCTTTTTAAGACTTATGACTGGAAGTTGGAAAGAATGGCAGAAGGGAAATAAATATCGAAAAGGAGATATAACAAATTATGATGGCAAACAATATAAAAAGATAAATAAAGGAGAACTGGTTTCAATAGATCATCCTCATCAATTAACAAGAGATAGCCTTTATTCAGATGGTATCGTTTGGAGATATATTGGGGAAGGCGATAACAAAACATCAAATATATATAATGTTAATGTACAAAATGTCAGACTAGATGACGGAAGGCAAATAGTACGGACTACAGATCTTGACAGTTGTTATAATTATGGAGAGTACCCAGGTACGGAATATGCCTCTATTGTTGATGGATTGTATATTTCTGGTTGTCCATTTACTTTAATTTGGGGTAAGATGGGAAAATATTACATCTCTGATTATTCTAAATATAATGTAGTTCTCTTGATTTTGTTTTTTATTCTAATTGTAATTTTTATCATTTCTTTTTTAAGGAGTTTAAAATGTACCAATAAATCTAAAACATTCCTTGCTAAAATTAACAAGGCTTAAGTATTATTTCCAAGGGAGTTTCAAGTAATGGGTCTGCCATACTTGGTTACGTCATAAAGAAAAGATCACATTCATTCTTTAAACAACAAAAACCTTAGCAACATCAATCAAAAGCGAAGGCTGATTTACCAAAGCAGTTGTAAATATTTTCCCAAGTGTTCTTTTCTCATAAGGTACTTTATTAAATGACTTAGCTATTTTATTAAATTTGTCATCGGTAAAATTATAAATTCCATTCTTTATTTTATTAAATATTTCATGCCTCTTACCAAGCCTATCATGCCATGCTTTATCATAAGTTAATATATGCTCGAGTTTGTTTTGCTTTATAGCTTCGGCTGCAATTCTTCCGGCAATGCTTCCGCCAATCATTCCGCTTGCAATTCCACCGCCGCTTAGTGGATTTACTTGTCTGGCTGCATCACCGACAAGCATAATTCCAGGCGCTGATATTTTATCAAGTGTAATTGCACTTGGAACTCCTCCAGCTATTGAAGTAAGTATTGGTGCATCAGGATAATTTTTTTCCATAAAATTATTTAGAAAAGAAAGTGCTGATCTTTGCTTACCAACCATACCGCTTACGCCAAGTCCAATGTTGGCAGTATTATTTCCTTTAGGGAAAATCCAAAAGTATCCGCCCGGCGCATATTCCTGGCCAAAATAAAAATAAAGTGTATTTGGGTCTGCAGTAATATTTGAAGCTGTAATTTGAGCGCAGCATTCCATATCACGGAAGTCAATGTGAGTTTTTAATCCAGCCCAACGCCCAATTCTAGATTCAACGCCATCAGCGGCAATTACAATTTTTGCTTTTAATTCTTTTTGTTCACCACGGAATTCATATTTAACCCCGCTTACTTTTCCATCTTCAAATAAAAGTCCATTTACATATGCACGAGTCAATATTTCTGCGCCGGCATTTGATGCGCTTTTTGCAAGCTCGTAATCAAAAATTCTTCTTTCCAATACATAGCCGGCATCACCAAAATCTAATACAACTTCATCACCATTAGGCGCGTTAAAAGAAAATTTACTTATGTAAGCAGTTATCCATTTTGCGTCGGGTTCAATAAATTCTTCCACGCCGGATTTGCTTATGGCTTCACCGCAGCGTACTGGATATCCGACATCTCTATCTTTTTCAAGCATCATCACTGATACACCTTTTTCAGCGGCGTACCTTGCTGCAATTGAGCCTGCTGGCCCTGCTCCTACTACTATTATGTCATATTCATTTTTCATGTTTCAAAGTCAAATTCCAAAAGTCAAAATTCAAAAACATTTGGATTTTGACTTTTGACTTTTGATTTACTTTAGCACTCCTACTTTATTAAATTTTATAACTTCAATAGGGCAGCTCCATACACATTTGGCGCAATTAGTACAGCGCGGATCAATTATAAAAATTTCAGCTTCTTTTAATTCAATCGCATCTTCCGGACAAACTCCAACACAGCATCCGCAGAAATCACATTTATCTGGAAGAATTTCAATTAATAATTTTCCGGTTTTAGCTTGTCGGTACATTCAAATTTAAAGTTAAAATAGATTTACAAACGATATTAATGAAAATTATAATTAAAAGTAATATTTACTAAAGCAGCTAATTAAATTGAATTTCTATGCTTGAAACTTCGATGGGACTATCGACTATTAGAGGTTGTGAGTTATTAATTTGTTCAAAAATTTTATTTGAAGGATGAATGATCAACTTGTAATTTTCAAGCTGCTCGTCGTTAGTTGAGAACACATAAATTTTTGATGACTTATCTGAAACGAGCAGCTTTGCCAGATATCTTTTCTCTTCATCAATAAAAGTAGAGGCTTCCATTTTTGTGTTTGTTTCAGGTGAATCAGCTGCGAGAGTTAAGTTTGAATTTTTTTTTTTGCTCTTAACGTCTTTAATAGGATAAAGTTTAAACTTTATAGGATTATAAGCAGGTATCTTTTCGGAAATAAAGTTTTTAATTTCTACCGAAAGATTCTGATTGATAGCTTCTTTTAATGATTGATAGAATCTAATTCCCTTGGAAAAATTTCCACTTTCCTCCATATATTCCCTTTTCTCAGTGGAAAGTAAATCATTATAGAAGACAAAATTAAAAATATCTCTTTCGGTGATTTTCATGATCGGTTATAACTAATATTTTGCCAATTATAATTATTATATAGACTAAAAAGAACCTCATTCGTAAAATACATTATTAATCTCTTACTATTTCGTCTGCTATTGTGCGTTTCATCACCCTGATAAGGTATTCTAAAATATTATGATAGTTTTTATCAAAATTCTCATGTGACAAATTTTCAAAATGCTTTTTTAAATACGGATATAGTCCGGGATTTATTCCGCCGTTCAGTAAATCTACTGATATATCCACTAATGCCTTTTCGAATATTTCTGTTTCATACTTATTTAATTTATTCTTCTTTAAATATGAACTATATAATTTTTCAATTGAAAAATTTAAACCTACTTTTACTTTTTCACTTATTTCTAATGATAACCCCTTGTCTTCATCGGAATCAGGCAATTGATTATTAGAAATATTTAAATGTTTGATTTTATATATCAGACTATTTAAAGGAATAGCGGGATAAAATTTTGTTTCGTTATTTAAATATTGAAATAAATTTTTGAACAAATTTTTATAGTCGTTGAAAATATTGATAGGAATGTTTTCAAATTGCTCTTTGTCAATTGGCTGCCTGGTAATTTCAGAATTTTTGAGTTCTACAATATATACTTGGCCAAAATAATTAACTTTTAATAAGCCTTCTCTACGAATTATGTAATTAATTGAATCTAATATTTTAGCAAAAAATGGGTCAGCCTTTTTATAAAGAGAGGAAATATACTGCTGAACATTTTTAGCAACGATTTTATTTAAAAAATATTCGGCGTCTTCTTGCGTTTTTATCGGAGGAGTCCAATTTTCAAATGATTTTTTAATGACGAGGAAACTGTAATTTTCATCTCGCTGGAACAATGGTGCAATCGCATCAATTGCTGCATCCTTCAAAGAAAGATCATCATGTAAAAGGATTTTAGTTAATCTTCTTTGAAGACTGTGTAAATATTGGAAAGAAATTTTATAAGATATCTCAACTAAAAAATTAATCTCTCGTTGATTAATAGATGAGTCGCATAATTTTTTAAGTACTTGAAGTAAGTCCAGTTAATGCCTCCTTGCGAAAGCCAAAGATATTATTTTTATTGGAAGATAAGAAAGTTTTTTTGTAATAATTATGATGTGAGTTTAAATCACCGCCAATTTTACGATTATACAATTCAGAATTACTACTTCACAAAATTCTTCCGGGTTTCGAATTTTTCCCCATTCCAATATAGCATTTGGCTTTTTAATATTTCAACAAATTCACTGGTATTCGTATATGGCGGGTTTAATAACCTTTTTGCCACAAGTGAATCTCTTCTAACATGAAATTCATCTCCTATGTATATATCAATATCATTTAACTGTGGACCCATATGAATAGTGTATCCGCAAAAAGTATTTAAATTTGCCGGTTCACCTTCATAAATTCCAAAAACAAATTTATTTGTGTCTTTTTGATATGCCAAAGTAGCTCTAGGAATTACGTTAAATCTTTCTTTAAAAAAATAATTATAATCCGACTTCGGCAAAAGGACATAGTTATTAAATTTTGCCAGCCTCTTATTTAAGTAATAGTATTGGTCTGTAGTTGGCGTTTGCCCATTTATTTCATTTAAATTTATTGATAATATAAAACATCTTTCGAGCCCATTGTTTATCCCCACACCAACTAGTTCTTTTTTGCCGTCGTTATTGAAATCGCTAATTAAGGCGCCGGCAAAATGTCCTTGTGACCAAAGTGTTCCCTTTAATCTTTTGCCGGTTTGAAGGTTTAATTTAAAAACTGCTGAAGGATAAATTATATTATGAATTGAATATAAATATAATACTTTGATACCTGACTCCGTGACCGTATCAATCAACTCGCTTCGATATCTTTGTTCAGGCAATCCTTCCATGGTTTCAACACTATCTCTAAAATTATATCTCCAAATTAATTTATTTTTATTATCAAAACATGCGACTCTTAAAAAATCATTTTCATCTTTTGAACCTCTTAAATCTTCCGAGGTTAAGATGACTTCATTTTTTCCGTCATTATTTATGTCAACTATTTTTTGTATAAAATTTATCTCCTGCTTATTATTTTTGTCTGATGCATCAAAAGTTAATTTTTTACTCCATAAAACTTTTTCATTTTTATTTTTTACATAAACCGTATAACCTCTGTTTTCAAGCATTACTGGATTTGAATCAAAATCAATTATTCCTGAAACTGCTATTACAACTGCAAGAATAAATAAAAGCATTAAACTAGCCCAATTTCTTTTACTAAATTTATAAACCCGCAATGTAATTTTTTGTTTTCTGATGTCCACAAGGCTGCGCAAATTTAAAATATCATCAAAGGTTTCAACTCCAACCAATTTAATATTTCGTGCAGGAAATTGTTTTTGTAGTTCTTTAACTTTAAGCATGGCAAATATCTGATCAGCCCCGGGAACAACAAATGTAGTTATATCCGAATAAAAAACAGTTTCCGTTTTTTGTTCAACTATTTCTTTCGATACTTTATTTACACTTCCCTGGGCATCACTGCTCCCGGTAAAAGCAATACCTTCATTTATTTCTACAATGGTTGTTGAATTATAAAAAGATAACAATTCTTCAATGAATGAAATTGTTAATGCAACGCCCAGTGAATTGCCGACATAAACTCCAACTCGCTTATCAAAACTTATAATCACTTCATGATTCTCATTTATTTTTCGGATATATTTTTTTACATATCCTTTTGCTGTTTGCCATGAATTTTTTATTTGCTCTTGAATTCGCTTTTCAATCACCTTATCACTTGGGACTATAATAAACTTTGTTTCAGTTTTTGATAAATTAATTTTTACAGTTGCGCTTTCGAGCAGGCCGAATACTTCATGGAATTCACTTTCGTTATCAACCAAAACCGGGAAAAATGCTTTTTTAATTTTTGGGTTTGATATTTCATTTCCATTTAAAATTCTTTTAAGCTGATCAAACTGTTCTTCTAAATGCAGTAAAAACTTTTGTAAATCATTTCTTTTATTTTCGATGCATTCAAGATTAATTAGTCGTTTTGTTAGATCAATGATTTTTTGTGACCTGTTTGGATGAATGCCAAATACATAATAATGTTCTAAACAGTTGCTGAATTCTTCTGCAAATTCAGCAATGTATGGTTCTATGGTATTTATAGAGATTTCTGAATTCAATAATGAACTATAAAATTCAGAAATTAAGATAAGTTTTCTACGACTTGAAAAAGTGTCTTCTAATTTTTGCTGAAGAACATTTTTTTGTTCTTCTATTTCAAGAATCTGCAAGACTTCTCGCTTTTTAGATGTTAAATTCTAATTAAAACATTTATTGCTAATGTTATGCGAAGTCGAAATTCTTTGAAGCATAAAAACTTCCCCGTTTATTTCTGGATCTAATCTGTACAAATATAGTTTAAATATTTCTTTTTTAATTAATCGTAATATCAGAAATTTCATTTTTTTGGTTTTCCAGTTCCCGATTCTCTCTCATAATTCCCATCTTTTCATCTTCGGTTTCAACTGATTCCATCAGTTTTATATTTTCATTTATCTTTTGATCTATTTGTAACTCTTTAAACTTTTTTATTGAATCCGTAGCAACTTTGAGCAATATTTTTTCATCATCAATCACTGAAGATATATCATCCCAATTTTTACTTATTGAATATCTTTCGAATGTAATTTCTCTAACATACGCTTCCAAATCCTCATCATGCAGTTTGTTAATTAAAGCGCCAGGGATTAATTCTTCTTTGTTATTAAAAGCACTATAAACAATGTTTGCTAATTTTGTATGAATGTCAATTATAAAATCCTCAGGTAAAATGTATTGATGAATAAACTCAACTATTTTTTCTTTTCCTTCAAATAAAAGCTTTATAATTTCCTTTTCAAGATTGTAAAGAATTGGCGCACCAGTTTTAGTCTTTACAACTGATTTCTTATCTAACCTTTCCTCAATTGTTTTCGCTTCAGCTACACTTTGCCTTTCAAAGGTATTGATTCGTTTCTCTAATTCTTGTTCAATAAGCTTTTCACGCAGATTAAATTTTTTTGCAAGAGATCTGATAAGCAAGCTTCTTTTGAGTTCATCATTTATTAAGGAAATAGGTTTTACCAGTTCTCTTATAGCTTCAGCCGTTTTACCCGGTTCAGTAAACATTCCTTGTGATTCATAATATGCGGTTTGATATTCAAGAAAGTTCTGAGCTTTTTCTATTAAATTTTCAAAACTTTCTTTACCGAATTTATTTACGTAAGAATCGGGATCTTCTCCGGACGGCAAAGAAACAATTTTAATTTCAAAATCTTTTTTAAGAAGCAATTCTATACTTCGCATGGAAGCTTTTATTCCGGCAGTATCCGAATCAAATAGAAGAAAAACATTTTTAGTATATCGAGAAAGCAGTTGAACTTGATCTTCTGTTAATGCCGTTCCGGAAACAGCAACAACATTTTTAATTCCGCTTTGATAAAGTGAAATTAAATCCATGTAGCCTTCAACTAGAATTGCCTTATTTTGTTTTCTTATTTCATCCTTGGCATGTGATAACCCGTATAATATTTTGCCTTTATAATAGATTATAGATTCAGGAGAATTTAAATATTTTGCAGCATTGTCACGATTCTCTAAAATTCTTCCTGCAAAGGCAATCACTCTGCCGTGAGAAGAAAAAATCGGGAATATTATTCTCCCGGAAAATTTGTCATATAATCTTCCATCATTTGCCTTGCCTATTAAACCAAGTTGTAAAGCTTTTTCAAGATCGATTTTTTTTGCAGAAAGCATATTCACGAGACTATCCCGGCTCGCGAAGGAATAGCCGAGTCCAAATTCTCTTATAGTTTTATCTTTAATTTTTCTTTTTTCAAAATACTTTCTTCCAATTTCACCTTCGTCGCTTACTCTAAGATTATCTGAAAAATATCTTCCCACTATTGAATTTATATCGTAAAGAATTTCTTGTTCACTTTGTCTTTCTTCAGCACCTTCATCATTAAATTCTAAATCAATCCCAGCTTGTTCTGCAAGTTCCTGAACAGCTTCAACAAAAGATATTTTTTCATACTCCATTAAAAATTTGAAAACATTTCCGCCGTTGTGGCACCCAAAACAATGATAGATTTGTTTTTCTTCACTTACTGTAAACGATGGCGTTTTTTCATTGTGGAAAGGGCATAACCCTAAAAAATTTTTGCCGCGTTTTCGAAGATTAACTTTATCGGAAATAACGTCTACAATGTTTAAAGCAGATCTTACTTCTTCTATTTTTCTCTCAGGAATTATCATCTAAATATTAAGCCCCAGTTATTACTTTCTTTCGCCATTTGAAAAAATATTTAAATATATATAAAATAAAAAATCTAATTAATTAAATGTAATCTAATTAAAAAAGACTAATGAAAAATTGATAAAAACGTATTTAGTATTCCTTATTTAAGAAATTGTTTCACCTTCCTTAACAATTTTCTATTTATTATATTTGTCACTAATAAAATCCCTTAAGAAAAAAGATTTTTCAAGATAATTTATAAAAGCGATTTGAATTTATGATTGAAACAGTTAAAGCAATTAAAAAATACTGCAACAGTTTAACTCAGTACTCGCGTTATAAAACACGGGAAGTAAACGTTGGCAGCATTCCTCTTGGTGGTAATAATCCCATTAGAATTCAATCAATGACAACAACCGACACGATGGACACAATTGCCACAGTTGAACAAACTATTCGAATGGTGGATGCAGGGTGTGAATATGTTAGAATAACTGCGCCGAGTAAATTAGAAGCTCAAAACCTGGCGAACATTAAAAAGGAATTACAAAATCGCGGCTATAATGTTCCTTTAATTGCTGATATTCACTTTACTCCGAATGCGGCCGAAATAGCTGCGCGAATTGTTGAAAAAGTTCGTGTGAATCCTGGAAACTATGCTGATAGAAAAAAATTTGAGAATATTGAATACACTGAAGGGGCATATGAAGCAGAGCTTGAAAGAATAAGAAATAAATTTTCTCCTTTAGTCAAAATATGTAAAGAATACGGAACTGCAATGAGAATCGGTACGAACCACGGTTCTCTTTCCGACCGTATTATGAGCCGATATGGAGACACTCCGCTTGGAATGGTTGAATCCGCTCTTGAATTTGTAAGAATCTGTGAAGATTTAAATTATCATGAAATTATATTATCGATGAAAGCAAGTAATCCGCAGGTTATGGTTCAAGCATATCGGCTGCTGATAAACAAAATGGAAGAAGAAGGAATGAATTATCCGCTTCACCTCGGTGTAACAGAAGCCGGAGGCGGAGAAGATGGAAGGGTTAAATCAGCTCTTGGAATTGGATCTTTACTTGAAGATGGAATTGGAGATACTGTTAGAGTTTCATTAACTGAAGATCCCGAATTTGAAGCCCCGGTTGCAATCGACTTAGTTAACCGCTACAAAGAAAGAGCTTCTCATGAATCTATTAAACCAATTGAAGACCCTCCTTTTAATCCGTTTGTATTTGAAAAAAGAGAATCATTTGAAGTGCTTGGGATAGGTGCTCACAATGTTCCGCAAGTGATTGCTGATTTAAGCGGCAAAGAAAATATAACTTATTCTGATTTTAATGATATCGGATATTCATACAATGAGCCGACCGATAAATGGAATATGAGCGACAGTGCGGCAGATATAATTTACCTTGGACAAAATAAAGTCGGGTTTGATATCCCTCGAGGATTAAAGACGATTTATGATTTTAAATATTGGCAAGAACTAAAGGATAAATCAAATACTTACCCATTATTTACTTCTGAAGAATATTTTATTTCAAAAGAAAAAGGCAATACTTTAAATTTTGTCATCATCAGCCTTAAAGAATTAACTGATGAATTAATCGAGAAATTAAAGCATGATCATACGGTAGTTTTAATTTTAGAAACCCACAGCAAACACGGCATGCCGGAACAAAGAAGAGCATTTTTTGAACTAATTGAAAAATCAATCAAGAATCCTGTAATTATTAAACGAGCGTATGAGAATGTAACTTTGGATGAACTAAGGTTATTTTCTTCAACTGATTTTGGCGCATTATTAATTGATGGCTTTGGTGATGGGGTTTGGGCAAAAGTTAATAACATTACTGAAGATACAAATTCAAATTCCAACACATATGTTCGGTCATTCGTAAGAAAAAATGAATCCATTCAAAAAATAACTAACAGATTATTATTTGGTATACTTCAGGCCGCAAGAGCTAGAATTTCCAAAACGGAATACATTGCTTGTCCATCCTGCGGCAGAACTTTATTTGATCTGCAGGAAACAACTGAACTGATTCGCAAAAGGACAGAGCATTTAAAAGGAGTTAAAATTGCAATAATGGGCTGCATAGTTAATGGTCCCGGTGAGATGGCTGATGCTGATTATGGATATGTGGGATCTGGTGTGGGCAAAATCACGCTTTATCGTGGTAAAGATATAGTAAGAAGAAATCTTCCTATGAAAAATGCAGTGGATTCGTTAATTGAGATAATAAAAGAAGATAGCAACTGGATTGATCCAAATTAAAAAGATTTAATATTCGGTTTATTGTCATTTATTAGAGAAAAACATATATTTAAAAACTTAATATGACAATAAAATTCAAAAAATTAAAATACCTCATTTTAGCTCATAGTTCGGCCTTAAAGCATCAGAGCAAAAATTTATAAAAATGCACTTCCAAGTTAAAAAGAAGTGCATTTTTTTTTGATATGACCGGAATTGAAATAATTAAACATATTGAAGATTGGGCACCGAAAAGCATTGCATGGGAACGGGATAATGTCGGATTGCAAATCGGCTCTCTTAACAGAAAGGTAAGCAACATAATGCTATGCCTTGATGTAACGCAAAAAGTTGTTGATGAGGCAATTAGAAAAAAATGTAATTTTATTTTCAGCCATCATCCTTTATTATTTCATTCTCTGAAAAGTATAAATACTGATGATGACGAAGTTTCATTGATGATTGAAAAACTTATTAAACAAAATATTACACTTTATTCAGCACACACCAATTTAGACTTCACAAACGGCGGCGTAAGTTTCGAACTTGCAAAAACCCTGAATCTCCAAAACATAAAATTTCTTGAAAACCTAAAATCTACCCAGTTTAAGCTTGTTGTTTTTATCCCCAAAACTGATGTAGAAAAAGTTTCAAATGCAATTTTCAATTCAGGAGGCGGTGCAATTGGGAATTATTCAAATTGCAGTTTTAGAAGTGATGGGACTGGAACTTTTAAGGGTTCAAAAGAATCTAACCCTTCTATTGGCGAAAGGGAAAAATTAGCAATTGTTGATGAAGTAAAATTTGAAGTTCTTGTGGATAAATCAAAATTGAATAAAGTTGTTGACTCAATGTTAAATGTCCATCCATATGAAGAAGTTGCTTATGACATTATTCCGCTTGCAAATGATAATATGGCTTATGGAGTGGGAGCTATAGGTGATCTGGAGGTAGAAACGAATGAAAAACAATTTTTGGATTATGTTTCAAAAAAATTAAAAGCAAAAAATCTTAGATACACTAAAGGAAGCAATAAAAAAATAAAAACAGTTGCAGTATGCGGAGGCTCAGGAAGCGATCTTTTCAAAAAAGCTATCCAAAAAAATGCAGATGCATTTATTACTGCAGATGTTAAATATCATACCTTTCAAGATGCACAAAACAAAATTTTATTAATTGATGCCGGGCATTTTGAAACTGAAATTCATTCATTAAATAAAGTTAGGAAACATCTGCTTCAAATAATGAATGCCGAAACAAAACATAATATTTATAAATACAGCGGTTCAACAAATCCCATAATTTTTTATAACAACTAAGGAGCATATATAAATTGATAGATAGATTAAAAACCCTATATGAATTGCAATTGATTGACGACCAGATTGATGAGCTGGAAGAATTGCGTGGGGATCTTCCAAATGCTGTTGAAGCATTGGAGAACAAAATAAAAACTTTAAAAAATGATATCTCTGAAAAGGAAAAAGAACGTAAAGATTCTTTAAAAAAGAGAGAAGAGAATGAAGAAGAAGTTGAAAAACTAAAGGCAAGTCAGCAGAAATTTAAGGCTCAGCTTTACCAGGTACGAAATAATAAAGAGTACGATGCGTTGACTAAGGAAATTGATCATACCGAAGAACAGGTAACTAAACTGGAAGCTGATAATACTTCTTTGGAAAACTTAAGTGAAAAACTAAGTGTAGAAGTAGAAGAAGTTACTCCTCAACTTGAAGAATTGGATAATGAATTAAAAGTTAAACAAGCTGATTTAAAGGAAATAGTAAAAGCAAACGAAAAAGAAGAATCAAAGCTTAAAGCCTTAAGAGAATCTACTGTTTCAAAAATTAAAAAGCCTGATTACTCAGCTTACATGAGAATTAGAAAAGCTAAAAAAGGAAAAGCAGTGGCAACTATTAGAAGATCGGCTTGTTCCGGATGCCATAATATAGTTCCATCGCAGCGTCAGCTTGAAATAAGAAGGAATAATCGCCTATTTTACTGCGAATATTGCGGAAGGATTTTGGTTTCTCAAGAAGTTTCCGAATCTTTTGACGAAGAATAAAATTTCTCCAAATTATCCCCCGTACCGACACAAAATGTCGGTACGTAAAAGGATAAAATTGAATTATTAAACGTTATAGCTTATAATTTACTTTGTAAAGTAAAATCATTTTGAAATATTTTCCCACCCCTTTATTATTTTTTCCACATATATTTTGGCATCAATTTCATGACTCTGATTTGGGATAATCTTTAATTGAGAGTTCTTAAAATTTATTAAAAATAATTTCACACTCTCTAAAGCAACATTTTTATCTTTTTCACCATGCCACCAGGTTATGTTTACAGAATTAAAATCTTTTTGAGTAAACAGTGAATCAGATAAAATAAAATTTAGTTCATCATAACTACCTCTAACTGCTAAATCTTTAGGACTTTCAGCTTGTTTAATTATTTCTTCCACATTTGGAAAAGATTCAACGGTTCTTTTAAATGCATCAAACCCGTAAAGAACGCTTGTCATTAATGGTTTTGTGAAAGTAGAATCCGCATAGGCAAAATATGCTTCCTTCGATACCATTCCGCTAATAATGCCGCAATGAACTATTTTAAATTCATCTGCTATGAGTATTGATAAAGGGCCCCCGCCACTAATGCCAATAATGCCGAAATCGTTTTTCTTCAATCCAGCTTCTTTAGCCAAACTAAATAATTTATCCTTGGTCATTATAGAATTTGGAGTTCCACCAAAACCAGGCCGGTTAAATGAGATAAAATTGTAATATTTTTTTAGCTCCCCAGGTATTTGATCAACAATATTTTCCGTTGATGGCGTTCCACCAATTATACAAATTGTTGGTTTTTTTTCTGTCTGTTCTGAATCATTTAAGCTTGCACCTAATAAAAAAACAATTGATCCTACAAATAATAGAACAATCAAAGTTTTTATCATCTAAAAGTACTCCAAATTTTAGTTCTTAAACATTAATTCTTTAGAAAAATTTGATGAAAATAAAAGATATATTCACTAAAGTAAATATTTTTGGATGGCATTTAAAAAGAAAATAATTCCATTAAATTAATACCCATAAAACAATGGAAGAGTTGCCATCACGCAGTTTTTATTATAGAAATTTATATCTTTAATAACTAACTCAAATAACTAATACTCTCCCTTTAAAAACCCGATGGCAAATAATATATTTTGAGATATAGAAGCAACATACATTGTTTAACTAATTATCAAGATCATGTTTGTCACATTTAACAAAATAAAATTTCTATTCGTAAAAAAATTTTAAAGCAAGATAAATTCGTTTGAAAAATTACAGCCTCAACCCATCTTCATCCCTGTTTTAAGTCAACTTATTTATTATATTTACACAAAGAAATAAATTAGTTTAACTAAATAAGTAATTGGCAAAAATCGTAAAATAGATTTACGGTTTTAATTTTGAGAATAAAAAATAGATTAATCATGGCAATTGCTACTCCGATTTTTCGGGGTGGAGGAAAGTCCGAACTTCACAGAACAGAGCGCCGGGTAACGCCCGGGTATTAACCCGTAACAGGTTGATAACGGAAAGTGCCGCAGAAAATATACAGCCCGAACTTAGTCTGGGTAATGGTGAAAAGGCAGGGTAAGAGCCTACCGTTTCGATGGTAACATCGGAAGCTTGGTAAACCCCGCTCGAAGCAAGGTCAAATAGGAAAGTCTTTTCGATGAACTGCGATAAGCCGTTTTGTCGGAACAAAGTTGTTCGCTTTGAATGGCTTTCGGGTAGACCGCTGGAATCTTAAAGTAATTTGAGATCAAGACAAATAATTGCCATTCCAAATTATTTGGGATTACAAAATTCGGCTTATATGATTAGTCTGTTTTTTTGTTCTTTCGGTTATCATAACCTGTCTGCCGACAAGTAGATTGGATAATTTTATGTTGAATAAACGTTGGAATATTAAAAACGTTTGTGATGATTATGCTGTTAAATCTCTTTCCGACTCTTTAAACATCTCTGAAGTACTATCTAAACTTTTAGTGCAAAGAAATATCACTAACTTCACTCAAGCAAAAACTTTTTTTAGACCTGTATTAGATTCTCTTCATGATCCTTTTCTTATGGATGGCATGGAAGAAGCCACCACACGTGTTATACAAGCGATAACAGAAAACCAATTAATTTGTATTTACGGCGATTATGATGTTGACGGAACTTGCTCAACTGCATTATTGTACATGTTTTTAAAAGAGCTTGGAGCTAAAGTTGACTATTACATTCCCAAAAGATTAAATGAGGGCTATGGACTTTCAACAGCCGGCATTGATATAGTAAAAGCAAAAGATACTTCTCTTCTAATTTCTGTTGATTGCGGTATTACCGCCCTTGAAGAAACTGAATATGCAAAAAGTTTAGGAATTGATGTAATTATTTGCGATCATCATCAGCCCAAAGAACAGATTCCAAACGCGACTGCAGTTTTAGATCCGTTAAAACCAAATTGCAATTACCCATTTAAATATTTGTCCGGCGCGGGAGTAGCATTAAAGCTAGCACAGGGAGTTGGCGAAAGAATCGGGAAAAGGATACTTCCATTAAAATTTCTTGATCTTGTTGCATTAGCAGGAGCGGCTGATATTGTTCCATTGGTTGATGAAAATAGAATTCTCGTTAAAGAGGGCTTAAATTTAATTAATGAAAATCCTCGTCCTGGAATTTTAGCATTAATTAAAAGCAGCAATATGGAGCCTGGAAATCTTACATCAGGCCAAATTGTGTTTACAATAGCGCCTCGAATAAATGCCGTTGGAAGATTAGGCGATGCACAAAGGGCTGTAGAATTATTAATAACTGAAGAAAAGGAAAAAGCCCTTGAGCTTGCAAAGATTTTAGAATCTGAAAATTATCAACGAAGAAAAATTGATGAAACAACTTTTATTGGTGCATTGGATATTGTCCAATCATCACTAGATATGGATGAAAACATACCGATAATTCTTCATCAAGAAAATTGGCATCCGGGTGTGATTGGAATTGTTGCATCGCGTTTAGTAGAAAGGTATTACCGTCCAACAATAATGCTTACTACAATCGATGGAATAGCTAAAGGATCTGCAAGAAGCATTTCAAATTTCAATATTTATGAGGCACTGCAAAAATGTGAAGATCTTCTTATTCACTTTGGAGGCCATCAAGCTGCTGCCGGACTAGCTGTAGAAATTGAAAAGATTGAAGAATTTAAAACTAAATTTAATCAAGTTGTAAAAGACTCAATTGCTGAGGAAGATCTTCTGCCTGAACTTCATATTGATTCCAAAATAAAATTTTCAGAAATTACTCCGAAATTTTTACGGATAATTGATCAGTTTTCACCTTTCGGTCCCGGTAATATGCGTCCGGTTTTTTTGTCTGAAGATGTTCATGCTGTTAGCTCTAGAATCGTCGGCACGAACCATTTACTATTAAGTTTAAAGCAAGAATGCAGTGACAAAGTGTTCGATAGTATCGGCTTTAATCTAGGTGATTTTTATGAAAAAATAAAACATAATAATGTTGCATTTAATGTTGTATTTTCGGTTGACAGAAGTGTGAGAGATGGAAGAACTTTTCCACAGTTTAAAATTAAAGACTTAAAAATAAAAGAAAATTATTAGGAGTAAATTCAATGTCAGGGCATAGTAAATGGGCAACCATTAAAAGAAAAAAAGGTGCGCTGGATGCGAAGCGCGGTAAAATGTTTACAAAATTAATTAAAGAAATTACAATTGCAGCTCGCGAAGGAGGAGGCGACCCAAACGGTAACCCGCGATTAAGGCTTGCAGTTGATAATGCAAAATCTTTAAACATGCCGGCAGATAATATTGAACGGGCAATAAAAAAAGCTACCGGCGAACTCGAAGGCGTAAGCTATCATGAATTTACTTATGAAGGTTACGGGGCAAGCGGGGTTGCGGTTTTAGTTGAAGTAGCTACCGATAATAAAAATAGAACTGTTGCTGAAGTCAGGCATTTATTCAGCAAAGGCGGTGGAAGCATGGGAGAAAGCGGTTCGGTGGCATGGATGTTTGATAGAAAAGGTGTTATCACTTTACCTAAAGATGGAAAACAGGAAGAAGAGGTTTTGGAAGTTGTTTTAGAAGCCGGCGCTGAAGATCTTCAAACAGAAGAAGAATTTTTTGAAATTACTACTGCGATGGAAAACTTTGAACAAGTGAGGAAAGCTTTAGTCGATAAAGGATTTACACCCGACAATGCATCTCTGCAGTGGGTTGCTAAAAATCAAATATCTGTAAGTGGTGAAGAAGCTGAAAAGGTTATACGGCTGATTGATTCTTTAGAAGATAACGACGATGTGCAAAATGTTTACTCAAACGCTGATATCGATGAAAATTCAATTGGCGGATAGAAATTTATAATTACAACTTATTATATTTAAATGATAATTTTAGGAGTTGATCCCGGAACTAACTTCACTGGTTTTGGGATTATTAAACAGGATAAAAACGAAAACATTCGTGTAATAAATGGTTTAATCAAGCTCCCTAAATCATTAGTTCTTGCCTCGAAGCTTCAAATTATTTATGATGAATTAGATAAAGTTATTAAAACTTACCGACCTGATGAATTTGCAATTGAGACTGCTTTTTACGGAAAGAATGTTCAATCTGCAATGAAAATAGGATATGCACGCGGTGTATCGCATATTTGCAGCTGTTCATAATAAAATTCCAACTAATGAATATTCACCCCGCGAAATTAAAAAATCGGTTGTTGGAAATGGAGCAGCGTCCAAAGAACAAGTTTTCTACATGGTTTCCAATTTACTTGATCTTAAAGAAGAAAAAATGAAATACGATGAGAGTGATGCATTAGCAGTAGCTTTATGTCACGCATTTCGAATTAAAAAACCGATAAAAAAAAGTAAGGATTGGAAAGCATATATTGAACAATATCCAGAGAGAGTTATAAATTCATAATTGAATTAGTTATTGCTTAATTGTTTTATTGATAAATTGTTAAAAAAGATTTTTAAATTTGTTATGAAAATGTTCTTAATTGTTAATTGTTAATTATTCATTTTTAATTAAAATATGATTGGCTATCTAACTGGTAAAATAATTTCGGCCAAACCAACTAAAATTTTACTTGATGTAAATGGAGTTGGGTACTTAGTTAATATTTCGATTACAACATTTGAAAATATTACGGATAAAGAAATTGTTTCGCTTTTTATTCATACAAATGTAAAAGAAGATTCAATTACTTTATTCGGATTTTTCACCGAATCTGAAAAGGAGATGTTCGAATTATTAATATCAGTTAATGGAATAGGCCCTAAAATTGCTCTCAGCATTTTGTCCGGAATCAGAATCGATGATTTAAAAAATGCGATTGAATCTTCCGACGTTTCAAGAATAGTTGCTGTTCCTGGAATCGGAAGAAAAACTGCAGAACGATTGGTGCTTGAACTTAAATCTAAAGTTGATAAGATTATGGAAGAAGGAAGTACTGCAATTCCATTCAGCATAAAGAATGAAGCAGTTTCTGCATTATCAACTTTGGGTTATAATTCAAAAATTGCCGAAAAAGCTGTGCGAGATGTTTTAAGCGAAAATGGAAATCTTTCTCTTGAAGAAGTGATTAAAAAAGCCTTGGGCAATTTGAATAAATAATTAATATATTCATTTAAAACTCAAATATATCGATAAAGTTACAATTGCAACAAAATTTTACATTAATTAAATTGTAAACCATAAATGCCCGAAGTATGTAACATTAACGGGATGTCCATTAAAATAATCTGGGAAGATCACTTACCAAAACACTTGCATGTATTTGTTGGTAGAAGTGAAACAAGGATTACTTTTGATGGTATAATTTTGTCGGGAAATTTACAGTCTGACAAATTAAAGATTTTAAGAAAATGGTTAGTAAAACGACAATTAGACTTGGAAGATAGATGGGAAAAAGCTATGAGAAAAGAACCAATAGAAAGGATTGAACCATGACCCCAAGTATGTTAATAGAACGCGCAGTTTATTTAGGCAATTTTGTAATTCTATTTGAAACCATGGAAGGCGAAATGAGGACAATTGATTTGAAGCCGCTTCTAAAAGCTAATATGGGTGCTTTTGAAAGTCTAAGAAATGAAGACATATTTAAAAAATTTTATCTCGATACATTTATTCTAACCTGGGATATTGATTTACCTATAAAAAGTGATAAGCAAATAGATCAATTCGATTTGGCTCCAGAATATATTTATGAAAATAGTGTACCACTGGTTATGAATAAGGGAGAATACCGCATTAACATTTCTCAAAAGAATTAAGTATGCTAAGATTATTATAATCTTGGAATCGTGAGAAAAAAAAACAGAAAGTTTAGCACTCAAATAAAAATCCAAAGTAGATAAAATTGTTGAAGAAGGTAGCACTGCAATTCCATTCAGCATAAAGAATGAAGCTGTTTCAGCTTTAACTACATTAGGTTACAACTCTAAAACTGCAGAAAAAGTAGTTAGAGATGTTTTAAGCGAAGATGGAAATCTTTCACTTGAGGAAGTGATTAAAAAAGCATTGGGGAATTTGAATAATTAATTTAAGACTAAACCATTAAACAACTTCGCATTCCAAAGAAGAAATATTTTTTATTTCCGCAAAAAGCTTATTTCCCTTTTCGACATTTCCAACTCCAGCAGGGGTTCCGGTAAAAATTAAATCCCCTTCTTCCAGAATCATTAATGACGAAATGTATTCAACGATTTCAGAAGGATTGAAAATCATTTTATTTAATTTTTCTTTTTGCCTTATCTCATCATTTACTTTAAGAGAAATTTCTTCATTTAAAGTTAAATTGTAATCATGTTTTGAGATGAATTCACTTAAGACTGCTGAAGTATCAAAACATTTTGCTATCGTCCAGGGATGGCCTTTTTTCTTTAACTCACTTTGAATATCACGCAAAGTCATATCCAATCCAACACCATATCCTTCGATTGCTTGTTCTGCAGATTGTTTGTCTGCATCTTTAATGGTTTTTCCAATCAGCAAAACAAGTTCAACTTCATGATGCATTTCTTTTGAGAAATTCGGATAAATAATTTTACCGCCATTGAAAATTACAGATGAAGCTGGCTTTAAAAATATTACCGGCTTTTCAGGAATTTCATTTCCTAATTCTTTTGCATGCTCGGCATAATTTCTTCCGACGCAGACTATTTTGCCGATTGTAAATTCTTTAGTAGAATTTTTTAATTTTAATTTTTTCATTTTCAAAATCCTTTAAAGATTTAAAATTTTTTCTAATTCTAAAATAACTTTTTCCGGAGTTATTCTTTTCATGCATTCAACAGGCTTGTTAAATTTGCAAACCTCTTCCCACTGAGCTGGTTTTGGGTTTTTATGCACGCATGGAATACAAGGCATATCTGAAGTTAAAATTTTAACTGGAATATCCGTGATTATACGGGCCTGTATCATCGGGATTCATATATCCCATTAAACAAAGAACCGGAATATCAATTGCAGTTGCAATATGAATTGGGCCTGTATCTACCCCAAAAACTAAATCAGATAAACTGATTAATGCAAACATACTTCTTACATCAATTGCGTTATCTCCGGCAAGCATTATTGCATCGCCTTTAATCTTTGCAGCAATTTTATCAAAATCTTCTTTGTCTCTTTTTAATCCGTTAAAAACAACTTTGTATCCATAATTATTAATAAAATGATCGGCAACCGGAGCGTAGTTTTCAAAAGGCCAATCCTTTTCAGAATACTGCTTACTGCTTCCCGGATTGAAAAAAAGAATTTTATCCTTTTCATTAATAGTAAATTGTTTTAAGTATTGCCGCACTTTAATTTTTTCTTCATCCGAAACAAAAACTATAGGTTTATCATTTCCATCTATTTGTGTCCAAGCTTTAACAAGTTCTGTATCTGCCAATAAAGCTTTTTTATTTGGCCGATTTATTTGATAGTCTGCTATTCCAATTGGGTTGGTGAACGATGCAATCTTTTTAGGAAAACAAAATTTACCCACAATTGTATAATGAGGATTCACCTCGGGAACAATTAACAGGCTATATCTTTTAGGAATTAGTGATATAAAAAATATTAACTGTTTAATTATGGAAATAATTGAAAAGTCGAAATTAAATGGGATTATTTTTTTAACGCCTGGAAAATATTTTAACACATCGCCTGCTCTTTGTCCGACGATAACATCGATGCTTGCATCAGGGAAAGAATAATTTAATCTTTTTAATAATGAAGTAATAAAAACAGTGTCCCCTAAAAGTCCATTTCTTAAAACAAGTATTCGTTTTACATTTTCTTTTTGACGAACAAAGTTTAGAAAATTCTCAGACTTGCTCATTTTAAGTTTTTTGCTTTTTCTTTTTTGCTGCGGGAAATAAAATATTATTTAATATTAATCTATATCCGGGTGAGTTTTTATATAAAGATAAATCCGTCGGCGGATCACCAACAGCATGCTGATAATCTTCCGGATCATGGCCGCCGTAAAAAGTAAATGTTCCTCTGCCGTAATTACCATGAATATATTTTATTTGATCAGTACCTTCACGCTGCGCTAAAATAATTACCGAAGGCTTAATATCACTCTTGCGAAACATTGTTGTTTGCCCCATAAATCCTTTGATAACATTTACATGATCCTGCGTAAGCATAGTGGGAACAGGATCATATTTGGCAGAGAATTGGAAAAGTGTAAAATAATCATTTTGAAAATTCCCAATTTCGTTCGGCTGAATATCTATATCGCTGTATTCATAAACATAAGGATTCATTTCCAGCTTAAAATTTTGAAATGCCAATGAATTTGTAAAATCAAGTTTCTGTTGTGCATTCGGATCAGCAGCATCTCCATCGTACATCTCTGCGCAGATATCTACATTATGAGCAGCAAGAGCAATGTCGTACGAATCAGTTGCGGAACACATTGCAAATAAAAATCCGCCTTTGCCCACAAAGTTTTTTATTGTTTGAGCTACGGCTTTCATCATTTCAGAAACTTTTTTGTAACCGTTTTTCTTTGCATCCTGTTCATACATCATCTGCTGATCGATGTACCATTGGGCATTACTGAAACTCGCATAAAATTTTCCATACTGCCCGGTAAAGTCTTCATGATGAAGATGAAGCCAATCGTATTTCGAAAGATCCCCTTTTAGAATTTCATCATTCCAAACCTTATCATACGGTACTTTGGCGTATTCAAGAGCAATCGTAACTGCATCATCCCACGGTGCAAAACCCGGTGGAACATAAACAGCAATCTTAGGTGCTTTCTCCAATCTGACAACATCCATATTATTGTCTTCACTCTGCACTTCGGAATAAATTTGTACCGCTTTTGAAGCGGATATATTATCGAATGCTACACCTTCTATTCTACACTCATTTGCAATTTTATCTGAATAATCTATAAGGAACGATCCGCCTCTATAATTCAAAAGCCAATCTGATTTAATCCCGGCTTGCAAAGCGTGAAATGTAATACCATAAGCTTTTAAATGATCGCTTTGTTTTAAGTCCATGTATATCAAAATTTTTGATTGGGCTAAAATCAGAAAATTACTGAATAATATTATCAGCAGAATTTTTCTTAACATATTGATTCTCAAAGTAAAAAGTGATTATCTATTTTGTTGCGTTGAAAAGCTTACTCAACTATAACTTATAGATAACCACTTTATTTTTAAAAAGCTAAACCAATTTTACTGACGGATTAATTTTTCTTTTACTTTAACATTGATTCAAGCTTACTTATATTTTTCGGCAAATCACCTTTCAAATGGAATCTAATAACTTTCCGGCCTCTGTTCAACAAAGCCTTCATATCGCCTTGCGCTTGGGCAGTTACCAAGGTTCCGAATGAATATCCTTTTTCGGGCACTTCAATATTTTCACCAATCTCAGAAGTGAATTGGATAAACAAACCATGATTGCCATCGCCTTTATGAAGCTGTCCTGTTGAATGCAAAAAGCGTGGGCCGTAACCAACTGTTACAGCATATTTATACTTATCACGAATTGTTTTTCTAAATGACTCTAATGCATCATCTGTTTTTTTGTTAGGCGGAATGAAAGCCATAATAGCAACATACGTATTTTCTTTTCCTTGAGATAAAAATTCATTTAATGAATCTTCAATTTTACTCTTCTTAACATCTCCAAATACTGAAATATTATCAGTTACAATTTCGGGCTTCTGTTCAGGCAGCTTTCCGTTCTTTTTATACTCAGACATACTTTCGTTGGCAAGATTTTTTGCAAGCTGTACATTGGGCTGGTTGAAAGGATTAATTTCCAATACCGCACCAGCCAAAGCCGTTGCTACTTCCCATCTAAAAAATTCCTTACCTAAATCATACTTATCTCTTAGTTCAATTCTGATCATAGGAAAACCTGCCTTTTCCAATTTATCAACTGCAGAATCAAGATTTGAATTATCATCATCTTTTAAGCGCAGATAAGCAAAGACTCTATCTTTATGATAAACATCCGGACCACCAATGGGCTCATCAACAACAGGTAAAATTCCCTTGTCTTCTTTACCGGTACTTTCTGCAATCAGCTGTTCAACCCAGACAGGGAAAGGAGAAATTTGAGGCGATGCAAGGATTGTTATTTTATCAATACCTTTTTTTGCAAGTTCACCAATTGCTGCACCTAAAATGCAGCCGGGGCTATTTTTAGCTTCAACATTTTTCGTACATTTGACCGTTTCATCTCTTCCTCTTTGTAATAACAGGGCAATATCAACACCAATTAAAGAGGCTGGAACCAAACCAAAAAATGTTAATGCTGAATACCTGCCGCCTACTTCTTCCGGAGTTGTAAAAGTTCTTCTGAATTTTTTTTCATCAGCTATTTTTTCAAGGCTTGAACCTGCATCGGTAATAGCTATAAATTGTTCACCTGGGTTGGAATTGAATTTTGCAACTTCATTAAAAAAAGTATGGTAAAAAGACATAGTTTCAGTTGTGCCGCCAGATTTACTTGCGACAATGAAAATTGTTTTTTTAAGGTCGTGAGTGTCTAAAACATTTTTAACGGATTCCGGATGGGTGCTGTCAAGGACGGTTAATGTTGGGTAGCCTTTTTTATTTCCATAAGTTTTAAAGAAAACTTCCGGGGCCAAGCTGCTGCCGCCCATTCCAAGGAGAACGACTGCATTGTATTTCTCTTTAACTTCTTTAGCAAAATTTTCAAGGTCTGCGACTTCTTCTTCCATCGATTTTGGAAGATTAAGCCAGCCAAGCCGATCTGAAAGTTCAACATCATCTTCTTTTTTACTTTTCCAGATAGTAGGATCGCACTCCCACATTCTTTCAACTACATTTTCGGCTTGCCACTTTTCAATTCTTTTATTGACCAGCTCTTCAATATCTTTACTTAATTCCAACTTTTGTGCCTGCGGGCCCTCGTTCAAAATTTTTTGCTTTTTTTTTTAATCTCATCAATAAGTTCGTTGTAAGAAGCAATAAATTTATCGACACCTTCTTTGGTTAACCTATCGGTTACTTCATCAAAACTTATTGAAAGCTCCTTCAGTTTATCCATTTCTTTCTTAGCTTGATCAATATCCGTTTCAATAGCATCTTGCTTCAAATTTCCATTATTTTTAAAGGCTTCTATAGTTTCATCAGGCATGGTATTCACAGTATTTTTACCGATTAATTCATCTACATAAAGTGTATCAGGATAATCAGGATTTTTTGTACTCGTGCTTGCCCATAATAATCTTTGCGGTTTTGCACCTTTTGATTCAAGCTTTTTAAAACGATCGCTGCTGAATAATTTTTTACAGGTTTGATAAACAAGCTTTGCATTTGCGATTGCTATTTTTCCTTGAAGATCTTTATTTCCTTTTTTCTCTAATTCTTTATCAACCATAGAATCGATACGGCTAATAAAAAAGCTGGCAACCGATGCGATTTGTTTTATACTTTCATTTCTATTAACACGTTCTTCAAGTCCGCTTAGGTAAGCTTCCACCACATCTTCATAAACTTTTGGAGAAAAAATTAATGTAATATTAATATTTACTCCTTCACTTATCATTTGCTTGATTGCAGGCAAACCTTGAGGAGTGCCAGGTATTTTTACCATTACATTAGGACGATTAACACTTGTAAATAACCTTCTAGCCTCTTCAATTGTTTTATCGGTATCATAAGCTAAACCGGGAGAAACTTCAATGCTTACAAATCCATCTTTTCCATTTGTTTTTTCATACACCGGCAAAAGAATATCGCAACCATCTTGAATATCTTTAACTTCTAATTTTTCAAATAATTCATCGGCTGAAAGATCTTCGTTTTTAAGCAAAAGAGATTTGATTTGATCATCATAAGCATTGCCAGCGCCGATAGCTTTTTGAAAAATAGAAGGATTTGAAGTTACCCCTTTCAAACCTATATCATCTATTAATTTTTTTAACTCGCCTTTATTAATTTTGTCCCGACTAATATTATCAAGCCAAACACTTTGGCCAAGTTTTTCCAACTCTTTTAATTTGTTACTCATTTTGAACTCCTAATCTCATATTTATTTTTCTAAATCAGTTATTTTTTTTAATCGACGTAAATATTTACCCTCATTTAAAAATTTAGCATTTATAAAAGCATTTACCAAATCATAAGCAAGTAAATCACCAATAATCCGTGCTCCAAAGCATATTACATTCATATCGTCATGCTCGACACCTTGGCGTGCAGAATAACTGTCATGACAAACGCAGGCACGCACACCATTTATTTTATTTGCAGTAACACATGCGCCTACTCCGCTTCCGCAAATTAGAATTCCGAGTTTTGCTGTCCCTTCTGAAATTGCGTTTCCCATTTTAATTGCAAAATCCGGATAATCATCAAGCGGATCAAAGTTTTGATTCCCCAAATCTATTACTTCATGGTTAATGCTTTTTAAGTATAAAGCTATTTTATTTTTAAGTTCAAATCCGCCATGATCTGCAGCGATAAGAATTTTCAATTAAACATCTCCTAATTTTTAGAATTTAAATTTACAATTTAATTGGCAATAATTAATTATAGAACCAACTTTTTTTAATTGAATATCATTTAAAGTTGATGTATGATACTGCTTGTTTAATTTTATAAATATACTTTAAATTATATAATTAATATATGAAAGAATTAATATGACCTTATTAGAAATACTAATTTTATTATTAGTCGCCGGTATTTGCGGTGGAATCGCCCAGGCATTAACCGGTTATTCGCACGGCGGATGCATTCTTGCTGTGGTAATAGGTTTCATTGGGGCTCTTATCGGGAAATGGATTGCAACAAAACTCGGCTTACCGGATATATTTGAAATAAAGGTTGGGGGAAATAATTTCCCTGTTTTATGGTCTATAATTGGAGGAGCAGTTTTTACAGGAATATTAAATTTACTTTCTCCAAGAAGGCGAGTATGAAATAAAATTACTTCGAAAGTATAAAATCAAAATTAATTATGCCGTCAGGTTTCAAGTCTATTTCCTTAAAAGTTGGATCTGATTGAAGGCCTAAAAAGGAAAGCTGAGATTGATCTAAATAAATTTTATATTTTCCAGGTGCTAGTCCAAAATAATAAAATGAACCATCGCTAAACGTATTTGTAGTTATATTCATATCGTTCTCAATTCCATCAATATGAACTTTCATTCCGGCTACCGCTGCTTTTTGATTATCAACAATTTTTGTTACAGTTCCATCAATTTCCCCGGAAACGTAAAATGGAATATCAATCGGCCTTACTTTATTAGGGCCGCTTGAAAATAAAATACTTTTATACTTTGGCACCCACAACGGATTATCAATTGAAGACTCAACAATTTTTGCTCTATATTTTGTATAAGGTGAAAGCTCTCCTATCCTCAATATATTGTCTTCACTTCTTTCCATTGTCCCGGCATTATCCAAAACAACCTTCCCTTTTTTTATTAGTGGTTCGTTATTGTCATATTTCCCGTCAGCGTTTTCATCTAAAAACATTCTCATGGCAACTGCAGATTTACCTAGCTGCTGACGATTCATAAAATTAAATTTATCATAATTATCATCATATAAAATAGCGCCTTGAATACTTTGGCTGAATGAATTTTCCGAAACGGATGTGTAGCTTCGGGTGAAAGGAAGTTCAATTATTAATTGAACCTGCGTATGAGAAATCGAGCTTAAAAAATTCTGCTGATGTGAAATTTGAATTCTACCATGTTTGAAAATGCTTGCCGAAAAAGATATGTTAAAGTTTTCAAATTTATTGTCTGTTAAATTATAATTTAATCTTGAGTTAATAATATTTCCACTAAGAAAAGTAAGCGCTGAACTTAACCCCGGAATCGTCAATAAAAATCCTGGAGATATAATAGACCGATTGCTTATTTCATTTCCATAATCAAACTGAATTAAATTATAATTTATAGTCGGACTGAATCCGCCGAAAGAGGCAAGCGCCCCGAGACTGTAATCATATCTTTTTAAATTAGATGAACGCGCATATCTAAATCCTCCGTTTACATTATAAGATCTAAATCCTGATTCTAATGGAACAAAAAATAATGCGCTAAATTCATTGTCCAATTTTGCAGGATTGTAAACTGGATTTTTTTCATAATTTGTGAAGGCCAGTGAGACAGAAGCTTGCGAATAATACAAAGCATTTGCTGAAAGTGTATAATAAGCATTTGGAGCTGTTAGGAGATTTAATAAATAATTGTCTGAAATTCTTGAAGTAAGCGAATTATAAAACACACCTTTACTTGAAAGCGGGTCATCAATAAAATCAACTCCGGCTTGGTCGGTTAACCAATCCGTTATTCCATACTCTGCATGCAAGTTGGCAGCGTTCTTAGATGTGTTTGCATATTTACCGAGACTTATTTTGTAATTAAATTCTTTTGGCGGCAGTAATGTAAACGGTATCTGATAAATTTTATTATCTGTATAATATTCTCCTTCAGGCCCGTAATATTTTAACTGAACGAGAGTAGTTCCATAAGATAATGGAAGTTTAAATTTAAAATTGCCGTTAGCATCTGATTTGGTATAATCCATTAATTTATTATTTATATAAAGTTCAACTGTATAATTCGGGGGAGCTTTATCTATAATTTGATATGAGGCATAAACTTTTCTTAATTCTAAAGGTTCATTTGTAACTTGAACACCCCTGGACGTTGAAGGCATCAAACCATCAAAAGAAAAATCGCCCAAAGAAATTTTTGATATATAATCATTTTTTTCCAGGTCGTACATCCATAAATAATTTGTTTCGCTGGAATATATCTTATTGTGAAAATAGCTGCCGTTGGTGATTACCTGGGCACTACCGCCAAGCAGTTCTCCGCCGGCTCCAAATTGATATGTGTTATAAGGTTCTATGCCTTTATTAAAAGTTGAAGTTAAGTAATAGTCTAACACACCGCCTGATAAATTTGTTTTTTCACGATCAATAATCTTTGTAGAAGGTTCAGGAATTTCTTCATTATTAGATGTTGTATAACTTTTTTCTCTTAAATATTTTTGGAGCACAGGCAAATTCCGGGCAGAATTTAGTGTAACGGTTAAATTTGAAAAATCAACTGCTAAATTAAAATCAAAAATTTGCTCGAGCGTTTTTGTATTTACAAAAAAATCAAAATCTTCTTCTATGAAATCCAGTTTCGTAAAAATATAAGATGAATCTTTTCTCTCTGCTTTGTAAGATAGAAAATCCAATGAATACTTTTCTTCGGGATCGATAAAAAATCCGGAAATATTTTTATTCTTTTTATCTACTGTATTGTCAACTAAAAGTAAATCAAAAATTTCGCTTAAAGGAATCAAAACATTTCCGTTTTGATAATAAGCAGTTATGGGTGAGTTAATTATACCTGCGTATTTAAAATTTAAAATAATCTCTTCAAAACTATTTGATAAGGATTCTTGGATAAAAGTTAAAGGATTATTTGACTCTATCGGGGTTTTAGCTGATGCGAATTGTTTTGGAGATTCTTTTATTTTTTCCCTTCTCTTTTCTGGTGATGTAGTTTTAAAATAAAGCCGATTTGTGTTTCCCGACCAATCTTTATCGACTTTAGCTCTGACAATCCATCTAAATTCACCGCTGTCTGATAAAACAGATTTAGATAATAATTCTGACGTATCTTTAAATATTCCGTTTTTTTCCGAACTGTAAATCAAATCGGAAAAACCGCGATCATCTTTATTGCTGATATTCAAAAAGTAATTTTTTGCTTTTTCACTTTTTGACCAGCGAAATTCTGGTTGGACGCCTTTAATTTTAATTCCAGGATAAATTTGGCTGCCCGGAAAATCAATTTTGGGAGGAGCAAGGGATTCGTTTTCCTGCCTTGCTGGGGGTATTACACTCTCAAAAGAAAGCAAGAATATTAGTAAAAAATATTTAACCGAATTCAATTAACTACTAGCTCGATCGTTTTTGTAATTGGAGGTATTTCTTTCAATTTACTTTCAGGGATGTCTTCCTTTTCATTACAAATAAATTTTAGCTCAGCTTTATATTTACCGGGATCAATTCTTTTGTCAAATTCGATCGTAATATTTTTAACTAAATCAAAATAAACTGAAATATATTCTTTCCCTTCTTTAACAACGTTACCAAGGGAGTCTGATAAGGTATAAGCCACATTCCCTAGAAATGGAGAATTATTCGTTCTCTCCACAGATGCTCTAAGGATAATTTTATTTGTATCTTTTAAAACTTCGACATTATTAATCTTAATTCCTGTCTCAGCCAAATTAGTTCTGTAAAAAATTGAAGTAACCTGGTTAAGTACGAATTTTATTTTCGCAGTTACACCTTTGTTTACGGTATCGATGGATGTTGATTGAGGCACTGCCGATGTGACTATCCTAGCCCAATACGTTCCCTCACTAATGCCTGCAGGAGGCCTAACGCTCATTCTTACAATTTGCCTTTGCTTTGGGGTAAGAACAAATTTTTTGGGAAAGGCTCTAATCCAATCTACGATTGAAGGCATATCGGGAGCTGGTTCATTTATATATTTCATTGATACAGTTCCAACAGAATCTGAAACAGGAAAGCCGAAAACAAATGAGATGCTTATTTCATATATTTCTGTTGATTCATTTTGCACAATCATGCTGCCGTATCTATTGCCGGCATCAGTATACACTATATAAGGCGATATAATCACCTGCGCATCTAAAGATGTAATTACAAAAAATAAAAATAGAATTAAAAATTTCTTCATGGTATTAAAATATTTCTACGGTTACTATAATTGTTCCTTGGTAAGCTCCAGGCTGCACCCCTGCTGTTGAATTTAATTTTCCTCCAAGCCAAACATATACAGGCGTCAAAAGCAAAACATTGTTTAGATACAACGGCGAATGAGGGTTAAAATTTGTTCTGCCATTAGTATTATCATTATATGACCAGGCTGAATGGCTTGCATCAAATGTTATAGGCATGCTAAAACTTTGATAATTTAATCTTGAAGGGAGTGAAAAAGTAATCTGCATATCTCTTCGAAAAAAAGCAAAATGAAAAAACCGGAATTTTGCAGCTGCAGCATCTGCATGATTTACCTCTGCGGGATAGCCGATAAACACATCACCAAAATCCAGGTCAGTGTATTTAGTTGCATAAACTTGAGCAAAACTTTTAAATGAAAATAAAAAAAACAAAAATATTACTATTAAAGCTCGATAAAATTTGAAACAAGAAAATATTCTATTAAAAAAATCCAATGTAATTAATATGAAACTGTTATTGTAAATAAACCTGTGTAATCGCCTTGCGGTTGATTAGCAGCAACTGTAATTGTTCCGCCAACCAGCAAGTCAAATGTGCCAATGCTGCCTTTATTTGAAAGTTTATATTGTTTACCGCTAGTTACTTTTTTGAAATCGATCGATTCCACATTGGGAACAAAAGAAATATTGCCAATAGTGCCGCCATATAACGAGACCCATTGAGCATTTGTTATTGTAATTGAATTATAAGTAACAGTAAAATGAAGATTTGGCTGGCCTTTAATATTAAATTCTTGTCCATCTATCGGTTGAATTGTTTTAGTAACGGGACTTCCTGCTAATACAATTTCTCCAAAATCCAGATTTCCAGCCCCAGCGGCAATTGAAAGCGGGGAAATCATATTCACAGTTACCACCGCATCAGCGCTGGCAACTTGGCCAAGTGTGTATGAAGAAATAATAATTGCCAGTATAAAAATTTTTTTCAGCATTGAATATTCGTTATTATTTTTTTTTGATCTGACACGCACAAAATTAAAACTTATAAAATTAAAAAGAGAACAAATTGAGTTTTTTATTAAACGCTTAAATTAAACTGGCGCCGTAGAAACTTTTTCCGCAGCGCCAGAGAGGAGTCACTTATATTTAGATGTCAAAATTTTAATAAGCTACAGTAACACTAAACGTTCCGGTGTAATCGCCATTTGCTTGGTTAGCTGCAATGTTTAATGCACCACCAACCCAAAGGTATAACGTTCCAGTGCCATCTTGAGGAGTTACATTTGCTAAAGATACAGATCCCCCACTTGTTACTGCTGTTGGACCCGTATATGTACTGCTTCCACCCGTTTGTTGAACATTCGGAGTGAAGGCTAAAGACGCATTAGTTCCACCGTTACTAGTTACCCAAGCATTATTTGTTAGGTTTGCATTTGCAAAAGTTACACTAACAGATTTTCCTTTATGTCCTATTACTTGAAAATTAGCTCCAGCTGCTGGGCCAATTGAAGGATTTTGTGTTGCTCCTGTTGCTATTATCTCACCAAAAGTCCAAACTCCCACCTAGATTAGATAATGGTTAAACCTTTAGAAATTTTTGCAGTTACAGAAGCACTTCCTGTTGCAGAATTTTGAGCAAAAGTTGTGAAAGAAAATAATAGAATGGTTGCGAAAAGCGCGAGAGCTTTCTTCATTTGGGGGTCCTCATATATGTTGTTAAATAATGTTTGTTTACTATTTCTTTGTCGAGGGGGGCTGTTTCAACATATATGCCAATGAAAGAACTAAATCTTATAAATTAATTTATGTAAAAATATCCATGCGTAACTAATTAGATTATAACTGATTAGCGTTTATCTACGTAGATTAAGTAAAAATGATGCAGTGAAAAAAATGTACTGTAAATTGAAGTGACACCCGAAAAGGTGTAGGTAATAATTACTTTAGACCGTGCGGTCAATTTGTAGAAATGTAATTTTATTGCATTTAATCCCAAGAAATAATTTAGCTAAAATTAAAAACTTACTTTAGGATAAGTCACATATAGCATGCAAATTTATAAACCCAGTTTTTTATGAAACCTGGTTTATCATCAGAAGTTTTATGGTAGAGATTCCCTTCTTTGCGCATTATATAATTGATACCATTCCTCTCTAGTTAGTTCAATTTTAGTTGCTTCACAAATTGCTTTTATTCTGTCCGGATTTCTGGTTCCAATCACAGGCTGAATTTTAGCCGGATGTCTTAAAAGCCAAGCAGTCGCAATTGCTTCTTTGCTTACTCCTTTTGCTTTGGATAACTCCGAAAGTTTTCCTGCTGTCTTTTTAATTCTCTCTTCTTGAATTTCATTTTCATTTTTAAATGGAAGCCCTTGTGCTAGCGGCGACCATGCTTGCAGCTGAATCTTATTCATTCTGCAATATTCAATTGTTCCGCCGCCGGTTAACTTTTGCAGATTTTCTTTTTTACTTCCCACAATTCCTTCGTCAATCAAATCGGTGTAAACAACATTCATTTCTATTTGATTTACAATTAAAGGCATGTCCAAATAATTCTGCAAAAATTGAATTTGAAAAGCAGTATGATTACTGACACCAAAATACTTTACTTTTCCTGCAGCTTTTAATTCATCGAAAGCTTTTGCAACTTCTTCAGGTTCTATCAACGGATCAGGACGATGAAGCAATAAAATATCTAGATAATCTGTTTTTAATCTTTTTAAGCTTGAATTAAGTGAATTGATTATATGCTCATAGCTAAAATCAAATCTATGAGGCGAATTATTATTAGGTTCGCCGCCGAATCTTATTCCGCATTTCGTTTGAAGAATAATTTTATCTCGCAGTCCTGGTTTTTCTTTAAATATTTCAGAAAACACCAAGTCAGATTTTCCACGAGCATATATGTCAGCTGTATCAAAGAAATTTATACCTTCATCTAAAGCAGTATTAATTGCTTTTAATCCTTTATCAATAATTTCTTTAGTTAAAGGTTCATCTCCCCAAATTTGTCCGAGATCCATACAGCCATAAATAATGTTGGAGACTTCCAAATCAGTATTAAAAATTTTTTGTGTTTTCATTTTTTTCCCTAATTGATTACATGATTAATTCTTGTTGAAGAGTGAATTATTTAGAATCTTAGCCTTTCATCAATTTAGTCTTGCAAATTTATATTCTTGACACAGCTCCTTCGATGTTCTTTTTAGAAGATACACTTACTTGAGATAAAATCATTCCCGTTAGCATTAATGAACATCCAATTACTCCACGCAAAGATATTGTTTCACCTAAAATCATCCAACCTCCAAGTAAACCAAAAACAGATTCAAGACTTAATATAATAGCAGCATGTGAAGGAGGGGCATATTGCTGGGCCACAACTTGAAGTGTATAAGCAACTCCTACAGAAATTAATCCTCCATATAAAATTGGGATTAAAGCATTATAAATATTTTGAATAGTAATCGATTCATAGATGAACGATCCTGCAAAGCTTAAAAATGAACAAACAAAAAACTGAAGGAAAGCAATTTTGATCGGATCAATTTTCAGAATCAAATAACCAATTATTATAACATGCAATGCCCAAAATATTGAGCTTACAAATACGAGCGCATCTCCATTCTCTATAATAAATTCTTCATTCATGCTTAAAAGATATAAGCCAACAACAGCTATTAATGCGCTTATCCAAGTTAAGGTTTTTGATTTTTGTTTAAAGAAAATTCCAATGATTGGAACGAGAATTAAATATAAACCGGTTATAAAGCTGGCTTTGCCCGCTGTTGTATAAACAATTCCAATCTGCTGAAGTGATGCACCGATAAATAAAACAGTTCCGGCAAGTAGACCTGCTAACAGAATTTTTTTTCTTTTGTCTTTGGGGAATATTTTTTCGTTTTTAAATTTTCTTTTTTTGTTAAATATTAGCAGTGGGATTAACGAAATTGATCCTAAAGCAAAGCGTACAGCGTTAAAGCTGAATGGGCCTATAAATTCCATTCCAGCTCGCTGAGCGACAAATGCAAATCCCCATAGAATTGCGGTAATTACTAAAAGTATACTTGCTTTCAAATGAAGTAAAAATTAATAAAGTTTAAATTATTTGTTGAAGTAACAAAAATGTTATACTGAACTTGCTTCAGTATCTATGAAATTTAGTATACTGGGATTCTAAAATAAGTTTAAAATGATTAATAGTAATTTGAGTAACTTAAGTTAAATCTTAATTGAATTACACATCTCTTCAACATCTTCAACTTTTTTAGGAATTTCCTTTTTACCTAAAACTCTTTGTCCGTTTTTTTCAACAAGCACATCATCTTCTATTCTTATTCCACCGAAGTGGCGATATTCTTCAAGCTTTTTATAATTAATAAATTTTGAAAATTTATTTTCTGCCTGCCACATATCAATTAATTGCGGAATAAAATAAATGCCCGGTTCAACAGTTAAAACAAAACCAGGCTCTAATTCTTTAGCAAGCCTTAAATAGGCAAGTCCAAACTGATCGCTTCGTTCAATTTTATTATTATAACCAACCAGGTTTTCTCCAAGTCCTTCGAGATCGTGAACATCAAGCCCCATCATATGCCCCAATCCATGCGGGAAAAACAATGCATGGGCGCCTTCTTTAACAGCCTGATTTATGTCTCCTTTCATTAAGCCAAGATCTTTAAGTCCGCCTGCAATAACTTTTGCAGCATGTAAATGTATGTCTTTATATTTTTTGCCGGGCTTAATCGCCTTTATCGAATCCATCTGAGCTTTAAGAACAATTTCATAAATTTCTTTTTGCATGGTTGTAAATTTTCCATCGACCGGGAACGTTCTGGTTATGTCGCTTGCATAATGCAAGAGTGATTCGGCTCCTGAATCATTAACCACAAGCTGTCCTTTTTTCATTAAATTATCATAAGAATGATTGTGAAGAGTTTCACCATGAATCGAAAAGATGCTTGAAAACGAAAGTCCTTTTCCCATTGATAATGCAATGCCTTCAATTGCGCCGGCTATATCTCGCTCGTAAATATCAGGACGGGTAAAACGCATAGCATAGGTCTGCATTTCGTAAGCGATATCCATTGCAAATTCTATTTCTTCAATTTCTTCTTTTGCTTTTACTGACCTTTGTTCTATTACTGACCTAGCTAATTTTCCAGAAGCATAATTATTTACTGCGTTAGGATTTATTCCCATTAATTCTGAAAACCACAAAATATTTTTATGTCTGTATTGCGGCAGATAATGAATTTTTCTTCCTCCTTTGATTGCAGTTGTAATTGCGTTGGATAAATCGGAAAAAGTTCCGGTTTGTTTTATGCCGACTTGTTTTGCAAGGTCTTTCACTTTAGGCTGAGGCCCCATCCAAACGATGTCGTCCATTTCAAAATCGTTGCCGTAAATTATTTCTTTATTTTCATCAACGTCTACAATTGCAGCGAAACCAGGTAAATCAATTCCAAAGTAATATAGGAAAGCACTGTCCTGTCGAAATGAATAAACATTATCAGTATAATTAAGCGGAGATTCAAAATTTCCCGGTATTAAAATTAATCCGGATCCAACTTTTTTCTGTAATGTTTTTCTTCGTTGTGAATAGATTTTAGAATTGAACACTTTAAGCTCCTTTCAATTTATCAATCCGATAAAATGTAAAATGATTAATCTAATTATTCATCTTGGTTCAATATAAGGAAATTACAAATTAATATTTGCTGTGCATGCAAAAATATAAAAAGTGACTCGGTTTCTTATCTTAATTTTTATTTATATAATTTTTGAATTTCTTTATCAGTCAATTCTCTTACTTCACCAGGTTTTAATTTTCCAAGTAAAATTTTTTGAATCCGAACTCTAACCAATCTTAATGTCGGATGGCCGATTTTTGCCGTCATTTTTCTCACCTGTCTATTTCTTCCTTCGGTAATAACTATGCTAAGCCATGCTGTGGGAATATTTTTACGTTCTCTTATCGGCGGAAATCTAACTGGAAAATTTGGAGATGGAATTATCTTTACTTTGGCAGGCAATGTTTTTTTTTCTTCAACAATAACACCTTCTCGTAATTTTTGAAGATCTAATTCATTAGGAATATTTTCGACCTGAACAAAATATTCTTTCTCATGATGATTTTTGGGATTTAACAAATGATCGGTTAATTTTTTATCATTTGTCAATAGCAGTAGTCCCTCGCTGTCCTTATCTAATCTTCCAACCGGATAAACATCTTTGGGGAAATTGAATAAGCTTTTAAGCGTTTTATCACCGCCTTGGCCACTGAATTGCGAAAGAAATCCGTACGGCTTATTTAATAAAAAATATTTGAATCTATTTTGCAATGCCATTTTATGCTTAAAGTTAAGTTAAAAATTAGGAACTTTTCATATATGAAATCGTCTTAAATCAACAAATAACAGCAAAACTTTAATTTTTTATTATAACAATATTACTTATTTTTATGGGTCTTTTAATAATGAATTTTATTTTTTTAGCGGAGGAAATATGTCGTACCGCGAACAACAAAAACTTTTAGATGAGCTAAAAAAATATGAAAATAAATTCGATCGAAAAGAATCAGAAGAATACAAAATGTTCATAAAACGTCAAAAAGACGATGAAGATTTTGATTCTGTTTCGATGAGCAGGCTGAAAGAACTGTATGATAAATATCATGTTACTGTTGATAAATCAAAGTTCGATGCGTTTTTTAAAAAGAAGGCTGATGAATAAAAATATATCAATTCAATTTTCTCCAGCTTTAAGATGAACAAACCAATTAATGCTTCACCATTAAATAATATTTTTCGCATTGCTAAAAACTTACAAAATAAATTATTTTTGAACTCCTTTTCATTTAGAGGTTTTGATGAATTATAAGTTAGTTAATAAAATATTTGCCGCTGCTGTTTTTTTAATTTCGTTGATTGTTTTTTTCTCAACAGTACAGCCTTCGGTTTCTTTTTGGGATTGTGGTGAGTTTTTAGCCGCCGACAGATACTTACAGGTTCCGCATCCGCCTGGTGCACCGTTCTTCTTAATTCTAGGAAGAATTTTTATGATGATTCCTTTTGTAGCTAATTTAGCATTACGAGTTAATACCTTATCGGTACTCTCTAGTGCATTTTCAGTTTTATTTTTGTATTTGATTGCTGTAAAGCTGATCGAAAATTACCGCAGCAAGGATTACAAAACTTCTCTTGAAGCAATTGGAACATATGTAGCCGCAGCTATCGGAGCTTTATCTTTTTCATTCAGCGATACTTTTTGGTTTAACGGTGTTGAAGCCGAAGTTTATGCCTTCAGCACATTTTTATTTTCCGGTATTGTCTGGCTGATAATGGTCTGGAATGAAAAAGCAAATGAAAAGGATAATGAGAAATATATTTTAATGATAGCATACCTAATAGGTATTGCAACCGGCGTACACTTAATGAGCGTTCTGGCTATTGTTCCCGTTGTTATGATTATTATGTTCAGAAAATATGTGGATGATGAACAAGCGCTGAAGCAAACTGCTTACATTTTTCTTGGACATGCAGCATTAATTATAATTATTGCATTAGCTATGTGGGCAGCTCAAACGGCTTCTACAGCACCGACCCAGGAAGAATATCAATCCTACGATTTCAAATTTAAAATGATTGTAGCTGCAGTCAGCATTTTTTATATAGCTGGCTTCTGGAAAAAATTATTCACCCGAAATTCAATATACTTGCCTTTGATTGTAGGCGGAATTGCTCTTTTTGCTACTTATCCGGGTGTAGTAAAATTAATTCCGGGATTAATGACATCTATTGCTGGGGATAATGTTGCAATAGGAATTGCTATCCTTGTTGTAATTTTAGCTTTATTTGGATTCTTAGTCCAATACTCAATTAAAAATGAAAAGCCAACGCTCCACTTAGTAGGACTGTCTGCAATTTTTATTTTTGTCGGATTTACATCGTATGCTATGGTAATCATCAGGGCTAATCAAAATCCGCCAATGAATGAAAACGAACCTAATGATTTCAGCGAACTCGTTACTTATTTGAATCGTGAACAATATGGTGACTTCCCGATTTTCAAAAGACGATTTGCAACCGAACCTCATCAGCAAATTGTTTATACTGGTTATTCAAGTGACTTGGATTTCTTCTGGCGCTATCAGATGAACCACATGTTTACACGATATTTATTATGGAATTATGCCGGAAGACAAAGCTGGGATCAGGATGCTCCAGCAGATATAGCACCTTTTAATAAAGTTGGTGATCTGTTCGGGAAGGTATTCGATTTACAATTTGAAGGCGATGTTAAAGATTCACTCTTCGCAATACCATTCCTTCTTGGACTGATAGGCATATTCTTCCACTTCAAGCGGGACTGGAAGATGGCCACCGCATTTATGGTAATGTTTATTTTTATGGGAATCTTTACAGCATTTTACCAGAACCAGCAGCAGCCTCAGCCGCGTGAAAGAGATTATTTTTATGTAGGGGCATTCTTCGTTTATTCCATCTGGATTGCCTTAGCGATTAGAGGGTTAATGCAGATCGCTTTAGAAAAATTAGAAAAGTCTTCTTTAAGAACGCCTGCTGTTGTTACCATTTTAGCGCTTGGTGTTATACTTGTCCCGGTTAAAATGTTTAGTGCTAATTATTTTACTCATGATAGATCAAAAAACTGGGTGCCATGGGATTATTCTTACAACCTGCTTCAAAGCGTTGCTCCTAACGGTGTGTTATTTACAAATGGAGATAATGATACTTTCCCTCTCTGGTATTTACAGGATGTAGAGGGAGTTAGAAGAGATGTTAAAATTGCAAATTTAAGTTTGCTGAACACAACCTGGTATATAAGGCAATTAAAAGATTCTGATCCTTATCAAGTTGGAAAAATAAAAATGAATTTGTCAGATGCCCAGATTGAAAACCTAAACCCGATTCGCTGGAAATCGACCAGCATAACATTACCGCTGCCCAATCAAACTTCTACTCCTCAAGGATTATCTGACTTCATGCAGAAGTTTGATGTTTCTGATACTGCCAGTATTAAAAAAGGTGGAATAACTTTTACTATGGATCCTACTTTGAACTTTGGAAATGTTCAAGCGATTCGCGTGCAGGACATTATGGTTAGGGAAATTATTGAAGCAAATAATTGGGAACGGCCAATCTATTTTGCGGTTACTTGTTCGGAAGATAGTAAAATAGGTTTGTCTGATTATCTTAGAATGGAAGGAATGGCGTTAAGGCTTGTTCCTCAAAAACGCCCTGCCAACGGCGAATTTATTGACGCGAAAATTTTAAAAGAACAATTGTTTTCTGAAAATCCAGGATATAGTAAAGACTATAAACCTGGATTTAAATTTAGAGGTTTAAATAATCCGGATATTTTCTTCGATGAAAATCATGTTAGAATGATGCAGAACTATAGAAATGCATATATAAGACTTGCATTAAACTATTTGTATTCTGATCAAAAAAATCTTACCATAGCAGCACTTGATACAATGGAAGCTAAAATCCCGCGTGAACATATTCCAATCGATAACATAGGATTGTTGTATCAGGTTGGTAATCTGTATATGGAAGCAGGCGCGATGGATCGATATAAAGCTATTGCCGGTGAAGTTGAACAGAAAGCTTTGGCACAAATTGAAGCAAATCCTGCGGCAGGAATTTCTCGTTCATATTATGATCCGTATAGAATTTTGCTTTCAGTATATGAAAGTCTGCATGAAAACGGAAAACTTTTAGACTTGTGGAAACAAATAGCAGGCATGTATCCGGATGATCCGAATGTAAAAGCAAATATTACCAAATATCAAAAATTGGTGAACGATGCTAAGAAGGATCAAACTAAAATTGATAGTGTTCCCAGGCCCTCAATTGATACAGCGAAGTAATTCTTTAAGAAAATAATTCTAAAATAAGCGGTCATTGTACCGCTTATTTTTTTATAAATAATAAGTGATGAAAAAAATATTAATCATAGCTTTATCAGGATTAGGAGATGCTTTAATGTTTACCCCGGCATTAAAGCTTCTGCGAAACCATTTGCCGGAAGCACAGATTGATGCATTAGTAATGTTTAAGGGCGTGAAAGATATTTATGATAGAAATCCAAATATTAATAATATACTCTATTTTAATTTTTTAGATGAGGGTATTTTACCTTCTTTAAAATATTTAATGAAGATGCGTAATAATTACGATTATTCAATAAATGTTTACCCATCCAATAGAAAAGAATATAATATTTTCAGCCTTATAATTGGTGCTGAAAAAAGAGCGGGAGTAAAATATTTAAGAAAAGATTTTCAGAACTTGGGATTTCTAAATAACGTTCGAATCGTTGAAAATGATTCACTCCATAACGTTGAAGAAAATCTAAAGCTAGTTGAAGAACTTCTAAATACTAAATTTAATGATAAACCAGATCTTGAATTTTTTCTAATTGAAAAAGATTTAGAATTTGCCAAAAATTATCTGCAAGATAAAAACATAAATGAAGATGAATTTGTAGTTGGCTTTCATCCTGGTTCTGCAGAATTTAAAAATCACAAAAAAAGAAGATGGGAGCCTGAAAAATTTTCTGAACTTGGTAAACGAGTTATTGAAGAAATGCGTGGCAGCGTTTTAATTTTCGGCGGCCCGGAAGAGAACGAATTAAAAAATAAAATTAAAAATAAAATAAATTCAGAAAAAGTTTTTACAGTTGAAACAAAAAACCTGATTGAAACTGCTGCAATAATGAATAGATGCAATGTTTTTGTTTCAAATGATTCGAGCTTAATGCATGTGGCTTCAGCACTAAAACTAAATGTGGTTGCAATTTTAGGCCCGACAAATCCCAACTACATTCATCCCTGGAATGCAAATCATAAAATAGTTAGACTAAATTTGGATTGCTCACCTTGCTTTATCTATTCTCCACGACCTTTAATTTGCTTTAGAAATGATGTAAAATTTAAATGCATAAAAGAACTATCAGTCGATATGGTTTTTGATGCTTTAAAAATAATAATTCAATAAAACTCAACTTTGCGGATTAACCTTTTTTATCCATAATTTACAATACCCTTGCGGACTTATTGGCCCCTTAACAACCTGGCATGATCCACATTGTTTACCTTCCTTCGGCATAATAAACAAATTGCAAGTTCCACAAAATTTATCATTATAAGGTGAAGCCGATGTATAATCATTTGATGTTCTGGTAGCTAATTCTGAATCAGTCAGCCCGCTAACATCTGAACACGGCAAGTTTGCATTTTTTGAAAGCTGTTCCTGTTGCTTTTCATTACTATCACCGCAAGCTGAAATTAGTGTTCCCCCGCCGATTATTAATACTCCCCCAATTGAAATTTTCTTTAAAAAATTTTTACGAGTAATATTTTTTTCCATTATACCGCTCGAACTATTTAGAATAATTAAACATTTTGATTTGAGAATCAAATAACTAAAATTATTAAAAAAAATAACTGCTCTAAATCACTTCTAATAAATAATTAATTATTTCATCAAAAGAATCAAAATGTTTTATCAGTCCGGTTTTTCTTTTTTCGAATTGAAGCTGGCTATCTATAATAGGAATTAAATCCTTCCACATTAAAGAATGGCAAATTATAGGTTTGGCTTTTAATAATTTTTTATTTGTAAACTCCCAAACCGCCGCAAGCTCAAGTAATGTCCCCGTTCCGCCTTTTAAAATTATGTATGCATCACCATGTTCGATTAATTTTGTAATTCTTTCAAATAGATTTTCACATTTGATTTCATGAGTTACAAATTTATTAGCATGACTATCAATATACTTTAAGGTTATCCCAAATATCTCGGCTTTATTTTCAGCGGCACCTTTTGATACAGCTTCCATAATTCCATTGTACCCACCAGTGCAAATATTAAAATTATTTTCTGCAAGCCTTTTCCCTAATTCAAATGCAAATTCATATTCCGCGTCGCCTTCTTTGGGAAATGCACTGCCGAATACCGCTATAGTTTTTTTCATTTAAGATGTAAAATATTAAAATGCATAACCAGCGTTTAATACAAAATCAAATTGATTAAATCCGCCAATGCCGTTTGTGCTGTAACTAACTCTATCAAAAAGTAATGAATAATTTATTCTTGGACTTAAAATTATTTGATCAATAATATTAATATTTGCACCAACTGCGGCAGTTAAAAAAGTATTATAATAATATTTCGGGCTGCTGTTGATGACGGGATTAGTTCTCTGAATACCCAATCCGCCTTCGATAAATATAGGATTAAATTTTTCTAACGGATGCAGTCTGTAAGAAGAAGAAAAATATACATTTTCATATTTTGAGCCTAAATAGCTTATGTTTCTACCATCAGGAGTTGCAGCATTTACTTTCCACGGAATTGAGCTATAGCTAAAATTTGTAACCAAAGCATTGTTGTCATTCAAATAAAATGCAGCTTCAATAAAATACTTTAAACTATTTTTATTCGACATAACAAACGAATAACCCATCGAACTGCCCAATGGAGTATCTTTATACCTACCAACGCGAATTGATTGTCCAACACCAAATGATAAAATAATTTTATCTAATACAGAGCCCCTAAATGGATTTTTATCAGAATGGAAAAAATAACTTTCATCTACGCTAACTTTAAATTGAAAAGTTTCCCAAGGAAACTTCCAAGTTCCATATCTAGTTATGTAATTATTATACCATCTTCCAGCATAGCCTGCTGAAAATTTAACATCACTGAATGATAATCCAATATCAAAACCATGTGTAAAAAAATTATTGAAATCTGTTTTGATGCCGCCTGTAAAATTGCCAAAATAGAATTCCTGGAAAAAAGAAACATTACCGCCTAAGTCCAATGGCTTCCATTTAAATGCAAAACCGGAATGAATTGTAGCATCTCGAGGAAAACCTTTCCAATCACTGAATAAGGTTTTGAAAGAAGATTTTCCCTCTCCGTTATCTTCTCTTTCATCAAATACTTTTGAGATGCCGAGATTAATTGGAATTGAAAAATATGAATTATCTATAGTTAAATAATTAATAGCTAAATTTAATTTAGTGGGCGGCGAATCGTAAAATGTTCTTGTCTCATTACTCCCAATAGGTGATTCAGTTTCATAATTCACTGCCGAGCCAAGATTGGTTAATGAAAATCCCAAATTCAGTCTCTTACAAAAAATCTCTGGCCTATAATTTAATCCAGCAGTAAAAAATAAACTACTCGAAGTACCAAATCCATGATCTAAATATGAGTATCTAAGCTGTAATCCTGCAGAAAATACATTAGAAAAATTTCTTGCATAAGCAACGGAGAAATTTCTTTCAAAAGATTTGTACTTTTCGCCGTTACCATCAGGATTTTCAATTGTAGAAAGTACAAATTCTCCCTGAGTCCAGTTTTGATAACTAACTCCGAAGTATCCTACGTTTTTTATTTCAAACATAGAATGAAATGAAATGATCCTACCGACATCAACAAAAACATATAGAGGTTGAGCAAAGTAAGATAATGATAAATGATTAGTAAAAACTAGGTTTGCCGGATTGTAAACTAAAGCGTCATCATTTGAAAGCAATGCAACTCCCTGCTCACCCATTCCCAATGACGAAACTGATTGAGGAAAGTTTAAATAATACATTGCCTGCGAGCTTTGAGCGAAAACATTCGAACTAAATATTGTTAAAATGAGCAAGGTAAAGATTTGGGAGAGATTTAGAATTTTCATGAGAACCCCTTTTCAAATGATAAGCAATTTCTTATTCAAATTTAATAATAGAACACTATCATAAACAACTTAAAATTTAGGACGAAAAACCCCAACCATCTTTAATAATCTGAAGTCTAATCTTTTAATACCAGAATATAATTTTTATTTAAAGGAATTTGCAATGAAAAAGCTTTATTTATTCTTTTTACTGCCTTCCATGTTTTTCTTTACAGGAGCAATTTATACTCCATATCCAAACTCAGTTTTGTATAATCCAGGTTTAGATACGAAGATAAAACCTGATAATGAAGATAAGCTGCACAAAGAATTTAAAATAACTGAAGGGAAATCACTGGATATAAATTTAGAATCCGGCGGATCAATCAATATTGCCGGATGGGATAAAGATAATGTTACGGTAGATATAAATTCACCCAAAAGTGATTTGAGACGGTACGATTTTAACTTTAAAGAAAGCTCTGATGGACTTACTGTAACTTCAAGGTTTAAAAAGTCAGAATCTCATAGGAATAATAGTCTGAGCTTTTCATTTCATATTCCTAATAAGTTTAATGTTGCATTGGAATCAATGGGCGGCGCAGTTACAATTAAAAATGTTGACGGAGAAATTACGGGAAAAACTATGGGCGGTAATCTTGAACTTAGTGAACTTAAAGGAAGACTGGAATTAAAAACCATGGGCGGCCCAATAAATTTATATGATTCCGAAGTAGACGGAAGCGTTCACACCATGGGAGGACCTGTTACTATCAGCAATGTTAAAGGTGATGTAAAAGGAACAACAAACGGCGGGCCTGTAACATTGAAAAATGTAACTTCGAGATCCGGAAAATCAACATGGAGATGCTGTAATAATTTCCAGCATGGGCGGAGAAATAAATGTTGATCAGGCTCCCAATGGTGCAGATGTGAAAACTCTCGGCGGAGATATTATAATAAAATCAGCATCAAAATATGTTAAAGCTAAAACAAACGGCGGAAGTATTGAAATTGAAAATGCTGACGCTTCAATTGATGCAAAAACAAATGGCGGAGATATAACCGCTGAAATGATTGGTGATCCCAATAATGGAAATAGAGACGTAAGCTTAAAATCTAATTCCGGGGATATTACACTTACCGTCCCCGAAAACTTATCTATGGATATTGAAATAACTATCGGCGGAGTGGATAAAGAAGGCAGTCAAAATAAAATTTATAGTGATTTTCCAATCAATAAAAATATTATAGACGATGGAGAATATAGCTGCTGCAGTCTGCATGGAACCGGCACAGTTAACGGAGGAAAAAATAAAATCTTAATTAAAACCATTAATGGCGATGTGTATTTAAAGAAAGGGAAATAGAAAAGATTAAAGTTATGGTCAAGTGAGGTTCACCCTGAAGTGAACCTCACTTTTAATCTGATAATTTAAATGGCGGCGTTTGATCCAACTATATTAACAGTTATTGCAATATTGTCCGATACTTTTTCTCCCAATAGTTTATTGGCTACATTATAATCTGAAAGAATTATATTGAATTTAGCTTTAATACCAATCAAATCTCCCGGAGCTCTTTCTTTTGTAGCAGGACTTTCATCAAGATAAGTTATCGTTGAATGAGCGGTTACTTCTTTCGTAACTCCATGAACTGAAAAATCTCCGATAACATCTGCCTCAAGCTTGTTATCTTCAAGCATTTTAACATTTTTAACGCTTTTAATTTTAAATGTGATTGATGGATATTTTTCCGCATCAAGCCACTTGTCGCTTGCAAGGTGATGATCTCTCATTTCTATACCGGTTTTAAGCGAGCCTGTAGCAATTGACACTTCACCCTTAAGTGTATTAGCAAAGTCTTCAGTATCAAAAGTAACTTTCCCTGAAATATCGGACGTCAATCCATTTACATCTTCCAAAGGAGTAGTGCTGAAAAATGTTGCCTGGTTCCGGCCTGTTTTATCTTCAAAGGAAAATGTTTGAAGTCCTTTTGCCTTAACATTAAATCCTTGAGCATAAGTTGTTACCGAATATATAAACAATAAATATAAAATATTAAGAGCCAGTTTCATCAATTCACCTTTTTATGAGATTTAAATTTAAATAAAAATATGCCTGCAATTACAACTACAGCTCCCATGAAAACAGAAATATAATCAAGGCCCAGCACTAATTTATCTTGCCACTCTTTATAAGTTGTGCCGAACAATTCATCTTTTCTTTCAACAAGCACTTTGGTTTTTGTAAAAACATTTGCACCATATGATAACCAGACAATAATGGCAGTTGTCAGTAAAATTAGTGCAATCAAAATTGTAGTTCGTTGCTGTTTGTTTAATTTCATTATGAACTCTTTTTCCAAAGAAAGATATTTTTTCCAATGCAAACAAGATAATTTTTTTGGCAGATCATTTACTTATTAAGTATAAATACATTTGAAAAAGTGACATGTGATAACAAATATAACATTCAAATTAATCTCGAATCAAAACTAATTTTCGTTTATTTTAAAGTTAGCTAAACTTAATAATCTACCCTTCACAATTGTATATCAAATTTGTGGTTATTTAGATAATATCATTTTAAAATTAATATATGGAATACCATTATGAAAATGAGTGAACATAAATCCATCAGTGATAGATTTGACCACTTCGCACATATTATTACAAAGTTCACCGGCAGCACTGAAGCATTTTCAATTTCTTTTTTTATTGTAATTGTATGGGTTGTTACGGGTCCGGTTTTTAATTATTCAGATACGTGGCAGTTAGTAATAAATACCGGAACTACTATAATAACTTTTCTAATGGTTTTTTTAATCCAAAGATCGCAGAATAAAGATTCTCTGGCAGTTCATATTAAGCTGAATGAACTAATTGCGTCTTCACCTACAGCAAGCAATAGATTGGTTGATGTAGAAGATTTAACAGAAGCGGAATTAGAAATACTTCATAGCTATTATGAATTGCTTTCACAAAAAGCAAAAGAAAAATCCGAATTGAAAAAAACGCATTCAATTGATGAAGATTAAAAATAGACTTAAACAAATTGATTTTTGTTTTTATAATTTTTAATGTAATTATAAATTCAATTAATAAGGAAGTAAAATGAGCTTTGATTTTCTGCCGTTACAAAAAGTTGATGTTCCGGAAATTCCGATAAAGAAAAATATTAGTCTTTCATCGTCCAAAACCGCATTGATTATTGTTGATATGCAGAATGATTTTGTTAAAGAAGGTGGAAATCTCTTAGTGCCGTCTGCAAAAGAAACGGTTTCAAGAATAAAAAAATTAATCAGTTTTGCCCGTAGAAAAAAAATTATTGTTTGTTACACACAAGACACCCATTTTAAGGATGATAAGGAGTGGAAAATCTGGCCAAAGCATTGCGAAAAAGACAGCTGGGGTTGGGAAATAATTAAAGAACTCAAGCCGAATAAAAATGAATTAGTATTTCAGAAGAATAGATACGATGGTTTTTACGGGACAACTTTGAACCACTATCTTTCAAACGTTTGGAAAATCGAAAATATTATTTTAACCGGAACCGTTTCAAATATCTGCGTTGCACAAACTGCTGCTTCTGCGGGATTAAGATGGTATAATATTGTCATTCCAGCTGATTCAATTTCAGCATTAACAGAATTTGACCAAGCATTAACTTTAAGACAAGTTTCTTTTCTATTTAATGGTGTCATTGTAAAATCATTCAATGACATAAAATTTAAATAATTCGTAACCTTTTTCTGTAAGTTATATATTTGACGCACGTTACAATCTTTTGATTTACCTCTGATTAACTTTATAATCTATTAAATCACACTATAAACAAAAATCCATTTTAAGGAAAATTAATGAATAAAGGCCAGGTCGTTTCCAATGAAAAGGGGATGGGTACATTTAAAACTCCTGCCTCAAATATTATTGTAATATTCGGTGCTTCCGGAGATCTTGCGCATAAGGAATTATTGCCCGCACTTTTTGCTTTATACTGTTTGAACTTTCTTCCAAAGAAATTTGCAATAATCGGTTTTGATAGAAAAGAATTTAATGAGAAGAATTACAGAAAAGAAATGCATGATGCCGTTGAGAAGGAAAAATCAATTGATGAAAAACAATGGAGGGATTTCGCAGAAAGTTTGTTTTATGTAAAAGGAGATTTTGTAGAGAATCCCTCAAAATCTTTTAAGGATTTGTCTTTATTAATCAAAAAAATCCAAAAGGAAAAAAATATTTTTGACAATGTTCTTTTTCATTTAGCAGTCTCGCCTTTGTTTTATTCAAAAGTAATTTATGAGCTTGGAGAGTCTGGACTATCTAAGAGCAGTAAAGGCTGGAGAAGAATTATAATTGAAAAACCATTTGGCTGGAATGAAAAATCTGCAAGAGATTTAGATAAAGATATCCATAAAGTTTTTAATGAAGATCAAATATTCAGAGTTGATCATTTTTTAGGCAAAGAAACAGTTCAAAACATGTTAGTCTTTAGGTTTGCTAATCCAGGCTTTGAACCAATTTGGAATCGTAATTTTATAGACAACATTCAAATCACTGTTTCTGAAGATATTGGAATTGGAACCAGGGCAGGTTTCTATGAAAAAATAGGAATCATGCGCGACATGGTGCAAAATCATCTTTTCCAATTAATGTGCATAACAGCGGTTGAACCGCCTGTTAATTACAATGCAAATTCACTGCGAAGTGAAACGTTACAAGTTCTGGAAGCAGTCTGCAAAATAGATAAAGCCAGCGTTGTGTTTGGCCAGTATGATGGCGGAAAAATCAATGACTCAAATGTTGTTGCCTACAGAAAGGAAATGAATGTTAATCCGGAATCAAATACTCCTACATATGCTGCATTAAGAATTTATCTTGATAATTGGCGTTGGGCAGGAGTACCATTCTATTTAAGAACCGGAAAAAGATTAAATAAAAAATTAACTGAAGTGAGAATTAAATTTAAACCAACTCCACATTTAATGTTCCCCATAGATAAAGACAAAGAAAAAGAACATAATGTTTTAACATTTCGCATTCAGCCAAATGAAGGAATTTATTATCAGTTTACAGCAAAACAGCCCGGCGCAACAATTAATTTGGCGCCTGTTAATATGAATTTTGAATACGCAACTGCATTTGGAATTAGCGAACCGCCCAATGCATATCAATGGTTAATCTATGATGCACTTATTGGCGATCAAACACTCTTCCCAACTGCGGAATGGATTTACAAAGCTTGGTCATTGCTAGACCCCGTAATTTCTGAATGGGATAAAAAACCGTGGATAAAATTTCCAAATTACAAATCTGGTTCCTGGGGGCCTGATGAAGCAGATAAATTAATTAAAAAAGATGGACGACACTGGGGGACATAAAAAAGGATTTTTATATGTCAAAAAAATTTGACGCTATTATTATAGGCTCCGGACAAAGCGGCAACCCACTCGCTAAAAGTTTAGCAGAAAATAATTGGCATGTCGCCGTAATTGAAAAACTTTATGTTGGCGGAAGCTGCATCAACTATGGATGTACGCCGTCCAAAACATTAGCAGCAAGCGCCAGAATTGCATACTTGACAAAAAATTCTTCAAGTTTCGGCGTTCAATCAGATCATGTAAAAGTAAGCATGAATCAGGTGTATCAGCGTAAAAAGAAAATTGTGGAGAGTTTTAGAAGCGGTGTACTAAAAGGATTAGAGCATAAAAATATAACTTTATTCCGAGGCACAGCAAGTTTTCTCGATTCCAAAACTATTGAAATAAAAACATCAAAAAATAAATCTGAAACTATAACTGCAGACAAAATATTTATTAATACGGGAGGAAGGCCTTCTATTCCAAAAATTAATGGCCTTAAAGAAATTCCATACCTCGATTCGACTTCAATTATGGAATTAAAAGAAATCCCCGAACATCTTTTAATTATTGGCGGTGGTTATATAGCAGTCGAGTTTGGACAGATGTTTAGACGATTTGGAAGTAAAGTTACAATTGTTCAGCGCGGAAATCAGCTATTAACAAAGGAAGACAAAGACATTGCAGATGAAGTCTATAATATTTTAAAAGATGACGGTATTAATATATTCCTTAATGCAGAAACAAATAAAGTTTCAACCTCAAAACAAAAAAATAAAAATATTATTAATCTAAGTGTCTCAACCGCTAAAGGCTCAAAGAAAATATCGGCAACACATTTATTAATTGCCGCAGGACATACTCCCAACACTGAAGAATTAAACCTTTCAGCAGCTGGAATTAAAACTAATGAAAAGGGTTTTATAACCACGAACAATCACCTGGAGACAAATATAAAAGGAGTTTATGCAATCGGTGATGTAAAGGGCGGTCCAGCTTTCACTCATATATCCTATGATGATTTTAGAATTTTAAAAAGTAATATTCTAGATAAAAAAAACAGATCTGTAAAAGGGAGAATGATTCCATACGTTGTTTTTATGGATCCGCAGTTGGGTAGAATCGGGCTAAATGAAAAAGAAGCGAAGTCAAAAAAAATAAATTATTCCGTTGCTGGTATGCCGATGAGTAAAGTATCAAGAGCAATTGAAAAAAGTGAAACGCGTGGAATGATGAAAGTGTTGGTAGATGTCAAAACAGAAAAAATATTAGGCTGTACAATTTTGGGTTTTGAAGGAGGAGAAATTATGGCGATGATTCAAATAGCTATGATGGGAAATTTAAAATTTTCTGCTTTAAAAAATGGAATCTTTGCTCATCCAACTTTAGCAGAATCATTAAATAATTTATTCAGCACATTGTGAAATTTTTTTTAGGAAGCAAAATTAATACTTGGCTCACAGCATATTATGAAAAAATACTTATTTTATTTTATGTTGAATTAAGTATTAAAAATATAACAAAGGAAAATTAATGGAATTAAAAAATAAAAAGATTGCAATTTTTGCCGAAGACTTTTATGAAGATTTTGAGCTATGGTATCCGTATTACCGTATGAAGGAAGCCGGTGCAGCTGTAACTGTGGTAGCACCTAAAACACAGGCATATAAAAGCAAGCACGGCCTGGAGATCAAGGCTGATAAATCCATAAAAAATGTTACAACAAAAAACTTTGATGCTTTAATAATACCAGGAGGTTATTCTCCTGATCATATGCGAAGGCATAAGGCAATGGTAAAGTTTGTTAAAAAGATGTACGATGAAGGAAAACTCGTGGCAGCTATTTGTCACGCTGGCTGGATGCTTGCTTCTGCCGGGATAATAAAAAATAAAAAGTTAACAAGCTTTTTTTCTATAAAGGATGATTTAATAAATGCCGGAGCTAAATGGCTGAATAAAGAAGTAGTGGTGGATGGTAATTTAATTACTTCCAGAAATCCCGATGATCTTCCTATTTTTTGCAAAACTATTATAGAAAAATTGAAGTCTTGAACAAATTAGAACTTAGCACCTACAAAGACATTGAATACTTAGATAAAAAAATTTTTATCTAGAATAATCATCATTATAAAGGAGATAGACATGAAGGTTATAATGAAACCTAACCTCGCAATGTTCATTGGACTTATACTTTTTATTTCCGCCGGCTGTAATCAGCAATCGGAAAATAGATTTCAAGAAAATGCAGATACGCATCAAATAGATGCTCAGCCGAATATTACAAAAGCCGTTGCCGTTATTCATCCCACTGAAGGAAATAAAGTTAACGGATTGGTTACTTTTACACTTGAAGGAGATAGCATAAAAGTAGTTGCAGATATTGATGGACTAGCTCCTGGTAAACACGGTTTTCATATTCATGAATATGGAGATTGCAGCGCTTCAGACGGAACTTCGGCAGGAGGCCATTTTAATCCTACGAACAAACCACACGGTGCTCCAACTGATACTAGCAGACACGTCGGTGATTTGGGAAATATTGAAGCAAACAAAGATGGTAAAGCTCATTATGAATGGACTGATCATTTAATTTCATTCAAAGGCCCTAATTCTATTATTGGAAGAGGTATAATAATTCACGCTGGTGAAGACGATCTTAAAACTCAGCCTACCGGAAATGCCGGCGCAAGAGTTGCGTGTGGAGTAATCGGTATTGCTAAGTAAAGTTGTTTTGTATTTTATTTATTAAACGAGTGTCAAAATGAATTTTAAAGAATTTAATGCAGGAAATGTAAATCAAATTAAAAACGGTGAAATGAAATCCGTTAAAGTCGACGATGATAATAAAATTCTTCTTACTAAAGTTGAAAATAAAATTTTTGCAATAGGAGCAAACTGCACACATTATGGGGCTCCTCTTGAAGATGGAGTTCTATTTGAAGATAAAATTATTTGTCCGTGGCATCATGCATGTTTTAACGCGAAAAACGGAGATTTACTAGAACCGCCTGCATTAAATTCACTTCCAAATTATTCTGTTAAAATTGAAAATGAAGATATCATTGTGATGCTTCCCTCTAAAATGGAAGACTCAAGAATTCCTTCAATGGCTAAACGCGATACTGAAAATTTAAATACAAATGTAATCATTGGCGGCGGCGCTGCCGGAAACGCAGCTGCACAAGCAATGAGAGAAGCAGGCTTTACTGGAGGCATAGCAATGATTACTCAGGAAAACCGCATTCCCTACGATCGTCCGAATCTAAGTAAAGATTATCTCGCTGGTGAAGCTGAAGAAGAATGGATGCCCCTTAGGCCTAAAGAATTTTATGCAAACTTAAATATTAATATCGCTTATCAGGAAAAAGTTGTTGGAATTGATAAAGAAAAAAAAGAAGTGCTCCTAGAGAATGGTGACAAAGTCAGGTTTGAAAAATTATTAATTGCTACCGGCGGTACACCCGTTAAATTAGATATTCCCGGAAAAAATCTTTCGAATATTTTTTATTTGAGAAGCCATGATAATTGTGACGAAATAATTGAAGCCGCAAATAATAAATCAAAAATTGTTATTATTGGTTCGAGCTTTATTGCCATGGAAGCAGCAAGCAGCTTAAAAAAAAGGTTGGATGCAGATATCACAGTAATTAGTAAAGCCGAAATTCCATTTAAGAATGTTTTAGGTGATGAAATCGGAAAAATGATTCAATCCACTCATGAAGAAAATGGAATTAAATTTAAACTGAATTCAAAAGTTAAAAAATTTGAAGGGGAGGCAAAGATTGAAAAAATCATATTAGAAAATGGTGAAAGCCTGGAAGCTGATTTGGCAATTATTGGAATTGGGGTTAAACCGGCAACATCATTCTTAAACAATTTTAATTTAGAAAAAGATAAAAGTATTTCGGTGAATAAATATTTTGAAGTTGAAGAAAATATTTATGCTGCGGGAGATATAGCAACATTCTATAATTCAACCCAAAATACTGAAATGCGAATAGAACACTGGCGCACCGCTGAACAACACGGCAGAATAGCCGGATTTAATATGGCCGGGAAAAAAATTGAGTATAAAAGCGTACCATTTTTCTGGACACAGCAGAAGGGAATAAAACTCCGTTACGTTGGGCATGCAACTGAATGGGATGAAATTATTACCTGGGGTAATATTGATTCTAAAGACTTTATTTCGTTTTATTATAAAGGTGATAATTTATTAGCTGCTGCTTCTATCAATCATGATAAAGAAATGGACGCCATAGAAGCATTAATGGTAATGAAAAAAATTCCTTCGAAGCAGGAAATTAAAAATAAGTCAGTTAGTCTTCTTGAGTTAATAAAATAGTTTTAAATACTTTGCAAATATTATTTGTAAAATTTTTCTAAATTAACTCAACTATTTCATTTCATTGTATTTCAATCCTTCGATTATAAACTATTAGGTGATTTTTGAATATAAATTTTGTGACCGGTTTAGCATTAATTATATTTTTTGGTATTCTGGCACAATGGATAGCGTGGCGGTTCAGGCTTCCTTCCATTCTGCTGCTGTTGATAGCTGGCTTTTTAGCCGGGCCCATTTCAGGATTGATTGATCCTGATCAGTATTTTGGCAATTTACTTTTCCCATTGGTTTCTATTTCCGTCGCAATAATTTTATTTGAAGGCGGACTTAGTTTAAAAATATCAGAGCTTAAGTCAGTTGGCAAAGTACTTCTTAAATTAATAACTATCGGAATAGCATTAACCTGGCTACTTGCCGCATTAGCCGCATATTACATCCTGGGAATGAATATTTCATTGAGCGTTTTGCTGGGCGCAATTTTAGTTGTAACAGGGCCAACTGTTATCATGCCTATCCTAAGGCATGTAAAACCATCTTATCAAGTAAACTCACTGCTGAAATGGGAAGGGATTATCAATGATTCAGTTGGAGCAGTCCTTGCAATTTTAGTTTTTGAAGTAATAATTTCATCAAGCCTTGCTCAGGCAAGCACCACCTTAATTTTTGGAATCTTTAAGACCATAATATTAAGCGGAACTGTGGGATTTGCCGGCGGCTATGCAGTGCAGCTTTTATTAAAGTATAAATTAATTCCCGATTTTTTACACAATGCTATTTCTTTAGCGTTGGTTGTAAGTGTATTTGCTGTTTCAAATTTAATCCAAGAAGAAAGCGGATTGTTGGCTGTAACCATCATGGGAATTTTTCTTGCTAATCAAAAAAGTGTAACCGTAAGGCATATAATAGAATTTAAAGAAAATCTTCGTGTATTGCTGCTCTCATTTTTATTTATAATTCTCGCTGCAAGATTAAAAATTTCTGATTTAGAAATGTTAAATGCAAACAGTTTTATCTTTGTTGGATTGTTGATGTTTGTCATAAGGCCGGTATCAATTTATGCTTCAACCATAAAATCAAAAATTAATTGGAAAGAAAAGCTATACCTCTCCTGGATGGCTCCGCGTGGAATTGTTGCCGCTGCAGTTGCTTCTTTATTTGCAATTAAGCTTACCATTGCGGGCGTTAACGAAGCGGAATTTTTGCTGCCTATTATGTTCCTGGTAATAATAATTACCATTACAATTTACGGATTAAGCGCAATGCCCTTTGCAAAATGGCTTAAAATTTCTTCTCCCAATCCTCAAGGATGTATTATAATCGGTGCCAATACATTTGGGATGTCTTTAGCAAGAGCTTTAAAAAAGAAGGATTAAATGTTTTAATTGTTGATACTAATCGAACAAATATTTCAGCTGCAAGGATGGAAGGATTTTCTACTTATTATGGAAGTGTTTTATCAGACAGCATAATTGAAGAAATTGATTTAAATGGTATTGGAAAGCTTTTAGCGTTAACTTCAAATAATGAGGTTAATTCACTTGCATCAATGCATTTTTCAAAAATATTCGGCAGCGATAATGTTTACCAATTATCTTTCGAAGAAAATGATGAAAATAAAGATAAAAAGGTCTCGATAGATTTGCGAGCTCAAATTTTATTTGGAAGTGATTTGACTTTCTATAAACTCCTTGATAAAATAAATAGCGGTATGATAATTAAGTCAACCAAAATTACTGAAAAATTTGATTACCAAACTTTTATCAGACAAAATGGAAAGGATAATGTAATTTCACTTATGGTTATTGACGAAGAGCGTGAACTTTCTGTATTTACCAATGATAATAATCCAACTCCTAAGGAAGGCGATACGCTGATAACTTTGATGCAAGAAAACAAGGATAAAACTATTTGAAGATAAAATTTCTACCTCTTGGCGGTGCCGGCGAAATAGGGGCAAGTTGTTTTTATATTAATTTAGATGGTACGGGTATTATACTTGACTGCGGAATGCATCCGCAAAAAGCTGGTTTGGATGCACTGCCAAAATTTGAACTTCTTAAGAATAAAGAAATTGATTATGTATTAATTTCGCATGCGCATCAAGATCATTTAAGTGCACTACCATTTTTAGTTAAATTGTTTCCTTACATCCGAATTATAACAACGCCTCAAACAAGAGCGATTGCAGAGTTAACGCTTCATAATTCTGTGTCCATACTTAAACAGCAGTTAAGTGATGAAGAAATCGCAAACGTTTATTCACATGATCAAATTGATTTATTAATACAATCGATAGAATATCAATCCTACAATAAAGAGTTTATTATTAATGGTTATAAGCATAATAGCAGTATTGATATTATAGCACAATTTTTCGATGCAGGGCATATACTCGGTTCGGCTGGTATACAGCTAAAGTATAATGATAAAATCATTTTTTATACAGGTGATTTTAATTTAGATAATCAATCGCTTCTAAAAGGAGCCTTATTTCCTAAACAAAATGTTGATTTGCTGATTACGGAAACTACCTATGGAAGTACAGATTCATCATTGATAAATGATTGGAAATTAGAATCTGTAAGATTTGGCAATTCTATTAACAAAATTCTAAATTCTGGAGGCTCGGTTTTAATCCCGGTTTTTTCTTTAGGTAAAATGCAGGAAATCTTAGCAACACTTTGGAAATTGATGCTGAAGAGAAAATTAACTCAAACTGAAATTTACACAGGCGGTATTGGAAATAAAATAAATCGTGTGTATGATTATAACAGGTATGTTGTAAACATGATTGATCCTGAGTTTGAGCTGACTTCTATTCCAACTAGAAGCATTTACGAAGTTTCAAACTTTGAAGAGTTTTTTAAGCAGCCTTGTATCGTACTGGCATCTAGCGGTATGATGATCGAAGGAACGGCTTCTTTTAAGTTAGCAGAAACCTGGATAAATAAAACCAACTCTGCAATTTTTACCGTAGGTTATATGGAAGAAAATACGCCTGGTTATATTTTTTCTAAAGCAATAAAAGGGGGAAAAATTACTTTGAAAAATATCGAAAAAGATGTTAAATGTACGGTAGAGAATTTTCGCTTTAGTGCACATTCTAAAAGAGAAGGAATTGTTCAAGCAGTAAAAAATTTCAAACCGCAAAAAACTATTTTAATCCATGGCGATCCGCAGGCCATTGACTGGGTAGGAAATTCTTTATTAAAACAAATTAAAGGAATAAAAGTTTACAGTGCCGAAATTGGAAAAGAAATAATCTTTGAGGATTAGATGAAATATATTTTATTGTTCTGTTTTTTTTTATTTGTAACAAACGTTAGTGCGCAGCAGAATATCGAATTAATAAATAATTATTATAACCAAGGAATAGAAGCCTATAAAGCAAAAGATTACCCTAAGTTTTTAGATTGTTTTATTAAGCTAGACTCACTTAGAAGTAATAATGCTGCAATAATGTATAACCTGGCATGTGCCTATTCACTTAATGAAAATAAAGAAGAAGCAATTAAATATTTGAGAAAATATATTAGTATAAATGCGAATGCAAATATTGAAAAGGATGATGATTTTAATAACATAAAAAATTCAAGTGAATTTAAAGCTGTAGTAAATAAAATTAAAGAATTTAATCAGCCGATTAACACCAGCAAAATTGCTTTTATAATTGATGAAAAAGATCTGCATCCTGAATCAATTGCTTACGATGATTCCACAAATACTTTTTATTTAAGCAGCATTCATAAAAGAAAAATTATTTCTGTTGATAAAGATGGGAACACAAATAATTTCGTTTCGGAAAAGCAAGACGGCCTTTGTGCTGTGAGCGGAATAAAAATAAACTCAAAAGACAGATTATTATGGGCAGCAACAGAAGCAATTCCACAAATGATTGGTTATGAAGATAGCTTAGAAGGCTTTACCGCAGTTTTTAAATATGACCTCGATTCGCAAAAACTATTAAAAAAATATTATGCGCCAAACGATTCAAATGAACATTATTTCGGCGATCTGACTATAAATAAAAATGGGGGTGTTTACGTAAGCGACAGCAAATATCCGGCAATTTATTTAATCAATAATAACAGCAATCAACTGGAGCTATTTTATGAAAATAAAGATTTAAGATCGCTGCAAGGACTGGATTTTTCAGATAGCGGAAATGAATTGTTTTTTGCTGATTATGCTTCCGGTATTTATAAATTAGATATTCATTCGAAAAAATTGTCACGCTTAAATGAACCTGAAGGCATTTCTTTAAAAGGTATTGACGGTTTATATTTTTACAAGAATAGTTTAATTGCCATTCAGAATGGAGTTATTCCCAACAGAGTAACAAAATATTTACTTAATGAGGATCAGGATAAAATCAGAAGCTTTGAAATTATCGAAAGAGCGAATCCAAACTTTAATGAACCAACGCTCGGAATTCTTGTTAAAGATAGTTTTTATTACATAGCAAACAGCCAGTGGGAGTCATATAACAAAGACGGTTCAATATTTCCAATGGATAAACTTCAAAAGATTATGGTTTTAAAAACACAGTTAGCTGAATGATTTTATATCTAAAATTTTCATTGACTTTAGACAATCCAATTTTTACATTGTCAGCGTTTCCTTCTAAATTCTTTTCCCGAATTGTTAAATAAATTATTAATCAACTTCATAGGAGTGGGTCATGAGGCTTAAATACATTTTCTTTCTTTTATTCGCAGCTCTATTTATTAGTTTTAATTCATTCGCTCAAGATCAAAATCAAGAAGCAGCAGAGGGTGAAAAAGCCTGGATGGAATTTATGACGCCAGGCGAATATCATCAAATGATGAGTAAGAATGTCGGCAACTGGAATTATACTGCCAAGTTCTGGATGGATCCAAATGGTGATCCTCAAGTTATGGATGGAACTGCAAAAACAGAATCACTTTTAGGCGGACGATACTTTAAAACCTCCCATTCCGGAACCATGATGGGAATGCCCTTCGAAGGATTTAGCCTTGATGGTTATGATAATGCAAAAAAAGAATTTTTCAGCGTTTGGTTTGATAATATGGGCACCAGTTATATGCTGAGTAAGGGAAATTATGACGAAGCTTCGAAAACATTAACGATGACTGGATCATCATATGACCCAATGTCTGGAGGAGATGTTGAGTTTAAACAAGTAATTGAATTTATTGATGATAAGAATCAGAAAATGGAAATGTTTTCTAATCATGACGGAGAAGAAGTTAAAGTTATGTCTATTGAAATGACTAAAGCTGAGTAGATAATTTAGTGAAATATTATTTAATTGAATTTTGGGTCTTATAAATATTTAAGCTTATAAGCTGGTCATAATTTCATTGGAAAAAAATTTATCTTTAAAATAAATAATGCAGGTGTGACCAGCACCTGCATTATATGGAAGGATCCCCCCTCACTTACCGCTATGAACTTAAAATCTGATGTCAATATCATACAAATGAATCTAATATGATATAGTGTAAATGCGTTATTTTTAGTAGATTTTTCTTGTCTTTCTCATAGTTATTACCAATAGCATAGAACAAATGAACTATCATTTTTAATATTGAGAAAAAAGTTTATAAATTTCCTTCCGAACTATTAAAAATTCTTTTTTTACTTTAAATTTTAAGGAATCAATTAGTGGATCATAAAATTCATCCAAATACTAAAATCGGGCATGTACATCTAACAGTTTCAGATATTGAAAAGTCACTTAAATTTTATAGAGACCTTCTTGGTTTCGAAGTTACAATGTGGTTTGGAAGCAGTGCTGTTTTCCTTTCCGCAGGTGGTTATCATCATCATATCGGTTTAAATACGTGGGCGGGGAAAGACGCTTCTCCCCCGCCGGCTGGACATACCGGCCTATATCATTTTGCAATTCTTTTTCCAAATAGAAAAGAACTTGCCAGAATTGTTAAAAGACTTTTTGAAGTTAACTATAAAATTGAAGGTGCTTCCGATCATGGGGTTTCCGAATCAATCTATGTAACTGATCCCGATGGAAATGGCGTAGAACTTTATTCGGACAGAGATTTCGAAAAATGGCCTATAACAGAAGAAGGACATCTTGAAATGGTTACAAAGCAATTGGATTTAATAAGCCTTCTTTCGGAATTGGATGATGAATAATTTGATGAATGAAGTTAAGATCATAACTTATTTAAAACAGTATAAGGATCAATTCAAAACATTAAATTATGAGTGGCTGAATAAATATTTTGAAATTGAACCGATGGATGAGGCAATACTTTCCAATCCTCAAAAAATAATTGATGAAGGCGGACAAATATTTTTAGCTCTAATTGATGCTGAAGCAGTCGGCACGGTTGCGTTAATTAAAGTAAATGAAAGTACATTTGAACTTGCAAAAATGGCTGTCACTGAAAACCATCAAGGTAAAAGCATTGGTAAAAAACTTTGCTTAGCGGCAATAGAATATGCAAAGGAAATGCATTTCAAATCTATTTTTTTAGAATCAAATTCCAAATTAACACCGGCCATTAATCTGTATAAAAAATTAGGATTTAAAACAATACCAGGTGAACTTTCATCTCATTATAAACGCTGTGATATAAATATGAGTTTGGATTTGTGAGATAATAATTATGTTTGCCTCCTTCTGTGTTCTCTAACGCAAAATAATTAAAAATTTTAATATTATTTATTTCTAATTCTTTTGAAAGTTATAAATTTCTTATAAGTTATAATTATAGAAACCTCACTTAAATAGACGAAAGGAAAATTTATGAGCTTAAAGAGAGATTCAGTATTCTTCACAGATAAAGAAAATCCCTCAAGCTTTACACTTTCCAACCAATTTGCTGAGCACTTAGAGTTTATACTTGTTAAAGATAAATTCACTGTTACTGATGATGATGCTTATTTTTCATTGTCAATGTCAATTCGTGATAGGCTTGTAAGAAGCTGGCTCAGAACTCAACAAAAGTACAAAGAAAAAAATGTTAAGCGCGTATATTATCTTTCGATGGAATTTTTAATGGGCCGGTTATTGGGAAACGCTCTAATCAATTTAAATTTTTACGATGAATGTTATACTATATTAAAAAATATTGGTTACAATCTTGAAGAAGTAAGAGAACTTGAACCTGATATGGGTTTAGGAAATGGCGGTTTGGGTAGGCTTGCTGCATGTTTTCTTGATTCGATGGCAACACTAAATTTACCTGCGTTCGGTTATGGCATAAGATACGATTACGGAATTTTCAGACAGGAGATTGAGAATGGATATCAAATCGAACAGGCTGATAATTGGATATCGTATGGCAACCCCTGGGAAATTTTAAGACGAAGATTGACATACCGCGTAAAGTTCGGCGGACATGTTGAATCAAATGAAGAAAACGGCAGATTACAATTTAAATGGATTGACACTAATGATGTTATCGCTGTAGCGTTTGATATTCCTATTCCTGGTTACAGAACTACAACGGTTAATAATCTCAGATTATGGTCATCGCGTGCGGCAACAGATTTTAGTTTTGAAGAATTTAACAGCGGCCATTATCTAAAAGCAGTTGAAAATCAAAACTTGTCTGAAAATATTTCCAAAGTTTTATATCCAAACGATAATCTGGCAATCGGAAAATCATTGCGTCTTAAGCAGGAATATTTTTTCGTCTCTGCAACTTTACAGGATATAATTAGAAAATTTAGAATCAGCAATAAATCACTGCATAACTTTGCAGAAAAAACCGCAATACAATTAAATGACACACATCCGGTAATTGCAATTGCCGAGCTAATGCGTCTTCTACTTGATCAGGAAAAATTCAGCTGGGAAGAAGCATTTAAAATAACAACAAATACTTTTTCGTACACAAATCATACGGTTGTTCCTGAAGCTTTGGAAGAATGGTCTGTGCCATTAATGCAGGAACTTTTACCGAGACATTTACAAATAATTTATGAAATTAATTCTAGGTTTTTGGCGCATGTTCGGAAAAATTATACAAACGACGATTCAGTCATTTCCGAAATTTCCATCATTCGTGAAGGCGAACCAAAAAAAATAAGAATGGCTTACCTTGCAATAGTATGCAGCCATAAAGTTAACGGCGTTGCCGCTCTTCATACAGAAATTCTTAAGAATAAAATTTTTTATCACTTCAACAAAATTTATCCTGGCAAATTTATAAACGTAACAAATGGCATAACTCCACGCCGCTGGCTAAAAACAGCCGATCCATTTTTGTCGGAATTGATATCGGATAGAATCGGGGATAAGTGGGTAACCGATTTGAGTCAATTAAAAAAATTAGAAAAATATATTGATGATTCAGACTTTAGAGAATTTTGGCGTACTTCAAAATGGCTAAGCAAAAAAATTCTCATCGAAATAATTAAGCAAGAACTTGGAATTGAAGTTAACTCCGAATCTCTATTTGATGTTCACATAAAAAGATTTCATCAATATAAAAGACAGCTTTTAAACATTCTGCATGTAATTACTCTTTATAATCATTTAAAGGATGATCCAAAACTTGATATAGTTCCGAGGACTGTCATATTTGGTGGGAAGGCAGCTCCAGGATATTTTACAGCTAAATTGATAATTAAATTAATTAATTCAGTTGCTGATGTTATAAATAATGACACTGACATTGACGGAAAATTAAAAGTGATTTTCATAAAAAATTATTCTGTTTCTCTTGCCGAGAAGATAATTCCTGCTTCAGACTTATCGGAACAAATATCTACCGCCGGATTGGAAGCCTCAGGAACAGGCAATATGAAATTTGCCCTGAACGGAGCTTTAACCATAGGAACAATGGACGGCGCCAATATTGAAATACGTGAAGAAGTTGGCGATGATAATATTTTTATTTTCGGTCTGCTCGCAGATGAAGTTGCTAATCTTAAAAATAACGGTTACAATCCTCGTGATTATTATGAAAATAATAAAAATTTAAAACGTGTTATAGATATGATTTCATCCAACTATTTCAATGAAAATGAGCCTGGCATTTTTGATCCGCTTATTGAAGAATTGATGAACCATGATTACTACTGTCTTTTCGCCGATTATCAATCATACATTGACAAGCAAAAAGAAGTGAGCAGATTATTTAGAGATACTGAAGAATGGACAAAAAAATCTATTTTAAATGTTGCGCGTATTGGAAAATTTTCAAGCGATAGATCCATTCAAGAATATTCTCAAAAAGTTTGGAACATAAAACCAATAAAGGTTAATCAGGAGGAAAAATAATTTTACAAATTCATTCCGCCTGAAACTTCGATTCTTTGTCCGGTAATCCATCTTGCATCATCAGTACAAAGAAATGCAACTACTCCGCCAACATCTTCGGCAATGCCGACTCTTCCTAATGCGGTTATTGATGCAATACGCGTTTTAACCTGCGGATTATTTCTTATAGCTGCATTATTAAAATCGGTTTCAATTGCACCCGGGGCAACAACATTTACAGTAATCCCTCTCGATCCAATTTCTTTTGCTGCATATTTTGTGAATACTTCAATTGCCCCTTTCATAGAAGCATAAACAGAATAGCCGGGATTTACAAATCTCGCTGTGCCTGAAGATATATTTATAATTCTTCCGTTATCATTCATCATCAATAAAGCTTTTTGCGTTAGAAAATAAACTCCTTTGAAATGAATATTTAAGAATGAATCAAAATCTTCTTCCGATACATTTATAAATGGAATTGTAGCTCCGATACCAGCATTATTTATTAAAAAATCAAATTTGTCTTTTCCCCATTTATCCTTCAACAATTTAGTTATTTGTTCTAAAAATTTATCGAAGGATTTAATATCCGCAACATTAAATTGAAGCGCCGCTGCCTTTTGGCCTTTGCTTTCAATTTCCGATACTACTTTTTCAGCTTCTTCTTTTTTAGAATGATAAGTTAAGATAACATCGCTGCCGTAATCAGCCAAACGCAAAGCCATATCTTTTCCAAGACCGCGGCTTCCGCCTGTAACTAAAGCAATTTTTCCTGATATTTTTTTCATAGTTTTCACCATATTTAATTCAATTGTTAAACACGAATTTATTTAAGGATCTTATTCTGACCTCATTCTAATTTCTTAAATAAATTAAGTATAACCTGAGTTTGTTTTAAATTAATATCTCTTCTCTGTTTTTACCAATCCAATAACCCCAAGCTACAATAAGCCATTGTGAAAGTCCTACGTATCCGATTGGTTCAACTGATGTTGGCGGCGGGCCTACTAAATTTAAAAAGTACATCAGCATTAAAAAAATTACCAAAGACCAAAAAGCATAAATCCCAGTTTTATTTTTTGCCTTTGTAACACTTACATATAAATAAACCCCTGTTAAAAATATTATTACTTCAATTAAAACCGATAAAATAACTAAATTCCAAAGCCCTAATCCAACTACTGTAGGTGACCAAGGTACAATTTGTAAATCAGGATTATGTGAAATAAAATCTAAAACCCAATGACTTAAAACTAAAGCTCCAAGCCATATTGAAGCTTTAATATTTTTTCTTAAAAGATAATAAACTATCCCAAAGATTAATGCCCAAATTATCACAGCAAATAAACTATGCGATACCGGAAAATAAGTAAAGCTTAACTTTGTAAATGGATTATTGCCAGGATTTATTTCTACTTTTTCTATTCCGAATAAAAGCAGTAGAGGCCATAGAAGATCAATAAATTGAGCAGCAAGAAAAAGTGTTCCCAATGAAGTTTTGGGTACAACCTTTTTAGCTGCAAAACCGGCTCCAAAATGTCCAATAAACATTTTCTCTCTTCCTTATTTTTTTAATAATTTTTATAATCTTGGGTGATACGAAAAGCGATTGTATTTCTGAAGTAAAATTATAACAATTTAATATTAGAATAGAAATAAGAGCAGAGCATTTTAGTTAGAATCGTGGATATAGGATTTTATTGCATAATTGAAATTTAAAATAATGATTGTCAAAATAAACGATTGAGTATTTATTAATTAGTAATTATTATAAGAGACAAAATTCTTCAATTAAATAACGTTTGAGATTTTTGCTCAAAATCTAAAAGCCATTTTTTCCTCCAAAGCCCTCCGCCGTATCCTCTAAGTTTTCCATCTTTACCAATTACTCTATGGCAAGGTATAAGGATTGCAAGTCGATTATCTCCGTTTGCAGTTGCGACAGCTCGAACAGCATTTTTATTTTCAATACGTTTTGCAATATCTTCATAAGAAGATGTTTTGCCATAGGGAAGTTTTTGTAATTCCTTCCAAACGCTTAATTGAAATTTAGTGCCAGGAGCATCCATTGGTATATCAAAATTTGTACGTTTACATAAAAAATATTCATCCAGCTGCGTTTTCAGATTTAGTAGATGATCATTTTCGCCAGGTACAATTACGCAATTCAAATATTTTATTATACGTTTTATCTGTGTTTCGAGCATTTTTCTTTCAACAAACTCTAGAAGACAAATTCCCCTTTCGGAAGACATTGCAATCATTGGCCCTAAAGGAGTTAAAATTCTTGTTGCAACTACTAATGTTGAATCTTTTGTTTTTGCAGGAGAATTGCCCGTCAATTTTTTTACCGCATCATTAAATCCACTTAAGGATTCAAAACCCGAATCGTACGCAGTTTGAGTTAAATTTTCACCAACTTTGATATTTCCTATTGCCATGCCTAATCTCCTGTATCTTATATATTCGTGAAAAGTCATATTAAAATTATTTTTAAACCAGCGCCGTACCTTATTTGGATCAACGCCCAAATTTCTTATTTCAAAATCTTTCCATCTTTTGGCAGGATTCTCTTCAACTTTAGAAAAAATATTTTTCATCCAAGAAGGGATTGCGCCCCTCATCTCAAGGGGTTTGCAGCGTTTGCATGGTTTATACCCGGCTTTAACTGCTTGATTAATATTTTTGAAAAATTCAATATTTTGCAGCTTTGGTTTTCGTGCCGGGCAAACCGGACGGCAGAATATTCCCGTGGTTTTTACGCCGACAAAAAATACACCTTCGTATGTTTCGTCTCTATTTATAAGAGCATTATACATTACATTTATTTTTGGTAATTCATTATTCATAGCTGCTAAAATAAGTAGAATAAAAAAATATTCTACCGGAAAATTATCATCAAATTTTAAATTAATTATTAATTCTCGCGCCTCTTCATATCCATAATCCATAAAGTTGTCCAGGTTTCGCCATTATCTTTTGAAAATGAAAGATCCCAATGAACAGAATTTTTTTTGAAATTCGAAAATGTAATTCGAGAGATACTATTTTCATTGGCATTATTAGTTTCTCTAAAAAATTCCCCTTTACCATTTTTGAAATTGCCTGTAAAACCTGTCCCCATTTGTAAATTTTTATTATCAAGCCAATGAATATTCCATTCATTTTTTTTTGAGTCAAAATATCTGATGCTAAACCCTTTCATATGTTCAATGCTATCCATCCCGTTCCAAAAAAATTTCACATCTCCTTCCCAATGTTCCTCCAAAGCGCATCCATTCAGAATAGAACTAACAGAAGTATGCGCATTTGTTTCAAGCCAGCTTCCATCTTTGTTAAGAATTTTCTGCTGAATATCCCAATCACCAATCCAAAAATTGAATTGCCGGCTTTCGGGTGAATTACAATCAAGGGAATCTTTATTTAAACTTTGTTGTCCGTCTATTACAGGTTGAATCAAAATAAAGAATAATAAAATTGCAACGAGATTTTTCATAGGATGCCTCTTCGTATTAGTAATCAACCGTTTGTGAAGTTAATGAAGTCGATTTAAAAAAGTAAGGTAGAATATAGAGTTTTTTTTATCAGCATTCTGGCAAATTATATGTTGTAGTTAAAAGTGCAATTCGCAAAAATGATAGTTCATTTTTACAATAGAACTTAACTGTGCTTTTATTTAATTTTAATCAATAATTATTTTCATTTTAAATTTAGAGGAATTCATGTTTAAAAATATTTTATCCATTTTACTCATATCTATGCTGTTTATACAGATTACGAGTTTTTCTCAGGATCTTGACAGAAAAAATGTAGACCAAAAATATAAGTGGAATTTAAACGAATTATATGCATCAAAAGAAGCTTGGAGCAAAGCAAAAGATGAAACCAAAAACAAAATTGATGAAATTGCCAAATACAAAGGCAAGCTTGATGAAAGTGCTTCAAATCTTTTATATACTTTGAAGACTTATTTCGATACTTATAAAGAGTTTTCAAGAGTTTATGAATATGCGAACGATTCCCGAGACCAGAATCTTAATATCAGCAGCAATGATTCCATATTCCAGATAGCTTCTTCGTTAGCCACAAAATTTTCAGAAGTTACATCTTTTTTAAATCCGGAAATTTTAAAGTTAGATCCGAAAAAGATTGATCAATTTTATAATGATCAGCCCGAATTAAAAGACTATTCTGTTATTATAGAAAATATTCAACGGCTTCGCGACCATACCTTAAATGCTCCTGAAGAAAAAATTCTTGCGAGCTTTAGCCAAGTGACTGGAACGATGGAAAACGTATTCGGCACTTTTAATAATGCGGAAATGCCTTTTGCAAAAGTTACTTTATCGGACGGCAAGGAAGTAGAGCTAAGCAGCGCAAACTTTACAAAATATAGAAGCTTAAAAAATAGAGAAGACAGAGCAAATGTATTTGATGCTTTCTTTAATAATTATGGGAGGTTTAAAAATACAATTGGATTAAATCTTGCGGGAAAAGTTAGGTCAGATTGGGTATATGCAAAAGATAAAAAATATAAGAGTTCTTTAGAAGCGGCGTTGGATAATTTTAATGTTCCAACTTCTGTTTATGAAAATTTAGTTTCACAAATAAATAAAAATTTACCAACCCTTCACCGGTTTTTAACACTAAAGAAAAAAATGCTCGGTGTTGATACGCTTCATTATTATGATCTTTATACTCCATTGGTAAAAAAAGTCGATATGAACTTTACAATAGATGAAGGGCAAAAAATTATACTCGACGCCTTAAAGCCTTTAGGGGAGGATTATGAAGCCACTTTACAAAAAGCTTTTAATGATCGTTGGATTGATTATATGCCGACAACAGGAAAGCGTTCCGGAGCATATTCGACAGGAAGATCTTACGACGTTCATCCTTATATCTTAATGAACTGGACCGATGACTGGAGGTCAGTCTCAACTTTAGCACATGAACTTGGACATACAATGCATTCATATTATTCAAATAAAACCCAGCCATTTCAATATTCAGATTACCCAATTTTTGTTGCAGAAATTGCTTCGACATGTAATGAAACTTTACTAAATAATTATATAGTTAATCATGAGCAATCGAAAGAAGAAAAATTGTATTTGTTAGGCAGTTATCTTGAGCTATTAAGACAAACTATTTTCAGGCAGACTTCTTTTGCTGAATTTGAATTAGATATTCATAAAAGAATAGAAAACAATGATCCTCTTAATGGCGATATAATGAGTCAAATTTATTATGATATCGTAAAGAAATATTATGGAAATGATGAAGGCTTCTGTAAAGTTGATGATTATGTTAAATATGAATGGGAATATATTCCTCATTTCTATTATAATTTTTATGTTTATCAATACGCTACTTCTTTAATTTATGCTACAGCATTTGCCCAGAAAATAATAGACGAAGGACAACCAGCTGTTGATAAATATTTTAATATACTTAAAGGCGGAAGTTCTGATTATCCATTAAACTTAATTAAGAAAGCCGGTATTGATCCCTCTATCGTCTGAAGCATTCGATTTAACAATGAAGAAAATGAACGAAGTTATGGATGAGATGGAAACGATAATGAATGAAAAATAATAAATAGTTTTATTTATTTGTTTTGATGCCGGATTTAGATTTAATCCGGCATTTTAATTTTAAATCCAAACATCATTTTTAGCGGTAAGAGTATTAAAAATTTTGCCGGTATTTACCACCCCTCGCGGTTCTATTAATATAATATGACATTCTTTTTCTGCGTACGGTTTATGTTCAACATTTTTGGGAACTACAAACATTTCTCCGCTTTTTAATTTTACTTTGCCGTCTCTAAATTCGATTTCCATTTCACCATCAATAACAATAAATACTTCATCTGTTTCTTCATGGCTGTGCCAAATAAAATCCCCTTTAATCTTTGTAACCTTAAATTGATAATCATTCAATTCGGCAATCACTTTGGGAGACCAGTGTTCATTAAACTTGGAAAACTTGTCTCTAAAGTTTATTGATTTATACTCCATTACAATAACCTTATTATGAAGACTTAAATATTTATTCTTTTACAACTTCCGATTGAACATTATTGCCTTCTCTATTCATGAAAATTGTTTGAGTAGGATAAGCGAATTCTATTCCTCTGGATTCAAACTCTTCATAAATCTTTAAATTTATTGCCTGCTGTGTATCCATATATCTTACATAATCAGCACTCAAAATATAATACACAAACTCAAAATTTAAGCTGAAATCTCCGTAAGAAGCAAAATGGCCTCTATCGAATGTTACATCTTTCTGATCCTCAATTATCTTTCGAACCAGCGGCGGAATTTCGGAAAGCTGTTTTGCGGGAGTTTGATAAATTACACCAAGTTTAAACACCACGCGCCTGCGTTCCATTTTTTTATAATTATGAATTCTGGAATTTACCAAATCAGTATTTGAAAAAATTAATTGTTCTCCGCTTAAACTTCTAACACGTGTTGATTTAATCCCGATATATTCTACGCTGCCTACTTTATCGCCGACAATTAAGAAATCGCCAATTTCAAAAGGCCTGTCAAAGAAAATTACAAAGTAACTGAAGAGATCTCCCAGAATAGTTTGTGCGGCTAAAGCTATAGCAATACCGCCAATTCCAAGTCCTGCGATGGCAGCGGATATTTTAAATCCAAGATTATCAAGCACGAAAACTAAACCAACAATCCAAATAAGAATATTTACAATTGTTAGTATTCCTCGTAATCTGTTTTTGCCGGTTTTCAAAATTGCTGTCCGGACCACTTTTTTTTCGAAGATATGTATCTAAACTATATCTAACAATCGCGGTTATTGAGCGGAGTATAAAAAAAGTAATAATAATTACAGATGCTATTTCAATTCCCCGTTCAACTTTAGGCGGGAAGAACCAATATTTTTATTGCAAGAATGAAAGCAGAAAAGTAAAGAAGCGGAATAACTGTTTTTTCAATACCTCTTACAATAAAATCGTCAATTGTTGTATCGGTTTTTTCTGACCACCTATTTAATTTTTTAACTACAATTTTTTTAAAGATATATATAATTATTAGTCCAACTATGAATGAACCTAATGCCGTGAAGTAAACTGAAAGTGCATTGCCATAGTATACTTGAGATAAAAAATCACTCATTATTTATTTTCTCCTAATTTATTCGGAAATAAGAAAATAATATTTGCTGTTTAAAATTCAAGAAATATTATAAAATAGTTTTAAATAGTAAGATTGATAAAGTTCAAACAGAGTATCTCTCAATTATAAAATCTGGAATTCTAATTGGTTTACCGCTTTTAATTGAAATCATGGTGTAGATTAAAAATCCTTCTGCGGCAACTTTGCTGTTTTCTTTTTTTACTATCCAAAAATTTACTTTTGATTGGGCTCCATTTACAGAATCAATTTGAGTACGAACAAGTATTTGATCATTTAACGATAAAGCCCTTTTGTATTCAATATGTGATGTACTTATAACCCAATTGAAATCATTTTCGTGAAATTCATTCATTGGCATTTTATAATTTTTATTCATTTGATCATATCGGGCTGCAAGAACATAGTCCAAATATTTAGTATTATGAACATGATTATTCATATCAATATCATCAGGGCGAATCATGATTTCTGATTCAAAAATTGAATACATAATAAATTTGAAAATTATTTATTGAGATTATTAATTACAAAAATAAGTAATTAATTATTAATGTGGTTTGCGGAGAGTTAAAACGAAATCCTATAATAAAAAATAAGCTGATGAGAATACTGATTATTTTTATTCCCACCAGTCTTCAATATCAAATCTTGAAGATTTCAATTTGGCTTGAGCATTTTCCAAAGCTTGAGAACTGTAGAAAAATTTTGCGTTGCCGGTTGCTTGAATATCTACACTTTTTCCAACGAATACAGCACCGCCATAAATTCCAGCATTTCCAACCGTCTTAGTTATTAGCTTAGATTCACCGTACGCAATAACTATTCCTTTGAAGGTGAAATTTCCGCTCATTGTTAAATTTCCGTTGACAATCATAATTCCATAACCATCTGCGCTTCCGGTTAAATGAACATCACCGTTTACAACAGTTATTTTAGGTGTATCCCATGTTCCTAATTGGGTTCCATCACTATAAGTACCTGGAGCGAGATTAATATCTGCGGCGAAAATAAAATCCTTCGCCAGCTGCGTCCAATCTCTTGTATCAGTAATTGAATGAACGCTTGGATCGCCGCCAGCACCATCTATGCTTCCATACATTTTAGGCTTTACATCATTTATGAAATCGGCGCTATCTGACGGTGTATCTACAGCAACACCAGGTAAAGCTGTTTTTGGACCTGCAGAGCCATCAATGTTTGTATCATTTCCGCTTATAGACATATTTCCGTTTAAATTTAAATCCGTATTATCTGATGTAACATACAAGGCAGCATTAATACTCGGCATGGCAATAGGACTTCTTTTTGCAGTCACCTTTGCTTCGTGAGTTACACCATCAAATGTTGCAATCGATTTAATTTCCATTGCACTATCAGGACCAGATATGGAGACGTCATAGGTACCGCTTGCAAGCTTATTATTTCGAAAAATGCCATGGAGGGTTTTATCTCTTCTCAGTTTTTCAAGGTAAATTTCAACTCCAGAATTTGCAATTAAGCGGGATTTAGTGTTATCATAAAAATCGACTGTTGATTGAATCCCTTGACTATTATTAGCATTCAAATCTATAATTAAAAAACTAATTAAGACTGTAACGCCTAACGCTAATATGATTGATGCTTTTCCCATTTTACATATTCCTTGGATTTATTGTCATTTCCCAATATGTAAATATATATTTGTCGTTTACCGGCTCAGGAGATTCGACCCAAATTTCAGTTTTAATATATTTTACGTCATTTAATACTGCTGTCGGTTGTTGTTTTTCATCTAAATAACTAAATCTTAAATCTGTTATTCCTAATGATGGCCCTCTTGCCGTATCCCCATTTACTACCCGAAGAAGAACTTTATCATGCGGATTGGATGTAAATGAAACTTCTGTTGAATCACTAAGTGCATAACCAACTACGTCTTCTACTCCGTTAGTATCAATATCTGCATAAAAACTAATTCGTTTATTTTGTGCACTGATTAATGGCTGGCCCTTATGTTTAAAACCAATTTTTCTTAAATCATAAGTTAACATTTCTGCTAGTGTTTTTGAGTTTTGCATTAGTTGTAATTCTGTGTTTGAAGAATATCTTGCTTGAGAAGAATACATGTTAAGATTCAAAAACATAGTAAAAATAATTCCACCAACTATTGTTGCTCCTAATATATCTAGTAGTACGTTCATGTTTTATCTAGATTTTATTTCAAAGTAAATATATATGAAACTTGAACCGGGGTATTGAGATAAGGACTTGTTACTGTGATTGTGGCTCTTTTATAAAAAGTTTGATATGAAACTGCTTTATCAGGATTATCTTTATCAACATATTGAACTTTACAGGAAACAAAATAATCTTCGGCATGTGGTGCAGTGATGTATTTTGTGTAGCCATTAAAGTCATCTATATCATTGAAAGTTTCGAAAGTTTCGTACTGATTATGGCCAAGCCCACTTGGTGGTGTTAAATCATTTGGATTAGTTGTGGGAAAATCAACCGTGGCGGCATCAAAACTTTTTTGCTTAATAATTTCAAGCATATCATCAGCTAATGAAAAGGCTGTTAAAACTACAGAATTTTCTGTATCGACTGTAGAACTTTGCAAAACACTTGAATTAAAATTCAAGGAAGCAAATGACAAAATGACCATTGAGCCTATTGTTAGCATTGATTGAATGTTGTTCATATTGCACCTAAATGGAGATTTTTACATACTTTAATCAAAAATTATACCTTTAAGAAACTTTCATTTTTATAATCATTTTCATAAGATAGACTGCAATTCTTACTGTCATAGGTAAACCTTACTATTCAAGCCAGGAAACAATTTCAAAAGCTCCCGTGCCAGGATAAAAAGGTGGTGAACTTAACATTAAGCGTTGGTCATATCTATATCTTTTGCTAAAACCGTGGTTTATAGTACTTCCGCTAAATGTACCAACTGCTGCTCTGGTATCCTGAATAATTCCGCCTAACAATTGTATTTCGCCGCTGACAGGCCTTTTATCATAATTCTCAGCTCCAAATCCTCCAGTTTGACAATATACAGATGCATCAATTTTTATATCATTATGATTTGCTGAATTGTCTGTTACCCTGACATCATTATAGGCAAGAATTCCTAATAAATCTTTTGAAGATGGATCATCTCTGGGATCGGTTTTATAAACAATATCATCATCGATATAAATTGATTTAGAAGTTGCAACTGAGTATTGGCCTTCAACAGTGCCTTGCAGTCTGATAATTGCATCTTTGGCAAAAACAACCCCATTTGGTGCTGCCTTTGTGAGATCTTCTTCCAGCCAGACTTTATTATATCTATATTTATATTTTAGAATCTGATTTTCGAATTTTAAATAGACGGTATCTTTACCCTGAAAAACAAGTCCACCTGCATATGCAGCATCGGCCAGCTGATCAATCCCGTTAGCAGGCATAGGAAGATTGACTCCTGGATCTAATCCGCCATAAAATTTAGGATCATTCCATGAATATTGATATTTAATTAAATCATTTCTGTAACTCACTTTTCCATAGAAAACTGGTCTTTCAGAAATCCTTAAACTGCCATTTGTATGAAATGGCCCCCAAACAGTGTCGCCGGAAATCCACCAAATGTTTGATGGTTCAACTCTCGAGTAATAAGCAAATTTAGAAAACTTACTCGGCTTTAAAATAACTTCAACTGTTTTGGAGTAATCATCATAGGTGCCCCTTGCGGAAACCATTTTGATGTTTCTGAATGCATCAATAGTTCTCACTTCAACATTAATTTTTCCGCCCGAGTAACTTTTATTAGTAAACCCTGTTTTCCAGGTTGGATCAAAAAATATTTGGTTCGCCGCCATATTAGCGCCACTCACAGCAATATTGTGAGCTACTGTTGATTTATAGTAATCACCCATGTTATCTACTGCGCGATTAGAGATATTTCCATAATTTGTTCCTTTTACTAAAAAAACAACACTAAATCCTAGCAATAAAAAAAGAATACCTTTGCCTGCCATAATCTTATCTCCTTACCTGCTGCGTAAATTCCTGGCTGCTAATCTAATTTGCCGCCAAAAAACTGTGTTATATTTATCATCATAAGCAGCTGGATCTTCAACTGTTATGTTAATTTGAATAGTATGAATTTCACCTGGCACTGTAATCGGGAACGGAATTTCCTGATTAAAAACGTCAAAATATTTTAAATCAAATTGCGTTACTCCCAGATTTGTTGAAACAGGCGGTTCATTATTCAATAGCCGATATAAAAATCTATCTCGTGGATTTGGAGTGTCGCGAAGTTCGCTAGGCGGCCCAATATAATAAATCATTTTATCAACTTTTGAATCATTATTTTCATCAGTTAAAAATTCGATTCTATGTGCGTCTGCATATAAAATTGCTTTGGAAGGGTCTGGGATTTTTTCCCAATCAGCACAGTACCCTATTTTTCTAAAATCATGTTCTAGAATCTGAACCACTGTAGTTAAATATTGTTGAACTGCAAGATCTCCGCTGCTTATATAAGTGTTTTCTACTGTGGCATCATTTAATCGCAATAAAATCAACATCAGCATTCCGCTGATGACAATTGAACCAAGTATATCTAATATTACACTATAACCCATTTATATTACCTATCTAAAAAACCAATAGCTAACGACAGAAGATAAAACAAACACATCATTAGAAGATGGTGTTGTTACAGTTACTGTAATTCGTTTATGCCAAGTTTTGTAATTAACAGGTTGATCCGGGTTTTGGGGCGAAACATATTCAACTTTTGTGGATAAATAAAAAATTGCCGAAGGTAAAGTTGAATCAACCTTTGTATATCCATTAAAATCATCAACATCATTAAAAGTTGTATATGTTTCTGAATTGCCTGGTCCTAATCCGCTTGGAGCCGTCAAATCGTTTACATTGGAAATTGAATTGGAAGAAGTGTTTTGGTCAAAAGACTTACCTGTTGCTTCCTCGATTATGGAAGTTGCAAGTGACGTTGCAAGTACACCAAACTTTGTCTCTAATAACACACTATTGGTTGTTAAAATTGTATTATTAACGCGTAAAATCATAACGGCTAAAAGCATCATTGCTCCTACCGAAAGGAGTGATTCTCCTGAGTTCATATGTGACACCACTTTTTTGGTTTTGACCTTTAAATTCAACTATGATGCCCCCAACAAGGTTTACATAAGAGGGTATTTCATGATTTTATTGGAAGTACAAACGTCAATTTTGTCCGCTCGTCAAAAATGACGTCACAAATGTCAGGGTATAATTAATGAGGAATGAATAATATTTATTTGAGGATTATTTAGATCGGTTTTTAAGATTCGCAACTATTTCCGAAAACTCAATATTCTTATCCGCAAGCATAACAAATAAATGGTAAATAAGATCAGAAGTTTCGTTAATGATTTCATTTTTATCGTTGTTTTTAGCGGCTATAACAGTTTCAATTGATTCTTCGCCAACTTTTTGAATTATACGATTCTCCCCCTGCATAAATAATTTTGTTGTGTAGCTTTTTTCAGGAAGATTTGCTTTGCGGTCTTTAATTAATGAAAACAATTCATTTAAAAAACTAATTGAAGAATCTGGTTCAACATCTTCAAAGCAGGAATAATTTCCGGTATGGCATGTTGGCCCATCTGGATTTACATAAATTAAAAGCGAATCATTATCACAATCAGTTTTTAATATCTACCAAGTGTAAATAATTTTTAGATGTTTCACCTTTTGTCCATAAGCGATTTTTTGTGCGTGAAAAAAAAGTAACAAGATTTGTTTGAATAGTTTTATTTAGGGACTCTTCATTCATAAAGCCTAACATTAAAATTTGATCTGTATTCTGATCAACAATTATTGCAGGGATTAATCCATTTAACTTTTTGAAATTTAATTCATCAATTCTTAAATTCATTTTTAATTCCTTACAACAACATTTTTTTTTGATAAATATTCTTTTAATTCTTTGATGGGAAGAATGTTAAAATGAAATAAGCTGGCAGCCAAACACGCATCAACATTTGCTTTTGAAAATGCATCAAAAAAATCTTGCTTATTACCAGCACCGCCTGATGCTATAACCGGCACACTAACTTCCGAAGTTAGTGCAGATAAAAATTCTAAATCATAACCTTGCTTTGTTCCGTCTTTATCCATAGAAGTTAAAAGAATTTCACCAGCGCCAAGTTCAACAGTTTTTTTACACCAATTCAATCCTACAAATTCAGTTTCTTCTCTTCCGCCTTTAATGAATACTTTATATGAAGAATTTATTTTCTTAACATCAATAGCTGCAACGGTAGCTTGACTCCCAAATTGCTTTGCTGATTCAGAAATCAATTGTGGATTTTTTATAATCGCCGTATTAAGAGAAACCTTGTCAGCTCCAGCTTTTAATAATGCCTCAATATCTTTTATCTCAGAAATTCCACCGCCGACAGTAAAAGGAATTCTAACTGCCTTAGCAACTTCTGTAACAAGATTAATTAATATTTTTCTTTTTTCATTTGAAGCAGTTATATCCAAAAAAACTAATTCATCTGCTCCTTCTTTAGAATATCTTTCTGCAAGCTCAACCGGTGAACCCGCATCAACAAGATTTATGAAGTTTGTTCCTTTAACAACTCGCCCATCTTTAACATCAAGACAAGGGATTATTCTTTTACTCAACAAGTCCGGCTAACTCCTCCAAATCAATTTTTTCTTCATATATTGCTTTACCAATAATTGCTGCATATATACCAAACACTTTTAATTTTTTGACATCTTCAATATCTTTTACTCCGCCAGAAGCTATTAATTTTATTTCGGGAAATCTTTTAGATATTCTTTTATACAGCTCAATATTAGCGCCGGTAAGCATTCCATCTTTTGAAATATCCGTACACAAAAATTTTTCTATACCTTGTTCCAAACAATAATCAATATGATCATAAACCGTAATTTCTGTATCTTCCTGCCATCCACTTATCTGCACAATATCATCAAGTACGTCAACAGCACAAACAATTTTTTCTGCTGAAAATTGTTTTATAATTAATTCGAACTCTTCTTTGTTTTTTACTGAAAGAGAACCGATAACAGCGAAGTCAACTCCGGCACTAAAGCCTTCGGCAGCGGTTTTTACATCTCTAATCCCGCCGCCAAATTGTATTTGTAAATTTGTTTCTGATTTGATTTCTTCAATTGTTTTTAAGGCTGCAAATTTCCCTTCTTTAGCTCCTTCAAGGTCAACAATATGAATTAATTTAAATCCCAATGATTCATAAAGCTTTGCTTGACTTAAGGGTAAATGCTTATAGTAGGTTATATTGTCGAAACTGCCTTTGGTTAATCGGACAATTTTATTTTCGTAAATATCAATTGAAGGTATTATTAACATAATTCAATAAAGTTTTTTAATAATTGCAAACCTGCGTTACTTGATTTTTCAGGGTGAAATTGAACGCCATAAAAATTTCCTTTCTCCATCGCCGCACTGAACAGAACATCATGCTCAGCCTTTGCAGTTGTGTATTCATTTACAGGTACATAATAAGAATTTGCGAAATAAAATCTTGTGCCATTTTTTATGTTTGTAAACAATTTACTTTCTTTCACAATTTCAACTTCATTCCATCCCATATGAGGAACTTTTACTTTTGTATTATCAAATTTTTTAGCTGTTCCGGGAAAGGCTCCTAGACAGGCAACATTACCTTCTTCAGACTTTTCAACCATTAATTGAAGCCCAAGACAAATACCAAGCATAGGTTTAATGCACATCCGCAAAACGGAAAATAAATTTAGAAGATGAAGCTTTCTAATTGCAAAAGAAGCTTCGCCGACTCCTGGAAAAATAATTTTATTAGCGCGAATGATTTCAGTTTCATTTTTAGTGATAACAAAATCATGCTTCAACTCGGTTAAAGAATTTGCTACAGAAGCAACATTCCCGGCACCGTAGTCAATTAAAGCAATCATAAGATTCCTTTTGTAGATGGAAGTGCACCTTCATTTCGTTCATCAAATCTGCATGCTTCATTTAATGCTTTCGCAAACGATTTGAAAATAGCTTCGATTTTATGGTGGTCATTTTTGCCGCTAGCTTTTATAAAAATATTTGCTTTCAAACCTGATGACAATCCTCTAAAAAATTCTTCAGTTAGTTCTGTCGGAAATTCGCCGACTTTTTCTCTGTTAAATTTACAATTAAAATTTAAATAATGTCTGCCGCCAAGATCGACTGCACAGACTGCAATTGCATCATCCATGGGCAAATAAAAACCGTAACGCTTTATTCCTTTTTTGTCACCTAAAGCTTCCGCGATTGCGTTTCCCAAAGTTATTCCGACATCTTCGACTGTATGATGTTCATCAATTTGTAAATCACCCTTTACTCTAATATCTAATACGATATTTGCATGTCTTGCAATTTGCTCAAGCATGTGGTCAAAGAATCCAATACCTGTAGAAATTTTTGATTTGCCTTTTCCATCAAGCGATAAATTAATTTTTATATCTGTTTCTTTTGTTTTTCTATGCTGCGTAGAAGTTCTTAATTGAGAAAGAATTTTATTTACAGCTAATTCAAAGTTCTTTTCTTTTTTGATTGAAAATTCTTTTGTGAAACCTTTAATGCTTTTATTATTAAATGAAATGTTTTCACTTTTAAATATTTTTTGAAGTGAAGAATTAGTTTTCGAATTTATTACTTCGGAATAGAAATAAAATTCTCTGCTGGATAATTTTTTTAATCCGCTAATCAGTCCTTTTGATTTAGGTGAATCAAAATCAAAGAAGCCTTTGTCTATATTTAATTTGTACATTACTAAAGTAACTTTCTAATTTCTTCCCAAAGAATATCATTCTCTTCTTCATTGCCTATTGATATTCTCAAGCATCCCTCCAGTTTCGGTTGTGAGCTTCTATCTCTGATTATTACTCCTTTTTCAGCCAGCTGCTTTTGAATATCTTTAGGATTAGCACATTTAATTAATAAAAAATTAGCATCAGAATGAAATACTTTTTCAATTCCGGTTAAAGTCTCTAATTGATTCTTTAATCTTTCTCTTTCTCTTATGATTGACGAAATGTACTGCTTTTTAGTTTCATTATTTTCGATTGCTTTTAAAACCGCAAATCTTGTAAGAGAATTAATATTGTACGGAGCTTTAACTTTAAATAAATAACTTGTGATTTCTGGATTTGCAATTGAATATCCAAGTCTTATTCCAGCTAATCCCCACGCTTTTGAAAAAGTTCTCATCACAATAAGATTTTTATGATTATGAACTTCATTTATAAGACTTCCTCCTTCAGCAAAATCAATATAAGCTTCATCGATTACAATTATGCATTTAAGTTCGCCACATAATTTTAGCACATCTTCTTTGTTCAATAAATTTCCCGTAGGATTATTCGGTGAACAAAGAAAGACTATTTTTGTTTTTTCGTCACAGGCGTTAATTGTTTTATCAACATCAATTTGAAAATCATCTGTTAATAAAATTTCTTTGGTTTGAATGTTATTTATGTTGCATGAAACTTTGTACATACCGTAAGTTGGTTCTGGAATAACAACATTATCGGTTTTCGGTTCACAAAAAATTCTAATCAGCAAATCAATTATTTCATCCGAGCCGACACCAAAGAATAAACTGTCTTCTTTAATTTCATAAAGTTTAGATACTGTTTTCCTCAAATCTTTTTGATGAGGGTCGGGATAACGATTTAAATGTAATTCACTAATCTCATTAAAAGTCGAGCCCCAGCTATTTTCATTTGCATCAAGCAAAATTCCGCTTTCGTAAATATCTCGAGCAGATGTATATGGCTTTAAGTCTAAAATATTTTTTCTTATAAGATTCTTAATTTCCATTTGTGACTATTTATTTTTTAACCTGATTGAAACGGCATTTTTATGAGCCTGCAAACCTTCTACTTCTGCAAGCGTTTCAACCGTTTTTGAAATATTTTTTAATCCTTCTTTTGTAAGATTCTGAAAAGTTATTGACTTCATAAACGATTCAACATTTACACCGCTGAAAGTTTTTGCATAACCATAAGTCGGCAATGAATGATTTGTACCTGAAGCATAATCGCCAACGCTTTCAGGGGAATACTTTCCGACAAAAACAGACCCGGCATTTATTATTTTATTTTTTATCTTTTCCGCATATTCAAAATTCAAAATCAAATGTTCAGGGGCATAAGAATTACTAAAAGCAATAGCTTCTTCAAAATCATCAACAATTAATGCGAATGAATTTTCTAATGATTTTGAAGCAAAACCTTTTCTCGGCAAGTCTTCAATTTGAATTTTTATTTCATTCAAAACTTCTTCTACTTTTTTATCCGAAGTTGAAACAAGCACGACTTGCGAATCACTTCCGTGTTCTGCCTGCGAAAGCAAATCTGCGGCTGCGAAAGACGCATTTGAATTTTCATCAACGATAACAAGCACTTCACTTGGACCCGCAGGCATATCAATAGAACATCCTTCAGCATCTATGCTTACTAATAATTTTGCTGAAGTTACATATTGATTGCCCGGCCCGAAAATTTTATTAACTTTTTCGATTGTTTCGTCACCATAAGCCATTAACCCAATTGCCTGCGCTCCACCGATTTTATAAAATTCATTAATCCCGCAAAGCTTAGCTGCATAAAGTAAAGGATAATTTATTTTTCCATCTTTTGAAGGAGAACAAACAACAACTCTTTTGCATCCGGCAATTTGAGCTGGAATTCCAAGCATTAACATTGTGGATGGGAGCACTGCATTACCGCCCGGTACATATAATCCAACATTTTCAATTGGCCTAAATTCTCGCGAGCAATTAATTCCTTTCATCGTTTCAACTTCGTAACTTTTTGGCAATTGCTGTTGATGAAAATTATGTATGTTTTCGAATGCTGTTCTGATTGCTTCTTTTATTTCAGATGATAATTTTTTTTCTGCTTCGTTAAATTCATTCTCCCTGACTAAAAGATTTTCTTCTTCAAAACCATCAAATTTTTTTGCATATTTTTTTGCTGCTGATAAACCGTTTGCTTTAATATCTTCTAAAATCGGCTTAACGATTTTAAACACCTTTTCATTATCAATTGAAGGACGTTTTGTTAAATCCTTAATTTCGGTTTTTGATAATTTGTTGTAATAATATTTTTTCATGTTGAGTTTATGAGTAAATGAGTAAAAGAGTTTATGAGATTATAAATTAATGATTAATTGTTTTTTAAATATTTAATTAGGTTCAATAACATTTTTCTGATTGTTTCAATTTTACTGAAAATTTCCGAAGAAATTATATATCCTAATTTTTCAGATATAATTACTTGCGTTTCTAATTCAGATAATGAACCTAAGCTTATCTACAAAAATTGAATATATTCTTTTTTAGAATTCCGGGCAGCACCTTCAGCAATATTTGAAGGTATTGAAATCGCCGATCTTCTAATTTGAGAAGTCAATCCATACAACTCTTCTTTTGGAAAGGTTTTGGTTAAAGCATAAATCTCAACAACTAATTCAATACTCAAATTATAGACTTTTAAATCTTTATGTGTCTGCATTTAATTCCACATTCACGCATTAACTCATCTACCCATCTACTTATTAAAGGATCATATTTTCAATTGGCAGCAATAAAATTCCAGATGCACCCGCAGCTTTTAAATCATCTACAATACTCCAAAATTTTTCAGAGGGAATAACAGCATGAACCGCTAACATTTTTTCATCTGCTAAATGGAGTATGGTTGGACTTTTTAATGAAGGTATTAGTCCGGTAATTTTATTGAGAGAATCTTTAGGAACATTCATCATAAGGTACTTGGAAGATTGTGCTTTTTGTACGGAACGAATTCTCTTTAATAAATCATTAACAATTTGATTTTTATTTTCATCTTCAAATTTATCAGATGAAGAAATTAATACAGCTTCCGAATCATAAACTTTAAAAGATTTTTTCAACTTATTCATCATTAAAGTGTTTCCGGTAGAAACAATATCGCAAATCAAATCAGCAACTCCAAGAGATGGTGCAATCTCAACCGATCCGCTCAGCTCAATTATTTTCGCGTTTAAATTGTTTTCTTTAAGGAAATTTTTTAGGATTAGAGGATGTGATGTGGCAATAGTTTTATTATTAATCTCTTCAATATTTTTTAACACTTTATTTTCAGGATAAGCAATTAAAAGGCTGCATCTTCCGAATCCTAATTTTTCAAGAGTTACGGGGTTTGTCTGTTTTTCATAAATTATATTTTCGCCCACAATTCCTATATCAGCTACCCCATCTCTTACATATTCGGGAATATCATCATCACGAAGAAATAAAATATCAAGAGGAAAATTTCTTACTGAAATTACAAGTCTCTCAGAATAATTTTCAATATCCAATCCGCAATTGCGTAAAAGATTTAACGATTTTTCAGTTAATCTTCCTTTACTTTGAATTGCCAGTTTTAAGTTACCGTTCATTAATCGTCCTTATTCTTTTCAATATTTTTTCATTTTATTTTTTAAAATCCTTTCATCTCACAAAAAGGAACTACCACAAGAGAACACGGAGTTACTCAGATCAAATGCACATCTTTTACAAACCCAATTTCTTTAAGAAATTGGGTTTGTTTAAAACTAAAAACCCCGACAAAAGCCGGGGTGTTGAAAAAATTCTATTTCCTTAATTAGCACGCACCGGCATAAACATCTATTGGATGATGATGTAAATGATGGTGGATATTAGTATTTAAATTTTCTCTTTTCATATCGTGGTGCAAAATTAACTAAAGAATTGAATAATTCAAACAAATAAAATTATAGAACTATAATTTTTTATTAAAACTTAAGCTTACTTATGTTAATCATCCAGTTCTTCGCATAAAAATCCAAAATTACTTACCCGATCTCTTATTTCATTTACTTGTAAATCTTCACCCACAACCCGCAAAACTTTGTCAGAATCTTCAAGGTCAATAGTGCAATTTTGAATTTCGTAAGTATTGCTCAATAAATTTTTAACTGGGTTAAATTCGGACGAAGAATAAATATTTGTTTTAAATATTAATACTTCCATCGATTCTCCTTAACATAATTATTGATAATTGTATTTTTTAATAATTATCTTCTTCTGCATATTATTCAGATTTTAATTCTTGGTCATTTTCATTTGAATGAGCTTCTCCAAATTTCTGATGCCAGTAATCGTGGCGCTTTTTATAATAGTAAGGCGATGGTTTCTTTCCTACACCTGTAAAAATAATTTTCGATAAAATTAATATTCCCAACGCCTGGAAATAATTAATTGTCGTTAATCCGAAGATTGCCGGCATAAGCCAATTCCATAGCAGCATAAGCACAAGGCTCATCACCGTTAAAAAAACAATTACGAAAATGAATCCTTTTAAAAACATTCTTCGTTTGTTATAATAGCCGCACATTTTATAACTCCTTGTATAGATTTTTTAATTTACTTCTTAAATACAAAACCGCGTATCGTTTTCTTGAGAGCAGAGTATTTATGGGGACGTTTTTCATTTCCGAAATTTCTTTAAAGCTTAACCCGTCGTATTCATTCATCACAAAAACTTCTTTTTGTTCTTCGGGAATTTCATCCAGCGCTTTTTCAATTTCTTCATTGATAACACTCTGCCAATAAATTTCATCCGGCATTTCACTAAGATCCGGAAGAATATCACTCAAGTTTAAAACTTCATCCTCTTCATCTTTATTATTAACGATTTTTGTATCGGGAAGAGGTTCTGTTTTTTTCTTTCTGTAAAGATCAATAATTTTATTTTTTGCGATGCGAATCAGCCAGGCAGAAATCCTTTCAATAAATTGAATATCTTCGTAGCCGCTTACCAATTGGTACATAACTTCCTGTAAAATATCTTCGGCATCTTCTTGAGTAGGCACATTTTTCCTGATGAAGCCTAAAAGCTTGCCGCGTTCCTTTTTATAAGTTAATTCTATCTGTCTTGCGTTTTCAGTCATTCACAAAAATTTTTGTTTCTATTGAGTAAGACGAATAAGTGCGGAAATTATTTTAACGAAATTATAGATAATTAGTTTAAAACTATATCTTTATTTTTTAAGTGGATTTAGAGGTTAAATGAATGGTTTATTTTGAAATTTAATTAAATCAAAGACTTAATGTTAAGGAAGAAATATGACAATTATAACAAATAGTATTTAATGTAGAGACGCTCCGGTGGAGCGTCTTAAATTGTAATATCAAAATTATTGAAAAATATATTATTATTAGATTATTATATAAGACGCCTCACCGAGGCGTCTCTACCAAATATTACAAACCCAATTTCTCAAAGAAATTGAGTTTGTTAATTATTACCTCTAAATCAACTTAATTGGCAGCTAAACCAGCACTACCCGCCGGCAAGCCAGATACCGTTTGTATTGGATAAAGATTACCATGACCGTTATTAATTCTAAACACACTTATTGTTTGATTACCTGAATTTAAGCAATATAAAAATTGTGAGTTATTGCTGATTGCCATATCAATTGGTTTTGAACCATCTCCTGTTGAACCTGTATTTCCTCCATCATTAAATAATACTATGCTTCCGTTATGTTTAATTCTGTAACCGGAAATGTTACCGGTTCCCGTATTTGAGGTATAAGTGAATTTTCCATTTTTAGTAACGACCACCCAGCAAGGAGCCGTTTGTGTATTTGCAACAGGGCCGGTAATTAATTCTACTCCACTTGCACTTACATTATATGAAGACATAGCTCCAGCACCTGCTCCTCCACCAAAAGCATCTGAAACAATTAATCTTCCTCGTTTATCAAATTCAAATCCAAATGGCGTGTCACCGGCTGATGCAATTACGGTTGGCCCATTTGCAATTCCATCACTGCTTACGCTATATGAACTAATAACATTTGTAGCTTTTTCGGTTACAACTAAAACATTTCCCCATGGATTAAATTCGACTTGCGCCGGCCCTGATGCACCGGTGCTTAAAGGTTTTGTAGAACCGGTAATTTGTGAAAGGGTTCCGTCACGAGAAATTTTAAAGCCTGTTATATTTCCGGTGCCACCTGAATTCAATACATAAAGCAGTCTATCATGAACAGTCAAGCTGATTGGAGTTGTACCGCCTGAAGGTTTTTTATCAACTAAAGATAAGCCGTTTTTATTAATTGATAATACAGAAACATCATTGCTGCCTGCATTTACCGCAAATATAAATCTTCCTCTATTAACAACCGCTCCTTGTGAACCTAATCCGGCACCAGTTCCAGTGCCGCCTGTTGAATATGAACCTGAAAGCCTTAATCTTCCATTATGTGATCTTGAATAAACCATAACTTCATTACCGGAGGTAGAGTTTGAAAGAGTATAAACAGCAAAATAATTGCTGCCCGGCCCTCCGTCTTTAGCCAATCCGTCTACCTGGTCAGAATCAACGGGACTATCAATAGAACTCATGTCATTCTTTTGACAGCCGAAAAATGAAATCAATACAATCAAAAAAAGAAATGGGAAAAATTTCTTTGGCTCTCATAGCATTAGCTCCTTTTATTAGTTATACATAATTGGTTTGGAATGGTAAAATGCAGGAAGGATGTCACAAGACTGTCACGAAGATTTAAAATTTTTGAATTACCTGCCTTTGAGTGAAAATTTCGATTTCTTTTCTAACTTTGTCCCGACGATATTATTGAATAAATTTATTTTTTCATTTCAAAAATCTAAAAATTAATTTGAAACAAAGATTAATAGTAATCGGCGGAGGTGCAGCAGGATTTTTTGGAGCTATAAATTATGCAGAAAAAAATCCGGCTGATGAAGTTATTATTCTTGAAAAATCAAACAAGCTCTTAAGTAAGGTTAAAATATCAGGCGGGGGAAGATGCAATGTTACCAATTCCATCAGCAATCCAATTGAACTTTCAAAATTTTATCCGAGAGGTGAAAAAGAATTAATCGGGCCTTTTAATAAATTCACCACAACAGACACAATTAAATGGTTTGATGAGAGAGGGATTAAATTAAAAATTGAAGAAGATGGGAGAGTATTTCCAGTCACCGATGATTCGCAAACTATTATTGATTGTTTTTTGAAAGAAGCAGAAAAACTGAACATACATATCTTTACAAAAAAAAATGTTCAAAGGTTAAATCAATCTGAAAGTAATAGATGGGAAGTAAGCTGCTCGGATAATTCGGAATTTGAATCGGATAAAATATTAGTCACAACTGGCAATAGTGAATCCTTTTGGAATATGATAAGCAGCCTTGGGCATGAAATAATAAAACCAATTCCTTCTCTATTCACATTTAACATTCACGATGAAAGGTTAAAAGAACTTGCGGGAGTTTCAGTTCAGAATGTTGAAATAAAGATTACTAATACAAATTATAAATCTTCAGGGCCATTACTAATAACTCACTGGGGATTAAGCGGACCAGCAATATTAAAGCTGTCGGCTTTTGCTGCGCGCGAATTGAATTCGATGAATTATAGTTTTGAAATTGAAATAAATTTTACTCCGCTACACACTTTTAACCAAATTGCTGATGAATTAAAAAAAGTAAAAGTATCGTCATCAAAAAAAATTATTTCATCTCATAATCTTTTTATTATTCCTTTAAGATTTTGGGAAAAGATAACAACAGCATCAGGCATTTCTTCAGAATTAAAATGGAATGATATTTCTAATTTATTATTAAGAAATCTTGCAAAAGAACTAACTCAAGCAAAATTTTATGTAACAGGCAAAAGTACTTTCAAAGAAGAGTTTGTTACGTGCGGAGGAGTTTCATTAAAAGAAGTTGATTTTAGAACTATGCAAAGTAAAATATTACCTAATATTTATTTTGCGGGAGAAGTTTTGAATATTGATGCTTTAACAGGTGGATTTAATTTTCAATCTGCATGGACTACGAGCTGGATTGCTGCTAATACTCTTTAATTTTTTTTCTCTTCTTTAAATAATAACAGAAATGCTTTTGCTTCAGATCACGGATAAATTTTGCTCACTTATAAATTTACAAATTAGACATAAATTATTAAGAAAAAGTTGAGTAAAAATTATGGCAATAAGCCTCTCCCCTGAAAAATTAAAACGTTATAAAGACATAGCACTACTATTAATGAAATATGGCAGAGCTGATGTTGTAGAACAAGCAAATATTAAGCATCATATATCCGAAGATGAACTGAACTCAAGTGATTTAGAAGAAGGCAAACCTGAAGAATTGGCAAGTGATCTAGAAAAGTTGGGACCTACATATATTAAGCTGGGGCAGCTTTTTTCTACCCGTCCGGATTTTCTACCGCAGCCTTATATTGAAGCTCTAAGCCGGCTGCAGGATAACGTTGAACCTTTTCCATACGAAAAAGTTGAGGAAATTGTTAAAGAGGAATTGGGTGTTAGAATATCCAAAGCATTTTTAGAATTTAGAGAAAAGCCTATTGCGGCTGCTTCATTAGGACAGGTACATTATGCGATTTTAAGAAGCGGCGAGGAAGTAGCGGTTAAAGTACAACGCCCTAATATTAAAGAAATAATTTTAGATGACCTTGACGCTCTGGAAGATATAGCAGCCCTCATTGATAATCACTCTGAAATTGGAAGCCATTATAAATTCAAAGAAATGTTGGATGAATTCCGAAAAACAATACTTCGAGAAATTGATTACCAGCAAGAAGCACAAAATTTAGTTAAGCTTTCAGACAATCTAAAAAAATACAAGAACATTTTAGTTCCCATTCCTGTAAGTGATTACACAACCTCAAAGCTTCTTACAATGACTTATATAAAAGGAACTAAAATTACTAAAATAAGTCCTTTATCTAGGCTGGAACTGGATGGTAAAGTATTAGCGAAAGATCTTTTCCAGGCATATCTAGATCAAATTTTGGTTGATGGATTTTTCCATGCCGATCCTCACCCCGGGAATGTGTTTTTAACTGTAGATAATAAAATTGCTTTGATTGATTTAGGTATGGTAGCGCATATCGATCCCGATTTAAGAGAAAAATTGTTAAAGCTATTACTAAATGTTAGCGAAGGGCGCGGAAAAGAAGCAGCCAAAATTTGTTTGGAGTTCGGTACACCGTTAGATGATTTTGACAAGCCGAAATTTACTCGTGATATAAGTGATTTTGTAACACGTTATCAGGATACTTCTCTTGAAGATATAAAAGTAGGAAATGTTATTGTGGAACTTGCTGGAATGGCAGGAGAGAATGGATTGCGGACTTCTCCGGAGCTAATCATGCTCGGCAAAACTTTATTAAACCTTGATGAAGTAGGTAAAACTCTGGAACCTCGTTTTAATCCTAATGAAGAAGTTAGAGAATACGCGCAAAAACTTATGCAGGAACAGATGATGAAAAATATTTCGCCAGGAAATATTTTTTCTTCCTTACTGGAGGCAAACAGATTTATACAAAAACTGCCCGGCAGGTTAAATGCCTTTCTAGATCAGATAACTGAGAATAAATTTACGATAAAAGTTAATGCATTTAATGAAGACAAACTGATGAAGCATCTTCAAAAAATTGCAAATCGTATAACTTTGGGCTTAATATTAGCAGCACTAATTGTAGGGGCTGCTTTAATGATGAACGTAAATACTGAATTTAGGATTTTGGGTTATCCCGGTGTAGCAATGGTTCTTTTTTTACTCGCAGGCATTTTCGGTTTTGGATTGGTTATTACAATTTTGCTGCATGATAAAATTCCTAAAAAAAATCTCAGAAAATGAAAAAGAATCTTCTGAAAATTTTGCTTTATCGAAGTTTTAAATTCATTTAAAAAATTCATTCATCATGTTCTTCTTCAAGCTTCTATAAATTCCATACAAACACAATATCCAGCGATAACCGAACTCAATTGTGGACGAGAATTGTATTGTGCTGATTCGATGTAAATTATTTTTTGCATCAATTAAACATGCTGCTGTTATAATTTTATATTTTTATTTTTTTTCCTTCGCTAATAGATTTGTAAATCGCTTCAATTACTTTAAGATCTTTAAGTCCTTCTTCACCACTTGCATTAGATTCAGTTCCGTCAATAATACATTTTGAAAAATCATCCATCTGCTGCGCCTGCTGATTTATTTCCGGCAGATCTATTTCTCCTTCATTTGAGTAACCTTGAATTCCTCTATAACTAAAAGCAGGACGAAGCTCAAACCATCTTCTATCAGTACTAATATAAAGTCGGTTTTGCGGAGTTGAATAGGATGTAGAAGAGTTAGAATAATGGCCGCCGGGGAATTCCATTTGCCAGGTAATTGACTCATCAACTTCGCTAAATTTTTTATAATCAGATTTAAATTCCTGGGCCGTTACAGAAAGCGGTTCCTTGCCGATAGAATATCTTGCAGCTTGAATAGCATAAATACCTAAATCCATCATAGCTCCGCCGCCGGCAAGTGCCTTTTTTAATCGCCATTGAGTCGGATCGCCAATTTTAAATCCAAATTCCGATTGCACATATTTTATTCCTTCACTTTCCTCCTGTCCGAATTTCATTGCTGCTTGATGAAAAGGATCGGAATGCAAACGGTAACCAATAAAAAGTCTAACTCCCGCTTTTTTACAAGCCTCAATCATTTCTTCACATTCTTTAGTAGAAACTGCCATAGGCTTTTCACAAATAACATGTTTCCCTGCTTTAGCCGCTCGTATTACAAATTCATGATGCATTGAATTTGGAAGAACTACATAAACCACATCAATAGATTTATTATCTGCTATTTGATCAAAATTTTTATAATCATAAATATTCTTATCGGGAATGTTATATTGCCTTTTCCATTTTTCTGCTTTTGCAGGCGTGCCTGTTACAATACCACTTAATTGGCAAAGTGAAGTTTCTTGTAATGCTGGCGCTAGCTGGTTTGTTGCGTAATTACCAAGTCCGACTAAAGCTACACCAAGTTTTTTTTCATCAGTAAAAAATTTTTCCGGAAATTTTGTAACTGCTGGCAGCATAAGGAATGCAGAGCCTGCCCCTAATGTTGAAATAAATTTGCGGCGAGTGTATTTCATTATTGTTCTCCCGATAAATTATATAACTTTTTAAAATTTTTACAAAGGAACACTACATACTACAAATCAAAAAGATTTTAACTTTGGAAGAATTGATTTCTATTAACTTAAGAAAAAGAAATTAGTGATAAAAATAACTACCATTGCCAAAGAAAAAAACACTACTATATAAAAGGGAAATGCGATGGATAATGATTATCCCGATTAGTAATCAGTATAAATTATCTTATATATTATTGTAATCAAATGTTTTATACAAAATAGAATTTAATATTTTTATTGACTATGATTAATCTGCTTCATAACTTCCATTAAATTAAACGGTGAATTAATTTTTTCAAAACTTTTCTTTAAGCTTCTCAATTCACCTTAATACCATTCTTCAGCCTATCTTAAGGCGGAATTAAATAAATTATTTTAAACTTTTCTTGGAGGGTGTGCCATGGTAAAATCTATTTATGCCGGGTTTTTTGTCCTATTTACTATTTTTATTTTATCCTTGATGAGCTGTTCAAAAGAAGAAATGAAAACAAAACCAACTGAGGCAGAATTAATTGCCAAAGGAAAATACTTAGTTGCATTCGGTGGATGTAATGATTGTCATACTCCTAAAATCTTTAATGATAAAGGAATGATGTTGGATACAACAAGAATTCTTGCTGGGCATCGATCAGACGCTAAACTTGCTGATATTGATTCTAAAAATCTAGGCCCGGGAAAATGGATTCTTACAAATGGTGATGCAACAGCATGGGTTGGACCATGGGGAATGTCATATGCAGCTAATCTTACTCCCGATAAAGCAACGGGAATAGGTGCACTTTCTGAAGAAATGTTTATTAAAACTTTGCGTGAAGGGAAATGGATGGGAGTTGGCAGACCGCTTCTTCCGCCGATGCCCTGGCAAGGTATTGGCCAATTAAGCGACGAAGACCTAGGTGCAGTTTATCATTATTTAATGTCCTTAAAACCTGTTAATAATAAAGTTCCCGATCCAGTAAACCCGGATATGATGATGAAGGGAATGGCTATGAAATAGGAGATATTTTAACAAACCCGGTTTCTATGTGAAACCGGGTTTGTATCTAATTACTCAAGAGGAATTTTATTTTTATTTTCAGCTAACCATTCATCAAAGTTTTTTAATTCGGGATTAAGCGATTTTGATCTTTCAACATCCCGGACTTCGAGATGAGGTTTCTGAAAATCTCTATGGAACTGGAACATATTTCCAAGATCCTCCGCACCCGGAAAACCAAAACCTCGATATACTTCAGGCGGGACAGAATTGAAATGAACATCTTTGTCCAAAGCCTTGCCAAATTTTTCTGCCATTTCATCTCCGCTTAACTGATCGCCGGCAATGCCAATCCTTTTACCAATATATTTATTGCCGCTCTTAAAAATACCATATGCACATTTCCCAATGTCATCAGCAGAAATACCGGCAAGTTTTTTATCATCTAACGGAAATGTAATTGCGAGTTTTCCATCCGGTCCTTTCTTAGGTCCCATTCCAAAATAAATAAAATTTTCCCAATAAAATGAAGCCAGCATATAAGTAGTGGGAACTCCTGCTTCTTCAAAATATTTATCAGACTCTCCTTTGCCGTCAAAATGAGGAACTTTATATTTTTCCATTAAAGTTGGCATTCTATCATCGCTTAAAGGGACCCAATTTCTTGTATCTTCAAGTGTTGACCAAATTACATGAGATACACCATCTGCCTTTGCAGCTTCGGCTAAATTTTTAGCTTGTTGATTTTCCTTTTCAGGAGAATAATGTTCCCAATAATTAGTAACACAATAAGCTCCGTAAGCTCCCTTAAAAGCCTTCTTTAAACTTTCAACATCGTTAAGATCTGCCTCAACGACTTCCACTCCTTTATCTGCTAATGCTTTTGCTTTATCTGAATTTGCATTTCTAGTAACCGCGCGAGGAATAAATCCGCCGTTTGGGTCATCTAATATTGCTTGAATCAAGCCTCCTCCTTGTGCACCTGTGGCGCCTATTACTGCAATTATTTTTTTGTCCGGCATAGATAGCACCCTTTCTAAATTAAGTTTTTATAAAAAAAATATTTCTATTCAACCCACCAACAATATTGTCTTAATCGTTAAATTAATTATAGAGTGAAACCGACTGTCAATCCAGACAATGAATGGGTTAAAAAATGTTTAGTTGGTAAATTTATATTGATTTATCGAAATGTATCAATGTATTCGTGGAATGTCAAGATTATTCATCACAGGCTTAAAAAGTGCTTTTATTAATCATTAAAAAAATCAATTAGCTCATTCGTTCTATTGTAATACGTATATTATTAGTAGGATATTAACAATCACAATTTTAATAAGAGAATAAATTGAATACGAAACTAAATTGTTTTAAAAGATATTTTTTGCTTTTATTTTTTATCTTCATTACCAATCTTTCCTTCAGCCAAAATAACGTCAGCACAAACAATGCACCTACTATTATTACATTAAAATCAAAGGTGCTTAATGAAGAAAGAAAAATTTTAATCTCCCTACCCAAAGGTTATGATTTATCGAATGAACGATATCCTGTGTTATTTATACTAGATAGTAAAACAAATTTTAATCATGCCTTTGGAACAGAATCTTATTTGTCAGATGTTGAAATGATTCCGAAACATATCGTTGTAGGGATTGAGATTCCACATCCGCTTAAAGATTTAGATATGATGATGGAAAATAGCAGAGAGGCGTTTTCAGCTTTCGTTCAGGAAGAAGTAATCCCGCATATCGATAAAAATTACAGAACTCAGCCATTCAAAATTTTATTCGGTCATTCTATTTCCGGGACGTACGCTTTATATATATTACTTGCACATCCGGAAAATTTTAATTCTTATATTGTATCCAGTCCATATGATAAAGATGAATTTAATTTTCTTTCGTCATTGGCCGATCAAAAGCTCCCGGCTAAATATGTTCATTCAAAATATCTGCTTATTATGGCAGGCTATGAACCATATTTTTATGAATCTATTAAAAAGCTGACAGATGTAATTAATAAAAAAGCTACACAAAATTTGCTTTGGTATTATACAATTTTAGATAATGAATCTTATTCCAATAGTGCGTTAATTACTTTGTATAACGGACTTCAATACACATATGGTGATTATAAAGTTCCTACAACTTTATCGGCTAGTGGTAACTTAGATTCATTAAAAATGCATTTTAATAAATTAAGCTTCGAGTATGGTTATGAATTGAAAATTCCAGAAAAATTATTAATTGAATTCGGATTTCAGATATTAAACGAAAGAAGATTAAAGGACGCAATTGAAATATTTAAATATTCTATTGAAACTTTTCCGGATTCACCACAAGGGTTTAGTGACCTGGGAATTGTACTTGAAGAAGACAATCAATTGGAAGAAGCAGAAAAATATTTTACCATCGCTTATGAAAAAAGTCTCAAACAAGATTCAAATTTAACTGACTATTACAAAGATCAGATTGAAAAAGTGAAGCAGAAAATTAGTAAATAATTATTATGGCTGACCCAAAAGGAGAGAAAAGCATTTAAATGCGTGGAAGCATGAACAGGCAGACTTAAATGTAATTGGCAAGTTTATTAAATCATTACCGCTTGAATAAGGCCCGGCATCATTGGAGCAATTCCATTTTTAATTAAAAAAATAATTGAAATGAAATTTCCAAAAATCTTTTAACAACATTAATTATAATAGCAATTATTTATAATCTTTGTATTTTACCACTAAGTTCCACAAAATTTATAACACCCAATACATAAAATGAAACTTCTATTAGTCTTAATAATTCTATTATTCACATTTAGTATAATAGTTTTTGCGCAAAGTGATTTATACATGCCGTTGGAATTCCAAAAGGCTTACCAAAATAAAACAAGATCGTTTGATGGTAAACCCGGAGAAAATTACTGGCAGAATTATTCCAAATATTTTATTGATGTAAAAGTATCCCCGGTATCATGGCTAATCACAGGCCATGAAAAGGTAATTTATATTAATAACAGCAATGATACTCTTCATAACTTAATCATTAAAACTTATCCTAATCATTACAAAAAAGGGGGAGCAAGAGATAGGCCTGTACCAGTTGAAGATTTAACAGATGGTATTATTATGAAAAATCTCAAAATAGATAGTAATTTTATTAATTTAGAAAACACAGATTCAATAAAAACAAATTCTACATTTATTGAAATAAAACTTTCCAAACCTATTTTTCCGCATGATTCTATTTTAATGTCGGTCGATTGGAAAACACAATTGCCAGCGGTTTATGAAAACAGAATTGGCGCCTATGACAGCACTACTGCATTTATGGGCTACTTTTATCCGAGGATAGGAGTTTATGATGATATAGACGGATGGGACCAATATGAATATTTGGGTATTCAAGAGTTTTACCGCGATTATTCAGATTACGATGTTAATATAAATCTGCCTTCTAATTATATTGTTTGGGCAACAGGTGAACTTCAAAATAAAAACGAAGTATTTTCAAAAAATGTTTTAAACAAATTAAATGAATTAAAAGTAAACTCGGGTAAAGTTATCATTCATGAAGAAGGTAAATATTCGGATTCAAATGAAAAATTTAAAACCTGGAAATTCAAAGCTACAAAATGTAGAAGATTTTGCTGCCGGTATAAGTGATAATTTCAAATGGGAAGCATCGAAGATTAATGTTGGAGATGAAACAATATTTTCTGATTTAGTGTACGACCCGAAGGACTCAATTAAATTAAAAAATCTTTTAGACTTTCAAGATTCCGCTCTCATTTATTATTCGAATATTCTTCCCGGGATAAATTATCCATACCCAAAATTCACAACATTTATGGGGGTTCCCGCGCGTGATGGGATGGAATATCCAATGATTGCCAATAACGGATTAGATTCGACTAAATTTGATGTATTGGATTATATCGCTACCGATGTTCATGAAATGGCGCACATGTATTTTCCCTATTATGTCGGAATAAATGAAGTAAAATATTCCTGGATGGAAGAAGGCATGGCAGAATTTTTAGAAATGAAAATGATGCAGCACTTCTACAAAGATTCCACTTCTAATGAAAGATTCTTGAAACGGCTTATCAAAATTTATACAAGAGGAGCAGGCAAAGAATGGGAAACCCCGCTAATCGCACCGTCTAATCATCTAATTTATAGTTATATGCAAGGCCATCAATCTTATGACAAACCGGCAATAATGTATAACATTCTTATGGATGTGCTGGGAGAAAAAAAATTCCTTAGTTGTTATCAGGCCTATATAAAAAGATGGGCTGGCAAACATCCGACTCCTTATGATTTTATTTTTACTTTCAATGAAGTGAGTAAGCAAAATTTAGATTGGTTTTGGAAACCATGGATTTTTGAATTTGGATATCCAGACTTATCAATAGAAGAATTAAACGATGAAGAAGTGGTAATTAATAAAAATGGCAGACTGCCTGTCCCGTTAGATTTAAAGCTCACATATAAAGACGGAAAAGAAATGATAATTCATAAAACAGCGGCGATATGGTCTTCGGGTAAAAAAAGTTATACAATTAAAATAGATAATCCAGATGAACTGATTTCTGCAGAATTATTGACAGAGAAAATTCCTGACATTGATAAAACAAATAATACTTTAATGATAAATCCATAATTATTTTTGAGAAGAGTATTCTAAAGAATTTCGGAAATGAAATTTAAACAAAAAATTAATTTACATTCGCGTCCAGCTTAAACAAACTTTCTGTAGGTGATGAAATGAAGTCAAACTTTAAAAATATTTTCTTCTTGCTAGTCTTAATATTCTGTTTTCAAAACACATTTGCTCAAAAAGATTCTTTAAGAATAAAGATTAATTCCATTATTAATCAGGCAAAAGCCGATGTTGGAGTTGCGCTAATTGGAATTGAAAACAATGACACTTTAACATTTAATGATGAAATTCATTACCCCATGCAAAGTGTATTTAAGTTTCCGTTGGCTTTAAAAGTTTTGAGAGAAGTTGATAATGGAAAATTCTCACTTGACCAAAAAATCCACGTAAAAAAAAGTGATTTACTTCCGGATACCTGGAGCCCATTACGGAAAAAATACCCTGACGGAAATGTAGATATATCTCTCCGAGAAATATTAACGTTAACTGTTTCGTTAAGTGATAATAATGGCTGCGATATTCTTTTCAGGCTTTTAGGAGGCACCGATAAGGTAAATAAATTCGTCCACAATCTTGGTATTAAAGAAATGCAAATCGCTGCAAATGAAGAGGAAATGCATAAAGAATGGAATGTTCAATTTAAAAACTGGGCTTTACCTTCAGCAATGGCGCAGCTGCTAAAAAAATTTGCTGTAGATAGTATACTTTCTAAATCAAGCAAAGATTTTCTCTGGGATGTTATGGAATCAACTGTTACGGGCTCAAAAAGGATAAAAGGACAATTACCCAAGGGAACAAAGGTAGCTCATAAAACCGGATCCTCGGGGACAAATGATGAGGGTATCACTGCAGCAACAAATGACATTGGGATTGTTACTCTTCCAAACGGAAATCATTTTGTAATCGTAGTTTTTGTTTCTAATTCCCCGGCAGATGAAAAAACTCGTGATAAAATCATCTCTGATATTTCAAAAGCAGCCTGGGACTATTATTTAAAGAAATAGAAATCATTGAAATATTACATAAGTTTTCAAAAAAATTATAAAATAAGGGAGATGTAATGGAACCAATGGTGTTATCCGACAAAAATCAGTTTCCTACCGAAGAAATAGTTTTTTCGCATATTGGGAAAACTAAAACATTGTGGATTTCAATCTTCGAATTTATCCACACAAATTATCCGGAAATTTCTGAAGAGTGGAGATATTATAACGACGGCAAAAGCTGGCTGCTGAAAGCAACAAAAAAATCTAAAACAATTTTCTGGCTTTCTGTAATTAAAAATACTTTCCGGATTACTTTTTATTTTACAGACAAAGGGGAAGAATTAATTAATAAAAGTTCTATCTCTGATGAGCTTAAAGAGAATTTTAAAGATGGGAAAAGATATAACAAGATTCGCGGCATAACCGTCGGCTTTAAAAATAAAAAAGATGTTAACTATGCAAAGGAATTGATCGGGATTAAACTTAGCATTAAATAGTAATTAATTTTCAAAACTGACATTTTCATCCTTCCATTAATATTATTAAATTAAAAATATATTGAAACAGTAAACCCTGCTCAACTCCCGATAACAATTATAGATTTAATTATTATAAATAATGAAGGGATAATGATTTGAAATCCATTACCATATTAGCGGCTATTACTTTTAGTTTTTTACCATTTACCTTTTTTTCACAGGAATTTATTCAGGTTGCTTCCGATGAATGGCATTTTGAAACAGCCTCCTCACATCAAACTTTTATTCCTTTTGGTACTAATTATTATGATCCTAACACTTACCATTCTGATCCATACGCTGCATATGATGTAATTGGAAAATTTGATTCGGCGCGAACCGACCGTCAGCTTGCAAAACTTGCTGGAATTGGTGCCAACATTGTCCGTATTTTTTTGTCCCCGGTTGTTTTCGAACCACATATATTTCAATTAAATGAATCAAGCTTTAAAACATTGGATACATTGGTCGCCGTTATAAAGAAAAACAATCTTTATGTAATCTTTGATTTATTAAATACCTGGGAAGGAGAACCTACCTGGCAGAGTTGGGAATATTTTGCAGAAGATCAAACTTTGCGGGGATTTGAGTTTTTATTAAAAGCGTTTGGTGAACGATATGCGGATGAACCAACTATCTTTTCGTGGGACTTACAAAATGAACCAGCAGCGCGCGGGTCTGGTTCCGGTATAATGGGTGATCTATTTGGAGTATGGGTTCGCTTCAAATATGGCTCCGAATCCAATCTAACCAATGCCTGGGCTGATTACCCGGTTTCGGGCGAATCGTGGCAGCAAATAAAACCACCAGCTTATGATGATTTTGTGAATCAAGAATCATATGGCAGTGTGCGTTTTTATGATTTCCAACTTTTTCGGGAAGACATTGCTTACAATTGGGTTCGCCGTTTAACAGATGCTCTTAGAGTGAAAGATACTCATCATATGATAACAGTTGGACTGGATCAGCATTCTGCTCCATTCAAACCTGATGGAACATTTTATAAACCTTATACAGCTTTTAATCCGCAAAAGCTTTCGCCGCTTTTAGATTATAGTTCAATACATGGCTATGATTGGTGGGGAGAATATGTGAATGAATTCATAGAAGGATTACTTCGTTATTCTTACACTGGCAAACCTGTTGTGCTGGAAGAATTTAGTTTAACTGAATTGAACAACTCTTTAAAATCAATTCAACGTTCCGGCTCAGGCTGGCTGCAGTGGACTGCATTTGCATCAAATGCAGATTGGTCGTCATGTCTTTTCGATTCAAGTGAACAGATTACTTCGATTGGTACTGCATTTAAAAACATTGCTGACTCTGTAAAACAAAATATCTCGTCTCGCTTGGGCGATTCACAAATGATTGATATGGATTTAAATGATGTATTAGTTTCACGTTCGGCACAGGATTCTGTTTATCGCAAATATGTAAAAGCAGTTCATGATAGGAATAGTCCCGCAGGCTTCAATATTATTAATTATCAGCCGCCAAATTTTTTAAAATTAAAAATTCCTGCCGAAAATGAACAGGTTAAAATTGGTGAAAATTTTAACGTCCAATGGGTTATGATCAACTGGGATATTATTTATAAAACTACTCTAGATTTAAAGTTATCGAGAGATGCTGGAATGAGTTGGGAATTTATCAGTTCGAATGTAACGAATACCGGTTCATTCAGTTGGACTGTAAGCGGGCCTATAAGCGACTCATGTATAATTGCCGTTGTTGATCATAATGACAGTACTATATTCAGCAAGCATAACTTTAAAATTGATGCTGCCACAGAGGTTGAAAAATTTGATAAGAATATTCCATCTAATTATTCTCTCGAACAAAACTATCCGAATCCTTTTAACCCAACTACAAAAATCAAATATTCAATTCCTTTTGTAGAGACACATCACGCTATAACTGTGCAGATAAAAGTGTACGACTTGCTTGGAAACGAAGTTGCAACCCTTGTTAATGAAAGAAAACAGCCTGGAAAATATGAGGTTGATTTTAATGCTAAAAAATTACCAAGTGGAGTTTATTTCTATAGATTAAAAGTTAGAGATTTTATACAAACAAGGAAAATGATTTTATTGAGATAAATTTTGCTTCTATAAAGTTATTTAGCTCTACATGGGAATAAAAAACTTCTTACAAATAGTTGCAGCTATATATATTTGTGTAGTCTTGTTCTTTTGGGTATACTCTTTTTTTAAGGGGCTAAAGATAGTTAAATATTTAAAGCTAAATCACTCAGGCAAATGGAAAGAGTTAGACAAACCATATCCTAATTATTTAAATTCTGTGTCTGTACGTAAATGGAGAAAGTTAATTTCTCAAAAAGGATATCTTTTACTTAACGACAAAAATTTAAGTCAACTATGCGAAGCACAAAAAAAATTGGAAAGAAACACTGTAATTTTAACAGTAAGCTTTTTGGTTTAAACATTCCAACTAGTAAAAAATTTATTTTAAATATAACATCTTACAATAAAATGTTACTTCATTAAAATAGCCTATTTGTTCTATTGCCCGTCTCATTCTCTTTTTTGAAATTTCTACGCTTAAAAAAAATATTAAAGTAAAAGGACCTACTTATGAAAAAATTATTAGTTCTAATTCCAATATTATTTTTACTATTCGGTTTTTCACTTAGTCGGATAATGGACCAAAAGATGCAAGATGTTCTAAGCCAAATTCAATATTCTGATCAAAGTGCAAAATATATGATCTTCGATAATTGTAAAGGCCCATCATTTTATTATCCAAACCCAATGAAATTAAAAGCTCTTGCTTCAAATGAAAAGGCGGCAATGGTTTCTGTAGTTGGAGATTATGTAAAATCGTATGTTGCTTCTGATGAATTTTTACAGAGGTATAAGGAATTTAAAGAGCAGCAAAAACCAACGCCCCCGGAAAAGCCGCAGACAGCCAAAGAAATGAAGGAAGCACAGAAAGCATCCATAAAAGAGGGAATTGAGAATTTAAAAAAAACCAAAGCTGCTATGCCGAAAGATCAGCAGGCAACTTTTGATGAAACAATAAAATCATTTCAAGATCAATTAAAAGATCTTGATGATCCCAATAAATCCATTTACAATGATGATTTTGATAAAATGATGCAGCAAAGTTATCAGCAGCAAATGAGTGAATATAATACAAAAGTTGATGAATGGAACAAGCAATATCCAGATAATCCAAAACCAATGATTAAAAAATGGCTTCAAGCATTTTTAGATGCATCAAAAGATATTGATTACACTGCAAAAACAATTGACGGAGAATATGGGAAAAAATTATTCGCCAGCACCGTGTATGAAAGAAAGCCATATGAATGGAAACTATTCTACCGGGTTGGAAAAGAAACTGTAGATGCAGGCAGAAAATATGCTGAAGCCTGGCTGAATGAATTGAAATAAATTATTTTAACATAAATATTTTAGAGACTTTCTCAGAACAAGCATTCCAGGCTTGACCCGAAAGCTAAATTGTAATTTTGATGATTAACAAATGCTGAATCAAATTCAGCATGACAAACTGTTGTTTTGAGATAGTCTCCTTTTTTAATCCTTCCTTGCATCCAATGGCTGAAGTTCGATTCCAAAATGTTTTTTTAGTAGAAAGTTAAATTCGATGTCTCCATCAAATTCAAGTTTAATTTTTGAACTATCCTCAGTAATTGTTAATGACTTATTGCTTAAGGTAACTCTGCCGGTTTCTGTTGCAATTGTACATAAAGTCCTTGTTCTAAAATGTGAAGTTGGACTGTCCTGTTGGAATGCACACATCTTCATATAACTTTCAAATTTTTGCGGAGCGGTTGAAAAACTATATTGAATTATCCATCGTCTTTCTTCTTTTCTTTGCAATTCAAATAAATCATTTCTTTTCTTAACAACCCTATATTCTCCGCTTACATCTTTAGCCTTTCCATTTGGCATTTCGATTGGGTTTCTGAAAGAATCGCCAAATCCGACATCAACCAGGAAATCTTTATCAAGTAATCCTTTTTTCAAATGGACCAGCAACGCCATATGATCAAACTCAGGGCCGAATTCTTTTTTTTGTTGATTATAAACCCGCGCCGATAACATATCTACTTTAAAATCCAGCTTAGTAAGCAGCCAATAAAACAGTCCGTTCAATTCATAACAAAATCCCCCGCGTTTAGTTGGAATTATTTTGTTATAAATTTTGAATAAGTTTAATTCTATTTTTGCTCTTTCAGGAATATCGAGATCTTCAAAGGGAATTGAGAGTAAATGTCGATTTTGAAGTTCGGTTAAAAATTTTAGAGTCGGCTTCTTTCTTTCGATAATTCCGATTCGATGTAAATATGACTTTGGATTCATGTATAAAAATTTATTGTGGGGAATTATGATAAGAATAATATTTAAATTTTGGCATAAATACTACATATTAATTGTAACAATTCCGTGAACAAATTTTGCTTTGTTTGTGATGAATATTTTTTATTAATTGTATAAAGTTGTAACGGAAAAAGTTATCTCATTAACATATAAACACGGGTTCTTTGAGAAACCGGTTTTATAAAAAACAAGATTTGATATGAAACGAATCACATTTATAGCATTAGCTTTTGTATTTTTAATTAGCTGTCAAAAGATTGCTCAGACTAATAACAAAAATGGAAATAATATGAACAACACAAAGCCGAATAACCCTTATTACTCAAGAACGGATACTTCAAAATTAGATTTGCCTGACTCCGAATGGAAAAAAATTCTTCCGCATGATATGTATGAAGTAGCAAGGAAAAAAGCTACGGAACGAGCTTATACTGGAAAATATTGGGATGATACTAAAACCGGGACTTATTATTGTGCGGCTTGCGGAAATGCGCTTTTTAAATCTGATTCGTGGTTTGCAAGCGGCTGCGGATGGCCAAGCTTTTTTGAACCGATTAGAAAAAACAGTGTTATTTATGAACATGATTCCTCATACGGAATGGATAGAACAGAAGTTATGTGTGGAAGATGCGGCGCTCATCTCGGGCATGTTTTTGATGACGGCCCGCCGCCGACCGGGAAAAGATTTTGTATGAATTCTATCGTTTTAGATTTTGAACCTGATCAAAAAGCGGAAACAAAAAAGTAAAATTAGTTTTTAATTAATTTTTTTACTTGAACTGCTTGATTGAAATGGCGTTTTTCATGGGCAATTAAAATATCAAAAGTTTTATCTATCCGGTAAAATATATTTTTGTTTGCCGGTGAAGATAAAATTTTATTCTGCTGAATTAATTCTTTACAGTCATCAATTTCATCTTTTAATCTTTTCTGTTCATTTGAAAATTCACTCAAGATATTTGTATCGATATTTCCAGTCTCAGGCTGCCACACGGGAAAAGTTTTCGTTTTTCTTTTATATTCAGGCGAAACTGTTTTTAAAATTAAATTTCCAAAAACATCCGCTAAGAAACTTAATTTTGCCATAACCGGTAATTTATAATTATTCGATTTTAGCTGTTCAAATATTGGATAATAAGATTTATTCGTGACTATCAAATGCTCAATAATTTGGGCAACACTCCATGTGTCTGGATTAGGTTTCCAGTTTAATTCTTTTTTATCAAGAATCTGGAATTCATCATTAAAGCTTTTTGTTATGCTATCAATAGAATCCTTCCATTGCTGTACGTGTTCGCTCATATATTTCTCGATTAGATTGAAATTATTTATTTGAAAGGCAGATTAGAAAAAAACATTTAGTTTTTTAAAGGATCTAAAATATAAATTATTAATTTGAGGTCAATCAATTTTGCATAGCTTCGGAGGATTTTAATTCCACTCCAAATAATTCAATCACTTCCTTACAGAACGCAATTAAGAACTCAAATATTTTTTCAGGAGTTTCAAAACTATTTGTTATTACAAGTTTCATCGTTTCTTTCTGCTGATTAAATTTAACTTGGTTTTTGTATTCATCCATTATAAAGCGCATCAACTCAACAAATTTATATTTATAGTAATCTTCTTTTTCTCCCCTGGGAAGAATTAAAAATATATTTTTTCTTTGAATTATAACCCGTTCAAATAAAGCATAAGAAGCATTGTATTTTAATTTAGCTGTGGAAATTAATCGATCAACTAAAACCGGCAGAGGGCCAAATCTGTCAAGCATTTCTTCTTTTAGCTCATCCAGTTCTTCCAAAGTTTTAATTGAATAAAGTGAAGTATAAAAATTTAGTCTGTCCATTTGTTCGGGCATATAAGTTTCCGGAATTCCAATTTCAAAATAAGTATCGATTGTCGGTTCGGTTCTTTCTTCGTGTTTCGGTAATGACTTAAATACTTCCTTAAATTCCTGGTACTTTAGTTCTTCCACAGCTTCATTAATCATCTTTACATAAAGATCAAAACCAACATCATTTATAAACCCCGTTTGTTCCGTTCCCAATAAATTTCCAGCCCCTCTAATTTCCAGATCACGCATTGAGATATTAAAGCCCGCACCAACATCTGTAAATTCTTCAATTGCCTGCAATCTTCGTAAAGCCTTTTTAGTAATTCCGCTTAATGAAGGAACAATAAAATATGCATATGCTTGCCGGTTTGATCTACCAACTCTTCCGCGCAATTGGTGAAGCTCTGCGAGACCAAAGCGATCTGCGCGGTTTACAATAATTGTATTTACATTAGGAATATCAATTCCTGATTCAATAATTTTTGTGGAAAGAAGCACATCAAATTTTCTATTTAGAAATCCGTGAATTACATTTTCGAGCTGAGCTGGTTTCATTTGTCCATGTGCAATTGCAACTCTAATATCCGGGATATACTTATTTATATACGCTGCAAGTTTATCAATTGAGTGAACACGGTCATGAACAAAATATACTTGTCCGTTTCTTTTTAGTTCATTCAAAATCCATTCTTTTATTTTGAACATATCAAATGTAGAAACAGTTGTATAAATCGGCTGCCTGTTTGGCGGTGGAGTTGCAATGATTGAAAGGTCTCTGGCGCCAAGAAGAGATAAATTTAATGTGCGTGGAATTGGTGTTGCAGTTAAAGTTAAAGTATCAACATTCAATTTTATTGAACGTAATTTTTCTTTTGCCATTACACCAAAGCGGTGCTCTTCATCTATAATTAATATTCCTAGATCTCTAAATTTTATATCTTTTGAAATAAGACGATGTGTTCCTATCACCACATCAACTTTTCCTTCAGCTAAATCTTTAACGATTTCATTTTGTTCTTTCTTTGTTTGGAAGCGTGATAGCGCAGCAACTTTAACCGGGAATTGTGTCAACCGATCTTTAAAAGTATTATAATGCTGTTCAGCTAAAATTGTAGTTGGAACCAGAACTGCCGCCTGTTTTCCTTCCTGCACTGCTTTGAACGCAGCACGAACAGCAACTTCTGTTTTTCCAAAACCAACATCTCCGCAGACAAGCCTATCCATCGGGTTTTCGGCCTGCATATCTTCTTTAACTTCTTCTGTAACTTTTTCCTGGTCTGGAGTATCTTCATATTGAAAAGATGCTTCAAGCTCTTTTTGCCAAACCGTATCGCTGCCGAAAGCAAAGCCCTTGGTTGCTTTACGTTTCGCGTAGAGCTCGATTAATTCACGGGCTGCTTCTTTTATTTTCTTTTTGGTTTTATGCTTTGTGTTAACCCAATCCGAAGAACCAAGAGTTGAAAGTGTCGGTGATAAATTTTCATTGGAAGAATATTTTTTTACAAGAGTTAGATAATTTAAATTTACATAAACCACTCCCCCTTCACTGTATAAAATCTTCATTGATTCTTGATTACTCTCACCAATTTTTATGGTTTCTAGTCCTACATACTTCCCTATTCCATAATCTTCATGGACTACAAAATCACCTTTTTTAATTGAAGCAAATGCTTTGGATTTTGATCGCTTATATTTTTTATTAGACGATAATTTTGTGCGGTATGGTTTGTTAAAAATTTGGTAATCGGATAAGACAAGAATTTTTTCTTCTTTATGAAGAAATCCTTTTTTAATAGGAAGAGTTTCTAATCTAATTTTGCCTTCCTCAATCAGTATTGAAAGCTCTTCTTTAAATTCCGATAACAAATCATGAAGTCTTACAGTTTGAAGTTCATTTTCTGAAGTAATTATTATTTCATAATTTTTTTCGGCGTGTTCTTTTAAAGTATTGGATAGAACATCATAATTTCCATTGATTGTCGGCACTTCAGAAAATCCGAGATTTATTCTTTCATTTTCTGTTGATAGTTCTTCTTCGATTATCCAGCGGGTATTTTCCTTTTCTAATAATGATCGATAGTTCTTTCTCTCGGCAAGGTCTTTTTGAATAGTTTCTTCGACTTGTTCTATTGGTTCCGGGAATTCTTCATCTTCATTTTCACGAACAATTTGTTTTATTTCTTCAGCGCCTATGCTTGAAATTAACGAATCATCATTTGAATTAAATACATTTATTTTTTCTTCATTTAAATTTTCTAATTCAAAGGTAGATGCGAGAATAATTGGGGTATTTAAGTATTCAAAAATATCGGTGAAATTTTTTGATGCTTTATTATCAAAAGCCCCCGCAAGAGTTGCAGTATCAACAATTTCTATTGAACGCTGGCTCTCAGGATCGAAGTAACGAATTGATTCTAAAAAATCTCCATCAAACTCTAAACGAACTGGATTTCTTTCGCTGTACGACCAAAAATCTATTATTGAACCGCGCTGAGAATAGTAGCCGGGTGCTTCAACAAATTTATCTTTTTGATAGGTTAGTAAATTTAAATATTCAATTAAATCATCATAAACTAAATCTCCCCCGACCTGAATATTTGTAGTCTTTTGCTCTATTTGATCTTTGGTGGGGAATTCATAATTCAATATATCGTAGCTTGAAATAATTATAAATTTTTTTCTTTTAGAAATTTCTGTAAGCTTTTCTTGAATTGATTCTGGTGTAAATTCAGTGAAAGCAATCGTCTTTTTATTTAAACCGATTAAATTTAGTTCAACATTTAACTCTGCTGCCAATTGTAAATCTGGAAGAAGTATAAAGATTTGATTTTCAGATTTTGATAAATGATTTATAAAAAAACTTTTAGCAGCCCCATAAAGAGGCGAGATATGGATATTTTTTTGCGAATGAACCCCTTGGAATTGCGCAGCTAAATCTTGAAATATTTTTAAATCAATAAAATTCTTCATCGTATCTAAAATGAATATCTAAGTCCCAATTGATTAAAAGAAAAAGTTAGTGAAAGATTGGTGTTTTCACTATCAGAATTCGTATAGTGACCATTCACAAAATCTCCAATAAAATAACCTAATGCTGCTCCTAAAACTACATCTGACCCCCAATGTTTATCGTGATATATTCGCGACATTCCAACTAAAGAAGCAAAAGAATACCAGCCCACTTTCCAATAAATATTATCAATTTCGTGTGCCATAACAGATGCAAAAGAAAAAGCAAGAATTGTATGTCCTGAAGGAAGAGAAGATTTTTCTATATCAAATTGGAATGGTTTAAAAGTTACATCACCTAAGTCTTCTTCAGGCCTTCTTCTTCCAATAACACCTTTTAATAGAACATCAAGAATAGATGCATAGAAAGTGGCTTCTCCCAAACGCAATCCAAGTTTTCTTATGTTAGTATTCTCCGCGAACAAGCCATAGCCGTAAATCCCAACAACAGAAACTGCTGCAGTAGGAATGTAAAAATAGTTATCCATATTAAATAAGTTATCATTTAAATTGCTTCTGCTTCTTAATGCAAAAGCTCTTACATCTTTATCAGCAGCTACTACAGCGGCTGTAACAGCTATTGTTGATGAAAACAAAATCCAATCTTTGGAATCAAAGTGAAGTGGTGCGGTTGCAATATCTCCGCCGACAATAAAAAAGTTTTTAAAATCTTGCGGAAATTTATTTACTTGTCCAAATGAAATATTTGAATAGGTTAATAAAAGAATAAAAAACGAAATTTGTTTCTTCATATTCAATTTATTTAAAATTAAGAAAGGGGTTCATTATAGCGAACCCCAAAAAAGCCTTCGTTATTTATAACATACACAAACCCAATTTCTTAAAGAAATTGGGTTTGTTTTTGAGTATACTAATTTTTTAATTCAATAGCTTTGCGAACAAAACCATCTGCCTTTTGAATTCGAACCTTTGCTTCATCAGCATTAACATTTGCAAGAATCATTACGAGTGCTGTTTTAACATGTCCGCCAGCCTTTTCTAAATAGTCTGCAGCTTCATCATATGAAATTCCGGTAATTGTCATTACAATTCTTTTTGATCTTTCAACTAATTTTTTATTTGTCATTTGAAGATCTATCATCATATTCTCATAAACTTTTCCCATGCGAACCATTGCAGTCGTGGTAAGCATATTCAATACTAATTTTTGTGCGGTTCCGCTTTTCATTCGTGTTGAGCCCATAATTACTTCAGGGCCTACATAAGGGCATATAGGGATATCAACTTCTTTGATATCAAAATTTTCCCTTGGATTTGTAGTTACAAAAAGTGTTTTAGCTCCAACCTCTTTAGCTTTCTTAATTGCACCAACAACATATGGAGTTCGACGACTTGCTGCTATGCCGCAAACAACATCTTTCGAAGTTACCTTAACTGCAATAACATCCTTTGCCCCATTTTCTTCATAATCTTCGGCACCTTCTTGGGCGCGAAACATTGCTTCTTTACCGCCGGCAATAAATCCATCAATCATTCCAAAAGGAGTTCCAAAGGTCGGCGGGCATTCAGAAGCATCAACAACACCAAGTCTGCCGCTTGTACCGGCACCAAAATATAAAAGTCTTCCCCCGGATTTTAATGCTTCAACTATGACTTCTACTGCTTGTTCGATGTAGGGTATTTCTTTTTCAACTGCGAATGCAATTGTTTTATCTTCATTATTAATTATTTCTAAAATCTCTTTTGTAGTCCTGGCGTCAATGTCCATCGAATTAGGGTTTCTTTGTTCAGTTGTCAGTTTACTAATTTCATTGAACAAAGATTTATTGTCTTTTGAGGATGTCATTTATGAAGCTCCAGCAAGACGAGCTTCTTCCCTTTTTGATTTCTAATATTTGATGGTTTATAGCTTAAATCGAAAACAGTTGATTTTCTAATATAAGATTTGTATTTCATTTCAGCTTTCTGAAATTCTTCATCCAAATCGCCGCCTTTAATTGCAGCAAGATAGGCTTTATCTTTTATTAAAGGAATTGCATAACGGAATAAAATAATTAATGGGACAGTTGCGCGGCTAACAACAAGATCAAAAGTGTTTGAATATTTTTCTTTGAATTCATCACTCTCAACCCGCATGTTTTCAGCTTTAACATTTCCGAGTTTAAGTTTATCGATAAATTCCTTTACGGCTTCAATTTTTTTTGCTGTTGAATCAACTAAAACTCCTTTTAGTTCAGGGCGAACAATTGCCAGCGGAATTCCCGGAAAACCGCCGCCTGTTCCGATATCCAAAAAGTTTGTGCACTTTTCGGGAATGTATTTGGAAATGTAAGATGAAATGAAAATATGATTTTCAATTATATTATCTGCATCGCGTCTGGAAATTAAATTAACGTTTTCGTTTTTATCAACCAATAAATCTGCAAAATAAGCAAGCCTTTCTACTTTCATGATGTCGGGATTAAATCCGTTTTCCCAGTAAAAAGAGTTCAATTCTTTCAGAAATTGTTCTTGAACGTCCACCATAAAAAATTCCTCTGATTAGTTTTTCAAATATACCAATAAAATAGAAATATCTGAAGGAGTAACCCCCGATATGCGGGAAGCCTGGCCAATGGATCTTGGCTTAACTTTATTCAATTTTTCTCTGCCTTCAGTTGATAATGCCTTTATATTTGTATAGTTCAACGTTAGCGGAATTTGTGCCGATTCGTACCTCTCTAATTTTTCAACCATTTCCTGCTGGCGTTTCATATAGCCTTCATATTTAAGTTGAATTTCAACTTGCTCAAGGGCAATATCATCGTTTTTTAAATCTTTTATGAATATATATCCATTATTTTCAATATAATTTAATAGTTCCCTTAAATTTAATTCAGGCCTTTTACATAGTTTTGAAACTGTTTCGGTGGAATCAATTCCGTTTTGTCCTTTTGATTCCAAATAAGAGTTAATTGAAGAAGCACGAATTTTAATGTTGTTGAAATTTTCAACACTGTTATTAATTAAATTTTTCCTTTGTTCAACTTCATCAAAATATGGCTTTGAGTTTAATCCATAATAATAACCATATTGCGCAAGTCGGATATCAGCATTATCCTGTCGAAGCAATAGTCGATGCTCTGCTCTTGAAGTAAACATTCTATAAGGTTCATCCGTTGATTTGTTTACAAGATCATCTATTAAAACTCCTATGTACGCTTCGCTTCTTTTAAGAACGAATTCCTTCATTCCTTTAATCTTTGCAGCAGCATTTATCCCGGCAACAATACCTTGAGCAGCAGCTTCTTCATAACCGGATGTTCCGTTTATTTGTCCGGCGAAATATAGTCCCCCCACAAGTTTGGTCTCTAAAGTTAAGTCAACTTGATGAGGAGGAAAGAAATCATATTCAACTGCATAACCTGGGCGTACTAACTCAACTTCTTCGAGTCCCTTAATTTTATGAATTGCCTCAATTTGAATTTCTGCTGGAAGAGATGTCGAAAAACCATTTAAATAGATAAGATCAGAATGCAATCCTTCAGGTTCTAAAAATAATTGATGCTGCGGCTTATCAGAGAACCGAACAATCTTATCTTCAATTGAAGGACAATATCTCGGACCTACACCCTTAATCAAACCGGTAAACATTGGTGATTCTTTAAATCCCTTCTCTAAAATCTTATGAACATTTTTATCAGTATATGTGATATGACAACTAACTTGCGGCAAATATGGAAACGCTGATCTATCAGTATGAAAAGAAAATGGTTGGGGATTTATATCTCCTGGCTGTTCTTCAAGTAAACCAAAATCGATTGAATTCTTTGATAATCGTGGAGGTGTTCCCGTTTTAAGTCTTGCCGATTCAAATCCAAGTTTTAATAATGATTCGGTCATTCCAGTCGCATGTTTCTCACCAAATCTTCCCCCGCTTATTGATTTTAATCCGGTATGCATCAATCCATTCAAGAAAGTGCCGGCTGAAAGTATAACAGCGCTGCAAAGAATTTTATTTCCTTTAGATGTTTTTACTCCTTTAATGACTCTATCTTCGACAACGATATCAACAACCGAATCTTCTACAATAGTAATATTTGGATGGGCTTCAACAACTCGATATGCTTCTTCAGAATACAGTTTACGATCGGATTGACATCGAGGCGACCAAACTGCAGGTCCTTTAGATTTATTCAACATTCTAAATTGAATTCCGGTTCGGTCTGCAATTTTTCCCATGACACCACCAAGAGCGTCAACCTCTCGAACTAAATGTCCTTTGGCTGTTCCACCAATTGCGGGATTACACGACATTCGCCCCATGGCAAATCTATCCATTGTTACAAGACCAACATTGCATTCCATTGACGCAGCAGAATGAGCTGCTTCAATTCCAGCGTGTCCTCCCCCAACCACGATTACATCATATTTTATCATAAAATCTTTCTCAATGTTTCATGTGAAACTTAAAAATAAGTCAAGTGTCAAAAATCAAAAGTCAAAAATATCTTTCGATTTTAGCAAATTTCCAGTTTCACGTGAAACTTTTTTCTATTTGCCGATGCAAAATTTCGTAAAAATATTATTCAATATATCATCTGAAGTTACTTCACCAATAATTTCACCTAATGAATTTGCTGAATTTCTCAAATCTACAGAAATAAATTCTCCACTAAGTTTATTTTTCACTGATTCTCTTGCGTTTTCTAAACTCATCTTAGCGTTTTTCAAACAATTATAATGACGTAAATTAGAAACTATCGCCGATTTTTCACTATAATTTGAATTCTCAAAAACCTTTTCTTTTAATTTCAAAAACAGATCATCAATTCCTTCACCATTTATAGCTGAAATGTATATATCTGCATTTAAATTCTTTTCATTTCCCAAATCAATTTTATTTAATACCTGAACAACTTTCCCCTTTTCATTTAAAGAATAAATCTCTTCTAAAATTTCACTATTTTCATCTTGTTCAACATCATTTATAAAAAGAACCAGATCAGAATTCTTCACTACTTCCCTACTTCTTAATACTCCTTCTTTTTCAATTTCATCTTCCGAAACTCTAATTCCCGCAGTATCATAAAGCCTAAATAAAATTCCATCGATGGTAGCATCTTCTCTAATTACATCACGCGTAGTTCCGGGAATTTTACTTACAATTGCGCGGGACTCTTTCAGAATGTAATTCATCAGGCTCGATTTGCCTACGTTGGGTTTGCCAACTAATGCAACATTTACTCCATCTTTAATAACTTTTCCAAATGAATAAGATTTAAGTAAAAGATCAATTTCGCTAATAATATTTTCAATTTTTTTTGATAATTCATCTAAATGAACAAACTCAACGTCCTCTTCGGCAAAATCTAATTCAAGCTCAACAAAGGAAGTAACATTTAATAATGATTCTCTTAAACTCTGAACCTTATTTGACAGTATTCCATCTAGTTGATTCCTCGCACCTTTTAAAGATGCCTCTGTTCTAGACGAAATTATATCTGCCACCGCTTCAGCCTGAGCTAAATCAATTCTGCTATTGATGAAAGCTCTTTTAGTAAACTCGCCTGGCTCTGCTAATCTAACATTTTGCCCAATTAGCAGCTCTATTATTTTATTTGTAATTAAAGGATTCCCGTGTGTACTTATTTCGACAGAATCCTCACCAGTATAAGAATTTGGATTTCTAAAAACAGAAACTAGAACATCATCAATTAAATTTCCCAATGGATCAACAATTTTTCCATAATGAATTGTATGGGTGTTTGCATCAGCTATTCTTCCCTTTCCAATAAAAATCGAATCAGATACTTCAAAAGATTGCGAACCACTTATTCTAATTACAGATATAGCTCCCACACCAGAAGGAGTTGCAACTGCCGTAATTGTATCTTCTAAAGGAAGTTTGTTCATAAAAAATTTGGATAATAAGGTTGCAAAAATATGTAATTAAACACGCATTTTCAATTGCCTTATACTCCCCTATTTTGAATATTCGAATGTCTGTGCATGAAATATTTATCTCAAATATTTTACGTTTGAATTATTGACATAGTATTTTGCCATTTATATAATCAAACGAATATCTATTTATAAATGTAAGCCATTTTGTCAGTCCGCCCAAACACATCGCCATAATCCATAAATGATTATATTATAAGAGGTTATGGGAATTTTTACGGCTGGGCATGATAATTGAATGACATAAATGCTTATTATTTAATAAAGAATAAATTACAATATGGAATTTAAAGATTATTATAAAACTTTAGGCGTTGAAAAAGATGCGACTCAGGAAGAAATTAAAAAAGCTTATAGAAAATTAGCTTTAAAATATCATCCTGACAGGAATCCGAATGATAAGGCTGCTGAAGAAAAGTTTAAAGAAATTACAGAGGCCAATGAAGTTTTAAGTAATGCTGAGAAACGCAAAAAATATGATCGCCTTGGTGCCAACTGGAAACAGTATGAACATGCAGGCGGCGGAATGAATGATTGGTATAATCAATATTCTTCCGGTGGACAAGGAGGAAACTCATTTAAATTTGAAGGTGATTTAGGAGATTTGTTTGGAAATGTTGGGGGCTTTTCAGATTTCTTTGAAAGTTTTTTTGGAGGAAGAAGAAGCCAGCAGCATGCCGGCAGTCCGTTTTCCCAAGTACAAAAGGGAAGTGATTATGAAGCGGATTTAAATTTAACTCTTGAAGAAGCGTACAATGGAACAGAACGCCAAATAAATGTTGACGGTAGAAAATTAAAAATTGTTATCGAACCCGGGACTAGGGAAGGGAAGAAGCTAAGATTAAAAAATCAAGGGGCGCAAGGCCGAAGTGGTGGTGAGAGAGGTGACTTATATTTAACTATTCATATTCTCGATCATCCTTTTTATGAAGTGAAAGATGATGACCTTTATTATAATCTCGATGTTGATTTGTACACTACTGTGCTTGGAGGTAAAATTCAAATAACTACTATTGATGGGAAAAAAATAAATCTAACAATTCCCAAAGAATCAGAGAATGGAAAGCTTTTAAAAATAAAAAACATGGGAATGAAAAAGCCTAACAGCACTCGTAAAGGAGATTTAATTGTTAGGGTGAATATTCAAATCCCCAAAAATTTATCATCAGAAGAAATTAAATTATTTAAGAAACTATCAGAACTAAGGAGTAAATAAATGAGCGAGAAACAAGCAACGACACAAAAATTTAAATTCAAAGCAGAAGTAAAACAATTACTTGATATACTTGTCCACTCACTTTATACAAGCAGAGAAATATTTTTACGTGAATTAATTTCTAACTCATCAGACGCATTGGATAAATTAAGATTTCAATCCACTAAAGGAACAGAAATTCTTGACAAAGATTTACCATTAGAAATTAAAGTAGCTTTTGATGAAAAGAAAAAAACGATCACCGTTTCCGATACCGGAATTGGAATGACTAAAAATGAATTAATAAATAACATTGGAACAATTGCTAAATCCGGTTCGGCTGATTTCTTAAAACAGCTTTCCGAAAATAAATCCGATGCAAATAATATAATTGGAAAATTTGGTGTTGGTTTCTATTCAGTATTTATGGTTGCTGAAGAAGTAATAATCAAAACGAAATCATATTTAAAGGATGAGCCTGCAGTTGAATGGAAATCTGATGGACTTGGGAATTATGAAATCGCTGAACTAACTGACGAACTAAGCAGAGGAACTATTATTGAAATTCATTTGAAAGAAGACGCAAAAGAATTTGCAGATAAATATAGGCTTGAAAATGCAATTAAGAAACATTCAAACTTTATTCAATTCCCAATTTATTTAGAAAATGAAAAAATAAATACCGTCTCTGCAATTTGGCGAGAGCCCAAAAGCAAAGTAACCAAAGAACAGTATAATGAGTTTTACAAATTCTTAACTTATGACAATGAAGAACCGATGGATACAATTCATATTTCCATCGACGCGCCGATTCAATTTAATAGTTTGCTCTTCATCCCAAAAAAGAATTTTGATTTATTCAGATACAGCAGGGAAGACTACGGTTTGGATTTATATGTGCGTAGAGTTTTAATTCAGCATAAGAATAAAGATTTGCTTCCCGAATATTTGGGGTTTGTCAAAGGCGTTGTTGATTCAGAAGACTTGCCATTAAATATTTCACGAGAAACTCTGCAAGAGAATGTAATATTTAATAAAATATCCAATAATGTTACCAACCAGATTCTATCATACTTGCAGAAAAAAGCAAAAGATGAACCTGAAAAATATAACGAGTTTTGGAATGAACACGGAAGAATTTTTAAGCTCGGTTACAGTGATTTCACAAATTTAGAAAAATATTCTCAATTGCTTAGATTTAATTCTTCGTCCTGCAAAGACAGTAAAGAATTAATTTCACTTGAAGATTATGTATCAAGATTAAAAGACAAACAAAAAGAAATTTATTTTGCTTTCGGCAGCAGCAGAGATGCAATTGATCTTGATCCGCACTTAGAAGTATTCAGACGCAAAGGATTGGAAGTACTATATATGTACGATCCGATCGATGAGTTCGTTGTAACTTCAATTAGGAAATTTAAAGATTACGAATTTAAATCAATTGATTCTGTTGAACTAGATAAAATTGAAAAGCTTAAAGATGAAACAGAAACGGAAACAAAAGTTGAAGAATTAAGCAAAGACGATAACAAACATTTTGACAGCCTACTCTCAAAGATGAAAACCATTTTAGGCGACAGAGTTACCGATGTAAAAGAATCAAAAAGATTATTTGACAGCCCATCGTGTTTGGTTAACCCTGATAATTCCATGTCTACTTCAATGTTAAAAATGATGCGGCTTGCAAATCAGGATATGGGACAGCAAAAGAAAATTTTTGAAGTAAATAAAAATCATCATTTAGTAAGAAATCTTTTGGCAATTTTTAAGTCTGATTCGAACGATGAATACATTAATAATGTTACAGAACAGCTTTATGAATCTGCATTATTAATTGAAGGAAATCTTGATGATCCGCATAAATTAGTAAACAGATTGAACAAGATGATGGAACAATCCAGCGATTGGTATAAAGAGGTAAAGAAATTATAACGGCATTTGCCGAAAGGGGAATAAGAAAGGAATGAAAATATAATGGCATTTAATTTAAATAAACTAACAGTAAAAGCTCAGGAGGTTGTGCAGACAGCAATTGAGATTGCTCAAAATTATAATAACCAAATTATTGAGCCGGAACATTTGCTTGCTGCATTAATTCAAGAGCAGGGGAATATTGCTGATACGATTATGCAGAAAGCCGGCGGTAATATTAATAGAATAAAACTAAAAGTTAATGAAACTTTAGAATCGCTTCCCAAAGTCAGCGGCGCTGGAGTTAGTATGCCGCAAATGTCCAATAATATGGCAAAGGTTTTTGATGATGCCGGCTCGGAAGCTAAAAAACTTAAAGATGAATTTATTTCAACCGAACATTTACTTTTGGCCTTGGCAAAAAGTGATAGTAAGTCGGGACAATTATTAAGAGATAATGGAATTTCACACGATCAAATTCTTTCAGCATTAAAAGAAGTTCGAGGATCACAAAGAGTAACTTCGCAGAATCCTGAAGACACTTATCAATCATTACAAAAGTACGGCCGTGATTTAAATGAATTAGCGCGCAGCGGAAAACTTGACCCGGTAATTGGGAGAGATGAAGAAATCAGAAGAGTGCTTCAAGTGCTTTCACGCCGTACAAAAAATAATCCGGTTCTAATTGGTGAACCCGGAGTAGGGAAGACAGCTATTGCTGAAGGCATTGCTCATCGAATTATTTCGGGTGACGTTCCGGAAAATTTAAAAACTAAAAGAATTGTTGCACTCGATATGGGTGCACTTGTTGCCGGAACTCAATTCCGCGGACAATTTGAAGAACGCCTTAAAGCAGTTATAAAAGAAGTCCAGGAATCAAATGGAGAGATAATTCTTTTCATAGATGAGCTCCATACACTTGTTGGCGCCGGAGCCGTTTCCGGTTCAATGGACGCAGCAAATATTTTGAAACCAGCTCTGGCTCGTGGTGAACTGCATGCTATCGGAGCTACTACTCTTGATGAATATAAAAAACATATTGAAAAAGACGCTGCCCTTGAAAGAAGATTTCAGCCGGTGCTTGTTACAGAGCCTTCGGTTGATGATACTATTTCAATACTTAGAGGATTAAGCGAACGCTACGAAGTACATCACGGAGTTCGAATAACAGACGGAGCTATTGTTGCTGCGGCTCAGCTTTCACACAGATATATTACAGATAGATTTCTTCCAGATAAAGCGATTGACTTAATTGATGAAGCTGCATCAAAATTAAGAATCGAAATTGATTCGATGCCGGAAGAGCTTGATACAATTGAAAGAAAAATTAAACAGCTTGAGATTGAACGTGAGGCTTTGAAAAGAGAAAAAGATGAATCATCTCAAAAAAGACTTGAAGATTTAAAACAGGAATTGAGCGAGCTTGAAGAGGAACGAAATAAATTAAGATTGCATTGGGAACTTGAAAAAGAAAAAATTCAAAAGATTCGCGGTATGAAAAGCGAAATTGAAAATGCAAAAACCCAAGCTGAAAAATATGAACGTGAGGGCGACCTTGGTAAAGTTGCAGAACTTCGATACGGCAAAATAACTTCTTTAGAAAAGCAGTTAAAAGATGAAACTAAACAGCTCACTGAAATTCAAAATTCTCAAAAAATGCTTAAAGAAGAAGTTGATGCTGAAGATATTGCAGAAGTTGTGGCTAAATGGACGGGTATACCCGTAAGCAAAATGCTTGAAAGCGAAAGAAGCAAACTTATTAAATTGGAAGACGAGCTTCACAGCCGGGTGGTTGGTCAGGATGAAGCTGTATCTGCCGTTGCAAATGCAATAAGAAGGTCTCGCACCGGACTGCAGGATGTTAACCGTCCAATTGGTTCTTTCATATTTTTAGGAACGACAGGTGTTGGTAAAACAGAATTGGCACGAGCACTTGCAGAATATCTTTTTGACGATGAACATGCAATGATTAGAATTGATATGTCGGAATACATGGAAAAGTTTTCCGTGTCTCGTTTGATTGGTGCACCTCCGGGATATGTTGGCTATGAAGAAGGCGGACAATTAACTGAAGCTGTAAGAAGGCGGCCATATTCTGTTGTGCTGCTGGATGAAATCGAAAAAGCGCATTCGGATGTATTTAATGTTCTGCTTCAAGTGCTGGATGACGGAAGATTAACAGACAATCAAGGAAGAACTGTTAACTTTAAAAATACTATTATCATCATGACTTCAAATCTCGGCTCTCATTTACTGCATGATAAACTAGAAAATGTTACGGATGAAAATATAAATGAAGTGATGGGAAATTTGCGATTCCAAATTATTGATTTGCTGCGAAAAACAATTCGTCCGGAATTCCTAAACAGAATTGATGAAGTAGTTCTATTCAAGCCGTTAACAAGAAGTGAAATTAGGCAAATTGTTGATATACAAATTCGTCATGTACAAAAGCTTCTTAAAGATAAAGAAATAACTCTTGATGTAAGTAATGAATCAAAAGACTGGCTTGCAAAACTTGGGTACGATGTTACTTACGGTGCACGACCATTAAAGAGAACTGTGCAGAAGCATCTTACAAATCCTTTATCCCAGGAATTGCTGATGGGAAATTTCCATGATGGAGATACAATTAAAGTAACAGTCGGCAACTCGGGAAAATTGGAATTTCAAAAAGCTGAAGTTGAAGAGAAGGTAAGTTAATAGAAAAATATAGTTATGATAAAGAGGCGAGTCATATTGGCTCGCCTTTTTTTATCCCCCAAAAAAGAAATTAGCCCGCTTCCATTTAAAATCCCCACAATCCGAAAAAAATTTTAAAAGTTTGAACTAATTCACTCTGTTTTTGCGCATTATATATTGTGAGATACAAAATCTCTTACTTCTAATATTAATTCAGTCAAAAATCGAAATCATACAAAAGCTAAAAGGTTTTAATGAAAAATATTATTTCATTTTTTTTAACAGTTCTTTTACTGCATTCATTTTTATCAGCACAGGATTATTATGTAATTGATCTTGGTGAAGATAGCTCAGAACTGCAATCTGTGGAAGAGCAATAAATGATAATGGTGAAGTCTGCGGTATACCTGCCGGGTATTATGAAATAAACTGGATCGTTAATAATCTTGCTTCAGGAATTTACATTTACGTTATGGAAGCATCTTCACTTATTAACACCAGCAGCTTTAAGTCAATTAAAAAAATGATTTTGTTGAAATAATTAAAATAATGTGAAAGGAAAAATATGAAGGCGAAAAATAAATATATTCCATTATTTGTTATACTTCTAATTTTTGTTAATGGTTGTAAAAAAAATGATAATGTGGTTAATAATCCTTCTGAAAATTCTAAAACAGTTTCTGTTAATGTTTCACTGCCCGAAGGTTCCAATGCAGACTTGACCGGTGCTTCTATTTTTAGTCTTGGAAATGATGGTGAACTCAAATCTGAAAAAACCGGGGATGTACCTTTTAATGAAGGCAGCGTAGAATTAGCTTATCTCCTCGATGGGGATAATAATGTACTTCTAGCAGGATTTATATCTGATAATCGCAAAGAAATATCTGTGGAAACTACAACGGAAGTTATGCTGTATTATGCGCTAGATTATTATTTGTTACCCGATAATGCAAAACAAATTTTTCTTGGAAATGTAAAACAGGTTCCGGGATTTTCACAGCTTGTTGAATCAATAAGCGGTCTTTTCAAAAATGATCCTTTAATGTTCTCCAAAGGAGAGTATCTTCCAACAATTGATGAGAAAATTAATGAGATTTCAACTAGCCAATTTTCTATAAATCTGCAAAAACGAATTGAAGTAAATGGTGCAGAAACTAAAAGCGGTATTACGGTCACTAAAATTGACTCGGCCCATATAAAGCTGCAAAATTCGTATCCTAGATACACCAAAGTTTTTATTTACAAAAAATCGTTTTATGATCGCAGCAAAAATTTATCTGAGATTACTAATTATACAGCAACACCTTTTATCAGCCTTGATTTTGATCCCGTAGAAATTCAAAAGATTAAAGAACTGGAGGTAGGCAACAGACTCTCAGAAATAAATACACAAGCGGCTTCAATTGAAAACAACGCAAGTACAGATCCAATCGAATTGCCTATTAATAAATCATCAGAATTATCTGTTGAATATGAAGTTGTTGTTATCGGGTCCGGTTCTCCTAATTCCATAGATAGGGATTTAACAGAAACTGAAAAAAAAGCATATGAAGATATTAATGTAAAAACATACGCACTAAAATATCTTTTGCCTACATTGTTAGATATGGGCGGTAATAAAGGTTTACTTCCGCCTACAGGGAGCGATAAAGAAAATGCTTTGTTAAATGCTGTCCTTCCGGTATTAGAAGCCAATCCTGGAGTATTAGATGCTGTAAAACAAAATGATTTTAAATCCGCATCAGAAGCTTTACTTCCTAAACTTTATGGAGATATCAGACTTTCTGATGAGCTGAGAACTTTACTTACAAATGTATATAATATTATTTCAGATAACGGGTCAATGCCGAATACATTTGTACAAAGCAATGAATTGATAGAAACCGGAGCCCCGCGAATACAAAAAGTTATGGAAGCTATGTACAAAAATATGGACTTCGGAAATAAAGTTAATATAAATATGCTTAATACATCCGCAAAATCTGTTGAAAGCTGGAGTGTTGACTGCATTGACGCTGATATTAAACTAAATCCTGGAAATGCTGAGGTTTGTTTAGGCGAAGCCCAAACCCTGAAAGTTACATGTTCTACTATTTATGATTCAAATACAGGAGAATTTGAATATCATTGGAGCACTGATGGTAAGTATGGCGGACGTATTCAGGATATTAACGATGATCCTAATAATTATGGAAAATCAATTACAACAAAAGCTAATGAAGTATCTTATATCAGCACGGCACTAGAATCGGAATTAAGCGGCGGTGATAATATTGAAACCATAACGGTATCTGTTTATCTTAAAAACAAAAATACCGGTGAATTATCTGATGAAGTCGCACATAGCACTGCCTCAATGAATAACAAAAAAGGATGTATCTCATTTTACGTTCCTTTCACTAAAGAAGTAACTATCAATTCGCGCACGTCTCTTGCCTGCAGTGGTGGAGAAGAATACACAGTAGGCCACCCTACTTATATAGCGGAATTTAAATCTGTTGACGGAGCTAAATCTTATAAGGGTAGAGTATTGAGAAAAGACGGTGTATATGCAAATGAATTTACATTATCTAATCTGGAAGATATAGGGAATGGTATGTTAAAATTCAAATTAGGTGTGGGTCCTATTGTTATTTTTAGCACATGTAATGACACTGAAGCAAAGGAAGAACAACAGAAACGGCTGAATTATCTTGATGATGTTGGGCACAAGGGCATTGAAATAACGCCAGTTTTTTAATTGGTTACAATCAAATCAGCAAGTATTTATTTTTACTGATTGAGAACCGATAATTACATACAAACAAAAAAATGATTTTGTTGAAATAAATATTGGAAAGAAATTTTCTATTAGAAGGTGAGCTTCATGCTCGCCTTTTTTGTTTAACAATTTTATTTAATATTTTAATATTAAAATATTTTAACATATCTCAATATCAATGTATTTATTAAGCGAAATAAAAAAATATACAAATAAAATTGCCGAAATATTTAATCCTGAAAAAATAATTTTATTCGGATCTGCGGCAAAAAATAAATCCGATGAAAACAGCGATGTCGATTTGTTTGTCATAATGAATTACGAAGGAAGGCCAATTGAACAAGCATTCATAATAAGAAAAACGCTTCCATCAACGTTCCCGATGGATATTCTTGTGAGGAATTCAGAACAAGTAAGGGATAGGATAAAAAAAGGTGATTTTTTTATTAAAGAGATTATGGAAGAGGGCGTGGTTCTTTATGAACGAATTAATTAATGAATGGCTTAAAAAAGCACAAGGGGATTATCATACTGCTGAAAGAGAAATTAATGTAATTGCAAATCCCAATTGGGATGGCGTCTGTTTTCATTGCCAGCAAGCTGTTGAAAAGCTATTTAAAGCTTTACTGCAAAAGAACAATGTACAATTTTCAAAGATTCATGACTTAGCTGAACTTTTGCGTTTATCTGATGGTATTTATGCAGAACTAACCGCATTAAAAGAAGATTTAGAATGGCTGACTATTTTTTCAGTTGAATTCAGGTATCCAGGTGAAACTGCACTTAAAGAAGATGCACAAAAAGCATTTGATATTATGAAAAATTCTTGGGAAACAATCTATCCTCTTGTAAAGGAAAGTTAAAGTTATCAGTGTACCCTCTGCTGCGAAATCATATTGAAAAAAGAGTTCATCTTACAGATGAAGAATTTGATATCAGCACAAAATTCTTTATCCAAAAAAAATTAAAGAAGCATCAGTTCCTTTTAAATGAAGGTGATGTTTGCAGGCATGTTGCATTTGTCAATTCAGGATGCCTGCGTAAATATAGCATTGATAATAAAGGGGCAGAACACATTATTCAGTTTGCGATTGAAGATTGGTGGATATCTGATTTGGATAGTTTTTTTTCCGGCCTTCCTTCAAAAGTTAATATTGATGCTTTGCAGGATTCTGAAATTCTTTTACTAGAAAAATCTGCAAGGGAAGAGATGCTTAATAATTGTCCGAAGATGGAACGATTATTTCGTTTACAGATTGAAGCAGGTTATGCCGCAACCCAGCAGAGAATAGTAGACTCGTTATCATCATCTGCGGAAGAACGGTACTTGAAATTTATTAAAGCATATCCAAAGATTTTTGAACTGGTTCCGCAAAATCAAATTGCTTCATATCTCGGAATAACTCCGCAATCCTTAAGCCGCATTCGTAAAGAATTAACTCAAAAATAAATTGGGTTAACTTACTACAGTCATTTCGAATAAGTCTTCGCGTGAGAAATCTTTCATAAAATTACATATGCTATAGAATAAAAAAAGGTATAGATATAAACACTAATCCGCACCTAAAAGAAATTCGCCGAAAATTATACTGATTGACATTCCAGCCAATGTAATGTTAACACAAAAAGAAAAATCTGTTTGAAGGAGCGGAGCGACTGAGGTATTTTTCTTTATATACCAAGGTAGCGCTCTCAATACAAAGTATAATTTCAGAATTTATTTTTAATTGCATGTTTCTTTTGGTTCTTTTCTTACGTTAAGAAAAGAACATATGAAAAATAAATTTATTTAAGAATCCTAAAAAATTTAGGCCCTTTAGCAAATGTCATTTCGACCAAAGGGAGAAATCTTATACATATTAATTAAAAAAAGATTTCTCACTCGAAGACTTGTTCGAAATGACAGCTAAAATCAATCTGCAGTATTTTAGTTACCATATGTTAACTCCATTTCTTACCATACGTGAATGCGGCTGTAAGCCTTTCATATTAAGTTTGAGTAGTTCTTAAATGAAAACAGTCAAACAAATTGAAAGGATAATAAAATGACAACCTGGAAAATAGACTCGATGCATTCAGAAGTTAACTTTAAAGTAAAACACCTTGTGGTTTCAACAGTGCGCGGACATTTTGATAACTTTGATGCAACAGTAGAAACAAATAAAGAAGACTTTAGTGATGCAAAAATTAAATTTGAAGCTGATGTAAACAGCATCAATACAAAAAATGAACAGCGTGACGCACATTTAAAGTCAGCAGATTTTTTTGATGCAGAAAATAATCCGAAGATGAGCTTTGAATCAACCTCAGTAGAAAAAATTTCTGATTATGAATTAAAGGTAAAAGGAAATTTCACTCTTCGCGGTGTAACAAAAGAAATTACGCTTGATGTTGTTTATAACGGAACCGTAAATGGTTTGCATAGTAATGAAGTTGCTGGTTTTGAAATCCGCGGAAAATTAAATCGTTTTGATTACGGTTTACAATGGAATGCTGTTACGGAAGCCGGCGGAGTTGTAGTTAGCAACGAAGTTAAAATAGAAGTGCTTGCTGAGTTCAATAAAGTTCAAAGCGCTGCACAAGCTGCGTAATTGAATGCTTTGATTCGAACGTCATGCTGAACCCACCTGACGGTAGGCAGGCTTGTTTCAGCATCTAAATACCTTAAAAAGATTCCGAAACAAGCTTGCCTAACGAGAGTGTTGCAGATTTAATTTTTCTGTCACACTGAGTTTATCGAAGTGTGAATTCTTGCTGCCAAGATAGTCTTCGACAAGCTCAGACTGACAAACTAAGACTTCTGCAACACTCTCAACCGGCGGATAAGTCTTGTGGTAAAAAATCTTATTTATCCTTGCCCAAAAGATTTCTCCCTCCGGTTGAAATGACATTCTCTTTACTTACTCTGGAAGACTGATTTAATAGAATATCATTTTAGTGCCCAAGTACAGATATTTATTTTGACAATTGTATTACGTAATTTGAAAAGCAATGAAACCGAATGACTTAAATAATATAACACGTGAGTTTAACAGCACAGAGCCAATGCCTGTGCTGTTTCTTGGCCACGGCAGCCCGATGAATGCTATTGAAGAAAATGAATTTGTACAGGGAAACAATAATTTTTAATAATTTTAATAAAGAAATGAATTTAATGGCGAGTTTTAAAGGCTCGCCTTTTTTTGTTTTATTTCTTCTATCCTTTTGTTATAACCTCCGTGGACTTCTATTTAAAAGATACTAATATGAAGTATATTAACTAATTGAACATTTAATTAACTTATTATACCCCATCCATTTATGCATCTATGCGTTTTTATACCTTTCAATATACTTATTTGACCTTAAATTATTATTTATTAAGTCATAAATACTGATTTTCTTGGAATTATAGACCTTTTTTTCTGTTAATCACGGGATAATATAATAAGAAGACCATATAAACTGCGTTATTTCAAATAATATTAAGATATTTAGGAATATTAACCCATTTTATAACTCTTTTTATTTTGTATTTAAAATAATATTCGCTATGTTTCGGGGGTAATAATAAAAAAGGAGAGGTTTATGCCAAAATTTGTCGATTATCCGAGGGGCTCTTTAAAAGTGCTCTCTGAAATTGCAACCGCCGTAAAGGACCTTGGGGGTTCCTGTTCGTTAGAAACCTGTGCAGATTATCTAAACAAAAAAGTTTCCGGCTCATTTAAGTCGCAAGTTAGTTCGGCTATTAAGTATAATTTTATAAATACACAAAAGGGAATGTTATCAACAACTCCTCATTTTAAAAAACTTTCATTGGCTTACGATGACGAAGAAAAAACTGGATTGCTTAGAGAGTCATTTTTTAATATTCCTGTATTCAAATCCATTTATGAGAGATTTGTTAATGGGAAATTACCTGTAAACACATTGGATAAAATTCTGATTAGAGAGTTTGATGTACCAGAAAGAATTGCAGGAAGAATTGCAAATTATTTCAGTGGAGCTGCGAGAGAAGCAAATTTATTAAATGCAGATAATTCATTTGTTTCATTAAATGGAATTGATGACGATACTGAAGTATCATCAGAAAACGAAAACAACAATAAGGATATTATTCTAAAAAACAGTGACAAGTTTGTTATTAAAGATAAGAATAAAAATAATTTTTTGATAAAGATAAGTGGACCAGGGATACATTTTGAAAAAGAAATTAAATCAGAAGATGATTTTATTATAGTAAATGCTATAATTCAAAATATCCAAAAACAGCTTGTTAAAAAAAGTGAGACTGAATAAAAAACCCGAAGTTAGTGACTTAACTTCGGGTAAAATAAAAACCCAAAACAATAATCAATGGTTTGCCTCGGGTTCTTTTTTGAATGCACATAAAAATATATATATAAAAAGTTATTGGCAAGCCTATTCAATTACTATAATTGATGAGGTTATCATGTCATCAAGAAAACGTCCCGGATATCACCTGATTTTCAGGCAATATAGAACTCTCTCTAACGGGACAGTGCTTGACGCTTATGACTACGGCTTAAAGGCGTGGCCAATTTGGGTTAAGGACTAAAGTAAGCTGTGCTGCTGTAGGACATCTATGGCAGTACAGCATTTATTTTTAACGATTCATTATTTACTCTAATAAATAAAGAACCAAATTAATTTCATTAAGATATATAAGTTTCTTCCATTGTTTCCCTTTCCGCTTTTTTTTAGTTTTATTTCAACCATGAAAAAAATTTTTACCCTCATTAGCAGATTGTCCATTGCAGCTCTGCTAAGTTTGTTTTTATTATTTAGCACTTCTTACGCAGAT
>CAVSWT010000016.1:0-352333 GCA_963731745.1 uncultured Ignavibacteriales bacterium
GAAGCTAATGTATCAATTAAACGGAATAAGCATAAATTATTTTTTACACCGTTCTTAAAACGGAATTTCGAATCAAATCTGTATGATAATTTGTCTCCTCCAGTAAATTAACCTCACCCCTTCCCCTCTCCTTAGTAAAGAGAGGGTATAGAGGTATATATCAATAGTTCAGATTAATTTAGCTAAAACTGATTGCCTATAATGTTAAACCGTTGAAACGGTTATTTATATCTTTTTTTATCACTATCACCGGGATTAATCCCGGTGTTAATATAGCAAAAGATGTAATATTTAAGTATCCGGCAACTGTCGAATTTATAGCGATCGACTTGATTAATAAAATAATTTTCTTAAATATAAAAATAGGATTAATACAATGGGTGAAATTAAAAACGGGATCCTCAGTGAAATTAGAGGGTCAATAGGTAATATAACAGGCAGAATAGTAAACGGCAGAAACATTCTCAGCCGTAAACCCGGGTTTAGAAAAAAAGTAAATGACCCGGCAACTTTAATGCGAAGAGAACGATTTAAGCTGAATGTTAAATTCGGATCTGCGGCAAGCTCTTTTGCCGAGATTAAAGAGATATGGAAAGCATATACTCCCGAAGGATTAAATTATTTCAGCTTCATTGTCCAATCCAATTATAAACAGATTGGTGACGGCGTGTTGACTAATAAAAATATAATTACTCCTTACGGAGGATTTCCATTATCGATTGATAACAGCAGCATAACTTCACTTTCATTGAATATTGAAATAGCTGCGCTTGCCGGTACTTTAAACTTTGATCTTGGAACCGAAGTAAAAGTAAAATTGCTGACAGTTGTATATTTATCGGATGCTGTTGACTCGCATAATCAGCCGTATGCATTTATCCCGGTTGAGTTTGATGAACAGGCAATGCAAATTGATATCCCATTATCATTTTCGAAGGCGCTTCTTAAGGTTGACCAGGTGTTATTTGAAAGCTACAACAGCCATAAAGTTTATGGCGCAATTGTAACTCTTGATGCAAATGATTTCCCGGTTAATTTTTCTTCTTCGTTCTGCATAGAATAAAAAATGGTGTTGAGTAGCGAGAAACATCAAACCCAATTCCTTAGAGGAATTGGGTTTGTATATTTAGAATAAATAGATGTTCGATGATGACGTATATTGGAATAAATCTACCTCACCCTTCCCTCTCCTTATTAAGGAGAGGGTTTCATTTGCAATTTATCTTTTCATATGTAGGGGCGTTATATTTAACGCCCTTACAAAATTAATGATTGAATGATTGGTTTGTTGATTAAGTGAATATTAATGAACATCATAAAATTATGTTTCTACAATTTGGTGGACATGAACATAAAATGGAAATGATTTACTTCCAAGGCAATAATCCCCATTAACAAAGGGGGAATAAAAGGGGGTTGTTTTGTTAGGATATTACAACAATGCAAGATAGTCATTCTCAGACGCACCACCGGTGCGTCTCTACAAAATATATTTTTATATAAATACATTTTCATTTACAATTTATCTTTTCATATGTAGGGGCGTTATATTAACGCCCTTACAAAATTATTGATTGAATGATTGGTTTGTTGATTAGGTGAATATGCAATAGTCCCCTCTTAACCATAATTATCTTTGTTTATACCAAATAACCCTATCCAACCTTTCCCTTGAAAATGGAAAGGCTTATTATAAAAAATAACGTTTCATTAAAATCTTGATCAAGACGGTAATGACAATTCAATATAAAAATATTACGTCAATGCAAGGTTTTCATTCTCAGACGCATCACCGATGCGTCTCTACAAAATATATTTTTATATAGATACATTTTTATTTGCAAGTTATATTTTTTCATATGTAGGGGCGTTGTGCATTACAAAATTAATGATAGAATGATTGATTTATTGATTCAATGAATATGCAATAATCCCCATTAACAAAGGGGGAATAAAAAGGGGGTTGTTGTTTGTTACGATAATGAAAGTTAATCACTCACAGACGCACCACCGGTGCGCCTCTACAAAATATATTTTTATATAGATACATTTTTATTTGCAAGTTATATTTTTTCATATGTAGGGGCGTTGTGCATTACAAAATTAATGATAGAATGATTGATTTATGGATTGAATGAATATGCAATAATCCCCATTAACAAAGGGGGAATAAAAGGGGGTTGTTGTTTGTTACGATAATGAAAGTTAATCACTCACAGACGCACCACCGGTGCGTCTCTACAAAATATATTTTTAAATAGATCCATTTTCATTTGCAATTTATCTTTTCATATGTAGGGGCGTTATATTTAACGCCCTTTAGATACCGTGATAGAATAATTGGTTTATGGATTAATTGAATATGCAATAATCCCCATTAACAAAGGGGGAATAAAAGGGGGTTGTTGTTAGGTATATAACGACGACGCAAGGTATCCATTCTCAGACGCATCACCGATGCGTCTCTACAAAATGTTTTTTTTTTTTTCCGGGCTGGCATGGACGATTCCATGCCACTGTATTATCTGCAATTAATAGTATTAATAAAAATGAATATAGTTTTCATATAATTATGTCACGGTGTGGACCGTGACATCCGCGTAAAAGTGCTATCGTCATACTTCGACAAGCTCTGCATGACACCTAAAACAATGTTACATTGAGCCAAGTCGAAATGTGAGTCAGATACGAAATGTCTGTGAAAGATGGATGAGTTCTGAAATTTATCTCGCTAAATTAACTGTAATTATTTAACTTTAGAACAACAAACCCAGTCCGAAAAAACCGGACTGGGTTTGTGTAGAGAGCTCGCGGGACCACAGCAATTTACGAGCTTCGCTTTCCTTTAATAAAAATATTTTTAAACACTTTGAAAAAATATTTAATATCTGTTTTAATGGATTTTTCATATATGCATCAATATATTTTCTTTCGGAATCCACTAATTCATCGAAAGTTTTCGGCATATCGGCATAATAAGGAGGAATCAAGACCCGGTTTTGTAGCACTTCTTAATCTTTTTTCAACAAATCTTTTCGGATAAAGACTCAAATTTAGTGATCACTTAAAGGCCGAACCCCAAAAAGTTTAATATCTCCCTTTAATAAGATTGATAATCATAGGCAGTTCATCCAGCCAGTATTTTCTTAAAAATCTTCCCCAGGAAGTTACTCGAAAATCATTTTCTAATTTTTCCGCCAATTGCAAAACTATTTAGATTCAAAAAAATATTTTTGAATGTATTCCGAGTAAGGATGCATTGTTCTAATCTTATAAACATTAATAATTTTTCCGCTCTTTGCCGATTCTTCTCATTTTAAACATCATCCCATAAGAATGCAATCTGCCCAGCTTCCGGTTCTTTTTCTTTATCTGCAATAAAATAAGTCAAATTATTGATAACCTTAAAATTAACGATTCTAAATCCGGAATAGACCAGCCTGCCCATAACTTCTGTAAAAGACAGAGTTTTGTTGTTACCTTTTGTTATATAATCATGAAATTTTCTTGTAAGTTCAAATTTGGGAAATACTCTTTTCCCGGGAAAATCAATACAATAATAGTAGGGATAAGCAAAGACTTTAGAAATTTATTAAATATTCTTTTTTTTCTTTCTCCTAATGTTTCAACACAGCAGATAAAAAGTCCGCCTATATTCAAATTATTATTAACTTTTCCTAAAAAAGAATTAAGATATTGAATATCATTTAAGTCTTTTCAAATTAACAAAATTACTATATGGCATACCGGAATTAAATGCTTGGCAAATTTTCATCAATCCGGTAAAAATACAAAGTAAATGGATCTTCAATATTTACATATACGCGGATACATAATCCCTGATATCTTTATCGAAGATATAGTTCGGAATGGATTTTTTTTAATTCAAACATATTTGACGAAAATTGGTTATATACAATATCACTCATTTTCACAGCAAACCTTTAAATTTAAGATTTTGACCGGATAAGGTAATATTTTATTATTTGTTGGAGGATATAAATATATAGAAGAAATTTTCGATGTCTGAAGAAAATATCTAAAATATTAATTAAAAATGATTACAAATATTTATGTGTATTGCCAAAAGGAATGTATATTTAAATGCTATTTATGTTTATAAATGTAATATATGTCATCATATATATTAATTTGTCATTAAATCAAATTAAATAAAAGGCTTTATATATATTTTTTAATGCATTTTCTTGTAAATGACAATTGAATTTCGTTAATAGCGTAATTTTTTCGCATTGAGCTAACGTTAGGAATTATGAAAAACCTAAAAAATTAAGTTTTCAAACGGTATGAAAGTTGAATACATAATACCAATGGAAAAGAAATATAAATATTACTTAAAGGTTTATAGTCATTTATTGGAAAATAATCTGATATTCTGTTTTGCTGAAGGAACAAGGTAAACCGATATGAATGTGAAAAATTCTTTAAAGACACTTTTTACAAATAAGTAATATTATTTAAAGCGAAAACGAAGATTAAATTATGTTCAATTCTTGAAAATATCGATTTTTAGTAATTATCGTAACATCCTTATAGATATGTTTTATCCTATTAAATAAATTATTTCTCTCCAATCTTATAATAAAACCAATTAATATTAACATTTCCAATTTTTAATATTGGAATTGTATTATCAATAGTTTAATCCCTAGAATAATAAGGGAATAGCTTATTGATTGAAACAAATATTAAATAATTTTATAATTAAGAATTATTAAGAAATAATAATTCAAAATTTAAATTTTGACATATTTGCAAATGCTTGAGAGGATTTATGAAAACTTAATTTAAAATTATGCACCAGTACAAATTTTAATAAAAAAATAACACTTTTACCATATTATTATTTTGGGGTTTATTTTTAACTTCCATTTCTGCCCAATCAAATACCTGGAATATAGACAATTCAACAGCATGGGAAGAGCTGCAAAATTATTTGCCGGAAGCTAAAATGACTGGCACTTCAGTATATGTTTCCCTTCTTCCTCCAAGTGAATGCCCTCCTATAAAACCCAACGGAAATTATTCTGAACCATACCGTTTAGATTATGTTACATGGGCAAAAGAAATCGCAAAATTATCTCTTAAGATATTCAAATTTAAAAGGATATGGGATAGAAAATCTTCAGCATGATATTAGTCAAGGCTATTTGAGTCAAACTTATGTAAATAGTGTAAAATCTGCAGGAACATCTATAAATCCCAAGCTTCAATTTATTAGCCTTTGCACCAAAGAATTATAATTTATGGTATGTAGATAGAGATGCTAAAGGAAATAGATAATGGCAACAAGTTGGACCAATGCTTCACGATCTATTTCTGGTTTACCATGGAGTTCAATAAAAGGTGGTGATACCATATATGTTTCAGGAGGATACGATTCAACAACCTATATATGCGGAGGCACACCTGTAAATAATTTTATAAATTCGCAAAATTTTTCAGAAAATGTAGTTATTACAAAAGGTTGGGAAGCCAGCCATAACGGAAAAGTCAAATTTGTTCAAAGTTCTAATCTAAAAGGTTATGCATTTAGAATTGATAAAAGTTCGAACTTAAAATTAGTAAATCTAAATTTTGCAAATGAGATTACGGATATACTTCAAGATGGTGAAAAAACAATTTACCTAAACGAAACTTCCCATATCACAATAGATCATTGCATCATAACAAGTAATGGCAATGGCGATCCACTTTTTCTAAATACAGACAATGCAACAACAATAAATGCATGCACATTAAAAGTATATGCAAATACTTTTCTGACTTCACAACAAGATCTTGTGCACGGCGCATATGGTTCGGATCATACATTTACAAACAATTTTTTTATAGATGAAGGTATTGGAGGCGACAGTGGTGATATGATTCAATTAGCACAGCTAAACGGAGGAGGGACACTAACTATAGCAAATAATTTCTTTTTTGATGTAGCCTCAAAGTCAAACGCATTTTCACACTATATTTACTTATCCCAATTAAAAAATCAATCTGCGATTGTTTATAATAATATATTCGTTATGGATGTCGGTTCTGGCGGTGGCACTAATATATTTAAAGCTTATACCTTAAATGATAGTTATGCCTATACCAATAGTGTGAAAATTCTAAATAATACTATAATATCAAATAATTCTATAACTGGTTCTCTTTGCCTTTGTGGACAAGTCGATACTACAATAGTAAAAAATAATTTAGTTATAAGAACTGAATCCGGAACTGCTAACGGTATGTTTTATTTAATCAATAAGTATTCAGTAACTTCAAGTTTGAATGGTTTTGTTGATATAGATTATAATCAATATTATAGTTCGTCAGGCGATGCATTTTATGTCTATGGTTCAGATGGCGTCAAATATTGGAATGATTGGCAAGCAATGGGTTATGATAAACATTCAAAAGTTAGTTCAATCAAGCTTTTAAAAGCTTGGGGAACAAAAATTACTGATTATATGTCAATTGAAAAATATCCAGGTATTGATTTATCTAATTACTTTGATACCGATATACTTGGTAATATTAGACCAGAGGGTGCATGGAATAAGGGAGCTTTCCAAGGTAATTAATATTATTAAATTTGTATATTTAATTTCAAACGATCTATCGTTATCAGAATAATTTTTATCTGAAATTATTCTGATAATAAGGTTCATTTTTTAATGTTTTTTGACTATCCGGATAATTATTTATGAACCAAACTATAAAAGCTGTTAAGTCAATCTTATCGTTAATAATTTTTTTGCTTTTAATTTTCCAGCTATCTTTGATGTTGTCAGCCTGTGAGATTTCTTTGGTTATTGAGAATAGTTTGTCTATTTCATGTGGTAAAATTCCGTACCCAACTTGATATTTATTTTCAAGCTCATTTAAATAACCAATTCTGCCCACAAAATCATTAAACCTTATATAGGGTGTCCCCATCAATCCAGCTTCAGCTGCCATGGTTTGACTATCTCCTATAAATAAACGCGCGAAATATAACGAATCTAAAATTTCAGATGGATTTAAATTTATTCTATACTGTTCAAATTCTGCGGACAATTTTCTTTCCGATGTTATAAAAATTTTGCCCAACGGTTTTAGTATTTCAATTAGTATTGCTGCAATATGGTCATCGATTCCCTTAATTCCTTGATCATGGTTTGCGTTTAGGCTCACAAATCTTAAAAGAAAATAATCATTTCCAAAGCATTTTAATTTGTTTAATACATTTGCATTCGGCGAAAAATATTTTGGATGCAAGTAAGCTATTTCATGATAACTGTTATAGAAAATAGTCTTTGAGGTCCACTTGCCAACAGAACAACAATTGGGTGCAAAAATCAAACTTGCAAACGGATACGTTAGTCTGGCGAAAGTGGGTATGACATTAACATCATCCTCCTCAAAAACAAAAGATGGAATATTCAGTAATCTCCCGATATGAGTAATTTCTGAAGAAGTGCCTACCATAATATCTGGCTTATTCTTCAAACAAAATCCTAAAAGTCTTGAATCTCTTTTAAGAACACTATAAAATAAACCCACCTTAGTTGCATTTTTTCCCTCGGGAAGAATATCTAGATAGTCTATACCTTCACTATCCAATAGATTTTTAAGTACATCTTTACTTTTAATAATAATCCATATCTTATTATTATCATTAGTTAAGAGTTTAATGCTATTTTTAAATAAATGGTAATGGGCGGGATGCCCTAAATAAAATAAATAATTCATTTATTTTTCTTTTAATGTATAGATTAAGTTACTCAACGCAACTAACATCCACGCCTGTGACCAACGCATAAATGAAGTCTTTATTTTATAGGTTTTAAATTCCCTAAAATAAAAAGAGCCGTTTTTAGCTTGCATATTTTTTATTAAATAATTTGCAACTTTTATTGCTAAATCAATTTCTTTAAATCTAATTAAAGTTAAGATAGACTGTGCCCCGGAAGTACAATCAAGGGGATATATTTTATTGTTAAAAAATTTCGGAAATCCATTTAACTCAAAAAAATTATTCTTATAAAACCTAAATCCTATATCCAAATTATCAAGATACTGTCGTTCGCCGCTACATTTAATATATGTATCCAAGCAATCAAGTACATATCCAGTATGATAATTATCAATTCTACTTCTTTTGTCTGAATATACCCATGATCCATCCTCATGTTGTTCATTTATAGTATAGCTAACCGCTTTTCTAGCAGCTTCTAATAATGCAGCCTCACCTGTTATAGAATAAACTTGAGCTAAGAGCCTAACACCTTTCATACTTGCATTTAGAACTTTTCCAGTATCAAAAGGTGAATAAGAAAAACAAAAAGTGTCTCCATTGTAGGATCTATTTAGATCATTTAAAACAAAATCGCATGAACTTTTACAAAGTGAAAATGACTCAGTATCTGCTGATTGACAATAATGCTCAAATAATGCATTTGTGATAATTCCTGTTGCAACTATCGTTGGCTGATATGCAGGAACTTTCATGTATCTATGTTCCCAATCAAAATCATAGCCCCAGCATGCACCGCTATATTCTATGGATTTTAATTCAATTAATTTATTTTTCAAAAGTTCTATTTTTTGGGAAAATTCAGTTTTTCTATCTATAAATACTTTACTAAGATAACTATAGGCTTGAATGCAAAGTCCTAAAGTTACAGGATTATAATCCTTTTCAATTAAAAGAAGCTTTCTTATATTGAATGGGGACCGTTTAACAAACTGTTGTATACTAAATCTAATGCTTTTATTAGTGTGAAAGAAAGGGAGTCGAAATATTGGGGATTTAAGTGCATCATAAGGATCATATCCCTTATAATCATTCTTATAAATATAATCTTCTAATAAATTAACTGATTCGAAAAGAGTATCTAAACAGCTCACGGATTATAGTTTTTTTCTAATTTACTGATTATATCTTTAAATAAAACCACATTTATATTTTTCAGGGAAATAAAATTTAAAAAGTTCTCGATTTCCGAAAATTTGATATTATTTTTGGAATGACCAATTAAGGTAATAGGTTTATAAATGTGAGGTGTTGTATTATCGGTTTCTATGATTTTCAACAATATTTCTTTAAGTTCATAAAAAGACATTTTAGTAAAATCCATTTTCAACGGATATAAGAAATTTATTTTACTAACGAAATTTATCAGTTTTTTAAAATGTGCATTCCTTCGATTGTTATGTTTTTTTAAGGCCTCATACTTATTTTTATTGATAGATTTCCAAAATGGAACCATCCATGAATAAATAGGTATTTCCCATATACCTATTTTTGATGTTGGGAGATTGACCTCATGATGAAATAGCCAATAATAACCGTTTTTAAGAGCGTTTCTGAAATCAATATTATAATTTCTAAGTACGCCGCCCTTGAACACTGAAGAATCAATTTTGATATGATGTTTTATAAGGGAGTCAATAATTTGATTAGTAGGTTGAATTAACCAGTTTCCTGCTCTAAAGGATATTGGGTTAAATTTACTATCCATAAGTATTTCTTTTAAATATTGGATAGCAATTTCAAAATAATTATCAATTTTATATCTTTCAATCATACACATATTATATTCATTATAATCTAGTTCCCATCGATTATTGATGAATTTAGAATTAAACCATTGTGGATGTAAGTGCAATCCAATTTCATATTCTTTATGATACATACTTAAAATTTGATCTTCAACCAATTTTACATCTGGATCTGAATTATATTCCTTTATCTTTATCAATTCAGCAACTTCTACGTAATTCACATACCTAAAATTATAATTTTCAAAAATTTTATTTAAGGCTTCTGTGTTTTTCAGTATACATTCGTATAGGCTACCATCACCATTGCCAAAAATTTCATAGTCAAGAGTAAAAATTAAATCTATCATAATTTAGGATTTTATCTAGACTAGTTTTATTTGTTTATAAATTTGGATTTCTTTCTGGACTATTTGTTGCCATGTAAAATATTTGGCTCTTTCAAGAATTAAATTTTTTGAAATAGGATTTTTAATGACATCGACTATTGCATCAGAAAATTTTTCAATAAAACTATCATCTTGTGGAACTACTTTCCCGCAGTTATGAACAGCTTCCTCATTTCCATCGCAATCAGATGCCACAATTGGAACACCACATGCAAGAGCTTCTACAATAACAGTTGGAAATCCTTCATTCTTACTTGGTAATATTAATACATCCATTTCATTATAATATTTCCCTAATTGTGCTTGTGCTATTTGACCAAAAAATGAAACATTTTCCAATAAATGATATTTTTCAAATTGATCAACTATTTTATTTTTAAGAATCCCTTGTCCAATAATATATAGTTTTATCCCATTAATTTTACTTTTTACATTTTTTAATATTTCAGGCAAATAATCAGCTCTTTTTCTTTCAATTAAACTACCTACAAAACCAAGAGTGATGATTTCTTTATTAGCAGTTTGTCGTGGGACGTAACAAAAATCATTGGGATTATATCCATTATGGATGACAGTAGCATTATGAGCAGAATATCCAAATTTTTTAGCTTGTTCCAATATCGTATTAGAAACAAAAATACTTTTATCACTATTTTCTAATACTTTCAGTGTCAAATTAAGAAGAGCCTTACTACGCAAGGGCACAGTATGTATGTCATAAGCATGCGCCGTTACGACATATGGTATACCATATTTTTTTTTCAACATATATGCATAAACGCCGTCTCTTATGTAATGAGCATGAATTAAATTACATTTTGCTGAATAAAAAATATCTTTTATTTTTGATATATTATTAAAAAAAAGTAAATTCAAATAATAATTAGGATATTCAATTTTCTTGAGATTAAACACATCAAGATCAAGTGGAAGATTAATCTGCTGAAAATTATACTCTTTCCCCCAGTTTTTTAGTACTAACGATATTTTCTTTTCTGATAAAAAAGACGAATATAAATTTGAAGAGGTTACTGGAATTACTTCTATCTGCTGATTTATCAATTCCTTGATTCTGTTAAAAATAAATGATCCTTCAGGCCTATTGGGTTTAGGTATGCAGTAAGAAAAATATAAAATTTTCAATATTTATTCCATTTCTAATATTGTAATTTTTCGCTTGCCAATAATTAATAATATCTTTAAAGATTATCTTTTATATTCAGAATAAAAACAATAATTTTTATCTTGGCACCATATAATCATTGTACACATTTATAAAAGCTTTCCCCATCCGGTCTATTGAAAAAGATTCGAGGATCATCGATCTACCTGCCTTACCCAATCTTTCCCTTTTTTCATCATTATCCAGTAGATCAATTATCAAACTTGCGATTTCTTCAGTTGATTCGTTTTTGATAAGTAACCCATTGATATTATGACGAACTATCTCATTAGTACCACCTATGGAAGTAGCGATCACAGGTTTTCCTAAAGCCATATACTCAATTATAGTGTTTGAAATTCCCTCCCCTTTCGGGGAAAATAATACTCCAATGTCAGCTAGATTAACTAAACTTTCGATATCATTAATCTTTCCTGTAAATCTTATCCCTGCTATTTGTTCATCATATACTCTCTTCTTTATTCTGTTCAGATTAATACCCTCACCTACGGCAATGAATGAGACATCATTTCTTTTGCTATTTATATATTTTGCTATTTGAATAAATAAGTCATAATCTTTGTATTTAGAAAAACTAGCCACCATTATTATGACATATTTTGTAGTTATATTGTATTTGATCTTGCATGATTCTTTATCGGCCAAAACGGTAAAACGATCTAAATTAACACCATTATATATTACTTTGCTCTTACTCATTTTAACCTTATAAGCTTGGAGCCCTGCATAGGAATTTGCCAATATAATAGATGAAAAATGAAAATTTATTTTATTAATAATATTATTTATACTCCATTTTTCTAATGAAAAAGCATCCGTAATCTGGCTGTTTATTAAGGGAATTTTAATTAATATTACCGCTAATAGTGAAACAAATGTTGGCATTTTTCCCCAAGTATGTATCACATCAGGTTTTTGTTCTTTACATATCTTATAAAAATTATATTGGAGTCTAATATCTCTTTTCTTATATTTGTTTGTTAGCAAAATATAAGGAATCTTCAGCTTATAGAATACAGGATAGTCAATTTGATCTCTTCGAGCAACTAAAACTAGCGAATAATTAGTATTTTGTTTGAAATAACTTAAAAGTTCAACTAATCGTCTCTCTTTACCACCGACACATAAAGATCCAATAAAAAAAAGGACTTTCAATTTGATTCTTTTAGCTTTTTATACCATACATTAAAAAATAAAATTGACCATATCTGTTCGCTAAAATCTCGTTTGGCAAGTATATGGTTGTCGATTATTTTATTAACTGTTTTCTTATTAAGATAATCATTCATTAAGTTATTTTTACTGGAAAGTTCTTCCATTATATAAGATTGCAAATCGCCTTGAAACCATTTATTTAGAGGGACAGCAAAACCTTGTTTCTTTCTATATAATAAATTTTTTGGAAGACTATGCTCAAGCGCTTTTTTAAGTATATATTTACCTTCAAAATTTTTTATTTTCATCGAAGAAGGTATTTGAAAGGCAAGTTCTATCATTTCATGATCGAGTAGGGGAACCCTAACCTCCAGTGAATTTGCCATACTTGCACGATCTACCTTAGTTAAAATATCATCTATTAAATAAGTGTTCACATCTAGCAATTCGTTCTTTGTGATTAAATCAGTAGTATTATACTCTTCTAACATTTTACATTTTGTGCCAATCGAGGAATACGGTTTTACTTCTCGTAAAAAATCATATTTAAATAACTTTTCTATTTCGTAATCTTTAAATATGTTGTAATATGCCCCCAATAAAGAAGGAGATTGTGCATAATAATATGACATCCCTTTTCCATATAAATGATTAGGCAGAACGCGATTGACCTTTCCAATTAGTGACCTAAAAGAAGTTGGGATAAACTTTTGAACATCAACAATTTTTTTAAATTTCAAATAGCTTTTATATCCTGCAAATAGTTCATCTCCCCCATCCCCTGAGAGAGCTACTGTCACAAATTCTCGAGTAAATTTCGATACGAAATAAGTTGGGATAGCTGAACTGTCAGCAAATGGTTCATCATAAATATTAATCAGATTATCAATTATATCGATTGATGCTGGTTCGAGTATCATTTCATGATGGTTTGTTTTATATATTTGGCTAACATGACGAGCAAAATCTAATTCGCTATAACCTATTTCATTAAATCCAATTGAAAAAGTTTGTATTGGCTGCGAAGAGTTTTGTGCCATAGTTGCCACTACACCACTTGAATCTACACCACCACTTAAAAAAGCACCAAGGGGCACATCAGAAATCATATGCAGCTTAACTGTTTCCGAAAGTTTTGTATTTAAAATCTCAATCCAGTCATTTTCGGTTTTTGAATAATCAGGATTAACATGAATTTCCCAATATTTTACAATTTTATAATCAAAAGTATTTAAATCTAATTCAAGATAATGTGCGGGCAACAATTTTTGAATTCCCTCAAAAATACATTTCGCGCCAAGAATATAACCGTAAGTAAAATAATCTAATACTGCATTCTTATTTAAATGAGGGAGGGAAGGAATTATTTTAATAATCTCTTTTAATTCGGAACAAAAATAAAATGAGTTATTAGTGAGAGTAAAGTACAAAGGTTTAATTCCTACTCTATCCCTAGCTAGAACCAGTTTGCAATTTTTCTTATCATAAAGAGCAATCGCAAACATACCTCTTAACTTTTTTACAAAATCTACCCCATAATCCTCATACAGATGAACTAAAACCTCTGTGTCACTTTTACTTTTAAATCTATGTCCCTTATTTATTAAATCATTTCTAAGGTGTATAAAATTATAAATTTCTCCATTCATGACTACCCAAATGTCATCGCTTTCATTGCACATCGGCTGTTTACCCGCCTCAAGATCAATTATACTCAACCGTCTAAAACCTAAACCAACATTTTTATCTATATAGAACCCGTCGTCATCTGGTCCTCTATGAATAATCGTGTCTGTCATCAATTTTAAATCGCGATGATGAACGATTCTATTTTTGTCTTTATTAATTAAACCAGCTATTCCACACATAGAACCTCAAGAATTACAAAAATCAAGTAATGTCTTTACTTGTGCTAATAAATCGAACTTTTCCATTACAAAATGTTTTCCTCTTTCGCCAACCTTTAAAGCGAATTCATATTCTTGAAGAGCTTCGTCCATTTTTAGATAAAAAGAATTTGGATCATCAGATTTAGAAATATAAGCATTCACTTTATCTTTTAAATAAAAAGCAAGCTCGCCTGGTGCGGTAGTAACAGTTGGTCTGCCAGAAGCTAAATATTCAATGACTTTTGTAGGGAAACTATATTTATTCTGAAATGTATTTTGTCTGCAGGAAGCTAATAATTTTGAATTTTGCAAAAATTCAGGAATATCTTTAGTATCAATTCTGCCTATAAACTGAACTTTTTCAGCGAGATTTAATGTACAAACAAGTCTATAGAAGTTATCTTTTTCAAGTTTATTTCCATTACCAGCAAAAATCAAATGAAGTGAAGGATAATTTTTTGTTAAAGAAGAAAATGCACGAACTAATGTGAGCACCCCATCTTTAGTTTGATTCAATGGTCCTAAATAAGCTATATATTGATCAGGTAAAGACAGAGTTTTATTGTTGTTTTTTTTTCATGACTTTTCCCGTCAATAACCTGGGGAACTAAATGCAATTTTTCAGCCAAAATACCTTTTGATAGGAAAAATTCTTTAAGCGGATTAGTCATTACTAATATTCCATCGTAGTACTTATATAGCTTATTTATAAAAAACCATTTTCTTATAATATTTAAAAACCTATTTTTCCCAAAAAAATAAATTTCCGGATGTTCGCTTTCTTCTTTATAAATTTTTACGTTCAGGTATTTAGAAAGAACTATACTTATTAATTCGAAGAGAATGTTGTTTCCATAAAAAATAAGGAATCTAAGTTCGTTTCGCTTAAGCTTCTTATGTAACAATCTTATGCATTTAAATTTAGCCTTTAAATCATTAAATCTTCTTATTCCAAATGATTTAGCCCTAACTGTTGTCCCGCCAGGATATAGAAAATTAATATCATTAATCTTTCCTTCAGTTTTGATATTAATTACATTATCGTATGGTTCAGTAGGTTTTATACTCCACACTTCAGCCCTATAACCAAAGTGTGAAAAGCCAATGCAGTAAGAAAAAATCCTTTTTGTAGGTGCTAAACCGTTTGGAAATGAATAAGTTGTTAAAATTAGAATTGTGCGATTCTTTATAGACTGCATGAATACTTCAGAAGCTTTTGATTACTTTACAGGGATTTCCTATAGCAATTACATTATCTGGAATATTCTTTGTAACAACGCTGCCTGCTCCTATGACAGAATTGTCACCAATCCAAACATTTTTAAGTATAGCACTTCCATACCCTATGAATACATTATCGCCTATAACGATCTCTCCAGGTGAGGGATCAGCCAAATTACGATTTAAAGGATCAATATTATGCCAATTTGTATCCGTAATTAAGCAATTTGCTCCAATTAATACATTAGCTCCGATGACAATTTTATTAGCAGCACCAATTGCAACACCACTTAAACCAGTATTATCACCAATAATTATTTCAGCGTTTTTAGCCAAAGTCGATATTATGCATTTTCTGAATATTCCAATTTGGTTAGATGTTTCATCTGAACGAAAAATTACATGATTACCTAATTTTATCTTTGAATTTTGCGCCCTGAAAAAATATGTTTTACCATAAAACTCAATATTGTTGCCATATTGAATTTTCCTTAGAGACAATATTACACGCCCAGAAATAGTTGAAATTTCTTTAATCAAACCTAATCGAAAATCTCTAAGTTTTTTATAAATGAGACCATTCCAATCACTTGTCACTTTATATACATATTTTTTATAATTGAATAGTTTCAACCACTAGCGAATTAATTAAATAATCTATGTATCAGATTAAAATGCACTTTGTTAATAACCTATTTTTACTTCAATTAATATAATTTATAGGTTTACCTAATCTTTTTTCAGAATTCTTTAAAATTTGCAAATAATAAAGACCTGGAATAATTATGAAAAATGTAAACCAGATCTCACGTCCAATAATAACCTTCATCAAACCTAGAACCAGAATTGAGGCTATTGATAGTATAAAATAAAACACAAATTCTCTATCAAAGTATTTAATATTGTTCTTAATATATGAATAAAGGATAAATAAAAATGGCAGAGTACCTAATATACCATAAATTGTTAATTTGTTCATCCAGTATAAATGATATCCTTGATAAATATCTTTATAAGGTCCATTGACAAGATTTCCTAAAATTGGATTAGCCAAAAATTCGTTAATCAATAACGGATAGCGATCTGCTCTTCCTGTTATATCTGAATTAGAATAATTGCCTTCAAGAAATTTAGCTGTTTCGGTTAATTTAAAATGAATATTTGAATTACGCGGAAACCAGCTACTTGCACTTGATAAGGTCTCTGCGTAAAAATGAAGTGGGATTATTATCAAGAAAATTAATACTATGAATGAAAGTATATAAATTTTATTTAGGTTTTTGCTTCCAACAAAACTAAAAAGAACTACCAATACTGCAATCAAAATATTTGTAAATATTTGCATTCTAATCAAGGTAATAAATAAAATAAAACTGATAATAATTAAATATGGTTTTTTTAAAATACTTCTTAGAATTATTTTTTATAAAATAAATAAAAATTGGAAACAGACACATTAAAACACTCGCAAAACTATAATCTCCGCCACCGTATTTTTGATAACTTAAAATTGTTTTAACTTCACCAATAGATTTAATTGCATCTATACCTGTAAGATTTCTAACATACAATGGATCTTTCAATGAAACATATATCGTCATTATGGCGGTGATTAAAATGAAAATCATTGTCCATTTTACAAGCTTTGCAAAATGTAAATAATCTTGTTCAATTCTGAAATATATTAAAATGGAAATAGCAATTAATATGTGGAACATCTCTTCTTTTATTTGTTCTCTATTCCAATCATCAATATTAGCCCATAAAGTATTAATCGATATAAAACTAAAAAGAATATATTATACAAAAGAGCATATATCACTAGTTTATTTTTTATTATTTGCGGCTTGAATAGCAATAATGAAAAAAACCATAGATAAGCCCAACCAACATAATTTGTTATAAAACGAATATTATTATACGAAAGAGGTAAAAAAGTGCTAGCCATTAACATAAAACTTAAAAAATAAAAATATTTTCTTACTTCAAAAGATTTTCTTAACTGATTGAGACTATATTTCATCGGAACATATATTTTTATAACTAAAGAATGTTGTAATAAACCCTTTGATCATTGAGAAATCCTACTATTCCCGATCTACAAATTTATATACCAATTTTAATCAATTTAATAGAAAGAGGCGTTTTTGGATTCATTTATTCCAAATTCCGGTTGCCGTTTGATTAATTAATTTTTTTGTTTGATATATTTCAATGGGTATTGTAATGCAATTTATAATACAGATTGCTATTGGTATACCTGCTAACCGTAAGGAACTTTGAGCAAGTAAGATTGCGAGTGGTATATAAAAAATTAAAATAATAAAAACTGTTCTTGAGCTAATATAAAGTTTTCCCATACCATTTATAAATTGTGAATATGGAGAAAGAAATACACTAATTGTTACATAGAGTGCCATTGAAGCAGATACCGCAAAAGGAATAGAAATTTTGCTGCCAATCCAGAGTCTATATACAAAAGGACTTACTACTAGCATTATAATTATACAAATAACTATGAGAATTGATATTTTATTTAATTTTTTTAAAGTATTTTTAAGCCATTCAAAATCTTCCCTTATATAAGCATCGGTGACAGCTGACCAAATAGGTGTCATAATTATTGCGTACAACATAACTGGCACTTGAAAATATTTAAAAGCTATATTATATATAGTTACCTGTTCAGCTCCTAAAATTTGTGTAATAATAATGTTAGATGATGTAAAAAGCACAATTGAGGCAATTTGAAGTAAGAAAAATTTTATCCCTAGGCCGAGTAAAGAACGTGAATGCTCCCATTTTATATTCTTAATACTCGGGGCTAAATATCGATATTTCTTTCGAAATAAAATGAAACTAGCAATTAGCAATACAAATATAGGTACAACACTTAAAACCAGTCCTAAAATTACAAGCGCACCTTTAGTGGTTAAAGTAAGTATATAAATTATTATTAAAGAAATAAGGTTACCAATCGGGCCAAAGGCATTATTTATTGCAGGCCGTTGATCAGCCATTAAAATTATACCCACAAGTTGAAAAATAAATCTAAGTAGAAAGAACGTAAAAACAATGAGGGCTAAAAGACTTAATTCCTTCGAAGGAACGCGCGTTGTGTTTAATATCCTGTCCCAATTTAAAAATGGGTTTACAAAGTAAAAAATTACTATTAAAGAAATAAAAATAATTGATATGATTGCATAAGTAGTACTTATATATTCTTTAGCCAGTTGTTTTTCATCTTTAGCTAGGGCCTCAGTTAATCTATTTCGTAGCCCATTACCCAATCCAGCATCGAAAAATGTAAACCAGCCGACAATGGAAGTTAAGGTTAACCAAATTCCGTATCGCTCTGCATCAAGATAATTCAGAAGTAATGGCACAAATAAAAATCCTATGATTACACTTATAATTTTAAGAAAAAAGGAATACAGAATGTGCTTTTTGGCTAATGCAGACCTTGAATGACCTTTTAAGAAATATGATTTAATACTAAGAATAGATATCATTTAAGTCCATATTATTTAAATCTATAATTTTTTGAGACAATTTTCTAAAACTTATTGCATCTAATTTTGACGGCAAAAATATCAATTTATAAAGCTGTGGATTCTTAATTTTTATAATCATCCTTTATAAAAGGGTTAAATGATTGAATTTTCAAGAAATTGAATATGCTGGAAAAACAAAATTGGAACACCAATGTCAATTGATAACACTATTTAATTTATAATTGTTTTATACGCTTTTAAAATATTATTCACTATTTTTTCATTATCAAATCTCTCTTTTACAACCATCAAAGCGTATTCACCATATCATCTCTTTCGCTTTTGATCTTCAAGCACTTTTATAATAGTTTCTGCTAGTTGTTGAATGTTTTTCTTTTCTACCAATGCAATTGCTTCTCCATGTTGATTAAGTTCAGGAATCCCTCCAACTGCATAAGCAACAACAGGAATTTTCATAAACATACTTTCGCTAATAGTACCAGGAATTGTGTCATGATAAGTGGGTAAAACGCACAATTTTGCATTTAATGCATATTTATGGATTTCCTGCTGCGTATTAAAAAACCCTAAAAATTTGACATTTTTTTCAATATTCAGATTAATTGTAATCTTTTTAAGATAATTAATATATGAAAGGCTTGCTGAGCCGATAACGTGCAAAGTTACATCCGGTTTTATCTTAAATTTCACTAATGATATAGCTTCTAACAAATCTTCTATACCTTTATCCTTACAGATTCGTGCAAAAAATATAAGATCAAATTTGGACAATGAATTATTTTTTTTTGTATAATTAACTGATTTTGGATATTCATGTATAAAAAATCGTGCATTTGGATTTAATTGTTTGATAATTTTGATCATTTCTTCAGTGCAAACTCCAAAAAATTTGGTCATTCCTTAATATTTTTTCTTCAATTTTAATCCTTTTTTTCCTTTCGAATTCTTTTTTTCCAGTTTGAGATGAGGAATGAGAAATAAAACCCTGAATTGTTAAAAATGTTGGGTATTGATCCAAAAGTGGAAGAATACCAACAGAATAATAAGGATTTTCTGCACCATGCAGATGGATAATATCAGGATTAATAGTTTTAATAATTTTTACAATTCTCCGTTTAGCAAATGTGTAGTTTGTCTTACATCTAAGCGAAAGTGATTAATAACCTTTTGGGGATAATATTTGTCCGGTATTGATAAAAATAGTATTGGACATTTTTTAAATTATAGAATTTGTGTTTTGTTTGTAAAAATATTGGGAGCGACAACGTGAAGATCGATTTCATTACTTTCCTGAAACAATGCAATCAAATTAAATATCCACGGAGCCATCTCTTTCACTTCAGGGGTTTTAAAGTATTCTTTTATTTCAGTACTGGCAAAGTGGCATAGCCATACAACTTTTATTTTTTTCTCTTTACTCACGCTCATAATCTATGTTATTAAAATATTAAATATTACTACAGTCACTATTATATTATTGCCTCTATAATTCGGTTCAATTACTGAATATACATTTAAACCAAAATCAATTTCTATCTAATTTTTAAGTAAAACCGAGGGAGAGGATTTTTGGCAACAATGTTCAATGCCTGTATTGGCCATTGCGTTTTGGTGGGAATAATTTATTATTTATTAGGGCTTGGGATTATTGTGTTTTGAGAAATTGGAACCAACATTTATGCTGCTCCCCGATCTAAATTTTCTTTATAATGTTTATAAAAAAAATATATGAAATTAACGTTTAAAACAATTTTTTTGAATTTAATATAAATTTGGAATTTATTTATTTTTAATTTGTTCTTTTATTTCTGTTATTAAATTTAATCTATTTTGTTCAAGTTGATAATTATTAATTAATTTCAAGCTTTTTAAATAATTTTTATTTTATTTATTTCAGCTTTCATGTCAATTTCATTGACAATTTCTTCATACGTATCTTTATATTTTCTAAAATCTCTGTTTATAATTACCATATTAGACCCAAGTCTATAATGTTCAGAAAGTATTAACTTACCTCTTCTCTAACCGAAACTCCCCAAATCCGAATTTAATTTGTTTTTACCCAAATTTTTTAGCTAAATATTCAATAATTCCTCCTATTAATGGTTCATATAAAAAATCGAATCCCATAGCAATAGAAAGATCATTTAATCCTATATGTACTGCATCAATGCCATCAAGTACTAATATATCATCAACCCGAACCAAAGCTTGCGGTGTTTCAAGCAATAAGTATTTTTGCGCTCTATCACCAACTAGCTTTATAAATATTGCTACTTCATCTACAGTCTTAAACATTGGCAACATTAATATATCTGCTCCTCTGTTTATTACTTCTTCTATTTCATTTTTTGTACCTTCATGAATAGGATTTATCCGAACTAAACATTTTGATTTAGATAATTTTGTTTTAACTTATATCAATATCTTCAAGATTATGAGCTGAAATAACGGTATTCAGATTTTTTTGTCTTTCCTTTTTCCCTATAATTTCTAAATCCACCATTATATCATCAATTCCGCAGCTCTCAAAATATTGTGCTACTCTATACATTATTTGTTATTGATATAAATTCCATAGATTTATATTTATTAGATTGTATTAAATTTTCGTTAACCAACTTTTGTAGCTTTCTAATTCACCTCGCACGATTTCAAAGTAAATTTTCATTAAACTATTAGTTATATTTCCAACTTTATTATTGTTAATACTAATTTTATCCACACTTAATATAGGAATTATTTCTACTGAAGTTCCAACAAAAAATATTTCTTCGGCAATATATAGCTCTGTTCGATCTATTTCTCTTTCTTCCACTTCAATATTAAGTTCAGATTTAGCTATTTCAATTATGGATTGTCTTGTTATACTTTCTAAAATGGAAGCGGTTATTGGAGGTGTAATCAACTTGCCATTTCTAACAATAAATATACAAGAGCCTGGCCCTTCGGCTACTTTACCCATTTCGATTTAAAAATATAGCCGAATCATAGCCATTTCTATTTGCTTCTAATTGAGCAAATCTGACTGTTTATATAATTGGCTCCAGCTTTAATTCTTGGGGGTAAAACACATTCATTTATTCTTTCCCAGGAAGCAACACAGCAATTTAATACCTAATTTATCTGAATATACTCTGCCTTTAGGAAATGGTAATATAAAAACACCAACAGGCTCTAAAGAACTCCAGCTTCCTTCGCCATCTAAAAAAAATGATATCTTTACATATATATCTTCCTGGTAATTACTCTTGCTTAATAACATTAAAAAAATTATACTTAATATATTCTAAATTAATTTCTTCATTTAATTGAAATCTTAATAGTTTTGAGGAATTAAATAATCTTTCTAAATGTTCATCCAATCTAAAAGCATTAAGATTTTTTTCTTCTTTATTATAATAACATCTTATACCTTCAAAAACATTTATCCCATATTGCGCAGTTGTCGTCATTATATTTATATTGGCTTCTTCTAGAGGAATAATTTCTCCTTTGAACCAAATCAACTTTTTTCAATGATATTTTCTTCATCTTTTAGCATAATTTTAGGAATTTAGCATTTATTAATTCAAATATTGTTTAAATATTATAAATATCTGATTTATAAAAATCCAAATTATTTTTTATCCAACTTATTGTTTCTTTCAACCCTTTTTCCAAATCAAAATCAGGTTTCCAATTAGTATTGCTGATTAGTTTTGTTGTTATTGCACATCAATCTTTCAACTTCGCTATTTTCAGGCCTTACTCTTTGTTCTTCGGTTTTTAATTTAACTTGCAAATTTAGAGTTTTAATAATCATATTAACTAAGTTACCCATACTTATCTCTTCATTCATTCCAATATTAGTTATTTCACCAAATAATTTTTCAGATTTAAATATTTCAAGAAATCCTTTACAAGTATCTTTAACAAAAGTTAAATCTCTTGTGGGCTCCAAGTTTCCTAAGTGCAATTTCTTTTTGTCCTCCTAATAATTTGAGAAATAACAGTTGGGATTATTGCTCTTGCAGATTGTCGCGGACCATAAGTATTAAACGGCCGTAACAATTTTAACAGGTAAATTAAAAGAACGGTAATAACTTATGGCTAATTGGTCTGCAGCAATTTTAGATGGCGGAATATGGAGACTGCCCAACCATAGGGTGTGTTTCATCAATTGGTACATATTGTGCAGTACCATAAGTTTCACTGGTTGAAGTAACTAAAAATTGTTAAGATTTAATTCTTTTGAAGCTTGTAAAATATTATATGTACCATTTATATTTGTTTCAATATATGCTTTAGGGGAAATATATGAATAAGGAATTCCAATTAAAGCGGCAAGATGGAAAACTGCATCACAATTTTTAAGAGCATTATAAACAGAATCATAATCCCTTATATCTCCTGTAATAACTTCAATTTCATTTTTACTATCTGAATGATTCCAGCCATCCCCAATTATTTTTTGAATTATATCGAACAAATGCCTTAACATTATAACCTTCTTTTACTAAAAGTTCTGTAAGATGAGAACCAATGAAACCTCCTGCACCGGTAATTAAAATATTCATTCAGCAACTCTATAATAATTTTCTTTAAATTCTTTTTGTGCACTTTCAAAATCATCAATTCTTCCAATATCCAACCAATAATCTTCTAATTCATATTTGGAAATCGGTAATTGTTTTAAGATAACATTTTTTTTATTAAAGTATCCATTCCAAAATATTCATTATCAGGAATTAAATTAAGAATATCTGGCTTCATAAAATAAATACCTGATAATGCATAAGTAATAAAATCCGGTTTTTCTTCAATTCCTAAGTACAAAATCATCTTTAAAGTTAATATTTCCGAAGGAATACGGCATAATGATTTTTTTAATTGAAATAGTTAAGAGAGTTTCTTTTTTATGGCAAAATTATAAAAGTCGGTAAAATTAATATTGCTTAAAATATCACCGTTCATAACGATAAAAGGTTCTGTTAATTGTGATTTTAATAAAGATAATGGGCCGGCAGTGCCAAGCCTTATTTCTTCTCTACTGATACTAAGTTTTACCCCATAGCGAGAACCATCTCCAAAAAAATTTTCAATATAATCAGATTTATAATTTGTAGCTAAAAATATTTCATCGAATCCATGTTTCTTTAAGATGTTCGATTTGAATTTCAAGACAGCTTTTTCTCCAATTGGAAGAAGCGGCTTAGGAATTACTTCTGTAAAAGGTTTTAATCTTGTTCCTAAACCGCCGGCTAATATTACTGCTTTCATATAATATCCTTATCTAAAAATGATTTTTTTAATTTATTAATTCAAATGGAGATGAACCTAATCTAGTCAAAATTTATAATAACTTGAATGGTTACTAAAGATACATGAGTAACAAATGTTTAGATTATCCTCAAAGTAAAATTTTCAAGCGTCTCTTTTTATTTTAATTAAAATAATTTGTTAAAAAAAATGAACAGAAAAAACCAAAAAGGAATTGTGATATAAAAATTTCTTCGATTTCCACTAACTAATGAACTTACCAAACAAATAAATACTAACAAATAGAATTAATAAAAATAATTCAAACAGGAATTCTTTTATAATTTAGGAAACATAATTGGAATTGCTAAAACAATAAAAACTGCAACAAACATATTTGGAATTATTGTAAAATAAGTCTTCATAGTTTGTTCTGCATCAGTAAATGGGTATGAAAATAACAAACGACCAATATTAGCAGTCCAATTGAAAAGTATTTAATGGGATGATTTTTTATATTTTTTATTGCTGCTTTTTTATATTCTTTATCCATTTCCACAACATTTAAATTTGAATACGCTGAATAAATTCCTTGCGATTGGGATTTAATTCTAATTGTTCTTCGCTTTTCCAATCTCCATATTCATTTGCAAAGGGCGTACTCATAGTATACAAAGTATTACTTCCTGAATCTGCCCAATAAAATGGAATATTAGTTATGCTATAAGTATAAATCAACCAAGGAAGACAAAAAATAAAGGATAATGAAAAAATGAAACGGCTTTTTTTGAAGTTACCTTAAATTTCGTAACTATAGTTATAAGTATAGAAATTAAAGCCATCAAAATTACTACATATCCAAATATAATTTTTGTCATTACCAAAAAAGCAATTGCAAAGAAAGCAGCATATACAATTAGTTTCCAATTAATACCTTCACTTTTAAAGTTTTTTAGTAAACAAATAACAAATGAGATTAATTAGAAACCATGTCAAGCATTCTGTATAGATTTTTGGTAATCATTTCAAAAATTGGGTAATATAATCCAAGAATAATCGTAAATACTAAGGAATTATTTATTGTAGAATAATATAGAATAGCATTAATAAGTTAGGATACAAGGAAAAATACAATAAGAAACCATTTAATAATTTTAAAAATAAAATGGGAATTTAAATAATACAAAGGGAGCTAAAAAAATTGGATAACCCGGACCACTGGAAAGATTCACCTCAGCATATTGTCCGGAAAAATATCCATGTAAGATATTATTTACAAACTTAAATATCGTTCTTCATCCCCATGAAAAATATCTTTACTGAATAAAATTCCAATAACTACATAAAGAAACAAAAAAGGTAGTAATTTTAGATGAATATTTAACCCCGAATACCAATTTTTATACTTTGCAGCCATCAGAATTTATTTTAGTTTATGAGTTATCAAAGAAAATTTACATAAATATCAGATTTAACTTCTAATTTCTTATTATTTCCGTTTTCAATTTCATGAATTCTTTTTTAAAATATTTGTATTTATATTAAAGATTCGTCAAAATATCTTTTATTTGAAAAGAGAGAAAACCTAGACTTAAAAATTGCAATGAAATAATTAAAGATATTCCGCCAACTACAAATGAATACGGCCTTTGATTAAAAACGGTTGAAACAGCTTCAGAAAATCTTGTTATCAAATAAACCCGGCATATGTGGTAATGCTGCGTAAATAATAAAAGTATTAATAAATATCCATACTATAATATATAGTGAAATTGCTAATAAAATAATCCCAAACAGAACAAAATAAAAGTAGGGCCTGAAAATAAATCCGGACATAAATCCAGACATAATTCCATGAAAAACCCGAATATTGGAAACTCTTTTTTTGCCAACTTCATTTTGCATTTTCCAATCAAGATGGGCCGGTATTTCTACTATTCTTGCTCTTAAAATCAGTGCCTTATAAAGTATCTCAGGATTGATTGCATAATCACTTGACTTTAAGATTTAAATTATCGCATAAATTCTTTATCATAAGCTCTAACCATTCCCGTAAAAGTATGAATATCTTTCTGCGTACAACTAAAGATAAAAATAAATTTAATACTACGGCTTAAGGATCTTTCTGAAAAAAGGGACATTAGAAACTTCCCCCCCTATCATATAGGGAGATGCTACCACAACTTGTGCTTCATTTTCAATAATGGCATTCAAAAGTCTGTTCAATATGGTCAGGAGAATAACTTAGATCAAGATCTAAAGTAACAATATAATCTCCATTGCATTTATCAAAGCCCGTCTGAAGGGCACTTCCTAAGTTTTGATTTACTTTATGATGATAAACATGGATATTTTCATGAGTAACAGAAAATTCATCAGCTAATTTACCTGTATTATCCTTGCTGCCGTCATTTACAATTATAATTTCCCATTCATATTTATCTGTTAAAGTATTCATATATTCATAAATGATCGACAAATTTTTATTCAAAATTGCTTCTTCATTATGAGCAGGAATAAGAATTGATACAAATTTTTTTTCCTCATTTAATTCCATTTGACTACTCTTTTAACTATTTACTTAAATTGAATTTTAATTTGGTTCAATCACTATTGTTAACACGTAAAGTACACAGTAAGTTTTTTTTAGCATTGGTTGGGGTAAATGCTTTTATTTAAGTGAAGAGAATGCTTGCTTAATGGAGATTTTGATTAGGAATATGACTTTCTGAATTTAAATGCCGCGAATACATTCGGCGAGATAAAATTTTTGAATCCTGCTATTAAGAACAATGTAGAACTATAAGGGACTATAATCAATTCTATGTTCCATAATCTAAAGTATTAATTTGCCAGCCCAGGGCATTACAACTAACCAAAATTCTCAAATCGCAAATCATCGCTTACTATGTAACATAATTCCGGATAGCAATTGCTGAATGTATTTTTAAAATAATTTAAAATATCATGTAAGTGTTTCGTATTTGCCGCGGTGTTTTTTATAATCTTTACCATTGGATTGATAGTTATAATAATATTTCTGATAATATCCATAACCTTTTTTATATTTGAAGTTATTAAGAACTGTTCCAAGAAAAGCTGAATTATCATTTTTTAATAATTCTACTGCATCCAGCATTAACTTATTTTCAGTTTTATCTGCAGAAACTACTAATATTGTTCCATCAACCATCCTTGATAAAATTTCAGAATCAACTACAGCAACAATTGGAGCAGAATCTATTATAACAATATCAAACGTATTTCTCATTTCATCCAAGAAATTTTTCATAGTATTTGATTCTAAAATTTCAGCAGGATAAAATGGAAAAGTACCTGCAGGGATATAACTAAAATTATGTATAGAAGAACTTTTAATTATTTCGTCCAAACAAGCTTTCTTAAATAAATAATCAACCAATCCGGGCTTTTTATTACCATTCAGAATCGAATGAATCCGCGGCCGCCTTAAATCACAGTCAATAAGCAAAGTTTTCTTATTTGATTTTGCATAGCTGACTGCAAGATTTACAGAAGTTAAGGTTTTTCCTTCTTTTTCAGCTGCCGAAGTAACTAAAATTGTTTTAGGTGAGACCGGATTCAATATTTGAAAATTGAATTCGCGCTTTTATTGCTCTAAAAGCTTCACTTTGAGGTGAATCAGGTTTTTCCAGAATTACTAATTCATTTAGTTCAGAATTCTTTTTACCATTTTTTTCTATTTGAGGAATCCAGGCAAGAACATTTATATTTTCATTTTGAATATCTGCGGGTGATTCAATTTTATCATTAAAATAATCTTTAACAAGAATAAAACCAAAGCCAAAAACTAAACCAGCCAAGTAAACCAAATAAAATTATCAATTTTCTATTAGGTTTTGCAGGAACATCAGGAATTCTACCTTTTCCAATAATAACAACATTTCCTGGCTGTGATAATTCATTTAATAGCAGATTCCTGGTATTTTTTATCAACCAACTCATATAATTGTTCTAAAGATTCACTTTTTCTTTCATATCTGGCAAGTTTAATAGTAGTAGCCGGAAGCTTATTTAATTTATTTTCATAATTATAAATTAAACTTTGTAATTCTTTTAATTTTATATCAAGCGAATGATTTTTAATTTCTTCTTCAATTAATTTATTGGTTAAATCTTTAGCTTGCTCAGGGCTGCTAGAATATAATGAGTTTTTATTTCACTAAATTTTACATTTAGCTTTTGCTTTAGTTCATTAATCTTCTGATCATAACTATTTATTTTTTCAGTTACATCAATATTCGGATTTTTATTTGCCAAAGCAAGATCTCTATTCATTTGCAGATCAGCAATTTGTTTTTGTAAGACATCAATATAAGCTTGTGAAGTCTGACTTTCCAGATATTCAGCAAGTTGAGGATTTTGGTCTTTTAATTGGATTTTATATTGCTGAAGAATTTCATTAGAAGTCATTAAATCAATTTTAGCAGCATCTCTTTGTGCATCCAAGCCTAGACTAATTGAGAAATTAATTCTGCTGACTGCTCATCAAGCTTAACAATTCCGCCTTTTTCTTTAAATTGCTTTAATGAATCTTCAGCAAGATTTAATTCTTCCAATTTTTCAGAAGCTTGTTTTTCTAAAAAATCTCTAATGCTGAAAGCTGTTTACGATTTATTTCGAGATTTAATTTATTATATTGCTCGGCATAAGTATTGGCGATTAATGCTGCTTCATAAGGTGAAGGCGAATAATGCAGAAATTTCAATAACATCAATTCCCGTTAATTTGTTCAACTTTAGATAATATCTTTAATATCTCTGCAAGCAAGCTCTTCAACATTTTTATGTCCATCTAACTGCATGTTCATCATTCAGATTTTATAATTTTAAATTTAGATTTATCTTTTGAAATCATTAAAGCTATCAATTAAAGCTTCTGCAACTTTTTCCCTGGTATCATAATTATTTATAATTTCAATTTCATTTGCAATAAATCTATCTAATAGCATCCGTGCTGAGTATTATTGGATGTATTTTGAAGAACATTCTGCTGCGGCAGATTTATTTTTAATGTGACAGAAGAATTATAAATATTTTTAGCATAAAATGCATAAAATACTGCTAATGATAAAATACCTACTGAAATAATTAAAAAAGGTTTAAGATTATTACGTATCAAGTAATATATAATCTTTGATAGATTTAGAAGATCCCATTAAATATTTATTAACATCAAAATTTTGATTTTCCATTTGAGTTTTAAAATTATTTTCTATAAATATAAACAAGCAAGAGTTGCAATTGAAGCCAGATGTAGAAACAATTGATAAACCTAAACTAAAATAATCTTTAAGAAAAAATCTTGGGTTCGCCGGGTACAAGCAAAATATCGCCAGCTTTAAGTTTAGGTATTTTAATCGGTTTTTCCAATTTATTATCACTCCATAATAGATCATTATAGTCAAACTGAATAATAGTTTGAGATGAATCAGGATTAATTCTAAAAAGTTTCAAATTATCTAACTCTGCATCCTGTGTTGGGCCTCCTGCAAGTCCAAGTAAGATCATTAACACTGCTGGTGGAAGGAATAATATATTGTCCGGGAAATTTAACATAGCCCCAAACTATAACTTTAATATTAATTTGCATCAGGCATCTGAATAATCATACTGCGCTCCATTATATTGCTGAATTCCATTTAAGACTTTTTCCTATCTGAATATCTTCCTGTCCAAAAGTTAGATGTGAGAAGACAAAAGATGAAAAGATAAAAAAGATGAAAAGATATTTTAATTTATGCATTATGAATTGTAAAATTTTAGATTATGTTTCAAAGATAAGTTAAAGTATTGATTAATGTTTTAATTGTTAAACTATTGAATTGTTAGATTGCTAAATTGTTTCACTGTTAAATTGTTAAACGGCTAAATTGCTTCTGAAAATATTTATGTGCCATGGCGAAATAAAATACTTGCTTTTATTTTTCAATTTTGCTTCGAATTATACTTGATATCTTCATGCTTCGACAGGCTCAGCATGACATTATAAATTTAGCATTGAATTTTACATTCAGCATGACATTATAAATTCAGCAATGCATTTTAGATTCAGCATTACATTTTTCTTGATATCTTCATGCTTCGACAGGCTCAGCATGACATCTGTACTCAGAACCGTTACTCTATATTTTATTTTTGCAATTGTTAATTAGATGGTAAAAATATGAATTAAGTTTGATTAAAGAAATAGAATAAATATAGTTAGTAGTTAGTAGTTAGTAGTTAGAAATTTTATGAAATTATTTATGGCTTATGTTATCACTTTTTAGCATCTAGTAACTTAACGATTTAACAATTATCCATTTTAATCGAACTTTATTTCAATAAATATAATGTCAGACTGAAACATGTAATGACATCTTTTAATACAAGTCTTTCCCTTTCCAAGGGAAAGATTAGATTGGGTTTGTTATAATGGAGCAAACAATGAACCCATCCCAACCCTTCCCTTGAAAAGTGAAGGGCTTATTGAAATGTTAAACTAATAATAGATTAAAAGTACAGACTTTGACTGAGAACCTAAGTCCAGATTTCTCAAACACTTCGTTCTTTCGAAATGACAGTGCCATTAGCAACAATTTGAGATTAAACATATCTAAAAGTTTTGGTTGAACACAGCTTCGCATAGTCGCTCCCATAACGAATTGATTTTTTTCTTAGCAGTGTGTTTACAAATGACAATAAATATATAGGGGAAAAAGCCGGTTGTGTGGAAAAAAGTAATAAAAAAAATTCTGATGAAAGGAATGAAAGGATAAGAGAGGAAAAGGTTAAAAGATCAAAAGATTAAGAGAGTAAGAGGCTAAAAGGAAAAAAGAATAATAGGTTAAAAGAGGAAAAGGATAAGAGGGGAAAAGAGTAAATGGCATGAAAAGAATACGGTATAAATTTTGCACATATTATTTAGCATGTTTTGAAACTATTTATTTTATAATCATTAAATCACTTAATTAGCTGTTTTTTCAGTTTTTATTTGAATAGTTATAGTTCAAAATAAATATTTTTAATTAATGAATTAAAAATATTTACACGATCTGCATTCCCTATTTATTAAAATTGAATTAACAAAAATTAATTTGCTTTCTTGATTATTTTTTAGCTAATTGATTTGTCATTTTGCTTCACTCACAAACTATTTTTTTATTAGGCTTAGCCCATGATAAGTAATTTTAAATTATTGTCTGTTTTACAATGCATTTGTGAATCAAACCCATCACAAAAGAACCAAAATGAAATTATTGAAGCTTCTTATAAAATTGCCGTAACTTATTTAAGCATGAATTATAAGAAAGTCCACAAAATTGTTGTATCCGATGGTTTGTCAATTGAAGACATAGCCGTTGATTCGATTGCACCTTTGTTTAATAAGAATGACGACGGTTATTTTTATATATTAAGGGATGCTTTTGAACAATGGCAGCCGGCTCCCCAGACTGATGAAGACGCATTATTCCTTTTAAATAAAGTTATAGCCAGACGAGTTGAACAGCAGATTGTGCTTCTTTTAAAGGAATCGGATCCCATGTTCTCTAAAATCCTTGATTCTGTTTATTATTTAGTGAAGAAAAACTGTTATAAAAAAATAAATTTTTTCGGACATAAATATATTGTAGAACAGAAAGTCGCTAGAATTTCCGGCCAGCCGATAGATGAAGTTGCATTTGATCATTTACCCGCAGAATTATTTTTCAATAACAAAGAATTTTTAGGCGATATATTTACATATCTAAAAAATGAAACAGGTTTTTTCCCGGCAATACCGGTAAATATACTCGTTCATCATTTAAAATTGATCAACTCAAATGACTACTTCATTGCAAATGAAACTAAGAGCATTAAAGAATTGTTCGATATAAATGAACTAGTAAACAATAGTTATAGAGCCACCCTAAATAAATTAAATGAATCATATGTTTCAAAAGGCAAGCTGACTAAACATGAAGCAGATATATTTACGGTTACACTTATGGATATCTGTGAAGATTTAAAAGCCGGCGGAATTACAATTAGTTTATTTGAATATCTTCAATTTAGAATGAAAAACCTTACCAAAGCCGAATATATGGCTAATTATAACCATATTCTTCAATACCTCTTCAAATTAATGAAAAGCACAATTTCTAATAAACTATACGCCTGAAGTTAAATTAATATTATTAATTTACTCAGAGCCTCTTTTTTACTCTATTATATCAGATATAATTAATAAATATTAATTTAGAGAGATTCCCGACCAGTTCTATTGATATTTCTGAGGCGTATTATAAATATTACAGAAAAAGATATTTTTGATTTTGTTTTTCTACAAGATCTGCTACCTGAAAATAAGGTGAAAGAAATTTCATGCAATTATTTTTATAAGAATAAAATAAAATTTTACGAGAAATTGAGAAAAGCAGTTGGGTCCAAGCTTTCCAATAACATAAAAGAAAAGCTAAAAACAAATATTACAAATTACAAAACACAAAAAGAAAAATTAGAACAGTACGAATTGTAGCCTCAATTTATAATTTATTTCGATCCAAAAATTTCAATAGTTCTCCCCACCTTTTCCAGTTCACTTATTTCATTCCAAACATATTTCAATAAGTACTGCCAACGACATTTAAAATTTGAGATTTAGACTTTTTCATCTTAGAATATATTAAGCGTTTAAAATTACTTAATCATTAATTGCATTATAATAATTAGCGCACTTCGACGGGGCTCAGTGTGACAGTATTTTTAAGACAAACATTACAGGATAAACTCACACTTCGACGGGGCTCAGTGTGACAATATTTTCAAGACAAACATGACAGGACAAATTCACACTTCGACGGGGCTCAGTGTGACAATATTTTCAAGACAAACATGACAGGACAAATTCACACTTCGACGGGGCTCAGTGTGACAGTATTTTTAAGACAAACATTACGTGATAAACTCACACTTCGACGGGCTCAGTGTGACAATATTTTTAAGACAAACATTACAGGACAAATTCACACTTCGACGGGGCTCAGTGTGACAGTATTTTTCAAGATAAACATGACAGGACAAATTCACACTTCGACGGGGCTCAGTGTGACAGTATTTTTCAAGACAAACATGACAGGACAAATTCGCACTTCGACGGGGCTTAGGGTGACAATATTTTTAAGACAAACATGACAGGACAAATTCACACTTCGACGGGGCTCAGTGTGACAGTATTTTTAAGACAAACATGACAGGATAAATTCACACTTCGACGGGGCTCAGTGTGACAATGTTTTTGAGACATCCTCTATTATTGCCAGGTACTTTTTGGATTAGTAAAGATATACTAATAAAATTGAATTTAGACCCCTTATCAATAATGCGGACAACTTAGGTAAACTTAAATATTATTTTTTTTAAAGAGGGCCCAAAAGATATCAATGGGCGGGTAAATAATCTTAATATCTTTTTTCATTAAATTATCAATCACCATGAATATTTTACCAAAAGACTTAGATGCATACTTTTCTTTAAGTAATGAGGCTGCATGCTTCAGTGAAATTTTCTTGACAGGAACCCCGGTTTTAACAGGAATAAAACCATGCTGTAAAAAAATATTCTTTAATGTTTCTTTTGAAAACCAATGAAGCACTGTCGGCGGACTGTACTCATGCCAGTTTTTACCTAAAATTTTTGCGTAGAAGCTATTCATGTCCCAGCTTTCAACCAGCACCAAACCATTTTTAGAAAGCAAATTTGAAATATTTGAGATTGATTTATCAATATTATGGAAATGGCCAATTACCTGAATAAGAGTAACCAAATCAAATTTATCAGCAGTTGTAAAATCTTCCAAAGTAGATTTTTCGAGTTCTAAATTATAATTATCTCTGCCGAAATCCACCATTTGCTTATTTGGTTCTATTCCCTTCCCATTCCATCCTTCATTAATAAATCCCTGAAGTAAAAATCCGGCAGCGGCACCCACATCAAGTATTCTTCCCGGGGACTGAATCTTATTAATTATTTTTGCATAACGCTCGCCGTGACTAATTAGTATGTCCTTTTCTTCAAGATAATTAGGATAACCGGTTTTTCCGCCAAAGAAATAATCATCATCATAGTTTTCATTTATATGATTACTAATATCTGATTTGGGATTTGTAAATCTATGTTTGCAGACGGTGCATTCTTTAATTGAGTAGCCATTAATTTGAAACAATTCCCTGGTAAATCCGCAATTAGAAATATCAGTACATTGCTTTGTGCTCGCTTTTATTGAGGCCAAGTTATTAACCATTCATTTTTTTTATGAGTAAATAAATAGAGATAGGAAAATAATTTAATATAAATATAGTAAAAACAATATAAGAACAGATTTAAGTATTAAAAATTATTTTTACAATTTATTTTTATCAGCCATAGAAAGTATAATCGGACATCTATGACAAATTGAAGATTGATTTTATATTAGACTATTATAATGAGACATCTGAAAAATTACTTTATGTTCATGCTGGGTTTATCGAACCATGATAAATTAGCCTGCATTCACACTTCAACTGGCTCAGTGTTACAACTTGAGTTTCTTATAATTATTTTTTAGCAGCCTTATTTTATTGATCATTTGTGGAACAGCAATAAAATATATAATGACTAGCTATCAAATTTAATTAAATTATTAAGATTATGAATTTCATCATCAAGTCCGTTAACTGATGAGATTAATTCTTGCAGCAAATTCTGAGAATCAGAATTCAAATTTAATTTTTTAAGCTCTGTGCATATTTTTTTGATATTTGATGCCGGTGTTTGAAGATTATTATTAACAACATTTGTAATCTCTTCAAGATGCTTATTTCTATTGATAAGATTTGAAGTCATCATGTCCCGTTCAAACTCAATTTTTTTACGCTTTGTTATATCTACAAAGCTTGCCCTGATTAATTTATTTGTTGAACCCGGCAATAGTGTAAATCTAACATCGCAATAGATTTCATCACCTGAACCATCGCGGCATTTACACTCAAAGGAACTATCTGCGTCTTCAAAAATGCTTGAGATTTGATCCCATGTTTTAATCTCGTCATAATTATCAAAAGAACGAAAATCAAAACTAAGCTCTGATAATTTTGCTTCGAGTAAATCAGCGCGGTTTATTTTAAAAAGTGATAGGGCATTTTTATTAAAATCAATTACAACATTATTCCCGGCATCTGCAATGAGAATAGCTTCCGGAGCGTTTTCAAAAAATTCACGAAACCTTGATTCACTATCCTTTAATGTCTGTTCCGAAAGTTTGCGTTCCGAGACATCCTGAATAAATCCCGTTACCAAAACCGGTTTATTTTCTTCATCCCGCTCTATTATAAATTCAGACCAAACATGTTTTTCATTATTGTATTTGTCCGTAATTCTATAGTTCAATTCAAGAGCATTTAAATTTTGAATTGCATTTTTAATGGTCTTTTCAACATAGATACGATCATCCGAATGCAGAAAGTTAAAATAATTTTCAAACGAAGGCTGTAATTCTGCGGGCTTAACTCCAAGTATATTATAAATTTCATCAGACCATTTTGAAGTTCCTTTAATTAGATTAGTCTCCCAACTACCGATATTCGCCAGATATTCAATCTCTTTCATCAAGGCTTCGCTCTCAATTACTTCATCCAGATATTTTTGCTTTTCAATTTCAAGCTGCTTAGTTTCTACAGCATTCAAAATTGCGGAAGGCAGACGCTGAAGCCTATCTTTTAATATATAATCGCTAGCCCCCGCTTTCATTATTTCAATAGCATACTCTTCCGGGATGGTAGAGGTGATGAGGATAACCGGCGTATAATGATTATTTGTTTTTGAAAGCTTTAAAGCTTCAAGTGAATTTAAATTTGGAAGTGAATGATCGGATAATACCACATCCGGAAGAAATTCATTCAGTGAATTAATATATTCTTCCTTGCTTTTTACGGCCTGCATTTCAAAATCTATTTTACTTTTTGTTAATTCTCTTTTTACTAATTCTACGTCAGTCGGCGTATCTTCAAGATATAAAATTTTTAGATGTTTCATAGAATAACTTTCTCTCTGTTTATTGAACAGGCGGTTCATTTAATATCATCCAATAAAAGCCTATATCAGATACGGCTTTAACAAAATTATCGAAATCAACAGGCTTTACTATATAGCTGTTCGCGCCTAATGCATAGCTTTGCTGGATGTCGGGATTTTCTTTTGATGAAGTAAGTACAACCACAGGAATATTTTTTGTATTGTCGTGTTCTTTTATTTTTTTTAAAAGTTCAATGCCGTTTACTTTCGGCATTTTCAAATCGAGCAAAATAACTTTTGGTTTTTTACTTATATCTCTGCCCTGATATTTCCCGGTACCAAACAGAAATTCAAGCGCTAACTCTCCGTCACTAAGATGAACTAGTTTATTCATAATTTTATTTTTCATCAATGCTCTTATTGCTAATTCAGCATCGTTAGGATTATCTTCAATCAACAATATTTCAACTTCTGAATCGTTCATGTTATCCTCTTAAATTTTGAAGATTATGTTTTTGGAAGACTAAAATTAAAAACTGCACCTTTACCTATTTCACCTTCAGCCCACACTTTTCCTTCATGACGTGTAATTATTCTTTTAACAATAGCCAAGCCAACTCCGGTTCCTTCAAACTCATCCGTTGCATGCAGCCTTTGAAATACACCGAATAATTTTTCGGAATATTTCATGTCAAACCCGGCGCCGTTATCTTTAATTGAAAAGATTACTTCGTCATGGGTTTCCTGGGATGTTATTTCTATGAAAGGTTTTTCTTTTTTCATTGTATACTTGACAGCGTTTGAAATTAAATTCAGAAAGACTTGATGAAGCAGCGAGTAATCGGCTTTAGCCATGTGAAGAACGTTAATTTTTATTTCAACATTTTCTAAAGCGGATTTAAAATATTCATTTAGAATTTTTTCAATCAATAATTTTACATCAATTTCAACTTTATTAAATTCTTTGCGCCCTATTCGAGAAAATGCGAGAAGTTCATCAATCAATGTTCCCATTTTTTTAGCATTATCCTGAATAACACCTAATAACCTTTTTGCTTCATTGTCTAAAATTTTATTATAATCTTCTTCGAACATTTTTGCATAACCGTTTATAGCCCGGAGAGGGGCTCTGAGATCGTGCGAAACAGAATATGAAAAAGATTCCAGCTCTTCGGTTCGATGCTTAACGCGCTGTTCAAGTTCCTCATTTAACAGCATTAATTCTTCTTCAACTTTTTTTCTTGAACTTATATCTGCCCTTATTGCTATATACTGATAAGGTTTTTGGTTTTCATTTAAGAATGGAATAATGGTTGTATCAACCCAATAATAGCTTCCATCTTTGGCTTTATTTTTTAATTCTCCTCTCCAAATATTTCCATTAGCAATTGTTACCCATAAATCACGAATGAATTCTTTGGGATGATAACCTGAATTTATAATGCGGTGATCTTTACCAAGCAGTTCTTCTTTAGAATATTTAGATATTTTACAGAAGTTCTCATTCACATAATTTATAATTCCCTTTTGATCGGTGATAGCAACAATGCTGGATTGATCCAATGCAAATTTATAATCCGATAATTCTTTAAGGCTTTTTTCTAATTCTAAATTAATTTCATTCTTAGTTTTAATCATTCAATCGGCTCAACAATTAATAAAAACATTAATCTTCATGCGAAGGATATAAATTTAAAATACATTACACACTCAAACAGAAATGTTCGAATAATTTTATTTTTAAAATATTTTGGTTAGCAAAAGTTCAAACTACTACTAACGATATTATAAAATTTAACTGAGAGAATCAATCATAGCTAAATGCGGGAACTAAAGATTATTAACTTGAATAAAAGAATGATAATTATTTTTATGGAATGTGAATAATTCATATCAATCCAAATTGAATAATATGAATTTGAGAATACCGCACAATTAAAATTTTTTATTTCTTAAATTAAGAAATTTTAATAATTCCTCCTGACAAAATTAAATTCTGCTCAAAAATTGTGTTTATCTAAATAAAACATACAATAAATTTTGGCAAACCATTTGAAGCCTTAAAGCATCGTTTACCTTCACTACCGCCGTATCGACTTTCGATTTTTTATTGTACACAATTTTCCGAAATGAAAAATTCTAGTTTAGAAATATGACCATCATATTTTTATAAAGAATAAAAGTTAGTTCGATAATTTCTACTGCTAAGGAATAATTTTATCGATACTAATGTTTGATTAACTATACCGGATAATAAATGGCTAAACGAGGAGGTACAAATGGGTGTCAGAAAAAATGCAGCATATCTAACAGCGGCTGAAAGAGATGATTTTCTTGAAGCAGTTCTTACAATAAAAAATACTATTGCAAATCCTGGAGATCCTGCGAACCAGCAGATTAGTATTTTTGATCAATTTGTGGCCATACATTTATATTGTCAATCTATGAATGTTCCGGGATTTGGGTCACCTTCAAATATGGGCCATCAGAATTCTGCATTTGGGCCCTGGCACAGATATTTTATTTTAAGATTAGAGCAGGCGCTTCAGGCCGTTAACCCAAATGTAAATCTTCCCTATTGGGATTGGACTGACCATACTTCAACTCAAAACATAATTTTTCAGGATAATTTTATGGGTCCCAATGGAGGCCCTGGCGGCGCCGGCGGCGGCACAATTCGTTCCGGTTATTTTGCCTTTGATGCTCCAGGATCCGGAACAAATCCAACTCCTTTACCAGCCTGGTGGCCAGCCGGATTAGCAGGATGGCGTGTTAAATCTCAACTTCAACAAGGACTTGGTAATACCGTACAGAGAAATTTACAAGCATTTACAAATTTAGAGGTTCAAGCAGATGTACTGACATGTTTGGCTAAAACAAATTATGAAGGCTCAGGATTATTTCGTACTTTTTTAGAAGGCGGATTAGGCGGAACCCAGCATGGAATGCATAACGGCATGCACAATTGGGTAGGCGGAAATATGAGTGCACCTTCCTCTTCACCTAATGACTTAATCTTTTTTTTACATCATTGCAATATAGACCGGCTTTGGGCAATGTGGCAGATTGACGGGCATGAAGGCAATGCTTTTTATCCCGCAGCCGGAAGGCCTCCAGGGCATAATCTAAATGATCCAATGTGGCCATGGGTTGGAGGATTGGCTGGATACTCATCAAACAATGCTCAGACAAATATAGTTTTACCGGATTTTTCATCCGAACCTATCCAGCATCCAGCAGATGTATTGAACCATAGAGCATTGGGATATGCTTATGATACCGAGGCGATAGTTGGTATTGCTCTTGATCAAACAGGCAGCATGACAGGCATGACACCTGATCCAATGACAGGAATAGCACCAAACATTTCTAAATGGGATGCAGCTAAAAGCGGAGTCTCAGCATTACTACATGATTGTGAAACTGCATACGCTGCTGCCGAGGCATATGTTATTGCGGGTGTGGAAACTTTTAGAAATCTTGGGGCAAATACATTTACACAAATATTCCCGGGAACACATTATGGAATTGTTAAAGCGAGCGGAGCAATAACCCAAGCTAGTTTCGATTCAAACATAGCCACTCAAACACCGGGAGGCGGAACACCATTAGCCGGAGCTTTAACAGACACAGATACTAATTTAGTTCGTGCGCCATTCTCCAATCTGCCCGCGGGAGAACAAAGATACTTATCCATACTTACTGATGGTAAGGAAACTTCATCACCATTATTAAGTACTTTAAGCACTCATGCATTTCCCAACACATTAATCTTCGGAATGGGATTCGGCATTGGAGGCGGCTGGGACGGCGTTGATTATTCAACAATTTCTACCATGACTTCAAAAGGAAAATCAGCTCCAACAGGAGTAGCGCTTGTCCATCACGGTGAAAATGCAGGAGCAATTGACAAATTTTATACAGATTCAATAGCTGCATCAATCGGATATACACCTTCCGTGGATCCGGTTTATGATTTATACCCGGGAGAACATGTTCATCAATGGTTTGACGTAACAGATGCTGATCAATCATTTATGATTACCGCACAGGGATTTGATTTCTCAGATAAAAATTGGGATTTCTGTTTGATGGCTCCAAGCGGAAGGCATTGTGCAGATACTATGATGGGTGGAATGGATATGCATAATCATGATGAAAGCACAGAAACATTATCCCCATTCTTAGTAACTATGAAACAAAAGAAAGGCCGCTGCACAATTTTTTTGAATAGAAACGGAGCGGATTCGAATATATGGGTGGGACGCTGGGCATTAATGGCAATGTACAAAGCCGATATGAACGATCCAATGATGATAATGCCGAACATATCAACTTTAGTTTTGGCGACAGGAACACCCCCTATCCGCGGGCCTTTATATACCAGGTATAATAAAAAACCGACAGAAAGAATTCCTGTTCGTGCAATTGCAGGCAGACCCGCACATCAGTTGTCCACATCATTGCCGGGCATTACTACATTATCAAAAGAACCGCCTTGCGCAGTTGCAATTAATATTTATAACCGGACTTCACAAAAAGTAATTCTGGAATCTAAAATTAAAGAATATTTCGCGGGTGAAGATATATTTTTATCTATTAATTTATCAAACGGTTCAGGCGGCAGATTAGAATTAAATCATGTTGCTGCAAGATTAGTTGCACCAAATTATTCGCTGGGAAATATATTAGCCGATTTAGAAAGCTTCCCATTAGGAGTTCGAGAGAAATTTATCAACAGAGATAATACTGAAGAACCATTTAATATACTCTTATATTTAGCTGAATATGAAAGACTTCATCCAAATGCTTTTCCAATAAGAGATGAAGAAATTAGATTTAAAGTGAAGAAGAATGGAAAATGGGAAGCACATATTAAAGAGAATAAGTTTCCGGGAGTATACCGCGTCGGTGTTTTTGTGCAAGGCACTTATTACAAAAATGGAGTCAACTATGATGATCCATGCTGCCAGGAAAAGCCTCAAGCTTTTACTAAAGTATTACATGCCAATTTTGCTTTAGGAATTAAACCGAACGGAAAGGAAACTAAACCAACTTTTAATTGGCTCAACCCAAACAAATTTGTTATTAGTGCTTCAATGGTTGATAAGTTTGGGAATGCTGCATTCCCGTCTGACAATATTGATATGATTACAACAGTGAACGGTAAATCAGTTAAATCATCTTTACAAAATTTATTTACCGGGGAACTTCAATCTGAAATTTCTCTAAAGGGAAGAAAAATTCTAGTGTCCCAAGACGGCCAATCTATAGAATCCGGAGAACCATATATTGAAACCATAGATGGCAAAAAGTTATTTATTAAGTCAGGACAAAAATTAAAAATCGGGTTAAAGTTTAAAGACAATAAATTTAAAGTTGCATTTCCAAAATTTGTTGGAGATATTAGAAAACAATTAGCATATTTACCCGGCACACGACTTGCGATGAAAATTCCGATAGAGAATCGTCAACCTTTATATTCAAAAAAGGAAGCGCAAAAATTAGGTTATAAAATAGTTTATGAAAATGCGCTAAAAGCTTAGGAATAAATATGTCAAATTTTCTTTTATATCATAGTTTAACTGAAAAATCACCTTCTGACTCTAAGATTAAAGAAGGAATTAATTTGGCAGGTAATTACCAAGTGAATCTTATTAAAATTGATTCAACTATTTTTTGTACTGCAAAATTACCTTCGACTCCTTTGAAAGGAGAAAGAATATTCAAAAATGAAAGATGGGTAATTTTATTTGCAGGTGATTTGATTGATTATGATTCTGTTCCTTTTTTATCGATCATCCAATTCGCAGAAAAAAGTGATTGGAAAAAACTGGAAGAATTAAATGGGGTTTTCTCAATTTTCATTTATGATAAATCTATACAACAATATTACCTAATTAGCGATAGAAGATCTCAACATCCTGTTTACTACATTATTAATAACGAAGAAATAATTTTCTCAACAGAATTATCTTTATTTGTAAAACTCTTGGATGAACCGGTATTCAATGAAAAATGGCTCTACGATTACTTGTTTTTTAACTTTCCGGTAGGTGAGACTACTTTTCTAAAAAATGTATTTAAGCTGCCTCCAGCATCAATTTTAAATTATGATATCAAAAAAAATACTTATGAGATTTTCGAATATGCTTCTAATTTTGAAGTTAGAAGTCCTTTACTTGACGGTGATGAAGGATTGGAATATGCAAGTGAAATATTTGCAAAGCAGTTACCAAAATATTATCCAGAGTCATCTCAAATTGCTTGTGCATTAACAAATGGCTGGGACGGCAGAACGGTTTTATCTTTAGCACCCGACCACTCAAAAGTAACTGCGTACACTTACGGAGGGCCCGGATGTTATGATATTATGGGGGCTAAAGCAACTGCGAAGGCGTTACATATAAATCATCAAGAAATAAATTTTGATGATGATTTTCTTAAAAATTTGTCTGATGATATTTATGAGACGGTTTATCTATCTTCAGGATTGCAGGGCATATTAAGATCAACACTCCTAAATGTTTATAAGAAACTTTCCATTAATTATGATTTAGCTTTAAGTGGAATTTTATTAGACGGACTATTTAGAGGACATGGGGGCTATCCAGGTGTTATATCTGACGAACTCCACAATTTATTCAAATTTGGTGAAATCGAATTTGATAATCAATGGGGAGAGATATTTGGCCTAAACCGCTATGATTTTAGGGATGAAATTCAAAATAAATTAACTGAATTCAAAAATAAATATGGAGAATTTTTTTCAACAACATATCATTTAAATTATGAAGTATATCTAACTGGTCCTGGTTATTTTGGAGGTGAATGGAAACTGGCAAATAATTTTTTAACTCAGCGAGTTCCGGCCTGGGATAATGAAATCACAAAAATTGCTTATTCAATTAAACAAACGAAATTAACATATTCTCAATTTACCAGTCCTAAATTTGGCAGCAAAAACAGTATGATGTTACAAGCTTATGTTATGAATAAACTTTCGCCTAAATTTGCAAAAGTACCATTTAAATTGATTAAACCTAATATAATCCTGAAAAACGAAGCGACATATCAAATGTACACCTTCTACAGAAGAATACATAATAGAGTAAATAAAGTTATATCTTCAAAAAAAATCACTCATCTTGAAAATTGGCCTTTCTGGATAAATAATAATTTAAAAGGACAAACCAATCATCTAATATTTTCAAATGATGCATTGGTTAGAAATTATATCAGCTACCAGTTTTTGAATAAATTAAAAATAGAAAAACAGTATCAGTGGATTGGAAAATTAGCTACGGTAGAGATTATATTGAGACTTATTCAAAGTAGATGGACAAGGTTTTGGTGAAGAATCTAATTCAAAATAAAAAAATAATCTATTCAATATAATATTTTGAAGTTGTTTTTGTTCTTATATAATTACTAAAATGCAATGCGATTGATCACTGCTAATTAGTTTAAAAATTCTTATTCTTAAGGTAAAATTCTTCATTATTATTTCCTGCAAATGTAGGACTATATGTTGAGAATTTGCAAAATATAAATATGCAGCGTTAAGATTCATTTATAAATTATGATGGAGATCAAATGAATGCTTTTACCCAAGTCGGGGAAATCGAATTATTGCCTCTGGATGCGTTAGTAAAAACCAGTGAAATTGATCAAGCTACATGGAGCTATCAATACATTCCCGGGTTAATCAGTAATCAAAGATACAAACTGCTTTTAAATTTGCTTGGCAATACAAAAGCTAATAATCTTCTTGAAGTGGGATACGGAAGCGGAATATTTTTCCCTCAACTAAGAAAATATGCGAAAAATTTATATGGAATTGATATTCATAATAAAAATCATGAAATCATGAAAAGATTATCTAGATATGGAATTGACTGTAATTTAATTAATTGCGATGCTGCTGATATTCCAATGAGTAATAATTATTTTGACGTTTGTATTGCAATCAGTTCTATGGAATTTATTGATAATATTGAATTAGCTTGTTCGGAGATATCTAGAGTATTAACAGAGGATGGAAAATTCATAGTTGTAACTCCTACAATATCTGCCATTGCAGATGCAGGATTAAAATTATTAACGGGAAGAAGCGCTGAATCTGATTACAATGGGAAAAGGAAAAAACTTATTCCTACTTTAATGAAATATTTTAAAGTTGAAAAGGAGTTGACATTTCCTAAATTTGAATCGATTAAATTGTATAGAGGATTAAAGCTAACTAAAAAATAAAATTTAATTAATTTTTACTTTAACAAAATTAATTTCCTTACAGAATTAAAATTGCCCGCAGACAAACGGTAAAAATAAATTCCACTTGCTAAATCAGCTGCTTTAAATTCAATAGAATAGTATCCGGCTGATTGTTCTTTATCGACGAGCCTAACTACTTCATTACCCAGCAGATCATAAATTTTTAATTGAACATGCTGAAAATTTCCAGTTTCAGAAAATGGTATTGAATAGCAAATGGTTGTAACCGGATTAAATGGATTCGGATAATTTTGCTGAAGCTCGAATTTTAACGGTTGGTTATATTGTAATTTCTCTTTTTCACTTGTAGTAATTGAATTCTTTTCACCAGGCGTACCATGATTAGTCGATGGAGCCCAACTTTCTGCCAAATCATTATTCAAATTAGGATTTAATAATTCAAGTGACGCACCGTTTCCGTCTGCTTCATTAGGCCAAGGGGTAGAATCTTCATAATGAACCGAGTCGATCAGATTCAATTGTTCATCAAATAACCTTAATAATTCCCCGCTTCCGCTGAATCCAAATCCAAGATTACCTAAATAATTTTTTACTTCGGGAAAAGAAGAGCTGAACAGCATTGAATCATTACAAAATACTATGTAAGAAGCAGAATTAAGAATTGTTTTTTCCGGAATTATGAAAGCGTGAGCGTCATCGTCATCTTTAAAAATCCAATTTGAAATGTTAATTGCCGAATCAGTTCTATTATAAAGTTCTACCCAGTCATCTGAATTAAAAATTGGAGATGAATTATAATTAATTTCATTAATAACTATTGAATCTGAGTAATCCATTTTTGGTTCAAATATAGCTGTGATAGCTTCATTTTGTGCGGGTGTTAATTCTATAGAATTGGTATTTGAATTTACTCCTTCCCATCTGCTAAACCTAAATCCCTTTTTTGGCACGGCAGTTAATTGAATAGGGATTTGGTTAAAGTAAAATCCGGTGAAGGGATACGCAGATATTTTATTTTGGTTCACTTGGATTGACCCGGCTTGGCCTGAAGATACATTAAGTGAAATTGTATGCATTTCATCTACATTAAAATACTTCATCAAATACAACCGCATGTATGCAATCCGATTTTCGGAAAAATTTTTTAAGCGCCGAACTTCATACAAATAGTTTGACCACCTATTACCCCATCGTTGATTTTGTTTAGATAGTTCGGGCCCAATGATATTTTTAATACTGTCAATTACCATATTCACTCTGGTAGCATTAAAATGGATGTTCATAAAATCAGCCATTCGCATAAGAAATTTATTTTTAAATTCAATATTCTTTAATAAATTTCTAAAAAGAAAAGTTGACCAATCCGGATTCGGCCAGTCGGGTCCATTTTCTACTGTAGCAAAATCAATAGTATTATGTTTGTATCCATTATCATCATATAAACCAAAACCAAAATCAGTATCAAATAATATCCACCGCCATTTTCCATCCAATTTTTTTGGGCTCCAAAATTTCACATTGTTGCCGGGCCAATCTGTATTGTCAAAATAGATTTCTGCAGCCATATAGTTGATGTACTCATCAATATCCATCAAGTTTTTAATATGGTTGTAATTCGGATCAGTACTTAAATCATGGCCGTAAATATAATTCAGCATTGACATATAATTTAGGTTGTCTCCTTCAACAACATCACCACTCATTTCCAATATGTCTATACTGTCTTTGTCATACCCCGTATGACTTGAAATAAAATCTTCATTCACCTTTTCGCGAATATTATAAATCCCCCAGAATTCTCCATTTAGAAAAACGAGTGAAGACCGAAATGCTTGTTTTTCTATATCGACATCCTGCAAAAGGTTTTGCATCAATCCGTCTCTCATCAAGGAATATTCCCAATCATTACCACCATTCCTAAGAACAAATGATTTAAACTTTTTAACAGTTAAACCCGGAAAAATGGGATAGTTAATTTCCTTAAGTCCGTATTCTTTACGTGCAAAAATTGCCAAGGACTTTTGATCTTGTCCTCGTGAATATGATCCGTAAATTCTCACTCCTGCGTCCAGATCAAATCCTAACGTTCGGTTAGTATCATAGAATTCAACATGAATCGGTTTTTCCCAGTCTTGCCAAAAGTTTGCACCGAGATATGGATAATCAGATGAAGCATTTTTGCCCAGCGCGTATATGCCTGTATCGGGATCAAAAAAATTTGCAGGGTCAGTTGATAGCGATATAACCGGCATTGCAGTTGAAAGATTTATAAAATAAGATTGGGTTACAACTTCACTTGGAGCATACATGTTTTCGATTGCAACAGTTCTAATTACTTTGGTTGAATTTACTGAAATCGGTTTGGTGTATAATATTGATGATTGGTTTGGAACTGAACCATCGGTTGTATAATAAATTTGTGCATCTTCGGATATTGAACTTAAAGAGATACTTTGATTCTGGGAATAAAATCCACCTTTAACAGAAAAGATCGGCGGATCGGTTGAACCTAACACTATAGCGGTATTATTTATGAATCCGGGAGTCGGTTTTGTAAATAAGACCCAGTTATTACTTCCATCCGGAAATCTTCCCCGTGAAAGATCGGTTGGAATATCACCTGAAAAAATTGAATCGATAATATTCCCTTTTGCATCCGATAAAATTATAGTCTCTCCTGAAGAACTTATTTTAAAATTTGTATGAAGGTTAATTTTGGGTAACTCTAAAATTTGCGGAACAACACTTTGTACTTGTTTGGAATTATAAGCCAAAGTGAAAAAAGGAATAAAGGAAAGATCAGAAGAGTTTGCAGTATTATGAATTTGAACGGCTAAAACATTTTCCCCCTCAACTAAAAGTGAATCGATGCCTTGAATATTATATGCTTCCGGTTTTCCTCCCTGATACATCAACGCTTCCCTTGCAGTATTAGCAGTTTGATTATATGCCGGCGGAATTCCTGCTATCCCAATATTATTTCTCGCTATCTCAGTTCCATTTAAATATGCAACGAAAGCATCATCATAATCAATATGCAAAACAGCAGCTTCAATTTCATCTAGATTATTTATGGTAAAACTTTTCCTTGCGTAAAGCGATATTGTAGATGCGACTATCGTCGAATCGTCGCCATCAGAGTAACCAATTCCTGTTGGCCCTGACTGCCAATCGTTATCATTATACTGGATAGAGTTCCAATTTGAAGGCGGTTCTGAATTTCCTAATTCATATTTCCAAATGTTGCCTTCTGCTATTATTGTATTCCAGTCAATGATAGCTTTGTTTCTATCTTTATCTGAAGCAAATATTAACAGATGTTGGTGGGGTTCTAAATTAACTTTTGGAAAAACCCATTTAGTAAGTTTAGAAATATCATCGGAAAGTGAAAAGTTTAATAGATTAATAGCAGAATTAGAAAAATTATACAACTCCATCCAGTCGGAGTTATCACCATCTTCGTCTTTAATGCTCTGCAGATTAGAAGACATCAATTCATTTATTACTATACTCTGAGAATAAGTATTTATTCCACATGATAATAATAGTATTAAAAGTAATCTCTTCAAGAAGAAAGTCATTTTCCCCTGGGAATATGAATTAACACAAGCATTGATAAATATTTAACTGATTTCATTCTTTGAAATAAACTCAAATGAAAATCAATAACAATTATACCATTAATTTTGCGAGTTATTTTAACTGCTTCAAATTCTCAGCATCCACTGCCGCAATGGCAGTCATATTAACGATATCATCAACTGTTGCATCTCTTTGAAGCACATGTATAGACTTTTTCATACCCATCAGGACTGGGCCTATCACGGTTGCCTGACCAATCCTTGCCATCAATTTATAAGCAATATTACCTGAATTAAGGTCAGGAAAAATTAGAACATTTGCGCCGCCCTTTAATTCACTGAAAGGAAAATCTTTTTCGATGATGCCTGGAACAACCGCTGTATCTGCCTGCATTTCTCCATCTATATTAATGTCAGGACGAAGTTTTTTAACCAGCCTTACAGCTTCCTTAACTTTAGTTGATTCCGGGTAAACCGAGCTCCCGAAATTACTGAAGGATAACATAGCCAATCTTGGAATTATATCGAACGCTTTAACCGTATCCGCAGCTGAAATTGCAATCTCAGCCAACACATCTGAATTTGGGTTAACATTTACAGTAGCATCTGCGAAAAAATACACTTCTTTTTTTGTCACTACGATATAAAGACCGGATACAACCTTAAGACCATCCTTTACTCCAACACATTGAAGAGCCGGTTTAATAGTTTGAGGATAATGCGTGGTTAAACCACTAATCAATGCATCAACTTCTCCCAATTGAAGCAGCATAGATCCAAAATAAACTGGTAGATTTAAAAGATTGTTTGCTTCATTTAAAGTAGCGCCTTTACGTTGTCGTTTACTATAAAATTCTTTAGCTAACTTTGAAGTTTTATCGCTGGTTTCAGGGTCAACAACTTCAAATTCATTTTCATCATATCCAAGATTTTTTATTATGGATTTTACTTTTTGTTGATTGCCCAGCAAAACAGGTTTTGCAATCCCTTCTCTAAATGCAACATGAGCAGCCCTTATAATTTTTTCCTCTTCACCTTCAGGATAAACAACTTTTTTAGGGTTCTTCTTAGCTTTTTGTATCATCACTCTGATAACTTCTTTTGAAAGCCCCAATCTTTCCTTTAATTCATCTTTATATTTTTCCCAATCCGTTATTATATACTTTGCTACTCCAGTCTCAATAGCAGCTTTAGCTACTGCCGGAGCCACATACCATAAAACTCTAGGATCAAATGGTTTTGGAATTATATATTCCCTACCGAAAGAAAAATTCTCACCACCATATGCATTCAAAACCATCTCCGGAACTTTTTGTTTTGCAAGTGAAGCCAATGCTTTCACTGCTGCCATTTTCATTTCTTCATTTATAGCTGTAGCACGAACATCTAAAGCACCGCGGAAAATAAATGGAAAGCCCAATACATTATTAACCTGGTTTGGGAAATCGCTTCTACCCGTGGCCATAATTATATCTTTTCTAACTGAAACAGCTTCATCATACATAATTTCAGGATCAGGATTTGCCATGGCAAAAACAATGGGATCAGCAGCCATACTTTTTACCATTTCTTTTGTTACCATGCCGCCAACTGAAAGTCCAATAAAAACATCTGCACCTTTCATCCCATCAACAAGATTTGAACAATTGCTATCATTAGCGAATTCCAATTTATATTTATTCAGGTCCGTTCTCTTTTTATTTAAACAACCTTTGGAATCATACATCGTTATATTCTCTTTTTTCACCCCAGCACGCATATAAAGTTTGCAGCATGATATAGCTGCAGCACCTGCACCGCTTACTACTATTTTTATTTCATCCATTTTTTTACCTACAAGCTCAACCGCATTTATTAAAGCGGCGCAAGAAATAATAGCAGTTCCGTGCTGATCATCGTGGAATACAGGAATGTTCATGGTTTTCTTTAAAGTTTCTTCTATTTCAAAGCACTCGGGTGCTTTTATATCTTCAAGATTTATCCCTCCGAAAGTAGGTTCCAAAAGTTCAACTGCACGAATAATTTCTTTAGGATCCTTAGAATTTAATTCTAAATCAAAAACATCTATATCAGCAAATCTTTTAAATAGTACACCTTTACCTTCCATCACCGGCTTTCCTGCTTCCGGGCCGATATCGCCTAAACCAAGTACAGCAGTTCCATTTGAAACAACTGCAACAAGATTTCCTTTTGCCGTATACTGATAAACATCCTCTTTATTTTTATGTATTGCACGGCATGGTTCTGCAACTCCAGGTGTGTATGCCAAAGAAAGATCTCTGGACGTTAAACAAGGTTTTGTTGCTGTAACTTCAATTTTGCCTTTTCTTCCTTGACTATGATACTCAAGTGCTTCTTCAATATTGTTATTCATTTTCTTCTTCCCGATAAAGTAAAATTATGGTATTATATTTTGATTTGCTTTGTTTAATAAAAGAATAAAAAGATAGGATTTTGGGGGTGTCATTTTTATTTGCACTAAAATTAAATCCGATAATTTAAGATTAAACCCACTAAATTTTTGCTAAATTTCCACTTAGCTTATTATATAGCCATAATTCGTGCCATTTTGAACATATAACTTTATTATATATTGAGCTAAAACAATATTAAAATCTACTTTTATATTTATAAATAAAATTGTTTGGTCATATAATTCTAAAGAATGAAAATTATATACTAATATTAAGAAATAGCTCGATTTTATATTTTTACGATTTACTTTGTGTTTTCAGAAGCACTAAAAACGGGAAGACATCACATTGAGGCAGGATAAATTTTAAAATAAAAAAGCCGTCTTAATTAGCATTAATCAAAACGGCATAAAAAATTAATATAGGATTTTATTGCAGTTTAAACTGAATTGGTATCATTACCTGGACTTTTACAGCTTTTCCACGTTGTTTACCGGGTTTGAATTTAGTTTGTTTAACCGCATTCACAGCAGCTTCATCTAAACCTGCACCCAAACCTTTTACTACTTCAGTTTTTGTCACATTTCCTTGTTCATCTACATAAGCTTTAACATAAACTTTTCCTTCAACACCAGCTCTTTTTGCTATCTCAGGATATATAATTTTACTTTGAATTGCAGCAATGCCTCCAATAGGTTCAGGCATCTCTTCAACAGCTACAAAATAAGTAGGCTCTTCTTCAACTTTCTTTTCTTCCGGAGGCGGAGGCGGAGCAGCTACTTCTTCATTAACATCAAGCTCAGTGCTTCCAATTTCAATATCTTCAAGAACATCTTCAGAGGGAGCTTCAATTGGAATTGGCGGTTTTGGAGGCGGAGGTGGCTTATTTTCCTGCTTCGTCTGCTGAATATCTTCAACTTTAAAAAGTTCCTGAGGACCTTCAGTTTGGATAGCAGTTGTGGAAACATTTGGAAAAAATTTAAAGGCAACAATTAAAAATACGAGAGAAATTATTAAACTAATCTCAAATACTTTTTTGTACATAGCCCTTAAATCTGCCTTGGGATTTTTTATCATCGGCATTTGAAAGCACCTCCTAAATACAAAATTTTGAATGGTAAATTACTAAATGATGATTCTTTTGTCAATATGATTTCAATAACAGAAAATTGTACTTGCCTTAAATTAAATAAGTTCCAGAAATAATTTAAATTTTTGTTACTCAGTAAATTTAGGTTTGTAATTACTTAAAATCATCAAAATTTTTATGAATAATAAACCTAATAATACTCCGATTACATCAGCAGTCCAATCTTTAATATCACATGATCTTCCAGGAATCAGTAATTGATGAAATTCATCAATCATAGCATACGTTGCACTGAATATTAAAGTGAATAGCCATGCTTTTTCTTTCAACAACTTCTGCTTATTCTGGAATAACAAAAAAAGATTCATGAATACTGCAAGTCCGCAATAAGCTATAAAATGACTTATTTTATCGCTAATACCAACATCTGGCAAGATCCTTACCTGGTAAAGTCGTTAATGTAAATAAGATCAGCCAATAAATCGCAAATGGGATATATAAGGCTTTTACTTTATTTTTTTCAATGAACTTAAGCAATAGATTTCCTTATAAAATTAATTGCTGCAGGAATATTTTTGATAATGTCTGTAGCAGTAAAACCAAATTCGGTAAAATCTTTTAATAGTAAATCTGCCGAAAGGCTATGGATATAAACCGCAGCAATTAGACTCTTTTCAACTTCTTCAGGATTCTGAGCGATGAACCCGGCAATTATTCCTGTAAGAGCATCTCCGGTTCCGAATTTTGCCATCCCTGCGTTTCCGGTTGTATTGATTAAAGCATCTCCAGTAGGAGTGAAGATAATGGTGGGTGAACCTTTAAGAACCAGATAAGATTTGGTTTCCACAACAAATTTCTTCCCGTAATTTAATAAATCGCTCTGCAATGTTTTAATATCAATTCCAATCAGATTTGAAAACTCTCCATGATGAGGAGTCAGAACAAAATTTCTTAAATCTATATTTTTATACTTGTGTTTGCTCAAAGTATAAATTGCATCAGCATCGATCACCATATTTTTAGGAATTTTATTTTTTATTATTTCTAAAATCGCTTCTTGAGTTGACTCTTCCCTTCCAAGTCCCGGGCCGATTGCTAAAACATTTGCCCAGATTTAATCTTTCTTTAATTTCGTTAAGATTATTTTTAGAAAAGTACTCACAGGAAACATCGTCGTAAGGTTGAATGACCACTTCATCCAAATTTTTATGAGCAAGATTTTTAACAGAATTCGGAAAACAAAGCATTGAAGCTCCTGCACCAGCTTTTAAAGCTGCGGTGGAAGTCAAAACTGCGGCTCCTGGTAATTTTCCTGAGCCAGCAATTGTTAAAACTTTTCCTGCAGAATATTTATGTATTGATTTCGATTTTAATGGAAGAGAGTAATTTGCATCCTCAGGTTCAATTAAATAATCTTCAACTTTAAATTTGTAGAAGTATGAAGTATCGACTCCGATATTTCCTTTAACAATTTCTCCAGCAAAAGAATATCCATCTTGAAAAAATAATCCTTTTTTTAATTCTCCAAGGGTGACTGTTAAATCTGCATTAAAGCACAAATTAGTTGAACCGATATCGGCATCAAGCCCAGTTGGAATATCTATTGCAACTTTGTATGCATTAAGTTCATTTAAATATTTTACAATAGAGTGATAAGGGTCTTTTAAGTCGCCTTTAATTCCTGTTCCAAGTAATGAATCGAAAATAACATCACAATTTTTTAAAGTATTTAAATCTTTCTTTGAAGAATATTTTTTTACTGAAAAATTTTTATTCTCTCTGGCAGAGTTTTTAAGAATTTTATAATTCGTTTTACAATCGTCAGACATTTCATTTTCACTTCCAATATGTAAAACAAAAACTTTAAATCCATCATTTGCAAAATGCCTGGCCGCTGCAAAACCATCTCCGCCGTTGTTTCCTTTTCCGCAAACAAATCCGAGATTCCGTCCCAATTGATTTAATATTATTTTTTCTTTGGCAGTATAATAAATTTCCAACGAAGCATTTTCCATCAGTATAATGCCGGGCATTGCTAGATGATTAATTGCATAACCATCCACTTCTCTTACTTGTTTTGTTGAATATAAAGGAATCATAAATTTTACTTCAAATTTAATTAACTAAATGGCATAACAATAAACAGGAAACAACAATAAATAATTTCCCGTGTATAAATTAATTTACTTAAGGATAAAAATAGTTATAAGTAGGAAGAAATTAAATCAATTAATGACCCAGGTGCTAGCCCCAACATAATCACAAATAATACTGATAATACAACAGCTAACAAACCTGTATTACTAAATTCAATTTTAAAATCTGATTCTGTCTCTTTGAAATACATCAGCACTACAATTCGAAGATAGAAATAAACACTGATTACACTAGAAATAACACCAACAATTGCAAGCCATGTTAGGTGAGCTTTTATTGCTGCAATGAAGACATAATATTTCCCGAAGAATCCGGCAAACGGCGGAATGCCGGCCAGAGAAAACATAAAAATTGAAAGCATTGCTGCAAGCATTGGATTTCTTGAACCTAAACCGGCATAAGAATTAATATCAAGATTTGCTTCGTTTTTGCCTTCGATTAATGCCACAATTCCGAAAGCACCTAGGTTCATAAAAGTATAAGCTGCTAAGTAAAAAATTATACCAGCAAGACCTTCGTAATTTCCAGCAGCTAATCCTATTGCCATGTAGCCCGCGTGCGAGATTGAAGAATAGGCAAGCATTCTTTTAATGTTATTTTGAGAAATTGCCACAATGCTTCCAAACAACATAGAAGCCACAGCAATTACAGCAAGATATGGTTCAAAAATATTTCCAGCTGAATTAATAAAAATAGATCCAAGAGTAACTATGATTGCACTGAAAGCGGCAGCTTTTCCACCAGTTGAAAATAATCCGCTGATGGTTGTTGGTGCGCCTTCATAAACATCAGGCACCCACATGTGAAATGGGAATGCAGCTATTTTAAATGAGAAACCAATTAGGAATAAAAGCAAGCCGGTTAAAAACAAAATACTGCTTGAAAGATTTTTGAATTGTAAAACAATAGAGTCAATATTTGTTGTTTGTGCAGTGCCGTATATCAAAGCAATTCCGTAAACAATAAAGCCAGTTGCAAAAGCGCCAAGCAAAAAATATTTTAACGAAGCTTCGTTGGCATTTAATTTTTTTCTATTCAATCCGGCTAACGCATAGAAGCAGATGGACATTAATTCTAATCCGAGAAAGATCATAAATAAATCTTTAGCGCCTGCCATAAACATCATTCCTAAAACGGAAGACTGAATTAGAATATAGTACTCACCAAAATAAGTTCCGTATTTTTTTATATAATCAATTGAAAGCAAGCAAACTAAGGCTGCACCGAAGGTAAAAATAAAATAAAAGATGTTTGCATTCCCGCCAGTAGCAAGCATATTCTGAAATACTTCAGAAACCATATTTACATGATAAAGAGCATGAAACCCGGCAGCAAGAAAAATAATAATTGAAAACCAGGGGAGAATTTTTTCGCTTTTCTTAGAATACATTTCAATCAAAAGCGAAATTAATATTCCGGCTCCGAGAATTATAAAAGGTAAAATGTTATAAAATTCTTGAATATTATTCAGCATAATTACTCTATAAATAAAATGTCTGCATCAGTTTTTTCTATTTTAACAATATGTTTATCTTCAAGATAAAGAGCGAGCTTCAAATGATTTTTTTGGTCGAAAATATCTTTTCCTTTTTCTACCACAACCATTTTTATATTTTCATATTTTGAAAGCTCTTCTTTCAAATTTTTATAGTCATTAAAATAAACATCCGTAAATTCTTCTTCTTCCCTGATAAAAATTCCTTTGGAGTTTGGAGAAAAATCCATAATAATGTCGTCATTAAAAATGACTTTTAAAAAATGACATTTGACCGGTAAGATAACTCTGTTGCCGTAATGAAGTCCGTTTTGTTTATCTTTAATTATTTCTTCAATAGATTTCATTAATTAACCTTTCCCGAAAAAAAAGACTATCCAAACCAAAGCAAAAATAGGAACCAATATTATCAAAGAATATTTAAATATATAAGTGAAGAAACTCGGCATTGGAATACCTGCTCTTTCACAAATTGATTTCACCATAAAGTTCGGCCCATTGCCTATATAAGTAATTGCACCGAAGAACACTGCAGCTACCGAAATAGCCTGCAAATAAATTTCATCATGAAGAACAAATTCTTGTACATGTTCCTTTAATCCGACATCAAGAGTATATTTACCCATGGCTGCACTTAAAAAATTTAAGTAAGTTGGAGCATTATCAAGCACACCTGATAAAAATCCTGTTGCCCAGAAAAATACTCCGGCATTTAATTTATCACCCATTACATTTGCTTCATGAGCAATCAATTGTAATGCTGGAATCATAGTTGCAAAAATTCCAATGAACAAATAGGCAACTTCTTTAATAGGCTCAAAATCAAATTCATTTGCTTTAAGAATTTCGGTATCGGCAGTTTTATAAGATAAATAAACAACGCTGAACATTATAATTTCTCTTATGCCGAACGGCAGCGGATACAAGCTTGGCACCCATGAAATAACTGCCGGATCGATAAAAACAGAAATAATAATTATCAAAAGATAAATTAAGTTCTTGCCGCCTTTGAATTCAAACTTACCTGAATATTGAACATCCGGATTAGAATCTTTTTTATTTATAGTATCAATTACAAAAAAGACCAGCAAAATTAATAGCAACGTTGGAATCCAGATATACCAAACATTTGCAGCCACCCAGAAAAACGGAACACCTCTTAAGAACCCTAAAAACAACGGCGGATCGCCAATAGGTGTTAAAGCTCCGCCAATATTGCTTACGATAAAAATGAAAAAAATAATATGATAAGGTGAAATTCTATTTCTATTCATTTTGATGTAAGGACGAATCAGCAGCATAGAAGCACCGGTTGTTCCAATGATATTTGAAATCACTGCTCCAAACAATAAAAAAAGAACATTTGCAATTGGTGTGGATTTCTTATCAACTTTTATAAGAATCCCGCCAGAAGCAACAAATAAAGAACTTAACAATGCAATGAACGCAAGATACTCAGCTAAAGTATGAAGAAGTACATGCGAATTTTGCAGAAACACCAAATAATAAACAACAGAAATACTACCTAAGGCAATTGCAATTTTAGGATAATGATGTTCCCAAAAATGCTTGTAAAATAACGGCCCGGTTGCAATCATCAAAAGCAAGAGTGCAAATGGTATTACCATTATTGGATTAGGCAGATTGTGCTCAAACTCTGCAGCTTCTTCAACTTTTTGAACACTTAACGAATCGCTTTCAACACTCAAAGATTGAGAAGATGCAAGAGACACTTCACTGCTTACAAAAACACAAAATATAAATAAGAACAGAAAAAATATTTTAAACTTTGTTTCAATCACTAATGTCCCAATAAACTTACTTTTTGTGGTGCAAATATTTGCTCAATAGTTTTTTGTGTAGATCTTTCAGAGACTTTCAAAAATGTTGATGGATAAATTCCAATCCATACAATAAATATTAGTAAAGAAACAAAAACTAATAATTCACGTTTGTTCATATCCGTTAATGTTCGCACTTTTTCGTTTTTAATTTCACCAAAGATAACTCTTTGATACATCCATAATAAGTAAACTGCTGCAAAGATTACTCCTGATGCAGCAAAGATGGTGAACCACCAACTATTTAAAACAGTTGATTTGAATGAGCCTAATAAAATTAAAAATTCACCAACAAATCCATTTAAGCCTGGCAGGCCAACAGATGAAAGCGAAGCTATTAATAAAGCAGTGGCATAAACCGGGACAATCTTAGCAATGCCGCCATAATATGAAATCTCTCTGGTATGGGTTCTTTCATAAATAACTCCAACTAAAAAGAATAAAGCGCCGGTTGAAAGTCCGTGATTAACCATTTGAATTATTGCACCTTGAATTGCAATTTGATTCATTGCGAAAATTCCAAGCACTACAAAACCTAAGTGAGCCACAGAAGAATACGCAACAAGCTTTTTCATATCCTTTTGAACCATAGCCACCAATGCACCGTAAATGATTCCAATAATAGCAAGTACTGAAATGTATGGCGCAAAAGTTATAGCAGCTTGTGGAAACAACGGCAAACAAAATCTTAATAATCCATAAGTTCCCATCTTAAGTAAAACAGCGGCAAGAATAATACTGCCGGCAGTTGGCGCTTGAACGTGAGCATCGGGAAGCCAGGTATGCAGCGGAAACAATGGAACTTTAATTGCAAAGCTGAAGGCAAAAGCAAGGAACATATATTTTTGAATTGAATGCTGGATAGTTGGGCCGACAGAATAAAGTTCTACTAAGTCTGTAGAAAAATGTCCTAAAGAAGATGAAGCATAAACAGCCAGCCAGATAATTGCAACGAGCATTAACAGGCTTCCAAACATTGTATAAAGGAAAAACTTTACTGATGCATAGATTCTCTGTTCGCCGCCCCAGATTCCAATGATAAAATACATGGGTATTAGCATTGCTTCCCAGAAAATGTAGAAGAGAAATAAGTCAACCGAAACAAAAACACCGAGCATTCCAACTTCAAGGATGAGCATGAAGAATGTAAATTCTTTAACTTTCTTTTGAATGCTTGACCAGCTTGAAATTAAAGTTAATGGAGTAATAAAAGTAGTTAATAAAACCAGTAACAAAGATAAGCCATCTATACCAACATGATAACTGATATTTAAGTTATCTATCCATTGTATTTTATCATTAAATTGAAAATTTGGATTTGAAGAATCAAATTTAAAATAAAGAATTAATGAAATAACAAATGCAATTAACGTAACCGCCAAACCGAAATATTTTATCAGGGAAGTTTTTTCTTTATCAATAAATAAAAGGAAAAAACCTCCAACTAAAGGTGCTAGTAATAAGATAGAAACTAAATAACTATTTTCCATATTTTATATACTTAGTATTATCCAGAATAAAGCAATTACAATTCCCAGCATCATCATCACTGCATAAGACTGTGCAACGCCGGTTTGAATTTTTCTAATATTGGAAGAAACAACTCCGATGATTGAAGCGACACCGTTAACGGTTCCATCGATAATTTTATTATCCGCGATTTTCCATAAAAATGATTCGGAAGTTTTTTTAATTGGATTAACAACTACAGCATCATATGCTTCATCAACAAAATATTTGTTAAGCAATAAATTATATATGCCTTTAAATTTCTTAGCTGTATTATTCGCAATACTTGGTTTTTGAAGATATATATAGCGAGCAAACCAAATGGCACCCACTACTCCAACTATGGTAATTGTCATTAAAATTATTTCTTCAGTATGAGTATGTGTTCCATAGATTGCTAATTTCTTTTCAGCTCCTTCAAATACCGGCGCCAACCAATTTTCAAATTTATTTCCGCCTTCACCTGAAAATAATTCTGAGATCCCAATAAATCCGCCAATTGCAGACAGCACAGCTAAAATCATCAATGGAATAGTCATTACCTTTGGAGATTCATGAGGATGTTTATCGTGCTTAAATCTTTCTTTTCCTTCGAAGGTTAAAAAGTATAATCTAAACATATAGAAAGCTGTTAATAGGGCTGTAAAGGCTCCTATTATCCAATAAGTAAGGTTACCATTGGCGTAAGACTTCCATAGAATTTCATCCTTACTAAAAAATCCAGACAAGGGTGGAATGCCTGATATTGCAAGAGCGGCGATAAGAAAAGTTAAATAAGTCTGCGGCATATATTTTTTTAAGCCGCCGTAATTTTGAATATCCTGGTCTTCATGCATTGAGTGAATAATAGAACCAGCACCTAAAAATAAAAGTGCTTTAAAGAAAGCATGTGTCATCACATGAAATATACCAGCGGAAAAAGCACCGACGCCAAGTGCTAAAAACATATAGCCAAGCTGACTTACAGTTGAATATGCCAATACTTTTTTAATGTCATTTTGAACAACACCAATTGTAGCTGCAAACAGAGCTGTTAAAACTCCAATTACTGCAACTACAGTCATAATTGCTGGAGCAGAAGCGTAAAGAATTGAACAACGTGCAACCATATAAACTCCGGCCGTAACCATTGTGGCAGCATGTATCAAAGCTGAAACAGGAGTTGGGCCGGCCATTGCATCCGGAAGCCAAACGAATAATGGAATTTGTGCGGACTTACCGGTTGCACCGATAAATAAAAATAAAGCGATAAAATTAAAGGTAGATTGGTCAACACCAAATGAAGCAGCTCTTGAAAAAACTTCATTAAAATTTAAGCTGCCGAAAGTCATGTATATAAGAAACATTCCAAGTAAAAATCCGAAGTCGCCAATTCTATTTACTATGAATGCTTTCTTAGCTGCATCCGGGACAGTACTCTTTTCAAATTTTCTATCGTACCAAAATCCAATTAGAAGATATGAACATAAACCAACACCTTCCCAGCCTAAGAATAGAAGCACAAAATTATCACCAAGTATTAAGTTCATCATCGCGAAGATGAACAAGTTTAAATAGGCGAAAAATCTCCAAAAGCCTTTATCACCGTGCATATAGCCGATAGAGTAAACATGAATAACAAAACCAACGCCGGTAACAATCATTGCCATTATCAGTGAAAGCTGATCAACCTGATAAGCAAAACTGATATTTAAACCAGCAACTTTCATCCATGTAAACAAAGTAACTATATTTTGTCTTTGTTCAACAGGAAGAGCTAAGGTTTGGAAAAATGCACCAACAGCAATTATAAAAGATAAGCCAACTGTTCCGCTTCCAATAATACCGATAAGCTTTTCATTTTTTATTTTTCTTCCGAATAATCCATTAAATAAAAAACCAAGTAATGGAAGTAAAACAGTTAAATAAATTAAATTAATCATAGAAATTTTATAAAATAAAATCTGATATTTTTAGAAGATTACCACTTAAGAATATTTATCTCATCAATATTTACAGTCAGCTTATTACGGAACAAAGCAATAATAATAGCAAGTCCGATTGCTGCTTCTGCGGCGGCAACAGCCATTACAAAGAATACAAATAACTGCCCTACTGAACTTCCAAGAAAAGATGAGAAAGCCACCATTGTAAGATTAGCTGAATTCAACATCAACTCAACGCTCATAAATACAACAATCGCATTCCGTCTTGTCAATACTCCGGCAACACCGACCACAAACATAAAAGCACTTAAAATGAGATAATAATCTATTGGAACATTCATAAACTTTACTCGAATTTCTTTTTAGCTAAAACCAACGCACCGATAGCCGCAGCTAACAATAAAAATCCTGCTGCTTCAAAAGGCAAAATATAATTTGTAAATAAAGTTAGTCCTATTGATTCCACAGTACCGGCTTGAATACTTGCAGCTACGTTGCCTCCGACAGCAAATGACGGTCCTGAAAAGAAAATCATGTATCCCAATTGAAGAAAAACTAATCCTGCTATTATATAAGCCATAATTTTGACCACAGGATTCGAACTAAATATTTTTCGTTCTTGTCCAGGGCGCAGTAGCATGATAACGAATAAAAATAAAACCATTATTGCACCTGCATAAACAATAACTTGTGCAACTGCAATGAATTGGGCATTAAGTAAAAGATATAAACCGGATAACCCGGCAAAATTTAATATTAAGAATAATGCGCTGATTACTGGATTCCTGCGAGTTATCATCAGTACTGATGAAATGGCAGCAACTCCGGCAAACAAAATAAATAGGATTAATTCTAAAGACATATTTTCTTTAAGTTCAAGTTCAAAATAAAATTCTTATTCAAAACTAAGTTCATGTTCAAGAATAAGTTCAAGTTTAAATAATGGTCAAATTATTCTAAGATTTTTTTAGTTACAATCAATTAAATAAAAATCGAATTAAAATAGTTACTGCCCAAACTTACACTTAAACATACTCTTGAACTTTTCTACGGCGTATTTCTATAAATCATTCTTGGAAAAGGAATTGTTTCTCTAACATGGTCAAGCCCGCAAATCCACCCAACCGTTCTTTCCAAACCCAGTCCAAATCCCGCGTGCGGAACAGATCCGTATCTTCTTAAATCCAAATACCATTCAAATGCTTCTTGCGGAAGATTATGCTCTTTAATTCTTGATAATAACGCTTCATAACTATCTTCTCTTTGACTGCCGCCAATAATTTCTCCATAACCTTCAGGAGCTAAAACATCAACAGCCAAAGCTAATTTTTCATTTTCAGGGTCTCGCTTCATATAAAAGGCTTTTACTGCAGCAGGATATCGGTGAACCATAACTGGCCGGTCAAACTGTTCTGAAATTATAGTCTCATCAGTTCCGCCAAGATCATTTCCCCACTCAAAATCAATTGAATTCTTTTTTAAAATTTCAACTGCTTCATCATAACTGATTCGCGGTAATGGCCTTTTTACATTTTGAAGTTTTGTAACATCTCTTTCTAAAACTTTTAACTCTTCTTCTTTTTCTTTAAGAACAGTCTGAACAATATATTCTAAAAATTCTTCTGCCAAATTCATGTCATCATTTAAATCTGCAAAAGCAACTTCAGGTTCAACCATCCAAAACTCAGTTAGATGCCTTCTTGTCTTTGATTTTTCCGCACGAAATGTCGGGCCAAAAGTATAAACTTTTCCAAGCGCTAAGGCTCCGGCTTCAGCATAAAGCTGTCCAGATTGAGTTAGATATGCATTGCCCAGATCAAAGTAAGGAGTTTCAAAAAGAGTTGATGTTCCTTCCACTGCATTTGGAGTTAAGATTGGAGGATCCATTAATGTGAAACCTTTACCGTCAAAAAAATCACGTATAGCTTTTACAATTCTATGTCTAATTCTTAAGATGGCAACTTGCCGGCTTGAACGAAGCCACAAATGGCGATGGTCCATCAAAAATTCTATTCCATGATCTTTTGGAGTGATAGGATAATCATGCGCTTCGGAAATTATATTCAGACCAGTCGCATCTAATTCATAACCGCCGGGAGATCTTTTTTCTTCCTTAACTTTTCCAGTTACTTCAATTGAAGATTCTTGACCAATTTTATCGGCTAAATCAAAAATTTCTTCAGAAACATTACCTTTGAAGTAGACACACTGAAGCAGTCCTGTGCCGTCCCTCAGTATTAAAAATTTAATTTTACCGCTTGATCTTTTATTGTAAAGCCACCCGGCTAAGGTAACTTCTTCTCCGACATGATTTGATAAATCTTTTATTAAAACTTTCTGCATTTACGAGTATTATTTTTAAAAATGATTTTCAAATATAAAGAGAGTGAGGTTAAATCTCAAAGTTAAATTGTTAAAATAAACATGTTTTTAATTCTTTTTGAAATAAATTTTTAACATGTCTTTTTATAACTATCGCTGTCAGAATTTAATTCTTGTACCTTGCCAGCATTTCCAGAACAGGGTCGGTAATATCTTCCGTATCTTTACTTGATCGTAAATGTCCATTCACTAAAAAAGAATAAACTAATTTTTCGCCATCTGATGTAGTTATATAACCCGAAAGGCCTCTCACGTTCGAAATCGTTCCTGTTTTGGCGCGGGCATTATTTTCGGCTAGAGTACCTTTCATTCTATTTTTCAAAGTGCCGTCGACACCAGCGATTGGCAGAGCGTCATACCAAACATCCCAATATTTGTTATGAGTCATTCCTTCTAATATTTTCACTAATTGGTGTGGACTGACATAATCATAGCGAGAAAGCCCTGAACCATCACGATATGCATACGTCCTTGGTTCAATTCCAAATTGATCTTGTAAAACTTGTTCAACTACTTTTCTCCCATTACTAAAGGAACCAAGACCGTATTCTTTCCAGCCGAGCAACCGTGCGAAAGTTTCAGCATACAGATTCTGACTTCGTTTCATCATTCCTTTAAAATTTCTTTTAATGGCGGAGATTTATGAAGCAATATTAAATTAAAATCTTCAGGTGTATGTTTCCAGTTTGCAATTTCATCGCAATCAACCGCACTCCCCAAAATTTTTATTCCATGGTTTTCAAATACTTCTTTCAAAACTGTTACGTAAAATAATGTGGGATTAGTAATTGAAGGTGAGTATTCAAATTTGTGTGAGCCGATTAAAACATAACCTTTAATGTATATATTATTTGTACCATAAGGCCGTTCAATTGAAATATCATTGCGGCCAGTATCGCCTACTACTGTTTCATTAATAATATTGAAATATTTACTTATTAAGTTTGGAATAATTTGAAGAGTATCGTTAATAGATTGCGGCGGCATTATTTCCAAGTCTATATAATCCTCATTCAACTGAAGAGCGCCAACTTCTGCAGAGTACCAAACATCTAAACCGTCAAAACTCCATCCGTAACCCAAAGGTTGTTCATCAAATGCGTTATCATCGCCAATAATATTGCCTTCGATAACTTTAATTCCTTTCGATCTTAAAGTATCTGCCCACTGGTTAAAAACATCAAGAGGATCTGAATAAAATCGGTTATATAATGTTGGGTCCCCATTACCAAAAACTACTATATTGCCTTTTAGGATAGAATCCTCTATTTGTCCATCATAAGTAAGCGAAGTTTCAAAATTAAAATCAGGGCCTAAACTGCACAACGCAGATGCACCTGTAATAATTTTTTCATTTGAGGCAGGCATAAAAAGTTTTTCTTCATTTTGGGCATACCATGTTTTCCCCGTCTTCAAAGATTTTATTAAAACTCCCCAGTGTGCATTTTGAAAAAGACTATCGTTAAATTTTTCATGAATGTTTTTTTGTAAAACATCCCAATTATTTTCTTCTATCGTTTTTGTACTTCCACAGCCCGCAGCCATAAGAGATATAATTGTAATTACAATAAGCAAAACAGATACTTTAATTTTATTCATATTAGATTTTTTTTTTGTTTTTGTTGGCCTAAATCTAAAGTATTTTTTTGATAATTGTTTCCCCTCACAAAAAAAGTTTTCTAATTGATTGAATATTGCAACTAATTAAATCTAAGCTTATTATGAGGAAAAATTATAAAGGAGTAAAAAATGGATTCAGTTGAAAGAGATCAGAGGCAAAAAGAAAACTTAAGTGATCGCGGGAAAAAATTATATAAAAGAAAAGTTAAAGATGATCATAAAAAGGACAAGCAGAAAAAAGAAAATTTAAGAGAGAACGTTAAAGGCATAACTAAATAAGAATTGCCGCGAGATAGTTATTATTTAGATTCATACAACGGCAGTGTAAATGAAAATGTGCTGCCATTGCCCTTTTTACTTTCTACACTTAATGCGCCGCCGTTTTTTTCTATATATTCTTTAGTGAGCAGCAACCCGAGGCCTGTACCTACTTCTTCTTCAGTTCCGGGCTGTGAATTTTTTCTTTTAAGGTTAAACAATGATGCTTTCGTCTCTTCATCCATTCCAATTCCATTGTCATTAAATGAGACTTCTAAAAAGTTATTTTTTACTTTAGCATCAATAATTATTTTTCCATTTCGATTTGTGAACTTGATTGCATTTGAAAGTAAATTTTGAACAGCTGAATTGACCATATCTTCCTCAGCCCAGACTTTAAGATCCGTTATTACGTTATTTACTAATTCAATTTCCTTTTTTAATATATTCCCGTTCAGCAATTCAATGTTACTTTCAATAAGATCCTTCATATTTAATACTTCCGGAGAAACATCAATTCTGCCAAGCTGGAATTTAGAAAACTGCAATAAATTATTTAGAAGATTGTAAATATTTCTTGTTGATTGGAACAAAGAATCAATAAAAAATTCAAGTTCTTCCTTTGATAACTCATTTAATTCATTTTTCAGTATCTCTGTATATCCTAAAATTGAATTAAAGGGACTTCTTAAGTCGTGAGAAATTATTGAGAAAAATTCATCTTTAGTTCTATTTAATTCCTGAAGCCTTTCAGTATATTCTTCCTTTTCTTCTTCAACCATTTTTCTTTCGATGGCACGCGAAATCGGGAAAGAAACCAATTCCAATAATTCCTTTTCCCTTTCACCAAGATAGTTTTCGGCATAATATTCTTTAACTCCAAGAATACCAACAATATTATCCTTTATTTGGATTGGAACACCCAGCCATTTTTTGACGGTTGAAGCATCTGTACTAACTTCGCCGTTAATAATTAATTCGTCAATTGCTTTCTTAGTTAGAAGAACAGATTCTCCTTTTTTTATAACATATTCCGATAGTCCGTTTTTGAATTCTCGCGAACTTTGCTTTGAATTATACTCATCTACATAAAATGGAAAATCTATTTTTTTGTTTGCTTCATCATAAAGCGCCACAAAAAAATTGTTCATCGGTAAAAATTCACAAAGTGTTTTATGTAGATTAACAAATAACTCAGATAAAGTTTCGGAAGAGTTAGTATATTGTAAAATCTTCAATACGGTTTGCTGGACTTTTTCCCGCATTCTTTCTTCTGTAATATCTCTGATGACTATTTGTACAGCTGGTTTATTTTGATATTCCGCAGGAATCAGAACAATTTGAACATCAATAACTTTTCCATCAAGCGTTATAAGCCTTTCATCAATTACATCGAGTTTGATATTATTTTTAAGAACAATCATTAACCGCTTATCTGTAGATTCTCTCAAATCCGGATGAACAAAATCTGTTAATGACATTCCGCGTATCTGTGATTCATTGCTTGCCCGGAATAATCTGACTGCTTCTGAATTAACATAAACAATTTTATCTTCGCACTGAATACCAATTGCAATTGGAGATAGTTCTACAAGCTGTCTATATCTTTCTTCGCTTTCTTTAAGACGCTGTGTGATTTGGTTTTTATATAACGCCATTTCTATAGTAGAAAGCAAAACTCTTTCATCGTAAGGTTTTACTATATAACCATAAGGCTCAGTATTTTTTGCTCCTTCAATAGTAGCAAAATCCGTATATGCAGTTAGATATATGACAGGTACATTTGTTTTATTATTGATAACATTTGCAGCTTGAATTCCGTTCATAGTTCCGGCAAGCATTATATCCATTAAAACCAAATCCGGTTTAGTTTCAATAGTTTTTAAAATAGCTTCTTCACCTGTGCGGACTATATCTACAACAGAATAACCTAATTTTTCTAAGGTTCTTTTTAGATCTATTCCTACTATGCTCTCGTCTTCAACAACTAATATTTGAGTTTTTGTACTCATAATTTTGATTTATTTTTAGCAGTGTATTGAATTTTTACAATTGAATGTATTATCAAATAGAACTATAAAATGCTTTTGCTATGAACAGGTAAAGTGAAAGTAAAAGTTGTACCCGAATTCGGTTTACTTTGAATTCTAATATTTCCACCTAACTGCTCAACAAACTGTTTGACCAATAACAGCCCCAAACCCGTCCCATATTCGCGTTCTGTTCCTGGAGTCGAGAACATAATATTATTATAAACATTTTCAATGTCTTTTTTACTCATACCCATGCCTGTATCTTTAATATTTATCTCAACATCATTGGGCTTATCAAAAAATTTGGTAACTACAGCTGAAATTGTAATCTCACCTGATTTTTCAGTGAACTTAATTGCATTGGAAATTATATTCTGCATAACAGAGTTAAGCAGTTCTTCATCTGCAAAAACATTAATTGATTTATCTATATTGTGAACAGCTGTAATATTTTTTTTAATTAAATTTCCATTTAAAAGTTTAAGAGCATTATTAACTACTTTCTTCAAATTCAATACTGAAGGTTTAAATACTATTTTACCCATTTGAAATCTTGAAAAATGCAGCAGATTATTAGTCATCCCGAATAAATTTTTTGAAGTATCATAAATTACTTTAAGATACTGTTTAACTTCTTCATGAGTTAAAGTATTAAATTCAGTATTCAGAATCTCGGAGAATCCTAATAGCGAATTAAACGGACTTCTTAAATCATGCGAAATGATTGAAAAGAGTTTGTCTTTGGATTCATTTAATTCTTTCAATCTATCAATTAATATATTTTTTTCATCCTCAACAATTTTTCTTTCAATAGCTCTGGAAATTGGGTAAGAAATAAATTCAAGTATCTCCTTTTCCTTTTCGCCATAAGCGGTATCGTTTTCATAATCCTGAACTACAAGCGCGCCGATAGTTTTGTCCTGTATTTTTAACGGAGTACCCAGCCATATTTTAGCAGGCGTTCCAATTATTTCGATTTCACCTTTTTCAACCAAATCAGCATTTATTTTTTCATCTATTAAAGCAGATTTTCCGTATTTCAATACATATTCTGTTAATCCCTTTGCCATTTTTTGCGGCGGTGCCATAGCGTCAACTTCATCCACAAAATAAGGAAAAGTGATGTTATCAATTTCCTTGTCCTTAAGCGCAATATAAAAATTATTAACCGGCATCAATTCGCTGATGGACTTATGAATAAAATTAAATAAATCATTAAGATTAACTTCTGAATTTGATTTGTCCAAAATATTAGAGATAATTTGTTGAACTCTCTCCTCTTTTAATCTATCAGTTATCTCCTCACCTGAACTTATCAAAAACTTGATAGAGCCGTCTTCATTATTTACTAATTTGTTATTCCATTTTATTATTTTTTGTTCATTTCCTTTGGTAACAACATTTGAAACATTTTCAAATTCAATTTCTCCGGCTTTAGAAGATAATTTATTATATCTCCCGGAAGTTTTCATGTTTTCTTTTTTGGAAAATATTTTATCAACAGAAGAGTTCAGCAATTCTGATTTTTCATATCCCAGCACTTTACAGCCATTTTGGTTTATCAAACGAATTATATTTTTTTCATCAGTTACCATAAAAATTATATTGGCGAGATCTAATACCTCATTCAGTTTATTTTTTTCATTTTTCAGATCTTCAACATAAATTTGAATTTCAGTTATATCTCTAAGAACGCCAATGCTATACTTTCTAACGCCTTTATCATTTTCAGTTAAAATCGAGACGTCTTCCAGCCATTTTAATTTTCCATCTTTTGTTTTAACTAAGTATTGCGCAGAATAATCTTCAAAAAGCTCATTTGGAACTTTTTTTTGTAAATCTTTAGATTTGCCAATCTTCGGTTCAATAACTTTTTGAACTATACTGGCGAACCCTTTTCTATTTAATTCATCTATGGAGTAACCAATTAAATCCTTTATCCCCTCACTGAAAAAAGTATATTTTTGAGTAGTAAAATCAAAACTATAAACAGCTTTATTATAATTATTCATTATGTTCAATGAATTTTCATCGCCGTTAACGAAAACTTCAATTATATCTGAAATTGATTTGTCGTCTATAGATTTTTTTTCCATTCTAACGGAACTTTTTTCTTTGGTTTCAAACACGAAAAGTTATAAATACACGTTAATATAACTATAAGTCTATGAAAATAAAATATTTGAATGTGGTGAAACTTAAAATAAAGATTAAACGTGACCCAAAAATCTTCTTGACATTTTTGATTACTACCCTTATTTTTATGTAGACTAAATCTAAATAGTTTATTGTTGAATTTAATTGGTAAAAATGATGAGAAAAGCTTCAGAATTAAAATACGGAGAAAAAGCTAGGATAGATAACTTAAACACTGAACACCCTTCTTGCAGAAGAATTTTAGAAATTGGCTTTACACCTGGACAAGAAATTGAGCTGGTTAATAAGTCATTTTTTAATGATCCGCTGGCATTTTCAGTAAGAGGAACTGTAATAGCTATTCGCAAGAATGAAGCTGAGTGCATTTTTGTTTCATGAATGTTCAAGTTTCAGAAAAAATTCCTTTAGTTACATTAGTTGGCCCACCAAATTCGGGAAAAACAACTCTATTTAATTATCTTAGCGGAAAAAATTATAAAACGGTTAATTACCCTGGCGCTACTGTTGAGTTTTCAGTCAGCAGGTTATTAGATAAATATAAAGTTAACGCAAACTTATTAGACTCTCCTGGAATTGTTAGTTTAGTTCCAAATTCACCCGATGAACAAGTTGCTGTAGATTCCTTATATACTCACCCGCTGTATGGAATTCCAGATATTGTTGTTGCTACCGCCGACGCAAGTCAGCTTTCACGCCACCTTCTTTTAATAAACCAACTTATTGAGTGCGGCTTTAAAGTGATTGTTGCCATTACAATGCATGATATGCTTGAAAGAAAAGGATATAAGCTATCCCTCAAAACACTTTCTGAAGAATTGAATTGCAAAGTTGTTAGAATTGATGGAAGAAATGGCGATGGGGTTGAAGATTTAATTGAAGCAATAAAATCCGAATTGGAAATTGCAGATCAAAATAAAGAAAATAAAATCATCCCCTCTTTCTTCGACACTTCAATCGGAATTGAAAAATTAATCAGTTCCTATAAAAATATTGAGTTGATTGAACAAAATGTATTATATCCATATTCCGGAAATGGAAATCAAATAAATATTGATTCCGCCAATGAAAGACTGGTTGTATTAAACGATATTTCAATAAAAAAAATAACTCACAAACCCGACGAATCGACTTTAAAGATTGACAAATTCCTTCTTCACAGAACCTGGGGAATTATTTCTTTTTTTATAATAATGTCGTTAACATTTACTTCTATATTCTGGCTTGCCGATCCGCTTATGTCCTTAGTCGATAATTTTTTCGGACTACTTTCTTCGTTGGCTTTAAACACTTTTGGCTATTCCTGGCTTGGAGATTTTTTGGCGAATGGAGTTATAAGCGGTACAGGCGCTGTTATGGTTTTTGTTCCTCAAATTATGATCCTTTTTTTGATTCTCGGTTTTTTGGAAGACACTGGCTATTTAGCCAGAGGAGCAATGTTAATTGACAAGCCGTTATCAAAAATAGGTTTGAACGGTAAATCATTTGTACCAATGCTTTCAGGATTTGCATGTGCTATTCCCGCGATGCTGGCAACGAGAACAATCCCAAATAAACGGGAAAGATTGTTAACAATTTTTATAATTCCTTTAATGAGCTGCAGCGCTAGAATTCCGGTTTATGCATTATTAATTGCATTCTTACTGCCCGCAGATAAACTATGGATGGGCGGATTATTATTAGCGGCAATTTATATTTTCAGTACATCAAGCTCTTTAATTATTGCAGGCATTGTAAATAAATTCAAAAACAAAATTATAAATGAAGAAGATAATTCATCATTCATTTTAGAATTACCTGCTTACCGAAAACCTAAATTAAGCACTGTATTAAATAATACTTATAATAGCTCAAAAGTTTATATTAAAAAAGCCGGCCCAATTATTTTAGCTTTTTCAATCGTTCTATGGTTTTTAACTTACTTCCCAAATGCAAATCCTAATGTTGAAACCAAAGGATTAAATGATTTAGAAATAGTTCAAGCTCAAAAAGCTGAAAGACTTGCAAATTCATATGCTGCTGATTTAGGAAAAATAATTCAGCCTGTTATGACACCTATTGGAATGGATTGGAGAGTTGGAGTTGCTTTAGTTTCGGCATTTGCTGCAAGAGAAGTTTTTGTAAGTTCAATGGCATTAATATTCAAAGTAACGAGCGATGATGAAAATTTACAATCATCAATTCTTAATGCGATGCGAAGCGCTGAAATTGAAGGTACGGGCAAAAAACTTTTTACTACATCTACAATTATCGGATTAATAATTTATTTTATATTTGCTCTGCAATGTATTTCCACAATTGCTGTTTCAAAAAAAGAAACCGGCGGTTGGAGAATTCCAATATTGCAAATTATAATTTTTACTTCAACAGCATACTTCCTCACATTTATTACTGTGCATGGTTTACGGGCTTTAGGGGTTAGCTGAAGCTTAAATAATTTCTTCATAATTTAATCCCATTAATCAAATTATTAATTAGTACTTGCACAAATATTTGCTATTATTAACAAGTGGTAATATTTTTACTATATATTTAATTAGAAAAGAAAAAATTGAAACACGAAAAAGCTTCTGAAGTTTTTAGAGATTTTTTAAAAAGTGAAAAAAACAGAATTACTCCGGAACGATTTGAAGTTTTGGATGCGGCATTAGATTACGAAGGCCATTTCGGTGCGGATGACCTTTACATCATTATGAAGAATAATAAATCCAGAGTTTCCAGGGCTACCGTTTACAAAACCCTGGAATTGCTTGTTCAATGTGATCTTCTAAGCAAAAGAAATTTTGGCGACAACCTTACACGTTACGAAGGCAGTTTTAAAAAACAAATTCATGATCATCTTATTTGTATGGATTGCGGCAGAATTGTAGAATTTACAAATCCTAAAATTAAGGAACTGCCCGAATCAATAAGTAATGATTTAGGTTTTGAAATAGAAAGCTACTCATTTAATATTTTCGCAAGATGTAAAAACAAGAAGAATTGTGAATTCTACAAAGCTCATACAAGCTAATTAAAATTGAAAACTTAAAAATATGTTACACACAAAATATCCTTTAACCTGGCAGAAAAATAATTTTTCAATAAAAATATTTTGTTCTATTCCCAATATTGCAACTGGAATTTTAATTAGAGCAGGCGAAGCAAATTTTGTTGTAGATCCCGGTGATGGAATTCTACGCGACCTGAATACTGAAATTGGAACTAAATCTATTTTAAGCATTTCTGATGTATTCATAACACATGGCCATCATGATCACGTTGGCGGAGTTTGGTCTTTTTTGACATATTTAAGAGTGATGCACAAAAAAACTCCTTTGTCAATTTATTACCCAAAAGGCTGCGTTGAAATTGAGAGCATTTATAAAGCATTTATGAAAGTATATTCAAATAGTTTATCATACAAGATTAATTTAATTGAGATAAAAGAATACAAAAATTTTAAAAGTAAAAAAGTCACAATCCGTCCCTTCCCCGTTATTCATAAAGAATATACTTCCAACGGAGATACAACCAGGCAGGTTCCGGCCATAGGTTATAAATTCACTTTCGATAATTCTAAAATATGTTACGGCGGAGATACAGCTTATTGCGATGCTTTAGTTGAACAGGCAAAAGGTTCTGACCTTGCAATTATTGAAGCCGGACATGAAGATGACACACCCGATGATGATATGCATATGACAATCAAGGAAGCAAAATCAATTGGGGAAAGTGCAAAAGAATATTTTTTAGTTCATGTTCCAGAATAAATTATGAATTTGGTGAGCCAAGTAAATACATTGCTCCAGTCGGCTGCGGCACTCCACCCTTAGGCTCAAGCGTTATTGCAAATGCATTTATTTTCTTCTTGTCGGTTTCTGCTAAATTACTAATCTTATAGAAATTTTCTTCTTTTTTATCTTTGAATGAAAAAACTCCGGCACTTATTGGAACATTATCTTTTATTACCCAAAGCTGATAATCTTTGTCTTTAGGAACTGGCGGTAAATTTGAGATTTGTAAAATGGCAGATTTCTTTACCGGATCCCAAATTATTTTTCCATAGCCTGCCGGATTAACTTTTAATCCATTCATTGTAACAATTTCAATTTGTTTTGATTGAAGCACAGAAAGTATTTCTTTATTTTTTTCTAACTCGGTCTTTAATTGAACAATGGTAGTTTTTTGATTATCAACAGTCTGTTTTAATGATAATAAATTATAGCTCAAAATGATGATTCCAGCTATGAGTAAAACTGATAAACCAAAAGCGAACACAGGATTTTTAAATCCCATAGCCAGAATAAACTTTTGAAAAGAATTTAATTGCGGTTTCTCCGAAATTTTTTGAGCGGAAATTTGATGCATTAATCTTTGCTTTAAAGCTGGAGTGGGATTTTGCATTTCAGATGCTAAAGGTAAATGTTCAAATATATTTCTTGTTGAATAAAATATGTCCAACAATTCTTTGTCATCGCTGTTCAAAGCAGAATTCAATTCATCTAATTCGGACGAAGTTATATCATCTAAGAAATATGAATTACAAAGTTCTCTAAATCTATCTTTTTCCATAGTTTTTATTTTAGAATATTTTATTCAAGTTAAAATAGGTTTTAATATTTTTTCAAGCTTAATCATAGCTTGGCGAATCCTGGTTTTAACTGTACCTAAAGGAATATTATATTTTTCAGAAATTTCAGATTGACTAAATCCTTCAAAGTATGCTAAATAAAGCAGACTTTTTTGTTCTTCTGGAATTTCATTTAAAGCTTTTTTCAAAATATCAGCGCGTTCGTTTAATATAGCTGCATCAAGATTTGAAGGATAATCATCAGTTTTCAATTCCAATTTATCTATATCTGCCCGGTTCGAAACTGAATTTGAATAAGATTTAGATCTTATTTTATCAATTGCTTTATTACGGCTTAAAGTCATTATCCACGAATAAACTGAGCCTTTATTATTATTAAATGAAGACGCTTTTTCCCAAATTTGTAAAAATACTGTTTGCACAATATCTTCAGCCTCAGATTTATCTTTCAAAATTCTTAATGTAAAACTAAAAATTAACTTTGAATACAAATCATATAATTCGGATAAAGCAGAGTCATCTCTTTCCGCAATTTTTTCAATCAATTTTGCTTCCTTTTCATAATTTAGCTTTCTAGCGATAGAGAGTAAAAATATTAACAGCAACATTGCTCCGCTTATAATACGAATAAAAAACTCTTTTGGATTTATTTTAGTTCGAGAGAAACCTCAAAGTAAAAGTAAAAATGAGGTTGCTTTAAAGTCGTACTTGTGAACTAAACCGCCTTAAAGTTAGCAAAATTTTCGTTTATTTGTAATAGAAATTATTTCAAACACTAATTTGAGATTTTAAATGAATGTCTTTCAAAAAGAAATAAAAGTACGAGAAAAGAAAAGAGGATTTCATTTAATTACGGACGAAATTCTTGATGAAATACCTGAGATTAGAAACATTGAAACCGGGTTTGCACATATTTTCATTAAGCACACTAGTGCTTCATTAACAATTAATGAAAATGCAGACCCAACAGTACGAAAAGATTTTGAGTCACATTTTAATAAGATGATTCCGGAAAATGCTCCTTACTATCAGCATAATACCGAAGGTTCCGATGATATGCCGGCACATTTAAAAGCTTCAACACTCGGAAGCAGTGTTACAATTCCAATTACGAAGGGTGATTTTAATTTGGGAACCTGGCAAGGAGTTTATTTATGCGAGCATAGAAATTATGGTGGTTCAAGGAAAATAGTAATTACTTTATTTGGAGAAAAAAAATAATTTTAGATGAAATAAAATTATTAAATAATATTTATTGAATAATGAAACCTTCAAGGTTCCCTCTGCCTTGAAGGTTTTTATGTGTAAGGAAGAAATATTTTTCGTTAATAATAAAATCTAAATCCAACTCTAAACATTACGCCGCTCATATCAATTTCTCTCTCAAATGTTCTTGTTATTCCAGTTAAAGGATCCTTTGCATCATACTGCCAGCTTGGCGCTGAATGATGATAATCTAATTCTGCAAAAATATCAGACCTTCGTCCAATCTGATAAAGTGTTCCAAATCCAACTCGCCAATTAAAATCAAATGCAGTCAAGAAATCATCTTGACTTGGATTTTCAAAATTACTGTAATTAATAAAGAGTACTTCTCCTCCAAGTCCGCCGGTAAAATAAATCTTTGTATATGGAGCAACTAAAACTTTTCCAGTTATAACTAACATCAAAGGAAAATCATGAAGATTAGTCTTTGCTCTCAGTTCATTTATTTCCCCACCGGAAATTCCATATAAATCATTAAACTGTGAGATAAGTTTTTTATCCACATAATTTTCATGATACCAATCTATACTCCATCCAAAAGTTAAATTCTCATCTAAAAACTTTGCACCTTCATATCCTACAATAAATCCGCTGCCTGAAGAAGATGGGAAAAACTCGCCTAATTTAATTGCGGCTGATCCATGCTGTGCAAATGAAATTGAATAACAAAATAAGCCTAAAATAATTACAATAATTTTTTTCACAATTTTATACTCCTCATAAAAATTCTAATATCCATTTACAACTTGAATGCCATGGATTATTGCTTTTGATGAGATTTTTTAATCGAATTATTTATAAGGATTTAAATGTGTGTACTGAAATAAAGACGGAGTTATAAAATTAATTATACATATTTCAAATGTAAACTATTAAAAACAGTTAACCGTTATAACCCCATTTCTCTTTATTTTTTTGAATTTCTTCAGGGGTTGGGAGCGGCTTTCCTTCTTCCCTTTGAGGCACAAATCGTTTTTCACCAACTATCTTAGCGTTTATTTCTATGTCTTCGTTAAAAATGTCCGGAGTTTCTTCTTCAGCGAATATAGCTTCCCAGGGGCATTCCGGAACGCAGGCATTACAATCTATACATTCATCTGGATCAATTAACAATTGATTTTTAGGAATTGAAGGATCATCTCCAGAATATTCATATATACAATCAACCGGACAAACCTGTGTGCATGCAATATCTTTACAATCCAAACATAGTTTGGTTATTATGTAAGCCATAATTTCTCCTTTAGCTCAATTATTATTTAGTGGAAAGATACAGCAAAGTAAATGATAAAAATATTAATTATCAACTCTTATTTTCAATCAATCGAATATATTTTTTTAATGTAGTTATTTTAAATTTATATTTCGAAAAACTGCAGAATTACTCGGCCGGCTTTCAATGTTTAATCTATTTATAGATGTGATTATATATGTAACTGAATCGGAATTTAACGGCGATTCATCTAAAAAAGAGTTCTCCTTTGAATATAAAATTGTTAATATTTTTGAAGCATCATTTAAATTTATATCCTCATCTTTTCGAAACTTATAAATAACAATCCCAGTTGGAATGTTATAAAAATTATTAGATGTATTTACGAAATAACATTTCCAGGTTAAAATTCTATTATCAATATTTCCTTCAACACTTAAATCAAAAGGTGGAGCTGGCGGAGTTAAATCTTTCCACGGCATTATAGGAAGCAATGCGGGATATTTATAAAAATTATTTTTAAGTGTATCAGCAAGGCCGCTATAATTTTCTGTAATTGATTTTGCGCTAAAAAATACTGAGCCTAAGACGTTGTGAGTATTTCTATTCATTCTAATTTGATCTTCTATTTCTGTCTTGGATCCATCATAATCTTCACTCGAAAACCTACTTGAAAATTGTCCAATGTATAGTTGTCTATCATTTACAACGGAAGCCCACCACGGTAACAATAATTTATAATCAGATTTTTTATCATCAATGCTCCAATATAATTGAGGCATAACGTAATCTACAGTTTTATTATTAATCCAATTAAGAGGATCACAATAAATTTTATCATACGAATTAAAACTGTTTGTGCCGGCATATTTATTTTCAACAACACCAAATGGACTTACCCCAAATTTAATGTTAGGATTAATTGAAAGAATGCTGTCGTAACACTGTGCAATCATTGAATTGATATTGTTTCTTCTCCAATCATCAATATTTAAACCGCCTTCATTAAAATTTAAATATGTTATTGAATCTTCATTGGATACAATTGGAACGTACGGATAAAAATAATCATCAAAGTGAATTCCATCTACATTATACCTTCGTACCACATCAGAAATAATTGAAGAAATATAATTTTTCACTTCAGGCAAGCCGGGGTTTAACATTTTATTATCATTAAAATCTAAAATCCAATCAGGATGAGTTAATGAAATATGATTAGGTGATAATTCATAATCACCAACTTTCCTAACTGCTCTGTATGGATTAAACCAAGCATGAAATTCTATTCCTCTTTTATGTGCTTCTTCAATTGCAAACTCAAGCGGATCATAATAAGGTTCTGGAGCTTTTCCCTGTTTTCCGGATATCCAAAACGACCAGGGTTCTAAATCAGATTTATACAAGGCATCACATTCCGTTCTTACTTGAAAATAAACTGCATTAATTCCAGCATCTTTCAATTTGTTTAACATCACTATCAATTCATTTTTTTGTTTTTGTGTTGACTCAGTATTCGAATACGGCCAATCAATATTTTTAACTGTTGCAATCCAAACTCCTCGCAATTCTCGTTTGGGAAAATTTGATTGAGAATAAATTTCCGAGTATGCGGTTAAACAGAAAATCATTAATGTGAAAAATAAAAACTTCATAAGGGGTGAATTTTTTTAATTTTTAAAATATATTTGTCAAAATAAATAATTAAAACACTAACAAGAAAATGACTAACAAAAAAATTCTATTCGTTTGCATGGGAAATATTTGCCGATCTCCGGCAGCAGAAGGGATTATGACTTCCTTAATAAGGAAAAATAATTTAGAAAATAAAATTCATGTGGATTCTGCAGGCACTATTGCTTACCATGCCGGCGAGGGCGCCGATCCAAGAATGAAAAAACTAGCTGCAAACCGGGGCTATAATCTTACCAGTGTTGCAAGAAAATTTAACCCTGAAAAAGATTTCGAAGGTTTTGATTATATCCTAACCATGGATGATGAAAATTTCACAAATATTTTGGAGCTGGATACAGATGGAAAATATATAAATAAGCTTCACAAAATGGCTGAGTTTTCAAGTAAAATAAATGTAACCGAAGTTCCAGATCCCTACTACGGCGGAGGAAAAGGTTTTGAGATTGTGCTGGATATTTTAGAAGATACTTGCGCCAACTTATTAGAAAAAGTGAAAGATGATATTGAATCAGAAGATAAAAAATAAAATAGAATCGTCCGTCCAGTCAAAAATCATAAAAGAGAATTCTTTGTCTGGAGGCTGCATAAGCAATGCCTACGAATTAATTTTCGATTCAGGACAAAAGCTTTTTTTGAAAATCAATTCGTCAACTACTGATATTTTTCAAAAAGAGGCAAACGGATTAAGGGAATTAAAAAAAGCAAACGCAATAAAAATTCCCGACGTGAAATTAGTTGAAGATGAGTTTATACTTTTAGAGATGATTGAAGGCAATTCAAAAAGAAAAACTTTTTGGGAAGATTTTGGAAAAAATTTTGCCAGGATGCATCGATTTTCAAATAGCAGCTTCGGCTTTTTTGAAAACAATTATATCGGGTCAAATCCCCAAATAAATAATAATGATAAATATTTAAACTGGACTGATTTTTATTTTAACAATAGATTATTATTTCAATATAAACTTGCTGAAAAAAATGGATACGCCGATGCAGCATTACGAGAAGGTATAAATAGAATCGAATCGATAATTTCAAAAATATTGAGTGGAAGCGAAGAACAGGCATCCTTGCTTCACGGTGATTTATGGTCTGGTAATTTTATGGTTGATGAAAATGGCAATGCTTGTTTAATTGATCCCGCCGTTTATTATGGACACAGAGAAGCTGATCTGGCAATGACTAAATTATTCGGAGGGTTTAATTCACAATTCTACAGCTCCTATAATGAAGAGTGGGAGTTAAAGGAAGGTTACGAATACCGTGAAAACATTTACAAACTTTATCATGTTTTAAATCATTTAAATCTTTTCGGAATGGGATATTATTCGCAAGCAATAAGTTTAATGAATAGTTACAAATAGACACCAAAATAAAAAAAATGACGCCTTGTGTTAAAGCGCCATAAAAAATATTGCTACGCTAAAAATTACTTAACTTCTAACAATTCAACATCAAAAACCAAAGTTGAGTTCGGTGGAATTTCGCCTCTGCCGGTTTTACCGTATGCTAAATCTGGCGGAACAATTAATTCTGCTTTGCCACCTTCTTTCATCAAAGCAATTCCTTCCTCCCAACCTGGAATCACACGTCCGGTGCCCAGAGCAAACTGAATTGGCTGTCCCCTATCAACTGAACTGTCAAACTTTTTACCGTTAAGAAAATATCCCGAGTAATCAACTTTGACTATTTTTCCTGAGTCAGCTTTCTCACCGGTTCCTTCTTTTACCGGAATATATTTTAATCCGCTTGGTAATTCCATTGCTGCTGTTGTATCGGCTTTCCACTTTTCAACAGGTACTTTAATATCAAGCAGATTAACCACAACTTTAATATCTGAATTCGGCGGCACAGGCCCTAAGCCTTTGTTGCCGTATGCAAGACTATCCGGAATTATAATAGTTCTTGTTTCGCCGACCTTCATTCCTTCAATTCCAAGCTCCGAGCCATGTATAAATTGACCGGGGGCTAACTTTATATTAATTGGATGGAATTCTCTTGAACTGCCTAAACTCTGAACTTTTTTAGTAGAATCCTTTGACCAGTCTTTAAATAAATCATTTTTATCTTTATCGGTTAAATACCATCCTTGAAAATGTATTGAAACGAAATCATCTTTCTTAGCAACTTTCCCATTTCCAACTGAATCAATTGAATATTTTATTCCATTATCAAGCGTAACTACCTCAGGTTGTTTGTTGCATCCGGCAATTACAAAAATTGATAAAATAAATACAACTAAATACTTCATAAATTTCCTTTTTTTTAACGGCTCAAATATATTTATTTTAATATTGAATTCATAAGTAACTTTGCATTAAGGATGGGTTAAAAAATAATGAAGTCATTTATTTGGTATATACTGCTAACTATTTCAATCTTCACAAATAACATTTCATTTTCACAAAATAATAAGCAAGACAAGGAAAAAATAATCATCGATTGTAACTATAACTTCAAAGAGGCATTAGCCGGAATCGATATTTCGAATGCGTTAGCTAAAAAATTAAGATTGGTTGAAGTAAACTATTATTCATTCGATGGCAAAATTCATCAAGGCCAATTATTAATAAATAAAGATCTTGTGGAAGATATTAAGGAAATATTTAAGTCGATTATGAGTGTTAAATTTCCGATAGCAAAAGTAATTCCAGTAGTTAGATATAATTGGAATGATGAAAAATCCATGGAAGATAATAATACTTCTGCATTTAATTATAGAATTGTGGCAAATACAAAAACATTATCAGCGCATTCAACCGGAAGAGCGATTGACATAAATCCAAAATTAAATCCGCAAATAAAAAGAAATCATTACTTCCCGCGCGGTGCGAAATACCAACCGGATAAAAAGGGCACAATCACTGCGAACATGTTAATAGTAAAGGAATTTGTTAAGCGAGGATGGAAATGGGGTGGATATTGGAACAGTACAAAAGATTATCAGCATTTTGAAAAAAAATAATTAATTATTCTAAAGAATAAAAAATGAAAAAAATTATTTTGTTATTACTTTTAGTTTTAATGTTCATCACTGATAATTATTTACAAAATAATATTCACGTAACATTTGTTGTTAAAACCAAAAATTTAAATGATACTTCAAATGTTTTTATCACGGGTAACATTCCCATGCTTGGAAATTGGAATCCAGGTAAAGTACAATTGAATGCAGTCAATGATACGACCTGGAGAAAAACTTTCACTTTTAAAAAATCAATCCCGCTGGAATACAAATTTACATTAGGTTCATGGAATAATGAGGCATTGAATAATGATGGAACTGTTTCACAGAATAAATCGCTCCAAGTTTTAGCTGATACAACTATATTTTATTCAATTCAGAAATGGAAAAAAGATGAAACGAATAGAATAAATGGACAAATTACCGGAACAGTTAAATACCATAAAAATTTTGACTTTGAAGGACTGAAATCAAGAGATATAATTGTATGGCTTCCTCCTGGTTATCAAAAAGAAAAAACCAAACGGTATCCTGTGCTGTACATGCATGATGGTGAAAATATTTTTGATCCCTCAACTTCATCCTTCGGCGTGGATTGGCAATTGGATGAAACAGCAGACAGTTTAATTAAAACCAACAAGATTGAAGGGATTATAATTGTCGGAATCTATAATACTTCCGACAGATCAGCAGAATATGGGAACACTGATACTGGAAGATTATACATGAAATTTATTGTGAATAAATTGAAACCTTTTATAGATAAGACTTACAGAACAAAACCTGGCAGAGAAAATACTGCTACAGGCGGATCCTCATTAGGTGGACTGATTTCATTTATGCTTGCGTGGGAATATCCAAATGTTTTTTCAAAAGCTGCATGCATTTCGCCGGCTTTTTATATTGAAAATATCGATTACTTAAATACAGTTAAGAATTACAACGGTGTAAAAAAACAAATTAAAATTTATATTGATGACGGAAGCATAGGATTGGAAAAAAGGCTTCAGCCGGGAATCGACTCTATGCTTATACTTTTAAAACAAAAAAACTTTGATGAAGGCAAAGACTATATTTTTTATAAAGCTGCTGACGCACAACATTCGGAATTTTATTGGGCAAAAAGAGCATGGCGGTTTTTAGAATTTTTCTTTGGCAAATAATGAATTTTTAGCTTCCTATTATTTCTATTCAACTCTTCAAGTCACACTACCGAATTAATTTTTAATATAAAAACCTTTCTCATATCCATAACTGCTTCAATAATTCAGTATCTACTTCTCCTTTTTCATTAAGTATCCTTTGACAATCTAACTTATTTAAGAAGATGAGAAGTATATATAAGATTATTTTATTAAGTAATTTTAAGTGATTTTAATATTTTATTAAGATATTTAAATTTTTTACTTGACAAAACTTAAATTTATTATATATTTGCCAACTAATTCCTTAACATTTTAGTCAACGCCTCATTATTTCTATTATTGTTAATGTAATTTCATAAATAACTTAATAATTTAGGGAGCTGATTCATGAAAAAAATAGAAGCTATTATTCGACCACACAAACTGGATGAAGTTCATAAGGAATTGCAAGATTCCGGTTTCACAGGTTTAACTGTCTCCGAAATTAAAGGATATGGCAGACAGAAAGGCCACACTGAAATTTATAGAGGTTCCGAATATAAAATTGAATTCGTACCAAAATTAAAAATTGAACTTTTCTGCACCGAAGATAAATGCGAAAAAGCGGTGGAGATAATCATCGCCAAAGCAAAAACCGGTGAAGTTGGCGATGGTAAAATTTTCGTTCTGCCTGTGCTGGACGCAATTCGAATAAGAACGGAAGAATCCGGTGAGAGTGCTATATAACTAAATAAGTTTAAATCAATTCATTTGTAATTAGAAAAAGGAACGCACATGAAAAAAATATATTATACAATTGTTTCGATCATGATACTAACTTCAAGTTTCTCCTTTTCCCAGGAAGTAGATCTGGGAGTTGCACTATATAGCCGTTATGTCTGGAGAGGCTTAGATTTTGGCGATGCCCCAAGTTTCCAGCCCGCGGTTACATTTACTGCAGGTGGATTCTCCATTGGTGAATGGGGTGCATACAGTATTTCAGGAGTTGGTTCTGTTTATTCTGAAGATGATCTGTGGGCTTCGTACTCTGTCAGTACAGCCTCCGCAGGTACTTTCACTGTAATTGCTACTGATTATTTTTTCCCTAGTGCAGGAATGAAATATTTTAATTATAAGGGTGACGGTGAAGGTGCGCATACAATTGAAGCCGGTTTAAGTTATGGCGGTCCAGATAGTTTTCCTTTAACACTATCAGGATATATGAATGTTCATAACGATGTAGATAATACAACTTATTTTGAGGCTTCATATCCTTTCTCAGTTCAAAGCGTTTCATGCTCAGTAGTTGTTGGTGCCACAGGAGGCGGAGATAATGGCTTTTATGGACCAACTAATTTCCAGGTTATAAATCTTGGATTAAATTTTTCAAAAGATATTGTAATAACAGATAAATTCAGTCTTCCAATTTCAGCGTCCATAATAATTAATCCAAACATTGAACAAACCTATTTGATAGTAGGAATCAGTTTATAATTAATCAATAAAAATTTTGAATTAAATAATAACACTTTAATCTGGTTAATCTTAAAAGTTTAATCATTTATTTGGAGGAAGTAATATGAAAAAATACAAAATGTTTTTGCTGGTTATTCTGATTTTAACACCGGCAATACTTTTTGCACAGGATTCAGCTCCCACAGTAGAATCAAATGCAACTAAACTTACAACCCTAGAAACGAATGCAAATTTCGTTTGGACATTAGTCGCAGCTTTTTTAGTGTTTTTCATGCAGGCCGGTTTTGCTATGCTGGAAACGGGTTTAACCCGAGCTAAAAATGCTGTCAATATTATGATGAAAAATTTAATGGACTTTGCTGTTGGTAGCTTGGCTTATTGGATTATAGGATTTGGATTAATGTTTGGAGTTAATGCAACCGGATGGTTTGGAACTGATGGTTTTTTTCTTTCTGATTTTGTTAAGAATGGAGATCCATGGGTATATGCTTTCTGGATGTTCCAGGTCGTGTTTGCCGCAACATCTGCAACTATCGTATCCGGTGCGATGGCAGAAAGAACTAAAGTTTACTTCTTATTTAATTTATAGCTTTGCAATTTCTGCTTTCATATATCCAATCTTCGGAAGCTGGGCATGGGGTAGTTTATTCCATGGCGGAGGCTGGCTTGAAAAATTAGGATTTATAGATTTTGCCGGTTCTACTGTTGTTCACTCCGTAGGCGGATGGGCTTCATTAGCCGGCGCAATGATACTTGGACCACGAATTGGAAAATTTACCAGAGATGGAAAACCGCTTGCTATTCCCGGACATAATTTAACACTTGCAGCGCTTGGAACTTTTATTCTTTGGTTTGGCTGGTTTGGTTTTAATCCCGGAAGTACAACAGCGGCCATTCCTGATATTGCAGGCATTGCTGTAACAACAAATCTTGCTGCTGCTGCCGGAGCGGTATCTGCCATGTTTACTGCATGGATTGTACTTGGAAAACCAGATGCAAGTATGACTTTGAACGGTGCGCTTGCTGGTCTGGTTGCAATTACTGCCGGATGCGCCAATGTCTCACCGCTGAGTGCAGTTTTAATTGGACTTATTGCCGGTGTAATAGTACTTTTTAGTGTTTTATTTATTGAAAGAAAATTAAAAATTGACGATCCTGTTGGTGCAATTTCCGTTCACGGAGTTTGCGGCGCATGGGGTACTTTGGGTGCAGGTATTTTTAATTCTGCCGGTTTTTCGTGGAGTGTGGTCGGTGTTCAAGCACTAGGAATTGCTGCAGCATTTTTATGGGTTTTCCCGCTTGCATTTTTACTATTTAAAGTAATTCAAAAAACTGTTGGACTGCGGGTTACAAAAGAAGAAGAGCTTGAAGGTTTGGATATTGGTGAGCATGGAATGGAAGCATATCCCGATTTTGAAAAAGTCAGTGCTACTTTTTAATTGATTTAATTACGTCCCATAAATCTCTCTCTCAAAGAGCGGTATTCAATAAAAATGTAAATTGTTTACCGCTCTATTATTTTATCCCGTTATATTTTTGAAATTCCTTATTTTATTATATATTTGACGCCGAATTCCTTATCTATTTAAATGAATATCTGCTTTTTTAGAAATAATTTATTTAACGGTATAATATATTAATAAATTTAGGGAGTGATCTATGAAAAAAATAGAAGCAATAATTCGCCCGCATAAGCTGGATGAAGTACATACAGCATTGCAGGATGCCGGTTTTTTGGGCTTAACTGTTTCGGAAATTAGAGGGTACGGAAGGCAAAAAGGCCATACTGAAATTTATAGAGGATCTGAATATAAGATCGAGTTCGTACCAAAAATTAAAATTGAACTTTTTTGTACGGAAGAAAGAAGCGAAAAGGCTATCGAATTAATAATATCAAAAGCAAAAACCGGTGAAGTTGGAGACGGAAAAATATTTGTTTTACCGGTATTGGACGCTATTAGAATTCGTACTGAAGAGTCCGGTGACAGTGCAATTTAATTATATCTAATTGAAATTATTTCAAAATTAAATATAGGATAAGTTTAATATGGAATATAAAATCATAATGGATACAATTTGGGTTTTATTTACAGCTATGCTGGTCTTTTTTATGAATCTTGGTTTTGCAATGGTTGAATCAGGATTTGCAAGAAGCAAAAATGCTGTAAATATACTTTCCAAAAATTTTATTGTTTTTGCAATTTCGTCAATTGCTTTTTGGTTTATTGGCTGGGGATTAATGTTTGGAAACGGAAATGATTTTTTTGGTTTGCAAGGTTTATTTTCGCTAGGCGGCGCTGATAATAGTCCTGCAACAGGAGATTCTTATTCTGGAGTTTATTCTGCCATCAGCTGGGCGTCGGTTCCTCTGCTTGCAAAATTTTTCTTTCAACTTGTTTTTGCCGGAACAGCAGCTACAATAGTTTCCGGTGCAGTTGCAGAGCGTATTAAATATTTATCATTTATAATTTTCTCATTCGTACTAGTTGCAATAATGTATCCAACAACAGGCCACTGGATTTGGGGCGGCGGCTGGCTAGCTAAATTAGGATTTTTTGATTTTGCCGGATCAACAGTTGTTCACTCAGTAGGCGGATGGGCAGCTTTAACAGGTGCAATAATCTTAGGGCCGCGAATCGGAAAATTTAGAGATGGAAAAATATTTCCTATTCCCGGACACAATATGACATCTGCTACTTTAGGAGCTTTAGTGCTTTGGCTTGGCTGGTTTGGATTTAATCCCGGCAGCACTATGGCAGCAGATCCGGAAAGCATTGCAAGAATTTGTATTACCACAAACAGCGCGGCAGTTGCCGGAATATTAACTTCCACTGCAGTTGCCTGGTTAGTTTTAGGCAAACCGGATTTAAGTATGACGATAAACGGATGTTTAGCAGGCTTGGTTGCTGTTACTGCACCATGTGCTTATATAAGTGTTGGAAGCTCATTATTAATTGGGGCAATCGCCGGTATATTAGTAGTATTTGCTGTTATAGTTTTTGATAGAAGAAAAATTGATGATCCGGTTGGAGCTTTAGCAGTGCATTTAGTTAACGGTATTTTTGGAACCCTTGCTGTGGGACTATTTGCTCAAGATGCCTTTATGCCAGGAACAACGGGGAATGGTTTATTTTTCGGCGGAGGATTTAGCCTTCTCTGGCATCAATTAATTGGTGTTGTTTCTGTTGGAGCGTTTACATTTACTGTTTCGTTCGTTGTTTGGACTGTCTTGAAAAAAACAATGGGAATTAGAGTTTCTGAAAGAGAAGAAATTGATGGTCTTGATATGGGAGAACATGGGTTGGAAGCTTATCCTGATTTCGAAAAAGTTAGTTCATCATTTTAATTAATAATGGAATTATTATTTTTTTACCGATGGGTAATTCAAAGTTGGATTACCCATTTTATTTAATATCGATCAAGCTTAAACTTTTCTCCAAGATATAACTTTCTAACTTCGGCGTCTTCTGCTAATTCATTTGCACTTCCCTGCTTAAATATTACTCCATTAATTAATATATAGCCTTTGTCAACAATGCTTAAAGTTTCGTGTACATTATGATCAGTAATTAAAACGCCTATTCCCCTATTCTTTAAATTTGCAACTATTAACATAATATCTTCTACTGCTATTGGATCAACTCCGGCAAATGGTTCATCAAGCAAAATAAAATCCGGATCTGTTGCAAGTGCACGGGCAATTTCAGTTCTTCGCCTTTCACCGCCGCTTAATTGAAATGCTTTGCTTTTTCTAATATGTGTTATCGTCAAATCTTCAAGAAGCTTTTCGCACTTATCTGCTCTTTCTTTAGCTGAAAGTTTTGTCATTTCTAAAATTGCATTAAGGTTATCTTCCACAGATAACTTGCGAAATACTGAAGCTTCCTGCGGAAGGTAACCAATTCCCATTCTTGCGCGTTTATACATGGGCACTTTAGTAATGTCTTCATCATCTAAAAAAACTTTTCCGCTGTCAGGTTTTATCATTCCGGTGATCATATAAAATGTTGTTGTTTTGCCGGCGCCATTTGGTCCAAGCAGTCCAACAATTTCACCTTTAGAAACCTCAATGGAAGCTTTATTAACAACAGTTCTTTTTTTATATACCTTAACTAAGTTTTCACTTTTTAAAGTTGTTTTATTCATCTGATTTATTATTTAGATTAGAAATTAATTCTTTCCTTGTGGGACGATTATTGTGAAAATTAAACCGTGTAAGTGTAAAAGATCTTTCATTTCCTTTAACTTGATTTTCCGGGTAATACTCACTTGCCGGTGAACCATATAATCTTACTTCGTTTACTTTCTTATCTTCAAATTTAATAACTGCATCTTTAGAAGAAGATTTTGTTAATCCGTTTGGCTTGTTATTGTCGTAAAGATAATAAATACTAAACGTATTACCGAAAACCTCAGTTTTATTTATTCCTGAATCATCAAAAGATAAATCAATTCTATTCCCTGCGATTTGGTCAAACCTGCCGGGATAATCTTCGTTTTGTGAAAGAATAAAAGCGGACTTATCAACATCAAGCATCCTGATTTGGTTATTTCGTAAAAAGATAGTTACAGAATCGCCTGTAAGCTGTGATTCATCATACCATAATATAGGCTGGGCTGCATGGGAACCAACTTTTTGTGTTACAATTTTCTCATCATTTTTAAAATAAATTGTAAGATCATTTACTGAAGCAAAATTTGATCTAACTATTTTTACGGAATCCTGAGCTTTAAAAATATTTAAAGTATCTCTAAACGATTCCATTTTTTCTGATTTAATTATAAGTGTGTCAAGTCTGCTGACAAGAATTGAGTCTTCAGAATTCTCAAGTGTATCGGCTTCTAAAACATAACTTGTATCAACTTGAATTAGAACAGGATTTTCATCAATTAATGTATAAAACTTATTGGCATAGTCTTCAAGATGATCGCCATAAATTTCGGTGTTATTACTAAGACTTGTTATCTTAACATTTTTTGAGGCAAAAGTTATTCTATTATTTCTAAAATGTTCAAGGCTATCAGCGGTAATAATATTTGCGCCATTATCAATTTTAACTTTTCCCACAGCAATTGCTCTATCTTCTTTTTGAAAGTAAGTCAGTTCATTTGAATATAGAGTAGAAGTAGTGTCAAACAATTTCACACTGTCTCTAAAAAATGCTTTGTCTTCATCAAAATAATATTCCCCAATTTTTGCTGTCAAAATTACTTTTTTATCATCGAGTTTTACACCTGTCTGTGATTCAGCTTTTCTTTCATCACCATAATAAAAGCCATGGTCTGTTGTTATAGTTATACTATCTTGTTTAACAATTACATCTCCAATTAATTCTGCATCATTCCTTGAAATGTATTGAATTGTTTTATTGCAGGTGATCCTAACATCGCCTTGTGTTACTACAACATTGCCGTTAACTTCACGAATGGATTCACCATTAACGAATTTTCCAGTCATTCTATCACCAACAACTGTGATTATTTCATTCTGCTGCTGAGGGAAAACTTCAGATAAAACAATGAATGATAAAAAAATAATTTTAAGCATGTTTATCATTTCTGATTTTCCCGGCGGGTAACATATGTTATATTATAAATTGTATAGTTCCGCAAATGCTGATCGGATTCAAAGCCATAACCTTGTATAATTTCCTTAGCGGAAGTAATAGTAACAAATTTATCTGATGTGATTTTTTTATCTTTATTTCGCCACATTAGTTCATCGGTTTTTAAAGTAACACCACTATCACTCACTGCAACCACGCTGTCCATAGCATATAAATCTTCAGTAGCATCATTAACTCTTCCTCTTTTGGCAGTAAGAGTTGTGGTTTTTATTTCTTCATCATTATAAAAATCAACTTTAATGCTGCTGTCCAAAAGTGTTTCTTGTGAATTTTCAAAAACTCTCAAATGTCCGGCAATTAGTATTGCCTTAGTTTTCCCGGAATCAGTAAAAGTAATAGTTGCGTTCCAGCTTTCCTGTGCAGGGAGTTCATCAATTTTTAATGATTTATCAATCGTTGGTTTTACTTTATCTTCACCGCAACTGTTAAATAATAATATCAATGTTAAAAATAGGAAGGCGTATTTCATCTCGGACTCAAACCCAGATTTATTAAATCATGCAAGATGAATAATTCCAATTGGTTTTCCATTGTCATCAGCGATGATAAGCGAAGTGATTTTAAAATTTTCCATCTGCTGTAAAGCGAATGAAGCCAAATAATTTTGCTTCATTACTTTTGGATTTCGTGTCATCAAATCTTTTGCTTTGAAATTTTTTATGTCAAGAGTTTTTTCAAGCAATCTTCGTAAGTCGCCATCTGTTATAATTCCTGTTAAGACTCCGTTATCATTCACAACACAAGTAGAGCCTAACCTTTTTGAAGTGATTTCTAAAATTGCATCTTTAATTGAAGTATCTTCATTAACAATGGGAACTCTTTCACCTTTTATCATTATCTCTTTAATCTCAAGTGAAAGCCGTTTACCAAGGCTTCCTCCAGGATGAAGATAAGCAAAATCTTCAACTGTAAATCCTCTTTTTTCCAATAATACAACCGACAATGCATCTCCCATTGCAAGAGTTGCAGTTGTGGAAGATGTCGGAGCAAGATCATGAGGACAGGCTTCCTCTTTAACATTAATATTTAAAAATACATCGCATTCTTCGGCTAACTTTGAGCTTTTATCTCCGCACATGGCAATTAATGTTATATTCAATCTTTTAAGCATTGGAAGCAAGTTAGCAATTTCAATAGTGTAGCCGCTTTTCGAAATTAATATTACAACATCTTCTTTCCTCACCATTCCAAGGTCGCCATGCAAAGCATCCGTAGGATGAAGATAAATGGCAGCTGTGCCGGTTGAATTTAAAGTCGCGACAATTTTACGCGCAATTAATCCCGACTTTCCCATTCCGGTTAATACAACTCTTCCTTTGCATCCAGCGATGATTTCGACAGCTTTAACAAAATCGCTGTTGATGCTTTCCAGTAAACCGCTGACAGCTTCGGCCTCTATCCTAATTACTTCTTTACCTTTTTTTATTAATTCTTCGGAAGTCAATTTTTATCCTTTTTAAAAAAATTAAACTTTTTGGTTTTCTTTTGCTGTGGAGGCTGAATAGAATTGTAATCTATTTGAAATCTCCGGAAATATTTATTGTATGATATAAAAGCTGATGAAAGTTCTTCATCTGAAAATGAATTTAGATTTTCAAATAATGATTTATTATTTAAAATTATTTTGGGATCTCTTATGTTTTTTACAATCATTAAATAATTATAAAAATTTGTAACCGGTAATAGATAATTTACTTCATCATCAAACTTATGCAGCCATATTTTTTTATGTACAGGTGCAATAGCAAGCAAACTCTTTTGCGGTTCAATAGTTATTTCTCTCACTGTCGTGCTATCATTTGGAGCTCTCTCGCCAGGATTCCATTTAGAATAGCTCCATCTTTTAATTTCTTTTAAATCATTTGGAACTTCATCTGCATATTGAAAAGAAATATCAAATTCTATTTCTTCCTCAAATTCCTCATGAATAAGAATATCAATATTTCCTTCCTCGCAAACTACAATGCCGCTTGCAAATATTTGTGTAGAAGGAATATCTAAATCAGGTTTGCTATTTTGTTTACCGAGCACAAGATTTGTATCACCAAATCTTCCAAAACCAATAACAAACAATGAAACGATTCTATCTCTATATAATTTGTAGCCTTTTTTATTTTCCGGCAATATTGAAAAAAGAAAATCTCTTTCTCTGTCTGTCAATTTTCTTGGAAAACCGTTTAATAAATTATCATTCATATTATCATTTCACAATACGGATAAACCCGGTTTCTTTAAGAAACCGGGTTTATAAATTAAGCACTAATGTTTAACTTTTACTATTCCATCAATTGCTTTTATTGAAATTAACATATCTTTCAACTCTGATAGAGGCAATTGGCTTGCAGCATCGCTTAAAGCTTCTTTCGGATTAGGATGAACTTCTAAAAACAAAGCGTCAATTCCAACTGCTGCTGCAGCTTTTGCTAAAGGTTTAATAAATTTCGGTTGTCCGCCGCTGATTGTTCCTTGACTTGGTATTTGAACCGAATGAGTTGCATCCATTACAACAGGATATCCAATCTCTTTCATTATAATAAGTGAACGCATATCCACAACCAAATTGTGATATCCGAAAGTTGACCCTCTTTCAGTTAATAAAATTTTTTCATTTCCGGTAGACGCTACTTTCTCAGCGGCATGGCTCATATCCTCGGGAGCGAGAAACTGTCCCTTTTTTATATTAACAACTTTACCGCTTTTACCAGCAGCTATTAGCAATTCTGTTTGCCTGCATAGAAAAGCCGGTATCTGCAGTATATCAACATATTCTTTTGCTAAATCTATTTCTTGAGTGGTATGAACATCAGTTAAAATATTGAGGTTAAGATTTTTATTTACATTCCCTAAAATTTCAAGAGCCTTCTTATCTCCAATCCCTGCAAAAGAATTGCTGCTTGTCCGGTTTGCTTTTTTATAGCTTGATTTAAATATAAAAGGTATCTCCAATTCGTCACAAATTGATTGAATGGTTTTTGCCGTTTCAAATATCATTTCACTATTTTCGACTACGCAAGGACCGGCTATCAAGACGAAAGGATTATTTCCACCTATTTTTATATTATTGAGTTCAACCATTTTATTAGAATATTTATTTACTGTTTATAATTATCTATTTATTTAGTTTTAAGCCGGTTAAATATAAAAAAATCATATTACTTAATGAATTTGTGACATAACATTCAACGCATGTATAGTAAAGGTTGAATTATTTATTTTTAATCTGGCTGGAATATCAATTTGGATAAATTATACTTTTTATTTTTAACAATAAGGCTGTAAATGTTATTCCCAATAGGAGATGATAATAGAGACCGGCGCATAAAGCCGTTTATAAATTATTTGCTTGTATTAATTAACGTTTTAGTTTTTGTATTTCTGCAAGACTTTGGAGCCAACAATAAATTCACTTATGCATATTCTGCTGTTCCGGAAGAAATTTTAAGCGGAAAGGATTTGGTTACCAGCGATAAAGTGTTTCAAAACCAGATCAGCGGAGAAAGATACACAATACCAGGACTGCAGCCAACTCCTGGAATTGTTTACGAAACTTTGATCACCTCACTATTCATGCACGGCGGAATTGCACACATTTTTGGCAACATGATTTTTTTGCTGGTCTTTGGTGATAATATTGAAAACAGGGTTGGACATTTCAGATATCTAATTTTTTACCTTGTATGCGGAGTTCTTGCATCTCTAGCACATGTTTTTACAACTGCAATATTAAATGGAAATTTATTGGTTCCCACATTAGGGGCCTCAGGTGCCATTTCCGGAGTTTTAGGGGCTTATATGTTATTATTTCCAAAAAGAAGAGTTAGAGTAATAATTTTTTATTTTATTACAGATGTCCCGGCAATATTGGCTATCGGTTTGTGGTTTGTTTTTCAGCTTATAAGCGGTGCAGGTTTACTAAGCGGAGGTTCACAAACTGGCGGTGTTGCTTATGCGGCTCATATCGGGGGATTTATAGCAGGCTTAGTTTTAATAAAATTTTTTACGATTGGTGCGAAAAAATTTGTATATTAAATCAAGTTGTATGTGCTGGAATTTTACTAACTTCTTATATAAATAGATTAATTTAGAGTATAAAATGATCCTTAAATAAACTAATCGGAGGAAAAAATGGATAAAGAATCGAATAATGTTGGTGTATTTTTTACAGGTTTGTTAGTCGGCGGAGTGATCGGAAGTATTTTCGCTATGCTGTATACTCCAGTTACCGGTAAAAAAATGAGAAGAAATATTTCAAAAACTACCGGGAATATTATGGATGATGTTAACGACTATATAGAAACCGGTAAGGAAAAAGCCGATGAGATAATCAAAGATGGTAAGAAAAAAGCCGATGAGATTATTAAAGATAGTAAGAAAAAGGCAACTTCACTTATTGATGAAGCAAAAAAAATAGTTTCTAATTAATGGTTTTCCGAAGTTAACTTCTTTAAGGCCTGGTGATATCATCAGGCTTTTTTTTATAAATTATCCCCATGAAAATATTATTAACGGGTGCGACAGGCTATATCGGAAAAAGACTACTCCCCGCTCTTATTGAGCAGGGACATGAAATAATATGCTGTGTAAGAAACAAAAGTAGATTTCCTGCTGAAGGTATCTACCAGCATCCAAAAATATCTTTATTCGAAGTAGATTTTTTAAAAGATATTCCTGCAATAGACTCTATAAAAGATATTGATGCAGCTTATTATTTAATTCATTCGATGAGTTCGAATATAAACGACTTTGCAAAGCTTGAAGAAATTACTGCTAATAACTTCATAAAACTTGTTAAACAAACTTCTATAAAACAAATAATTTATCTCGGTGGAATTACAAATGAAGACAATCTCTCCAAACATCTTGCATCTAGAAAAAAAGTTGGAGAAATATTAGAAACGAGCGGGATACCATTAACTTCTCTGAAAGCCGGAATAATTGTTGGTTCCGGAAGTGCATCTTTCGAAATTATCCGTGATCTTGTAGAAAAACTTCCAGTAATGATTACACCTAAATGGCTTAATACAAAACATCAGCCGATAGCAATTAGAAACGTAGTTCAATATTTAACCGGAGTTCTCTTTAATAAAAATACATTTAATAAAACATTCGATATTGGCGGGCCGGATGTTTTATCTTACAAAAAAATGCTTCTCCAGTTTGCAGAAGTACGAGGACTCAAACGCTTCATTTTTACGGTTCCTGTTATGACTCCCCGGCTTTCCTCTTACTGGCTTTATTTTGTCACATCAACTTCATATAAACTTGCAATCAATCTTGTTAACAGTATGAAAATAGAAGTTGTGGCAAAGAATAACGAGCTTGAAAAACAATTAGGGATTAATTCAATTTCATACAAAGAAGCCGTACAATTAGCTTTTCAAAAAATTGAACAAAATAATGTTATCTCAAGCTGGAAAGACGCTCTTGTGTCAAGCTATTCGGATAATTCTCTACTAAGCCATATTGATGTACCTACGAATGGCTGTTTCTTAGATAAACGGGAAAAATTTATCGGCGATAAAGTTGATCAAATACTAGAAAATGTTTGGTCAATTGGAGGTGAACGAGGCTGGTATTATGCAAATTGGTTATGGCACTTGCGTGGAATATTAGATAAGATTTTAGGAGGGGTTGGTTTACGCCGCGGAAGAACAAATGCAAAAATAATTAATACTGGAGATTCACTTGATTTTTGGCGAGTGCTTGCTGCTGATAAAAAAGGTAAAAGATTATTACTCTATGCTGAAATGAAACTTCCGGGAGAAGCATGGCTTGAATTTAAAGTTATAAATAAAAGCGGCAAGAATTTTCTTCAGCAAACCGCAACTTTCCGTCCCAAAGGATTATTGGGAAGGTTATATTGGTACTCTGCCCTGCCTTTTCATTATTTCGTTTTTAATGGGATGGCAGAAAATCTTATAAGCTATAATAGCAGATAGGTTTATTTTCTAAATAAAAATTAAAATCTAATAGTTAATTATGAATGAGAAAATTTTACTTGACGCATCATTAATGAAAACTGAAAAAAGATGGAAGGTTGTAAATGATGGAGTTATGGGTGGATTAAGTTCTTCGGAAGTTTTTGTTAATGAAAACGAAAAAATTGTTTTTAAAGGAGATATTTCTTTAGAAAATAACGGAGGATTCGCTTCTTTAAGAAGTCCAATAAAAAATTACAACTTTGAAAATTTTTCGGGATTAGAAATAAGTATTAATGGATATGGAAAACAATTTAATATTTCGATGAAAGAAACTGTTAATTTTACAGGCTACTTTTACAGAATAAATTTTGCAACTGAAGAAAATGGATTTACTACTTTAAAATTTCTTTTCAATCAATTCAAGCTTTTTTATTTTGGTAAGGAAGTCGTTTCAAATACCAGCATACCGTTAGATAAAATTAAGCAAATTTCAATATTAGTGAGTGATGAGCAAGAGGGTAAGTTTAGTGCAGAAATTGATTATATAAAGCTTTACTAATTTAGATTTTTATATTTAATAAATCCCTCATAAAATTTGTGAGATCAGGATAAATAATTTCCTTATTGAATAATATATTTCCCTATTGTAAATTTTTACAAAATATTTTATTTTGAAACATAATTTCTAGATATGAAATTTGAAATTTTAATAGGGTGAGAATTCACAACTAAACAATTCAAAAATTAAAAATCTATTCTTATTAAAATATAAACTATATAGGGGAATCTATGAAGTTTACTTTTCTATCAATAATCCTAATCTCATTAATATTCATTGAAGCTTGTTCTTATAATAAATTTGCTTCGTATGAGGACGATAGTAAATGCGATACAGTAATTGAAGGCTATTATGCCTCATCCAAAATTTGGAATACTTTTTATCCAGCGTTCATATCCAAAAAAGGAATTTTTAAACGTGCTGCTGAATTAAGCCGGGATTCAAATGGTGTTTATTTCAAAGAAATTTCTACAAGAATATTTCAAACTCCTGATACTTTATTTTATGCTTACGACGATTTGCAAGTTATAATTGACTCCACAAAAAAATGTACCTTCGGAGACATTCCTAATAGATTTTTTTACAAAGGAATTGATATAACACTTTATCTATCTTACCCTGATGATCCCAAATATAAGCCGCTCTATATCGAATTAGAGCCAAATGAAAAATTTTCTTATTGTGTTCGGCCGGGAAAATATATTATTGATAAAATCGAATTCAAGATAAAGGATAATATCGACCAAAGTTATAAAATACCGAAAATAAGTTTTAATGTTGATGCAAATAAAAGAAACTATCTTGGCAGCATCAGGCTGGTTGATAATGAGAAAGATTCTGCTGATTGCCTAAAAATACCTTATACCAACTTAGTTAATTCAGGTGAATCCGCCGGTGTTGGTGTTATGTTTGGATTAATTGGCACAGTTATTTATCAAGGTATCAGAGCAATGAATACTGACATCGATGGCTATTATTTCATGAAAGTTGAAAATGACAGCAGTTTTTCAAATTCAACCGGCAAAGAATCTATGTATAACCAATTGCATAGAGAATAAAAAAGAACATATTCGCTTAGTTTTAAATTATATAATCATTATTTTTCAAATATATTAATTGATTTGTAGGTTTAATTTTTGGCTGATAAAGAACGGAAAATACAAATTTTAAAAGCTGCTGTAAAAAGATTTGCAAAGCACGGCTTAAATAAAACCACTCTTGATGAAATTGCCCGCGATTTAAGAATTGGGAAAGCAACTATCTATCATTATTTCAATTCGAAGGAAGAATTATTTTACGAAACTATTAAATGGGAATCGGCACAATTTATTGAAGAGATAAAAGTTATTTTTAGCAATGAACAAAATTCAGCTAGTCAAAAATTCCTCGAATATATAATTTATAAAGAAAACACAGCGCAGAAATACAGGCTGCTTTATGAATTGTTCCTTCTGCTGCTTAAAGATGAAAGTTTTGAAAAAGAACTAACCATTCTTAAAGATATGTTGAGAGAGGAAGAAAAAATAATCAGTAATGAATTACATCCTATTTATGAAAGTAAAAAAGAAGTTTTAAATAAAACGCTTCCATCATTTTTAGTAATGCAAAGCTGGGGAATGTTTTTTAGCGAGAAATTATATTCTATTTCTAATCCTGAAAAAGTCGATGCTACTCATGATTTATTCTTGAAAGCTTTAGGAAACATTTTAGATTAATTTACAATTCATTTACGCTTTCAACTATTCAATCAATCAAACAAAACCAGGTTCAAGTTTAAGTTTTTTTAGATTCATCTTAATCTTGGAATCTTGTAACTTATTATTCATCCTCATCTTCATCGGCATCTTCACTAAACAAAAACTTTTCATATTTATGTTTTATTAATTGAGCTTCTACAATAAAGAATACATCTTCGGCAATATTTGTAGCGTGATCCCCCATTCTTTCCAGCATACGGGAAATAACCAATACAGCAACTGCAGCTTCAATGTTATCATTCGATTCCTTCATTATGCTGATTAAGATTTGATGATTTTCAATATTATAATTATCCATCATCTTATCAGTTTCAATAACCTTCTGTGCAAGCTTAGGATCATTATTTACAAATGAATCAATGGAATTCCTGATCATTTCCTTCCCCACTTTAAACATTTGAACAATATGAGTTCTTTCTAAAAAAGCAGGCTTAGAATTTAAGATTAAAAAGTTCTCAGCAATATTTACAGCAATGTCCCCTATTCTTTCAAGATTATTATTTATAGTTAATGCAGACATGATTAGCCTCAAATCCATAGCAACAGGCTGGTTTAGAGCAATTATTTTTTGGCATATTTTATCAATCTTTAAATCATATTTATCCACTTTGTCATCACGTTCAATCACCAATTTAGCAAGTTCATGATTTTCTTCTTCTATACATTTAATTGCATTTTCTACCTGCTCATCAACCAAGCTGCACATTTTAAGAATTCGTTTTTTAAGTTTTTCCATTTGCTGATCAAATTGCCGTTCCATTAATCTTCCTTAAACTTTATTTTAACAATTTATGAAATTACAAAAATAATTTAACCAAATCTTCCTGTTATATAATCTTCAGTCTGCTTCTTTACAGGACTTGTAAACATTTTTGTTGTTTTATCATATTCGATTAATTCACCAAGATAAAAGAAAGCAGTGAAATCGCTTACCCGAGCAGCTTGCTGCATATTGTGAGTAACAATAACAACCGTGTATTCACTTTTTAGCTCATGAATTAATTCTTCAACTTTAGCAGTAGAAATTGGATCCAATGCACTTGCCGGTTCATCCATTAAAATTATTTCCGGTTCGATAGCGAGTGTTCTGGCAATGCAGACACGCTGCTGCTGACCGCCCGATAGACTTAGTGCAGGATGGTCTAATCTATCCTTAACTTCATCCCAAATAGCTGCTTGCTTTAATGATTTTTCAGCAATTTCATTTAGCACTTTCTTATTTCTAATGCCGTTTAATCTTGAGCCATAAACAATATTATCAAATATCGATTTAGGAAATAGATTTGATTTTTGAAAAACCATTCCAACTTGCTTTCTGAGATTGACTACATCAATTTTATCTTCGTAAATATTTTTATTGTCTATTATCACGTTTCCAGAAATTGACACATTATCAATCAAATCATTCATACGATTTAGTGTTCTTAAAAAAGTAGATTTACCACAGCCAGAAGGCCCAATGAATGCAGTTACTTTTTGAGCAGGAATTTCTAGTGTAACATTTGTAAGAGCCTGCTTTTTTCCATAGAATAAATTTAAATCCTTAACAGATATTTTAACATCTTTCATTTAACTGCCTAAACCATTATAGAATTTCAATAATTTTCTTTTAATATTTATTATACTTCAAAATTAAATTTTATTAATTAACCAAATCTTCCGGTTATATAATCTTCAGTCTGCTTTTTTGCCGGGGACAAAAACATTTGTTTTGTAGAAGAATGCTCGATTAATTCACCCATGTAAAAAAATGCGGTTTGATCGCTTACTCTTGCAGCTTGCTGTAAGTTATGCGTAACAATTATTATTGTATACTTATCCTTCAATTCAAAAATCAACTCTTCAATTTTACCGGTGGAAATGGGATCGAGCGCACTAGCAGGTTCATCCATTAAAATCACTTCCGGCTCAACTGCAAGAGTACGAGCTATGCACAACCTTTGCTGCTGGCCGCCGGAAAGATTTGTACCCGGATGCTTTAAAATATCTTTTACTTCATCCCATAGAGCAGCTTGCATTAAACATTTTTCGGTAATCTCTTTCAACTTATTCTTATTGCGAAAACCATTTAATCTTAAACCGGCTGTAACATTGTCTTCAATTGACATAGTAGGAAAAGGATTTGCTTTTTGAAAAATCATTCCTACTTTTTTACGAAGAAAGACGGGATCATAATCCATAATGTTTTCACCATCAAGATGTATTTCGCCTTTTATACTTCCGCCAACTTCTTCATGCATTCTATTTAAGCTTCTCAAAAAAGTAGACTTGCCGCAGCCGGATGGGCCTATAATTGCAAGCACTTTATTGATTGCAATTTTAACTGAGATATTTTTTAATGCCTGGGTTTTTCCGAAATAGGCATTCAAATCAATTGTTTCCATTCTAATTTTAGAATTGCTTTGATGAGAAGCGGCAGCTTTTGGTGATACTTCCGGAGCTTTGTTTTCAATATTGTTAAGCATATTTCTTCTTACGTGTAACTACTCTAAATAAAATATTAATAGCCATAATTAATAAGATTAAAACTAAAGCAGCAGCCCATGCCTGTCTGTTCCAATCCTCAAAAGGTGCTTTGGCGTAATCATAAATGAATACCGTTAAAGATGCGATCGGCTGTCCCAAATCAGTTGACCAAAAACGATTTCCTAAAGCGGTGAAAAGTAAGGGTGCCGTTTCGCCCGAGGCGCGTGCAATTGATAATAGAATACCGGTAAATATACCTTTAAAGGCTGCAGGTAAAATTACAAACATTGTAGCTTTCCAACGTGGAATTCCAAGTCCAAGAGCGGCTTCTCTCACAGAACTGGGAATTAAATTCATCATCTCTTCTGTCGTACGTGTAACAAGCGGCATCATTAAAATTCCAAGTGCAACTCCGCCGGCAAAGGCACTAAAGTGTTTCATAGGCAGCACAACAATTATGTAAGCAACTACACCGATAACGATTGATGGAATTCCATTTAAAACTTCCGCTAAAAATCTAACGCTTTTAGCAAACCACGATGATCGGTTTTGAGAAAGATAGATTCCGGAAAAAATTCCAACGGGTAATCCAATTGCGCTTCCAATCGCAATTAATATTCCTGTTCCAACCAAAGCATTCGCCATTCCTCCGCCGGCTTCACCAGCTGGTTTTGGCATTTGGGTGAAGAATGCCCAATTAATTGATGACAAACCTTGTGATAAAGTATAAAATAAAATTATAAATAATGGGACGATGGCAACGACTGCACAAAGTATACTAAGCACAATCATGATTGTGCTTTTTGTTTTTCGCCATTTATAATAAAAATTAGATGCCATTATTCGCCTGCGCTATATTTTTTAGTAACACTCCAAACCACTAATCGAGCGAAAGCATTTAGGATTACAGTTAAAACAAATAACAGTAATGCAATTTCAATTAATGAACTAACATATAAATCCGTTGTAGCTTCAGTAAATTCATTTGCAAGTACGCTTGCCATTGTGTAGCCGGGATCAAATAAAGAAATTGAAATATCAGGCCTGTTACCTATTACCATTGTAACAGCCATTGTTTCTCCAACAGCTCGTCCTAAACCTAATAATGTTGCCCCAAGAATTCCCGATTTGGCTCCTGTTAAAACAACCTTTACAGCTTCCCATTTTGTGGAGCCTAAAGCAAATGCAGCTTCTCGTTGAGTATTGGGAATCGATTTCATAATATCGCGAGATATTGAAGTGATAATTGGTAAAATCATAATTGTTAATATTAAAGCTGCGGCAAGCATTCCCAAACCATAAGGTGGACCGGTAAACAAAGGCAGAAATCCTAAATGATCTCCTAAAAATGGTTCAACTGTTTTACGAAGCCACGGTGCCATAACAAACATTCCAAATAAACCATACACAATACTCGGAATGGCGGCTAACAATTCAACTAATAAAGACATTGGTTGTTCAAGCCATTTGGGACAAAATTCTGAAAGAAAAATTGCGATTCCAACACTTAGTGGAAGCGCAATAACTAAAGCAATCAAGGAAGAAAACAGAGTTCCGAAAATAAACGGCAATGCGCCATATTCATCATGCACAGGATCCCATTTAGTACTGGTGATAAATCCCCAGCCAAATTTATGTATGGAAGGAAGAGATTGACGGGTCATCTCAAATACCATAACAACAACTAAAGCTAAAATGATGAATGCAAAAATTCTGGTGATATTTTCGAAAACAAAATCCCCAATATTTTTACCGGCAATGCGAGAGCCTGAATAAGAAGAAACAAGCGGAGCAGCTTTTACACCATCCGCTTGTTTTGTATTAAAAATACTTTTAAGAAAATTCATTATTTAACTGATATTTGCGAAATCTTTTTTTGATCTAATTTTACAACTTCTTTTGGAAGAGGAGCATAATATAAGTCTTTTGCATATTTTTCGCCATCGGTAACCGCCCAATTCAAGAAATCGACAATAGCTTTAGCTTTTGATTTATCCTTCATATTTTGATAAACAAGAAGCCAGGTAAATCCCGAAATAGGATATGATTCTTTACCGTCAGCATTTGTGATTTCAACTCTTAAATCTTCAGGCATATCTTTAATAAAACCTGCAGCCGCTGCAGACACAGCATCAAAAGTAGGCATTACAAAATTACCTGCTTTATTTTTCAAAGCTGCATAAGGAAGTGCATTTTTTTCAGCATAAGCTAATTCCACATAACCTATTGATCCTTCTGTCTGCTTAACAAGTCCGGCAACGCCTTCGTTACCTTTGCCGCCTAAGCCAACAGGCCAGTTTACTGCTGTTCCCTGCCCAACTTTCTTTTGCCAGGTATCACTTACTTTTGAAAGATAACCTGTAAAAATATTTGTTGTTCCGCTGCCGTCTGAACGATGTGTAACAAATATTGCTTCATTAGGAAGTTTAATTCCTTTATTATCAGAAGTGATTTTTGAATCATTCCATTTAGTAATTGTACCAAGATAAATTCCAGAAAGAACCTCCGGAGTAATTTTTAATCCCTTCTTAACACCTGGCAAATTATAGGTAACAACTACAGCACCCATAACTGTGGGTATATGCAGAATCTCAGTTCCCTGCTTTTCCTTTACTTGCTGCATTTGCTTTTCGGTCATCGGAGCATCAGATGCACCAAAATCAACAGTTCCTTCGATCACCTGTTTTATTCCGCCGCCACTTCCTATTGATTGATAGTTAAATTGTATTCCTGTTTTTTGATTGTAAACATCAAACCACTTGGAATAAATTACATATGGAAATGTTGCGCCTGCACCATTTAATTTTTGTTGCGCACAACCCATTCCTGCGAATACAGCAAGAAATAATGCTGAAGCTAAAAACAATCTATTCTTCATTTGTATTACCTTTCCTTAAATTAATATAAAAATGTTCTATCATAAAACAATCATAAACTTAAAATTCCCAGAAAAATGTGATACGTGGTGTAACATCATTATTATCTGCGCCTTGCAGTGTGTGGACTTCCACGCCCGGCATTACACTAACTTTAGGAGCAACTTTAAAATCCAATGCTCCTATAATTAAAGACTGCTTATCATTTTTTGAAGAGTTATCAGTATTAGGATCGTAAGTATCAAATCGTCCAACAATTCCAACCTTTTCAGAAATCGCTGCTCTTGCCCAAAGTGACAGCCCAAATCCGGATTGAGAAGCCAATGATAAGCTATTCGATGAAAAATAATTATTCTGCTGACTCTTCAAAAACGCTTCAACACCCAAGGCAAATGTTTTTTCATATTTATAATTTATAAATCCAGCCGTCACGAAAGCCGAATTGTTTTTCATCTGTCCATCAAAAGGATCTTTTATCTTTGGCTTGGAAGCGTAATCGGCATAAATTGTTATTAAAAAACTTGAACTAGGATTAAATTGAAGTTGTCCATAAAACCTTTTATACTTATCATTCTCCGGTTTATTTCCAGAACCATTTCCTATTTTGAACCAATACTTTGCCGTTCCGGATTCATCCAACTTTCCTTTCAAATCGATACCAATATCTCTTGAAGAAACAATTCCAAAGTAATCCATTATAGTTTTTTCTAATGCTCTGTATCCCCATGCACCTTCAGATACGTCAAAAGCCGGCGTAGGAGACATACCAACTATCAAATCCGATCCTTTAAAAACGTTCTTCCATTTTAACCAGGCATCTTTTACAAAAACTCCGATATTAGTTCCATTAGTTATCGCGGATTCCATTCTGAATCTGGTTGAAAACTGATCGTTGATTGAATAATCAGTTGTAATGTAAATTCTCCTGAATTGAAAACCATTTAAATCTTTATTATCAGGGTTTATAGCACTGGTATTATAGAATATGTCCCCGAACATCAGCCCGCTGAATTTTGGTAAATCCTGAGTGTAAGAAACTTGGAGCGCCAAAAGCGCACAGCAAAAAAGCAAAACCAGCTTTTTCATTTACTTCTCTCTCTTTGCTAGAATTAATTAATTAGTTATTTACTTCGACTCTTAAAATTATAATATTTTTAATCCCCTAATGTTAAGAAATTGTTAAGTAAATATTATCAAATTATTATGCGGCTTAATTTTGTAGGAAATTATAATTCTACATATTTAGGTGCGAAAATAAAATGGGCGCCAAAAGGCGCCCGGTGTCGAAGTATAGAACGAGAGAGAGAACAATTATTTTAACAAAGTCATCTTCTTGGAGACAACATAATTTTCAGCTTCTAATCTATAGATATAAATTCCACTTGAAAGATTAGATGCATCAAATTTTATTTCATAACTCCCGGTATTTTTGAAAGAGTTAACTAATACTGAAACTTGTTGACCTAAAATATTGTAGATAGATAATTTAACATTTGTCGGTTTAGTAACTGAATACTGTATTTTTGTACTTGGATTAAATGGATTAGGGAAATTTTGAGATAATTCAAAATTTGATGGGACATTGCGGCTCAATCTTGTTTCGCTTACTCCGGTGGTGGTTGAATTAGGATTAAACTTTGCCCAACCAAATGTCCAATCAACATCTTTGAATGCGCCAATATAATTTGCTGTGGGATCAAAAAAGCCGTCATCCGGTGCTGTTCCGGCACCTGATAATGCAGGTGAATTAGTTAAAGGCATACAATTCGGATTATTGATATCAAAAGGTGAAGTGAGCATAACATCAGATGTATTTGTCATTGTTTGACTTGCATTTCCGCTGAACCAAGCGCCGATATCAAGTGTTCCGTTTGTTGAGGCAGTGTCTAAATCTTTTTTTGATGATCCGGCTATTATGCTGTTTTTAACATATGTCAAATTATTTTCTGCATCTTCCGACGTATGAACTCCGTCAATTAAAATTCCGGTCGGCCATCCCAGAATCAAAGCATTGTTCACTTTATTTTGAGATGATCTTCTTAAGTGCATACCTCGTTTGAAATCTGAACTGTATGCAGCATCAGTAGTTTTTTGCGGACCAACTAATGTTACATTCCAATATTCCGGGCCAGTCCTTGGTTCATTCAACGAACCAGAGCCATCATTGTCTGATTCAAAACCATTTGAACCCGATACAACGTCTGCTACTTGCGGATCTCTTACTCCTAGTAAGAATTGAAGCTTTCCTTGAAATCCATAGTCAGTGTCAAAGTCATCATCAATTCCTCGGTAAGCTATCATATGCTTACAATGAACTGTTCCGCCAAACCATTCATATGAATCATCATTACTGTAGCTTGCCTGCACATAATCAATAGTTGTTCCGTCACCAACTCCGCCGAATGTTAATGCATTTATTTCATTATTCGGACTGTATGCTATTCCAGCATATTCTATTCTTACATATTTTAGTATACCGCTGTTATCATGGGGATCTGTTCCGCCATAAGTATCCCCCGGGCCTTCAATTGAAGCTGTTCCGCCGGCTGGATTTATTGGAGCGTTGCCCAATAATATTACTCCGCCCCAGTCGCCTCTTTCAGGTAATTGACTTGAACCGGGCATTGCAAATTCGCTTGTGAATACTATTGGATTAGTAATATTTCCTTCAGCCATAATTTTAGCACCAGGTTCTATTATTAACGATCCTTCGGTTGCATTTTCACCGTAAATTATTGTTCCCGGATCTATTGTTAAAGTTGCACCAGACATAACTCTCACAATATCTTTTAATATATATGATTTGTCTGAAGTCAATGTCATGTCGGATGTAATATTTCCCGTTACCGTAACTACTACCTTCATTTCTACATCATAATCAAATTTTGCCCAGCCTGCTGTCCAATCAACATCTTTAAAAGCTCCAACAAAATTTGCAGTTGGATCAAAGAAGCCATCGTCAGGAGGCGTGCCTGCACCGGTTAATACTGGTGAGCCGGTTTTCGGCAGGCAATTCGGATAAGTTAGATTAAACGGATTTCTTAATAATATTTCAGCAGTCGTTCCAAAAGATCTGTTATTGTTTGAAGTAAAAAATGTGCTCGGATCAAAAGTTCCATTTGAACTGGCAGAATCAACAACTATTTTTGAGGATCCCGAAACGATACTATTTTTTACATACATTGCACCATTTTGTGCATCTGCTGTTGTTTGTGTACCATCAATTAAAATTCCTGTAGGCCAACCCATAATTAAAGCGTTGTTCACTTTATTTTGAGATGATCTTCTTAAATGCATTCCTCTTTTGAAATCTGAACTATATGGTGCGTCAGTAGTCGCCTGCGGCCCGATTAAAGTAACATTCCACCATTCAGGAGAAGTTCTTGGAGTATTTAATGAACCGGAACCATCATTATCAGATTCAAATCCGTTTGAACCTGATACAACGTCTGCTACTTGCGGGTCTCTTACTCCAAGTAAAAATTGTAGTTTTCCTTGAAATCCGTAATCGGTATCAAAGTCATCATCAATTCCTCTGTAAGCTATCATATGTTTACACTGAACTGTCCCGCCAAACCATTCATATGAATCATCATTACTGTAGCTTGCTTGAACATAATCAATGGTCGTACCGTCACCAACTCCTCCAAATGTTAATGCGTTTATTTCATTATTCGGACTGTAAGCTATTCCAGCATATTCTATTCTTACATATTTTAGTATACCGCTGTTATCATGGGGATCTGTTCCGCCATAAGTATCTCCCGGGCCTTCAATTGAAGCTGTTCCGCCGGCTGGATTTATTGGAGCATTGCCCAATAATATTACACCGCCCCAGTCCCCTCTTTCAGGTAACTGACTTGATCCTGGTTTTGCAAATTCACTAGTAAATACTATTGGATTATTTACTTCTCCTTCGGCTATAATTTTAGCACCAGGTTCTATTATTAACGATCCTTCGGTTGCATTTTCACCGTAAATTATTGTTCCCGGATTTATTGTTAAAGTTGCACCAGACATGACTCTTACGATATCTTTTAATATATATGATTTGTCTGCTGTCAATGTCATGTCGGTTGTAATGTTTCCTGTTAAAACATCCTGCCCTATCGCAAAGCTGCTTAATAAGAGTAAAATAAAAAATAACTTTCTTAGCATTATGCCTCCTTTAATTTAAAATTAAGTTATAGTTTGTAAGTGATTCCGAATGAAATATTCCTTCCTAGAATATCCTTTTCTGTTATTTGATCGCCGTAAGGAAGAGGAGCTTGTTGAAATTGAACTCTTTCCTGGTTAAGTAAGTCCTTTACGGTAAATTTTAGTGTAAGTGAATTTAGAACTGTCTTCGATACTGAAAAATCTATTAGATCCACTGGTCGTTCCAAAGTATTTCCCAGATCAATGGAACCAACACTTATAATTCTTTGCCCCACTTTGTTATATGTTAGCGAAGTATTTAATCCTAATTGTAAATTATCATAATAAAGTCCAAAGTTGATAATGTAAGGTGCCTGTCCCTGCAGCGGCCTCTCGGATTGTTGATATGAATTTTCACTTAATTCAACTTTAGATTTAATTGCACTTCCGTTCCCCACAAAAGAAAAATCTTCAAAGAAAGGGGATATAAAGCCTAATGACTTTCTTATTTCAATTTCGATTCCGTAGTTTTTAGCTTTGTCTGCATTAGCAAATGATCGAATTGGTTCATTTGCAGAAGCTTTTAAAGTTTCTTCAATTGGATTTCTAAAGTCCTTATAGAATAAACTTAGAGCTACTAATTCTCCGGAACCCGGATAAAGTTCTACTCGAAAATCATAATTTCGGATCAGCGTTCTTTTTAAATCCGGATTACCTTGAATTAATTCATTAGTAATGAAATTAAAATAACTGAATGGCGCCATCTCCCTAAATTCCGGCCTTGCTAATGTGATACTGAAAGCTGAGCGTAGATTAATCCATTCATTTAAATGATAGGTTAGATTAACGCTTGGAAGTATATCATTATATTTATTTTCAATTTTTAAAGTATCACCGACTAAATCAATTGTGTTTAAATCCTGTTCTGAGTTTTCTAATCTGATTCCGGTAACAATTCTCAAATCATCAAATGCGGTGGCATCGAACATTAAATAACCTGCATTAACAATTTGTTTAGAAAAATAACTGTCCGATGGTTTTGTATTTTCTAAAACTTGAATGAATTTGTTGGTCATATTTTTAGGGACAAAAATTTGATCAACTGACGATTGAAGTACACTATCCTCGCGAAGGAAATCTCCTCCCGGAACATTTCTAAATCCGAATGAGCGTGCGTCAAAAGTTCGATCTTTTTTATTATATGCAGCGCCTAATTTGAATTTGGGCAGCGAAGGGTTTTCAAAAATTTTAATATTAAAATCGAGTGATCCGTTTATACTTTTATCATTTAGATTTCCATAATAGCGGGTATCAACGGATTCATTCATTAAAAATCTTAAAGGATCAGCAGGTTCTTCAATTGCTCTATAATAAACAAATCTTCTTGCATCCGGTTCATCACGTTTCGATTTTGCATAACTCAAGTTCCAGTTTAGGCCAATTCCATTGAGTAAATTAAATTGGTGTTCTCCGATTAGTTGATTTGATAGCAATGAACGCGAAACATAATTCATTGAAGTAATTGAACGGTATTGATCAGCATATCTATAATCTCCAGAATATAAAGTTGTTATATCATCTGCATTTTGATTGTAAACATTTTTAAAGCTTATTTTATTTGTTCCCGAGAACTTATAACTCAAATTCAACAGTCCGCCGAGATTTATGCTTCTTGTATAACTAGAGCCTTTATATGAAAATCTAGGCCCCGAAAAATCATAAAAACTTTTTTCAAGATTTTTTGTCTCTCCTTTATTGGAATAATTTACAGAGCCAATAAATCCGAAAGTATTTCCGCTAAGGTCATATTTATTTCCAATATCTATTTTAAATGATCCATTAATTGGAGCGTTTATAGGTTTTGTACTCCAGTCATTGCTGAATGATTGAGTTAATCCTTCCAATTCTGAGTTGGAATAAGCTCCTCTCGATATTTTGGTGCTCGTAATTTCTGAAGGTAAAGATCTCGTTCCGTCATCATATCCAAGAAAATCTTTTCTGCCTCCGTTATAAGTCATGAATTGTTTCCCCGTTGTAAGTGTATTATATGTACCGCCGGTACTTATGTTAAAAATGAAATTGGAGGGAAATTCAATTGTGTTTATTTGGACTAAGCCGCCAGAAAAATCTGCGGGTTTATCTGGCGTAAAAGTTTTCGAAGTAATTACATCTTGTATTAAGCTAGCAGGGAAAATGTCATAAGAAAAACTTTTCTTCTCCGGATCAGTGCTTGGCAGCGTTGAACCGTTAAGCATAGTTGAATTATATCTGTCGCTTACTCCGCGGATATAAGCATATTTTCCTTCAGAGATGGTAACGCCGGTCATTCTTTTTAAAACATCTGCTCCATCTGAGCTGTTATTTTTTGAAATTAATTCGGCGCTAATTCCATCGACTATATCTTCTGAATTTTTTTGAATTTTAAGAACCGATGCTTCAGTTGATTTTAAAGCCTCAGCAGTTATAACCACAGCGTCTAGTTGAGTAACACTTGGCTGTAAAGGAACATCCAGTTTTGCCGATTGATTTTCATCAACTTTGACATTCTCAATTATCATAGGCTGGTAAGAAATGTAAGAGACTTTTATTTTGTAGCTTCCGGCTTTTAGATTTTCAATTTTATAAACACCGTCAATATCGGTGGATGCGCCGGTGGTTGTTCCAAGCAAAACTATATTTGCTCCAATTAAAGCTTCGTTGGTTGTTTTATCTGTAATTTTTCCGGTTATTGAACCTGTTCCCTGGGCATTTGCTTTAACAGATAAAACAATGAAAATTATCAGAATTGTGGTTGAAAAATAATTTGATATTTTAGCTCCCAAGGAGATAGAAAAATTTTGTATCAATGAAAAATTCATTTCACTCCCGTTCCTTTAAATAATTAATTAAAATGGTTAACTTCGACGAGTCAAACTTAGCAGGCGAATGTTAACGGAATGTTAAGGCAGTGTTATGGAAATGTTAACTTTAAATTTGAGGGGGCTAAAAAATTAAATTTTTATTTTTCTTCCCACAAAGGGATGTAACCTTCTTCTCGAACGATTTTTTGTCCGGCCGGACTAATAACCCATTCAATAAACTCTTTTATTTCTTTACCAGGAGTGTTTAATACATAAAAATGTAAATAACGACTAATCGGATATTTATCATTTAAAACGTTTTCTTCAGTTGGTTCAATTCCATTGATTTTTGAATGATAAATTCCATTTTTAAATCCAATACCCCCGTAGCCAATTGCAAATTTATTTTCTTTCACTTGTTCAATCACTTGATTTGTAGTTGCTTCAGTTTTTGCACTTGAACAATATTCTTCGTCTCCAAGAACATGTTCTTTAAAATACAAATGAGTGCCTGAGTTCGGAGATCTAATGATGACTTTTATTGGAAAATTTTCACCGCCAATATCTTTCCAATTAGTGATATTACAAGTAAAGATATTTTTTAAATTGTCCATTGAGATATTTTTAACCGGATTTTGTTTATTGAGATAAACACTCAATGCATCTTTTGCAATTATATATGAAATACCGATTAAGTTATATTTTTCGGCAAGCAGCTTTACCTCTTCCGGAGTTAGAGTTCTTGAAGCTGTACAAATATCAACATCTCCATTTAATAAAGCATCTACTCCTGTCGCAGATCCGCCGCCTTCAACATAAATCGAAAATTCAGGATGAAGTTTCATAAATCCCTCGGCTAAAGCTTTAGTTAGCTTTAACATAGTATCAGATCCTTTGATTTTTATTATGGCTTTTTGTGCAGAGGGTTTAAAGAAACAGCCAAAATTAAATATCGAAATAAGGATGATAATATTTAAAAAATATTTTTTTATCACTATCGCTTTTCTGCTTTTGCCTTTAATTGAGGAAATAAAAAAGGAGAACCTTGATTCCATTCAGGAACATTTTCTGAATTACATAAATCAAAACAAATCGATAAAATAAGTTTTAAATGCTCAACGGTTGCATCTAAATTGATCTTTTGCGAAAGATCATCTGAAGGTGAATGATAAATATTTTCACTGTAATTGATCAGCATCTTTATTGCTTCGTCTCTTGAGTAATGAACATAATCCGGCCCTTCAGCAATTAAGATTGATGGAATTCCTGCCATTGCAAAAGCAATTTGGTCAGACATAAAAAATGACTCGCCCCCTTCAAATTCATAAGGAATTTCAGTCATTTTAAGATTAAATTTATTCAAGGATTGATTAAGAAAATTTTTTAAAGTTGAATATTCTGAACCGACACCGATTACGCTTTTAAATTCATCATAAAAAGCAAGGCCGTCAATATTAATATCCGCTATAGTTTTATAAAGAGGGACAATTGGATTGTCCGTATAATAAGTCGAACCCAGCAATCCTTTTTCTTCACCTGTTAAAAGTATAAATAAAATTGAACGGGAAATTTTATTCTTATTCTGTTTAAGTATTCTTGCGATCTCCAATAATCCTGAAACTCCCATAGCATTATCAGAAGCACCGTTATAAATTGAATCGCCATTGATAGGTTTTCCAATTCCTAGATGATCATAATGAGCGGAAAGTATTAAATATGAATTGTCTAAATTTTTATCATTTCCTTTTATCATTCCGATTATATTTGGTGATAAAAAATCTTTTTCCTTAAATTCACCTTTAAATGAGAGATCAGTATTTAACTCAAAACTTTTCATATTCCCTTCGATGTGCATTTTAATTATATCATCGTAATTAAAACCGCTTCCATCAAATAAGAGATTTATCTTATCCGGATTTATTATTAAACTTAAATTTCCTGAAGCTGAATAAGCAAGAGTTACACTTTCAAATTGTGAATTCTTTTTAGCTTTTTCCCATTCAGTATTTCCATCATCATAAATATTGGGAATAATTATGCTTCCTGCAGCGCCTCTTGATAATGCCAATCTTTGCTTTGCTTCAGGATAACTATAAATAGTTGGATTGTCGCCTTCAAAATAATTTTCATCTTTTGATTTTGGTTCGCCGGAAAGCATAACTGCTATTTTTCCACTTACATCAGCGGATTGAAAATCATTATAATCAAACTCAGGCGCGACAATTCCATACCCAACAAAAACTAATTGAATTGGCGCCGGAATGAAAGTTTGTTCCCCCGATTTATATAAAATATAATCCTCGTTAAGCTTAAATGTAGAAGTATCCTTTTTACTATATATAATTAATTGTGAATTCATTTGCGGAATGCTGCTGTGCATCGGAATGTATTGAAAGAATGAACTATTATTGTCTACCGGAGTTAATCCTATTTCTTTAAATTGATTTACAAGAAATTGGGCTGCTTTCTTTTCCGCCTCAGTTCCTGTTCCCCTGCCCTCTAATGAATCATCGGCGAGAATATTAGTAAAAGTTTTTAAATTATCTTTTGAAAAAGTATACGGACTTGATAATAGAGTATCAATCTGCGGGTAAATACAATGCTGAATTAAGAATAGAAGAATTATTAGGATTTTCATTTATCAACTAAAATAATTAGAAAAATGAAAACTAATTTAAATTAAATAATTTAGATTTTATTATTTATCGAATTTATTTGTTTAATTGGAAGTAACCCAAAAAATTCATTTAAGAAATTTGAGAAGTATTTTAGGCCGACTGCTAAAGCTTTTTACCAAAGCGAATTTTAAGATAATAAATTTGAAGAAGACTATACTAATAAATCGCTTCTCTAATTTTGGCACTTATATAATCCATTACCCAAACTACAAAAGCAATCATCAATACAATTAGTCCTACTTCATGCCAGCGGGCAAGACCCTGATACTGCATTAGTAATGTACCAATGCCACCGCCGCCTACTAAACCAATTACTGTTGCCATTCTAACATTTATATCCCAGCGATAAATTGTGAATGAAAGAAACGGCAATACAATTTGAGGGACAACCGCATACCAAACAACCTGGATTTTATTTGCACCGGTTGCAGAAATAGCTTCGATAGGGCCTTCTTCAATATTTTCTATAGCTTCAGAATATAATTTCGCATTGGATGCTATGGTATGAACCAGTAAAGCTATCATTCCAGCGAAAGGTCCTATCCCAACCCAAACTGAAAAAATAATTGCCCAAATTAATGGTTCGATTGATCGAATAAAATTTAGGACTATTCTTAAAACATAATAAACAGCGAAAGAAACTTTATTGGTCTTCATTAAATTTCGTGCAGTGAAAAAACTTAAAACAAGAGTAAGTGGAATTGAAATCAGAGTTGCAAGTAAGGCAATATAAATTGTTTCAATCATAGCAAATAATGCGTCATCAAATATTCCCATATTCGGCTGAAACATAGCCCCGAAAATTCTTTCTGCGCCTTGTATTCCTTCACTGCTGAACAAACCAACTATTGAAATTTTCGTAACTATCCAGCCTGCAATAAAAGTTATATTAAACAGAAACCACCCGAAAATTTCGACTGTCCACTTTGTTACTTTGTTATCTTTTGCAATTCCGAATAACTTGCAGGATAGTGAAGTGCGTGAGGCTGTCCAAGAAATCCCAATCACCACACTAATAACATATATAATTCCAATCTCCCTCCAGGAAAAAGGAAGATCACGTAATTCTAAAATGAACTTATAATAGACGGCTCTCTCTAAAACAATTAAAGAATAAAAAACTAGGAAGATATCAAGCAATGCTGATTTTAAAAAATTAAATTTTTCTTCCCTCTTTTTATTCTGATTTATAATTTGGTGCGGAGTTAATTCTATTTCCGGATTTGGGATTGTCATCTAATTTCCACCTCTTCCGCTTCTTCACCATAAATGGTTCTAAACCAATTTTCGTCAATGTCACCAGGTAAACCCTCGTAAACTATTTCTCCGCCTTTTAAAGCAATTACCCGCGAGGCATATCTTCTTACCAAACTTAGAAAATGAAGATTGCAAATAACCGTGGTGCCAAGCTCCTTATTAATTTTTTCAAAATACTGCATAACTGAATTTGAAGTCGCCGGATCTAAAGATGCAACTGGTTCATCAGCTAAAAGCAGCTTTGGATTTTGCATTAGACTTCTGGCAATTGCTACACGCTGCTGCTGGCCGCCGCTTAAAGAGTCAGCACGAATATTTGCTTTTTCTGTTATGCCAACGGTTTCCAGACTTCGATAAGCCTCATCTATTGTTTCTTTTGAAAATTTTTCGAGAATTGAATTTAATGTTCCTAATGAACCTAATTTGCCGGAAAGTACGTTTGTTAAAACAGATCTTCGTTTTATTAGATTGAATTGCTGAAATACCATTCCAATCTGGCTTTTAACTTTTCTCAGCTCTTCGCCTTTTATGTGGGTTATATTTTTTCCAAGAAATTCAACTGTGCCTGATGTTGGTTCAATCAAGCGGTTAATACATCTTAACAAAGTCGATTTACCCGAACCGGATAAACCGATTACTATTAGGAATTCTCCTGCATTAACTTTAAAGCTTACACCTTTTAAAGCATGAGTTCCATTAGGATATATTTTGTGAAGGTTTTCTACTTTTAACAACATTATTTTTTTACTAGATCTTCGAATGAAACATTCTGTTCTTTTAATAATTTGCGAAGAGGATCGTAATCACTATCCTTTGTAGGAATTAATCCAACAATATCATAAATATCAAACATAGCTTTCTTACCTGACGGTGTTTTAACATAATCTATTAAAGCGTTAATAACTTTATTTTTCATTTCCTCAGGTAAATCTTTTCTAAAAACCCAGGGATCATTTGGAATTGGTTGTGTGAATCCAATTATTTTAACTTTCTTTTCAACATCCGGAAATTGTTTTTCAACTCGCATTCTTGCATCCAAAATTTCTCCGGTTTTAGAATCAGGCGGTGAATAATAAGTTGCACCTGCCGCTGCCTGGCCTTGATACACCATTGTAACCACATTATCATGACGCATTGCAAATACAGTTTCACTTGGGTGAATTCCCATCGCGTCTAATTTCGCTTTAGGTAAAATGTAACCAGAAGTTGAAGAAGGATCGACATAAGCCATGCTTCTTCCTTCAATGTCTTGTAAACTGTCGATTCCGGAATCAATTCGAGTTATAAACTGACCGCGGTATGAAGTTTCACCACCATCACGTACAATTCTTAATTTTGCTTCAACACCGTATTTTGCATTTGCCATTAGATATGAAAATGTATTTAGTCCGGCAATGTCAGCTTTCTTTGTGCCGAATGCTTCTACAACTGCAACAAAACTTGCAGGAACAGCCGAAACAAAATAATAGCCTGTTTCTTCTTCCAAAAAGTTTATCAACTCACGGGCATTTGTGGTGATACGTTTAGCATCTACGGAAGGTGTAAAATAAATTCGAATAGGATTAGTTTTTGTCCCTAATTTCCCCTCATTTAAATCTCTATATGATGCGACTGCAATGAACAGAAGCAAAGGTGATATGAATAATAAAAATTTTAAGATCTTCATAACAAAATAATTTTTCGATTTTTAAATATGTGAATAAGTTGCTTTGCAGACAAATAATTTGATGTTAAATATTTATTGTTTATTCAGAAATCCTTTTATTATTACAATTTTAAATATTTTTAGATTTTTGATTTGAAAAAAGGTATATTTTTTTGAAGGAATGAATTTAATTCTTGTAATTTCCTATATTTATAAAACTAGTTAATTCTTGAAAAATGAATATGAAAGATACAACTAATAGATTCTCTAATAGAGTTGAGAATTATATTAAATTCAGGCCCTCTTACCCTGAAAAATTAATTGACTATTTAAATGAAGTTGTGGGTATTAATCAAGAATCTATTGTCGCAGATATTGGCGCCGGAACCGGAATATTTACGGAACAATTAGTAAACAAAGTTAAAAGCATTTATGCTGTTGAGCCCAACTTAGAAATGAGAATGGCAGCTGATTTGCGGCTGAGGAAATATCCAAATTATTTTTCAATAAATGGTACTGCTGAAAATACTACTCTCAACAATAATATAATTGATTTTATAGTTGCTGCCCAGGCGTTTCATTGGTTTAATATTCCAAAAACGCATATCGAATTCAAACGTATTCTTAAAGAAAAAGGTATTTTAATTTTAATATGGAACAGTCGAATAAATGATACAGAATTTTTAAAAGTGTATGAAGAAGCATTAAAAACATATTCGACAGATTATAATGAAGTGAATCATCAGAATTTAAAGGAAGAAGATTTACAGAAGTTTTTTTCATCCAAAATTACAAAGGTAGAATTTGATAATTTTCAAGAGTTTAATTTTAATGGAGTACTAGGAAGATTATTATCAAGCTCTTATGCTCCATTGGAGGGGACAGAAAATTATATTCATATTGAAAAAGTATTACGCGAAGCATTTACAAGCTTCTCAGAGAACGATTCTGTTAGATTTAATTATAAAACTGAAGTTTATTGGGGAGTTGTATAGGGTGCCTGCTCAATTTATCTAAATCTTAGATTTAAAAAATTTATTCAATTATTAAATGAAGTAACAATAACTCGCTTATGAAAAAATTATTACTCTTTTGCATATTCATTTCAACTTTAAATTTTAGTCAAGTTAAGTTCAGTTCTAATTTTGAAAGTGGAAATCTTCTAAGTGTTTCAACCACAGATTCTGTTAATTATACTGTAAAATCAAGAGAAGATATAGGCGGGAGGTGGTTTTACTTTAAAATTAAAGGTGTAAAAGATAAGTTCATAAAAGTTACTGTTTCAAACAGCGATGTAACTAGAGCAGTTTATTCATATGACAACAAAAACTTTACAAGATTTAGTGCTGATGAAAGTCCTGGTAAAAATATCTTCCAGAAAAAATTTGATGAAGATTCAGTATTCGTAGCATATTACAATCCCTATACATTTTCATATCTGATGGAAAGAATTGGACAATGGGAAAAAAGTCCATATGTAAAAGTGGATACGCTTGGATTCACACCTCGTAACTTGCCAATGCAGGAAATAATTTTAACAGATTTTAGTATTCCCGATAGCTTAAAATATAGTGTCTGGATACATGCTCGAACTCATCCGGGAGAAACGCCCAGCTCATTTCATTTTGACGGCATTGTTCAAACTTTATTAAAAGATAATGAAGTGATCGATTATTACAGGAAAAAAATAATATTTCACTTGATTCCTTTTGACAACCCGGATGGAGTTTACTTCGGACGCTCAAGAACTAATTATACCGGGATTGATTTAGAACGTGATTGGGACTTTGAAACAAATAATACTACTAAAGAAATTTCAATTTTGAAGCAAAGATTGTCTGTTGTAAATTCAGAAAATGTAGTAAAGGTATTTCTGAATCTTCATTCACAGGCGGCACAATTTTGTACTTTTTGGATTCATTTAGCTCCTTCAACATCTATTGATTATTTCACAAAAGAAAATCAATTCGCAAATATTAATGTTTCGGATATTCCTTACTTTGCAATGAATGATTACAGCTTTTCTAATCTGCAGTCTTATTTTCCCGAAGGATGGCTTTGGAATAATTACGGCGATAAAGTAATGGCTTTAACTTATGAAACTCCATATGATCAATATTCGAACGGAGATTGGGTAACAAATGAAAACTTAATTGAACTTGGGAGAAGAACTGTATATTCTATCGCTGAGTATCTTCAACTTTCAACTCCTCAATATATAATTCTTGATAATAAAGACGCCCAACTTATTGGTGAATGGAATTCTGAAACTTCAGGCCTGCTTTATTTTGGAGATGATTATGTATCCGCACAAAATGGAAACGGAAATAATAAAATAACTTACACTACAGAAGAACTAACTCCAGGAAAATATGATGTATGGGGATGGTGGCCGTCAAGTTCAGATTTTGCCTACGATACTAAATTTAAAATTTCAGCCAGTGAAGATATTGAAGTTATTAAAACGCATCAAATAAATGGTGGGCAATGGAACTACTTATCACAAGCTATACTAAATCAGAACGGAGCCATTTCTATTTCTATGGATGATAACGTTTCCGGTTTAGCAGCGGCTGATGCATTTAGAATTATTTATAAAGAACCTGTTACTTCGATAGAAGATCGTAGCCAGCCGAATGAATTTGTTTTATATCAAAATTATCCCAATCCATTTAACCCTTCAACAATAATTCGATTTCAGTTGAAACAATCGGCAAATGTTAAGTTAATAATCTATAATTCTTTAGGTGAGCAAATCGCGTTATTAACAAATAAAGAATATAATGCTGGAACTTATGAAATAAACTTTAATACTTCTGAATATAGTCTTGCCAGCGGTGTTTACTTTTTTCAGCTTCGTACCGATAAATTTGTTGTTACGAAAAAAATGAATCTTATTAAATAAGTCTAATTAAGATTAAAATTTATTCTCTTAACTGCGCAATAAAAAATTTTAATTATAATGTCAGCTGTTTCTCAAGGCTTTTATAAGCTGACCTTTATTCATGTTTGATCTGCCTTCAATACCAACTTTTTTTGCTTTTTCATATAATTCATCTTTCGTCCATTCTTCATACTTAGCTGCTTTTCCACCTTTTTTAGCTGTCTTTTTTTTCGGAGAGTTTGCAATACGCGCAGCTTTTTGTTTACTCATTCCAGATTTTTTTAATTCTTCATATTGCTTCTTATCTTTTATTCTATTCATTTTTTTACCAGGCATATTATCCTCTCATAACTATTTTATTTTAAATGACATATAATAAAAGGCATATCAAAAATATGATATGCCTTTATATTTTTAATTGGACAATCTAATTATTTATTAGTTTCATCAAGACTATTTATATAGTCCACGATTTCTTCTCTAGTCTGCCCGGTTTTTTTCTCAATTTTACCAAGCATTTGATCTTCTTTACCTTCAGCATATGTTAGATCATCATCTGTTAAAAATCCCCATCGTGATTTGATTGCACCTTTTAATTCTGTCCAGTTACCTTTTATTTCTAACCTATCCATAGTGACTCCTTGTTTGTTATTATTTACTAAGCGTTGTTACATTGTAATTATAACAATATGTCTTCACTGTATCCGTAAATGAAGTCACAAAGATTTTTATAAATAATACAAATCACATTCTTTAGTTGCCTGGATGCTTGCTAAGTAAATCATATTCATTATTTGATCTATCAACATCCGAATAATCATTATTGCCTAGTTTTATTTTTATTACTGGAGAAGGTACATTTTTATTGATCGTATATTCTCTTTTACCCGATTTCCAAATGCCAGCATTTTCTATTACTGAGATTGTGTCTTTAGCTGTAATAATTTTTACTACGGCAGTAGCGGGCAGCTGGCCAAAATTTTCAAGGTTGATTTTTAATTTGCCATTTGAATAGCTGGCCGATTTAATGCCGAGGTCAACTACTCCTCTTTCAAAAAACCATGGTTTCCAAAACCAACTTAAATCCTCTCCAGTAGATTCATTAAATGTAAAAAAGAAATCATAAGGCATTGGATGTTTGCCGTTCCATCTCTGCATAAATAAATGCAAGGCTTTTTTAAATTTTTCTTTGCCTAGATAATCTTCCAATGTAACATAAGCGTATGCAGATCTATTATAAGAAGCATTTCGGTAATCATGGTAAACACCTAATAAAACCGTTGGGATCATCATAGGCATTTCTGTTTCAGAGCCCATTTTTTTTTCATAATTAATAAATCTTCTGCCACGCGGGTCATAATTTGGATCAGCGGATTCTTGATAACCAAGCGGAAGAAATACTGCCATTCCTTCATCCATCCAGGCATATTTTTTTTCATTTACACCCATATAGAATGGAAAGTACTGATGAGTTATTTCATGCGAGGTTACTTGAGCTGCGCCACCAAAGCTTGATGCAGAACCATCGTTTACCATCATAGGATATTCCATTCCGCCGCCGCCATTAAAAACAGTAAGTGATGGATAAGGAAATGGAACTCCAGGTAATTCTGTTGAAAGATAACTTATCGCATCTCTTGCAATTTTATCAACGTCAAAAAAATCTTTAGATTCTTTTTTATAGGCCGCTGCAATATAAACTCTTCGCTTAGTCTTCTCATCAACAATTAAGCTAGTTGCATCCCATAAATAATGATCACTTAGCGAAAAACAAAAATCTGGGACATGATCAGCCTTATAATGCCACGTGTTTGTGGAATTGGCTGAATTAAAAATGCTGCCGGCCTTAACATCATTACTGTCTATTATGTGAATTATTTCATCCGAATTATGCGCTTCATTATACCTATTTAAATATTTTTCTGTGAATATAGATTCAGCATTTTGAAGTTCACCTGTTGACCAAACCGCAAAAGTGTTTGGAACTGATATTTGAACATCATAATTATTAAAATCATTATAAAATTCATATAATCCGTTGTAAGGATATTTGTCCCATCCATCAATGTCATCATATACAGCAATCTGAGGATACCAATATGCAATTAAAAAAGTAGTAGAATCATATGTCCCCATTCGAATATTGCTGCCCTCGGGAATAGTAAAGTGCCAGTCAAAATCAAAATTTATTTCACTATTTGGATTAAGGTAATTTTTCAATTTTAAAATTTGTAATGTAACTTCATACACGGAAGACGAATCCAAATTAAAATTCTTATTATTAATTTTGATATTATCAATAACAATTCCATCGGTTATAGCTGTTTTGCTTAATTCAGAATATCTTGGCGCCCCTATTTTATTTATGTTCTGATAAAGCCTTAATACAATTTCTTTAAGTGTGTCCGGACTGTTATTAAAATATGTAATATGTTCGGAACCATTTAGCAATCTAGTTTGAGGATCAATTTTTACTTTAATCTTATAGTCAGATGAGTTGATCCAATAATTTTTTCCTGGTTTGCCGTCCATTGATCGAGTTCCAGCTTCATAAGCTTTTTTTATATTTGTAGAAATGTAAAGATTGGACTGAGAATATATTGATGAAGAAATTACTAATAACAGAACTATTGTGTAACCGTACAAAACTAGATTTTTCATTTCAATTTGCACCTTTAATTTAAGAACTACTTATCAAATAATGATTCCCCTTTTTCATTTTCAAATTTTACTTTACCAAATCTTTTATATGCTAAATGGGTAGCTTCTCTTCCACGAGGAGTTCGCTGTATAAATCCCTGTTGAATTAAAAATGGTTCATATACTTCTTCAATTGTACCCGGGTCTTCATTCACAGCAACAGATAGTGTCCCAAGTCCAACCGGACCGCCTTTATATTTTTCAATTATTGTGAGAATTATATCCTTGTCCATTTCATCCAGCCCATATTCATCAACTTCAAGTGCCTTTAAAGCTTTTTTCGAAATGTTAACATCGATAACTTTTTTATCTTCATAATCGGCAAAGTCACGAGTTCTCCTAAGTAAGCGGTTGGCAATTCTTGGAGTTCCACGTGAACGTTTTGCAATTTCATAAGAAGCATCCTTATCAATTTTTATATTCAAAATTTTAGATGATCTTGAAATTATTCTATCCAAAATTTCAGCATCGTAATAATCAAATCGAAATTTTATACCGAATCTGTCTCGCAATGGAGAGGTCAGCATTCCTGCACGGGTAGTCGCTCCAACTAAAGTATATTTCGGCAATTTTATTTGAACAGTACGTGCATTTGGCCCGCTGTCAATCATGATGTCCAGTTTATAATCTTCCATCGCTGAGTACAAATATTCTTCAACTACCGGACTTAACCTATGAATTTCATCAATAAACAAAACTGCATTTTCTTCAAGATTAGTTAATAGCCCGGCTAAATCCCCCGGTTTTTCAAGAACCGGGCCGGAAGTAATTTTTAATTTAACCCCCATTTCTTTAGCAATAATATGCGCCAACGTAGTTTTACCTAATCCCGGCGGTCCTGTTAACAAAACATGATCAAGAGCTTCACCTCTTTTAATTGCCGCTGAAATGAAAACTTTTAAATTATCTGTAATTCTAGATTGGCCAAAAAATTCGGTTATTACTTCCGGCCTTAAGGATTGTTCGAATACTTTATCTTCAATTATTGGATCTGGCGATGTTGAATCAGATTTTCTCATTTAAGCTTTTTTAATTTTATGTTACTAATTGTTTATTCTTAATTTTAAATTTATGGATTACCCATACCATCAAGGACATTAATAGAATCATTGTTATTGCAGTTGCAAATGTCTGCCAGGCTGTAAATGATTTACTATATAAATTACTTAATCCTGGATTCCAAGCACTTCCATATAAAATAACAAGATGTACTATATAAATAAGCAAAGTATTTCTGCCAACCAAAATTAAAAATCTTGGTATGGTTTCGATTGACAGCGATATAAATGAAACTATAGAGTTCAATACTAATACAAATCCTACTCTTAGCAAAATAATGCTATAAGAATTTAACCAGTACAAGCCCTCATGATAAAAATTATTATAAATAACCGTACAGATAAGGGAAGCAATTAGAATTATAACACCCGCTGCTCCCAACCTAAAACTGAAAATTTTTGTCTTAAATACTTTCGGATGTTTTGCAAGATAACTACCCAGAACACCACCTATAATTACGTATCCGCACCATGGAAATAATGGGAATAATGATCCGGTTCCCGAATAAAAATAACCAGCTAAAAATCTTGGTAAGAAATGCAGCCAATCAACTTTTTCAAAAAATGGTGCTAAAATGAAAAATATGGAACCGGCAATTCCAAATACGAAATAATCGTTTAATTTTATTTTTTCAGCAACATATGCAAATGTTAAAAGAAAAAGTATTCCAAATCCGATAGAGTGTAATACATCAACTACAAAAAATGTATTCCAGCTTTCTGTTGATATTTGAGTAAAACTTATTATTGTAGAAGTTGGATATCGAAGCAGGTAACCAAGACTAATTAGGAGTAAAAATCTTTTTATACCTTTACTAACCCTAGGATTAATTTCAAAAGGTTCTTTTGCAAGACGAAATAAATAAGTAAAAACTGTTCCGGCAGTGAACATGAAAATGGGTGCCGTCATTCCTCTCATAAAAAACCAGAGTGCAAAAAACGGGTTATCAAGGTTTCGGAAATCGCTTGCCAAAAGTACATCAGTTGTATGGCCCTGAACCATTTGCAGCACCGCAAAGGCTCTCATTAAATCAATAAATATGATTCTATTTTTCTTTGAACTGTGAGTCAAAATATTTAAATGGATTAAAATTAAGTGGACAAAAGATAATCAATACTAAATAATAATTAAAATATTATTCATAGAAGAAATGCTGACTAAAAACACATATTTTTAGAATTTAAAATCAAAAAGCCCATCAAAACTGATGGGCTTTTTTTGATTGACAATAACTAATTATTGAATATTTATTGTCCTTGGTTTCAATCTATCATGTTTCGGAAGATTCACAATAAGCTGTCCATTTTCAAATTTAGCAGTTATTTTTGTTTCATCGATACTGTTGGAAATTCTGAATTTTCTATAATAATTTCCGATGGCATTTTCATTCAATACATATTTTCGCTTTACTGCTTCATCGTAATTTATTTTACCAAAAATTGTCAACGAATCTTCTTCAAATTTTAACTTAGCATTTTCTTTGGAAACGCCAGGCATATTAGCTACTATTGCGAAATCATCAGTCGTCTCATAAATGTCTACAAAAGGCGCAACTGTACTTTCATTCTCCAATGATTTCTCCCATTCCTGGGTTTCTTTTTTGTTCTCAACATTCAGAACATCATTTCTTTCACTCATTTTATTTTCCTCCAATTATATTATTTTTTTATTAAATCAAACTAAAGTATTTACTAGATTGCGAAAATAATCACTTGTATTTTGATTTTAAGCCTGCCTTTAGGCGACAGGCTTGATACTATTTTTAACTACAACAATCTAAGTTTTAATCAATTATTTTTTATCTTTTTTCTCTTCTTCATCAACTACCTCGTAAGAAGCATCTTGAACATCATCTTTTTCTTTTGCTCCGTCATTGGAAGCAGATTGCTGCTGCTGTTGTTCTGCCTGCGGACCTTGCCCAGGTTGTTCGCCTGGTTGAGAATAAAGATTAGAAGCAATTTCACTCCATGCCTTATTCAATGATTCGGTAGCAGTTTTCATTTGATCAGTATTATTTGAAGCAATTGCATCTTCAACTTTTTTAATTTCTGCTTCAAGTTTTGATTTTGAATCTGCAGGTATTTTGTCTTTCATTTCCTCAATTTGCTTCTTTGTTTGGAATACCAAACTATCCGCTTGATTTTTAACTTCGACAGATTCTTTTTTCTTTTTATCATCAGCAGCATGTTCTTTCGCGTCATTTTTCATTTTCTCAATATCATCTTTACTTAATCCGCTTGATGAAGTAATTCTTATACTTTGTTCCTTGCTGGTAGCTTTGTCTTTTGCACTAACGTGCATAATTCCATTTGCATCAATGTCAAAAGTAACTTCAATTTGAGGAACACCTCTCGGAGCAGGCGGAATTCCATCAAGATGAAATCTGCCTAAAGTTCTATTATCCGCAGCCATGGGACGCTCACCTTGAAGAACATGAATCTCTACTGAAGGTTGACTATCCGATGCTGTTGAAAATACTTCACTCTTTTTCGTTGGAATTGTAGTGTTCGAATCAATTAATTTTGTCATAACACCGCCAAGGGTTTCAATTCCAAGTGCAAGCGGAGTAACATCAAGAAGAAGAACATCTTTAACATCGCCAGCTAAAACGCCGCCTTGTATTCCAGCACCTATAGCAACAACTTCATCAGGGTTTACACCTTTGTGAGGTTCTCTTCCAAATATGTTTTTCACTAATTCCTGAACCATAGGTATTCTTGAAGAACCGCCAACCAATATAACTTCATCTATATTAGATGCAGAAACGCCAGCATCTTTTAAAGCTTTTTCACAAGGGGTTTTTGTACGCTGAACCAAATCATCAATTAATTGTTCAAATTTAGACCTGCTTATATTTATGTTTAAATGTTTCGGACCTTCCTGGGTTGCAGTAATAAACGGAAGATTAACATCAGTGGAAGCTGACGAAGATAATTCGATTTTAGCTTTCTCAGCTGCTTCTTTAAGTCTTTGAAGCGCCATAGGATCTTTACGCAAGTCAATACTTTCCTGCTTTTTAAATTCATCAGCAAGATAATCTATTAATCTTTGATCAAAATCGTCACCGCCAAGATGGCCATCACCATTTGAAGATTTAACTTCAAAAACGCCATCTCCCAATTGAAGAATAGATATATCAAATGTACCGCCGCCTAAGTCATAAACAGCAACTGTATGATCTTTGCCTTTTTTATCCAGTCCGTAAGCCAATGCTGCAGCTGTAGGTTCGTTAATTATTCTTCTAACCTGTAACCCAGCAATTTCACCGGCATCTTTAGTTGCTTGTCTCTGTGAATCATTAAAGTAAGCCGGTACAGTAATAACAGCTTCGGTTACTTCCTGCCCTAAATATTCTTCAGCAGTTTTTTTCATCTTCTGTAAAATCATAGCACTAATTTCAGGTGGAGAATAAACTCTGTCATCAATCTTTACTCGTGCAGAATTTCCGTCTCCTGAAATAACTTCATAAGGTACTTTCTTTTTTTCATCTCCAACTTCATTAATTAATCGACCCATAAATCTTTTTATGGAGAAGATGGTGTTTTTTGGATTTGTTATAGCCTGCCTCTTAGCTGGTTGTCCAACTAATCTTTCTCCATTTTTAGTAAACGCAACTACAGAAGGCGTAGTTCTTCCGCCTTCAGAATTTGGTATTACCACCGGATCGTTACCTTCCATCACCGCTACGCATGAGTTAGTCGTTCCAAGGTCGATTCCAATTATTTTTCCCATTATATTTTCACTCCTTATATTTTAATAGACAGCGGCAGAATCTGCCGCTATTAGTTTCAATTTTTAATATCTTATTTTATTTCAATCATCTTTTCATTTTTTTGATGAGGATGAATTTTTGCTAATGTTACATTTAAAATTCCATCTTCAAATTTAGCTTCAACTTTATCTGGATTTACTTCAGCCGGTAAAGTAAAGCTTCTGGTAAATGAGCCATATGATCTTTCACTTCTAAAATAACTTTTATCTTTTTTATCTTCATTTACTGATTTCTTCTCACCTTTTATTGTAAGAATATTATCTTGAAGAGAAATATTAATATCACCCTTTTTTACTCCGGGAATTTCGGCTTCAATAAAAATATTTTTATCATTTTCAGAAATATCTATTCTTGGGCTAAATGAACTGTCCATATCTAAGCCGAAACTCGGGAATCCGTTAAAGAATTTTTGTATTCTGTCATTAAAGTTTTCAAATTCTCTTAAGGGTTCAAATTTTATCAGTGTCATTTTATCATCTCCTGTTAAAAATTTGTTTTGTTGAATCAGATTATTTTTATTGTGTTGTTTTCTAATTGATTTTGTTGCTTAATACATAACAATGATTGTACCACTAAATATTTTCACTGTTAAATAGTTATATTATAATAAGTTAAGCGGATAAATATGTAAAAGAATCATTCAACGTTGGTTGTCAGTTATTCTGCCTAATTGTCACACAGAAATATTTATTGATCAATAATGCTGACAATATTTCAAATATTTTATATTTGTAATTGAAAAATTTTTTGAGGTGTGAATTGTTCAATTTAGAATTGTTTGATATAAAACTTGACACGGATTTTATTGGAAGAAATTTTGTTTATTGTGAGGAATTAGAATCAACTAATTCATTGCTGCTGAATAGAGAAAATAAGTTCAATACTAATGGAACTGTAGTTCTCGCTGAGAAACAAATTAAAGGCAAAGGCAGGCAAAATCGAATTTGGTATAGCGCAAAAGATCAAAACCTCACATTCTCAATTTTATTAACGGATAAAAAATACTTTAAAAAACTTTTTAATATTATAAACTTTGCAACATCCCTTTCAGTTGCGTTATCGATTGAAAATTTATTTCAACTTAAAACCGAATTAAAATGGCCTAATGATATTTTAATCAATGGTAAAAAAACTGCCGGCATTTTATTAGAGTCTCACTCGCAAGGAAGCTCCATAGAAAGACTTGTAATCGGAATTGGTTTAAATGTTAATCAAACCTTGTTTCAAGGCAGTTTCACTTATCCTCCGACCTCCATCAAGCAGGAGATAAATGAAAATGTAGATAGAGAAAAATTACTTTCAGAAATATTGAATATTTTTGAAGACCTGCTAAATGATATCGAAAGTAAGTCTGCCGAAATTATGAAAGACTGGAAATCCCGGTGTAGAATGATTGGAGAAAAAATCTCTATTACTGATGGTGAAAAATCTAAGTACGGAATTTTTAATGATATAGATGAAAACGGTTTTCTATTATTACGTGTCGGAAATAAAATTGAAAAGATTCATTTTGGTGATGTTAGTTTAAGATAAATAAATAAAATTAAAGTATGCTTTTAGCCTGCGATATTGGAAATACGCGAATTAAAACTGCGCTGTTTAATGAGTTCTTAATAGAGGATGTAAATTCATTCCAGAATGTTGAAGAATTAATAGAATACATTTACAAATTAAAAGTAAATGACATCGCTGTTTGCTCTGTCGTTCCCGCAGCTTCCGCAATAATTACTGAACAGTTAAAAAAAAATAATCTTTCCCCTCTTATTATTAATCCTAATTTAAAATTTAATTTAAAAAATCAATATCAAACACCGGATACTCTGGGAATGGATAGACTTTGTTCGTCAGAAGGAGCATTTTATTTGTATACTCACTCCTCAAATTTTAATGAAAATAAGTATTCCGAAAATGACTTTATTGTCACCATTGATTTCGGTACAGCTACAACGTTAAATTTTATAAAGTATCCAGGAATTTTTATGGGCGGAATTATTGCTCCAGGAATTAATATGATGTTCAATTCTTTATCTGCAAATACAGCACGACTTCCCAATGTTACAATGGACAATTATAAGGATATTATTGGTGCAGATACTAGCCAATCGATCAGCAGTGGCGTTTTAAATTCTTCACTTGGGTTAATTGAAAGAGCCATAAATCATCTAAAGCAAAATCTAAAAATTAATAATGTAATTATTTACGTTACCGGTGGCAATTCAAATACAATTTTGAACCATTTAAATTTTGACTTTATTTTTGAAGAATCATTAGTGTTGATTGGAATTAGATCGATTTGGGAAATGAACAAGACGTGAATAATTTTATACTTTTATTTTTAGATTATCAATTAATCTAGTTTTGCCAATTTTACAAGCTATCAAAATATAATAATCTTTTCCTTCAACAAGAGTCTCACTTAAAGAGAAAGTATTCGAATCCACAATTTGAATATAGTCCAATTTAGCTGATGAAATTTGTTTAATCATGTCTTCCATTTTTAAAATTATTTTCTTTGCGTCTCTGATTCCTTTTTTAATCATTTCTCCGGCATATTTTAATGCTCTAAACAAAACTAGTGCGTCCTCTCTTTCTTGCTTAGATAGATAGGTATTTCTGGAACTCATTGCCAGTCCGTCTTTTTCGCGGACAATTGGACAGGCTATCACTTTTAAATCAAACTTTAAATCTTTCACCATTTGTTGTATAACAAAAAATTGCTGAGCATCTTTTTGTCCGAAAAAAGCATAATCAGGTTTTATACTATTAAACAAAATAGAAACAATAGTTGTTACTCCCTTAAAATGCGAGGGACGAGATTCCCCTTCCAGAATTTTAGCTTTTTGTAAAACTTCCACGTTAGTCTGGAAATCACCCGTATAAATTTCTTCAACTGAAGGATAAAAAATTACGTCAACGCTTTTTTGAGATAAAAGTTTTTTATCTCTTTCAAAATCACGCGGATAAGATTTTAAATCTTCATTGGGAGAAAATTGAGTGGGGTTTACAAAAATAGAAACAACTGTTATATCACAAATGGATTTTGATTTGTCAACTAATGAAAAATGGCCTTCATGTAAAAAGCCCATGGTGGGAACTAATCCGATTAGCTTGCCTTCTTTTCTAAATCTTGAGGAAATCTTTTGCATCTCCTCAACAGTTTCAATAGTCCTAATATGAATCCTCAATTCATCAAAGACAATATATTAAATAGATTATCCTTTAAATCTTTTCGTGCAGAAATTATATCTATAAAACCATGCTCTAATAAAAATTCGGATCTTTGAAATCCGGCCGGAAGATCTTTTCCAATAGTCTGTTTAATAACACGAGGGCCTGCAAAGCCAATGAGTGCTTGCGGTTCTGCGATATGAATATCTCCAAGCATTGCATAACTGGCAGTTGTACCGCCGGTAGTCGGATCTGTTAGAATAGAAATGTAAGGGATTTTTGCCTCAGCTAATCTAGCTAATCGTGCACTGGTTTTAGCCATCTGCATTAATGAGAATGCACCTTCCATCATTCTCGCTCCGCCGCTTGCGGATACTATTATTAAAGGGTTTTTACTTTTATAAGCTTTATCAGTCAATCTTGCGATCTTTTCACCTACCACTGATCCCATGCTTCCGCCTATGAATGAAAAATCCATACATCCGAATGCAACATCAAGTCCATTTAATTTTCCAGTACCGGTTTTCACAGCATCATTAAGTCCTGTCTTTTTGATAGTATCAGGTATTCGAACTGAATACTTTTTTGTATCAATAAACTGCAATGGGTCAGCCGACTTTATCTTTTTATCAATTTCTCTAAAGCTGCCTTCATCAAGGATTATCGAAATATATTCTGCACTTCCAATTCTAAAATGATAACCGCATTTTAAACAAGTCCAAAGATTTGCTTCAAGTTGTTTCTTATGAATAATCTCATTACAGCTTGGACATTTTTCCCACAACCCATCCGGCAAATCTTTTTTCTGTGTATCAGGTGAAATATTTTCTTTTGTTCTTTTAAACCAGGGCATATTTGTAGCTCAATTTAAATTAATTTTTTTCTATATCAGCTTTAATTATAAGAATTTTATTCGGTTCTTCAGGATCATTAGAACTAACAGCAACTGTTCTCGTTACTTCTCCGGATCTATTTTTAGTGTCAAATTCAACTTTTATAGTACCATCTTTCCCGGGCTCAATTTCTTTGTCGCTTAATAACGCAGCTGTGCAGCCGCAGGATGTATTTACTTTATCTATTTTTAGAATTGAGCTGCCTTTATTTGAAAGTTTAAATGTGTAATCGACTATTTTGCCCTCTTTAACCTTACCGAAATTATGTTCAGTTTCCGGGAAATAAATCTTTGGTTTAGAATCCGTTGCTATGGTATCATTAACTTCAACCACTCCGTCAAATTGAATTTTTAAAGTTTTGTTTTCCGGGTCATTCGACTTTATATAAACAAATTTTGTCTGCTTGCCTAATTTGTGAGCGGAATTAAATTCAACTTTTAGTTCGGTTGATTCATTCGGAGCTAATTTATTTTTTTCAGGAGTTGCTGCAGTACAGCCGCAAGAAGCTCGTACATCCATAATTAACAAATCCGCCCCGCCCGTATTTGTTATAGTGAAAGTATGATTCACTTTTTCTCCTTGAACAATACGCCCAAAATCAAATGACATTGGTTGAACTGAAATCTTAGGAGAAATCATCTGAGCTAGTGAAAGAGATGAAAGAACGATTAATAAATAAAATGTCTTCTTAAACATTTTCCTTTCCCTTAACTATAAAATTTTTTAAATAATTTGGTTCTAAATAGTCGTAATCAAAAGTCAGAATTGAATCACCAAAATGCTTACACCATTTTGCCACATATAATGGTGAAGGTGAACTTATATATCTATGAAAATTACTTTGAGAATTTACCAAAGAATTTCCAAAAGTAACAGTATTTTGTTCATTCAATTGATAATCTTTCTTCTTGATAATCTGCAAATTTTCTACAAATATATAATTATTGCTTTTAACTTTAAACTTTGCATAATACAATTCTTCCACATTAACTTTATTAGCAATAGAAAAAAGTGTTGCTTCCGGTAAGTAGTTCGATATTTGAAATGCTAACGCTTCAAAGGTTGGAACCGGCACAATCGGCAATCCGGAACCAGATGCCAGTCCTTTCGCAGCTGACATTCCAATTCTTAAACCAGTAAACGAACCTGGACCAGCAGATACTGCCACACATTTAAAATCTTTTAATTTTATTCCTGAAGGTTTAACTACAAAATCAATTTGTTCAAACAGTTTTTCAGAGTGGGAATTTTTTAGATTTATACTTGCTTCAAAATATTTTTGATCGGAAATATAAACACAAGCTCCGCACAAATTACCGGAGGTTTCAATTGATAAAATTGGTTTCTCTTCATTCATGATAATTAATACTAAACACTCTTTTTGAATTTTGCTTTATTTCTATTTTAATATCTATTCTCATTTCAGGCAGAATTTCGGGAAACAAATTTCCCCACTCAATAAACGTAATTGCATCTTCATCGTTTAAATAGTCATTAAATCCTATGTCATATAGTTCATTAATTTTTACTATCCTATAAAAATCAAAATGATAAACTTTAAATTTTCCAATATATTCATTAACGATGGCAAAAGTTGGACTTGTAGTATTATCGATTCCAAAATTATTTAATAATTTTCTTACAAAAAAAGTTTTGCCCGCTCCTAAATTTCCGTTTAGAACTACTACTTCGCCGCCGTTTAATGTTGAAGAAAAATCTTCTGCAAGCTTTGCCGTTTCGTCTTCGGAATTTACTATGATCGGATTCTGAAATTCCAATTTTATCTCGGCTCCATGGTTATAACCGGTAAAATCATTTCTTCCAAACTTATTCCGCCATGCTGAAATGTATCTTTATAGTAAGTTAAAAATTTATGATAATCAGTCGGATAAACAAAATAATAATCTTCTTTTGAAATAATATAATTTATAGTCACTCCGCGTTTGGGAAGTTTATACTCTTCCGGATTTTTAATAAATACAGCATGCTTGTCATCAACTTTTAAATTTCTACCATACTTAAATCTTAAATTTGTGGAAGCTTCTTTATCACCCAAAACTTTTGCTCCGCGTAAAGATCGAATGCTTCCATGGTCGGTAGTAATTATTATTTTTACATTATCAATTTTAGACAAAGTTGTTAACGTTGACAGTAAGGAAGAATGTTTAAACCAACTATTTGTCAAAGATCTGTAAGCTGATTCATCCGGTGCAATTTCTTTCAGCAAATCGGAATCTGATCTGCCATGAGCGATCATGTCTAAAAAGTTAACAACCACAGCTGTTAAATGTGTATTCTTATATGACAAAATATTTTGTTCGAAATTTCTTCCAACCTCAGGATCAATAATCTTAATATACTTTAATTCATTTTGAAGCTTAATTCTTTTTCTATCAATCAAAAGTTGAAGCAATTCTTTTTCATATTTATTCATGCTTCTTTCATCATCACTGCCTGATTGCCAAAGTGTAGGATAATGTTTTTCTATCTCTGATGGAAACAAACCAGCAAACAAAGCATTTCGTGCATACGGTGTCGCAGTTGGCAGTATAGAATAATAATAACTCTTACTGATTTTAAAATATTCGGTTAATAATTTTTCCATTAATAACCACTGGTCAGTTCTCATACAATCAAGCACAAAAAAGAAGACGGCTGATTTTCCATCTTCCACATGAGGCAGAACATAATTTTTAACTATCTCTGTGGTTAGCATCGGAGTGTAAGGATCTTCAGGATCGATTAATCCAATTTTTATAATTCTTTTCTACAAATTTTGAAAACTCTTTATTAGCTTCGCGCTTTTGGTCATTAAGTGTTTGACGTAATCCGATTTCGGAATGAAGATCAAGTTCTAAATCCCAGTTAACCATTTTAAGATAGATATCAATCCATTCTTCATAGTCAAGATTATTTAATAGTGATTGAGAAATTTGATTAAAATCCTGAAGATAATCTTTAGCAGCATGTTCGCCTGTAATTTTTTTCCCTTCCAGAAATTTTTTACAAACCAGTAATACCTGGCTTGGGTTTACAGGCTTAGTTAGATAATCACTTATCTTACTACCGATGGCTTCGTTCATTAGAGTTTCCTCTTCGCTTTTTGTAATCATAACCACCGGAATATTTGCATCGTGTTCTTTAATTTGTGCAAGAGTTTCAAGCCCTCCCATGCCAGCCATATTTTCATCTAGAAAAATTAAATCGTATGTATTTTGCTTTACATTTGAAATAGCATCTTCCCCATTTGTAGCTGTATCAACATCATATCCTTTTTCACTTAAAAATATGATGTGCGATCTTAATAATTCAATTTCATCATCTACCCACAATATTTTTTTTGATTTCATTAAATTTTCCTTTTTAACTAACTATATTCAATTTTAAGTATAAAATAAGAATTATAAATTATATGATAAGTATTTTTCAGCATCAATTTTATTGCTGAATAGATATATGCACATCCAATCCTGCCTCATTTGTTGTGGTGGGTGGGATTCGCGCTGCACCTTCCGGCTGAACCGAAGATCTTCTATAAAACAGTGACAATGTAACCCGAGAACTTATAGTATATTTAATGCGCGGCTCTAAAGTTGTTCTTGTGGTTCCATCTTGGGGAGTTCCTTCTTCCCTAAAATCTGTAAAGTCATAAATCACCGTTGAGTTTTTTGTACTTGTATATGATAAGCTGAATTCGATATCATTCTTTAATGAAACTCCAAAAATTGGAAGCTCAAATCCGGATTTAGAGTAACTGGCAGTTATGCCGATATCTCTTGAAAAAGTTTCATTAATACTTGTTGTTGATAATCCCAAATCATATCCCGTTCGAGTAGAATATTTTACACTGCTGATTAGGTTACCTCCCCACACTTCTCCGAATGTAAAATTTAAACCTACTAAAGGAGCGAAACCATATTCAATTCTTTGTGTTTGAACTTCCTGAACTCCGTCAGGATTGATCTTCCAGCCTTCAGTATAGGTTGAACTATATGCATGGTCAAGCGTAACTCTCTTTGCAAATGTTTTAAAGAGCGGGAATTTTTCCAATCCGTCCCAACTAAGTCGCCAATTTGGCCTGGGTATATATTTAGCGACCTGGGATAAAAATCCTACGTTCGAGAGTAGCGGAAAACTTTCAAAACCTTTTAAAAATGCATTTGATAAATTTTGATGAGGATTTGGCGCATTGGGATCAAAAAGCTCGTTCACTTTTTTAATTCCGCTTTTGAATACACTTAAAAATAACACCGGCGGCATTGAGAAAAATGATCTTGAAATTGTACCTGTCGAAGAAACTGATCCAACAGTTATATTGCCGAATTCGTCAGTATTTATCTGTGTACTTTTATTTATAGACCAGCCAACATTCCAGTTTAGATCAATCTTTGCACCTTCCCATAACGGACGAGAAGTCTTAAAATCAAAATTATTTTTTTGTGAAAAATTATCTGATAACGTACTACTTGGAGCTCTGCTTCCCACATTTCTGCTTAAGCCGAGCATAAATCCTCTGGACGGCCCATTATTCTCGTTAAATGAAGCGCCCCAAAAATTTGTAAATCCGGTTCCTGTTCCCTGTATACCAGATTTAGATAAGTTATTGCCGGAACTAAAATTAAACGATATAGTTTCATAATCAAATAACAATGATTTGGCAATTGATTTAAAAAATAAAAAAGCATTTTTAAGTGGCGACTTTTTATGAAGATTTGCTGTCTGCAGGGAATCATTCATATTTAAAGAATCCACAGCAGCTATCGTTGAGTCGACATTTAATCCTTCAGCTTTTGATACTTCATTTCGGTCAGGTACATTTTGGGCATTTGGATTGAAATTTCTCGAAGTTCCTCTTCCATTAGGAACTGCCTGTCCCTGATCCTGATCGTCATCTGTATCTTTACTATCCTGAAACAAAGGAGCAGTTAATGATTTCAAACGCAGCGTTAAACCAGCTGTGGAATTGGTAGCAAAGCCAGCGCTTCGGCCGCTTAGCTCATTCCTAAAGTCATTATTCCATTGGTAGCTTGCAGAATAGCCTGCAGTAATAGTAAAATATTTATCGATATCCCAAAGTGTAGGAAGTTTTGGAGATGTCCGAAGATCAAATGTTTGCTGATATTGATAATTCTTTCCGAAGAAATTACCAGCAAAGATATCATGCCAAATTTCACTTTCAGGCCTCTGCATATTATTCTGATCAGTTTCCAGATACGCAAGTGACGAAGCAATATTTACATTGTACGAATTACTAATATTAATTAAACCGCCTTCTGTCATCTTCCATGAGTAATTAAATCCACGGCTTACCGTAAAGTCCCTCGAAATAGAAGTTTGGGATGGAGCATTATCACGATCCCTTGTAGTACTAGTATTTCTGTTTCGTCTTGCCGTCATATTGAGTGAAAGAGACTGGGGTGTAAAATAAACTTTCGCATTCCTATAATCTGTAAATAAAGAAATAACACTGCCTATAACCGGAATGTCTGCCGGATAGAAAAAATAATCCGGGCTTAAGCTTAATCCATATCCTAAATTAGCATTCCATATCCAACTCTTATTTGTTAGAATGGTCGGACTTCTACTGAAGTTTTTATTATAGTTAAAACCTAGAGTTATGGAATTCCAGGTGTCTCTAATAAGCCAATACGAAGATGGAATTTTTAATTTAATATTTGATGCAGACCATGAATCAGATACATTTACAGTTTGAGATTCCAACTCAAGATTTCTCTGATTCTGTGGAGTTTTAAGTGAATCGGGAATTTTCTGTTCTGCCTCCATAGCTTGCGAAACTTTAATGTCTGTACCAGGCAAATAAAGCGGTTTGCCGATTGATTCAGAGTGTGAATAATTCAATTTTAAATTACTGCCAGGCAGATTAATTGGCAGAAGTTTCAAAACATTTAGGTCTGATGAAACACTCCAATTCCTGGCTTCAACCCTTGATCCAAATCTATCTGCTAACCTGTGAAAATACGGATCCGTTCTGCTCATATTAAAGTTTAAAGTCAGCAGGTCTGCCATTTTTAGTTGCGAAGCGATGCTGTATGCCCAGCCAGGTTTATCATCAGCTCCGATTACTCTTAATTCATTAACCCAAACTTGCCCTGAAACAGCGTACTTAAATTCCGAAGTATTTTTTATTTTAGCTCCAGGAATATTATAAACACCTACACTTAAAAACTTAATAGAAGTTAGTGTTGGTTTTCCGCGCACTCCATAAAAATGCCCGGGTTTGCCAGGTACTTCACTATGAGCAAAAACTGTATCGCTTTCTCTTGATTGCTTTATGCTGGTTAAGTCGCTAAAATTAATAGCTATCTCATTCCAATCCGGCCTAACCGGCTGGCGGTATTCATAAAAATTATTAGTATCGGTTCCGAATCTAAAAAATACTTCGGCATTCGGAGGATCAGTTGCTTCAGTAGATACAGATGCGGGGCCTGTATGTTTATCGCCATGAATAAAAAGCTTCATCTGTGAATAGCTGAAAACATCAAGCGGGCGTGATAAATATCTTACAGCTTGTCTTGATTGTCCGGCGGGAAGATCATTTAAAACTAAATTTAATGATTGTTCATTCTTTAAAATATTTTGGTCAGGACGGGTGTTGTCTCTTTCTCTGGAAATTCCCGGCGGTATTGTATAATTTTGATCTTCTTCATAGCTGATTACAGAAACGGCTAAAGTAGTATCTTCCGGCAGCAGCTTTTGCCATTGGCTTCCCACAAGATTAAATTCGGCGAATCTAATATTCATATAATTTTCCGGCAGCCCAACCGTATCAATCCCATTTACGAAAAGTCTAATAGATTCAACGTTTGAAAATGATGGATTACCGACTTTTGTTAAAGTATCTTTTAATGGTATTCTATACAAGTACCAACCTGGCCCACCTTGACTTACAATAAAAGGATTATTACTAATACTTGTGTCTAACGGGATTTCATATCTGAAATAACTATTAACTTTATCAAGATTACCATTTCTATTTAAATCTTCTGTATCCGGTAATCTTCCGATATCAGTTGATTGAGCATTGCCTTCAGTTCCGTTAATGTTCATGTATGTTAACAAACCGCCATTATAATTACCCGCAGAAAAATCGTCATGGTTAGGATCTCCTTCAGTACTCTTGTATACCTGACGTTCTCTAGCATCGGATAAAGTATCAATACCTACATCCTCACCTTGATCAATGGCTGTGTTACTGTTTAGATCTTCTGTATTTAATCGTTCATCAGGAATTACATCCTCACTTATTCTGCCTAAGTCAATATACATGTTTGCACCTGATGGAGCTTGTCTAATATTCATCCAAAATTCGATATACTCAATGTTTTCATCAACTAAATTGTTTGCAGTGGAGGATAATAACTTTTGCATTCCGCCCCAATTTTGCCTTGGATTACTAAGGTTAGGAGAATGGTTATATGGTCCGGGTAATGATGGATTAAACGCAAAATCCATTACAGTAACATTTTGATCACCGGTAGCAACTTGTTTTTTTGGCTGGCCCGTAACCGGATCAGTTCCATAAACTTGTACTACTGTTACATTAGATGGATTTATTGTGACCCACCAGCTTTTTCCTTTATATGGCATTTTTTGTGGGGCACTCAGTCCAGCTAGTCCGGTTAAATTATCCGGTGGACTTAAATCTTTCCAGGCAGTATACGAAAGTCCGATTGGAATTGTTCTTTTCGCACCTTCAAAGTCATCTATGTAAGCAATACTTTCGCCTTGATCTGAGACTATTGTACTTTTCTTAGTATTAGGATCCGGATTCATATATGCCATCTCACCTGAAACAGAAAATGAAGACATCTCCCTTGTTGACATTATTTTATCTAAAGCTTTTGTTAGAAAAGGAAGATCAGTTCCTGTTTGAAAATCGACTCCATAAATTGTATTACTTAAAGGCTCTTCACCTATTCTAACTTTATCGCTTAATGTCTGCTGGTTAAGGTTTAAAATTGAAAAACCTAATTTTGTTTTATTTGAAATATCAAAAATACCGCGCGCACCTAAAAGTGTTTTCGATGCAAGCTGGAATAAATCATTTTGTTCATAGGTAATTTTAAGATTAGCGCCGGGAACTAATGCTGCGTCATTTCTAATTGTTAACTGGCCGATATTATAATCAACCACATAATCCACCCCTTGAGTTAAAAGCCTGCCGTCCAAAGTTACCTTTACGGAGTTTTCTACAACATTAAATCCTAATTGGTAAACAGATGAAACGTCTCCCGAATATTTACCGGTTAAAATCCATTTATCTTTTGTTTTATTGTAACTAGCCGCTGTTCGGGTTGTATCATAAATATCTTGATATTTATATTTAGCAGTATCCAAAGAACCAGGCAGATTATATCCGAATGGCTGCAAAGTTGGAAAAATAATTTCACCTGTTTCTTTATCAATTGTCAAGCCCGGTGTAAAATCAAATATATCATCAGGATTGGGAGAACCGCTCGCATTTATTCTGTCAAGCCCAAAAGCTTGAAGAAGTTTAACTGCTCCACTGCTTGTTGGAAGTTCCGTAGCAGGTTCTTGCCCTTCTAACTCATATTTTATTTTGAAATCAAAACCTTCAGCTTTAATATTTCTTCCGCCGACAGGATAAATGTTTTTTAAAAGGAGCTGCCATGCTGTGGTGTAGTTTGGCTGTAAATATGCGGGTTTTACTAATTTCAAAACCAACCTTGAACTATCACCTTGCGAACGTGTAGATGTAAATTCTCCGTAGTATTGATCATCTTCAGAACCAGGCCCATTTTGAGTTCTATAAGCCACTGCTATTACATCGGCATCATTTATTGCAGTTTTAAATGTAATAAAACCCGTTTCACTATGAAGGGAATAATCTTCTCCTTCAGTTAACAAAACAAACCTTCCCGTTTCACTTCGACCAGGAACAGGGTTAATATCTCCTCTTAAATTATCAGGGTACGATAAATTAGGAGCAGTACGAGCTGATAAATCAATGTAGGCATTTGCCTGTCTTTCTTTGGATTTATCTTGAACATAAGTTGTTACAGATTTCCAAACTTCAATCTGAACAATGTTAAATTGATTAACCACAATAGAGGGAGAATTGCCGTAATATTTGTTAAATAGATTTAGTGTTGAAGCCGTATCTGCATAGAGTGAATCAACAAAGAAATGATTTTTTGAATAATCATAAGCACGCAATTCAAAAGTTTGAGATGTTGAACCGCCCGAAACCGCCACTTCTTTTACTTCACTTTTTTTCTGGCTGGCAATAGTAGTTAAGCTCAAAGGCCCCATTTTGAAATTGGCTTTTATACCAAACAGTGCTTCACTTCCACCAACTAATGGTGAAGTTTGAAGAGAAACGTTTCCCGCTTCAACACTTTGAACAATTTCATCTTCATAGCCTGTGTATTTTATTTTTAATTGATTTTCATATTCAAAAGTTCTTTCAGTATTCCAATCAGCATTAATATTTAATTTATCGCCAATAGTACCGCTAACATTAATTTGAACTTGTTGTTTAAAGTCAGGTTCATTTCTAGTATTACCTAACAGTGAAGCAGTAACACCTTCTGTTGTTTCACTTCGCCAGGCTCCATGTATATCAACAGCTCCGCCAATCTTAAGGCTGATTTTGGGCTCTCCAAAAATGCTTAGTACGCCTACGCTAGGAAGCGGAATTTCGAAATTAGTAATATCGGTGATGAATTTAGATAAATCTTTCTTCCCGCTTTTTAATTCATACTGATAAGCCTGATCTTCCCATAGTTTTCGCTCCCTATTTTCAATCCTCTGATTTATATATTCATCAATGGGCATCCGTCAATAATATTTTTGTTTGCTGGCCTGCTATATATTCTTTTACTAAAACAAATTTGCCGGTTGAATCAATTTCAATTTTTTTCTCACGCAGCTGGCCGAGCGGAATATAAAATTTAGATTCTTTTGGATTTGACAATCTGACATAAGGCCTATCAACACGGGTATGTTTAAAATATTTTAATCTCGCGGTGGAATCCATCGCCATTGGGTCATGCAATAGAGAATCGTAGCGACTTGCAAATCCTGTCAATCCCGCACCTCCAATTGTATCATTGGGATTTACAAATGCATTTGGATCTCGCCATTGTCCGTTTGTATCGGGCGGAGCAGGTGCTGAGAAATCAGTACCAGCAAGCGAAGCTAATGAAATGGAATTTTGTTTTAAATCTTTTATGGACTGAACGTTATTATTGGCTGAAGAATCCTTAAGATTTAAAGATTCTAAGTTATAATTGAAGATTGCATCAATCCAATAATTTTTATTTACCTGGGAATTATACGGAGAATTAAACCCAAAGCCGGCAACTGCATAAAATACAACTAAATAAACTGCTGCGATGCGGAGGCTTTCCCGAATAAAATTTATTTTCTTTTGTCTGATATGGAGCCTTTTATGAGAATTAATACTAATAAATCAAACAGTAAAAATATATTCTATAATTAATTCTCCTCTGGTATATTTTGATAAAAATGACGGGAAAAATTAGGTAATAAACGGTTTAATTTCAATAACTTCATACCTATATAAAATTTAATATTTTAATCTAAAGCTAAATTATATTTGAATTAAGGTAATTTTTAATCACTCATAAATAATGGGATATTTTTTGAAAAGATTTACTTAAACCAAGTTATGTCAACTCATCAATAATTTTACGCAAATTGGGAAATTCATTTAACATTTCTTGTTTTTTTGCAAGTTCGAAATCATTAAAATCAAAACCGGGAGAAACAGTACATCCGATTAAGGAAAATGATTTCTTATCGGTTACTTTTGCTCCAAACCAATTCCCTTTTTCGATTACTAATTGCGGTAATTCACCGTTTTCTAAATTTCTTCCTAAAATTTTTTCTTGCAGATTTCCGTTTTGAGTTATTATAAAAATTTTGATCGGACTACCGTCATAAAAATGCCAAATTTCATCTGACTTTAATCGATGGAATTTTGAAACTTGATTTCCCTCTAATAAAAAATAAATAGAAGTAGAAAAATTTCTTTTTTTAGAATATCGCATTGGAAGATGTTCCGCTTCAATAATTTCCCCCGACCGGTAAACTTCCTTAAAATATCCTCCTTCAGGGTGAGGAGTTAAATCAAGATTTGCTATATATTTTTGAGCTGTCTTATTCAAAAATGATTTTATTATTTATTTACAAAAACTAAAAGGTTGTCTCCAACATTTCAAAAAGGGAAATGAAAGTGGGACAACCTTTTTTTAGATTAATAATTAATTAGAAATTATCTTTTTTCAAATGGGACAAATGATCTTTTTGTTTCACCAGTATAAATTTGTCGCGGACGATAAATTCTTCCGCCTGGAGTTTCTCTCATTTCTTTCCATTGTGCTATCCAGCCGGGAAGTCTGCCTAAAGCAAACATAACTGTAAACATATCTGTTGGAATTCCCATTGCCCTATAAATGATGCCGCTATAAAAATCCACATTCGGATAAAGCTTTCTTTCAACAAAATATTCATCATTCAAGGCAACTTCTTCCAGACCTTTTGCAATATCAAGCAAAGGATCATTTTTCCCTAATTTGCTTAAAACTTTGTCAGCAGATTTTTTAAGTATTCTGGCTCGCGGATCAAAATTTTTGTACACTCTATGTCCAAATCCCATCAATTTAAATTCAGAAGATTTGTCTTTAGCCATATTGATATATTTTTTATAATCGGAGCCGTCTTCCTTAATACGATTTAACATCTGTATAACTTTTTGATTTGCGCCGCCATGTAATGGACCCCAAAGTGCGCTAATGCCAGCCGAGATAGCTGCAAATAAATTCGCTTCGCTGCTGCCAACCATTCGTACGGTTGAAGTGCTGCAGTTTTGTTCGTGGTCTGCATGAAGAATCAATAAAAGATCCAAAGCTTCTTCCAATTCTTTAGTAACTTCATACTCTTCTGCAGGAACTGCAAACATCATGTGAAGAAAATCTGCTGCGTAGTTCATATCATTACGAGGATAAATGTACGGCTGGCCGATTGATTTTTTATAGGAGAAAGCAGCGATGGTTTTTAATTTAGCAATCAGCCTGACGATATTTAAATTTTTATCGTCTTCATATTTTGATTCAGGATAGAATGCTGATAAAGAAGCAACCATAGAAGCTAAAATTCCCATAGGATGAGCTGAAGGAGGATAACCTTCAAAAAACTTTTTCATATCTTCATGAATTAAACTGTGATGGGTTAGTCCGTAGTGAAATTGCTCAAGTTCTTTTTTGTTTGGAAGGTTACCGAAAATTAAAAGATAACTAACTTCTATAAAATTTGATTTTTCGGCGAGTTCTTCAATTGGATAACCTCTGTATCTTAAGATACCTTTTTCTCCATCAATAAATGTAATTGCACTTTGACATGAACCTGTATTCCCATAACCGTTGTCAGAAGTTATTGCTCCGGTTGAACTTCTTAATTTGGAAATATCAAGCCCAACCTCATCTTCAGAACCAACAATTAGCGGTAGTTCATATTCATGATCATCAAGAATTAATTTAGCGGATTTCATAACTATAAATCCCCTTTCCGATTTATTGTTAATAATTAATTATTATTTGTTTAGTATCATATTTTCGTTTCTGAGGTTGATAGATTGAAAAAACCCCTTAATAAATAAATTGTGATTTCAACTTAATTAATCGTGTTTTAATATTCAACAAATTTTTTCAAGTTTAAGGGTAATTATTCAACTCTTTTAATATTCAATTATTGAAATTTTAAACTAATTACAATTTCAAATGCTTTTAAGTATAAAGTCTGCTGCCATTCTTCCACTTTTTACTGCACTTTCAATTGTGGATGGTAAACCTGTATCGGTCCAATCACCAGCTAGAAAAAAATTAGAGTATTTAGTTTTATTTCCAGGCCTGGTTTTGAGAATTTTATTTGTCGGAATAAAAGTGGATCTTTTTTCTTTTATAATTTTAAATTCCCGAATTTCTTCAGTATCAATATTAACAAACTTTTTCAGTTCGCGACTAACAATCTCGATTATCTCTTCTTTAGATTTTTCAATAAACTTATTAGCATCACTAATCACTAAGGTAAAATGAGTCCCATGATTAAATATCCAATGTACATCTGAATTAATTAAACCATAAAAAGTATTCTCTAATTTGTTTTGATTTAACCAAACATGAACTGAAAGAATTGAAGAATAATCAAGCTCCAAATTATTGTATATTGAACTATCATCAACCGTCTTTTGAAGTGCGAACAAAGGCAAAGCTGAAATTACAAAATCAAAATCTTCTAAAATCCTTTTGTTAGTATTAATTTTTTTAATTTTATTATTTTCGAAAACAAAACTGTTAACTAACTCTGAAGTTGAAATGATTCCATTATTTTCTTCAATGAATTGTTTTGCATTATTACAATATGTTTCGGTTAAGCCTTTTTGTGGAAGAATAATTGAAGCTGCCTTATTCCCTTTAAAAAAAATTTGCTTTAATATATCTGCAAAAGTTTTTGCTGATGATAATTTTGTATTAGTATTTAGAGCGCCGACTGCCAAAATATCCCAAAATGCTTTTTGAATATTTTCATTTTGATTTTCAAGTTTGAGCCATTGGTAAACTGTAAGATCACTTAATTCATTATCTGTATAAAAATAAATCTTCAAGAAAAACTTTAATAGTTGGAATCTCTCTATTATTGATAGAGCATTATAATTAAGCAGTCCGTTTAATAAATTGAATGGATAAAATAGTGCAGAACAATCCAGTGGTAAAAGATTAAAATTTTCTTTTAGAAAATTTACACGCAGTTTTTTTTGAACAATTAATTTATCGTAAGCATTTATTATTTTTAGAAAATTTAAAGTTTCTGTATAGCAGCCCATTAGAATATGCTGGCCATTATCTATTATAGTATTTGTCCGCTCATCTAAAAAAGAATATGCACGGCCGCCTAATTTTTTTGATGCTTCAATTAATTCAACATGGAAACCAGCTTTGGAAAGGTAAACTGCGGAAGTTAGGCCTGAAAATCCTGTCCCAACAACTATACATTTTTTCATTAGTAAACTAAACTATACTTTGCCCAAACCCCGATTGAGATTCCTATTTTTTCAAATGTAGAAACACGAATATTTTTTTGATAAATATTAAAATCAGCTTCAATAATTTTGTCCAGCATTTTCATATAAATATGCTGCATGGCTCTTGCCGCAAACATTGAAGACTTATCATCAAGATTTAAATTTTGTGTTGCCAATTCAAAATATTTATTTGCCCGCTCAGTTTCGTACTGCATCAAAGCTATAAAATTAGGATCATATTTATTTTGCATTACATCGTTTTCTGAATAATTAAATTTAACCAAGTCTTCCTGCGGTAAATAAATTCTTCCCTTTTCAGAATCTTTTTTAATATCTCTCAAAATATTTGTCAGTTGTAATGCTATACCAAGATTTATAGCAAAATCTTTAGCAGATTTATGTTTGTAGCCGAAAATTTCAATACACATTAAACCCACCGTTGAAGCAACGCGATAGCAATATAGCTGCAAGTCAGAAAAAGTAAGATAACGATTTTTCTGCAGATCCATTTCCATTCCAATTATCAGTTCAAAAAACGGTTCATACGGAATGTTAAATTGCGATATTGTTTTAGCAAGCTTATTTAAAAGGGGATAATCGGAATGGCCAAAAAATGCCTTTTCTAATTCAATTCGCCATTTACGAAGCCGTTCGTATTTTATATCATCGGCTTCATTTCCTTCGTCAATAATATCATCCGTCTGTCTGCAGAATGCATAAACTGTATTCATTGCATTTCGTTTTTCGGCGGGCAGCAGATTGAATGCATAATAAAAACTGCTTTTACTGCCTTTGGCTATATTTTTTGCTTCGTCATTCATTTATAAATAATGACTTAAAAAATAAAATAATTAATTCGCTCTTTGTTAATTCCGGTCTATGATTTAGGACATCGTAATCAATTTTCTTTATTTTGTCCAGAATTTTTTCACCACCTAAAATTGTCCAAGCAATCTCAAATTTCAGTCTTCCTCTAAGATATTTTAAAAGCTGTCTCCCCTCAACAAAAAGTTTTTCAGTCCTTTCGATATTAGCCTTCAAAACCGACTTAAAGTTAAGACTATTTTCATTTATCTCAAACACTTTTTTTCTTACTTCATATTTTTCTAATTCATTTTGAGGAATATAAATTCTGCCTTTTTCCCAATCGACGGAAACATCCTGGTAAAAATTAGTTAATTGAAGCGCGGTACAAATCTTATCGGATAGAAGGAACGCATTTTCATCTCTAATGTTAAATAATTCTAAAATTAATCTTCCTACTGGATTTGCAGAATTTTCACAATAGTTTAAAAGCTCATCGTAGGATTCATATTTTTTCTTTGTAACATCTTGTTTGAACGCTTTTAATAAATTATAAAAATGAACAGTGTTCAATTGTTTTTTTTCGATTGTGTTTTTTAAAGCAAGTTCCAAGTTATTGTTTGGATTACCATCTAATAATTGAGTTAATCTTATTTCAAAATCATTTAAATTTTTTAATCTTATTTCCTCTGAAACTTCTCCCTCATCGGCTAAGTCATCTGCAGTTCTTGCAAACCAGTAAATAATGGAAACATGTTTTCTTAAGTGTCGAGGAATTAAAATTGAAATGACTGGGAAATTTTCATAATGGTTTTTTGCATATTCAACAGTTGCTGAATAAGCGGATTCAATATCTTGTAGGGATTTTTCCAATAGGAATAAAGAGTTTACTAAATTTTAAATTTTATGCCTGCCATTATCAATCTCCCCGGTAAAGGAGCTGTATTAATATCACTGTATGATTTATTAAATATATTAGTTGCTTTAATAAATAGGTTGAACATATTTATTTGACGATAAAAATTCGCATCCACTAAAAATTGATTTTCAAAGTTAACACGATTTTCATATCTAACTGCCCAGTTTTGTTTTATTCCTAACCAAAAATCATTAGAGATAGTTACAATTAATTGATGCCTCAGATAATCCAATGCATAACGGGAAATAAAGTCCGAAGTTTTTCTATCTGAATCGAGATAAGTATATCCAACACTGAATTTGGTAATAGGTAGATCTTTAAAAATAATTTTCGGATTGGAATAAAAATTTATTTCAAAACCATTAGTATTAACTTTAGCAATATTTCTGACAGTCCATTTGGTTTCGTCTGAAGTTAGCTTGAACCAATCAATAATATTTTTCCCATTCTTTCTGAAAAAAGTTATTTCAGAATTAAAAAAATTATGTGTCCAATTAATTCCGGCTTCAAAGTTTATTGTTTCTTCATGAAATAAATTTGGATCGCCTTTTGTAACCGGATCATTATAATAAAGTTCTGTGTAGCTTGGAATTCTAAATGCTTTGCCGGCAGAACCGAACAGCCGAAAATTGGCAGCGATATTATAACTAAAGTCTAAACCCGGCCAAAACCTCCAGCCGATTGAAGAATAATCATAAGCAAATGCTCCAACAATAATATTTAATTTTTCTATTGGTGAAAATTGTTGTTCAGCGAATAAACCTTTTTTATCTCGAGAATGGTTTCCAAGATTTGTGCTTGTTATTTTGTCATGACTAATTTCTCCCCCGATTGAAGCCACACCTAAATTAGTTTTTAGAGATGATTGAATTTCTAAACCATACACATCAGTATGATGGATGTTTTCATAAAAAGATGGGTTTGTATAATCTAGAAGATAACGATCGTCATTTCTTCTATAATTAATTTTAGGAGAAATAGAAAAATTGTTTATAGTAAATTCCGAGCCCAGATCTGCAATTTTAGTTTTAGTATGTTCCCATTGATTTGGAAAACTTGCCGCATAAAATCCATTTGCCCCGAATTTTTTATCGTTATATCCCAAAAGCAGGTTAACCTTTACCGCATCAGTATTTAAATTGGAACCGAAAGAAATATTATTCATATCAAAATTTGTATTGTACCTGTATCCGTCAGATTTATCTTTTGAAACGGAAATATGATTACTAATTATACCAACAGGATATGCAGCGTTAATTGAAGTTTTGTAGTAAGAATTTTCCCCGCCCAAAATTTCAATTGCCAATGAACGATTCAAAGATTTCTTGGTGATAATATTTATAACTCCACTAAAAGCATTTGGCCCGAATATTTTTGATCCCTGACCTTTTAGTATTTCAATTCTTTCAACATTATCGAGTGAAACAGGAATATTCAAATTATGATGACCTGTTTGAGGATCGCTCATTTTAACTCCATCGATCAAAATCAGAGTTTCTTCAAATGTACCGCCCCGAATGCTTGCATCAGCTTGCACCCCATTTATTCCACGCTGCTTAACATCCACTCCGGCAGCATACTGAAGTATGTCTTGTATAGAATTTGCCGCACTTTGCCTAATTTCAGCTGAATCAATAATTGTTACACTTCGAGTTAACTCGGAAAATGAAATGGGGAAATGGCTTGCAGTAACGATTACATCTTTAAGCTGATGCTGAAGGGTTTGAGAAATTAAAATATCGGGAATCGTAAAGCAAAGAAATAATAGAAGTACCACCGAAAATCTTTTCATCAATACCTTAAGTTTGTAGTTCAATTTTAATTTGAAAAGATACTAAAAATTAATAAGAAAATATTTTTAAGCTGAAAATAAAATTAGCGTAAATAATTCTGATATATATTTTTTTGAAAGGTGAGTTTTAGGTAAGCCGCTTCCCTTCTCCTTATTAAGGAGAAGGGCAAGGGATTGATTTGATGTGTACAAAGAACAATAACTAACACACACTGAAACTTATTACATCTGCATTAAAAAAATTCTGTCTAACGAAGCGATTACTTTTTCGCGGAAAATTGGTTTAGAAATAAAATCATTAAATCCTGCTGCTATAAATTTATCCTGATCACCAGGCAATACATAAGAAGTAACGGCGATAATTGGAAGCTTTTCATAATCCGGCAATCTATGTATCATTCTCAAAGCGTCGAGTCCGTTATATTCACCAAGAATATTTATGTCTATAAGAATGAAATCGAATTTATTATTATTAAGCAAAGGTAATGCTTCTTCAAAACTAACAGCATATTTGATATCAGCAAGATCTTTCATCTGAAGACTGAATAGAATTTGCGAATCAATTTGATCTTCAATATATAAACAGGATAATTGAGATAAATCGACTCCATGTTCCTGACTGTATCCATTTATTGCATTAGTAACCATTTCGTCTTTACTTTCATCAGCAGGAGTTTCGTTAATAATTTCTTGTGGAATATTCTGTTCCTTCAATTTTGGTTCATCAACTAATACTTTATCAACTTCTTCAATTTCATTCTTCTCTTCCTCAAAATCAGGTTCACTTGCTGCACTTTGTATTTTAATTTCCTCGTTATCAGCATTCGAAATATCATCATTATTTCCATCTGAAATTAGGAAGTTATCATTTGCTCCAGTGGCTAAATTTAATGGAAAAATGAAACCCGAATCTTTTTTCTGATCAGGATTCAAATAAAATTTACCGCCTAAAACATTAAGTAAGGATTTTGCGAGGTCGAGAGAAATTTTTGAAATACCAAACTTCTTTCTTTCATTAGTTTCAGACAATACGAATAAATTATTGAGCGAATCGGCAATGTGTGTGGATAATGATGAATAATTATCTTTAAATGAAATAATAAAAGTTGTCATCATCAAAAAGTGAAGCTGAAAAAAATAATTTGTTTCCGCCGATTAATTTGGTAGTTATTTTTATCAAAACATTAATGAGTTTGCGGAAATTAGATTTATCCGACTTAAATGATACTGAGGCTGAAATTTTTCCGAAAGCAAAATCAACTACATTGGAGCCGATAATATTGTGAAAGCTGTTACTAATTTCTTCTACAATTTCTGTTATTTTTATACTTTCAACATTCAACTTTTCTGCGTTTTCTTCCAGTTTCGAATACTCTACTACAGTGTTAACACTATTCATCAAGACTTGCTTATTATGATTGATAATCTCAATCGATTCTTTTTGTTCCTCAGTGGGAATTTTTATGCTTTCAATAATTTCTTGTGTAAACCCAAGTATTACATTTATCGGTGTTAAAATTTCGTGGAAAATATTTGAAAGAGAAACAGAAGAAATACCTTTTACACTTGAATCTTTATCAATACTTTCTCCAACGGCATCATGTTCTTCCGTTTCAACTAATGTTTCTTTCTCCGCTTTAACCTTAACAATTATATTAAAATTGATTATTTCATTTTCAAAATCCAGGATTGGAACGGAAACAATCTCTGCATTGAAAAACTCATCGCTGGATTTTTTAAGTCTGCATGAAAATGTTTGAGATTTATTTTCCTTTGATTGAAAAATACTTGAGTTAATTTTTCCTCTATTTTCATCTTCAACTAAGGAAGTAAAATTTGTATTTAGCAATTCATCTTTTGTGCGGTTGAAGCATTCAACTGCTGTTTGATTTACTTCTAATATAAACCCTGTTGAATCGGTTATGAATTGTGAATTTTCAACATTATTAAATGATGCCTGCTGAAGCTGTTTTTTCTGTTGAAGTTCAAACCTTTCAGTTACATCTTTAATGATATTAAAATGCGCGTCCTTTTCTCCAAATTTAAAACTCAATTTGCTGATTTCAACATACACAAATGAACCGTCCTTTTTTCTATGTTTAAACGGCTTGCTGAATTTTCCCTCTTTGGTTTGATTGCTTGAGTCTAATAATGTTTGAATATCCTCTGTAGTATAAAGATCGGTTAAATCCATTTTCAAAAATTCATTTTTGCTGTAGCCGTATAATTCTAAAGCAGCGCTGTTAACTTCAAGAAAAATTAAGTCGTCTTTGTTATAAACGAAGATCGGCTCGGGATTATTCTTAATCAAAAGATCAAACATTTTTCCTTTGTTGCTTAGTAATGTTTCAAAATCATCAGGTGATGAAGTTTCATCGATTTGCATAATTACCCCTTCTATCTGTTTTTCAGTATCAAAAATTTTATTAAAATATATTGTAACGTCTTCGGTAGATGTTACTGTATTTTTATCTATTTGTATTTTATAATTAAATTTTTGTTCATCTAAATTTGAATTTATAAACTGTTCTAATTTAAAAGATAATTCATCTTGAAATATTGCTTTATAACTAATGCCTGAAGTAGATTTCAAATCTAAATTTATTAATCCATAAAATTTTTCAGAACCTGTTAATAAAATACCTTGTTTATCAAAAACCGCCATAATCTTAGGAAGATTATAAACTACTACATTCAAATTATGATCGTGGCCATTTTTTAATCCGGGCAAAGTGTTAATCATTTTTTTCTGAGCAACTCCAACTATCGCAATAGTATTATTTTGTGTATCGGTAACAGGAATTTCTATTAATTGAAAATTATCAATATTCGGAATTCCTTTAAATGGAATTCCTTCAAGCAAAATTGAATTGGCAGACTTTTTAATATATTCTTCAACAGCAATTCTAAAATCTAAAAGATGAGGGAGTATAAATGCTTTTTCTGATTTACCTTCAAGTTGAGAATTTTTTAACCCCAGACTTTTGGATAATTTATTATTTACTAAACTATAATTTCCATCCTTATTGATAACCCAAATCAATTCATTAAATGAATCTATTTTAGTTCTAATTTTTTCTTTAACTAAAAAAGTGAAGGGATACGAAGATGCAATTTCCTGAACAACGTTTACAATTTCTTTATTGTTAAATATCTCTTTAAGTTTTTCAGTAACTAAACTAATATTCGTTAACCCGCGGATAGACAATTTATGTTCAACGGGGTAAAAGCTGCAAATCAAATATGAAGTATCTTCATCATAAAGAGTATTTAAAACCATCTTTGCCGAAATGCTTTTGCCGTTCTTCAAAAACATCTCAATGTTTTTTTCTACTTTGGTTCCTTGCGTTAAAACTTCACTAAACTGTTCATTAAAATATTCGGCTGATTCAACACTCAGAACATCATAGAAATTTGTTATTGACGAATCAAATTCTAGTAGTGAACTCGCTTCATCATTTAAAGTTAATATATTTCCATTTTGGTCAAGGATTATAAAAGGAGTTTTTATCGTTTCCTTTATGGAGTTAAATACTGCAAAATTTATTTTACGATCGTGTTTCAATGTGATTCTATCCGGATATTTTATAATGATTATTGAATACTTCTAATTTGTACACTAATTATTTTAGTCTCAAATGGACTTACTTCATCTACATAAATTTTAATCTGATTATTTTCACTATTAAAGTCATATTTTAAGGACTTATTTTTTGAAGTTACGCTAAAATTATTGTTGGATTTCAGGCTACCCAAATACAAACCAACTGCGGCATCTTCAATTTTAAAGTTTGCTTTATTTTTTAGTTCAATTGTTAAAGACTCTTCATTTGCATTCAGAATTGATACTGATAAATTGTTTGCCTTACGCCACCAATTGTTAACATCATTTGCAGTTGCGATCCATGAATTATTTTTTTTGAATTCATCTATGCAAATTTTCAATGCTTGAACATTTTCTTTTAGGCATTGAAGCTGGGAATGATAATTTAGCACATACAATCCGCCCTCTTCATTCACTCTTTTATAATCCAATAAATATCTTTCAGCCTGCTTATTATAATCATCCATTTTAAATTTTATAAGAATATCGTAATCGTCATAACCGGTCTGCGGAATAACAAGTAAATTATTTTCATTATCATAAAATTGAGGAACCGACCTGTCTTCAATATAATCAGAAGCCAAAAAATTAAATTGAAGTTTTTTTAATGCCTCAATTGAATTTTCATCGTAAACAGTTTCAGGCGGACGAAATCCCAAAATTTTTCTTCCGCTCGTTTTTTCCAAAACTTTTTTTGCCTCTTCGATTCTGTCATATTGCTGATTATAAGATTGATATTGAAACACGTCATGGTTATCTCCATGCAAACCAACATCTCCATTTTGAAGAATTTGATTCATCGCATCAGTTGTCATTACATCGGTTAAAATATAATATTGGCCGGCAATATTTTCTTCATTCAAAATTTTTGTTGCATTGATGATTTTATCAAATTCAAACTCCACATCGCAGGAAACTATAACTGCTGATTTTTCCCCTTTAGGCCAGGCTTCTACCCATGCCGAATTTTTGCTTTCTAGCCAGGAAATCGAATTTATTAGTAAATTATTAAAAGCTTCTTGATGTATTTTTGTGCCGACAACATCAGTAAAATCAAATCCAATCCAAACGAATTTGCCTTTATCTTTAGTCCCATAGGCAATAGCGGTTGTAAGAGAATCTGCCGGCAAACCAGCATACGGGAAATCATCGTTGTACCAGTAACCCAGCGCATGAGTTTGAGTTGAATTGATTTTCGTTTTGATTGGCATATTCGAAGCATCAATTCTTAATCTAAATCCAACGGGAATATTTATGGATAAAGCATTTCCGCCATTAATTGAATGAATTTTACTCAATTCAGATTTTTCTACAATACCTTTATAGGAAATGCCAAACAGATTATTTAATATTTCTTTCCCTCTACTTTTTCCGTTCTGGTCTTTTTCCCCAATAATTTTATTTGCAAAAACAGAATTACCTTCACTAAAAAAAAGCTTTACATTACTTAATTCCGCATCGCTTAAAACGATTGAATTAGGTAAAACAAGAACAGAAAAATCATCAGGTAAACCGGCTTCCAATTCCTCATCAGTGATTACAGAATAAATAATTTTATTTTGTATAAAGAATAATTCCCAAAAGGTTATTTGGTCATGGACAAAAGTTGAATTTTTCGGCAGCAGCTTTTCTGTATAATTTGAATACAACAGTGCAACTTTGGAATTACCATTTTTAGCAAATAATAATCCACTCAATAACAAAATAAATGTAAATGATATTTTAAATAAATTTTTCAATTTAATTTTTCTCACGCATTTGGTATATCATAATCGACATAATAAGTTCTTGATTCATTTTCAATTAATCCATCGATATAAACATAAAGAATTCTATCTGCTGGGTTGTAATTATAATTCGCAGCCTTCGAACCAATCAACTCTGTACTTAATGAAATATTTTTTGCATTAACTACCATATCAACTTCAACAACCAAATCATTAATAGTTGCATTTCCGGGATTAGAAATAGTTAAAGCTACTCTTCTTTCCCCTCTTTTATCTACACGGATTTCAACATAGCTTCTCTTTGCATACCATTTCTGAATTTCTTCACAAGTTGTAATCCAAAATCTTTTTTGTTTAAGATTATCTATAACATCTTTTACTACACCAATAAATTCCGGTTTTACTTGATAATCGGTATGTATTTTAAATATATACATTCCACTTTCAAATAGAGTTCTATCAATATCTTCCTGGTATGTATATTTTTGAAATCCTACATCAGTTAACCCAAAATCTCTAATTACTTCATAATCATCTTTTGAAGTTTGAGCCATAGAAAAAATTCGTTCCTTGCCTCTAATTATAGTTTTCGGAACAGATCGATCAGATAATGAATCACTCAACACATATTTATAGCCGGCATGTATTAAAGCTTTCAAAGTATTTTGATCATATAAACCATAATAAGGAAGTGCACCGAATATTTTTGTTCTTGCCGCGGTTTCCAGTTTATTTTTGGCGTTAACAAATTTTTCAGTTTGAATTTTAAGACTGCTTAATTTATTTGCTGTATCAATTGATGAAGATAGATAGCCTATATTAACAATTGCAGCAAGTTCACCATAGCTTTTAAGTTTACTTATATATTTTGAATATTCGTAAATATTTCCGGGTTCAATCAAAAAAGTTGATTTAATATTTTCTGCTTTTAAAATTTTTAATAAGCTGTCTAAATTTTCAGGATGATTTGAAAGAACCGGAGTAATAACTGCAGCAGCATTATAACCGCTAGGCCAATCTCTTACATAAGCAATAGGAGTGTATGTTAACCAATGAACTGAATTTTGAAATAATCTATCAAAATATAAATAGTCGTCATGGCTACCTAAAATTGAATTAATTTCAAATCCCATCCATACAAATCTACCTTCACCGTATTTCCCGAACACAACGCCTGCACTCTTTTTTATTTGATTACGGACTAATCCTTTTTGAAGTCTATAATTATACCAGAAGCTTACCTGCGTTGTTCGGGGATCTAAAACTTCAACTGCCATCGGATGATCCCATGTAGCAACCCGCAACGGAAAACCTGTTGGAACATTTGCAGTTATTGGAAGTCCGCTCCTGATGGTATGGATTTTAGAAGTTTCGTCAGTCGAAATTTCTTTTGTGAATTTTATACCAAATACTTCAGAAAAGAAATTCCAGCCGCGCCATTTCCCATCTTCAGAATACGAAGCAATTCCGCCGGTCGCAAAAATACTTCCGCCGCCATCTAAATATTTTTTAATCTGAATGATTTCTCTCTCACTTAAAGATTTTGTGCCCGGGAGAATTATTAAGTCGTATTTGTAGTGTCTGCCAAGTTCAATAGAACTATCATTAATTATTTCATGATCAAATCCAATTGCATCAAGATATTTTTCCCAAGTTTTAATATTTTCATTGAGCCAATCGCCATTATTAGGAAGTAAATTTTTTGTGTATTGCGAATATAAAATTCCAATATTCGCTTTTTTGCCTTGAAAAACTTTTTTGAATAAACCCGGTTCAGGAATGAAATCGCTAGTTGAAAATCTTCCGTAGACTCCCCGAAGCACATATAAATAAATGAATATAGCGCAAATAACTATTACCAATCCGGTAAGAATTATTAAGGCTTGATTAATACTGCGATATTTAGTTTTATCTATCGCCATTTAATTTTATTTACTTCTTCATCCTCAATTGGTGGGATATAACCTTCAGTTGTATATTTGAAAAATTTATTTTCATTATTTAACCTGATCTCTCTTTTCTTTTTGGGTTCATCTTGTATTTTTCTTTTAGGTAGAGGACCAGGCTTACCTCTCTGAACAACTTCAGAGTGTTTAGGAAATTCAGTCTTATTTTCCTTTGTATAAATCTCATTTATTTTTTGTGCTATTTTAGTTTTATCAGTTTCATTTTCATATTTAAGCTGTTCCAAGGGAGTAAGTAATTCCGCCTGAACTACAGCAGGTTTTCTTTCAACAGCGGTTTCTCCTTTTCTTTCCCTTACCTTATATAATATGTATGCACCAATTGCCAAAATAAAGGTGCTTATTGTAGCAACAAGAATAATAGTTGCTAATATTGGTATTAATTCCATATAACCCTCAATCCTCTTGAAATAAAAATAGTTTTAAGCTTTTATTGTACCTACTCGTTCCAGTTTACCCCATCCCATCCTAATTCCTAAAAATTCTTCAATGGTTGACATCGCCTTACAAATATCTATAATCAGAATAAAAAACATTCTATAAATAATTGCATAACCCACTAACCGGAATTCTTCTTTTTCCACCGCAACGCAATAAAGAGCCGTTGCAATATCGAGCAAAGCTAACCCCGCCCACCAAAAGAAAATTAATTTTGATAAACCGAAAACCAAAGCAGCTATAATAAAAAATAAATTAGCTGCTATATTCATCGTCGGCCATATTAAAGCTTCATAAAACATAGCCCATAAAACAAGTGTATCGCCAAAATTAAGAGTGGGGTTAACCATCAAATTTTTATGCTTACGAATAGATTGAATAATTCCTCTAGTCCATCTATATCGTTGCTTCAATAGCTGCTGAAGTTTTTCCGGTGCTTCTGTATATGAAATTGATTTTGGTTCATAATAAATTTTCCATCCGCCCGCCAAAATCTTTAATGTTAAATCAGCGTCTTCAGCAAAAGTGTCGCTTGAATACAAACCAGCGTCCATTATTGCCTGTTTACGGAATAGTCCAATGGGACCAGGGATTATGTTAACTAATCTAACATAACTTTGAGCACTGCGAGACATATTTAAGCCCTCAATATACTCCAGTGCCTGCAAGTCAGTAAAAAATTTTTTACGATTTAAAACTTTCACATTTCCCGCAACAGCTCCAATTTTAGGATCAACGAAATGACGAACAGCTAGTTTCAATGAATCAGGAGAAAGCTGCGAGTCACCATCCATACATAAAATAAAATTAGCCTGGGAAATTTTAATTCCCGCATTAAGTGCCTGCGCTTTACCTCCATTCGGTCTGTTGATTAATGAAACCTTTACTTTGGAATTTAAAGCGTCATGAATACCAACCAATTCCTCAGAAGCTTCAGCAGTCCCGTCAGTTGAACCATCATTTACTATTATTATTTCATAATTCGAATAATCTAGTTCAAGCAATGATTTTATTGATTGTCTGACAACTTTAACTTCATTATAAATAGGAACAATTATCGAAACAAATGGAGCATACCCATTGGAAGGTTTATAAGTGTACTCATTCAAATAGAGATATGCTAAAATTAAAATAGCAAAATATCTAACGAGAAGTACGAACAGAAAAATTACGAGTGAAACAATTGCAGCATACTCTAATAAGGAACTAACAGAAAGTATTGTTAAAGGTAAAGTATAAATAATTAAATAAAGAAAAATAGCGGATAAAATTCCGCTGATAATAATTCTCTTTAAATATTTTTTGCCAAGATCTTCCCGTGATGATCCGTTATACTGATCCTCAATCAGAATTTTTTGTTTTTGTATTTTAGATTCTAAACGCATAGCGAAACCATATTTACAGCATTTTTTTCATAAATTGCCAATTATAATGCCATATATTTCATTATTATTTAATGGAATAATCAATTATATCTATCTCAGAATGCTACAAAAAAAGATTTGAAATAATTGTGTATCGTATTAAAACAAACAGCAGTTAAGTTATGGAAAACTTATTTGCTTTAAAGATGGTAAAAAAAATAACTTGTTAAAAGTTATTTATTAATTTTATTTTTCAATCAATATATGTTTGAAAAACTAGAGTCCCCAAAATACTGCTGCAAAGATTGATAATGAACTATAACCTTCTTCATTTCGTTTTGTGCTTCCCGTTCTAATACTTCCCTGGATCGATAAATCCTTTAAAATTTTATATTCTGCCTCTGCATGAGCTTCTCTCAAAATATAATTTGTCCCTGAGATTGCTCCTATTTTACCTCCCAAATCTAATTTGACTTTTTCATTTTTAATCAAATTTAAATTACCCCATATGCTATGAGATTCAAAATTTGATGGAGAATAATAAAGAGAAGAAACTTTTTTATAAGTATTGTAGAAATATTCATAACCCAAAGTCAAATCTGAAAATATTTCTTTCCCTATTCTAAATTCAAGCTCATTTCCTGAATTATTATCATAAACATAAATGTAAGAAAAATTTATTGAAGCAGTCACGCCATTCAATTTTTGATATTTTGCTTCTATGCTGTAATCGTCAGCTTTTAATCTGTTGTTGACTAAGTTGGGTGAATAAAGAAGTTGTGCAGCATCCATGGAATTAAAATTTAATGCGACTAAATATTTGTTTTCTTCTTCAGCTTTTAATCCAGCCTGAAATATTTCACGTCTTTCTGAATTATTGAAAAAAGTTTGGCCATAAGATCCGCTGACTAAAAATATATTTGATAATTTTAAATACAAGTGGCCTTTGAAAATATTAAAGTTCAATTTATTTGCGGTAGAATCTGAGCTTAAAGAACCTCTATATGCACTTCCGGCAACCGAAAGAAATTTTGTAATGCCTGTTTCAAGCTTTAGTCCTTCAATATTATAACGGAAGCTTTGATTATCTGAAAATGCATCAAATTCAGGCGAAACTAATACATAAGTTGGAATAGATAAACTTGAAGATTCTTCTCCATTTGGCAGCCATCCTAATCTTTGCTTTAGTATATAAGAATCCGGAGCTTTAGCTAATAATTCCTTATAAACTTTTTCCGCACTTTCATAATTTTTATTTTGTGCATACGAATCGCCGAGAAGCAATTTTATTTCAGCGTCATTTGGATTTTTAGATGCTACATCTTTTAAATAAATTAATGCTTTAATTGAATCACCGCTCCAATAAGATACCTTTGCCCTTTGTTTCTCTATTTCATAATCGTAAGCAGTGCTAAGCAAACTGTCGTAAATAGAAATTGCCGCTTTGTAGTTTTTTGCACAAGTAAAAGCGTTTGCCAATTCGAGAGGAATTTCTTTTGGTAATTTTATATCTTCTTTTCCAGTCTCAGCAATGTAGAGTTTATATTTCTTAATAGATTCATCGCAGTTTTCATACGACGAAAGCTTTCTTGCTTCTTCTAAAATATGGAATCTCGCTGCTTCTTTATCACGTTTCACTTGAAGATTAAGAATATATTTTAGTCTATCTAGATCAAAATTATCGGGATTTAGTTTTTCCGCGAGTGAAGCATAATAGCGGGCATTTTCATATTTCTTTTTCTGAAAATTTAATGTACCAAGTGTAACCAATGCTTGAAAATTATTTGGTTCTTTATTTAAAATGTATTGTAAATTTTTTTCAGCCTCATCTAAATTTTGATTTAACCAAACAGACAATTGGGCGTTTAATAATTTAGAATTGATATTATTTGGATCTTTCTGCAGAATGATTTCTGTTTGTGCTAACGCATTCTTAAAATCTTTATTAAGAGAATAATTTAAAGCTAACTTATTCCTTATTGCTAAATCATCAGGTTTATAGACTAAATAATCGCCGTAAATTTTTACTGCTTTGTCGTACTGTTTAGTTATCGCATAATATTCTGCCAGCTTATTAAGAATAATTTTATCATAAGGATTTTTCTTTAGCTTTGCTTCCAGGTCATTTATTTTATTCTGATAATAATTTTCTCTGAAAGCTATTACTTCACTTGAAAGCGAATCGTATTTTGTACTAGATGGATTATTTCTTAACAAAACATTAAGCTGATTATATGCTTCTTCAACCCTATTAACTTTCATTAATGCTTTAATCAGTGAAACTCTTATTTCATTATTTGAAGAATCACTTTTTAAAATCCTATAAAATTTGTCAATTGGATAAACTGATTTTTTCCCGTTCGGATAACTGCCGTAATATTTTCTATGACGTGTTGAAGTGTCATTAACAGTGTAAATAAACCCTTTCCCTTTTGCACGATCAAGTCCGTCCATAGCTTCTTTGAAGAATGGGCGGAGTTCCAAAGCTTTTTCAAATGCGTTTATGGCAATTTGTTTTTTACCAAGCCATAAGCTGAAGTAGCCGTACCTTGACCAGATTCTATGGTCGTCTGAGTATTTTTGAGCATATTTTTTCAGAATTGGTTCACCTTTACTTAGGTGATTATCTTTTGCAAGTATTTCAGTATATCTTATAATTTCATCAGGGGATGCTTCTTCACGACTTAAATATTTATCGTACCATTCTTCAGCAGTTAACCATTCGCCCAAATTTTTATAAGACTTACCTATTTGCAAATAATTTTGAGGATCGCCGGGATTTATTGCAATTTCTCTTCTATAACCTTCAATGTTATTATAAAGGATTGAGTACCATGAATCCGTGGTACGTTTTAGATTGGAATTAATTTCTAGATTTTTTGGATCTAATTTTCTTGCAGATCGGAAATCATAAACAGCATATTCAAACTGAGACCTTTTTTCATAACAAATACCTCTTAAGTTATAACCTTCAGCCACTTGCGGTTTTGCTGAGATGTATTTATTTAAAAGATCAATAGCTTCACCAAATCGGCCGGACTTCATTTCATTTAAAGCTTCGGTTTTAAATGATTCAATATTGACTTGGCCAAAAGTATTAAAGCTAAAAAATAGAAATAGAAAAAAAATAATAAGCGCAAAGGAAGATTTATTCATTGCACAATCATTCAATAATAATTTAGATTATTCCTTTCAACAGTTCTTTCTGAAACCAAAAGTTTAAAAATATCTTCTGCACTTGTTATACTGTCATCAACTTTAACCGAATAAACCGAAATCAGCGGGAGAATTTGATTCAACAGTTCCTGACTTTTTAATGGTAAATTACTTTTAATTCTTGCAACCACTCTGCTAAGAGCTTTAGGATCGCCTTGAATTACAAGCACTATAACTTTATTTCCAAGCACACATATTTTATCTTTCTTTTCAATCGAAAGCCTTATAACATTTTGGAGTTGATTTATAGTTAATAATCCTTTTTTTTCTGCAATTAAATCTAAACGAAAAGAAATTACAGTAAATGTTTGACCTGTACTTTTATATAATGCAATTTGATTATTCAGCAATAATTTAAAATCATTCACAGAATACAAATTTAGAAAAGAATAATTTTCATCAGTTAAATCAATATCTGTTAACTTTTTATATTTTTCATCTGCTTCATAAAATTTCGGCTCTTTATCTTCTGCTTTTTCTGTAGTTGAAGAAGTAGTAATTCCTTTTTGCGGAACTATAAAATATTCGGATTTAAATTGTCCTTCAGTATGTCCGATATTTGGAGTAATCACGATTTTTCCGCTCTGAAATTTACCCGGTAAACTTTCTTCCTTTTGTAATGAAATTACACCGGTAGCAAAAGAAGATAATTTATCAACTATTCTTCTGCTATCAGGACTGACCGGCTCTCCTAAAATAAAAAAAGAAGTAATGCCTATTTCTTCAATTAGATCCGTTGTATTTAAAAATACGGTTTGCAGTATATTTAAATTTTTATATCCAACAAAAGGAGTTAATTCATCAAATATTATTTTCGAAGGTTTGTATTGCTGGACTATTGCAGCAATATCATCCATATATTCAGATAAAAATTCATCAGGATTAGCTTCCTGATATAATTCTGTAGGAGGTGAAACTCTTACTACTATTACAGAATTTTGATTCATGTAATTTTCTAAATCAAAATTTATAGATGCAGCTTGAATCATTAAATCCTTAGGCCGCATAGTTGTAAAAAATAAACAAACTTCGTCTTGTTGTGCACATTCCTTTGCAAATTGTAATGAAAGTAATGTTCTCCCCGATTTATGGGGGCCAATCAGAAGATATGTTCCTCCACTGTATAATCCACCCCAAGCATCATCAATAAATGTGATTCCTGAAGGAATGATTTGTATTTTTTTCTTCATTGCCCTATCAACATTGTGAGTTTCCATAAAAATCCAATATTTATGCCGATGTTGAAAAATTATTATTATCTAATAATATCAAATGCTTGAAACAATTATAAAGAGACAACAATATATAATTGTATTTAAATGCGACAAATAAAAAGTTAAAATTAGCTATCTTAAATGTGTAAAATTAAATAGAGTTAAAAAAAAATCGGGAAATGAAAATTAAGATATATATCCTTCATGAGTACAAATTATAACAATATTCTGAAATTATCAGTAGCTGTTCCAGTATTTCTCCAAATAATTAAGAATGAAAAACGAGAAATGTTATTATGAAGATAGGATATTTGATGATTTAAATGGAACGGCTTTTTTTTAAGAGAGTATCCACCTTTGTTAAAAGTGTAACTTTGGAAACCGGTTTTGCTATGTATTCACTTGCGCCAAGCTTCAAAAATTTTTCTCTATCCCCTTTCATCGCATAGGCTGTAACAACAATGATTGGAATTTTTAATTTTAAATGTGTCCTAACTTGTTTCAGAACATGAATTCCATCAAATTTGCCGGGCAAATGAATATCTAATAAAACTAAGTCATAATTATTTTTCGTAATTAAATCTAACCCGCCTTCAGCCTCTTCATTCAAATCCACATCATAATAATCACGCAAATAAACTTTAAAAATTAATTGAGTTTCTAAATTATCTTCAATTATAAGTATCTTTTTTCTCAATGCAGCGCTTTTGGAATTAATATTTAATAAAAGTAAAATCGTATTGATTCAATACAGTTAAACTAAACGAAGTAATGTTGTTTGAATTACTTTTATTAATAACTAACTCCTAATTTAAAGATTTTTAATGCCCGGATTTCTTTGGAAAATCTGAACCGATAATTTTATCCCACAATGGTGAACTCACGCCAAATCCTTTTTCAGAATCCTGAAAGTGATGGCGCATATGATGATTTTTTATAGCAAGCAAAATTTTATTATGCATATTATAATGATGAATTGCATAATGCCCTAAATCGTAAACCAGATATCCAACTAAGAAACCCACAAAAAAAGGAGATACAAAAATTTCTCCCAACAAAGTATTGAATAAATAATAGAACATTAAAGCCAATGGGAGACTTACTGATGGAGGCATAACCAATCTTTTAGTATCGCTGGGATAATCATGATGCACTCCATGAAAAATGAAATGGATTTTCTTTCCAAACTCCGATTTTGCCGGAAAATGAAATATAAATCTGTGTAATGTATACTCGGTAATTGTCCAAATAAAAGCTCCAAACAGAATGTATACAAAAATATTTAAAGTACTTAGGTGAAACATGCCGATTGACCGGTAAAGAAAATATCCTATTATAGGAAGATAAATATACAATGGTACCGTAAAGTGAACCTTTGAGAGCGCTTCAAAGAAATCACTCTTAAACATTCTAACTGTTTCATCTTTGTTAGAGACAAAATTTTTAGCCATTGTAGCACCTAATTATTATTTAATTTTTTTTATTGTGATTTAGCAGTGTACTGAAAAATATATTACAAAAATAAACTTAAAAATGAAATCTTCAAGTGTTAAGTTACACAGAATTAACTGTAATTACTTATTTGTAAAATGATTCAACAAAGATGATTACCCTGAACTAATTGATAAATTTCTAAACCGGGAACTCCTAACTTCAACAATCAACATTTGATTTTAATAATTTCATTTATATTTTCTAATTATAATCTAACTCATTCATATATAATTACTTAATGAAACAAAAAATAATTGTCATATTAGTTGCGTTTTTAGTTTCACTTTCCGGAATTAGCTGCAGTAAAAGTGAAAAGGAATTTACTGTTTGGGTCGGCGGCTCGCCGGAAGAAGTAGACTTTTGGGAAAAGCTTGTCGATGAATTCAATAAACAAACCGGTTTTAAACTACAGCTTGTAAGGCAACCCACCTACACAGACCAAAGGCAGCAGGAGTTAATAATTTCTCTTGAAGCAAAGCAGCCAAACCCGGATTTATTTTTGATGGATGTTGTGTGGATAAATCAATTTATAAAATCAAACTGGCTGGAATCTTTGGACAATTTTTCTACCAAAAATAATTTCAGCACAGATGTTTTCTTTCAGCGAACATTAAATTCGGTTGATCGTTTTAAAAATAAATTGTACGCACTTCCGGTTTTTCTGGATGTCGGACTCCTTTATTACAGGAAAGATTTGTTGTCTAAATATGGATATAATTCAGCACCTAAAACATGGGAAGATCTAACGAATGCATCATTGAAAATTCAAAAAGCTGAAAGGGAAAGCAACCCAAACTTTTACGGTTATGTTTGGCAGGGCGCTCAGTATGAAGGCCTCGTTTGTGATTTTCTTGAATTCATTGCATCAGGCGGCGGAAGCATTATGAATAATGGAAAAATTGAATTTAATACACCTGCAAATATAAAAGCACTTCAATTCATGTCGGATTTAATTCATAAATATAAAATCTCTCCATCAAACACTTATACAGAAATGAAGGAAGAAGAAGTAAGAAGAACTTTTCAGAGAGGTGATGCATTGTTTGAAAGAAATTGGACATACGCATGGAATCTTGCACAAGGAAATAATTCTTATGTAAAAGACAAAATAGGATTAACAGTTTTACCACATTTTAAGGGGAATCAATCTTTTTCAACATTAGGCGGATGGCATATCGGAATTTCTAAATACTCTGATGAAAAACAAAAAGCATGGAAGTTTATTGAATTCGTTACTTCTTATGAAATTCAAAAAAGTCTTGTACTAAACGTTGGCTGGAACCCCGCTAGAAAAGATATTTATCATGACAAAGAAGTTTTATCCAAACTGCCCACTATTAAAACACTTTATGATGCATTACAAAACACGGTTGCCAGGCCGACACTTCCCTATTACAATCAAATATCTAATATTATTCAAAGATATGTAAACGATTGTCTTTCCGGAAAAATTTCAGCCGGCAATGCTTTAAAAAAGATGCAGAACGAAGCTGTTAAATTGGAAGAAATTTATGGCTCACAATAAATTTAAAAATTTAAATAGCCAGACTTGGCAGGCATATATATTTAATTCGCCATTAATTCTTATAACATTAATATTTGTTTTCCTGCCTGTTATAGGAACTTTGATTACAGCTTTTATGCGAAATGTAACCTTCATGCCTACTAAATTTATTTTTTTTGAAAACTTCAGCAGACTTTTTTCGGATGGTCACTTTTGGCAGTCTGTGCAATTTACATTGTTATTTGTTTTTGTATCTGTTGGATTGGAATTACTATTGGGAATGATGTTCGCTTTAATCTTAAATGAATCTTTTCCTGGCCGCGGTTTGATGAGAGTTGTATTACTAATACCCTGGGCGATCCCTGTCGCAATATCAGCACGTATTTGGCAGTTAATGTATAATTTTGATTTTGGAATTATAAATTATATTGTTATTCATCTCGGCATTTCAAGCTCTCCTGTAAACTGGCTGGGCTCTTCAACCGGTGCATTCTTCTCAATTGTAATAAGTGATGTTTGGAAAACCACTCCATTCATTACTATAATTTTGCTTGCAGGCTTGTCGATTATACCGGAAGAACTTTACAAACAATCGATGATAGACGGATCAAATTTCATTCAGCGATTTTATTATATAACTATTCCACTATTAAAACCTGTAATTGTTGTTGCACTACTTTTCCGTACTATAGACGCAATTAGAATTTTTGATTTGATTTATGTTTTAACAGGCGGCGGCCCTGGCGGAAGCACATCTTCAATTTCTTTATACGCTTTTAAATATTACATAACGGGAGATTACGGATATGGTTCAGCAATTTCCATTGTAGTGTTTTTTATTGCATCTTCATTGGCAGTGCTGTATATAAAGCTTGGAAATTTTGCCGGGGGAATAAAATGAAAGAAGAGAAAATTAAAAGAATATTAATTTATGCCGGAGCTGCATTTCTTCTTATCTTTTGCATAACTCCATTTATTTGGATGATTATTGTTTCACTAAATGAACATCCGGATTTTTTATCCAGCAATGTTCCTTTTATTTTATCAATAAAAAATTACATAGAAATACTTACTTCTAATTCAGTGCATCTCATTGGATACTTGCGAAACAGTGTCTTAATTTCCTTAGCTGCAGCTTTTTTCGCAACATTTTTTGCAAGTCTTTCTGCGTACTCAATTACAAGATTAAAATTCCCTGGAAAAATTTTTATTCCGATTATGCTGCTTGGATTTTCAATGTTTCCCCAAATAAGTATCGTCGGTTATCTATTCAAAATGATGACAACATTTAATTGGATAAATACTTACTATGCTTTAATATTTCCCTACATCACTATTGGACTTCCATTAGCATTATGGATTATGTTAAGTCATCTATCCCAATTATCAAAAGAACTTGATGAAGCGGCTCTTGTTGACGGTGCATCGCGATTTCAAATATTAAGAAAAATAATCTTGCCGCTTGCTTTACCGGGAGCCTTTTCAACATTCATGCTTATTTTTATTTATTCTTTTAATGAATTCCTTTTCGCTTTAATGTTTACGATTGATTATAAAGCAAGAACTGTCCCGGTTGGCATAGCAATGTTTGAAGGACTTCACGGCCAAATTCCTTGGGGATATATAATGGCTGCGTCAGTAGTAGCAATTGTTCCGGTAATCTTATTGATTGCATTATTTCAGAAATTCATTATTCAAGGATTGACTGAAGGTGCGGTTAAAGGGTGAAATGGTGTTGTCTTAACTACAAGGGATTCTAATCAAATAGTTTAATGCTCAAGTTTAAGTAAGACAAATAGAAAACAAAATAGCAGATCTTTTTTCCAAAATTTATTTCATTCCTGTTCCGGCTATTAATTTACCTAATTAATTATTATCTCATCTGCAAACAGCCAGGCTTTTCCGCCTGCACCTGCATGCCATTGCGGACAGGTTTTAATATTTTTTGCACGAACACGAATAAAGCGTGTATCAACTTTATCAAAATTCAACGTAATATTTTTAATTTGTTTTAACCTTGAAGGGTCTTTAGAATCTAAAAATATCTTCTTATGAGATATATAATCTTTACCATTTTTTGAATAGAAAACTTCAACCTCTTCAGGCAAGAAAATCCAGGAATTTTGATCCTGAAGAAAACCTATAGTTACTTGATTTACATTTTCTAGTTTATCAAGAGAAATATCCGCTTTCATATCCCTTCCTTCAAATCCCTGCCACGTTCCATCCTTATAATTATCTGTACCTAGTTTATTATCAATAAGCGCATTCTCTCCCCCGCCATTGTACCTTGGATCTACTCCACCTTCTATCTGAATAGATTTTCTTGGAAACGTAAAAAATATTATTTGTTCAGCAATTGCACTGGGCGCCCAGCCTTTCTTCATTGCAACTGCTTTGACTACAGTTTGTCGACCGACCGAAATTGAATTTTGGTATAAAGCTGATTCCTCTGTTGGATTAGATCCGTCAAGTGTGTAATAAACTTCAGCTCCCGGTGTTTGAGGTGTGATTTCGATTTTTGTTTCGCCTGGTTCCTCGACGAGTATGTGATCGGGAAATATATTAGGAGGAGAAACAGATAATTGATTTAAGACGGCTTTAGTTTCCACACTTTCATAACCTTCAGAAAATGCTTTTGCCTTGATTGTAACAGCGGCTACCTGATTAAAAGCTTTATCGAATTTCTGTGAATTCCTATCTGGCATGCTGCCGTCTGTTGTGTAATAAATTTCACTATTTGAATCGGCAGTTGTGAGTTCAGTCTGTCCGGTAAGTCTATTTCTATATATAATAGGTGCGGAAACTATTTTTATTGGATTTGATATTTCAAATGAATAAGCGCCAGATTCCGCTATTATGAGAATACGTCCATTCTGGTTTCCGATGATATTAACTCCTACAGAATTTTTTAAAGGAGTCCCGCTTTCAGAAACATCTTCTGTATTAGCACAAGGTAAATAAATATCGGCAGTTGAATTCACAGGAATATCTACTTTCCAAATCAACTTATTATCTTGCAGTTTCCAGTAACTGCCTATATGCCCAAATGGTGATTCGTGGGAGGCATCTACAAATTTAAGATCAGATAGTATTTGAGGCTTCATTATAATTTTTTTGAATCCGGTTGATTTCTCATCTGATTTAATCCCGGCAAGATCTTCATACATCCAGGGAATTATATCACCTGTAAGCATCACATGATTTTGAGAGTTCATACTTGGATCGCCGGTATCGCCATTCCACAATTCCCATATAGTTGTTGCACCTTTATTTATCATGTAGCCAATACTTGGATATGTATTTCTAGTTAAGATTGTGTAAGCCAGATCGGGCCTTCCATTTTGGTTCAAAGTCCGCATAAGCCACTGACAACCTATCAACCCGGTGCGTGCATGGCCCGAATCAACTGTTGAAATTTGACTGTTCAAGTTTTCAAAAAGCTCATTCACTTTTGATTGTTCAGCTAGCCCCATCGCAAGTGCAAGAACGATTGAAGTTTCAGATCCGTTGTCATATTGGTTCTGTTCTTTTTAAAAAACTTATCGTTAAATGCATTTCTTAATCCGGCAGCTTTGTCCGCATAATAATTACTCTCTTCCCGCTTACCAAGAATATTTGCGTAACTTCGACATCAATTTTGAAATATAATAGTAATAAGCCGTCCCGATAAGCTTGCCATTAGTTATGCGGCTTGTATCTTCGGTCATATTAATTTTTCTATTTATTGGAGGAACACACCAATCTCCGTAAGTATCCCGCGGCATGATACCTTCGTCAAGGTAGCTGTCCATATGTGTAAACCACTTTTGCATGGAGGGAAAATTTTGTGAAAGAATTTTTTTATCAGCGAATTGATTATAAAGCATATCCGGAATAATATGATATGTACCGCCCCAGGTAATATTATCATTATAGGAATGCCAATATGTGGGCGCAAGATCAGGCAGACTTCCATTTTCGAGCTGCGCATCTTTTATATCTCGCAGCCATTTGGAGTAAAGTTTCGAAATATCAAAAATAAAACTTTCGCCTCTTGATTCAATTGCGCGGTCACCAAGCCAGCCGTGGCGCTCATCCCGCTGCGGACAATCAGTCGGGATACTGCGGTAATTACCGCGGATGCCCCACACAGTATTTTTATAAATTTGATTAAGCAAATCATTTGAGGTTTGAAATGATCCGGCCTGTTCAAGGTCGTCATTTACAACCCTGCCGGTAATTGATTGAATGTCAGGCTTACCTGGAAACCCTGTTACTTCTACATATCGAAAACCGTGATAAGTAAATCTTGGTTCGTAGTATTCAATTCCTTGTCCTTTTAAAATATAAATATCAGTTTGTTTGGCGCTGCGTAAATTATCGGTGTAAATTCCGCCATCTGATTTTAATGATTCGGCAAACCGAAGTTTAACCTTGGTTCCTGCCGAACCAGCAACTTTCAATCGCACCCAGCCAACCATATTTTGTCCCATATCAAAAATAAAAGTGCCCGGCTTCCATTCACTAACTTTTACTGGTTTGATTTCCCCGGTTACACGAATTGGTTCATTCATCTGAGCTGAAATTTCTGGAGAAGCAGGGTCAACTAGTTCCGCTGTCATCCAATTTTTATCATCAAAACCTGGTTTGCTCCATCCATTCATTACCAACCGCGCATCGTATTCTTCACCGTCATATTCATTGTTTGCTCTGATAGGGCCATTGGCTGTTATTTTCCAGTCTTGTCCAGAAGTGACATAATCTACTGTGCCGTCATCATATAATATTTTCATTTGAAATAATAGCTTTGGATAACCGAAAGTCATAGTTTGTACAGGTAAAGTTCGACGAGGTGCAAAAAAACGGCCATTACCTAGTATCACGCCAATTGCGTTCTTATTTTCTTCAAGATACTTTGAGACATCAAAAGTCATATAATATGCTCTTTTGTTGTATTGAGAAAGTGCTGGAGCGAGCACTTGATCTCCTACTTTTTTTCCATTAATATAACATTCGAACAAACCCATTCCGCAAATGAATGCTTGCGCATTTTTAACATGCTTTTTGATTTCAAATTCTTTGCGCAGCATACGGGCAGAAAGCCGGCGAAATTCATCTGAGGAATTATCGTCACCGATATCTTTGTCCAAACCAATCCATTTCCCTTTCCAGTCAGATGGATTTAATAATCCCATGCTCCAAAGCTGTGTTTCGCTCCAACCAGATGCAGCACTGTCTTTGTCCCAAACTTGAACTTTCCAGTAAATAAATTCTTCTGAGTGAAGTTGCTTTCCGGAATAAGTTAATTGGATAGATTGATCTGAAATTATTTTCCCCGTATCCCAAAGATTGCCGATTTCTTTTTCTAGATTTTCACGGCTATCAGAAACTAAAATCCTGTAGGCAGTTTGTTTTTGTCCACGAACTGACGAATGCATTTTCCAGCTAAGTCTTGGCTGAACAACATCGATTCCAAGCGGGTTTTTCAATCCCTCACAACGCAAATCATAAATTTCCAAAGATTGATTTTTATTCTGCTTCCCTTGGGCAATCGTGCTTTGATTTGATAGTAGAATAAAAATTAGTGAAATGATAATTGTTGATATGAAAATAGATTTTAGAAAAGAATTCATTTTATAAATTTCAAATATTATGATAAGACTAAACTAAATTATTTCAACTATAGATTTATAATTATTTATGCGAATATAAGAAATCATAATTTATAGAATAAATATATTGACCTTAAGATGACATATGATTTCAATCCGTTGCTTATTTAAAGATATATCTTTTAAAGATTATGTTAATTATTATTGACATAATGTTAATTATATTTTACATTTGGTACAGTATTTTTAACATTTAAAACAGAGGAAAAATATCATGAAGCTAAATAAAGAATTATATACTAAATCAGAATTTATTTTATCATTTATCTTTTTCGGTTACTTTCTGGTTTTAACATTTAATACACAAGATTTTGTTTTAACATATTTTTTTATTGTATCAGGTTTTATTGCGGCTAATATAATTTTAGTATTGGTTTTACTTTTAATTACTAAATCAAAGAAAATCAATTTTGATGAAAGAGATAAATTTATTGAAACAAAATCTTACCGCAACGCTTACATTTGTGTAGTTGCTATTATTAATGTTATTATCATTCTTTCAATTTTGAGTAATAATATTTTCCAGCCTTACATTTTATTTAATTTACTTTTTGCCTCACTTTTTATTTCAAACATTGTTCTAAACCTTACAAAAATTTTCTACTATAAAAGAGGAATTTAAAATGAAAAAAGTTCTTCTTACTAACAATATCAGGAAATTAAGGTTTAATAATTCTGAAATGACACAGCAAGAATTAGCTGACCGATTGGAAGTATCACGTCAAACGATTCTAGCAATTGAGGCAGGAAAATATTCTCCAACATTGGAACTTGCTTTTCGCATAGCTGAAATATTTAATGTTTCACTTGAAGAAGTTTTTCAATATAAACCTAATGATTAAATATTTTTGCTAATTGAATAATATTTATGATACATTAGTGAAATCGGCGTCCCAATAAAAAATATTAAAAATGCTGCGCCTAAAAGAACACCCTTTAAAGTAAATGATATGTGGGGAGCATTGGATAACGGTACAACTATCAGATTCATTATTAGCCAAACTAATATGCCGTACAAAAGGCCAACTAAATATTTATTAATATTCTTTATTCCAAGTTTTGGATAAATGGTAAAAAAAATAATCGTCCAAATTGAAGCAATGGAGTAATGAAATATTATTCCCGCAATTACCATCCCTGCGCCGCCGGAAAAAGCGCTATCGCCAAAAACTCCGCTTGCAATAAATTTAAAAACTCTGTCTGGACCAATCCCTGCGCGTATGTACGTATTTACAATTGCAGAAAGAATATCCAATGTTCCGGCGATTAACGCAGTCCAAAAAATTATTTTAAATTTGTTTATTTGGGTGACTGGTTGCTGATGCAATTGTATCATTCATAAAAAAGTTCCTTTATAAATTGGAATGATTATAATTTATGATCCAAGTTTTTTCATATAGATTGAAATTCGTTTTAAGAACTCCAATCTTCCTGAATCATTTTAGAAACAGGATGAATGTTTACCATCAGTGCATTATGCTCGGAACGGTTTTTAAATTCATGCCATGTGTTTGGAGGAATAATAGCAATGTGGCCGCCTGTAATCATCATTTTTTCTCCATCAACAATAACTTCAATATTTCCATCAAGAATAACAAAAGTTTCTTCATAAGGATGGCGATGTTTATCCGCACCCTTTCCCGGTTCGCTGTTTACCACAAAGAAAGATGTATTAGCACCATAATTAAATCCTTCAAACTTTGCAGTGTTCCAACCTTTTGGTTTTAAACTCTCAATATTAATTACGTTCATTTATTTTTCCTCTTATTAGATAGATTTTAAAATTCAGATGAATTGGAAAGTACTGGCTTAATATCAGCAACTGGTGTTTTATCAATTGCTTCTAATGGCCCAACTTTAATTCTATTTTCTGAAATCTCTAAAACTTTAACACGATGCAAACCCAATGGATTTGGACGATCGGGTGAGCGTGTAGCAAAAACTCCAGTAAGTGGATTATTTTTATCACTCCTTGGATGAACTTTTAAAGTATCCCGGTTTGATAAATGCAACCATGTAATTATTATTAATTCATCATTCACAGAAACACCATCTAAACACGCTGCATAATTTTTATTTATTTCTATCCAAACATCAGGTGCTCCTTCACTTCCCTGCATAGGTGAATCTTTACGAATTTTAATTGGTGATTGAACAAAGCCAATAGGAATCAAGGAATAATCATTCATTAACAGTTCTCCATTTTCTTAGCGCATTTAAATAATCATAAATGGATGTAAGCTATCGTTACAAATATTGCAGTTAGGATTTGTAAAATATCTCTTACACTTGTCCATCTTAACCAAAATTTTGTTCGTTTTAATAATTCCGGAGTTTGCGGTGCATTAGGTGGAATTTTTGTAAATGCTATTACCTCTTTTATAAAATAACTTCCGCTTAGAGCGCTTGCTATTCCATAACAGATAAAAGCACCAAAAATATGTGTACGCGTATCTGGATATTGCCAATTTAAAATGAGTGATACAAGTAAAGAAATTATAAATAAAACCGATGTAGGTATCCAAAATGCTTGTGATTTTTTACTTTGTTTGCGTATTAAGGCAAATGATACCGGTGGATTTGAGAACCATGCCGGCATGATGAATATACGCTGATACAATCCAACTAAAACCGTAATCCATATTAGAATTAAAGCTATTAAAAGAAAGATGCTATTCATGACTCACTTTTTAATTTCTTATTTAAATTAAAGTATCATTCAGAAGGAACAGATTGAATCTCATTTACTGGTTTCATCTTATATTTATTTTGTAAATTTTAAAATTACACCGCCATTGGAAAGCTGTTGTGTTGCAACAAGAGATAATTTCTTAGACGATATTCCTTGTCTGAAAAGCGGTCTTCCGCTGCCTAAAATAATAGGCGCTATTCCAATACGATATTCATCAATTAGATTATCGTTGATAAATGTTTCGGAAAGGTTAGCGCTTCCAAATACGTACATATCTCCATCACCTTGAGTTTTCAGTTTAGAAATTTCGGATGAAGCATTCTCTTTAATTAAAGTTGAATTATTCCAGTCAACTTCCTTTAATGTTTTAGAAAACACTAATTTTGGAATTTTATTCATTAAATCGGCAATTTCTCCTTTTTCTTTCGTAAAGTGAGCTGACATTCCTTCATAAGTTACCCTTCCGAAAACTAGATAATCCGCTGCATGCAATTGTTCGAGACTTAATTGTTCAAGTTCTTTTCCCCAAACCAGATCATGAAAAGATAAATCCCAATTTTGCTTTCCTTCAAAATATCCATCAAGTGTCATTATGTTCCACATTATTAGTTTTCTCATTTTTAATTCCTCATTTTAATTAAGTTGCTTTTTATTGTTCAGCATCAAAAAATCCCTTTGGTGTTTCTCCTTTAATAAATGGCTCAATAAAAGCAATAAGAAGTTCAGGCTGACTTATAACTGCAGTGTGTGATGTTGCAGGTAAAATTGCCAGCCGCGATTCAGGTAAAGGTTTGCCCATATCTCCCATAACACCTCCACCAAGCAGCCGAAACATTGCCACAATATGTTCAAGTGTTGCAACATCTGAATCACCGGCAATGATCAGCACCGGGGTTTTTAATTTTTTAACATCTTCTGCCCATGCCATTGGTTCATGTTCAAGTGCGATCATCTTTTTAAGGAACGCTACATATGCATCTGGATTAGCGGATTGCTTATGTTTTTCTGCAAAGTAAGGCATTGTAAGAAACATCTCCGGTGTCATCTGCGGAATAAACTGACTATATGCAGGCTGCCAGCCTTTCAAATCATAGGCAACGGAAGCAGTAATGAGTTTGTTCATCTTCTGCGGGTGGGTGATGGCTAGCTTCAATCCGACCTGCCCACCCATTGAGTAACCGAATACATCTGCTTTCTTAATTCCAACTGCATCCATAAACTCAGATACATCATCGGCGAGATTATCGTAGGTAATAGGTCTGTCGATATCTTCTGTATGTCCATGGCCCTGAAATTCAATAGCATAAACTTGATGTGTTTTTGCAAGCATGGGTATGATTTTGCCCATGGTTATAATATCCATATAAGCTCCTGGCAAAACAATCAGCGGATCACCTTCACCGGAAACTTCATAGTACATTTTCATTCCATTCACATCAGCATATTTTCCATTACTCGCAGGTTGAGAAAACATTGAAGACGTTACGACAAGTAAAAGAAATATTACAAGTTTCTCGAAAGAAATTATTTTTGTTTGCATTAATGTTTCTCCAAAATGTAAATACATTTTATAAATTTAATTTTAAATTTTTTTGTAGATAAGATCGAAGTCATGATTCCATGTTTTGCCATCTGTTGACTTTTCTCAATATCCTTTAATCATTTTTTTGTCTATGCTTATCTTTCCTGTAAAACGCTGTATAAACTCAGGAGAATTGCGCCATATTTTCTATACTCCGTTTTCAAAACTCATTTAGAGTGTTCCATTTCCCAGGTACCAATAAATTCCTTAAGATCTTGCAGTGCCGGATTTATTTTACTTTTCATAATGTATCCTCTATTATTATTATTCTTTTTTATCTCCTTTAAAAATCCACTGTATGCCATATTTATCATAAAACTGCCCGTATATCCCAAATGGTAATTCGTGCAGTTCCTGCAATCTTTCGTTATTATCTCCATCTTTAAGCTTATCAAAGATCGATTTCAAATTATCATACGTCTTTCCTATGACAAATATTGCAAACGTATTACCTTGGATAGGATTAAATTCAGGTGATGCCATCCAGTCAGTAGCTGATATCTCAATATCACCGCTCTTTAAATGTGCATTAATAATTCTGTCATGTTTTTCTGGAGGCAGCATGTCTTTCATGGAAGAATCACCAAGTCGAGTCAAAGTCAATTCACCGCCAAGGCATTGATGATAAAAATTCATTGCTTCCGCACAATTTCCATCGAACAGAAGAAACGGAGTGCATCGTAACGCTTTCGTGCTTTGGTTTATTTTTTTCATTTTATTTCCTGCTTAACTGCAAGGTACATGTATCCTCAAGATACTGCAGTGCTGGATAGATGTTATTTTTCATAATGTTTCCCTCCGTTCTTAATTTTTGTATACGTGAGATCAAGATCTTTTTCCCAGTTAGAACCATCTTTCGATAATTCTCCTTTACCGATAATAGTATTACCATCATTTGTAATGGTCCAAGAATAGCGTTGCGAAAATCCCACAGCATTTCTCCACCATTTGAGAATGTTTTCGGAAAAAGACCAATTATAATTTCTTGACACTCCTCGATCATCAAAGTAAATCATAACACCTTCCTTTGTGGAATCATCGCAACTAAAAATCGCAATCCCTTTGGGAAAAGCTTTGTGCTCAACGCTGGAACGCCAAATCAGAAAGGCCCCATCTTCTAACCATTCAAATGAATTATATCCATGGAGCATTTCTCCAGGCAGAAGCGGATGGGTTCCAACAGATTTCCATTTACCAACAAGAATTTCCAGTGGTTCAAGGCATGGGTTGATTTTGTTACTTCGCATAATCTGTTCTTTTTAATATTCTAGACATTACTTTATAGACAACTCCATCAAAATATTCCATTCTCGTTTGGCGAGTCTTTCAAAAGTTGTTGGCTCGCTTCCCATTCTTCCACGATTTTATCTCCTTCAAAACGAAAAATATGGATGACCGAGAATATTTTATCCGAATCAAGTGTTACTTTCCCATGTACAGTGACTAGATTACCATCTTCGAGGGCGCGTAAAGTCTCGTATTTTTTATTGGGAAATTGCTTTGCATTTTCTTCCATACCTTTCAAAAGCGTCTCGCGGTCGCCTTTGAAGTAAGCATTATGGTGGCGAAAATCTGAATGGACATACTTCGAGTATGCTTCGGACACTATCCCGGCTGATGCCATCTTTAAAAAAGTGATTGCAATTTCTTTTTTATTCATATTATTCCCTAATCTAAATTTTTTATATAAATTTTTCTTCAACGTCAAATATCTCCGTAAATATATTTTATTAATAATTTGCTGTTCATTTATTCCCAAGTGGTTCTGCAAGCCCGATGAGAAGACCTTCGGGCCCACGAATGTAGCAGAGCCGATACGAATTTTCGTACTGAACCACTTCGCCAACCAGTTGAGCACCATGCTTGCTTAGTCTGGCTACAATCTCATCAATGTCTTCAACAGCGAACATGACACGTAAGTAGCCGAGAGAATTCACAGGGGCGTTTCTATGATCGGCAATAACAGTTGGTGTGAGAAATCGAGAGAGTTCGAGCCGGCTGTGTCCATCGGGGGTGACCATCATGGCGATCTCAACTTGCTGATTGCCAAGTCCGGTAACACGCCCAGCCCATTCACCTTCAATCATAGCTCGTCCTTCTAGCTTTAGTCCAAGTTCGGTGAAAAAAGAGATAGCTTCATCGAGTGATTCCACTACGATTCCGACATTATCCATTCGCAGCAATTTGTTTTTTGTCATAGTTCTAATCCCAATAAATTTTATTGCCGATGGAAGTCTTGCCAGTTTGCGGCAAGAATGATGAATATTATTTTTTGATTGAGCGCCATGTTCCTAATCTTTTTATTTTGAAATTGGTTTATCAAATAGTTTATCATGGTATTCATGATGTTGCAGCCTTTCTATTTAGGACGATAACGTAAAAGTAAAACACCGGAGCTAAACGATTTGGAACCTAACAATTCAAAACTGGCGGTATCAAGAATGTCGAACCAGCGGTCTCCTTTTCCAAAAGTAAATGGAAAAACCATCAATTGAATTTCATCGATTAATTTGTTTTTCAACATTGTATTTGTAAGTTCGCCAATTCCATATTGAAGCAATCCTTTACCGAATTTTTGTTTCAGCTTGCGTATCTCATCAGCAACATTACCCTCAATTAAGCTTGAGTTCCATTTGAGTGGTTGTTTAAGCGTTCTCGAAGCAACGTATTTGGGCATGCCATTAATTCTATCAGCCATTTCATCTTTCCGCTCGGGCCATACTTGTGCGAAAACCTCATAAGTAATGCGTCCTAAAATGAGTGCGTCCGGACTAAAGAGTAGCTTATTAAGATACTCTGTTACATCTTCACTATGATATTTAAAGATTTCGGGCCATATCTCAGGATTATTAACGGTCCCGTCCAATGAAACTTCCGCTTCAACTATTAATCTGCTCATAATATTAATCCTTTTAAATTATTTTAAGTTGCCGATATTAACTTTTTAAGTAAAAGTAGATGCAGGTATAATTAATATTCAAAAGTTTCATAGTGCTGCACTTTTTCTTCAAATTCTAAAAGATACTTTTTATCTTCATCATAATATTTTGCTTTTTCAATTTCATCGCCTGCAAAATTTTTTATACTCTCGTATGAGTCCCATTCAGTTACAGTTAGGAAGTGGCAAATGTCACCCTCAATTCTTCGCAAAATCTTTGCAGACAAGTTGCCATCTACATTTCTATATTCCCTCATACCAGTTTCCTCAATGTATTTCAAATATATATCGGCGTGTTCAGCTTTTGTGATTCCGTGCCATAATCTAGTTATTTTTTTCATGATGATTTTTTTATTTTATTTTTTCTTTATTACCCAACATCACCGGTTGTGACTTTTCCGGCTCGCTGGTAATTTACCATAACAACTCCGTTTGGCGTAATTGTACTTTCTGCTACTTCAAAAGCTGCTGGTATTGCGCTATCCTGAAAAAGCTTTTTGCCGGAACCAAGCGTCAGCGGATATGTGTTGAGCCAGAGTTCATCCACTAAATCATGTTTCATCAGTAACTGAACTAGCTTGCTGCTTCCCCAAACTTTAATATCAGAACCTTCCTTCTTTTTAAGTTTTTTGATATCTGCTAAACTTTTTAAGAAAACAGTATTTTCCCAATCTGACGCTGACCTTGTGTTAGACAGGACGTATTTTGTAACATCATTGATTCCCGGCCAACCTCGCTGCATGTTCGGGCCAATAAGCCTCAAAAATATCAAAAGTTTTCCTGCCTAGAAGAAGATCTGCCGCCTTCATCTGTTTTTTCCAAACCTTGCTGGAGGCATCGTGTGCATAAGGTGCAGTCCAGCCGCCATATTTGAAACCCTCTGATGTGTCTTCTTTGGATCCCCCGGGTGCCTGCATTACTCCGTCTAACGTGATCATTGATATGACGATTATTTTTCTCATTCTGTTATTCCTTTTAATTGTGTAAGCCAGTCAGTCCGCTTGCCTTACTTTTTGATTAATTAATTGTAGCCGACATTACTTATTGTTTGGCGAAATCGGAATTAGATATGATACATTTTTCATTTACCCGAACTTTTTACATCCATTTCACCGTTCAAGAACGGCAGCACTATTTCCGCCAGCTGGGGTGAAGTGCCCATTTCATAGTGCGTTACGTCCGGCAAAATTGCCAAACGATTCAGTGATATATGCTCGCGCATCCATCCCGCATCGCGCAACCCGCCGCCAAGCAGATGATAGAACGATACATAGTGCTCAGGACGAACCATATCCGCATCGCCATACACAAGCATTACCGGCATCTTTAGCTGCTTAACGCTTTCAGACCAATCATACGGCTGACGCATGAACTCGCCCATTGCATCAAGCAGCTTCGGAAAATCCTGTGGATTAGGTGCAATCGCGACATAGGATTGATATATCGGTGTTTCCTTCATCTTGTCAGCCATAGCTGCACTTACCGCTGCCTGCTGCGGCAGCATTTCTGCAAACCAGCCGTCTTGTGCGTAAGGTGTAGAAACAAGTATCAACCGGTGTATGAGTGAGGGATGCTGGAATGCAAGCTGCAACGCAACAGCTCCACCAAAAGAGTAGCCCATTACATCCGCCTGCTGTATGCCAAGTTTCTCAAGGACTATCGCGAGGTCATTGCCGATTTCAGCCGGGATAATCTTCCTGCTGCCAAGCGCTGTGTGTCCATGCCCAAGAAGATCAACACCAATAACACGGTGCGTCTCTGCGAGCTTCATAAGGACGGGCCCGAATGAATCGGTAGACATCAGCCCGCCATGCAGCAGTAATACCGGCTCTCCTTTGCCTCTGATTTCGAACCAATAATCAATGCCATTAGCAACTACATAACCACTGGTGTCCGGCTTCGTAACAATCTCCTGCGCCCATGTGATGGATCCGGAGACGATGAGAACCACAGCAATAAACAAAACTCTGAATTTTGTCATAACTCTAATCTCCTTCTTACCTTTTCAATTAAATCATTTTAACAATTTTATGATTATTTTTTTTAACTATTAGTTTTCTTCCACATACTTTATGAAATTATCCAGAATTGACTGCCAACCACTTTTTTGCATCTCAATCGGATTTTCGTTTTCAGCATCAAAGATTGTTGTAATTTTTGTTTTGCCGTTAAGATTTTCAAAATCAGTAGTCGCCTGTCTGCCATCTTTCATTGTATAGGAGATTTTCTTTTGATCAATGATTTCGTCATAAATAGCTTCAAAGTCAAATCCGAAACTTCCGTCTTTGGCTTCCATTCTGCTCAGAAGCTTCCCGCCTATTCTTAAATCATTTTCGGCTTTCGGACAGTGCCAATCATTGGCAGCAAAATTCCATTTCGTAATATGTTCAGGCTTATTCCAATAATCCCATACTTTTTTTGTGTTTGCTGAAACAGTGGCATCTATAGTGATTTTAGTTTTATTCATGTCTCATCCTTTTTTTAATTGTTAATTTTCATTTATGCATATTCCAATTCTTCAATATTCAGCTTTTTCATTTCAAGAACTTTCTGCATTACTTCGTCTAAGGTTATCATTGATATGACAATTATTTTTCTCATTTTTTTTGTCTCTTATTATTTTTTCAGAATTTATTTTAATTTATAGCGACTTTAGTATACTGATTAGATTGTCGAGATATAATGGGTTTTATTTTCCATCGCATATAAGCAACGAAGGAGATAACTATAAAGAGAACAGCTGTATAAATTACGCTGCTGGCTTCTCCTCTGAAAGAATGATAAATAGTAGCGCTGGCAGTGATGATCATCAGTCCTGCTAAAGTTAAAAGCAGCAGCCTAGCATAAATTCGCAGAGCACCGGGCAGGATTAATCCAACAATAGCAAGTAATTCGGCTATACCAATGAAATACCGTAATCCGATTCCGAGAGTGGCATTCATTATCGCAACATATTCAGCAGGGGGAAATACCATAATTAAACCGTGCTGCAGAAATTGAGCAGCTAATAAAACCTGAAGAATCCAAAGTATGATATTCATAATCTTTCCTTTCTGGTTATTAATTTCTTCATTAATTATATGCTAACTTAAATCCAGATTAGGATTTGTAAAAGGTGCAATTACGGCAATTAACGGGTTGATTCCGACATTACTTTTGTAAAATTTCTTCATTTAAAAATTTAATAAGTTCAGCGTTAACAACATCTTCTCTTTCTTGCTGTACATAATGTCCACATCCATTTAGGATGATTGTCTTTCTTAAATTCGGCAGCGCATTTTTCATCGCATCAAAATCACCATATTTAACAGCGGCTTCTTCACCTCCTCCAATAAAGAGAACCGGCTGGTTTATTTTATTCTGATAAGCTTCTTTTAGTTTTGGAAAATCTTGATTAACATTTCGGTAAAAATTTAGAGTCGGAGTTAATCCAGTTTTTTTATAAGCATTTGCGTAATAGTTAATATCTTCCTTAGATAGCCATGACGGCAATTTATCTGGTTCTGGAAATCCATCTAAAAGTTTTGCATCAGCAGGTTTATTTGCAAACAATTTATTGACCGTGTCTGTTGGTGCATCGCCGGAAAATCCATAAAGAAAAAGCCTAAAAAATTTTTGCGGGTCTTCATCAAATTCAGTTTCAGCAGCACCCGGTTTTTGAAAGTAACCCATAAAACTAAATTTGTCTTTAAAAAAATTTTTCATCTTTTCAGGATCTCTCGGTTCGGGATAAAATGGTATGCTAAAAACAGCAAGTGCTTTTACTGTTTTAGGATAAAGCATTGGCATTAACCAAGCAATATTTGCTCCCCAGTCATGCCCCATTATAACTGCTTCTTTTTCACCAAGGTAATTAATAAGAGCTTTAACATCTTCGGCGTGCTGAAATAAACTATACTCATTAACTTTAAGTGATACTTCCGATTCACCATGTCCTCTTAAATCGGGAGCAACTGCATGATAGCCGGCATCAGCCAAAGCTGTCATTTGAAGCCGCCACGAATACCATAGTTCGAAAGCGCCGTGTATCATCAAAACCAATGGCCCATCACCAGCTTCAGCATAATGATATTTAATTCCGTTTATGTTTGCGTAGTTATGGCTTATCTGGATATTATTATTTTTAGCTTGATTTTTATTCATGATAATCACTCTTTTTAATAATCATTCAATCTCAATAATTTTTATTCATTACGATTTTTGTCCAAAATTATTATTCACCTTCATAAAATCATTTTAATATTTTATAATGAGCTTCAATCGTTTTGTCGCTTAGTTTTTCTATATTCTCTAATTCAAGTTTAAGTTCAAGTTCAGGATTATTTAAGAATTGTAAACCACTTCCAAATAAAACTGGCTCTATAACAAAATAAATATCATCTACCAATCCAGCATTTATAAATTCGGTTACAACGGCAGCACCGCCAATAATAACAGCTTCGTTATGATTTTTCTTTTTAAGTAATTCAGAAATCTCCTTGGGTGATTTATTAGTAAAAACAACCGTAGAGTTTGGCGGCGTTTTATTTGTATTTGAAGTTAAAACTATTGTAGTCCCATCACTTTTGAGGGGAAGATTATCCGGTGCTAGAATATCATAGGTTTTTCGACCCATTATTACTGCTTTTGTTCTTTGACAAATTTCCATAAAGCCTTTGCCATATTCCTGAGATAACCAATCGGGAACCCCTTTTTGATTTGAAATAAATCCATTGGCAGAAAAAGCCATATATATACTGATTTTCATAAGCTTCCTGATTTAATAATTAATAGTTTAAGCTTTAATTTTTTTTATTTTATTTGTTACCAATCTAAATCTTGAAACATGAAAGATTTCTCCCATTCTTTATCACTCATTTTTGAATGCTCAGAAATAATATATTGAGCATCCTGTCCGGCTGGAATTTTCAATTCTGCATTTGGATCTTCAATTTTATCCGCAATAAATTTTGCAATTTTTTCAGGAGGATTTCTTTTATCCTCTTTGAAGTAATTTTCAAAACGCTTTTTCATTTGCTCATCCAAAGGGCCGTATTCAGGTGAAGAAAATTGTTTCTGTTTTATAGGCATATCGGTTTTAATAGAACCGGCTTCAATTAAAATTACTTTTATTCCAAAATGCCTAACTTCAAAATGCAAAGCTTCGGTCATCATAGCTAATGCTGCTTTGGCTGAAGAGTATGAACCTCCATACGGCGGGGCAAATCTATCAGCGGCAGAAGAAATATTAATTATTTTTCCACTTCCCTTTTCGCGCATCCCCGGAAGAAATGTTTTAATCAATCTTAATGGTCCAATAACATTCGTTTCATATTCTTTTCGAATTTCTTCAATAGGAATTTTTTCTATAGGCCCGCCCACAGTGTATGCAGCATTATTAATCAATATATCAATTTCGCCGCATTTATCTTTAGAATTTTTAATTTCCTTTTCATCGGTAACATCTAATGAAATCTTTTTGTAAACATTCAAATCACTTAGATCATTTATATTTCGTGCGCTTGCAATTACGTTATAATTTCTTTTTGATAATTCGATTGCGAGTGCCCTTCCTAAACCTCTTGATGTTCCTGTAATCAATACCTTTTTCATTTTGTCCTCTCAATTCTGATTGAGTTTTATATTATTTCAATTTCATTACTAGGATTTAATTCATACATATAATTAATATTATATTTAATTCCTTAATAACTCAGTATCAAAACCTATATTTAACTTTACAATATTTTAGTTTTTAGGATGGCTAATAATCCAGTGAATGTCATATTTATCTGTCAGCATTCCAAAATAATCACCCCAGGGCATATCTTGTAAAGGCAATGTAATATTTCCACCGACAGATAGTTTTTTGAATACTTTATCAGCTTCCTCCTTGCTATCCATTATGATTGAAACTTTAATATTATTTCCAGGCTTAATTTGCAAATCATCTGTGGCCATCAAAGTAATTCCATTACCCAGAGACATTGAGATATGCATTATTTTATCTTTTATCTGATCAGGTAATTTATCAGCATCAGGTCCATCCTTAAATCTCTGCAATGCCAAAATTTCTCCGTCAAAAACAGATTTATAAAAATCAAATACTTTTTCTGTATTTCCTGGAAATAATAAATATGGACTTATTGATTTCATGTTTGCTCCTTTATTAATATATAAATACAGTTAGTTTTAATGGGTCATATTTTTATTGTAAGAGACAAAATGTATTAAAATATTTATATTGAAAAGAGCCGTTATTAATTTTATTTACCCTGCCAGTTATTAAGATCACATTATGCCTAAAGCTTTAGAAGAAATACCCTTAGTTGCTTTGAAGATAAATTATTCCTCAGATGTTCCTTTGTATAAACAGCTTTACGATAGTTTTAGACGTGCAATAATTGAAGGCAAGTTTTATACTGGCCAAAAACTTCCGGGCACACGATCACTTGCCGCTGAGCTTAAAGTATCGCGGTATACAGTTGCGACGGCATTTCAACAACTGTTTACCGAAGGATATATAATTGGTAAGCCCGGAGCAGGCACTTATGTTAATGAAATCCCGGATAAATTATTGCCTGCAAAAGAGAATGGCTCTGCCGAAAAATCTACTAAAAAGATATTTTCGAAAATTAGCAGCCAACTGGAATCGATGAATTATTACCGGAATGCAATTGTTCCCAAAAAAATTATTCCGTTTCAAACCAGCGCACCCTCTTTAGATGATTTTCCAATTAAAACCTGGCTGAAAATAATTAACCAAACATCGCAAATTTATTCCAGTCTACATTTGCGGTATAGTGATGCTGCGGGATACGAACCGCTGAGAGAAGAAATTGCAAAATATTTAAGAACTTATCGTGCAGTCAATTGTAAAACCGATCAGGTGATTATTGTGAATGGTTCCCAACAAGGTTTAGATTTAATTGTAAGATCATTAGTAGACAGAGAAGATTCTGTTGTTATTGAAGATCCGGGATACTTTGGGATCAAATTTGCGCTCAAATTTTCTAAAGCAAAAGTATGTCCTGCGCCTTTGGATTCGGATGGAATTGATATTAAATACATATCAAAGAAATATCCCCATCCTAAATTAATATATACAACTCCATCACACCAATATCCAACCGGCGCTGTAATGAGCACTTCAAGAAGAGATGAACTTTTAAAATTCGCGGATAAAAATAATTGCTGGATTATTGAAGATGATTATGACAGCGAGTTTCGTTATGCCGGTAGCCCGCTTCAATCTCTGCAGGGTATGGACAGAAATAATTCAGTTATTTATTTAGGAACTTTCAGTAAGGTTTTATTTCCAGGTCTACGATTAGGATATTTAGTTGTTACTGATCCAAAACTATATGAAATTCTTGTTACTGCTAAGTTAATGACAGACATTCAAAATCCTGTGTTTGAGCAAATTATTGCATATCAATTTTTAAAGGATGGATACTTCACAAAACATATTAGAAGAATGAGAGTGCTTTATAAAAAAAGACAGGATATTTTAATTAACGAAATTAAAAAAGAATTAAATCAGTTTATAAATATTGAAGAATCACCTGCGGGTATGCATGTTATCGGCTGGCTGCCAAAACATTTTGATGATAAAATAATTGCTGAAGAAGCAAAAAAAAATAATATCACTTTAGTCGCTTTATCCAGATCGTCCCTAAAATTTTTTAAAGGTCCTGCAATTATGATGGGATATACTTCATTTAAAAAAAATGAAATTGTTGACGGAGTAAAGAGATTAAAGAAAGTTTTGGAAAAATTCAGCAATGTTTAATCGAAAATAAATACATTAGCAATACTTCAATCGATCTCTGACAGATCACATTTTATTTTGAATCTTCAGTTAATCTAATAAAAAGTTTGTAATTAAATCCGCCGTCATTTCTAATAATTTACTTTTTGGAAGAGGGCATTCAGCCACACCAATATAAGTTCCATGTTCCGAAGGAATAATCAGCAACCTGGAATTTTCAATTAGTTTTGATATTGCAACTGCATGTTCCGGTAAAATAACATCGCGATCTCCATTTATAATTAAAGTGGGAGCTTTTATTGAATGGATATCTTCATCTTTCCAATCTCTAAAATTTAACATCCTTTCCTTATCCTTGTTAAACATGGTAAGCAGTTTATTGGTATCAGGATTAATTTCTAAAAATGCATCTTTTAAAATTTGAGGCATAGCATCTATAGTTGCTTGATTCATCCCGTCAAAAAATCCTGGTATTAATCCTTCTCTTTTATAAAATGTTGAAGCTAGAATTAATTTGTTTACAATTTCAGGATGTCTAATTGCAATTTGCATTGCCGTATTTCCGCCATTACTAAATCCAACAACAGATGCTTTAGAGATATTTAGATTATGCAATAATTCCGTTACGTCATCGGCATCCTGCTCAAAACTTTCCGGCGCGTTTCTATCGTCTGTGTGTCCATGACCTTGCAATTCAACAGCAATCACTTGAAATTTATTCTCAAGTAATGGAATCAGCTTTCCGAAAGTTGTTCCAATCGTTGAACCTCCTCCATGAATTAAGGCAAGAAAATCGCCAGTTGTTCCGTGCAATTCATAATACATTTTAATTCCGTTCACATCTGAATAGCCGCTTGTGAATGCAATGTCATTTTTTGTTTTTACAGGCATTTTGTTTCCTTAAAGTTTATAAAATTGAAAGAAAAAAATTATAAATAATAAAACTTGTATTCGCAATTAAATCTCTTCATTCATACCCGATTGAGTTACTGAATTTAGTTTGAATTATAAACTCCGAAACAAATATTAAATCAACGAAGTGAGGATTAATTAATTTCTTTGAACCTAAGTATTTTCAAATGTAAATTAAAAATATTTCAAAAATTTGATTACAATATTTATAAAGAATTTTTAACCTGAAAGAATGCCTTTCTTCACAGTGAAAAACGCAATTAATGATCCCAGCCATGTTAAGGCCACCGAAATGTAAACGACAAAATTAAACGACCTTATGAAAGAAGCTTTTATCAATTTATTTATTTGCTCTGTCTGTTTGGCGGTTAAATTTTTTGGAGGTTGAGTGTCTGCTAAATTTTCTGCGTTATTAAGCAGTTCATTTTTTTTAGCATCAGAAATATTAATTTCATTCACTTTATTTGCTAAATTATTTTTAAATGAAATTAAAATTAAAGCGCCCAGAATAGCAATTGCCAGCAGTCCGGCGGTTCTTGCCATAGTATTATTTATACCTGAAGCAATCCCGGAATTGTGTTCTGGTACAGATGCCATAACAGTAGCTGTTAAAGGGGCAACAACTATTCCCATTCCGATGCCTAAAATAATTATGCCCGGGAAATATGTTGTCCAATAATCTTTTGGGCCTTCTGTTAAACCCGGAAAAGTGAAAAGCAGCAAGCCAATTCCGGCTAAAAGCGGTCCAATAATTAACGGCTTCTTAGCTCCAAATTTATCCGCAAAACTTCCTGAAAAATGTGAAAGGGCTGCAAGTATGATTGCAAATGGCAATAATGTCAATCCCGCAACTGCTTCGGGATATCCCTGGATTTGAATCAAGTTTAATGGTAAAAAAAATAATGATGCACTTAAAGCAGTGTATAGGAACAAAGTCATTATATTCACACCGCTAAATGTTCTTGACTGAAATAAATTTAACGGCATCATTGGATGACTGCTTTTCTTCTGAACAAAAATAAAAAATACCAATGCTATTACTCCGCCAGCTAAGGATAATTGAATGATTGGATCTGCAAAGCTTTTACTCGAAGCTTCCAAAAATCCATAAGTTATTCCTGCCAATCCTATTGTTGCAAGTATTGCCCCAACTATATCAAGATTTTTCGCAGAATCATCCTTATTTTCAGGAACATATTTAGTAAGTATGATTACGGCAATTAATGCCAGTGGAATGTTTATAAAAAAAATTAATCGCCATAAACCTAAGCCGGCTAACCAGCCTCCCAATGCAGGGCCTATGATAGTTGTTAATGCACTAAAAGTTGACCAAGTCCCAAAAGCTTTGCCTCTTCTATTAGAAGGAACTATTGCTGAAATGATAGCAAGACTGCCAGGCACCATTAAAGCGCCGCCGACACCCTGAAATGCCCTTGCTGTAATTAATAAACTTTTACCCGAAGAAATCCCGCAAAGTACAGATGATATGCTGAATAGTATCATACCGATGATAAATATTTTCTTTCTGCCATAGAGATCTCCTAAAGATCCGCCGACTAACAAAAGTGAGGAAAGAAAAAGTGAATAAGCATTGATAATCCAGAATAAGGATTTACCGTTTATTTTTAAATCCGATTGAATAGCGGGAAGCACAACGTTCAGCGCGGAAAAATCTATGAACACCATGCTCGAACCAAGAATGGTTGCAATGAGTGTCCACTTCTCTACTGAGTTAATATTGTTAGTATTATTCATTTTAAAAATCGCGAAAGGAATATTTCATTTTAGATTGACGAAAAAGAATAATCAAATAATTGTATAAATCAAATGATTTTGGGTAAATCATCAAAAGGTTTTAAAATAATCATCAGATAGAAATATTTTTATTTTATTTTTTTCACTAACCAGAACTATTTTCATTTATTGATTTTATTACCAGTTATGAATTAGTTTAATTAGAAACGATATTTTTGTTATGTTTGAAATCAAAAAAATATAATAATGACTAAATTTTTTTCTGTGATTTTAATATTCATCCTGCTTGCCTCAGGTTCAACTAAAGCTCAGGGAATTGAAAATGGAGCATTTGGTGCGCCTGTAATTAAATATTCAGAAATTATAAATCAAACAGGAATAATAATCGGTGGGAAGTGGGGCTGGGTAATTAATAGAAGATTTGTAATTGGAACTGGATTTTATGCTTTGGTCAATGGGATAAATACAAATTTTGTTGATAATGCCACCGGACAATCAATATTTTTTAAATATAATTATGCCGGATTAGAATTTGAATTTTTGCTATTAAAGGACAGCAAATTTAATGTTTCGCTTGATATGCTTCTGGCTGCCGGAGGACAAAATTTTTATGCTGAAAATAATAATAACATCAAATCGGATTTTGGAACAAATAATTTTTTAGCCTGGGAACCGCAAATTGATTTTGAGCTGGAAGTTTATAAATGGTTCCATATTGATGCGGGCTTAAGCTACCGCATGATTTCCAGTTACAATAAAATATTTAATACCACCGAAAAAGATTTGGAAGGAACTTCCTTCTTATTGAACTTCAAGTTCGGAGAATATTAAATATTAATTACAACGAGATTTTAATTTGAATAATTTCATTATCAAATCATTAATTACATCAAAATAAGATAACATCAATTTTATTTTTGATCATGATTTTATTTTGTGCTAATTCTTCTTCAGCACAAACGCAAATCAGTGAATTAGATTCTATTGACACCACACTAAATTATACAAATAATTACAACACTAAACTAAGTCTGCATAATTCAACTTTTCTTTCACTAGAAAAATTTACTTATGCAGGCCAAAGACGTTATACTTTAAATGGATCACTTCCTAATATTGAGACTAAAATACGGCCTGCAACTACAGCCATCATTGGAGGAATTTATACCGGTACTTTAGTATGGCTGCATATTCATCAAGCGAATGCATGGTGGAGCGGAGATAGAGGTAAATTTCATTTTCAGGAAGATTGGGTTTCTGCTTTGCAGGTTGATAAAGCTGGCCATGCGTTTGGAGCTTATTTTGTTTCATATCTTTTAAGTGAAGGATTTATAGCGTCAGGTTTTTCGTGGGATGATGCAACAAATTGGGGAACAGTTCTGGCGCTTCTATACCAAACATATGTTGAAATTGAAGATGGTTTTGCAAGAGATTGGGGGTTCAGTCCTTCGGATTGGTATGCAGATGCAACTGGATCTTTATTTTTTCTTGCCCAGCATTATGTTCCTGCACTTCAAAACATTACGCCTAAATGGCAATTTGTTCCTTCGGAATGGACTGGTAAACCGATTATAAACAGGCCGCGAACCTTTATTGATGATTATAATAGTTCAACATTCTGGTGGTCATTAAATGTTTATAATATTCTTCCACAAAATTTAAAAAAGTATTGGACGCCATGGCTGGAAATTTCATTCGGATACGGTGCGGATGCAATAGATGCACCTATCTTAGCCGATGGCCCGCCGGATCAATTGGCTTTAAGGAGATATGCGATTGGACTTGATTACAATTTGGTAGAGCTGCTGCCGGACGGCGGATGGTTCTGGAATTGGTTTCGACAAACTTTAAATTACATAAAACTTCCGGCGCCGGCTTTAGAATTTCAGAATAACGTAGTTCGATTTTACTTGATGTACCCATTTAGAATTTCAATTGGAAATTTTAAACTTTAGTTATCTATTTTTACAAAACTAATTACCTCAATACCTAATTTAGGTATTCAAAACTACCTAATTTTTCAAATCATTTTACCTAATACAGCGATTGAATAAAGAGCAATCGAAACATATTTTTTGATCCAAGTTTTATCCCGATAAAAATTTATAAATAGTTTTAATCTCATTTAATATAAGTCAAAATATTATGTGAATTAATTTTCTATATTTTTTTTAATCTCAAAATTGTAATATTAGAACAAAACGGATGAAGTGATAAAAAGCGGTAACTTAAAATTAATAAATGGATGCATACTCAATACGAAAGAATAAATAAAATATAAATGGAGTAACTTTTAATATGTCCTTTTTAAAAAGCATTTCTGGAAAAGCGATACTAATCGGAACTGGTCTTTTATTAATAATCACAGTTTTAATTTGGCAGGCAATTGTATTCTCAGGTTCCCCTGACCCTTCGGCTAAAAATTTGAGCAGCACTGCAGCTATTCTTAGCTGTGGAATTCTTGTATTCCGGGAAGGACTAGAAGCAATACTTGTGCTTGCTGCTATTGTTGCCACTGTTAAAAGAAGAGAGCAGAAAAATTTTTCAAAAGGTATTTTTGCGGGTTCGATAATAGGTTTAATTGCAACCGCTGCAACTTGGTTTATAGTTGTGTTTATACTTTCAAATATCGATCTGCCGCAATTAGATATACAAGCAGCTACCGGGCTTCTGGCCATCGTTGTTTTATTATTAGTTATGAATTGGTTCTTTCATAAAATTTACTGGACTGGTTGGATTTCACATCATACTAACCGAGGGAAACGATTAATTGATTCTCCTTCAAGAAGCAATTACAGGATGTTTCAAGGTTTTGCTTTGCTAGGTTTTACTGCAATTTACCGTGAAGGATTTGAAATTGTTTTGTTCCTTCAGCAGCTTAGGCTGCAAGATGGGAACAACATTGTCTTTGCTGGCACTGCAATCGGGCTATCACTTACAGCAATAGTTGCTGTGCTTACATTTATTGCAAATGAAAAGCTACCTTACAAAAAAATGCTTATTTTAACCGGTGTATTGCTGGGAGTTGTACTTTTAGTTATGGTTGGAGAAAGCGTGCAGGAAATGCAGCAGGCAAATTGGCTTCCAATTACAAATATTAATATATCAATCCCCGATTGGATGGGAATGTGGTTTGCTGTTTTTCCTAATCTTCAAGGTTTAGCAGCACAAGCTATAGCTGCTTTGCTTGTTTTGGGTTCATACATTTCAGCACAGCGACTTCGACAGTCGTCCAAGAGATTGAACTTAAGTTAAAGATGATTAATTTCCCAATTACAGTATTCATGCACAACGCTAAAACTTCAATGAAATATAAAATATTCGTAATTATTCTTGCTTTGCTTCTAATTCAAGCGGAAAATATTCACACTCAGATTTTAAATAACTTAATAAATATTCCCGGTGTAGATGTTCAACTAGGTTTTACAAATGACTTTTTGTCAAATCTTTCCGGCGGCATCAAAAAAGGATCAAGTTATATTGGCCTGGTCAAAACTGATTTGAATATTGATCTGGACAAATCTTTTGGAATGGCAGGCACAAGTATGCTGATATCTGCGATCGGCGTGTTGGGAAATGATTTTAATGATAAAGTCGGTAGTGAACAAGGAATTGATAATATAGAAGCATATAGGACCTGGAAAATTTATGAATTCTGGATCGAACAAAAATTATTTAACGATAATTTATCTTTAAAATTCGGACTTTATGATTTAAATTCTGAATTTGATGTTCAGCAAGCATCATTAATTTTCTTAAATCCTTCACAAGGAATTGGTCCGGAATACGCTTTAACGGGGGAAAACGGCCCTTCAATATACCCAACAACATCTTTAGCTTTTAGGTTTGATTATAAAAATAAAACTGGCTTCTATACGCAAGCAGCTATAATAGATGGAGTGGCCGGAGATCCGAACAAGCCAATTGGAACTCAAATTATTTTAAATAAAGATGATGGGCTTTTATTAGCTTGTGAAATTGGATTTGCAGGGAAAGCAGAAGTTTTAACTGAAGGCTATGAAAAGTATTCTCTCGGAGGCTGGTATTATACGAATCGGTTTAAAAAGATTACTTTAAATAATTCGAACAATACTGTTTATAAAAAAGGAAATTATGGCATTTATTTCTCAGCTGAAAAATTTCTTTGGAGTGAACCTAAGAATACTGAAGAAGGATTATCCGCATTTGTAAGGATTGGATTATCAGATAGAGATTTAAATCAGGTTGATGGTTACGTAGGGTTAGGATTACATTATACAGGTTTATTTTCCGGTAGAGATAAAGATCAAATTGGTATTGCTTTGGCTTCCGCACATAATAATACCAGATATCTTCAATCACTTGATGAAAATATTCAGCCGGAGGAATTCGAAAGCATTATTGAAATGACGTATCTATTTTATTTTTCAAGCTGGTTTCAACTTCAGCCTGACATTCAATATGTTATCAATCCTGCTTACAGCGGAATAAATGATTACTCATTTATCTCATCGATTAGAGTTCAATTATTTTTTTGACAGTATGTTATGTATGGTCCAAAAAATAAAGAGGTCCATTTCTACAATGAACCTCTCTAAATATTAATAATTATCTCGTTTGAGGGTAGGTGTAATTAACCATCCACTGAATACCAAATTATCGGTTAACATCCCAAAATATGCACCCCAAAAAGCATCAGCAAGAGGCATAGTGACTTTCCCACCTTTAGAGAGACCATTAAATATTGTATCCGCTTCTTCTTTACTTTCAGCTTCAATTGAAAGATGAAAATTAGTTCCCGGAGTTACTTTGTGTCCCATAGACTCCAGTGCATCTGTTGCCATTAACACATTTCCTTTACCAATTGGCAAAGCAATATGCATTACTTTTTGTTTTTCAGAATCACTTAATTTTTCTGAACCCGGAGTACCTTCAAATCTAAATACTCCTCCTGCAAATTCTCCGCCAAATACTGACTTGTAAAAGTTGAATGCTTCTTCTGAATTTCCTGGAAAATTTAGATATGGATTTAATGTAGCCATAATTTAGCTCCTCTAATTTATTAATGTTTATTTAAATTTATTAATTATAAAAGTTACTTTTTAATGGCTAATAACGACATGGTTATATAATTTCAAATATTTTTAAAAACCTACAATATTATGCGGTATATATGGCGCTTCCAGTTTTTGAATTTCTTCATCAGACAGTTTAAGTGACTCTGCGGCTATTGCATCTTCAAGATGATTTAATTTTGTTGCACCAACAATAGGAGCAGTAATTACAGGTTTTGATAGTACCCATGCTAGAGCTATTTGTGCCTGCGAAACACCTCTTGACTTTGAAATTTCAGTAACACAATTAATAACTTTTTTATCAGCATCTTCAGTTTTTTCGTAAAGTGTTTTCCCCCAAATATCTGTCTTTGCTCTCTCGGTATCTTCTTGCTTTTCCCATGGGCGGGTAAGCCTGCCGCGTGCAAGCGGGCTCCATGGAATTACACCTATTCCCTCTTCCAAACAAAGCGGCAGCATTTCCCGTTCTTCTTCTCTGTACAAAAGATTATAATACGGCTGCATAGAAACAAAACGTGTCCAGCCAAATAGATCAGATAAGTAAAGTGATTTTGCAAATTGCCATGCGAACATTGTCGATGCACCGATATATCTTACTTTTCCTGCTTTAACGATATCATGCAAAGCTTCCAGGGTTTCCTCAATAGGTGTTTCATAATCCCAGCGATGAATTTGATACAGATCGATATAATCTGTGCCTAATCTTTTTAAACTATTATCAACTTCTGTCATTATTGCTTTTCGCGATAATCCTTTTCCGTTTGGATCCTCGCGCATTTTAAAATATACTTTTGAAGCAATTACTACTTCGTCGCGGGTGGTGTACTTTTTAATTGCTCTGCCAACTATTTCTTCGCTAACGCCTAGTGAATACATATTCGCAGTATCAAAAAAGTTAATACCGGATTCGATGGCTTTTTGAAAAAACGGCTGACTTTGTTCTTCGGTTAAAAACCATTTTCTTGAAATAGTTGATCCATAACTCATACAGCCTAAACATATTCTAGAAACCTTTAAACCGGACCTCCCGAGGTTAACATAGTTCATTAATTCTGTCTCCTTTGTTTAATTAAATTTGGGATGAAAATTTAATAATAATTTTAAATGAATGTTTTGATATACATATCTTTTATTATCTAAATCAACTTTTTGTCTTGTTTAAAACTCCGTATGATACATGAGTAAAAATTGGAGATTTGATTGTTTCCATAATGTCTATATCAAATTTTTCTTTGTCAATATTTTCAAATAATCTAACTCCATCGTGCAATAACATTCAAAAAATACTTTACTCAAAACTTATTACTCCCTATTTTTTTATTGCGGTTTTTTTTTCATTTCATGATTTTTTAAATCTTCTTTAACCCTATACTCAGTTATCTCGGAAATTAATCCTAACGGTATTTTTTTATTTATTGGAAATTGAATTGTACCTTTTGAAGTTTTATATGATGTTAATCTATCTTTAAAAATTTCTATCGGTTTAGAAGTAGGAAAAAATCCGATATGGTTTTTAAATGCCGCAAAATAGACTAACACGCTATGCTGCTTAAATGCCGGCATTTGATAACTTATCACTTCACTTGAATCTGGCGCAGCTTTTTTAATTGTTTTTCTTATTTTTTGTAAAATTAACTGAATATCATCCGGAAAGTTTTCAATATATTCATCAATCGTTTTCAATGATTTACTATTTGCTTTCATTTAATTCCCATTTAAGATTTTTTATAATGTAATACCACCACGCCGGATTTAAAAGTTTTCGTTTCAATCAGCTTCAGATTTATCCGGCTTTGAAGATCTTCAAATAAAGGTTTGCCTTTGCCCAAAACTATTGGATGAACTAAAATCCAATATTCATCAATCATATTTTTTTCTGCAAGAGCAGATGCAATGCTTAAACTTCCAGCAAAAATATACTTCCCGCTTTGATTTTTCAGTTTAGTTACTTCATCTATCAAATTATTTTTAGCAAGTGTTGTATTAGTCCAATTGACCTCTTTTAATGTTTTAGAGAACACTAATTTGGATATGCTATTATACTTCTCAGCAAACCTTAACTCGCTTTTGGTGTTTCTCGGATCCTGATCGGCAAACGGCCAGTAGCTTGCCATCATTTCATATGTTTTCCTGCCAAGCAAAACTATATCGGCACTATCAAGCAAATCAGCAAAAAAGTCGTGTAACTCGCTGTCCGCAATACCCGCGGTATGATCAGCAAAACCATCAATCGTAATGTTTATTGAAAAAGTTACTTTACGCATTGTTTCTATTCCTTATTAAATTTTAGATTTTTTACCTTCAATAACTTTTTTAATTTCGGTAAAGAGGAAGGGCCAACGCCATGAAGTTTAAGAATTTCTTTCTCGTTATAATTTGCCAGCTTAGTTAAAGATGTTATTCCCTCTCTTTCAAATGCTCTTCTAGCCGGGGCGCTTAATGAATCCAACAATTCATTATTTGTTTTAATTTTACTTTCGCAAATTGGACATGTTGGGCAGTCCGAGCTTTTATAATATTTATGACCATTAGGACAAAACCGAAGAGTTCTTTTAGATGACATAATTTTATTTATTTATTTCAATTGAAAAAATTTAATTAATCAAAAACGTAATCATATTTAAATTTATTTTTTGTAAATAATTTTTAATTGATTGGTTTTAAGTTTCTCACCAAACTTATCTAAGCAAAACAATTCCTAATCTGGAATTTCCGGTTCAACAAGTTTAATTAATTGATCAAGAGATTCCTGCCAGCCTAGGTAGCAATATTCCGGAGGGATAGCATTTGGAACACCGTCCTGAACAATGGAAACATCTGATCCACAGGAAACTTGTTTGATCTCAATTGTAGTTATCATTTCTCCGGGCATATTCGGATCATCAAATTGATCGGAGTATCGGATATGCTTACCTGGTTCCAGTTCAAGATATTTGCCGCCAAAGGAATGGCTTTTTCCTGTAGAGAAATTTGTAAATGACATTTTATATGTACCTCCGACTTTGGCATCCAGATGATGCACCTTACACGTAAAACCATTCGGCGGAAGCCATTTTGCTTGCGCATCGGCATCAAGGAATGCACGGTAAATTTTATCCGGCGCTGCTTTAAAAACTCTATGAAGTTTTATTGTTGACATAATATTCTCCTAATGAATTATTTAATATTAAAATGATTTCTGGTTATATTTTCCTTCTAAATTATTATTACGCATTTTCCAATTCTGCAATTTCTATTTTTTTCATTTGAAGGACTTTCTGCATAACTCTTTGAGATTTGCCCAGCTCTTTACTGCTTAACAAATCACCTAAAGCTTTTGGAACAATTTGCCATGACAAACCATATTTGTCTTTCAACCATCCGCACATTTGTGATTTAGGATCGCCGCCTTCAGAAAGCTTATTCCAAAAATGATCCAGCTCTTTTTGGTTATCGCAATTAACTACAAATGAGATTGCTTCATTAAAAGCAAAATCATGCATATGGCCGCCATCCATTGCCGCAAATTTCTGTCCCTCCAAAGTAAAGTCTGCATAGGCAACGGAACTTTCTTTATCAGGCGCCTGTCCTTCTTCATATCTGAAGAAACTACCGGGTTTGGAATTATTAAAAACCGATGTATAAAAATTAATTGCTTCTTCTGCTTTACCGGTGACATTTTTCGTAAACATTAATGAAGGAATAATTTTTTGTTCCGCTTCACCATTAAAAATAATTAGCTGCCATGATACACCGAATTTATCTTCCAGCCATCCGTATTTTTCACTGAAAGGATATTTATCAAGTGCCATTAATATTTTCCCGCCGTCCGAAAGTTTATTCCATAATTCTTCAATTTCCTTTTCAGTTTTACAGTTTACAAAAAAAGAAACGGAAGGATTAAATTTAAAAACCGGCCCTCCATTTATTGCTACAAAAGGCTGACCGTAAAGATCAAATGCTACAGTCATAATGGAATCTTTCGGCCTTCCGGAAGCCTTTGCACTTTCTTCGCTATACTTTGTTTTCGTTTTTATTTTTGAATCCTTAAAAACTGAACTATAAAAATTAACAGCATCTTCAGCATTATCATCAAACCATAGGAATGGATTTATCTTCTGCATAGCATTCTCCTTTACAATTATTATTTAATATTGAATTAAAATTTCTGTTGTCAAAATACAGATCAATTTATATTGTTAGAAAGGTGCAATTACGGCAGATTAAAGGTTAATTGCGACAATATTTCTACATACAAAAAAGCAACTTATAGAAATAGTTACTCTATATTTTCAACAACGGACAAAATATTTCCTGCCGGATCTTTAAACCAGGCAATCAAAGGACCGCCGCTTCTTGAAATTCCTTTTTCATCCGTTTCTCAAATTTTCAGAATCATAATGTTCGAACTTAATTCCCTTCTTAATTAATTCGTCAACAGTTTTCTCAACGTCGTCAACAGGAAAATTAAGAACAGTGAATGTTGCCGGTACATGATTTGGTTTTTGATAAATCATTAAATTATAACCACCGGAAAAATTTAGATTAATTAATCCTTCCATTTCCGGTACATCAGTAATAACTAAACCAAGTTTTTTACCATAAAATTTTTTGGCTTCATTGATATCATCAACTGAAAAGCTGGTGAATGCTTTTGAATTTTTGAACATAATATTACTCCTTATAATTATTAATCAATTCACATCATTAATTTCAAAATCTAAGGCTTTAAATCTGTGGATGCATAACCGGTTTCGGGATTGAAAGGAACAGAACTATGCACATGAACAAACTTCCATTTATCATTTATTTTCTTTAAGCAAGAAGTTTCACGCCACCACATGTTTAGACTTTCACCTTTATTTGTAATAGCATTAACATGATTAAGGCAAAAGCAAAAAGCAATTTCTTTATCCGCCTCTATTCTTATATTTTTAACCTCAAACCCAATTGATTCTTTGAATGAAGAGAACCAATTTTCTAGTCTTCCTTTTACTTCTTCAATACCGTTGTATTGCAAAGGATTTATTACATCAAATGAAACTACATTCGTGTCATAGTCTGCTAACGCCTCATCTATATTTTTATTACGTATCGCATTCACCCGATTATTAAATATTTCCATAATCATGGATTTTTCTTCAGACTTATTCGTTTTATTTTTCATGATTCAAAACCTTTTCATTTTTATCTGATTTATCTAAAATTCTTTTTACTGAAATACACAACTGTTTGAAAAATTCAAAACCTTAAAATTCATTTTGAAATTATAACTCAGGAAATATGATTTCAATTTTTCAACCTTTTTAATTTTTGTATAAATTCTTTTAAAATAATTTCGGTTTTAACATTTATTTCACCGCACTTAATTATATACAATCTTCTTCACTTTGCAGAGTTGTATCAATAATGTAAGTAGTTAATTCCTGAATCTTTCCATTTTTTATTCTGTAAATATCGCAGTAAGAAATGTCATTGTACTTTTGTGAATTATTATCATTCTTGCCGATGCTTTCTACTACAACAAAATCATTCTCTGAAATTATATTTTTAATTTCTCCAAATGGAAAATTTTTAAACTCAAGTAAATCCATAATTTTAAGAAAATTGTTTTTGCCGCTTATTGTTGAAAGTCCAATGATATTCCATTTTACATCATCTGCCAAGTATTTGAGATAATTATTTTTATGATTTTCTTTAACAGTCTTATAAATCCTTTCAATAATTTTTCTATTTGTTAACTGCATTCGAATATTTCCCTTTAACGCAAACCTTTTACCTGCCTGTAATTCAATAAAATTCACTTCACTTCCAATTGATTTATAATCATAGTCTGCCATTTTTCCGGATTTGGTTCGACTGAAGGATCAGTAAGATAAAATTCAACTTTAGGAGATTTAAATTTTAGTTTGTTTTTATTTTTCCATTTTTCAATTTCTTCATGCACTTCAAATAATTTTTCATAAGAACCTTTGTAAATGACAACTGCATACTCACCTTCTGGAAATGAACCGGCTTGAATCCTACTGCTGCCTTCAATTTTTAATTTTGTAGGTATTCCAACTTCCACTTCTAAAATGTCATCCGTTTTTATATAATTGAAAAATGGACTTCCGGCGGGAGAGATATTATTTTTGTCAAGCCAATCGCTTACTTCTAAAATGAGAGGTGGAAGTAACTTTGCTATTTCACTCCTCTTAACTTTTGCTTTTATAGCTGCATAGTTTTGTTTTTTCCTATGTTCAAATTCCGGATTTATTTTCATTTGAAAATTTCTAAAATATTTTGTTTCATCTTATAAATTCAAATCAAAGATAACTTCAGCAGTAATTTTATGGAAGGTGTGATTACGTCAATTTAAGGGGTAAATTGCGACTGAAATATTTACTAAGCAGTAAAAATAAAATAACTACTATCTCAATAGCGAGTTTGTTAAATATTGGATGTTATAAATCACAGTCATTCTAAGGTTTCTAATATTTCTTATTATATAAGTAATTTTTATTTGTAATGATGTAAAAACACCGACTTAAAAGGTTGATTGCGACACACAAATTATTTATTTTCGTCGATCAATCATCCACTAACTAAAAGAATAAAGCAATGAAACATGTATCAATTCTTGTTACGCAGGGTGCTATATTAGGTAACATTGAAGGCCCCCGCCAGGTTTTTTCTGAAGTGAATAGTCTTTTAAAGAGTAAAGGAATGCCGCCATTTTTTGAGATTGAATTGGTCGGGTTAAAAGAAGAATCGAAACTTAACGATGGACTTTATTCGATTGTAACATCCCCGTTAAAAGATGTTAAGAAGACCGACTTAGTAATTATACCTGCCATGTATGGTGATTTAGAAAAAGCGATTGAACAAAATGGAGAATTTATTCCATGGATTATTGGACAGTATAAGCGTGGAGCAGAAATTGCTAGTCTCTGTCTCGGTGCTTTTTTACTTGCTTCCACTGGCTTGCTGGAAGGCAGAAGATGCGCAACTCATTGGTTAGCGGCAAATGCATTTAGAAAAATGTTTCCTGAAATAAATTTAGTTGAAGATAAAATAATTACAGATGAACAAGGAATTTATTCGAGCGGCGGTGCTTATTCTTCTTTGAATTTAATCTTATATCTTATTGAAAAATATTCAGGAAGAGAAGCCGCTGTTTTTTGTGCAAAAGCTTTTCAAATAGATATTCAGCGTGACAGTCAATCACCTTTTATGATTTTTACCGGCCAGAAAGAACATGATGATGATTCAATTAGAAAAGCACAAGAATTTATAGAAAGCAATTTTCAGGAAAAAGTTACTATTGATCAACTCGCTTCAATGCTTGCATTAAGCAGAAGAAACCTGGAGCGCAGATTTAAAAAAGCAACTTCTAATACTGTTACTGAATACATTCAGCGAGTAAAAATTGAAGCGGCAAAACTAAGTCTTGAATCATCGCGGGAAAATGTTAATGAAGTTATGTACAATGTTGGATATCAAGACCCAAAATCTTTTCGTGTTACATTTAAACGAATTACAGGATTATCACCAATTCAGTACAGGAAAAAATATAATAGAGAGATTGCGGCTTAAGAATAAAGTCAGCTTTGATTTTCATACCAAAGTCAGAGCATTATAAAATGGTACTATAATCAAATCAATTTCCATATTCTTTCTTAAGTGCGTTAATTAATTCATTCTCGTGTGAAGGTTTTTTCATTAAGAACTTTCTTTCAAAAATTAGAAGTGCAGGAAAAGTATATTGAAGATCTAATATTATCTCACTTCTAAAACTACGAAAGTAATATCATCTGCCTGGACTGCTCCATGCATCCATTGATCTCCTGAAGCAACGAGTTTATTTATAATATCCTGAGGAGAGTTTTCAGCAAAGTCTTTAAAATTTTCCTTAACGCGCGGATAATCATACATTTCTTCTTTGTCATTCATTTGTTCAGGCAAACCATCAGTAAGCAATAAAATTTTATCTCCGCTTTTTATTTCTCTTTCAATTAAACTATAGTTGAATTTCCGCATGGCTCCCTAATGGCATACCTTGTATAACAATCTCTTCAACTTCCTTTGATTCATTGCTGTAATAATAAATTGGAGGCATTCCTGCACTGGTGACGTACAATTTACATTTATCAATCTTCATAAAACAAAATGACATTAAAATTCTTCCTAGCTTTATTTCTTTTATCATTCTGCTGCAGTGGTTCATAAAATCCTGTAAGCTTAATTTTGAGGAATCGGAAGTAAAATATCCTTTCATCAAAGTTACCATTGTGCCAGCCTGTAGCCCATGTCCGGTAGCGTCGCCAAAAGCGATATTAAGCGTTCCATCTTTTTGAACTATAAAATCATAATAGTCACCGCCTACTTCCGTAGCTGTTCGCATAAATGCCGCGAGTTGAAGATGCGGAAGTTCGGGTAATACTTTTGGAAGCATTGAAAGCTGAAGCTGCCTCGCTTCTTCCAGTTCTTTTGTTTTTCTTTCATTCTCAACTTGTAAAACTTTTTTCTCGGCTTCAGTTGCTTTAAATCTTAATTCTGTCTCCCTGATAATCATTTTCTGTTCGCGTCTATGTAGTTCAAATCTTCTAACCCAATAAAGCAAAGCTAAAAAGACAATTAAATAAATTAGGTAAGCAATTTTCGTTTTCCACCAGGGCGGCGCAACAGTAATTGCAAGCGAGGTTCCTTTCTCATTCCATAAGCCATCATTATTAGACCCTCTAATTCTTAATGTATAATTACCGGCAGGCAAATTTGTAAATGTAACAGTATGATTATCTCCTAATTGAATCCAATTCTTGTTAACTTTTTCCAATTTATAGCGATATTTATTTTCGCTGTTGTTGAGAAAACTTAAAGCTGAAAAACCAAGAATTACAATATTATCTTTATAGGAAAGAGATAATTTATTTAATTCTGAAATTCCTTTTTCAATAATCGGTTTACCTTCTTCATCATCAGTGTTATATCTTATATAACTTGTAAATGAAACGGGCGGCAAATAATTATTGCTTTTAACTCTGGCTGGATTAAAAACATTAAAACCATTAGCACCGCCGAATAATAAGCGTCCTGTCTTATTATCTTTAGCAAATGCGTTTTGATTGAACTCATTTCCCTGAAGTCCATCCTTATAATAATAATTTTGAAATGTTTTTTTTGCTGGATTAAATTTAGAGAGTCCATCATTTGTACTTATCCATAGATTTCCTTTAGCATCCTCCAAAATTCCGTAAACAGAATTATTTGCTAATCCATCGTTCTCTGTATAATTAATAAATTTATTTGAATTTCTTGAATACTTACTTAAGCCTGCTGTTGTACCAAACCACAAGTCGCCTTTACTGTCTTTAAATATCCTAATGATGTTATCATTACAAATACTGGTTGAATCATTTGGATTGTGTTTAAAATGTTTAAAAGAATTATTTCGGCTATCAAAAACATTTAATCCGCCCCCAAAAGTTCCAACCCAAATATTCCCTGATACATCCTCGCCCAAGGACCATGCAGCGTTGGAGCTTAACGAAGTTGTGTCATCTTTATTAAATTGGTAATTAGAAATTTTTCCTGAATTTCTATCCAGTTTATTAAGGCCGCCGCCATAAGTGCCGATCCAAATATTTCCTTGCCTATCCTCCAATAAAGAGTAAATACGATTATCTGTAAGTGAAGAGGAATCGGAAGAATTATGACTGTAATGTGTGAATGTTCCACTTTTAGGATCGAACGCATCCAACCCGCTGCTAAAAGTTCCAATCCAAATTATCCCATGTGAATCTTCAAGTAAAGACAAGACAGAGTTACTGATAATGCTATTTTTGTCTGAAGCACTGTGAACATAAGCGGTAAATTTATTTTCACTAAAGCTGAATTTGTTTAATCCTCCATTTCTAGTACCAATCCAATAATTTCCATGCTTGTCCACCATCATAGAAAGTATATTATCATCACTAAGACTATTTGTATTACCGGCATCATGTTTAAAGTGCTCAAAGGTTAATATTGAAGGGTGGAAATAATTTATACCGCCCGAATTTGTACCAATCCAAATAACACCGCCGCGATCTTCATAAATTGAAAAAATAAAATTATCACTAATGCTTGCAGGATCATTTGGATTATTTTTGTAATTATAAAATCTATTTGACTCCGGATCGAAACAAGATAATCCGCCTTTTACGGTTCCTATCCAAAGGTAACCACGAGAGTCTTCAAAGATCGGCCAAACCCAATTATCAGGAAGACTATTATTATCTTTTGGATTATTTCTAAAGTGAATAAACTTTTTGGTTACGTTATCATATTTATCCAATCCATTAAAAGTTCCTACCCAAAGGTTTCCTTTGCGGTCCTTAAAAACTGAATAGACTTTATTATCGCTTAAGCTTGAAGGATCAGCATCATTATGTTTATATATTTTTATTTTGCCGTTATTTAAATTTTCTTCTTTAAGCCCGGTACCTCCGCCAAGTCCTCCCGTCCATTTAAACCCACTTGAATCCAAAAACATTGCTCCAACTGAACTGAATTTCACATTGGTTAAATCAATATCATTTTTGTCAACTTTTTTAAATGATTCACTTACTGGGAAATATTGATTAAGATTTCCTGTTCGTGTTTCAAAATAAAGAGTTCCATTTTTATCTTCATAAATAGTGAAAATAAAATTATCTGAAATACTGTTTGAATCTGCAGGATCGTTTTTGAAGATTTTAAAATTGTATCCATCATACCTGTTAAGTCCATCTTGGGTTCCGAACCACATGAAACCTTTTTTATCCTGGAAGATACAAGTTATGCTACTTTGTGATAGGCCGTTTTCAATGCTTAAATGATTAAAGGCAATATAGCCTTGGGGCAGGATTTCCTTTGTAAACAGAAATAAGAAAAACAAATAAATTGGAATTTTTTTGAGCATAATATAAATGTAGGTGCGAATAGAAAATAATTAGTTTAAAATTATAAATGATTTTCTGCATTAGCTGATAATAAATATAAATGATTCGTTCATAATATAAAACAGCCCTTGATCAGAGAAATGGATCAAGGGCTGAAATAATTATTTCATTAAAATTAATTTTTTAGTGGAAACAAAGTTACCGCTTGTTAATCTGTAAAAGTAAACGCCGCTAGCTATGTTGCTTGCATTCCATAGAATATTATGATATCCGGCATCCATCTCCTGATCTACCAACGTTGCTATAAGGTTACCCAGAATATCATAAATTTTTATACTTACAAAATTCTTTTCAGGCAATTGATAATTAATTGTAGTTGCCGGGTTAAATGGATTTGGGTAATTCTGTTCAAGAGCAAATTCATGAGGAATAGATTTAACAATAGCTGCACTATTCTCAGGTGCAACTACACCTTTATTCATTGAACCGTTTGTGTAATAAATCTTACTGCTTCCACCTATACTAATATCTCCGTTTGCCCATAATGCGCCTTTTATTTTGCAGCTAGTTCCTACAGTGATGTTTCCATAAGGACAATAAACTATTCCCTCCCAATCACTACTTCCGCCCAAACTGAAATTACATTTAGTTTCTAAATACGCATCATCAGCAATTCCATTAAGCACTTCTACTTCCATACTTGTACCAAACGCCACATTTTGGGTGACGTAGATATTTATTTTTCCATCTTTAGCATTCAGCTTTAATTTGCCGCTGCCACCCATAGAAAAAGATTTAAAGTAATAGTTACCCGCACTTAAGTTTAATGTTTTTGATGTCCCAAGCTTAACATCTCCATAAGTACCAGGTACAAGAGAACAATTGGAGGTAATTTTTGTTCCGCCTGAATTGAAGTCAGTTGGAGTTGGCAAAGTAATTACAGCGAATGATTGAGGAGCTAATGGCGTACCATTTTCTGTAACATCTCCATATATAATTGAACTTTTGCTTTTGGATAGAGAGCCTGCGGTAGTCAAATACCCATATATTTTTATTGAAGTACCTAAATTTACATTTCCATCAGCATCCAAGTTGCCGCTCACTCTTGTACTGCCGCCAATTTTTACAAAATCTCCTGTAATTATATTTCCATTTATAATATTGGATGTTCCAATCTCCAAAGATTTTCCACCATTAATGTCGCCTTCCACTTTTGAGCTGCCGCCTAATTTTATACAACCATTAAAGGTAATATTGCCGGTGCTTACATTCGTTCCACTGGACAATTCACCATTTCCTTCTATGCCCTCTGCAATATTAGAAGATCCTCCAATTTTTACATCCGAATTACTGCCGATTTTGCCATCAAAAACTTTTACACTGGTGCCAATGCTGACTTTATGATTTGCAAAAATAGGATATGGCGGATTATTCGATTCGATTTTTTTAGGTTCTTCAAAAGCCGAAACAAAAAATGAGTGTTCTGTTGTAATTATATATTTACTATTATTTAAAGTGTCTTCCGGAACATCATCCGATGCGATTACACTTATGTCATAGTTTCCCAATACAGAAGTCTCAAGTGCAATTGTGTAAATTCCATTTCCCATTGGTTTTAATCTGCCGACAACAGTTTGACTATCGGGAGAAGTAATTTTAACACTCACCGCAGCATCATCTACAGGTGTTCCATTGTTTTTAACATCTCCGTTAAATCCGCTTGATTCACCGCCTTGAGTAAGCATAGCTTGTAAATTAACCACAACCGGTATAGCATTACCGCCTTGATCATAATGTATAAAATATCTTTCCTGATCTGAATTAAACTTCAGAACCAAATCAGAGCCATTAGCCATATAAACATTTAATGGCTCGGGAGAGGCGGGTGGAGTAATTTCAACAATTGCATATGTCCAGGCGCCTATCCCAGGATTATGAATTCTAAAAAATTTAAATGGATAATTACTATTTCCAAATCCATCAAAAAATTCAATGTCGTATTTTGCATTACTAGAATCATTATAATTTTGTTCTGTTATAGCTTCGGCCGGAAGATTGGGAGGATTTGTAACATGCACTCCGGGTGGAAGTGCAACTAATCCATAGTTACTTCCCTGCCATGCGAGGCCTAAATCTAAAGTGCCGCCCTGCCATGCAAGTCCGCCTTGCCAAGCTAATCCACCCTGCCATGCAAGTCCACCCTGCCAAGCTAATCCGCCTTGCCAAGCAAGTCCACCCTGCCAAGCTAATCCGCCTTGCCAAGCTAAACCGCCCTGCCAAGCCAAACCGCCTTGCCAAGCTAAACCGCTGGAAATTAAATCACTGCTAATTTCACCTGATAAGTAAGATATTTGTAAACCAAGCAGCCGCAGCCACATGATATTTACAATCGTGGGAATATTTGTGGCGTTTGTTACTTTTGCGTATTCACCGCCGGTTTTATTAGCTAGCCAGCTCATTAAATCCTGGCCTCTGTCTAGTCCATCAAATCCCATTGTATAAATTTTTATATCAGGATTAAGATTTAGACTAGTGATAAGTGAATCCTCAGAAATTTGACCGGCACTGAATAGTATCATTACTTTTTTATTAATTGAAGAAGCATTGAACAAATTTTCAGCTGCAGTTATTCGATCTGCCAGGCTGCCGGTTTGATTAGGCTGTAATTGACTTAAATCTGTTAGAAGCTGATTAAAATTATTTCCTAGAGATTGTGATTCATTAGTTCCATTCAACCACCCTACATTATCACCAATTCTTAAATTTGAAATGAGAGATGCTGCAGCATTCTTGGAAGGGGTAAAAGCATTGAGAGAAGCAGGCGAAGTAAAACTAGTTGAACCGTCAAATACTAAAACTATATCATAATTAACTTCCCCAAGATGACTATAAATATAATTTATTCCGCCGATATCATAATCAGTTACATCTGCTTGATTAGAAAAAGATATAGGATGTATATCTCTTTTACTTATTTCTCCAACATCAATTCGGCCATACATTGTGGCATCTTGATTATTATTCTTCATATCCAATAAGTAGAGAAAATCTCCTGGATTATATAGATCAGCCAGTCCAGAATAATGTCCAATTTCATGAGTTACAGTATTTTGAACATCAACCTTATCAGCTTCTCCATTTGTTGACCAATAATATTGACCAAGTCCCGAAAGAGAAAGAGGCTGGCCATTCAAAGCTATATCTGCATCAGTTATTTCACCATTAAGCGCGTTATACCGCACTCTGGTTACTGCCAACACATTTGTTGGAGCTTCGGTTGAATCTTCCCATTCGCTGGTTGTAGGAATCCAAACGACGTTGTTAATGCCGTCTGCATCGCCACCCCAATGTTCAGAATTCAATGCAAATCGTTGAGTATAATTTAACTGAGATAAAGCACTCCAAGAATTAAATCCATTCTGAACTTCATCATCATAACCTTCATTTACCACTGATTGTGCAATTTGATATTTACTCTTACCTTCTTTCCAATGAAGCGGAATACCTGCTAAAGTCTTATTAACCTTGTAATGTAATCCTTCATCAACTTCTCTGGTGATTGATTGCGAAAATTCCGACGTGCTAAGCGGCTCTCCTACGCTGTCCAATTTTGTAGCAGTTGCGCAAACTACTTCTCCATCAGCGAGAACAACATTTTGCAAATTTACAAAGAGAGTAGATTGCCCGGCGAGATCTGTTGTTACTACAGTTTCACCAAGATATCTTTTACCTTCTCTATTACTCAAACTTTCATTAGCAAAAAATTGTATTTTAAAATTATTATTCGGAGCACTTTCAAGAGTGCCTTGGATGGATGTTCCGCCTTTTATGCTTGGTAAGGCTGTAGCGTCTTGCCAAGTATAAAGTGTACTCAAAGTTGGATAAGATTGAGAATCATTTGCGGAATTTCCAAGGTTGATACCCGCCGTTGAATTTTCGTAAATTGAATTATTTAAAATTGAATTGCCTACTCCGGATTGTACAAAAACACCTGTGCTTCCATTATTATAAATAGTATTGCTGTCAATTTTATTTTTACTGCCATTAACAATTAAACCATAAGATGAATTTTCTGAAATTGTATTGCCCATAATTAGGATTTCATCTGCAGTGTCAATAGATATTCCAAATGACAAATTTCCTTTTATAATATTTCCACTCAATGTTTCCTTACCGGAGGATAATGTGATGCCACCCAAAGAATTGTTTTCAAAAGTATTGTTGGTTATGAGGTTTTCCGATCCATTGTTTAAAAGTAACCCGATACCGGAGTTTCCCTCAATATTATTATTATTGACTGAATTATTATTTCCATCAATAACCAACCCATCTCCAGAGTTTACGGAAATAGTGTCGCTCAAAAAGGTATTTCCATTAGAAACCGATAAATTTATTCCAATGTTTAAATTTCCGGTGATTGAGTTTTCATTAAATGTATTATTGTTCGAATTTAACAATGAAACACCATTGCCTGAATTATCGCTAATATTATTACCATTAAATATTCCGGTACTATTTGAAATGAATATTCCGCCTAAATTATTTGAAGTAATTATATTATTAACTATTTGATTTCCATTAGCATCAGTAATTGATATTCCATAGTCATGGTTATTCATAATATTGTTAGGGCTTGCATCACCTATATGATTGTTTAAGCCGCCATTAATAATAGATATTCCATTCGCTATAGAACCGCTTATAGAATTTCCATTTACATGATTTTCTGGTGAACTGATTAATATCCCGGAAAATTGGTTTAATGAAACATTATTCCCACCTAAATTAGAGACTGTGATTCCGTAACCCGAAGTATTATTGAAATTAATACCTTTAACCGTACTATTGCCAGCATCAATTGTAATCCCCCCGAAAGCTCCGCTAATACTTACTAACGGTGCATCGGAATATCCCGGTTGTGTTGTCCCATCTAAAACAACTGGCTGCACAATTACCGGTAGAGCTGTTAATGGCTGAATCACTGGAGCGGTATTTTTGATATAAAAATAAATTAAATGCTGACCGGGAATTAAATTAGATTCTTCAATAACCGACCTCAATGTAGCGTCACCATTTGAAGTAACCGCCACACCATCTCCTAAATTTGCATCGGCTTCATCTGAAATAGAATTTACAACATAGAAAGGAAGATGATCTGTTGGAACAACTTCAGTTATATCAATTAAATTGAGATTATTTTTTTTACTTGATTGATCGACTAATAAATTGCCCGAACTTATTTCAGTAAAGGCCCAATAGCCATATTTACTATTTTCATCATCGCCGTCATCATCAGGCTCATCATTATCGGTATAAATTTCTAATTGATCTATCAAACCTTTAAATGCTCCGGCATCCGATTTACCAACAAATAATCCTGTTGCTCCATTTGTAGTATTATAACCAGGAGTCATACTGAAATATGCGCTGTTTTTTAGAGAACCATCCATATAAATTTTAACTTTTCTGCCGTCATAAGAGCCTTTGATGGTTATCCATTTATAAGCAGGGAATTCTATTGTATTAACTGTGGCGTTGTTATTATTACCTACAGAAAAATATCCTTTGTTATTTTTTATATATAACGAAAAGGTATTTCCATTGCTAACCTTACGGTAAATGACTGGTATTTCAACATCTGTTTGCGTATCGCCAAGAAGATAAATTCTTGCCTGAACACTTATCTTTCTTTTTGAATAGCTGCTGTTAAAAAATTTAAATCCATATTGATTTGCATCAATATTTGCTGGGATACCATCATAAACGTATGCTTGGCTTGTGCTCCCATTAAATACAAATGCGTTGTTTCCTGTTCCTTGAGCTAAAGAAGTATATTGAAAAACAACAAACAATAGAAACATTAACATGATTTTAATTATATGTTTTGAACTATCCATACTATCCTCAAATTTGTTATTTGTTAAAAGCATTGATTTGTGTAACCGGCAATCTTTCATGTCATTGCTTTTTAACATAATTTTTAATTTCTTTTTTAAGTGTTGAAATTTTTATGTTGGAAGATGTAATCTTCTCACCTGTTTTTTTATCATTGAACAAAGTTATTTTACCATCTTCCCCATTTGATAAAATATAGCTTTTATCATTCTTTTCTTTTTTAGCGAAAAGTAAAACCTCTTCATCCGGTTTAAATTGGGCTATGTGAGAATACCATTCCCCAACATCACCTACTTCGCCGCCGAGATGTTTTACTTCGATATTTTTATCAACAGCACTACCTTTTATGACCTCGTTTACTTCAATAGTAACATTTGTATAAATTTTTGTTTTGCTATGATTCCAGTTGGATTTTTGCTTAACAACCTTACCAGTCAAAATTACATCTGACTTTTCGGTGAGCATTTTAATTTTTGATTGAAAAGTTTGAGCTGACGCGCTTACGTAGATTCCACAAAATAGTAGCAATAAATAAATAGCATACCTCTTCATGGTATACACCCTCCTAATTATTTTTAATATTAAAATTTCAAATTGATAAAACTAAGAAAGCTGGAATAGAATATTTAGGTCAATCTAAAATCAGGCGTGGCCATAAAATCAAAATTTAATATTCATATAGAAAGTGATTGATTTATATACAACTGATCTGAAAATAGTTAAATTAACCAAACGAAAAGTAATGGAAAAATATAGGGAATTCTTGCACTATTCACGCAAGTATTAGGACTTATTAATCACTTAGTAAACTTATAAAACTTAAGAGTGAACCTAGTTAAAATTTAGTTATAAAGTCAAGATTTTTTTATTAAATCAAGTATTCCAAAGATTTATAATAATTATTTTTCTATGGAGATAAATAAAATTTTTAGTATATTCATAAAAGCCTCCCAGCCAATATTTCGAAATTATTGAAAGTTAAAATGAATTCAGATATTAATTTAGAAATTAAACTTCCTAGAGTTCCGAATATTGAATTAGTTGCTATTGAGGGATTGGAGAGAATGGGAACTCATTTGGGAATTCCTCCGGATAAAATAGCTGAAACAAAAATCATTGTAACAGAAGCGATCATAAACGGATTAGAACATGCCGGTGAAAAAAATCCTTATATTGAAGTTCAGTTTACTATGACTAAAGAAAAATTAATTATTTTGGTTACAGATTATGGTAAAGGCTTTAATCCTAATGACGTTGAAGAACCTGACATAAAAGACAAAATAAATAGTTCCAACAAAAGAGGATGGGGTTTAAAATTGATGAAGTCTATGTCTGATGATTTAATGATTGAATCAAGTTTATCCGGAACAAGAATTACCTTAATTAAAGATTTATTATAACGGAGAAAGTAAATGACCGGTGACTTTAATCTGACAAGTGAACTTAAAGAGAAAACATTAATTTTAAAAACAGAAGGTTACCTCAATAACATCGGCGGGGAGAGAATCGTTAATGAAGTTAATGAGCATCTGAATGATAATTTACATAAAGTTATAATCGATCTTGAAAAAACTAAAGTTGTAAATTCAATTGGAATATCATATCTAATTGATGTAATTGAACAATTAAATGAAAAGCAGTGTAAATTAATCTTTACAAACCTTGATCCGACGATAGAAAAAACTTTTAAAATTATGGGAATATTCCAATTTGCTGAACTGGCAACTTCAGTAGATGCTGCCTTAGCTTAGAATCATAATTTTTTTTATTTAATAGATAATAACCAATGCAGGAAAATAATAATCTTGTAGAGAGACTTTCATTTCAAGCAGAATCTTTTCAAGAGGCATTTGAAATTCTTTCCAAAGCCTCCAGCTTTAAAGATTTAACTTCAAATTTTTCTCATCTGCTAAGAGGAAATTTTATTTTAAATAATCTTCATTTATTTCATAAGACGAATAAAGAAACTGAATGGAAGATAATAGGTAAAGAAAATAATTTAAGCGCTGAAGATTTTTCGCTTCTTGGAAATGCGGATAAATTAAAAATAAATTATTATCAAAATCAAAACTTTAATGTTTCGGTTGTACTGCAGCTTTCAGATTCATCTTATTTAGGAATTTTATTAGGACAAAAATTAGACGTATCGGAATTTAATGATTTCGACAAAATTACACTTCAAATTCTACTTCAGATTTTTAACAGTGCTCATAAATCATACTTAAATCAGAAAAAAGTAAAAAGCTTAATCTTCGATTTAAATGAAAAAGTATTTCAACTAAACCATTTGATTGACACTGGCATTGAATTATCTAGATATGAAAAAAGAAGCATCTTGTATGAACTCGCGCTGGAAAGAATATTATCACTTACAAATGCGTCATCAGGATTAATAAAAATTAAAAATAACGATGACACTGAACAAATTTATTTATTCCCTCCTAGTCTTAATCTTGAAGAACTTGAAAAAAGTAAATTAAAGATTAATACATCTTTTGAACTAATGGGAAACAGCTATCAATTTATTCTATCCGGGAAGGAAACGCGAAAAGGGCTCACCAGCTTCAACGATTTGGATCAATTATTATTTGAAGCTGTAACAAAACAAGTAGCTGCAGCAATTGAAAATAAATTTCTTCACCAGCAATCAATTGAAAAAGAACTTATAGAACAGGAAATTAATGTTGCGGCATCAATTCAGCGTAGAATAATCCCGGAAAAATTATCAAAGATTGAAGGTTATGAAATAGCCGGAATAAATATTTCTTCCAAAGAAGTTGGCGGTGATTATTATGACTGCATAAATTTACCAAACGGTAAAGTAGCACTGGTAATAGCTGATGTAACAGGCAAAGGAATTTCCGCGGCTTTATTAGTCAACACTTTAAATGCTTCCCTCTATTCTTATCTGGAATTTAATCTTCCACTTACTGAAATGACTGAGAGATTAAATAAATTAATTTACCGCTCTTCACCTTCCGATAAATTCATAACTTTTTTTATTGCCGTTCTAGATCCTATTTCAGGTGAATTGGATATGGTTAATGCTGGTCATAATCCAATACTTATCCTGCGAGCTAATGGAGAACTTGAACAGATAGATGCAGGCGGGATCGGATTAGGCATGCTGGATTTGGGACTCCCGTTTACAGGTCAAAAATTAAAATTAGAAAAGAACGACAGATTATTTTTATATACTGACGGAATCCCGGAAGCAATGAATGAAAATGAGGAAGAATATTCCGATGAAAGAATGATCGAATTCCTAAAAAGTAATTCCCATAAATCTGCCGAAGAATTTATTTCTGAATTAGTAGATGATGTAAAAAAGCATGTTGGAACAGCACATCAAAGCGATGATATAACTTCTTTAATATTGATTAAAAATTAATCCTAACTTTCCAATTATTTTTTTAAATTGATATCTGCATAAAAAAAATCCTACTCTTAAAATTATTAAATTCTAAAAGCAGGATTTATTAATTATTTTATTTCAGATTTATTTCCCTACCGGTTCAGGGACAAGGTTTTGCGTTTTAGAATCTACTTTAACATGCTCCTCCCTATTATCTCCTGCAACCACTTTTGAATGACTAGTAAATCTAGCAAGCAAGGTATAAACAACTGGAACAATTAATAAGGTTAAGAATGTTGAAAAAAACATTCCTCCTACTACTGCTAAACCCAAAGGACGTCTAGATTCAGCACCAGCTCCAAGGCCAATAGCAATTGGTAATATTCCAAATATAGTTGCGAATGATGTCATCAAAATTGGCCTAAGACGAATTATAGATGAATTTATTACTGCTTCCATAAACGGAACACCTTGCTCACGCTGTTGATTTGCAAATTCCACTATAAGGATTGAATTTTTAGTTACTAATCCAATAAGCATTATTAGACCAATCTGAGAATAAATATTTAAACTTTGGCCGAAAATAAATAAAGTTAATAATGCACCGAATACTGCAAGCGGTACTGAAAGTAAAATTGTAAACGGATGAATAAAACTTTCAAATTGTGCTGACAGCACAAGGTAAATAAAAATTATTGCAAGAATAAACATTATATACAAAGCAGAATTTGAAGATTCATATTCAAGAGACTGCCCGCCGTATTCGTGCTTAATTCCTGCAGGTAATTTGGTTGCAGCAATCTGATCGAGGTCATCAAGAGCTTTGCCTAAAGCAACACCAGGCGCCAGACTTGCGGTTATTGTTGCTGATCTTACACGGTTATAATGATTCAACTCTTTCGGAGCAACTGTTTTTTCAACTTTAACCACATTAGCTAATTGAACCAATCCGCCCGTACTTCGAATATATATATTTTTAATTGCTTCAGGCGTAGCGCGGTATTCCGGTTTCATTTGAAGAATTACATCATATTGTTTTGTACCGCGTTTGAAATCAGTAACCTTACGCCCGCCTAATAAAGTTTCAAGGGTTGATCCAATTTCAGTGACGGAAACACCCAGATGAGAAGCACGTTCTCTATCAATATTAATATCAAGCTGTGGTTTGTTTAAACGAAGATCGCTGTCCATATTAATCAAATAACCAAGCTTTGAAGCTTCACCCATCATAATGCCGGTTGCTTTGCTTAGCTCTTCATAACTATCTGCTTGAAGCACATATTCCACAGGGCTTGAATTAAAACTTGCCCCTAAGCTGGGAGGATTGATTACAAATGCTAAAACACCGGGAATAGAAATTAGCTGAGGAAAAAGTTCTTGAATAATCTCCTGCTGCGATTTATCTCTTTCACCTCTCGGCTTTAGATTTACAAACATAAAACTATTTGTTACACTTCCTGGGCCGCCAAAACTCAACCCTGTAGCACTAAAAAGTCCACGCACTTCAGGACGCTTTAATAAAACTGCTTCAATTTGTTTTACATAAGTGTCTGTGTATTCAAGCGTTGCACCTTCAGGAGCTACGACTATACCAAATGCAACACCGCGGTCTTCTACAGGCACCAATTCACTTGGCAATAATTTAAAGATGAAAAATCCTAAAATAATTGCCGCTACTCCTCCGCTTATTACTATCCATCTATGCAGCAAAGTCCAACGAAGCAGCTTTTCGTAAATCTTATTTAACCAATCAAAAAAGGAATCAAAGGATCTTGAAGCCCAGTTTTTATTTACGCCATGCAGCGGCCTTAAGATTTGTGAAGAAATCATCGGCGTTAATGTTAGAGCCACAAACCCTGAAATCAGCACAGCAACCGCAACAGCTATTCCGAATTCATTAAATAATCTTCCAACGTTACCAGAAAGAAATGCCAACGGGATGAAAACAGCTACAAGCGCTATTGTGGTTGAAATAATCGCAAACCCGATTTCTTTACTTCCATCAATAGCGGCCTGCCAACGAGTTTTACCCATTTCCATGTGGCGGTAAATATTTTCCAAAACTACAATGGCATCATCTACAACCAGCCCAATAGCCAAGACGAAACCAAGCAGAGTTAAAATATTGATTGTAAATCCTGCAAAATAAACAGCCGCTAAAGATCCTATAATTGAAATTGGTATAGCCAATGTTGGGATAATTGTAGCACGAAAACTTTTTAGAAAAGCTAGCACAACCAGGATTACTAGAATAAGAGCAATAACTAAAGTTTGTTCCACCTCTGATATTGACTCTTTAATAAATTCTGAACTGTCGAAAGCTACATCCAGCTTCATCCCTTCAGGCAATAGTTTTCTTAGTTCCGGAAGGACTTCTCTTATCTCAGAAGCAACATCTACTGTGCTTGCTTTTGATTGCTTTACAATTCCCAATCCTATTGCAGGCTGTCCAATCCATCGTGCAACAGACCTTTCATCTTCTGCTCCAACTTTTACATCGGCGACATCTCTTAAGCGAATAATATCATTTCCTTTTTGGGAGACGATAATGGAACCAAATTGTTCAGGTGTATCAAGATCACCTCTAGTTCGAACAGCAAATTCGCGTTGAACACCTTCGACTCTGCCTCCTGGAATTTCAGCATTTTCACTTCTTACCGCAGCTTCGATATCTTGCGCAGTTAAGCCGTGAGCAGCCATTCTCTGCGGATCAAGCCAGACACGCATCGCATATCTTCTTTCACCACCAATTATAACTGATCCAATACCGGACATACGCTGTATCCGTTCTTTCAATACTCTATCTGCAAAATCCGAAAGCTCAAGTCCAGAATGATGCTGACTGTATAACGCCAGCCAAACAATTGCCTGAGCATTGGCGTCAACTTTAGATATAACAGGATCATTAATTTCCTGTGGAAGAGTCCCGCGAATTCGAGATACTCTATCACGAACATCGTTGGCAGCTTCATTAACATCCTGGTTCAGCTCAAATTCAATTGTAATAACTGAACCACCTTCTTGACTAGATGATGTTATAGTTTTTACTCCTTCAAGTGTTGCAAACTGTTCTTCCAAAACATCTGAAATTTCTGTTTCAACAACATTTGAACTTGCACCACGATACAATGTAACTACAGAAATAATCGGCGGATCGATATCCGGATATTCGCGAACAGGAAGCTGAGTAAATGAGATTATTCCAAAAAGAAGAATTGTTATACTCATAACTGTTGCAAAAACCGGCCGCCTAATCGATATATCACTAAGCTTCATAATTTAAACTCCTAATATCTAATAACTCAAACATTTACATTTTTAATTAGTTTACTTTAATTTTTCACTTAAATGCTTTTCCTTAGGTTCATCGTTTCATCTATTATTTATTTACTGCTTTGAAGATTCTACGGCATTCGAGGGGATAGGCATAACTTTGGCCCCGTCATAAAGTTTTTGATGCCCTGTTCTAACCACCTGCATACCATCTTCTAATCCATTTACTACTTCCACAACTTCAGGAGTTTGTAGCCCAAGAGTAACCGGAGTTGCAGCAACGCTGCTGTCTTTTTTAACTATGTAAACAAATGACTGATTACCATTTGCAAATACCGCTTCATTAGGAACTGTTAATGCTTTAGGCCTTTCACTTAAAACTGCTGAAACATTTGCTGACATTCCCGGATGAAATTTTTCACCTGGATTCTTAACTCTTGCTACTATGTTCACATTTCGGGTTTCAGGATCCAGCATAGGTTCAATTGCAATAATTCGTCCCACAACTTCATAGTCAGGAAAAACAGTTGAAGTTACAATAACCTGCCCATTTCTTTTGAGTTGTGCTAAGAACCTTTCAGGTGCAGAGAAACTTACACGAATCTCATTTAAATTTGCCAGTTCAGTTATTTCCTGGCCTGTTCGAAGAAATGTTCCCACACTTATTTTTCTAGTTCCCACAATTCCATCAAAAGGTGCGACAATCTGGGTCTTATTCAAACGTGCCTTTGCTAATTCGTAATTTGCTTCGGCAACTTTTAAATTAGCGAGTGCATCATCAAGGTCTTGTGGCGTTCCGGCATTTTGGTCAACAACCGATTTGACTCTTTTATATGCTGCTTTGCTTTGTGTATACAATGCCTCAGTTCTATTTACTTCAGCAGAAAGCTGGGAATCATCAAGCTTAGCAATCAAATCACCTTTTTTTATAAATGTACCTTCTTCAAAAGGAAGACTCACAACTGCCGCGTCAATTTCTGAAACAATTGTAACACCTTCAATAGCTTCAATAGTGCCGACAGCATCAAACTTGTCCGAAACATTTTGTGTTTTAACATCGGCAACTTCCACAGGTGTTGGAGGCATTTTAAATCCGCCGGAAGACGCCTGCTGATCGGCGCAGCCGTATTGCAGCAAAATTAAAAATGCTGCAGATAGACTAACAATCCAATAACTTTTAATTTTGGATAGCATAAACTTTTTCCTTTCGTTTAACATTTAAAAAACTTTTTCGTTTACTGTTTATTTCCTGATGGATAATAGCCAGATGTCAATTGTTTCATTTCCGCCGCAGCCTTGACTGTCTTAACCAGAGCATCGGAATATCGCTGCTGTGCAATTGCGAAATCCTCGCTCAATTGAACCAATTCAAAAGCTGATAACCTTCCATTCTTAAATTCAATCATACCAATCCTAACTTGCTCTTGCGCCGCATCAACTCCTTCACGGGAAGCTTTTAATCTATCATTTCCATGTTCGAGTTCACGATACGCTGTTCTAACTTGCTGTTCCAATTGACGGGAAAGAGCCAAATAACTTTGCTGTGCACTTAACGTTCCAGCCTCCAATCTATCCTTCTCACCTAATCCGCTTCTAAAACCAATAGGAACGGTAACTTCAACTCCAACACTCCAGCCAGGGAATTTTCTTTTAAACACATCTGAAAGGACATTACCAAAGCTGCCACCACTGGTAGAACGCAAAGTATCTCCACCAAAAATTACATTCTGAGAATTGCCGCCTAATGCATTACTCGATAATGAACCGACTAGATCAACTTGCGGAAGTGCTTGCCAAGATGCCGCATTAACCAATGCATTTGCTACTTCAACATTATTTTGTGCGGCTTGTAGATCGAGATTGTTCTTTAGTGTATACTCAATGAGTTCATCAACCGGTTGGATTGGGGATGAGCTCGGAGGATTATCAAGAGTTAAAAATCGGTCTTTACCGTTTTCAGGCCTTTTACCAATTAACACAGCAAGATTATCAGATTGTGTATCTAAAGCTTCTTCTCTATCTATTAATAATAATTTTTGTTCAGCCCAAAAAGTTTTAGCGTTAGCAACCTGGTTCGGGCCAACTAATCCAGCCTTTTCACGGAGCTGTGCTTCGTTTAATACCGCTTCCGATCTTTCAAAAGTAAGTTTTTGAACTGCATAATTTCTTTCTGCTGTATACAAATTCCAGTACGTTTGTTCGATGGTAGAATTCATTTTAAGAATTTCCTGATCGTACTGAGCTTTAGCCGACTCAGCATTTAGTTCAGCCTGCTTCAGATCTTTTTTTGCAGAGGCTGTAAACCCAGACAATAGAGGTTGACGTAAAGAAATTGTTCCAAATGCATCGTACTCAGGATTCAAAAATGCGAAAGAAGAATTTGTTTTTATTCTTGTTGAGTTTAATGATAAATCAAGCATTGTCCCGATTGGTAAATTCAATCTTAAACCTGTTGATGCATTTGTCTGCTGAACAGATAATACAGATGCACCGGCAAAAAATGATGCTTCCGGAGTTTTATTGTTTTGATAATTAAGATTAAAATAAAATTCGGGATCAAATGTTCCCCGCTCACGCCGCAACACGCCCTGGGCAGCTTTATAACCCGCTTCAGCAATTTTAATTGAAGTTGAATTATTTTTAGCATACTCTTCAGCTTGATTCAATGTGAGCAGTGAACCTTTTAAATTATTTAATATTATTTGAAGTGCGCTGTCAGGATTAACTATATTCTGCGCCTTGCTGACCGACATAAAAATCATAAACAAGAACAAACAAGTTAATTTTATTCTTCCAAAATTTACCGACATACTGTATTCCTTATTACTTCATTTTGATTAAGATTTGTACTAAAGTTTTATTTCTTGAATTATTTCAAACTTACTATCATCGTTATTTTAGTTAAAGGTGCGATTACGCCAGTCTTAGGGGTTATTTGCGACATAAAACTTATTTAAAATTACCGCGCAAAAGCACCTAACGCTTAAGCAAAAATGTAAATTAAGTTTATTGAATTACTAAAATAAATCGAACTTATGTAAGTGTATCAACGATAAAAGGATTTAACAAACCGTTCAAAGGATTAATTATAAAATTATATTTTTAATCAAATAACAATTGAAAAGAAAAAAAATGGACATTAATTTTTTAACATTTAGTATTGATTTAGAAAATTGTCTCTCGTTAAAAAAGATAAAAAGAATAAACAAGTTTAATATTTATTAAACATATTCTTATTCGCCCTCAATATTATTACTTATTATAGAAGTAAAGCGTAGAAAAATACTCTTTGAAATGGAAAGAGTGTAAAATATTATTAAACTATCTTAACAAAAGAAAATAGTTCTACCGGTTCTGTTATTAAATTTAAGTTAAATTTGGAATTTGATCCGCTAATATAAAAAATAACTGAGTAAATCATATTAAGTAAATATTATTTTTGTTTATTATTCAAGTTCTGAAAACAAATAAACAATGTTAACTAATAAAATTATGGCTACTGTAAAACTGAAAATGCATACGAAATACCACCGCCGATGTTAATCGAATTAAATTCCTGACTGTCCAGACCGGGGTCACCTTCTTTAGAAAATCCATGGCTATATTTACCCAGGATATTAACTGAGAATGCCGGATGAATTTGAAAATTTACACCAAGTATTCCTTCCACTGATAGTGTAGTAGATTTTTGTTCGTAACCATTTTGTTGTATAGTATTTCCGTCAGATTGTAAAAGCAAAGTTAATGCTCCAGTCGATAAACCCGCATAAGGCTCTATCAAGCTTTGATTCAAAAGCTTTCCAAAATTATATGTAAGTCCGGCAGTTACAGGAGTTTCGACAAGCTTTAGATTATCAGCTTTATCAAATTTTGTCCAACCATAACCGGATTCTGCAAAGATGGTTAGGCCTTCACCAACTCCATAAGCAAAGATTCCGCCGAAATATGGACCGGCGATAGTGTTTGAAGAATTCGCTCCTATTAGCGCGATACCGCTGGAAATAACTTCTAACTTTATTTCATTTTGAGAAGCTAATTGCGCAAAATTTGTTTTCACATTAAATACTAACAACACAAATAATAATAAAAACAGATTAACTGATTTTTTCATTTTATTGAAACTCCGATTTTAATTTGTAGAGATGCTGCTCATTATTTTTAACGAACATCCTTTTTAAAAGAAGTCGTATCAAATGGATTTTTATTTTAAACAGGTTCATCAAAAATGATTTTATAATCTATAATTAGTTAATAAAAAAATAATACATCGAAATATTTCGATATAAAATTTATACGAAATCTCTTTAGCGAAAATTAAAAGTTGTTCACATTGATATATCGAAATGTATCAATGTTTTTAAGAATTGTCAAATAATTGTGGAATGCGGCGTAAACTAAATTATAATTTTAGCTTAACGATTTGTTTAAAGGTAGTAAATAAGAGAATGCTTAAATCATTAGGAAACTATTTAGCAGTTTTCAATTTATGATAATGTAACTAGCTCTTTCTTTTTCAAATGATTAAGATATTCTGCGGCGCTTAATGCGGCGATAGTACCATCAGCAACTGCTGTAGTTACTTGCCTATATTTTTTTTGTATTGAATCCCCCGCTGCGAAAACACCTGGGAGACTTGTTTGAAGATTGCTATCTACAATAATTTCTTTCTTTTCATTTAATGAAATTATTTCCTTTAAAGATTCAGTATTTGGTTCATATCCTATTAGGATAAAAACTCCATCAACTTTCATTTCAGTAATTTCATCTGATAAAGATTTTATTTTCACGGAGGTTAATTTTTCTTCACCAATAAATTCAATTATTTGAGATTCCATTATGAAACTAATTTTTGGATTCCTTTTTGCCTCATCAATATAATGTTCAAAAGCTTGGAAATGATCGAACTGATGAACCACAGTAACTTTGGACGCATATTTAGTTAATGAAACAGCTTCTTCCAAAGCAGAATTTCCACCGCCTACAACAATAATTTCTTTATCCTGGAAAAAATCTCCGTCGCATGTAGCACAATAAGAAATTCCTTTTCCTTTAAATTTATCTTCTCCAAGCGCACCTATAGTTCTGGATTTTCCGCCTGTGGAAATTATAACAGCATTGGATGTATAAATATCTTTTTCGTTAATAACTATTTTTTTAATCTCATTTTCCAGATCAAGGGATGTAATTTTTATATTAGATTTTACCTTACATCCAAACTTTAAAGCTTGTGCTTTCATGTTGCGAGCCAATTCATATCCGCTAATATTTTCTATGCCCGGATAGTTGGCAATCGCATGGGTTAATACCATTTGTCCGCCAACAGCACCTTCATTTAATATTAAGGTATCTAACTTTGCACGAGATAGATAAATTCCAGCGGTTAAGCCAGCAGCGCCTGCACCAACTATTATGACATCAAAATGATTTTCCATAATTAATTTCAATCTCAAAAATTAATAATATTAAATTGACTTTAGTTTATTCGTGATTAAAATGTTGATCCAGTATAGATGTTATTTGATCCCTTGATTGAATACTGCTGGTTGCATTTACTACTTTACCATTTTTATAGTAAACCACAAAAGGAAGTCCTTGAAAACTACTAGTTTCGGGTAATCTTCTAATTACACTTGCAACAGGCGCATCAAATTCCATATCTACAAATTTTACATGTTTATAATCCGGTTCCAGCTCTTCCATAGTTTCATAAACTGGAATGCACATTGGCCCCATTCTTCCGCAGCAGATCATTACATTTTCATTTTGATTTAATAATTCGGAATGTTCTTGTTCTGATTGGATATGAGGAAGATTTGTCTTTAACATTTTATAACCCTTCAATTATTGGAATACATTTTCAGAATGATTTTTTTTCAAATCATATGAATTTACTGTCAATATGATTCATAAAAGTTAAAAGGGTTTCACAACAATTTATTTAGATAGGATGCAGAGATTTATTAAAGAACTAAATTAAAAAAGGCAAATAGAATAAATCCCATTTGCCTTCTTGGTAAAAAATATTTTAGAGTTTTAACTGTTTAAGATAAAATTCTATTCATATTAGTTTTCAACTAAAACACCATAACTGTTTTCGTGTTCAATATAAGGTGCCTTATTATCTAACCCCGCATAACCTTGTTCGTTCTTATTCATATTAGAATTATAGCCTACAGGTGAATACGATGAAGTATCAGATTCTGTCGAGTCAGTTTCGGTAGTATCTGTAACAGTAGAATCACCGTTTCCATCCCATGTTGTACTATCACTGAAAGTTAACGCAGCGTATACGTTATTGTTCAAATTGTTATTTAAGAACCCAACCGGATTATATGATGTTGTATCAGTTTCTGTTGTATCGGTTTTAGTCGTATCACTTTCCCACTCTGTGCTATCACTAATAATTTCTGCGTATAAGTTATTTTCTTTATTATCAAGATTTAAAAATCCCATTGGCTGGTAGCTGGTTGTATCAGAATTCATATCTGTGCTATCAGTTTCCATTGAATCAACTGTAGTTGAATCTCTCCAAGTATCGGTTGAATCATTATTACTATTATAAGTTTGAGCATTTGAAACTGAAGGGAAAGCAACAAATAAAATAAGAAACAATATTGTTGAAAAAATGCTTATTTGAGTTTTCTTTTTCATACGTACCTCTAAATTGTTTAAACATATTCGATTTCGGATGTAATTATAAACTATATATTTCTGAACCACTATTAGAAAAATCACAACGAAAAATGGAATGTGACTAGACTGTTAATTTTTGATAAAAATTAAAATATTTGATAATAATTGTCACAACATTAACTTGTTCAATCTCACAAAGCTTTTTAAAATAAAAAAGCAGGACTCATAACGCCCTGCTTCTGAAAACGCGGAAAATATTTTAATTTATCTTCCCATCCATCCGCCATCAACAGTAACAACACTTCCATTTAAATAATTAGATGCATCCGAACTTAAGAAAACAACTGTACCCATTAAATCTTCCGGAGTTCCCCATTTCCCCGCAGGAATTCTATCTAAGATAGCCTTGTTGCGTTCAGGGTTTTCACGAAGAGCTTTAGTATTATCAGTTGCTATATAACCTGGAGCGATTGCATTAACGGTTACACCTTTTGATGCCCATTCATTTGCGAATGCCATTGTTAATTGCTTTATGCCACCTTTAGATGAGGCATAACCGGGAACCCAAATTCCACCCTGGAAGGAAAGCAGCGATGCAATGAAAACAATTTTCCCATATCCTCTGCTAACCATATCCTTTCCAATTTCTCTTGTTAATATAAATTGAGAAGACAGATTTACCTCGATAACTTTATCCCAATATTCATCCGAATGTTCAGAAATCGGGTTTCGCAGAATTGTACCTGCATTATTAACAAGTATATCTATTTTAGAGAAATCTGATTTAACTTGTTTAATAAAATCATAGAGAGATTTTCTATCTGAAAAATCAGACTGATAGGTTTTTATTTTTCTTCCTGTATTTTCAATCATTTTTCTCGTTTCATCAAAGTCTGCGATATAAGAGACTCCAATAATATCAGCTCCTGCTTCAGCAAGAGCTAAAGCGTACTTTTGTCCAATACCCTGATTGGAACCTGTTACTATAGCTACTTTACCGTCTAATTTAAATTGATCTAAAACCATTCTTACCTCATTTTATAGAAAGAATTTTTTAATAATTGCCATAAACCAATCTCTCAAAGAAATTGGGATTATATATTACATTAATTCATCCATCTTAACTGCATCCATATCATCAAAGGCCTGGTTCTCACCACCCATCGCCCAAATAAATGAATAATTTTGAGTGCCGGAACCTGAATGGAATGACCAGCTAGGAGAAATTACCGCTTGCCTATCTCTTATTACAATATGACGGGTTTCCGATGGACTTCCCATGAAATGAAATACAACTGAATTATTTTCCAGACTGAAATACATATAAATCTCAGATCTTCTTTGATGAGTATGAACAGGCATTGTATTCCAAACGCTGCCTTCTTCAAGTTCAGTTAATCCCATAACTAACTGAGAACTTTTTATTCCATTGGGATGTATGTATTTATGAATAGTTCGATGATTTGAATCTTTTAAACTTCCCAGATGAGCTTGTTCAGCATCTGAAAACTTTGCATGCGTCGTTGGAAATTCTTTATGCGCCGGATAACTCACAAAATAATATTGAGCCGGTTGACTTTTATCTTTGCTTTTAAACTCTATATCCTTTGTTCCTCTGCCTATGTAAAGAGAATCTTTATGGTCCATTTTATATTCTTTTCCATCAACCACAATTGAACCTTCTTTTCCGATGTTAATCACTCCAACTTCTCTTCTTTCAGTAAAATAATCTGCAGACATTTCTTTTTTACTAGCTTCTAATTTTAATCCTTTATCTGTTGGAACGGCCGAGCCAACAATGGCTCTATCAACATCGGAATAAACCAAATAAACATTTCCCGGTTGAAATAATTTATCAACTAAAAATTCATTCCGTAACCCGGATGTATCCAGTTTTTTAAATCCCTCAAAATTTGGTGAATATCTTACTTCCATTTTATACCTCTTCTATTTACTTATTTAATTTTTATCATTTTAAATTAACTGAGATTGGATAATTTAATTCTTTAATAGTATTGTCTAAAAAATCTTGAAATTCTTTTTTGTTTTTTATTCCATCCGGCTCTGCTTCCCATGCCCCGGCAAAATAATAATCCAACTTCCCGCTGCTAGGTTTAAGCACAACTATATAGCTATCTTTATCATCTGTCAATTTTATTAGATCAGAATTTTGATAAAATACAGCTATTCCTAAATTATCTCCGGACAAACTCTGCTTGCCATAAAGTGCGATGTAATCCCATCCGGTTTTGTCACCTGACTTTAAAAATTCAGTATCAGGATGCTTTGCAAGCCCGGTACACATTTCCGGATTATCTCCATTCAAATCAAGACTTGCATGAGTTAATCTGCTGCCTGCAGAAATAGATAGGTTCGAAAATAAATTAAACTTATCTTTATTGATTTGCCAGCCGTAATATTTTGTAAATACATCTGATCTTATTGGTCCGTTTACAGCAATTTTAGCAATCACACTATCAGTTTTCTCAACTGTTACAACTTTGTTGTTGCGCCACATTCCAATTGAGCCGATGCCAAGCGATTCACCGACTTTAAAAATATCCATTCCCCAATCAAGCATCTTTGTATATGATTCCTGGCTATTGGAAACTAAATCATTTACGCCAACCTTTTGAAGAATTAATTCATGTTTCTTTTTTCCAAATAGATCATTTCTATTTCTTGAATCAAGATAATATCTATAAGCTATTAATTCTGATTCCCACCCAGGCCCTTCAATTCTATACAATGCATCGTGTGCAATGTGATCAGCCGGCATCTTGGCTGATTTAACATTTTCAAACTTTCCTTTTGTATATTCACCTTTTACTAAAGTGTAATCAACTTTCTCCCCTAATACTGCTTGAGTTCTTTTTTTATAATCTCTTGTTTTGTCGCCATCTTTAGAATATCTAATAACAATATTCTGATTTTCTTTTGGATTTAAATTTGTCAAAAATAAAATTCTATCCGGCATGTTATCGCCGTTTATATCTTCAGTTTGGCTAGGAAGCTCATTAGTCCCATTAAAAACAACAAATGCTTTGGGATTAAAATCATTATATTTTGCTTTGATCGAATTTAAATCCAGTTCAACAGTTTCATCTTTTCTTAATTTATTTAAGGGATTAGATACTTCAACCTGAAAAGATAGCGGGTAATTATCTACAATTTCTTGATTGACTTTTTCATTTTTCCCACAGCCAATAAGAATCAATAAAAAGAAAATTAAATTAACTTTTAATAATAACTTCATTTAATTATTCCTTAACTAAATTTTTAAGAATTAAGTTAAGTCATTTCGAACAAATCTTTGAGAGAAATCTTTTACATTTATAACGCCATAGATTTCTCCCTAAGGTCGAATTGACAAAATTAGATTTCTAAATCACACATTATAAGTTGAAGAAGCTGTCTTGCCGCCTCTTCCTGTCCAATTAGTATGGAAAAACTCGCCGCGTTTTTTATCTACTCTTTCATAAGTGTGCGCGCCGAAGTAATCCCTTTGAGCTTGTAATAAATTAGCAGGCAAACGGGAATTTCTGTAACCATCAAAATAATTAAGGGCGGTTGAAAGTGCCGGAGTCCAGATGCCATTTAATACTGCGGTTGAAATTACTCTTCTCCATGAATCTTGAGAAGATTCAATTTTATCTTTGAAGAATGGATCAAGCAGCAGGTTTGAAAGATTTGGATTCTTATCAAACGCTTCTTTAATTTTTCCCAGGAAGATGGAACGAATAATGCATCCGCCTCGCCACATTAAAGCAATGCCGCCATAATTCAAATTCCATTTATATTCTTTAGCAGCGTTTCTCAACAAAGTATAGCCTTGTGCATAAGAAACAATTTTAGAAGCATATAATGCTTTCATTAAATCATCAACAAATTGTTTTTTGTCGCCGTCAAAATTAGGCTTCGGCCCGGATAAAACTTTTGAAGCTTCAACTCTGTCATCTTTTAACGATGATAAAGTTCTGCCGTAAACAGCTTCACCAATTAATGTTAAAGGCGCACCTTCATCTAAAGAAGCCAGCACCGTCCATTTGCCTGTTCCTTTTTGTCCGGCTGTATCAAGAATTTTTTCAACCAGCGGCTGACCATCCTCATCTTTAAATGCAAGTATGTCTCTAGTGATTTCAATTAGATAACTGTCCAATTCACCCTCATTCCATTCTTTAAATACCTGATGCATTTCATCATAGTTCATACCTAAAAGATCTTTCATAATCTGATAAGCTTCGCAAATTAATTGCATGTCGCCGTATTCAATTCCGTTATGCACCATCTTAACAAAATGTCCGGCACCGTTTTCGCCAACCCAATCGCAGCATGGAGTTCCGTCTTCCACTTTAGCAGCTATAGATTGAAAAATTGGTTTAACATGTTCCCAAGCATCGGGGGAACCGCCAGGCATAATTGATGGACCTTTCAAAGCTCCTTCTTCACCGCCTGAAACTCCTGTTCCGATATATCTAAATCCTTTTTCTTCTAGATATTTTGTTCTTCTGATTGTATCCGGAAAATGTGAATTACCGCCGTCAATAATTATATCACCTTTATCAAGATGAGGGATTAACAATTCAATAAAATCATCGACAGGTTTTCCTGCTTTAACCATTAGCATAATTTTTCTAGGCTTCTTTATACTTTTAACTAACTCTTCAATTGAAGCAGTGCCTATAATTTTTTTATCTTTCCCTCTTCCTGTAACAAACTTATTTACCTTTTCAACTGTCCTATTATAAACAGCAACTGTAAATCCATGGCTTTCCATATTCAATACCAGGTTTTCGCCCATGACGGCTAATCCTACAAGTCCAATATCTGCAAGTTTTGTCATTTTATTCACCCTTAAATTTTATTTTATTTTTTTGATTATGTTTTTATTTTGAAACCAAGATCAGATAATTTTTTTTCTATTTCTTGATTGCAGTTTTTTAATTCCAAAGTATAATAATTAAATTCTCTTCTAACCGGATAATTTCCTCTTTGCTTTTCAAAAGTTTGTACTGAGCCGCGTAAAGTTTTATCATCACTTAAAATATCATAAGTGTATAAAACAGCTTCACTAAATATCTGCTGTTGAGTTTTATCTTTACAATCAATTGTAATTTCCTTTAAATTTTTTGGTGAAGGAATTTCTTTTGGATACCAGCATTTATCAATATTTAAATTGAAATATTCAGAAACACCTCTAACACTTACTGCGGTTCCATTTGCTTTTCCATCAGCTGAATAACCGGCAATATGAGGAGTTGCAATGTCAACTTTATTTAACAGCTCAATATCAATATTTGGTTCGTTTTCCCAAACATCAAGTAAAGCTGCATTCATTCTGCCCTCAGTGATTGCATCCTTTAAAGCAGAATTATTCACAACCGGCCCTCTAGATGTATTGAATAAAATAACATTCTTTTTAAGACTTTTAAAGAATGATTCATCTGCCATGTGATATGTTTTATCTATTCCATCTTTAATTAAAGGGACATGAAAAGAAATAAAATCACTCTCAGAAATTATTTTTTCAATGCCCACAAAAGTATTTTTACCTTCACTTCTTTCTCGCGGCGGATCGTTCAATAAAACTTTCATTCCAAAATTTTGTGCGACGCTTGCTACTTTGCTTCCAACATTTCCAACACCAACAATTCCAATTGTTTTTTCAGACAGGTTAATATTTTTTTTGCAGGCAACAATTAGCAGCGCAGAAGCAATGTATTGTTTAACAGAATTCGAGTTACACCCGGGTGCATTAATCCATTTAATATTTTGTTGATTACAATATTCGGTATCTATATGATCGAACCCTATTGTTGCGGTTGCAATATACTTAACGTTAGTATTGTCAAGTAAAGCTGCATTGCAATTTGTACGGGTTCGGATAATTAGTGCATCAGCATATTTAACTGTTTCATGAGTAATATCAGAAGGATTTAAATATTCTATTTCAGCAGTATCTTCAAAAACGCCTTTTAAAAAAGGAATTTTATTATCTGCAACTATTTTTATTTTCTTATTCATTTAGAAATTTAATCTTTAAATTTTTCTTTATAAGCCCAAAGTCCAAGCGCAGGATTTGAAATATAAAAAATCTCTTCACCACCAGGCATAATGTTTATTCCATCAACCAATTTTTCGGGATTATATTTTTGCATCATTACATTCAAATCCGCATACTTATAATTAACACTTTCAATTTCTTGCTGAGTTAGATAACCCGGACAGTAAGTTATTGAAAATCTTTTTTCAGACGATCCATGAATCAAATGCGCAGCTGCACCTAAGTTTTGACGAAGATCTTCATTTTCATCAACGAATTTTAAAATTTCTGGTGTAGTTTGGTAACCGTATTTTCTGATTAATTTATCTATAGTTTTATCTTCACCAAATTCTTTTAACCCGGGAGCCAATATTATTAATTCTCCATCGTCATCAATGGCCATCCGGGTTCTATACACAGCTTTATTGCCAAGCCATGTGCTTTTAAATTCCTGAGGTTCAAGATAAACAACAACTTTCTTCAGAGGTTGGTTAAGCATTTTAAAATTAACTTTTAGCGACAAGTCGGATGCTTTTTTAAATGTTTCAAAATCGTCTCCTATATACAATCCTTTAGGAACCATTTTCCCATTTTCGCCTTTTCCCACTACAGTCAATACATATAAAATCGGCAGATGGTTTGCAAAATGATCTGATGCATAATTAAGAACTTTTCTAACCGGCGTATCGGCTCTTCCCATCATTCTTTCCATTCCATACACAGCACCGATGTAATGACTTTTATTTATTCCCTCAACGCCGCCCGTTCCGACAAAAATATTTTTATTATAATTAGCCATACCTACAACTTCATGTGGAACAACTTGTCCGACAGATAAAATTAAATCATAGTTGCCTTCCACCAGGAGTTTGTTCACTTGTGCTGGCCAGGCATAGTTTACTTTGCCTTCTGATACCTCGTTTACGAATTTGGCAGGCACTTCTCCCAACGTAAGAATATCAGTTCTCCAATTATGGACTCTGAATAATTCTCTCGGAACGCCTTTGTACATCTTTCCAATTTCTTCATTAGTCATTGCAAAATGGGTTCCTATTGAGGGAAGGACATCAGTTAAAGCATTCCCATAGTAGTCATAAATAAATTTTGTCAGAACTCCGGAATAAGAATAAAAACGTGTTATGTCCGGAGGAATTGCTAAAACTTTTTTCTTCACTCCCAATTTATTAAGGGATGAAAATATTCCTTCTTTCAGTTCATCGTCTGTTAAAAAACCGCTTTCATTTTCTTTTACAAAATATTGCATTGCGTTTAAATTATTTTCAGGATTAAAAATATTTATTCAACTAAAGTTTGTTAGGCATTGGTTGTATACTAAAATTCACTCCTTTATTGATTAAGACAAAAGCTGATGAGGAAAAAAATTTATTTACAAACAATTACTTATATAATTTTAAAATAAAGGGAAATGCTAAATAACATTAACATTTCCCTTAATCAAGTTGTCAATTGAGAAACTATCTTTGGATACGAGCCGAGCCGCCTTTCGCGAAGGCTTTAACTTCTTCTATGGTTGCCATTGTTGTATCACCCGGATAAGTTGTAAGCAGAGCACCATGTGCCCAGCCAAGTTTTACCGCTTCTTCGGGTTTTTCATTACTTAATAAGCCATAAATAAATCCGCTTGCAAAACCATCGCCTCCACCAACTCTATCAAAAACATTAAGTTCTGCAGTAGGAGCAGAATAAGTTTTACCATTGATCCATGCAACTGCGCTCCAGCTATGATGATGAGTTGCATGAACTTCACGCAATGTGGTTGCTACAATTTTGACTTTTGGATATTTTGCTGTGACTTTATCAATCATCCCAAAAAACGTTGAAGGATCTAATTTAGATTTTGAAGTTACTTCAGGACCAGGAATTCCCAAACCTTTTTGCAAGTCTTCTTCATTTCCAACTAGGACGTCCACATGTTCAACAATTTTCTTAATTACTTCAACTGCCTTCTGTTCGCCGCCCCAAATGTTCCAAAGCTTTGCACGAAAATTTAAATCAAAGCTTGTAATTGCTCCAGCAGCTTTTGCAGCTTTCATTGCTTCTACAATTAATTCGCCTGTTGTTTCAGAAAGTGCAGCAAAGATTCCACCGCTGTGAAACCATCTAACTCCATTTCCAAATATTTCTTTCCAATCAAAATCTCCGGGCTTAAGTAAAGCAGCAGCTTCGTTGCATCGATTATAAAAAACAACCGGTGCACGCATTCCAAATCCACGGTCGCTGTATACTGTAGCCATGTTTGGACCATTTACGCCATTATGGTTGAAGTGTTTAAAGAATGATTTTACTCCCATTGCTCTAACTCGTTCCGCAATTAAATCACCAATCGGATAATCAACTTTTGCGGACACTACTCCGGTGTTCATCAAAAATCCATCAGCCAAATTGGCAGCAACATTAAATTCTCCGCCGCTAACATGTATTGAACATTCACGAGCTTTTCTAAATGGAATTGTGCCGGGATCTAATCTATGGACTAAAGCTCCTAACGAGATTAAGTCAAATGCACCATCTGATTTAATATTTAATCCAGTACTCATAACGTTCCCTATTTTGTATTCGTTACTATATTAATTATTTAATTTTTATTTAATAGTTATTCATATTTGTTTTTTAGAGACCACCTCAATATAAATGAAATTCTTTGTGAGAATTGTCTTTGTATTTTTAAACTCCAGAGTAAGCGCTAAAACCGCCGTCAACCGGAATAATTGTACCAGTAATAAATTTTGCAGAATCCGACAAAAGAAAAAGTGCCAACCCTTTCAATTCTTCAGGATCACCAAAACGCTGCATTGGAGTAAGACTAATAATTTTTTTTCCTCTTGCTGTGAGTTCACCAGTTTTTTCATCGGTTAATAAAAATCTATTTTGGTCGGTGAGAAAGAATCCCGGAGCAATTGCATTAACTCTTACATTAACCCGAGCAAAATGCACGGCAAGCCACATTGTAAAATTATTTATTGATGCTTTTGCAGCGGAATATATTCCAACTTTTGTGAGCGGTTTATATGCACTCATTGAAGAAATATTTATTATCGATCCATATTTGTTTTTCACCATCAAATCTGAAAAGACTAAAGTCGGAAGCAACGACCCAATAAAATTTACATCAATCACTTTTTTAATATCATTTAAATCCAAGCCGAAAAATGTACCTTCAAGATTATCTAAATTCTTTTCTTCCAAGTGTTCAATGGAGGCCGTTGCCTTAGGGAAATTCCCGCCGGCACAATTTATTAAAAAATCGATACCATTAAATTCTTTTACAATGTCTGATTTGATTTTTATAAGCGATTCTTTATCATTAACATCAGCCGAAAATCCTTTAGCTTTTATATTAAAGTTTTTTGTTACTTCTTCAGCTTTTCTTTCAACTTTCTCTTTTGATCTGCTGATCAAACCAAGGTTTACTCCGGCATTAGCCACCGCATCAACAAGTGCTGAGCCTATTCCTCCGGTTCCGCCGGTTATTATGCATGTTTTCCCTTTTAGTGAAGATAAATCTAAAGCTTGCATGTTTTTAACTCCCTTTTATTGATTAAATATTTTTTTCAAAAGGAGCTAAATGTTTTCTAAAGTGATTATACAAAAATTCATCATATAATTCTTCATTTGCCTTTAAACATTTATAAACTTCTTCTCTAAAAATATATTGATTATTTGAATCTCTATCGGTGAGCACTTTACCAAAAGTTACGTGAAGTATTTGTCTCACATTCAGATCATCAAAAAGTCCGACTAATTCATTATCCTTATATTCTTTTGCTGGTTTTACTTTCTTAATATCAGCCGACACGTGATAAGTCTTCTTTTCCTGATCATAAAGTCCGACACAATAATCAAGTATCTTTCTAAACAGATCAGGCTGCTTTGCTGCTACAACTTTAATTGCTTCAAGGTAACTTGTCCCGGCAGTTTTAACATGATCAACAATATTTTGATGTTCTGCTATTATATCATAAACACTAAATTTATCGCTGCCGGAGTGAAGACTAATTTTATAGTTACCAAAATATTCTGTTATTGCAGCATGTTTATCAAAATCCTTTCTGAATACATTTAAATCACCTTTATAATCAATTCCTTTTTCAAAATCACCGATAAATCTGGGTGCAAGACTAACAAATTTCACATCCTTTCTTGTCAATTCATTAACAACAAAGTAATGATCAAAAGGAGAAGTTACGGTGTCAGTTTCATCAATCGAAATCTCAACTTCAGAATCGTAATTATCAATAGAAGCCAGATGTTTATACATTTTTTGCGCTTGAAGAACCACACCAAAGTATTTTAATACAGCAGATAGTATTTCTCTTTTAGAAGGTGAAATTGTAAATGAACTGCTGATCTTTATTTCTTTGTTTTCGTATCGTTTCAGCAATTGATCATAAGTCTCATTGTATTTGTCCCAGGGCAGATTCTTAATTTTTTCTTCTACATCACTATCACTCATTTTCTCTACACCCGGAACAACATGATCACTCGGATCAAATGTGAACATGGTAAATCCTGCTGCAACCAATCTATCAATATCTTCAATGGTTTTTAAGTGATCTGCATCCGCCCCAAAACCTTCAACATAATTTTCCTGGAACACTGCCCAAATTGCCGCACCCATAATATCATCCGGATTACGTTCGGTTCTTGTCATTTCTCTTATTGATTGCTGAGCAAGTATAACTCCAATCTTTCTGTTTTTTATTGCTTTAAGATGCCCGGGATTTGCAAGACCTATTCTATCTCCAAAGCCGTAAGAATAATTCAGACCTATAACTTTTGGTTTTGTAAATTCAAAATACTGCTGCAGTGCTTTAGCATTTTCATTTGTAGTCGGACATTCTTTAATTAATAATGATTGATCTAGATTATGATCCGAAATTTTTTGCCCGGTGAAATTTTTAGAGATATCATTTTCCTCATTGGAAATGATATATAGAAATTTTTCAAAATTTTTCTTTCCCAACAGCAATACAGTTCCATCTAAATCATTAACAGACTTTTCATATACTTTAACATTCTCTTTCGAAATCTTAAAATCAGTAAAATCTAATTCACCGCCCTTAACGTTTGTACTTTTCATCTTATTGCCTCATTAACTTTTATGAATTTAATTTTAATACAAATAACAATATTCATTTAAATAATTATCAAGTTAGTTTAATTACTAACCGGATTTAAATTTTCATCCAGAGGAGTCATATTAGGCATAAGTAAATGAACGCCTCCTAAGATAATTAAATACATAGAGCCCGCGATTAAAAAGGCCCAAAAATAGCCACTGTTATTTGCTTGATCTAAAACTGTCCCAAGAATTTTATCACCTAACATTCCAGCCACTGCCCCGATCATTCCGCCGATACCAACTACGGATGCAGTAGCTTTTTTAGGGAATACATCTGAAACAAGTGTGAAAATATTTGCTGACCAAGCTTGATGGCCTGCTGTGCCAAGACCGATAAGAAAAACTGCAATCCACTCATTATCGGTAACCGCTACAAAGCTTACGGGGAGAATAATAAGTGCACAAATTAATAAAGTTATTTTTCTAGCTTTGTTTGTTGTCCATCCCTTCTTCATGAATGCACCCGATAAATAACCACCTAATATGCTGCCGCCGTCAGCCATTATATACATTATAAAAAATGGGATCGCAATGTTATTAAGGTCAACGCCAAATTGTGCATATAAAAATTTAGCACCCCAAAACAGATAAAACCACCAAACAGCATCTGTTACCTTAGCTAATCCAAATGCCCAGGTTTGACGTTTAGGCAGTACACTTCTCCAAGGCAGTTTTTCGGTGTTCTCTAAAACTGAATCAGATTGGATGTATATCAATTCCTCTTTAGATAATTTTGGGTGGTCTTCAGGCCGCTTATAAAAACGAAGCCATAAAAGAACCCACAGTGAACTTAATCCGCCTGTAATAAGAAACGGAATTTGCCAGTTATCTCCATTTTCTGAAACAATGGCGGCAACAATGAATGGTGCGGTTATCGCTCCAATGCTTGTGGCAGCATTAAATATTCCAGTTGCTAAAGCCCTCTCTTTTTTAGGGAACCATTCTCCAACCGTTTTTATTGCAGCAGGAAAATTGCCTGACTCGCCAAAACCAAGTCCGAATCTTGCGAGGGAAAATCCTATTACACTAAAAGCTGGCCGAACCGCAGCGTGGAGCATTCCAAAAATACTCCATATTCCAATTGATAAAGTATAACCTTTCTTAGTGCCAAGCCTATCTATTATACTACCCATTGTTAACATGCCAATAGCGTAAGCGGCTTTAAAGGCAATCTGAATATTTGCATAATCAGTATTCGTCCAATTAAACAACTTGGAAAGAGTTGGTGCAAGTACGCCAATAATACTTCTATCAAAATAGTTAACCGACGTAGCGTAGAATACTAAAGCAAGAATTGTCCATCTGTATCTTCCAACTTTTGAAGCTGATCCCATAATTTTTTCTTCTTTAGCCATTAGACCCTCTTATTTATAATGATTGAATAATTAATTTCAAATTAAACTTTTGTGAATCGCAGCTTCGTTTCTTTAATTTATTTATTCTTCATGCTATTAACAAATGTTACAGCATTTTGTGTAAGCTGGCTATAATTTTCTGCTTCAATAGCTTTTTTATCTAGTAATGCAGATCCGATTCCTACAGCGCAGGCACCAGCCATAATCCAATCCCCGGCGTTTGTTAGATTAACACCTCCAGTAGGCATTAATTTTAAATGCGGAAGGGGCGCTAATACTCCTTTAAAGAATGCCATGCCAACAACGTCGGCGGGAAAAACTTTTATGACATCTGCACCAGCTTCAAATGCTGTTTGGATTTCAGTTGGAGTAAAACATCCGGGCATTGCAGGAACATCATGTTGATGAGCAGTATCAATAATTTCTTTTTTGAAGATTGGTGAAACAACAAACTTTGCTCCAGCGCTAATGGCATCGGAAGCCATCTGCTTGTTTATTACAGAACCGACACCGACCAATATCTCTTCACCCATTAATTTGGATAAACTTTCTATTGATTGCAAAGCACCAGGAGTCGTCATAGTTATTTCAATTGCAGATACGCCGCCTTTATAAATTGCATCTACAACTTTTTTTAACTTATCTGAGTTAGACATTCTAACGACTGCCACAGCCTTCAATTCAAAAATTTTATTTAAAATTTCTTGTTTAGACATATTATAGTTTCTTATTATTGTTTGAGTTTAATTTTTTATCTAATGAATTTAATTCTTCCACAGGATCCCATTTATTATTAAAAGTCCACTGAACGGTGATATCTTTTGGTTCCGGTTTTCCTTTAGCTTCATTTAAATTGTTTGCAAACCATTGAAAATTATTTCCCAGGCTATTACAATTATAATAATAAACTCTTTTGCCCCATTTTAGTTCTCTTGGGGGATTTGATTTTGAAAAATAAATATTAGTATCAGCCATATTTTTTGAGAAGGTACAGTCTAACAAATAAAATTGAGAATCTTTATGAAATCTTCCTAAAGGAAAATTTGAAACTCCATCAAAGAAAGAATTTTTTATAACAAATTTTTGATCTTTATTCGCATTGCCATCATGCCAGATAGATGCTGAAAGATTGTGGCCAAAAAATTTGCAATCATCTACGAAGCAATAACCTCTCGGGCAAACATAGTCTACATAACCTTCAAAATAACATTTACGATGGTAATACATTCCGTCATCTGTATTCCATAGACTAAGAGTATCACCGCCGTCTGCTATAATATTGCAATTGTCTATTATTATTTTTGTTACACCCATAGAGCCTCTTATGGCAAATTGATGCCCCGTGTTTCCATACAATCTTCCGAAATCATTGTAGACAGTTAAGTTTTTCAAAATTAAATTTGAAACGTTATTTTTTATATTCACAACAGCTGCCCCGTAATCATCAGGATGATTGTTTCTCCAATTTTCTCTAAGCTCTGCATAAACAATTCTCGTGCTGTCCTTATCTTCTCCAATTAACACAATATTATTTCTTTCAATAAAAAGTTTTTCATTATACAAACCATTTTTTATAAATATGATAACTTGATTATTATTATCAGAAGGTATCGCGTTTATAGCATCTTGAATGGATGTAAAATCTCCCGTTCCATTTTTAGAGACAACATAATCTGCATTAAATCCCAATGCAATTGAGCAAAAAATTAAAGAGAACAATACTAAAGGATAAAAATTCTTCATGAGAAATAAATGATTAGATTATAAAAAAATTTGAATTTTAAGGGATCTTAGGTAAATAGAAATTATCAAATGTATATCGATTATGCAACTTCAGTTATCAATCCTTTATCAGTGTTAACAAGCAGGCGAGTTGGGAGTACAATGTTTTGTGGTTCAAATTTATTCGGCGCTTTAATCATTTGTATTAATAATTTAAAAGCCTGCTGGCCTAGTTCTACGGCAGGCTGTTCAACGAAATTAAAAACCGAAGGGATATACATATTATAAGGATTTATCCCAAAACATGTAACTTCAATGTCCTCAGGAATTCTAATCCCAAGTTCCTGGGCCGCATTATAGATTCCTAGTGCTCCTGGATATGTTGCTGCAAGAATATATTCCGGAAAATTTTTTTTATCAAATATTTTCAAAAATCCTTTGTAGCCATCCTCTTCGCTGAAACCGCCTTCAACAATCCACTTCGAATTAACCGGCATGCCGAATTGATTCATTGCTTCAAGAAATCCCTCTTCACGCGCTTTACCAATATTAATATGCTGGAATCCGCCTATGTGAGCTATTTTTTTATAGCCCTTCTTTAATGCATACATAGTTGCCGAATATGCACCGCCTTTATCATCAACAGTAACACTGGAAATTCCCTCGATTGGAGGAACTCTATCAATAAAAACAATAGGTGCACCTTGATGTAATACTCTTTCAAAAATTCCTAGATCCTGAGAGTCCTGTGTTATAGAAACGATAAGACCATCAACACGCATTGACAGTAAAGACAATATGTGCTTTTTTTCTCTTTGCTCCTGTTCTTGAGAAACAGTCAGAACCGTTTCATAATTATTTTCAAAAGCGATATCATAAATTGCTTCGATAATAGAAGCAAAAAATAAATGAGCAATTTTCGGAATTACAAGACCTATTGTATTTGAATGCCTTGAAGATAAATTTCTTGCCATCAAATTAGGCATATATCCTAATTTTTCTGCAAGATCTTTTACTTTAGCTTTAGTAGCCGGAGAAATATCAGGATGATCTCTTAAAGCTTTTGAGATAGTTACCTTAGAAACTTTAAGTTTTTTTGCAAGGTCATCCAACTTAATAGGTCTTTTTTTGTACATCATGATAATTTATTAATATTTAAATATTGAAATAATTATCGCTCGACTCTACCCGAACCGCTTCCTTTGGCAAGTTTTTGAACTTCATCAATCGAAACAAGATTAAAATCGCCTGGTATTGTTTGTTTTAAGCAAGAAGCCGCAGTTGCAAATTCGAGTGCTTGTTTTGTGTCTTCCAATTTTAATAATCCATAAATTAATCCGCTGGCAAATGAATCTCCGCCTCCAACTCTATCAATTATCTGCACATCATAAATTCTTGAACGGTAAGGTTCTTTACAATCTTTATCATCGTGAAGCAGAGCGCTCCAGCCGTTTCTTGAAGCTGAATAACTTTCTCTTAAAGTTATTGCAACTGTTTTAAAATTGAATTTTTTCTTTTAAATCTTTGGCTAGATTGAAATAACCTTTTTCATCTAATTCTGCTCCTTCAACATTAGTCGAGGCTGCTTTGAATCCTAAACTTTTTTCAGCATCTTCTTCATTTGCAATGCAGACATCTACATAATCCATTAGCGGAATCATAACTGCTTGAGCTTCTTTTGTGGTCCAAAGTTTTGCTCGATAATTTAGATCAGCACTAATTGTAACCCCAAGTTTTTTAGCGGCATCGCAGGCGGCTTTTAAGGTTTGTTGTGCATCTTTACCTAATGCTGGGGTAATACCCGTCCAGTGAAACCATTTAGCATCTTTGAATACTTCATTCCAATCAAGTTCGTCCACCTTTAAAGTAGTTACAGCAGACCCGGATCTATCATAAATAACTTTGCTTGCTCTTTGACTTGCGCCGGTTTCCAAAAAATAAATTCCTACCCTGTCACCGCCGCGAATAATATAATCTTCTCTAACACCATATTTCCTCAATGAATTTACGGCAGATTGCCCGATCTCATGTTTAGGCAGCTTTGAAATGAAGTATGAATCAAAACCATAATTAGCTAGAGAGACAGCAACATTTGCTTCGCCGCCGCCGTAATTAACATCAAATAAATTAGTCTGCACGAATCGACTGAAGCCAGGAGTAGACAACCTTAACATTATTTCACCAAATGTCACAACCTTCATGTTTATAAAATCTCCTTTTATTTTTGATTATTAGATTTCAACATTAACCAATGAAATAAATTTCTTCCTGCTTTATAATTCTGAAACTCAGCGGGTAATTTTCTATTATCAAAATATTCATTATAAAGCCATGGGTCCCCCACTGCAAAAACAAAACCTTTGCCATATTCAGAACCTGCCATAATTGTGTTACCGTCTGATTTTAAAATAGGATATGCTTTGCCTGATAATTTTAATGTACTTAATTCTTTTAAATAAATTTTATATACTGTTTCAAATATGGGATGATCCGGAAATGTTTCGAATGCACCCATGTCAAATTTATTTCCAGTAACTCTGTTTTTGCTATCGCCGTTGAAATGAATTCCAAATACTTCGGATAAATTATTTAAATGTTCAAATTCACAATTAGCACTATCATTAGCCATCAAAACCAAGATACCGCCTTTGTTAACCCAATTTTTAATATTATTAATTGAAGCCTGATCAATATAATGCGGATCTTTTGTTTCTGCCGGAGTATCGGGGTCAACAATTATATAAATATCTAGTTTATTTAAATTATCCGGAGTCGGTGCGGTATCAATCTCACTTAATTCAGCATTCATATAAGTTAAGGTATTTCCTAATTCAGAAAAGCCTGAATTGGTTGTATCCTCCCAAATGTAATGAAATCTTTTTTCTTTACCTTCCTTATCTTTTTTCCATTCATTGTTAAAATAATAATCCAGGCCAATTACTTTATTTAAATCTTTATTGAATAAAATTTTATTTGAGAGGTATTTTTTAAGAGCGATATCTGATTCTTTTAAGCCGTCAACAACCAGGCCGGCAATTGTAAATGCGCCATACTGATTGAAATGAGTATTGTCCTCTTTGCCTTCCGGAAGCCTTGTATATTTATTTGCCGGAACCCAAAGAAATATTTTTTTTGTTTTATCTTCACCAAGCTGGTTGAATAACTTTTTGCTGCTTTTATACAAATCGATTAAAGGAACCTTTGCTTCCTTTGCCACCTCTCTAACCGCCTGGGTATAATCGCCATGTGTATCAACCAGTTTTCCAGATTTATCAAATTTTCTTCTATTAACCGGGGTTAATAAAATTGGAATTGCACCTTTCTCTTTACTTTCATCAACAAACTTTTTAAGGTTTGTTTTAAAAGTTGAATGAGGATCAGCATATCTGGTGGAATCTTTTACCTTCTCATCATTATGCCCAAACTGAATAAATACATAATCGCCTTTTTTAAGTTTGTGATATACAGTTTTCCACTTACCCTCATCTATAAAACTTTTTGTGCTTCTTCCATTAACAGCATGATTTTCAATTAAAACTTTGTCATTGAAATATGCGGGGAACAATTGTCCCCAGCCTCTCTCCGGATTATCAGCAAGAGGTTTATCAGCCATTGTGGAATCACCAATCATGTATACTTTTACTTCTTCATGGCCTCTAAAAAATGCAGTAAGGATTACACTTATGAATAATAGAATAAAAAATTTTATTGAGAATTTATTTTTCATCATCATTTATATATTTGATTAATTATTATTAATTCATTTTATTTTTCTAATTCAATGGCAGCTAATATTAAAGGACCATAACCTTTAAAATCATTTACTCTTTTTGGTTCACTTATATAATATTCGAAGCTTCCATCACGATAAGGTCTTCCACCAAGTCCGGAAACGGAAACCACGTCATTGAGATGTATAATACCGTTTTCATCAGTAGTTATTAAATATTTTTTTACAGCTTCAAAAGATTCCTTTGCGATATTAAAAAACTTTTTATCTAAATAACTTTTATTAGCACCTTTGGCAAAGGCATAAATAAACATTGTAGAAGCAGAAGCTTCGATGTAATTACCTTTCCCGTTACCTTTATCGATTACTTGATACCAAAGTTTTTTTGTATTATCTCTAAATTTAAGCAAACTTTTGGAAAGATTTTGAAGAATATTAATTAATTTTTCTCTGTGAGAATTATTTTTAGGGACATAGTCGAGCACATCTACTAGTGCCATAATGTACCAGCCCATTGCTCTACCCCAAAAATTCGGAGAAGTTCCGGTTTTGGGATCAGCCCATTTTTGTTCTTTACTTTCGTCCCAGCCATGATAATACAACCCGGTTACGCTGTCTTTATTGTGCTTCTCAATCAGCAAGAATTGATTGGCAATATCGTCAAAGTCTTTTGAAAGTTTTTGGGAATCATTTCCATCAAACATAACCGAATATTGAGCATAAAATGGTTCTGCCATATAAAGTCCGTCAAGCCACATTTGATTTGGATAAACTTTCTTATGCCAAAAACCGCCATTACTTGTTCGAGGCTGCATACTTAATTGTTTTCTTAATGTATCTGCAGCTATTTTATATTTCGTTTCTTTAGTCTCATTATAAACATTTAGGACTGCCCTTCCAGGTGCAATATTATCTAAAGTTAGTTTATTAAAATCATATGTTTTGATGTCACCATTATCCTGGACGTAGTAATCAATATTTTTTTTGATATAATTAAAATATTTTTGATCACCAGACTTCCTCCACATTTCATAAAAAGCCTGTAAAATTAACCCCTGCTCATAATTCCAGTTATGGCTTTTTGAAGATTCGTATGCTACTGTATCCGGATGAAGTTTTAGAAAATTTTGCACAAGTTTTTCAGCTGTTAAATTTTCTTGTCCCAGACAACTAATAGAAAGTAAAGTGATCAGCAGAAATGCCGACCACTTAACTAAATGATTTTTAATAGTAGTTACCATTATATTATTTACTTTTTATTTTATTTAAGAAGTATCATTTTTTTAGTTGTAATAAAATCGCCCGCCACTAACTGATAAATATATACTCCGGTAGCAAAGTTTGATGCATTAAAATCAACATCATATCTGCCGGCTGCTTTTTTACCATTCAGCAAAGTCGCAACTTCCCTACCAAGTATATCAAATACTTTGAGCTTAACATCACTTTGCTGTGGAAGTTCAAATCTAATTTTTGTAGTTGGGTTAAATGGATTTGGGAAATTTTGATATAGTTGAAATGTTTCTGGTATTTGGGTCGAAGAAAAATCTTCGTCAACAGATGTGATCGGGTTAATCGGAATCCAATCAAATCCAAAGCCAGGATTTGAATTCTTTGAGAATATATTTTCCAAAGTGTAATCAGCTGCCTCGGTACTATTAAGTATGCTTCCAATCCCTTGCGCATGTCCAACTTCATTATATCCAGGTCCATATCCCTGATAAACTCCATAAACTGCGGGAACAATGCCTGAATTGATTGGCTGCTGATTCCAGCCTAAAGAATCAATTACATCAGGTTCATAAGTATTCATAAATACTGTGCGAGGTTCAGCCTGCCATGCACGCCCAAGATATATTTTACTTACTGTATTTCCATCGAAACCAACTGAATCATAAGAAATAATGCAGTCTTTAAAAACAAATCCAAATTTAGAATCTGCATCTGTGCTTGCAGCAGTAATAGAACATTGATTTCTGTTTATATGCAATTGACAGCTGTCGAATAAAACGATGTCTCTTCCAAAAATGAAATCAACTGAACCTTCTATGTAACAGTTTTTCATATACACTCTTCCGGTTCCGCTTCCGCCCCACGCATAATATGTATCTTGATAACCAAGTAAGTTGCAATTATAAAATGCTTGTCTATCACCGTTCGATCTCAAAGCAACAGCCTGTTGTCCGCTGACAGTTTGATCATTTTTTACAGTGTTCTGAAATGTTATATTTTTTGCAGTGAAGTCTGCAGCATCGATTCCGACACTATAAGAACCGGAAGTACCGCCCGCAATACCAGCATAATCATCATAAGTAAGAATAGTGCTGTCGCGATCTTCACCAACTAAAATTACATTTACCTTTTTAGAACCCAGCAAAAGTTTTTCTTTATATGTGCCTTTCTTTACAAATATAGTATATGGACCTGTATAGGAATCAGGTACGCCGTCAAATGCGGCTTGAACTGTTGTGTAATCGCCGCTTCCATCAGCCGCTACAACTTTTGTAATTGCCGGTGCCGGAGACTGAGTTGTAAAAGTATCAACCTCACCATAACCTGTACCTATGCTGTTTGTTGCATAAGCTCGAACATAATAAGTAGTGTTTGGAGTTAAATCATATAATATACTTTTATACGATCCAATACCGCTTCCATTTTCAGTTTTATTATCAGTAACCATTGGATTACCGGAATTATTCCAGCAAACACCCCGTACAATAACTGTATCGCCGCCCCATGCTGTTACCGTGCCGCCGCTTTCAGCAGTTTTCGTTAATATGTTTGTTGGTGTAGTTGTTGTAAGCATTGGGACTGTGGTCGAATCTAAAGTGGTAAAACTAACCTCATTCCCATAAGCAGTCCCGGCATCATTTGTAGCATATGCACGCAGGTAATACGTTTCACCTGGTGTCATACCATTTACATAACTAATGAAAGAGCCAACTCCTGTACCATCATCAGTTTTGGAATCGGAAGTGGTGGGCATTCCATCTGTATTCCAAACTACACCTCGAGCTGTAACAGATGCACCGCCATCTGTAGAAATATTTCCACCGCTTGTTGCAAATGTAGTAGAAACAAATGTCGGCGTTGTAGTTGTCACAGATGGAGGATCGGCTGTTACACCAACAGCAGTACCACTTACTAAAACATTTTGAATTGCTAAATATTTGCCGGTCCTAACGGCAGGATCGCTGTCAACCCAAGGATAAACTCTTATATAAATACTTTCACCGGTATTTATATTGGCGCTTAGTGAAGTACCGATATTAAAAAGAGAATCTCTAAGAAGATAATTGCTGGTATCTCCGGTAGCATAAGTTATTTGCGTAGAGGTTGCAAAGTTCGGATCAGTGGAATAATAAACGTTTGCTTTCATCGTATTAATGCTGATTGATCCCAATTCTAATGATATAGAATCAACATTAAATGTTCCGCCAAATTTGGGAGACGCTTGAAATTGAATGTAAACCGTATCCAGTTGAGTAGTTTGATTTGCCGGCCAGGCATTTCCAGCAATTCTGACTCTTTGACTACTATTCGGGCCTGTGTATTGATTAATTTCAGTATTAATTAAAGCTTCAGCTTCAGCTTTAACACCTCCTGTAACTACCGGACTTAATCCGGTTCCCCCTGCTCCAGGGTCAGTTAAAGGCCACATTGCTGATGAGGGAACGGGCAGACTTTCAATTGCTCCCGAAATTTTAACATCCTGTAATCCAATATACTTTCCCGTCCTCACTGCCGGATCATTATCCACCCAAGGATAAATTCTTAAATAAATTTTTTCACCTGGATTTAAGACTTGATTTATTGCCGCTCGCACAGTAGTAAAAGTATCCCTATCTAAATAATGATTTGCACTTGTATCACCGGTTACGTAATCAATCATTGTTGAAGTAGTAAATGTTGAATCCGTTGAATAATAAATATTCGCTTTCATAGTTGTAATACTAATTTGAATAATATTTAATGCAATGGAATCAACAGTAAACTTAAATCCGTTTTGAGGAGATACAGAAAATTGAGTGAACACTGTGTCTAATTGTGTAGTTTGATTTGCTGGCCAAGCATTGCCGGCAATACGAATTCTTTGGCTATTATTTAAACCAGTGTATTGATTCAACTCCATATTATTCAACATTTCGTCATCCGCATTAAGATTTCCTGAAACAACCGGTGACATTCCAGTCCCGCCATTATTTGGATCGGTCAAAGGCCAGGTCGCTGATACTTGCTGTCCAAATAATTCAGTAATCGAAAATAGAATGGCAAAAATTAAAATAATTCTCATACTCAAGTCCTCCTAAACAAATAATGAATAATGTTATTTGATATAAAGCATTTTTTTAGCTAGAGTCAGATTCCCCAAAGTAAGTCGGTAGAAATAAACCCCCGATACTAGATTCTTGTTAAAAGATGATGGATTAAATTTTATTTTATAATGGCCGGCGGGTTTGTATTCATCAATAAGTGTTACAATGTTATTGCCGAGTTCATCAAATATAATTAATGTCTGCCGGCCGCCTTTTTGTGACTGCCAAGAAATAATAGTGCTAGGATTAAAAGGGTTAGGATAATTTTGTTCAAGTTGGAATCCATTTATTCTATTATTGTTTGATGATATAGAATTTGTAACATCTGATTCAAATGCTCCTATATCTGGAGCAGTTCCAACGTACGCAATACCGACATCAGTTCCGGCATTGACTAACGAACTACTTGTATTTAATCTAAACAAATCAGTCATTTTTAAACTGCTGTCTGCATTCCTATAATTTTTTGCAAGCGCTGTATCAAGACTTAGAAAATCATTATTTGTGACAGTAAACTCATTCCAACTATTCGTAACTTGAACTGATTTTGATTCAAGGCTATTAGAGTTTGCACCGTTATACGATAAATTATTAATCAGGCTGTCAACTCCAGTTTTTGGTATAGACGGAAATGAAAAATTTTTATTTTTATTTCCGATGCCTGTACAATTCAGAATTGTAACACCTGCTGTATTATTGTTTTGGTCAAACCCTTTTCCACGATTATCAAAGGCAACGCAATTCATAACCAGATGATGAGTCGGGACATAATTCCCTCCGACTTTAAAACCATTGCCATCACCCTGATAATTCGTATCTCCCCAAATGTTATATCCATTTGCAAATGACCAGCAGCTATCGAGAATAACTTCATTTTGAGATTCATAAAAATCCCATCCGTCATCTGAATTGCCCCAAGCTCTGCAGCCTCTAAAAACATTGCCTGGGCCAATATCTAATTTCGGAGCGAATCCATCTGCATTCTCTCCATGCGTTTGTGAATCATAATTATTGTATGAATCGCAATTATGTACGTAATTATATCCGCCGCCGCCGGATATTTGCAATCCGGTATCCTTATTTCCATATAGTCTGCAATTTTCAATTATATTATGATTGCCGCTAATATTAATTCCATTGTCGCCCGCATTTATTATAGTTAATCCTTTGAAGTACCAGTAGTCTCTCGATAAATTAAATCCTCTGCTTGAAGAACTATAATTTTGTCCTGAAAAATCCAAAATTGGTTTTTCATTTGGATAAGCCCAAAGCTTAATAAACTTTCCTTCAGAACCATTCCTTGGCGGCTTTAGGGTTGCATTTAAATCATAAACTCCCCTTCTTAAATAAATCGTGCTATCTTCATATGCTTTATCGAATGCTGTGGAAATGGATTTCAATGGTTTATCGATAGTTCCCGGATTCGCATCATTCCCATCTGGTGCAACAAATATTTGGGCATTTATTAATATAGAATTAAACAATATTATAATTGTCAGTTTTAAATACTTACTCAATGAATTACCTTATGTTTTTATTAAGTGAAATAATTTTGACGATGGGTCAATAACCAGCTGAGGTTGTTTTACTTATTTTCTTTTTGTAGTTCCCCGTTTATATAAAAATTGTTAAACTCCAAACCTTTTGTATATTTGATGTGGTTGCCCTCTTCGACGCCATCAAATTTGCAATCTTCAATTGTTATGTTTTTAATATTCGATTCCTCTAGTCCATCGAGAAATAATCCATATTTGCTTTTATTACTAGTAACATTTTGAACAACAATATTTTCAAATTCAGGATAAAAATTATAACCTTTGGCTTCCGGCGGATCATAGTACATATTGAGTTTTACAATTGCTTCTCTCACTTCACCAACTTTTACATTTCTCATATAAATGTTTTTTACAACACCGCCTCTTTTAGAATTTGATTTAATACGCAAGGCTCTCTCTAAATTTGGACTGTCCATTTCGCAATCTTCAGCAAATACATTCCAGCATCCGCCGGTAATTTCACTTCCGATAACAACACCACCGTGCCCATCTTTCATTTTACAATTTTGAATTACAAAATTAGTGCTTGGAACATCAACTCTTCTCCCATCATTATTTCTTCCGGATTTAATTGCAATACAATCATCCCCATCATTGAATTCACAGTTCTTAATCCAAACATCTGTACATGATTCCGGATCACATCCATCTGTATTTGGACCAATGCTATTTGTTGTAATTCCATCGATTGTAATATTTTTACTTAATACCGGATGCAAAAACCAGAATGGAGAATCTTTTAAATGAACACCTTGAATCAAAATATTTTTACACTTATAAAACTCTACGAAGGTTGGCCTTAAATAATATCCTTCACCAAAAATTCTTTCTTTAACCGGTACATTATCATCACCAAGTTTCATTAATCTTGGCCGACTTGTACTGTCACGTTGACTTGGCATTCCTTCACTCCATCCAAATTTTTTACTCCCAGTCCAATTCCACCAATGCTCATTATCAGCTTGGCCATCCAACAAACCATTCCCGGTAACAGCGATGTTTGATTGATTGTATGCGTAAATCAAAGGCGAGTAATTCATTAATTCTACACCTTCCCATCTTGCATAAACTACCGGCAGATAATCTTTTGGATTTGTGCTAAATTTTACAACAGCATCATCATCAAGATGTAGATTAACATTATTCTTTAAATGAATAGCTCCCGTTAAAAATTCTCCTTTGGGAACGATTACCATTCCACCGCCTGCTTTACTGCATTCATCTATTGCTTTCTTAAATGCTTCGGTGCATAAAGTTTTGCCATCAGCAACAGCACCGTACTTGGTTATATCGAATTGCTTATCAGGAAACTTGGGAGCAACAATTTTTTTTAGTATTACAGGAACCTGTTCCCAACCTTTATCCTTGGCTGTAACTAATTTTTCTTTGTTATCTTTCCCACAAGTGAAATTACTCTCAAATGATACAACTGAGAAAATTAAAAGTACAAAGAAAATGTAAAAGGTTTTGGTAAAAATTCTGAACACAATATTGTTTTGCTTATTCATTTTAAACCCTCATTGATTAATTGAAAATTCTTTTCATGGAAGTTTGTTAATGTTTTCAAATTTTATTTTCCACTCGCCATTTTTAGGAAATCCTGGAAGTTCCATTAAACCAGTTTCATCTGAACCAGCAGCCATTAATGCTACAGCTGATAGTAATGCACTATTTGCCGGAAGGTAAACTGGTAAATCTTCTGTCTGCGGACAATTGCCATTATTAAAATAATGATTATGCGGTGCATCTTTTAATAAAATATCTACGGCCAATTCAGGTTCATTTAAACGAGCTGCAGTCATTGCCATCATTGGATAATCCCAGCCCCAAATTTTTCCTTTCCAGTTCCAGGTGTCAATAACTTTTTGTAAAGTTCTTTTCATAATTGTTGTATCAACCATTTCTCCTGGTAAAAATCCCATAGTCATTAGCATTGAAGGATGATCAATTTCACTTTCCGGATTTGTAAATGTATCCGGAATTGAACCAAGAACAACATAGAGATCATCTTTAATTGGCAATGGTGAAATTTTATTAATTATATCATCCCATTTCTTATTTCTTTTCATCCCCAATCTTTCACGCCATTTTTGTGCAGTTTCTAAAGCAAATTTCCAATATGCAAGTTCAAAGGAAGGATTCTGAGATCGAGTCGGTTCATAAATTTCCTGAACCGGCCAAACCGGAGGTCCAAGTACATAATGACTTTTTGTTGAGTCAAAATATGCATATGATGACAAGAATTTAGCAGTTTGAAAAACAAGGTCTTTATATTTTTCAAGAGTCTTATTATTATGATTTACTCTATAGATTAACTCAGCTAAATAAATGGGATGCGGTTCATTCCAAATTATGAAAGGATTGTTACCCGGACTTTCTCTTCCATCAGGCCCGACCATTTTTGACCATCTTGCTCCTTCAAACCCTTGCTGCGCAGCGGTTGCTTCAGCATAGGGAAGCGTTTTAATATACCAGCTTAAATTTTTTTCAAGCAATGAAACTCTATTCCATAAAGCAAAATGAGCCGTATGCCACCAAATCATTTCGGTGTTGTGTTTACCGAACCAAGTATTTAATGTTAAACCTGACTCTTGAGGAGGAAAATTTCCGGCAAATTGAGTCGCTGTTAAGTATTGGGAAAGAACAATTCTTCTTTCAAGTTCATTTGCTCTTGGATCAGTGCTTCCGGAAAAATCAATTGCACCACCATCAGTCCAAAATTTTTTCCAATGATGTTTACTTGCTAATTCAGTTCCCTCAAAGCCTGATATACTTTCATTTAATTTACTTTTTGAAAAGCCAACAGAAAATTCAAACTCATTTTCATTTTGATTAGATACCAATTTGTAATAATGATCTGCTTCTTTTTTAAATTTTAAATTGCCTGTCCAGTTAACGTAAACAAAATACTTCCCAGTTAAAGTTGTATCAACAGAAGTATCTATTGTCCTTTCAAGAACTGCAGAACTATTTTCACTCTTAATTAATTTAGTGATATGAGAATTTTGATTATTCCAGTCGTAAGGAGGATTATTTTTGATTGAATCGATATATCCATAAGGGAATTTTAAAGCAATACTAAGATTACCATTTGAGATTAATGACGAATTTACTCTTACTGTAATATTATCTTTTGTTGGATTACAAATGGTCGTCACATTAACTTCATTGCCGTCAATTTGAAAATTACTTTCAATTTTTCCTTGCCATAAATCAAGTTTTTGAGAAATATTTTTTATATCATTTACTTTCAATTCAGTACCATCATCTTTTTTAAATTCAAATCCAATTTGTCCTAACGGCTGCCTTTGCGGATTTTCTCTTAACCATTTACCCGCTTCACTGTTGGCGTTTGTTGGATAATCAACTTTTCTACCGTGCACATCATAATTTTTAAATGCGTTTTCCAATTGATAGTTATTTGGATTTGGGAAAGTATGCCAGCACCAATCTGAAATTATTTGTAATGGAATACCGTTTTTATAATAGTAATTCGGAAAAGTTTGAAGTCCGGTTATATCAGCAGTAAAAGCAAATCCTCCATTTCCAACAGTAAACGGCGACCAGGGATCAACTTTTTTATTAAATGGATTATGTCTGTTAACAAGATTATATCTATCGATCTTTTCTGAAGTGCTGCAAACTAAATTTGACAAACAAATTAAGATAAGTAGAAAATAAGATTCTGTTTTAATTACAGTAACAAATTTAACTTTCAATAAATTTTATCATCTATATTTGAATATTGTTGAACTGAAGATATTTATTTTAACATGACTATTTTTTCCGCAACAGAATAATCATCTGAACTCATTTTTACAATATAGATTCCACTCGCTGATGCATTGCCTTCATTATCTTTCCCATTCCATGTTAATTTATATTCACCTGCATTTAAATATTTGTTTACTAAATTTTTTATTAACTGACCTTTAGCGTTATAAACATTTATTTCAACATTTTCATTTTTATTTAACCGATATGCAATTGTTGTACTTGGATTAAAAGGATTAGGATAATTTTGCTTTAGCTCGAATGACCGAGGCAAACTTTCTGAGAATTCAGAATTGTTAACGCTTGTAGTTAAATATAATTTTCCTGAACCTGCTCCATCTTTTACAATTGTTGGTATATCTGCTGTACTATCCAGTGAATATGAGTAATATTGAGAAGGATCAAATGCGATATTGGTTGAAGCACTCGTTCCGCATTCAACAAAAATATTATTTCTTTCTAGTAAATCTCCGGGCGGCGAGTTTCCTTCTTGAATTTTAGTTGGATTTTTTACTTTATCAAAATAACTTCCCTCAACTAAAACCTTTGCACCATCTGTAGAAGCAATTCCATAATCTATTCCGTAAGGATTCCCTTTGCTGCCATTATAGTAATTATTGTATACATGACATTCAGTATGCCTGACTCTCGGATGACGTGAAAAAGTTCCTTCAAACCAATTATGATGATAAGTAGTTTTTAATTGGCCCATTTCCTCAGAATTGCCGTCTGTAAATCCAAGCAGACAAGTTTTTCGATGATTATAAAAGTGATTCCATGAAATCGTAATGAAACTTGAACGATGAGAAATATCTAACAAACCGTCATGATTTTTTCCGTTAGGATCAATTTCAGGTGAATCTGAAAACGTGCAATGGTCTACCCAAATGTGATGAGTGAAACCTGAACTTGTTGTATTAATTGTAATGCAATCGGGTTTACTATTTCTGAATTCAATGTTTCGCACAATTATATTTCTACTGTTTGTAATAGCCAATCCCAATCCATCAAATAAAACTTTAGCTCTAATTCCGATGATGGTTAAATCGTAAACTCCTTTTGCCACTAATTGATCAGAGCCTTTAATTGTATCTTCTATGATTATCACTATAGGAGGAAATTTTTTGGTATTCTTATCATCTCTTCGTCCATCTAAAAATGTTTGAAAAGAAGCTTGATCAGTAAATTGAATTGTGTCGCCGCCATTCCCGCCTGTTGTTCCATGATTCCCTAATGTATCAATTGATGCAAAGCCGATTGGAGACTCTTCAAACGCTTTTAATTTGTAATTATGATTGCTGCTTTGAGAGAAAGATAAATTAAAACCGATTAATAAAATTATTGATAGAAATCCTATTTCTTTTTTTCCAAGTGTAAGAGAATATTTAATCTTGTCCCTCAAATTTTATTTAACAGTTATAACATTTTTATCTAAACCATCAGCTAGTTTTATCTGCTGACTCGTTTCAGCGATTGAAGTATTTTCAATTAATATTGCTTTAGATTCTTTACCTGAGACATTCATAAATTCAGTTATGCTTGCCGGATAATTGATTTTATTTAAAGAAAAATCAGAACTTTCATCCAATGTAAATACAGGTGACGATTGTGGGACAATCTCAACATTTTCCAACTTAAATCCTTTTGCATATTTTGACTTGAAACCTCTATTTGAAGAAATATATGAGTTTGTAATTTTTATATTTTGTATCGGCATTTCAGGCAATCCGTCTGCTGAGACAGCTGTTGCCGCACCATCACAATAAATGCTGTCAATAAAAATATTTTTGAAAATTGGTGTTCTTTCATCTACCTTAGCTGCTTTCAAATTTCCTTTGGAATTTTCATAATAAGTATTAAATAAAATTGCTTCGTTTATAATATCCTTCATATAAATATTTTTTACGAAAATATTATCAACCAATCCGCCTCTGCCTCTTGAACTTTTAAACCTAAGCCCAATATCAGCACCAATGAAATCGCAATTGTTCACATAAATATTATGCATTCCTCCGTATGTTTCGCTGCCTGTTACGAATCCTCCATGGGCATGGTAAACAACGCAATCAGCAATAACAATATTTTGCAGAGCGGGTTCATTAGGAGTTTTTGATTTCCCGGATTTCATACAAATACCGTCATCTCCGGCAGTAATTGTGCAATTGTAAACCAAAACATTTTTACACATCCCGATATCAATCGCATCACCATTCTGCGCCCAGTATTCATTATTTACTTTGACGTTTCTGACAACAAGGTCTTCACAATATATTGGATTAAAAGCAAAGCTTGGAGAATTCTGAAATGTAACTCCATCAACTAAAATATTTTTACAGTTGATTAATGAAACTAATCTTGGACGAAGCGCATCTCTATAAAGAAGTAAATCATCTGTGGTAATATCGTTCTTATTTTTTTTCATTTGCGAAAGCTCTTCGATTCCATCACGCGCAGCTTTTGAAGGATACCAAATTGAATTATCATCATTTGTCACGCCGCCAGAATTTACAAACTTTTTCCAAAGCGAAGAATTAACTTTAGATTTTTTAAGAGGTCTCCAGGTAGTTCCATTTCCATCTATTAATCCTTCACCAATAATAGCAATGTTTTCCAGATTAAATCCATAAACCGGTGGAGCAACAATATATCCCCCTCTTGGACTGCTGATAATTGGATAATCTTTGTGATCCGGACTAAATAAAATCAAAGCACCTCTTTCAACATTAAAATTTATATTGCTTTTTAATTCAATTGGCCCGGTAAGCCATAAACCTGGTGGAACAATAACTTTTCCACCACCCGCTTCGGAACAGCTATTAATAGCTTTTTTGAAAGCATCAGTATTCATTGTATGTCCGTCACCAATTGCGCCAAAATCTTTTATATTAAAAGTTTTGTTTTGAAAAGAAGGAAGATGAATTTGAAAACTATTAAATGGTAAATTTTTTAAGTGATTGTTTACTTCTACTTGGAGACTTGATTGAGAATAAAGGTTAGTAAAAAATAGAAAAGGAAATATTATTAATAGCATATTTTTCTTAATGAATAATTTTTGTTTCATTTAATAATTTATAATCGAAAAGTATTTAAACAGCGCTTTTGAATTTTGATTTTTTACTTTTGACCTTTTAAAGTTCTATTTAAAAAGTTTAAAGTATAATCAAATGTTTTCTCAAACCAGGGATCAAAAAACCAGAAAGTATGAATAGTGCCTTCCAACGTACGAACTTCAGAATAAATTTTATAACTATCCAATCTTTTAATCATTTCATCACGTCCCGCATGAAAACGCGGCTGACCGCTGTTTATAAAAAGTATTGGAGGTGTATTTTTATCAACATGATTTATTGGACTTGCCTCTTTCCATATTTCCGGATTTTCTTTTGGAGAAGCACCGAACCATAAATGAGCAGCACTGGGCTTGCCGGATTTCTTATACAGCTCTTCAGAACCTTTTCCAAAATAATCCAGTACACCATCTATATCTATAACCGCTTGTACACTGCTGGAATAATTATTATTTCCTTCATTGCCCTCAAATTTTTTATTTCCATTTGTTGTCCCGATTAAAGCAGCAAGATGTCCTCCGGCTGAGCAGCCGTAAATTGCAATGCGATTAGAATCGATTTTAAATTTAGAAGCATTTGCCCGCATCCATCTAATTGAAGATTTAATATCATAAACCGCAGCTGGATACAATGCTTCTGTTGAAAGCCGATATTCTATTGCAGCGGTTACAAAACCATTTACTGCAAGCTGCTCTGCCATCGGAACTAATAGTGACTTGTCACCGGAGCTCCATCCGCCTCCATGCACGAGTACAATTCCAGGAATTAATTTCTGAGATTTCACAGGATAAAAAATGTCTAAGTATAATTTTCTTTCACCAATTTTAGCGTAAACAATATTTTTTTCTTCTTTAATATTTTTAGGAAGGTTCGGTTGTATTAACTTCGCATCCGGAAACTTTTTGTGCATTTTGGAAACAACACTCTGAATGTTGTATGAAGTATCTTTTTCGCTTTTAGTTATATGGTCTTTATCTTGTGAAAATAAACAGATACAGTATATAAATAGAAATAAAAAAGTATTAAGCATTAGAAAATTTTTTTATTATTTAACAAGAACCTCAATAATAGCTTGAGTTTCTTTTTTCAAATCAGTTTCAACTATTCCTTTATCCTCATCCCAATTATATTTTACTCGTGAACCATTAATTGAAACTGATTTAGGTTCGGTTTCTAATTTTATATTTAGTCTAGAATTCGATTTTAAAGGATCAATTTTCAAAAATATTTTTCCACTTTCGTTTGTCATCGAAATAATTTTTTCTTTATCAGAATCATTTAAATCAATATAATTATAAGTCGTTTTCTCACCGGAAACTCCAGGGAAAAGATGAATAGATAATTCTTCATTAACATTATCATTCCAAATTTTATCACTGCCTTGATAAATATTTCCAGTGACATAAATTGAATTACTTTTTACAAAGACCGGAATTTTATCCATGGGGAGAGAGATATCAATTGATTTACCACCTGCATAAATTTTTAATAAATTATTGAAATCATACCATTTTCCTTTTGGTAAATAAACACTTCTAGAATTTGTTGAATCATAAATTGGAGCGACTAAAAATGCGTTGCCAAAAAGATATTCATCCCAAATATCATAAGTGTTTTTATCATCAAAATATTCGTAAGCTAATGGCTTCATCATCACACCATTTTTGTATGAAGTGTTTGAAGCAGAATAAATATATGGCAGCATTTCCATTCTCTGCACACAAGTTTCTCTAAAAATATCCTGAAGCTTTTCACTATACTTCCAAGGCGGCCTGTCTTTTCCTTTTCCGCCTGAATGATCCAATTTAATTTCAAACATTCCGCTCCATGTTCCAAACTGCAGCCATCTTGCATATAAGTCTTCAGAAATCCAGCCGCCTAAATATCCGCCGACATCTGAACCCCAAACAGGGAATCCCATAAATCCGCAGCGAATTGCGTTAGCCATATTACCAGCTAATCCATCCCAGCTTGAGCGGGAATCGCCTCCCCATAAGGCGCTTAAATAAGGCTGCGTTCTGTGAAAAGCTGCGCGTGCAAAATTAAATTCATCTTTTCCATAAGCTTCTTTTAAAAATTGATCGATAACTTTTGCATACAAATAAATATATTTATTTCTGTGTTCAGCAAAAGGAGTTTTGTCATACCACATTGCATATTCAGGAAATTCTTCATCAGCACGATCCATTTTATGTCCACGTACATTTACAGAATACAAATTTTCTTTCAGACGTTTTTCAAATTCTTTTATTGCGTCGGGATTAGATAAATCTATATAGCCTTTAAAGTTCGGTAGAAGTCCCGGAAAATCTTTATCTGCTAATGTAAGCGGTCCAACCCAGGTTAAAAATTGCACATTGTATTTATTATTCAACTCACCAATCCATTCATTTGGATTAGAAAATTTTTCATTGAAATCCATCTTTGACCATTCATGCGCACCATTGCTATAAGGACGGTCAACCATAAATGCTGTTAAAGGAATTTTCATATCAGCCATTTTTTGCGCGTCATCTAGTACATCTTTTTTCCCGTTTTTATCTTCGTCGCGCCAGATTATTGGTCCGCATGCCCAAATAGGAATGTACTTTGGATTTCCAATTATCGAATAATAAGATTTAAGAATTTCATCTCCGCTTGTTCCGTATATAATATACCAATCAAGCTTACCGGTTCGATGATAAAGTTCGGTTGTTCCATTTATTGCAAATCTATATTGACCTTTTGCAAATGAATCAAAAAAAGAAGCATACCCGCCGCTGCTCATATAAAATGCTGACCACGCCGAAGCATAATTTTCATGATATTGATTTGCATCTCCAAGAACATCAACATCAACTACTTTTCCTCTTAAGTCAGGACTTTTTTCATTATTAGGATAAAGAGGTTCAAGCACACCAAAATAATGTTCGTTCAAATCATTTAGCTGAATTGTAATATTCTTTGACCATTTTGAATCACAAAAAAATCTTAAACCATTTTCAAATTTTGATATTGTAATTGTATCAATCAAGTCTTCCCCACTACCTTGATACTCAGCAACCCCGGGATATACGAATTTCAATTTAGCTGCATTCTCATTATTGCTTAATACTGAAATTGATTTCGGAGCCGTGAAATTAAAATTAATAGATGCAACATCTACTAATTCTTTTTCGGAGGTTGAAATAATTAAATGCCCATTAACTAATTTTAATTGAAGGCCATTGCCTTCAAATAAATTTTGTGGGAATATATTTTGTATTCCAACAAAAATTATTGCGATAAATAATAAAGTGAATGTTTTCTTCATAAAATAGATTTAATTGTTAAGTTTATTTAAACCTTCCCAAACAGCATCTGCAATTTGTTTTTGGCCGGTTGTATCAGGATGAACACCATCTACATAATTTTGAGGAGACACAGCATTTAGCAGAGATATAAATCCCAAAGAATCTTCCTTAGCTAATTCATTATATCTCTTTTCGAGTTTAACAAGAGAATTTTTTGTGTTCTCATTATATTTTTTACCAATATTTATTTCATTCATAGTTTCAAGACTTATATCTACAGGAGCTAAAATTACAATTTTAGTTTTTTCATTTGTCTTTTTAATTTCATTTACCATCCATTTCATGTTTTCAACACAGGTATTAACCATACTATCATTACCGTTTTTTAAATCATTTACACCAAGAAAAATTAAAAAATAATCAGCAGCCTGGTTTTTTTTCAGAACCGGAATGAGTTCTTCTTTATCAGAAGTCTTTCTGCCGCTTCGTCCGGCATTTACAAAATTAATATTTTTATGCTCTTTCGATAAATAATAAACCCAGCTATGTTCATCAACCAAAGCACCATAGGTAATTGAATCACCAAAGCAAACAACATTGCCTTTGATCTCATCTTTTATAATCAATCCTGAAAAAGCAAAGAATATTAAAACTACCATTAAAACAAATATAAATTTTATTTTCATTCTACTCTCCTTAACCATGTTGGAAATACATCTAAAACTTTTTGAGGTTCGTAAGTGTACCACGTGTATCCGTCCCGTCTTTCTCTTCCGACCTCTGAAAGTGAATCCACCGGAATGCCGTCACGGTCTGTGAAAAAAGGTTTGTTATCTTTCAAGGAATAAAAACGCGCCCATATCGGCGGAGCTGTTGAATCGCTTACTACTATTTTATCAGTATTAGATTTACGATATTTAAATTTGATTTCAGGAGCTTGAATACGTTTAACTCTAATACCCATTACTTCAGATTCCTTAAACCAATCAACTGCGTTTTTTACTGAGTTAATTATTTTTGTGCTTGGTTGCTCAATATCCATTAACAGCAAAACTATTCCTGTACTTTCTTCTCCGCATTTTGAAGGCAGTTCAAAAGTTCTTGCATGCTGGGGATGAAAATCTACGTTATCATGCTGCTGGCACCAAACGGTTGGTTTTCCGTTTTCGACTATCTGGCATTTTAAAATGCAATCGATGCTTTTATCAAAAGCCTTTCTTACTTTTTTTTGAAGATCCTTGTCAACAAATGAGTAATATGGTTTATGCTGAACAATATGATGCAAGACATTCATGATCCCTACCATAGCATCATCATTAAACGTAATATATTTTCTGTAACCGCTCGTATCAGGATAAAACTGCGGCCAGCCGCCATTAGCATATTGTGCGTTTAAAATATATATAATTCCATGCAGGCAAGCATTTTTATATTTTTCATCATTGAGTTGAGTAAAAGCTTTTGCTAGATATTCCACATGCGAATAAGTAGCCCCGTTATCAAAACCAGTATGTAGCGAATCTCTTCCTTCTTTTATAATTGCTTTTTGTTTTTCTGTTAAGATGGCAAGCATATCATAATTTTTCGGCCAGCCGCCGTTCTTTTGCTGATACAATAAAATATTATCCGCAATTCCTTTTACTTGAGAAGGATCGTATCTTTTTTGATCCGGGAGAGGAAGAAAGGCTTGAGCGTTATCGGTTATATCGTACCAATGATGTGCACTGTCAAAGAATCCGGAAATGTCCATTTCATTTTTAATATTATTATTCGTTTGCCCAAGTAATAATGGCGAGAAAATTAATAAAGTAGCAATCAATAAAATGTTCATAAAACTTTTTTGAATAATAAAATTGTATGTGTAGAAAATATAAAACTGGTTCAAATATCCGAATAAATTAGGTAACTGAAATTACGCAAATGAATGTTCTGGTAATATTGTAAGGAGCGAAATATCTCAAATTGTTCAAACTTATAAGCCTTTAGAGTCTTCACTTCGTTCAGAGTGTCAGTTTTGCGTACCTTCAATTAGGTAAGTAAAAACCAAAGGATATGGGGACTGCTCAATTTAAATTTCATCACTGAACAATCCCCGATAAAATTATTTTAGTAAAGACATTTTTTTAGTTATCACTAAATTGCCTGCCGTTAAACGATAAAAATAAATACCGCTTGTTAATCCGCTGGCATTAAAATTTTTAGTGTATGCACCAGGTTCTAATTTTTCATTTACCAGAGATGCTATTTCCGCACCCAGCACATTATAAATTGTCAGATTCACAAATGCTGTTTCCGGTACATCAAATTTGATAGAAGTGGAGGGGTTAAAGGGATTTGGATAATTTTGTGTTAAGTTAAATTTAGATGGTACGCCATAATTTACTTCAACAACTTTTGAATATTTAAAAGTACCATTAAAATCAACTTGCTTTAATCTATAATATAATTTCCCATTCAAGGCTGAAACATCTTTATAAGAATAAGTAGAAGTTCGCGTTGTAGTTCCACTACCTTTTAAAAATCCAATTTTCTTCCAGGTGGCCTGATTTGAACTTCTTTCAATTTCAAAACCATTATTATCAACTTCAGTTGCAGTCGACCATTTTAATTCAACAGTTTTCTTATTCACTGATGCTGAAAAAGAAGTTAATTCAACTGGGACTGGAGTTTCGCTTGTTGTTCCAAAAACTCCTACATCTGAAGTATATAAATATTTTGATGTAGATGCAGATCCTTCATACCAGGGATAAACTCTGAGACTTAAAGTTTCGCCATCATTCACCTGAAGTGCAGGCGTATAAACAAAATGCATTATGTCAGATGAACCACTATTTCCTAAAGCAATTCCATCAGCAGGATCTTCGGGATTTAATTGTGATTTGGTTGCAAAGTTATCAGTAGAATAATAAATATTGGCTCTAATTGAACCGGTACCACCACCTAAAAGATCTATATCAATGCTATCAACCGAAAAATTAAAACCTGAATTTGGTGAAAGAGAAAATTCAACATAACGATCTGCGACTTCAGTGGTCTCTGGTCCCCATGAAATTGGATTTGCTCCATCGTTTGGCCACCATCTTTGATATGCACCGCTACCATTTGCAGTACCGCTATAACTTCGAATTCGCCAATCAACACTGCCTGATGCTTCATTCGCACCATTTACATTTCCAACAGTGACAGCCACGCTTGGTGAAGTTGCTTCATTCAAATCCACTCTTGAAGCGTCCGTGCAAGGCCAAACGACTGAAGCAGCATCTTGAGCAATAATTACATTGCTCAGTAAAAAAAGAAATAGAACAACCGGGAAAAACATTGTAGTTTTTTTCATGTGACTCCTTTGATGGTGAAAAGATAAATTATTTATTAAGGAAAGCAACTAAAGAAAATATTATAACCTTTATCTTCTAAACCTTAAAAAGAAAAACCAATTGAAATTCTGCTGATATCTTTAAAAGACATCCATCTTGGAAAATGAATAATTTACATTAACTTCACTGCCGCTGATGTTTTTATTAACTCCAATTCCCGCAGACCAGCTAGCAAGATCTCTATTGGTTTGATAACCGCCGCGAAGTGCAATCATTCCTAAAAATTTATACTCACCCCCGATGTTAAATCTTTCAGAATAATTATTGGAATGCAAAAAATCTACAGCAAGTGTAAGAGCGTCACTATTAGAATGCGAAGGATTAACAAAATCCATCAAATCGATTGCAGTACCTACTGTAAAAGTTAAGGGCAGTTGTTCATAGATTGCTTCTCGAACTATATTTGAAGAGAAATTTCTTATTGCCATTCCAAATCTAAAATTTTTAAATCCTGTGTAATATTCTACGCCTGCGTCAAAAACTATTTTTTTTGCGTTGTTAGTAGAAGTAGTACCATCAATAAATGTATTTTCACCTAAATTTTGACCGGCAATTCTTATATTGCCCCCAATTGAAAATTGATCACTTACTGCTTTTGCATAACTTATTCCAAAAGAGTAAGCACCAACGTTTGATAATGTACCATTATCAATATAACCCAACCCGCTTCCCTTATTTGGATCCAAACTTGTTCCGTAAATAGTTCCATAATTAACTGACAATAAACTTATCCCAACACTTCCATAGTTGCCTATTTTCCAGGAAGCTGCTCCGGAAAGATAGTTTATGTCAGCAATCCATTGAGTATAATTCACAATAACATTAAAATCATTTTCAGATGCTGCTAAACCTGCAGGGTTATAAAAAATACTTTCTGCTCCAGTTCCAACCGCATAAAAGGCATCTCCCATCGAACTAGCTATAGGAGAAGTGCTGACTAACTGAAAATTCATTGTACTTTGTGCAAGTTTATCTAATCCTACTTGACTGATACCAATTCCGGTAAAACAAAATATAGCGGCAATCAAAAGGATTAATTTTTTTATTATTAATTGCATTTTATCTCCTTTCGATTTATCGTACGACTACGAATTTTTGATAAGATATTTCGCCGCTCGGTTTCTTGAATACTGCAATGTAAACTCCGCTGTTTATTACCTGCTGACTTGAGGTTAACATATTCCACGGTTCAGAGCCGGTTCCTAAGGGATTATCATGCTCTATAGTTTGAACTAAATCTCCATTTTCAGAATAAATTGAAATTGTACAGAATGAAGGCAGATTATAAAAAGTAATATTTCTCTGATCTGTAAATCCATAAGTAATTAAAAGCGGATCTTTAATGTTATAAGGATTCGGAACAATTCTAATTTTTGACATGTCTTCCTGCGAAAAGTGCGGGGGCTGAACAAAATTTATATCAGGATATAATAGCCTGCTGCTGTACATAATTTTGCCTCTTGTGGTTGGATCAGCATTAATATCATCTTCTGCAATTCTAACTTTGGCTTGAATGTAAAAATAATACTGAGCTCCAAACAGTACGTCCGTAATTTTAATGGAATGAGATTCGCCTTTATCCGTGGCATCAGAATTATAAACGGGGCTGTAAAAGATTGTATCTGCATTTGAGATTCTTGCCATAACTAAATAACCGGCAAAATTGGGCATGCTTTCTGCGCCTGGATCGGTCCATTCAATTTGAACTCCATCGCCAAAACCTGTAATTGATGCAGTGGCGGGCGGAGGAGGAGCCTGTGGAATATTGTAGTTATGATTATAATTCCATTTTGCCCTGTATGCACTTAACATAACGGAATCAATTCCCATGCTTATCCATCTGTCTTTACTTTTATCAACTTCAGTTGCGGATGCTGGAAATTTAAAATTACTTGGCAGCCATCCGGTATTTGGGTCCGGCATATTGGGAGGATCTTTCAGCGTACCGTTAAGCCATTTTTCCCCAATCTCTTGTCCTTTTTTAAATCCTATTCCTGTATAGCCACTCGCATATACAATGTGAATTTTTTGCCCGGGCATTATATCGTAGGGGCCGAAACTAACATATCGATAAGCCTCATGCTGTTGTAAAGCCGAAGGAACACTGGAATTTTCTGCAACTCCAAATTCGTCAGAGTTTTCTTCGTGATGAGTATTGGGAATTGCATTTTGCATAGGATATTGATCAGAATATTCGCCTCGAATAACAAAGTAATTACTGCTATTATAAACATCATCCACATTTTTAGGGAATGCTGTTGGAGCACCCGAGTAAGTTACCTTTGGCTGTAAAGGATCGTCAATATCCTGGGCTGCATCAGTATACGGAGCTTGTGATGCATGTAGAATGGAAAAGTATGTCATATTTGGATCTAAAAGTCTGCCGCGTTGTGTTGTTGCAGGCGCACCCATATCATCACCCGCTTTTTGAGGATTATCCGCACTATATTCATAAAAGATTCGTAACGAATCACCAGGCCTCCCACCGTAATAATGCTGCCAGTTATTCGCATTTAAATCAAAATTATCTGCTGCGCCTGGTGCAGGATTATTTCCATTTGAGTACTGCAAATTATCTTTCGATTCACGAATATTTATAAAAACACTGTCCAAAGTAACAGCGCTTTCATTTGTGAAAGTTAAATCGGTAATTATGTAATCATCATTAAATGACTGCGACCAGGCTAATAATTTCCGTTTTACATTTACTCCAAGTATTGTTGAATCTGTTACTTCACATATTTGATCAAACGTATGATTTTGAAACTCGCTGTATGACGGATCAACCGTTGCAAAATTTTCTAATTCAACTTCCTTAAAATTCACAATTTGTTTCGGGAAACCATACCTTAAATAATTTGTTAATGGGACAACTACCTTCCCATTTCCCCAAGCAGGATCAAGCTCACTGGTATAGCTGTATTGTGCAACAGGCATAACAGAATCCACAAAAGGATTAAACCAATGCAGAGCAGTTATTATCACACCCGCACCAGTAAAGCCCTCTGCATATTGACCCCTGTTTGCCATAATATCAAAATCATTGGGGAAATAACCGTTCGTGTAATCAAAATTAGATCTGTAGCCGTTTGCTGTAACGCCATACCAAATATGTCCCAATTTCATTACTGCAGTTTCCGATTCGAGTGGTGTTTGAGCATAAATATTTGTATAAGCAAATAAAAGTAATGCTATGCCTAAACTGATTTTCATAATCAGATTATTAAATAATTTACACTTCCAATTAAGCATATTAAAGCTCCAATTTCTGTTTCTTAAAAATCAACTTTTAAACCGAACCAAATATCTCTTGGCTGGTCGAATAAGAAAAACGAATAGTTAGGATTATTTATGTATGGTTTTTCACTTGATCTTAAATCACCAACTTTATCATTACCAGGTAAATATGCACCCGGATTGCTTTTCCTTAGCTGATCATATTTTGGTGAGTCATACATAGGAAGATGAAGTGAAGCTAAGTAATCCCGTTCATCATTATCATTATTTTCATGCTGGAAAGCATAACCTTTACTCATAAGATTTACTTTAAGATTTAACACATTAGAACAATCTAAATAAAAAGTTGCTACTGTTGAACCGAAATTAATTGATTTGCTTAATTTAAGATCAACCATAAAATAATCAGGCCAAGACAAATTATTATTTGTGAACGGATCATTTAAAGGATTCCATGTAAAATAACTTCCTGATTTCCATTGGCCGAATAATGTAAGATTCCATTTACCGAATAAGTCCAAACCGCCAAGCTGCGGGCCCCATTTTTCAGGTGAACGAAATGTAATATTTGCGTTTACACTTGGTCTTGGGAGTGTTCTTGATTCGCTTCCCTGATATAAAGTTGATTGAGCATTATTAATAGCTATATCTGAAATCGTTCGTACTCCAGTATATCCTGTTTTAGTAAGCGCATAGTCAAAATTTAACCAGCCTGTTACCCAGTCACCTACATTTTTGGATATATTAATTTCTACACCTTGAACATCCTGATATTCATTATTTAAATAAGATCTATAGTTCAAGGTTGAATGAGCGGCTTGTCCGGAAACATAGTCCACTCTACCAAATTGGCCTGTGACATCTTTATAATAGCCTGAAATTCTGGCTATATAATTCTGCAGAAAATTATAGGCGACCCCAATTTCGTATGAAGTTGTTCTGGGAGGCTCCATATTCGGATTTGACATTTGATACAAGCCATTTTTAGTGTATCTATATTTAAACTGATACATGCTGTAATAAGGAGGATTAGATCTAAACTGTCCGTAGTTAAAATAAAATTTTGAATTTTCTGTTACAGGGAAAGAAATTCCTATACGCGGACTGACAGTGAAATAGTTTTTAACTTTTTGTAAAAAACCAGGATGCTCTTTGTCGTATGCATACCATGCATCCCAAATAAATGAATTTCCTGTATTAAGGTATTCATAAAGAGTGCTGTCATTTGCACCGCCTCCGGGTAAAGCCTGAGGGGCATACGCATCATAAGCAAAAGGATCGGCTGGCCAAAGCCCGCCGCCGCCGTAATAGTAGTCAAATCTTACTCCGAGATTAGCAATAATATTTCCGTAAGTTAATTGATCTTGAACAAATAATCCTGTCTGACTTGGTTTACGGTTATAATTATATTCATAAATATTATAGGAATTATTATTCCATGCTTCCCAGTATTTATGATCTAAATGAATAAGATTATATTCAATTCCAGCTTTAACATAATTGTGTTCATCAACCTGAGAAGTTAAACTCAATTTAGCTGAATACTGATACTCCCTTTGATTATCATGTAAATCTCCTTCACGGTGCCCAAAGGTCATACTGGGTACCCATGGAAGCGTAAACGAATAAGCACTATACTGCTCATTTGAAAATTGAGATTTGCCGTAAGGTGTTTGATCAACATAAAAAGGTCCGAAGTTAGTGATTGTGGTTGTATCTCTGTTATCTCCCGTTGGTGTATAATCTTTAATTACCATATAGCCCAAAGCAAGTTCATAAAAAGTTTTGTCACTCAATGCCTGATTTAATGTTAACCCGGTTTTTACTGTTGTCTGATTTAGTATAGGATAGTAATTGGGGTCATATGAATAAACGAAGTCATCAGATTTGTATTTAATATTATTTAGCGGCATAAATCCGCCTCTATCACTTGCATCCGGTGCATCGCCGTTTACAGGAATAATAGGAGTAACTCCTATTTGTCTGCCCCATAATCCGTTTAAAGTAAGCGTCATGCTGCTAACAGGATTAGATTTTATTTTAAGCAGTGTGGTGGATGAAAATTCGTTATCTAAAGTAACCGGCATTGTGTAATGCTGCTTCTTAGTATTATTAGAAATATAAAAAGTTGCATCGCCTAAGGCACGACTGACAAATGGAATAGGTCCTCCAAATCCAAAATCAATATTTTGATCGCTGTAATTTTCCCTGCCGACTCTATTAGCAAATAGTTTTTTCTGATCTTCAGGAACTGAATATCCTAATTTTGCAAGCCCCTGATAATCTGGAATTACACGAAACATCCATGCAGATAGAAGATATAAATCCAGCGGTGTTGCATCGGGATAGGTTATAGTTATAGATCGTGATTTAGCCTCTGCATCATAACCAATAAATGAAGGATGCTGCCCTCTCATATATTCATCATCAGCCCAAGCGCTTTCAGTGCCTTGGAAAGCTACAGCAGGATCAAGAAATGAAACCAAATAATCATTATGAGGATCAAAATAGGATTGGCCAAATCTTTTTACATGCGACTGATCGGTTGAAATATCTACTGTTCCATGGTATCCATCCATAGTACCGGTTTTGGTTGATATATTAATTAAGCCTGAACGGAAATTGCCATATTCGGCATTATATCCGCCGGACATTAATGATACTTGTTCAATAGCGCTTAATGGTATTGACGTATTTGCATTCCCGTTTGATTGATTATTAAAAGAAAGTCCATCTACAAAAGTTCCCGTTTGATCAGGACTGCCGCCCCTGATAGTTAGATAACCGTTATCATTTTCTCCCACACCAGGAAGTTTTTCCAAAAAATTATTTATTTGCCTAATTCCTGAAGAATTAACAATATCAGCATTTGTAACCATAAGCTGTGTACTTGAAACTTCCTTGTGAAGTTCATCCCGATTGGAAGTAACTACAACAGTTTTTGATTCTATAACTCCAGAGCTTAATTCGATATTTTGCTCAGTTACGCGGTCAACAGAAACTATCACTCCAGTTATAACTTTTGTTTGATATCCTATCATTGAAGCTTTAAGATTGTAAGTCCCTACAGGAACGTTAACAATAAAAAACTTACCGTTAACATCAGTAGCTGCCCCTAAGCCTGTACCTTCAACAATTACATTGGCGCCTATAAGCAGCTCACCGGAAGCAGCATCTTTTATAGTACCAACAATTCTGCTGCGGGATTGAGAAAATGTAAATTGTGTAAGGATGATTAATAATATTAGGAAAAAGGCATGTCTGATCCCATAAATCATATTACGATTCATGTTTAACTCCCTATTAGTTCAATTGAGTTATTCATATTAATATTTTTTTATTCAGAAGCTGAATTAAATTTCAATTAAGAATGTACGTGTCGAATATTATTTTTAAAATCGCCTAATAAAAATATTTTTAAACACTTTGATAAAATTTTATTTTAAATGCCGGGAATGTATCTGAAGCAATGAAGAGAGTAACTTTCTAATAATAAATAAGTGAGGCTGCAACAGTATATTATTGCAGCCTCAAATATATTTTTACTTAATGTTATTTAAGTAAAGTCATTTTTTTGATACTTGTAAAGTTATCCGTTTTTAACTGATAAAAATAAATACCGCTAGTTAAATTTGCAGCATTAAAGTTAACGTTATGCGATCCAGCACCCATAACTTGATCTACCACTGTTGCAACTTTTTGACCAAGTAGATTGTACACATTTAGTGATACATGGCTTTCTTTCGGCATATCGAAACTAATATTTGTATTTGGATTAAATGGATTTGGATAGTTCTGTTCTAATACAAATTTCTTAGGCAGATTTCCATTATCTTCAACACCTGTTGTAGGCATTGTAGTACCATAAATCCTGACAAGCCACATAACTATATATTTTGATGTACTTGCACTTCCTGCGTTATACCATGGATAAACTCTAAGTGCAAAAACACCGCCGTCACTAACATTAGTGTTTACTGCAAAGCTAGTATCATGAGGAGCTCCTGAAGCCCCATCTCTAACGTCCGGCAATCCTTTGATATCGCCATAAGAAGCACTATCATAATCTAATAAATGGCCCATACCAAAATTCATTGTATCTACATCCCAATATACTCCAGCATGCAATCCGCCATGTGTGCCGTAGCAGGCTAACCAGAATGCCACGCTGTCTATATGTAATGAATTTCCACTTGCCGGTTTAGCTAGAAACTGAAGATATCTTCCATCTACAGGGCCGGTTTCAACTCCACCGCCCCATCCAGTACTATCATATACTCTTAAAGCAGGTCCGCTAAGCGCGCCGCCATCAAAATCCTTTAAAGTTAAAGGAGCAGCCCAAAAAGCAGAATCGCCCTCTAAACTACTGCCGCCTGTTATTGCGACATATGGGTCAGTACTTAAATCCCATAGTGCTTCAACTTCTGTTTGTGCGAAAATCTTTGCTGAAAAAAATAATGCTATGATTATCAGCAAAGTAGTTAATTGTCTCATGTATCCTCCATGTTAGATTAATAATGAATTATTAGTTAATTATCTCGTTCCCCATTATAGTTAGGTTGCAAAATAATTTCGAATTTATTTTTAATTTTAATTCAGTTTTAAAATCCTATATTCAAAGCAAATCTATTTACTCCATCAAAATCTTTTAAATTTGAATAAGAATAGTCAACTTCTATTCGTGTTCCGCCAAAGGATGTTCCTAATCCAATACCGCCTGACCAGCTAAGTATATCATGATTGGTTTCGTAGCCTGTTCTTATTGAAACCATATTCATAAATGTGTACTCAAGCCCGGTATTAACTCTATCAGTATAATCATTAGGATGAATAAATTCAGATGATAATAATAACTGATGATTTTCTGACATCTCTTCATTAAATAAATCCATTAAGTTTATTCCTAATCCAACTGAAAAAGCAAGCGGAAGTGGTGATTGGAAGCTTTGGTATTGAACAAAAGTGGAAAAATTTCTTATGGACATACCAAGTCGTAATGATTTTATACCCGGGAAATATTTTATTCCCATATCGAATGCCAATTTGTTCGCATTATTATCTGAAGTGTTGCCGCTAGCATTTGTTAATTGGCCTAACTGCTGGCCTACATATTTTACAGTTCCGCCAATTGAAAATTTTGAGCTTATGCCTTTTACATATGTCAATCCAATGGAATATGCACCAACGTTTGAAACATCGCCGGTTAATAGATAATTTGGACCAGTGCCGCCAACGGGAGTAAAAGCTGTTCCTTTAATGGTCCCATAATCAACCGTAATAAAACTCAAAGCAAATGCTCCATAATTATCAGTGTTCCATGCAACAGCACCCGCTAAATATTTTATATCTGCAAACCATTGAGTTGAAGAGACAAACGCTTCAAAGTGCGAATCCATTTCTGTTAAACCGGCAGGGTTAAAAAATACGCTTTGCACACCTTTACTCATTGCCGTATAAGCGTCGCCCATAGCCGCAGCTTTAGGTACGACTCCTACTTGCAGAAAAGTCATCGAGGCTTGTCCCGTTTGTTTTACGTTCGCTCCATCCTGTCCAAGAGAACTAATATCTTGAGCGAACATAGTCAAACTGCCCAATGATAGAATAAACGCAATAATTTTTGTTAAAAGTTTCATCTATGTAAATCTCCTATTAATTATTAGCGTACTACTACCAGTTTTTGAAAAGACGTTCCTCCATCCGGAGTTTGAAATAAAACAACATAAACGCCACTAGCTATTGTTTGTCCATTCTGATTTGTCATGTTCCATGAGTTTGATCCGCTGTCCTGATCATGTTCAATGGTATTAACAAGATTTCCAGATTCAGTATATATTTTTATAGTCACCCTTTTCGGTAATTCATAAAAAGTTATCTGAAGATTACTAGGATTACTAAATCCGTAACTTCTTAATAATGGATCATTCCAATTAAATGGATTTGGCACCATCGCAATTTTATCAAGATTTCCTTCGCTGTTTACAAATGATGGCCCTTTAACTTCTGAAGTATTGTAGAAATAAACCCTGCCGCTGTAAATTAATCTTCCTCTTTCACGGGGATATGCATTTGCATCACCAGCAGGAACTCTAGCTATTGCTTGAACGTAGTAGTAATAAAACGCACCTACTCTTACCTTTGTGTCGGTAAAGGTTGAAGTATTTTTATCATTTGTTGTGTCGGACCTGAATACTTCTTGATAATATGTTGTATCGGTATTACCAAGCTTCTTCATTACCCTGTACCCAACAAAATTCTGCATTGCTTCAGCAGCTGCATCTGACCAATCCAAAACAATTCCTTCACCGGTTCCCGAAATAGTGAACACTGAAGGAGGAGGCGGAGTTACAGGGGCCTGATAATCGTGCGTAAAGTTCCATTTAGCTTTACTCACAGTTAAATGAACTGAATCAATTCCTGTACTTACCCAGCGATCTTTTTTCTTATCGGTTTCTGTTGCTCCTTCAGGGAAAGCAAAATTGTCTGGATAAAATCCCTTAACAGCATCTGGTAAATTAGGCGGATCAGTTAAAGTGTTAGTCCCGTTCTTAGTATCTGCATACCATTTTTCACCAACCTCTGTAGCTTTTTCACGGCTGATACCTGCAATCCCTGTTGCGGTAACTATTCTAATTTTTTGACCTGGTGCAAACGTATAAGGGCCATAGCAGGTAATCATACTTTCGAAAGTATTAACCAGCGGTGAAACTCCGGCTTCTCCGCCAGGGGCAACTTTTCCTGTATTATCTGCATTCACCTCATGATTACCAGGACGAACATCAGCTCCTGTCATTTGATCGCCAACTAAATTTATACCAGCAATTAATTTATAGTAATTGGAAGCATCTGTACCTGTGGGATCATAAGTACTGTTGAATAATCCGAGATTCAAAGTGTTCTGCATATTAGCAACAGTGGTTAATGTAGGCTGATTCATATCATTTTGATCATTCTGATCTACATTATTTACCATTGTTCCTGATGGATTATAAGGCGCTGCTGATGCGTGTAGTGTTGCCACAAAAGTATAATTATAATCTAACAGCCTGCCGCCCTGTACTGTAAGCGGCTGTCCTATTCGGTCTCCCGTATTTTCCGGGTCATCGGATGAATAGAAGTAGTAAACACGAAGGGAGTCCGTAGTTTTAGCTCCGTAATAGTGATACCATTTTCTTGGTGTATTGCTGTTAGCATATTGATCAACTGCTGCAACACTAGGATTATTACCATCTGCTTTTACAAGAGGATATTCACCGCTATGAAGAAATACATAAAAGTTTGTAAAAGTTATGTTGGTATCATTGGAAAAAGTTAAGTCAATTATTGAATAATTATTATCTAGCCTTTGTCCCCATGCCAATACCTTTCTTTGAACCGTAACTCCATTAGGATATTTATTTGTTACGCTAATAGTCTGATCGCTGGTTCCAATACAATTACTAGGATCAACAGTCGCACCTCCTAAATCATTTGCCGGCGGAGTAGTTGTTTGTCCTTCAGAAATAATCGTATAATTAGGATCAGCATATCTCGCATAATTTGTTAGTGGACTTACAACCTTTCCGTTTGGCTGTGATTTATCTATTGGTGAAAATACAGCTTGATTGCCGTTCCAATTATCAGTCGCAATACAAACGAATCCACTGAAATATCCTTCAGTACCCTGGAACCTGCAGCCAAATGCATTATAATCTGCAAACAGATTTAAATCCCCGTTAGTGTAGTTCACACCTTTGTTTCCGCCATTCTCTGTAACTTCCCCCCACAAGCGATTAACCCGTACCAGAGCTTGGGAGAAAACATTACCGGCACAGATAAAAATAATCAGAAGAGCGGCTCGAATAACCGGGGTTTGATTAATTTTTTTAATGATCTTCATTTTTTCTCCAATTTTTTAGTAATTCGATGTTTGCCCTTTAGCAAACGTGTTTGGTAATTAAGCCGTCACTAAAAATCAAACTTAATTCCCAACCAAACTGATCTTGTATATCCATAACTAAATAAATCAGCATTCGGGCTATTGATCCAGGGTTTACTAGACGAATGCATATCTCCAACTTTATCTTCGCCAGATACCTTTTCACCCGGGGAATGTGAAATTCCCATCGCATCCGTAACATTTTGAGTATAAACATAGCCAGGATACAAATATGCCCCGGCAGTTTCATCGCGAATTGGATCATAGTAAGAACTTTGATAATCCGCTAAGTGTAATGATCTCATATAATATTCATAATCAGTTCCCGAAGCAGAACCACTACCACCGTAGAATGCGTAATTATATAAGAATTGTTTGCTATTAAATACATTGTTTACGTTTAGATAAGCGGTTGCTCTTAATAAGCCAACATCGAATGACTTGCTAACTTTTAAATTAACCATCCAGAAGTTCGGCCAGTAGAAATAATTACTGGAACCTTCATCCGTTCCTCGTGGATTAAAAGTAAATCTATTCCCGTCTCGCCAATTCGGCAGCACACTTAAATTCCAGCCGCCTAAAATATAACCCCAACTGTCAGGTGATCTTAGGTTTATATTCGCTCTGATTTCGGGGACGGGATAAGGTCTTGATGGATTAGCATAATAGAAACCGGTTGTAGCATTAGTTGAAGCATCTTCATAAAAATCAGTTTTGCCGGTAGCTCCGCCGCTTGCATAAGTATATTGAAGATTTAACCAGCCGGTTAAAATTTCACCAACATTTTTGGTTATTTGTAGCTCTAATCCTTGAATTGTTCTGTAACTATCATTTGTCCTATAACGGTAAGCACCAATACCTGTTCCACTGTTTGGACGAAATGTAATTGCTCTTACATCACCGGATACATCTTTATAATATCCGGCGATTTTTATTAGATATTGATCAACAAGGCTATAATCAACTCCTAACTCGTATTGAATCGTTTTGGAAGGTGCTAGATTAGGATTTCCTAATTCATAAATTCCTCCCTTTTGAGTATCAAACCTAAAGTCATAAGCAAGCATATCTGCTAAAGGAGGCATGCTTCTATAATGTCCGTAGTTAAAATAAAATTTAGCGTTCTCACTTATCGGGAATGATATTCCAAACCTTGGACTGAAAACTAAATGCGTAGCAACAGGTTGTAGGAATGGTGATTTACCATCAGCAATGTACTGAGCATTTATTTCATTCCAATGCTGCCAGACTAATGATTGCCCATTTTGCAGTAGATCAAGATAATAAGTTGTATTCGAAGAATCATTTGGATCGACAACTGGTGTCCAGTTAGGTGGAGCGAATGCATCAGCATCCCATGGATTTCCTGTAGGCCACTGCAAATTGCCGAAACTATAATAATCCATACGAACACCTATGGTAGCGATCATATCTTCAAAAGTAATTTGATCTTGTACGAATGCCCCGAGGTTACGCGGATAAACACTAAAATTATATTCATACATACTCAGAGGGCCTTGATTAGGCCAATATGACCATCTATTATTATCAAGAGCTACGGAATTATATTCTACACCAGCTTTAATAAAATGTTCTTTAGTAATCTGGCTGCCGAAATCAAATTTTAATCGTAATTGCTGAGTTAATGAATTATCATAATATGATCCGCCTTTACTATCAAATCTTTCACTCAGTCCTGGAATTTGAAAATACTGATCAAATACAAATCCACCGATAGTATCTACACTTTGACCAACGGGAAGCTGATTTCTTCCGTAAGGCATTTCAGTAATCGGAATTGGACCGATATAACCCAATATCTTATTGCTTCGTTGAGAGCTTAGATCCGGGTTAATATTATCCCGCGTTCTTTGATAGCTGCCAGTAATTTCGTAAAAAGTTGAGGCACTGATTGCATTAGTTAATTCAAAGCCGGTTAAAATATTTTTTTCTTCCCAAGGCTGCAGCATAGTGTTATACCAGTAATAAGTAGGGCCATAGTTACCGCCTGAAGAAACAAAAAGTGGTAAATTATTTTCAGGCATTAAAGCACCTCTATCAAGCCCGCTGTAAACATTAGAAACTCCTGAAGGGCTTAAATCATTTGCACCAGAAAGAGTTGCTGGTTCACTGTCAGCTGCCCGAGCAGGATTCATACCTTTACGGTAACTATATAATCCGGTAAGTTTTAATGTTAGTGATTGTGTTATGTTTGATTTTAATGTCAACAAAGTAGCGCTTCGTAAATCATAATCTAGTTCCATCGGTTGAATATAGGATGTTCTAGAAGTGATGTTTGATAAATAAAAAGTTGCATTGCCCAGCTGCTGACTTAAAAACGGAACGGGCCCGCCGAAGCCGCCGTCAAAGTTAAAATCACCGTATTTATCTTCTTTGTTAGCGTGATTTTTAAATAAGTTTATAAGGCTTTGGTCAGTAACTTCATTACCAACATTTAACCCTTGTGCATTTAAATCTCTTATAGTTGAATTTAACTTATTGAAGTCAGGAACAACTGTATGCATCCAAGCATCAAATAAGTATAAATCAACCGGAGTAATTTCTTCACCTGGTTTTAAACTGTTTGTCCATGAAGCAGGAATATTTCTTCCAGTTAAATTATTCCATCCGGCAAATGATGGATATTGCCCAAATTGCTGAGCTTCATAACTTGATATAATTCCTTGTTGAACAGCAGCGCTTACACCTATAAAAGCAATACTGGGATCAAGATGTGGCCGTAAATAATTATTCATTGGATCAAATAATGATGGCCCGAATCGTTTAAGATGCGATGGGCTTTTAGAAAAACTGAAAGATCCATGATACCCTGTTACGCTGCCTGTTTTAGTTGTTACACCAATAAGTCCGGAACGGAATTCTCCATATTCTGCAGTCATTCCGCCGGCTTTTAAAGATACCTGTTCGATAGCACTAGTTGGAATAAATGCTTCTGATTTTCCAACTCTTGCATTAACAAATGTTAAACCGTTAACCATAGTTCCGGTTTCGCCAGGCCGCCCGCCTCTTATTTCCAGGTATGATTCATCAGTTATTCCGGCCTGAGTATTTAAAAAGTCCTGCAATGTTCTAGTACCAGCAGTTTCATCAAGCTGTTTTGCATCAACAACAATTTGACTGCTGGACACATCCTTATGTAAAACGTCGCGAGGAGCAGTTACTACTACTTCTTCCCCTTGAATTGCGGTCTGTTCAAGTTGAAAATCTACGCGTGTAATTTGATCGGTTGAAACAACAACGCCCTGTTGAGAAACTGATGTAGCGCCCACCATAGAAGCTTTAAGTGTGTATTGCCCAACGGGAACATTAACGATAGTATAATCGCCTTCTAAGTCTGTTGCAGCGCCTAAATTCGAACCTACGATGATGATATTTACACCAATTAATGCTTCTCCGGTTGATTTGTCTTTAACATGACCTACAATCTTACCTTGTGCAAATACTTCTGCTGCAGAAGCACCTAAAAACAATATTAGAAGTATGCTCAAACAAAAGATTTTTTTTAACCTTCGACTCATCTTAACTCCACTATTAAATATGTAATTTATTAAAAGTGACAAGAGGTGAATACATTGAATTAATTCGGAGATTTAGAAATTGAAGAAGTAAACAATCTCTCATACTAACTCCTTTCTTATTAAAAAATTAATTTTTATAAACACGATTCTGATTTTTTTATTTTAACAATAGCATTTTTTTTGACAGCATCTGAGAATCCGATGTCAGTCGATAAATATAAACTCCTGAACTTAATTTCGATCCATCAAAGCTGAAAGTATGATTTCCCGCTGACTGCTCGCCTTCAAACAAAGTGGATATTTTTCTACCCAGTAAATCGTATACTTCTAATTTAATATTAGATTTTACGGGAATTGCATACTCGATTTTTGTAGTAGGATTGAATGGATTCGGATAATTTTGATAAACAATAAATTTGTTTGGAATAGCTGGATTTTCATCGTTAATAGATGTTGAATTCGCCGGCGGTAAGCTATTAAAATATTTTTCAATCATTGTATATCCATCAGAAGTATATGTATTCGCATCGGATGAATCATAAGGATTTAAGCTATTAGCTAATTCCCAAGAATCAGGCATACCATCATTGTCAGAATCTGGCGGTGCTGTAGTCGATTCTAATACCGGCCAGCCGCCAACATCAGTTTGTGAATCGATTATCCCGCAGATTAAAGATGAGTTGGGAATATTATGTACTGTTTTGTAAATCCCTTCATAGGTAGCCACTCCAGTTCGTGCCTCTTGAACTAATCTTGCATCAACAGAATCAAGTTTCGGATAATTTGCCCCTACATTATCAAGCACGGTTTCAAGTACAGCTTCAGCAGGCTGTGTGGTAACCGGTGCAATAGGGAAAGGCTGATCAACTTTAATTGTATCTTTTATCGATTGGGGAACTCCCTGAACTCCTGTGGTCCAATTATCTGCAGTTGTATTCGGATAACCCTCAACATAATTATCTGCAACATAAAATTTACCCCACGTAGAACTAGTTCCGGGGTCCTGTGTCGGATTAAGAATACGATTTCTTACACTGCCTCCAGTTGCGGGTCCAGGTTTATAATAATTTGCCCTAACATTTTGCTGGCCCATTTCACCGCCGTATACACTATTAAAACCCCAGTTGTAAATTACATTATTTACAAAATCAACAACTTCCAAATCAGCTGTAGAATGATGATATCTTGCACCGCAAAACCTGGGATTTCTACTGGAATTATTTATGTACAAATTATGATGAAATGTTGCGCCCCATCCGCCTTCTATTCCGCCATACCCATGATTTCCTTTTTCATGAATTGAGTGAAATAAACTTTCACCAGCAATACACCACTGCATAGTAAAATTTTCATTGTCATAAAAGCTGGCACATTCATCAATTGACCATGTCATAGAACAATGATCAATAATTATATTACTATGATTTCTTCCGTTCATTGCATCATCTTCTGATGGAGTTAGATCTCCATGCCTTGAACGCATAAACCTTATAATTATATTGTCAGCATCAAAAGTAAGCGTATAACCAGCTAAACAAATTCCATCTCCGGGAGCAGTTTGTCCTGCTATAGTTACATCGTCATACTTGATTGATAGAGTTGATTTAAGAAAGATTGTACCTGAAACTTTAAATACAATTATTCTTGGAAAATTTTTATTAATTGCATCTCGCAAACTTCCTGGACCATCATCATTTAGATTAGTCACTAAAAGCACAGTTCCACCTCTACCACCTGTTGTATATTTTCCATATCCTTCAGCACCGGGAAATGCAGTAACTAATCCAACTGTATCCTTCGTTTGAAATGAAACCTCTTGTCCATATGCAGTTCCGGAAGGGTTAGTTGCATATGCCCGGACATAGTACATCGTTTCAGGTGTAAGTTCAGATAATTCACTGGTAAACTCACCGGTACCTCGCGCGTCAAAAGTTTTGTTATCGGATATGGTTGGGTTGCCTGTTGTGTTCCAACAAACTCCTCTTAAGCTTACAGATGCACCGCCATCGGAGAGTACATTACCTCCGCTGGTAGCTGTAAATTGAGTTATATTTGATACATTGGAAGTAGTTATGGTAGGGATCGAATCAACATTAATTATTTTATCAACAACCGCAACATTATTAGGAATATTGGAATTGTTTTCAATCCTGGAAATCGGATTTGATAATTGCTGAGCAAATGTGGGACTATAGAATAAAATTATCAGTAAGAGTATAGTAAAAGTCGGTAGAATTCTTCTCATTTAATCTCTCTTCTCATTCTCTCTTTTAATTTTTCGTAAACACTTATAAAAATTTTTTCGCTAGCTTATCTTCCTTATCTAATACTTTTATTAAAATAATTATTTATTAATTTTAATTATGTAGTTGAAATAACATCATTCAAATTGAAAATAATTTTTCGCATTGAAGTAACAAACATTTTTAATGAGTGGTGAAATTAGTTCTTCCTCATTCGGCAAAAGGCCTTTTTCAATATCTTCACCTATAATATTACAAAGCAATCTCCTGAAATATTCATGTCTTGAATAAGATAAAAAACTTCTGGAATCAGTTAACATTCCCACAAATCGAGAAAGTAAGCCCATATTGGACAGAGCGTTTATTTGTTTTTCTATTCCATCTTTTTGATCTAAGAACCACCAGCCGCTCCCGAATTGAAGTTTACCTGGTATTCTGCCATCTTGAAAATTTCCAATCATTGTGGCAATTATTTCATTATCAGCAGGATTAAGATTATAAATAATTGTTTTTGCCAATTTATCATTTGTATCTAACCTATTTAATAATTTGGCAAGTGGAATGGCAATTTCAAAATCACCTATGGAATCATAACCTGTATCCGGACCAAGAATTCCGAACATTCTAGAATTATTATTTCTGATTGCTCCAAGATGAAATTGCTGAGTCCAATTTTTTTCCTGATCCATTATGCCAAATTCAAAAAGCATAGCTGATTTGAATTTTAAAATTTCTTCACGATTTAATTTTTTTGAAGATAGAACCTTTTGGAAAATATTTTCAATTTCTTGTGAAGTATATTCTTCAGCGTAAGCTGTTTCTAATCCGTGATCGGATAACCTGCATCCATTTTCATGAAAATAATCATGACGTTTTCGGATAGCTTCAATATATTTTTCAAAACTGTCAACATTGATTTTTGTTATTTCTTGTAATTTTTTAACCCATTCATTAAATGTTGAAAGATTTTCAACGGCCATTCCTTTATCAGGCCTGAAGGCAGGAAAAACTTTCAATCCATCAGCTTTACCATTTTTATTAATCTTATCTGATTTAATTTTTTTGTGGTATTCGAGTGTATCTAAAGGATCATCCGTTGTACAAACAACTTCAACATTAAATTGCTTCAGCAAACCTCTTGTTGAGAAATCATCTTTCTGCAGAAGTTCATTACAATGATCATAAATTTCTTTGGCAGTATTTTGGTTCAACAATTTATTTTCGATACCAAATGGTTTCTTTAATTCCATGTGGGTCCACTGATACAACGGATTTCTAAGTGTATCAGGAACAGTTTTAGCCCAAGCTAAAAATTTTTCCCAATCACTCGCACTGCCTGTAATATATTTTTCATCGACACCATTGGCCCTCATGGCTCTCCATTTATAATGGTCGCCATATAACCAAATTTGAGTGATACTTTCGAACTTTTTATTTTCAGCAATTTCCTTTACGGGGAGATGATTGTGATAATCGATGATTGGTAATTTTTCGGCATAGTTGAAGTAAAGGTATTCAGCAGTTTTATTCGTGAATAAAAAATCCTTATCAAGAAATTTCTTGATATTTTTATTATTCAATCCGCTGCCATTTTTAACTGCTTCTTTTGTTTTCATTTTTTAATCTAATTTATGTGATTAAGTTATTTACTTCTTTTTTATGCTTCCGTTGTATGAATATAAAAAATTACTTAATACAGCTTCGCCAAATGACTCACAATTTCAGTTTCTACTTTATCGTTTAAGTAAACGATACATTTAACGGTCTTTAAATTGCGAAAAAAAAAACATTGTGTCAAGTAAGTACCAATTAATAATGCCCTCGAACAAAAAATTACTAATCAGAAAATCGAATCCAGTTAAAATCAGTATAACCCTGGTCATTAGAAAAAGCTTCTGAAATTGAAAATAACCCAACTTTTGCGCCGATCCATTTGCCCGGCTGTGCAATAAAATCCTCACCAAAAGAAATGAAATTTTTTCCATCTTTGCTGTAACTGTATTTACAAATAGGAAATCCTGAATGATTGGAATCCGGAATCACATCCACTTTTAAAAATATTTTTGATTCTTGAATTGATATACTTTTAACTATTTTTTCTTCGTTTCCTTTATCGGCTTCTGTACAAACTGCCTGAATTAAGTTTAAACCTTTTTCTGTTTTTGTGACACCTATGAATGAATAATCCAATCCAAAAATTAACAAACCTGCTTTTTCTCCTAAAGATTTTGGAGAGAAATCTAAATCAACGGTTGTAGAGAATTTAGGAGCGGGAAATTTTTGAAGTAATAAACAAGGTGTATCCCATAAATTTTTTGCTGAATCCGGTAAGGCTTGTGAAAAAAATCTTAACCAGCCTTTTTTAGCATTTAATGAAATCCATTTTGAGTTACCAGTTGTTGTATCGAGATCATAATTCCCCTCCCATTGCCATTGCAGCCCAAGTTTAGTTGAATCGAATTCATCGTTTGTTGCCGGAACCTTTAAAGCGAATGATTTTCCGGCTTCAGTTTTTTCATAAACTGGAACCGGCTCTCCTATTCCATTATTATCATAATCTTCGCCTATTTCCGGCCAGTCATTCACCCACTTCATTGGTTCTAGATGAACAATTCTGCCGTATGCATTTCTATCCTGAAAATGAACAAACCATGACTTTCCATTTTGATCATCAACCCACCCGCCTTGATGCGGACCATTAATATTTGTACTCCCCTGTTCCAAAACAATTTTATCATCATAAGGTCCATAAACTTTTTTGGATCTCAAAACAACTTGCCAGCCCGGTTTAACTCCCCCGGCCGGTGCAAAAATATAGTAGTATCCATTTCGTTTATAAAATTTTGGGCCTTCCATTGTCGGATGATTTATGGAATCTAGAAAAACTGTTTTACCTTCATCTAAAATTTTTTTCCCATCCTTACTTAATTTGTTGATAGTAATTCTATGTTTTATGCCGGATCTGCTTCTAGCCCATGCATGCACCAAATATGCTTGTCCATCCTCATCCCAAAGCGGACAGGGATCTATCCAGCCTTTGGCTTGTCTAACTTGATGAAGTGGTTCCCATTTACCATAAATATCATTTGTCTTAGTCATAAATATTCCATTGTCAGGGTCGCCAAAGTAAATATAAAATTCGCCATCATGATACCTGATGCTTGGTGCCCAAATGCCATTACCATGCTGAGGTTTGTTAAATGAATTTAAAGGATATTCTAAAACTGCATGATTTATAATTTCCCAATTGACTAAATCTTTTGAGTGCAGTATCGGCAGGCCAGGGAAATTTGCAAAGCTTGATGAAGTCAAATAATAATCTTCTCCAACTCTAATTACGTCCGGGTCAGAATAGTCTGCATATATAATAGGGTTTTTATATGTACCATCGCCATTATCCGGAATCCAAACGGCGCCGTCTCTAATTAATGATTGAACTTTAGTTGCGTCATTTTTCGATTCCAAAAAACAGTTTATAAAAACAAAACTTAAGCTTAAAAAGATTAATGATTTAATCACCGAAATATTTTTAAAAAGTGACATCTTGGTCTATCCAGTTTTTTTGTGAATAAAAACTTTTGAATTGATGAGAAGCAATAGAAGACTGAAGGTATGGTGACTTAACCTTCTTCATAGCAGTGATAATGATATTAAAAATTATATTAAAGCATCCGATCTACACCGGATGCTTTAAACATATAAGGAGAATCTAAATGATTTAGGAATTAAATAACCAAATCAAATAACAGCTAAATCAATAACTTAATCGATTACTTAATCCTAAAATCAAATTGCAAATAATATTTTAAAAAGTCAAATGAATGGTGTAATAATTACACTGAAAGAATAATACTATCTAATTGTGAAAAAAATTTTTGGAATTAATATTACACAGAAAGGTATCTCAAATTTCAAAATTAAAGCCGTCTTTTTTTAGTTTATTGTAGGTTTGTTTGTCAAATTGATATAACGCTGCAGCTCGCTTTAAATTATTTTTATCTTTTTCTTTTAGACTTTTAAGCAAATGCATTTTCATTATTTTTTTTCTAAAATTTCTTTTATCTAATTTTTTATCTAGAATAACTTCATACAACATTTGCAGTCGCGGTAATGTAAATTTGTTTGGCAGCAACTCAAAGCCAATCGGCCTATATCTAACTCTTGTTCTAAGCTTGCTTAATGCCACATTTATTATTTGGTTATGATCGAACGGCAATTCGGGAATTTCATTAAGCTTAATCCATTTTACGTCCGTAGTATCAACACCGGTAGTTAACTTGTATTTTTCAGGACTAATTAAAGCAAAGTATGCAATTGTAATAACTCGTCTGTTTGGGAACCTGTATATTGAATCAAAAACAGAAACTTCTTCCATGTATAAATTTTTTATACCAGTTGAATCTTGTAAAATTCTTTCAGCAGCTTTTTCAACCAATTCCTTTTTTTTAATAAAGCCGCCAGGTAAAGCCCATGAATTTTTAAAAGGATTTCTTGCCCGTTTGATAAGTAGTACTTCTAACGAAGAATTTTCAAAACCGAAAACTGCACAATCGATAGAGATATTTTTTAGGACTTCTTTAAGTACATGCGACATAATTTTAAGATTCTATAATTTATTTTTACTAATATACATTTTTTTTATTTCAAAGTAGTGTTTTTAAAAAAAGAAAAGTGTATTTTGTACACCGTATAAATATTTCCATTAAATTTTTAAAATGCTAAAATAATTTTTTTGCATTTCAATATTTATATCTTTCCACATTTCTATAAGGGACGTTAAATATGTTATCAGTAGGTTTTGATATTGGCAGTTCTTCAGTAAAATGTTCAATAATTAATATTGAAAACGGGTTAACAGTTGCAAGCGGAAATTTCCCTGCGGAAGAAATGGAAATAATTTCAATTAAACCCGGCTACGCCGAACAGGATCCTGAAACTTGGTGGAATTATTCAAAAACCCTTTTCAAAAAATTAACTGTTGAAAATAAAATTGATTTATCAACTATTAAATGCATCGGTGTAACTTACCAAATGCACGGCCTGGTTTTAGTCGATGAGAATCAAAAAGTATTGCGGCATTCAATAATTTGGTGCGATAGCAGAGGAGTTGAAATCGGTACAAAAGCATTTAAAGAAATTGGAGAAAGTTACTGCTTAAATAACCTGTTGAACTCCCCGGGTATTTTTACATCAACTAAATTGCGATGGGTAAATGAAAATGAACCGGATATCTATAAGAAAATTCATAAGCTGATGCTGCCTGGAGATTTCATTGCGATGAAATTGACTGGTGAAATAAGTACTACTCTATCCGGATTATCAGAAGCAATTCTTTGGGATTTCAAATCAAATTCTATTTCACAAAAAGTGTTATCTTATTATGAAATTGATGAAAAAATAATTCCTAAAACTCATCCAACTTTTTCAGTTCAGGGTAAGGTTAGCAAAACCACAGCCGCCGAATTGGGTTTAAATGAAGATGTTGTTGTATCATATCGAGCTGGCGATCAACCAAATAATGCCTTCTCCCTTAATGTTTTAAATCCAGGTGAAGTAGCGGGAACGGCTGGTACTTCCGGTGTAATTTATGGCATTATAGATAAAGCAAATCATGATGAGTTTTCAAGGGTGAATCCTTTTATCCATGTTAACCATTCAGAAAAGGAAACAAGAATCGGAGTATTGCTCTGCATAAGCGGAACCGGCATTCAAAATTCTTGGATAAGAAAAAATTTCGGTTCAAATTTATCTTACGTTCAAATGAATGAGCTTGCTTCAAAAATTAAAATTGGTTCAGAAGGTTTAGCAATCATACCTTTTGGAAATGGGCCAGAAAGAGTTTTTCAAAATAAAAATATTGGGGGACAAATATTTAATATTGATTTTAACCGTCATACCACTGCTCATTTAATTCGCGCTGAACAAGAAGGCGTTGCATTTTCATTTAATTATGGAATGGACATTCTTAAACAAATGGGTTTAAATGTTTCTGTTATAAGAGCAGGGCATGCTAATATGTTTTTAAGTCCTGTATTCAGAGAAACTTTATCAAATATCACTGATTCTAAAATTGAGCTATATGATACTGATGGTTCGGTTGGTGCAGCAAGAGGTGCGGCAGTCGGTGCCGGCTATTATAAATCTTTTGACGATGCGTTTAATTCATTAAATAAAATTGATGAAGTAAATCCAAATGAAAAGGTTTTAAGTCAAACTCAAGAAGCTTACTCGTTCTGGCTTAATGAGCTTAATAAAGAACTAAAAAATTAAAATAAAATTTAGGAGTTATAAAATGAATTATTTAGTTGGAGACAAAGAGTACTTTCCGGGTATTGAAAAAATTAAATACGAAGGCAAAGAATCTAAAAACCCTTTAGCATTTAAGTGGTATGATGAAAAGAAAAAAATAAACGGTAAATCTATGAAAGAATATTTCAGATTTGCTGTTGCCTACTGGCATAGCTTCTGTGGAGCCGGCAGCGATCCTTTTGGAAACAATACAAGGCCAATGCCATGGAATGAAGGCGGAGATGCAATTACACGAGCTAAAAATAAAATGGATGCTGCTTTTGAATTTATTACAAAGCTCGGTGCTCCTTTTTATTGTTTTCATGATCTCGATGTAGTTGAAGAAGGCGAAACAATTGCCGAATCAGATACACGAATGCAAACGATGATAGATTTTGCAAAGCAGAAACAAAAAGCATCCGGAGTAAAGCTTTTATGGGGTACAGCAAACTTATTTTCTCATCCAAGATATATGAACGGCGCTGCAACTAATCCTGACTTCAAAGTTGTTGCGCATGCTGCTACTCAAATCAAACGTGCTATTGATGCAACCATTGAACTGGGTGGATCTAATTATGTTTTTTGGGGAGGACGAGAAGGTTACATGAGTTTATTGAATACGGAAATGAAACGAGAGAAAGATCATCTTGCAAAATTTCTTTCATTAGCGCGTGACTATGGAAGAAAGCAAGGCTTCAAAGGAACTTTTCTTGTTGAGCCGAAACCGATGGAACCAACCAAACACCAATATGATTATGATGTTGAAACTGTAATTGGATTCTTAAAAAATTATGGATTAGATAAGGATTTCAAATTAAATATTGAAGTTAATCATGCAACTTTAGCCGGGCATACTTTCCAGCATGAACTTCAATGCGCTGTGGATGCCGGCTTGCTCGGCAGTGTTGATGCAAATCGCGGAGATTATCAAAATGGATGGGACACGGACCAATTCACAATAAATCTTTTTGAAATGGTAGAAGCCATGCTTGTTATTAGTGAAGCAGGCGGATTTGGAAATGGCGGAGTAAATTTTGACGCGAAGCTTAGAAGAAATTCAACTGACCTTGAAGATTTATTTATTGCTCACATTACGGGTATGGATACCTTTGCGAGAGCATTAGTCGTTGCCGATGATATTTTAAAAAATTCTGAATATAAGCAAAGAAGAAAAGATAGATATGCTTCATTTGATTCCGGCAGCGGACAAAAATTTGAAAAGGGTAAGTTAACTTTGGAAGACCTATGTACTATTGCCGGTAAGAATGGAGAAATAAAACAAATCAGCGGTAAGCAGGAATTGTTCGAACAAATTTTAACAATGCATGTTTAAAATTATATTTAAATTAATTCAATTAGTTAGTTATATTAACCAACAATTAACTTGAGGATAAAATTAAAATGAATTTCATTATAAAAATTTCCTTAATTATTTTTTTATTTTCATTAATTTCTTGTAACAAAAATACAGGGGATAATAAGTCTATGGATTCAATTAAAAAAGAAAAGTTTGGTGTAATGAACGATGGAACACCAATTAGCATTTATACTTTAACAAACAAAAACGGAGCTAAAGCTTCAATTACTAATTATGGTGCAATCGTTCAATCATTATACATTCCAGATAGAAATGACAAGCTGCAAGACATTGTTCTTGGTTACGATTCATTGAGTGGCTATCTAAAAGTTAGTCCATACTTCGGTGCAATTGTTGGCAGATATGGCAACAGAATTGATAAAGGCAAATTTGAATTAAACGGTAAAGAATATCAGTTAACAATAAATGATGGTAATAATCATTTGCACGGCGGAACAAACGGATTTGATAAAAGAGTTTGGAACGCTGAAGAAGTCAAAAGCGATTTAGGTCCGGCATTGAAATTAACATACAAAAGCGCTGATATGGAAGAAGGATACCCGGGGAATTTAACGTTGGAGGCAACTTACACACTAACTGACAACAATGAATTAAGGATTGATTATAAAGCAACCACAGATAAAGAAACAGTTGTAAATCCAACCCATCATTCTTATTTTAATTTGAGCGGTGATCCTAATAATACTATCCTAAATGAAAAATTAATGATTGATGCTGATAAATTTACACCCGTTAATAGCGAATTAATTCCAACAGGCAAAATTCAAAGTGTGGACAATACTCCGATGGATTTTAGAAATCCAACAGAAATTGGTTCAAGAATTAATGCTGACTATGAACAATTAAAATTTGGACATGGATATGATCATAATTGGGTTTTGAATAATTATGACGGAAGCGTTAGAAAAGCCGCTAGTGTTTATGATTCAACAACAGGAATTTTTATGGAAGTTTATACCGATCAGCCAGGACTTCAATTTTATTCAGGAAATTTTTTAGATGGAACAATTAAAGGAAAAAAAGGAATAGTTTACAATTACAGAACAGGACTTTGCCTTGAGGCGCAGCATTATCCTGATTCCCCAAATGAAAAAGACTTCCCCACAACAACCTTAAAACCAGGTGAAGTCTATAAGCAAACAACTTATTATAAGTTTTCGACAAAATAAAAATTTCAGAGAAAATAAGTAACCAATTTTAATTCATTCATTGAGAGAGGGATCATGTCAACCTTACAAACTTTAGATTGGATTGTTATAGCGGGTTATTTTGCATTAATTCTTGGTTTAGCTTGGTGGGTTATTAAGCAGCGCCAGGATACTTCTACCGATTATTTTCTGGCCGGTCGTCACTTAGGATGGTTCATAGTAGGAGCTTCTATCTTTGCTTCTAATATTGGATCAGAGCATCTAGTGGGTTTAGCAGGTTCCGGGGCAACGGATGGAGTTGCTTTAGCACATTATGAATTACATGCATGGTGTTTACTAGTACTTGGTTGGGTAATGGTTCCCTTCTATATGCGGTCAAAAGTCTTTACAATGCCGGAATTTTTAGAGAGACGATTTTCACCCAGTGCAAGAACATTGCTTTCGGTAATTTCTTTGGTTGCTTACGTACTTACAAAAATTGCAGTAGGTATTTTTGCAGGCGGAATAGTCTTTAGTGTTCTGCTTCCGGATATAAGTTTTTTGGGTTTAGATAGTTTTTGGTTAGGCTCAGTATTAGTTATTATTTTAACCGGCCTTTACACTATACTCGGCGGAATGAGAGCCGTAGCATATACTGAAGCCTTGCAGACATTAATTTTAATTTTCGGTTCTATTTTAGTTACCTGGTTTGGGCTGCATGCACTTGGCGGTTGGGAAGTTTTAAAAAATACTGTCGGCCCAGAAATGCTTAACTTATGGAAACCAATGGTTCCCGCAGGCGTGGAGGGAACATGGGCTCCAATAAATGAAGCAGGCAAAATGGCTTGGTATTTTAACGGTAATTATCCTTGGCTTGGAATGCTTTTTTGCGCTCCTATAATAGGTCTATGGTATTGGACAACAGATCAATATATTGTACAGCGTGCAATTAGCGCTGAGAATGAAACTCAGGCAAGGCGCGGTTCGATTGCTGCCGGTTTCTTAAAATTATTGCCTGTATTTATTTTTATTATTCCAGGTTTAATCTGTTTTGCAATTGCAAAGAATGGCGTCATCCCTGAAATTCAACATGAATTATTTAGTTCTAATGGTGAATTGATTAGAGATAATGCACAAAAAGCTTTTCCCCTTCTTGTTGCTTATGTATTGCCAATTGGCGTTCGTGGAATTGTTGTAGCTGGATTACTTGCAGCATTAATGAGTTCACTTGCCGGAGTTTTTAATGCATCATCAACTTTGTTTACAATGGACTTTTATTCGAGACTAAGGCCTAATGCAACTCAGAAGCAGCTAGTATGGATTGGAAGAGTTGCAACCGGAGTTATGGTTTTAATCGGTCTATTATGGATTCCTGTTATTCAAGGAGGTAAAGGTTTGTATGATTATTTACAAGGTGTTCAAGCTTATCTAGCACCTCCTATTTTTGTAGTGTTCTTTTTAGGAGTGTTCTGGAAAAGATTAAATGCGAAAGGCTGTATGTCCGCACTTATTGTCGGCTTCGTGATGGGATTATTTAGACTTGCAGTTGATACCCCCGTGAAATTAGTTGATGGATTTACTTATACAACGGGCTCTTTCCTGTGGATTATAAATAATATTTTCTTTCAATATTATAGTTTATTAATAACCATAGTTTGTATACTAACGATGATTTTTGTCAGCTATGCAACGGAAGTCCCGTCTTACGAAAAGTTAAGCGGATTAACATTCAGCACAACTTCTGCAGATCATAAACAAGAAACAAGAAGCAGCTGGAGTAGAGGTGATGTTATTGCATCTGTACTTTTAGTTGTTGTTATCATAATTATCTATAGTTTTTTCTCATAGAGCATGACAATATTCTAGGGTAATAAATGTTAGACGATTTGAAAGTAAAAGTATTAGCTGCAAACTTAGCCTTGGTTAAATATAAATTAGTTACTTTAACATGGGGCAACGTTAGCGGCATCAGTAGAGATGAAAATTTAATAGTCATAAAACCTAGCGGTGTTGAATACGAGGTAATGACAGTTGATGATTTGGTAGTTGTTAATCTTGAAGGCAAAGTTGTCGAAGGCAATAAAAGGCCTTCATCTGATACGCCGACACATATTGAATTATACAAAGCCTTTCCTTCGATTGGCGGAATCACACATAGTCATAGTCAATACGCAACAATTTTTTCCCAGGCATGTAAGGAAATACCATGCTTTGGAACCACACATGCAGATCATTTTCATGGCTCCATTCCCGTCACCAAATTTTTAAGTGAAGATGATGTTAATTCAAACTACGAATTGAATACAGGTAAAATTATAGTTGAACGATTTAAAGATTTGGACCCCATTGCAATGCCCGGTGTACTTGTTGCCGGGCATGCCCCTTTTACCTGGGGGAAAGATGCAATGGATTCGGTTCGTAATAATCTTATTTTAGAACGAATTGCAAAAATGGCAATTCTAAGTTTGCAGCTTAATCCCGATTTAAAAAATTTGCCTGAATATATTTCAAGTAAACATTATCAGCGCAAGCATGGCCCAAATGCTTACTATGGGCAAAAAAATTAATTAATTTAATTAGTTTTCAATAAATAATTTTTAATTATCATTAAGTTGATAATTTTTTAATTCACTTATTAATTAATATCTCTCTGAAAATAAAAATGATATCATTAAAAGAATTCGAAGTTTGGTTTATAACCGGAAGTCAGCATCTATACGGTGACGAAATATTAAAGCAAGTTGAAGTACATTCAAAAGAAATTGTCGCAGAATTGGACAGCTCAACAAAAAATCCCGTTCAAATAAAGTACAAATTTACTGTTACTAATTCCGAAGCGATTTATAATTTATGCCTTGAAGCGAATAATTCTAAAACTTGTGTAGGTTTAATATTTTGGATGCATACTTTTTCACCCGCCAAAATGTGGATTTCCGGATTAAAAGTTTTAAATAAACCATTTGTTCATCTTCACACTCAATTTAATGCCGAGCTTCCATGGGATAAAATTGACATGGATTTCATGAATCTTAATCAATCCGCGCATGGCGATAGAGAATTTGGTTATATCTGTACAAGGATGAATAAATCAAGAAAAGTAATTGTTGGCCATTGGAAGGATGAAAAAGTAAATGATAAGCTTGCAATTTGGTCACGTGCAGCTTGTGCAGCTGCTGATTCTAAAGAAGCGAAGATTGCTCGATTCGGGGATAACATGCGAAACGTGGCGGTAACCGAAGGCGATAAAGTTGAAGCTGAAATTAAATTTGGATACTCTGTAAATGGATATGGTGTTGGAGACCTTGTTGCTTACGTTAATAAAGTTTCTGATTCTGAAATAAACAATTTGATTTCGGAATATGAAACTAAATATGACTTTGCTGATATACTAAAAAAAGGAAAATCAAAACATTCATCTCTAAGAGATGCAGCAAAAATTGAAATTGGAATTAGAGCATTTTTAGAAGAAGGTAACTTTAAAGGTTTTACAACTACATTTGAAGATCTGCATGGATTAACTCAACTGCCTGGATTATCAGTTCAAAGATTGATGGCTCAAGGTTATGGTTTTGGAGCTGAGGGTGATTGGAAATCTGCCGCATTGGTTCGCGCAGTCAAAGTAATGTCGGAGGGATTAGAAGGCGGATCATCTTTTATGGAAGACTACACTTATCATCTCAATAGTTCTTCGCAAAAAGTTTTAGGCGCACATATGCTGGAGATTTGCGAATCTATTGCCGAATCAAAACCTTACCTTGATATTAAGCCATTATCAATTGGCGGAAAAGCTGATCCACCAAGATTGATTTTTAATACCAGCGCTGGCCCAGCTGTGAATGCATGCATCGTTGATATGGGGAACAGATTTAGAATGATTCTAAATGAAGTAGAAGTTGTTGATCCTGACAACCCGCTTCCAAAATTGCCAGTAGCAAGAGCACTCTGGATTCCACAACCTAATCTTGAAACCGCTGCATCTGCTTGGATATTAGCAGGCGGTTCACATCATACAGCATTCAGCAAAGCAATTACAAAAGAATACTTAGAAGATTTTTGTGAGATGATTGGAATTGAATTCTTATTAATAGATGAGTCCACTAATTTATTTGAATTCAAAAAAGAATTAAAATGGAACGATGCATATTATTCCTTAAATAAGAATTTATAAATTCATGAGTAATTTGTTCCCGATCGATCCCGATGTAAAAGCTATTATATTTGACTGCGATGGAACTCTTGTTGACTCAATGCCCCTGCACATGAAAGCATGGGAAGAAGCATTCAAGACTAAAAATGAAAAATTTGATTATGATTTTCTTTTTGCTTCTAAGGGTATGAAGGAAACTGAAATAATTGAGAATTACAATAAAAATTTTAACACAAAAATAAATCCGTCTGAAATTGTAAAAATTAAACATCAATATTTCAAAAACCATATTGAAATTGTAAAACCAATAGCGCCCGTTGTTGATGTTGCAAAAAAATATTTTAAAAAATTACCACTTGCTGTTGTTTCAGGAAGCATACAAGAAATTGTTCATAAAGAGTTAGAAGTGGTTGGAATTCTTCATTTGTTTAATAATATTTTAACCAGCGATGACCCATTTAAACCGAAACCTTCCCCAGATATATTTTATGCCTCAGCAGAAAATCTAAATGTTAATCCTAAAAATTGTTTAGTTTTTGAAGATGGCGATGCAGGATTAGATGGCGCAGTGAAAGCAGGCATGAAAACCATTGATATTAGAAAATATTTAGATAATCATTGAAAGTAGTAAATTGAAAAAAGCTTCCTTTACAGGTATCGGTAAAATTGAAATTGTAGAAGGCGATAAACCTAAATTACAAAATGAGCATGATGTACTTCTAAAAATTCATACTGTTGGAATATGCGGTTCCGACATGCATTATTATAAAGAAGGAAAAATCGGTGAACAAATAATAAAATTTCCATTCACTGCCGGACATGAATGTTCAGCTACTGTTGAGGAAGTCGGCGAAAAAGTTACGCATGTTAAAAAAGGTGATTTAGTTGCAGTTGAACCGAACGTTGCATGTCACCATTGTGAACAGTGTGAACGCGATAGAGAAAACACCTGTCTGAACCAAAAATTTTTAGGCGCACCTGGCCAACTTGACGGCGGCTTAGCGGAATATATTGTAATGCCCGAATCAAATTGTTTCACAGTTCCAAATAATTTTACGGGAGAAATGGCTGCTCTAATTGAACCTTTATCCATTGGATATTACTCAGCCACATTTGTAAAAAAAATAGAACATGTAGATTCAATTGCAATTCTAGGTGTTGGGCCGATTGGGCTAACCGTACTTCATGCTTTAAAAGCTATGGGGTATAAAAATTTTTATGTTACTGACAAATTGGACTATAGATTAATAGCCGCTAATGCTGCCGGTGCAGACATCGTCGGCAATCCTGATAAAGAAGACGTTGTCTCATTATTCCAAGTACAAAATCCTCAACTTTTTGATGTAGTTGTTGAGTGCTGCGGCAAGCAGGAAGCTATTGATCAAGCTGTTGAACTTTTAAAACCGGGCGGACTTCTTTTAATTGTAGGTATCCCCGAAGTTGATAGAATTTCATTTGACATCAGCAAAGCACGGCGAAAGGAGATAACAATTCAGAATGTGAGACGGCAAAATAATGCTGTTCAGCCATCCATAGATTTTACGGCTGAAGGCAATTGGGCACCTGACTCCATGATAACACATCGATTTCCAGTTGAGAGAGCGGATGAAGCATTTCAGATTGTAAATGATTATAAAGATGGCGTAATAAAAGCCATGATTAATTTTCAATAAATCAGCAATATAAATTTTTAAAATAATTTTATTTAACTTACCATATGCCAATTAAAATTACCGAAGCAATAGCAAAAGATATCAGGTTCCCTACCAGTCGGTTTTTAGATGGATCCGATGCGATGAACCCTGATCCAGATTATTCAGCCGCTTATCTAATTCTTAAAACTGATTCCGCGGATGGTGTTGAAGGTCATGGTTTAACTTTCACAATTGGAAGAGGAAATGAAATTTGCGTACAAGCCATAAAGTCAATGTCATATTTGGTAGTTGGTAAAACTCTGGAATCATTTACTAAAGACATGGGAAAATTTTGGAAGATGATGATGAGCGATAGTCAGCTTAGATGGCTTGGCCCGGAAAAAGGCGTCATTCATCTTGCAGCAGGAGCAATCATAAATGCAGTTTGGGATTTATATGCCAAAGTTGAAAAAAAACCTTTATGGAAATTGCTCATTGATATGACGCCTGAAGAATTTATTTCATGTCTGGATTTCACTTACATTACTGACGCAATTACGAAAGCAGAAGCATTAGAAATTTTAAAAAAGAATGAAGCCACTAAACAAGAACGAATTAATTATTTAATTAATAACGGTTATCCGGCTTATACTACATCAGCCGGCTGGCTTGGCTACAGTGATGAAAAAATAAAAAGACTTTGCCGTGAAGCTAAAAGCGATGGATGGAAATACTTAAAAATGAAAGTCGGCTCGAACCTTGCGGATGATAAAAGAAGAGCGGCAATAATCAAAAAAGAAATTGGCTCTGAGATGAAGCTTATGATGGACGCAAATCAAAAATGGGATGTTGACGAAGCTATAGAATATGTAAAAGAGCTGGCTGAATTTAATCCATGGTGGATTGAAGAACCGACAAGCCCTGATGATATTCTGGGACATAAAAAAATAGCGGATGCAGTTCATCCAATAAAAGTTGCGACTGGCGAACATTGTCAAAATAGAGTTATATTCAAACAGTTGATTACTTCAGGAGCGATTGATATTTGCCAAATTGATAGCTGCCGTTTGGGCGGAGTGAATGAAGTTTTAGCTGTAATGCTGATGGCAAAAAAATATAACGTACCCGTTTGTCCGCATGCCGGCGGAGTTGGGCTTTGTGAATACGTTCAGCATCTTTCCATAATCGATTTTATTTATATCTCTGCTTCAACAGAGGGTAGAGTTATAGAGTTTGTTGATCATCTTCATGAACATTTTTTAGATCCGGTTGTAATAAAAAATAGTGCATACATGCCGCCTACAAAACCAGGATACAGCATTGAGATGAAAACTGAAAGTTTAATTGAATACTCTTTTCCGGACGGTAAAATTTGGCAGACAAAATAATTTTTTAAATTTTAAAAAGAAGATATAAATAATAACATGGAATCATTTTCATTAAAAAATAAAACAGCAATCATAACCGGCGGAGGCAGCGGAATAGGTGAAGCTATTTCTCAAAAATTTGCTGCCAGCGGTGCCTCAGTCCATATTTTGGATTTCAATAAACAGAATGGCGAGTCTGTAGCAAATAAAATAACGACTCAAAACCATTCTGCTGAATTTCATTTCTGTGATGTTTCTAATCAAAAAGAAGTCGTTGAAATCATTAATGAAATTGAATCAAAATCCGCTATCAACATATTAGTTAATAATGCCGGAGTTGCACATGTCGGTAATCTTGAAAAAACTTCTGAGGCCGACATTGACAGACTTTATCAGATAAACATTAAAGGTGTTTATAATTGTCTTTTTGCCGTTATTCCATTCATGAAACAACGAAGAACAGGATGTATTTTAAATATGGCTTCCATTGCCGCCGTGTTAGGAATTTCAGATAGGTTTGCATATTCAATGACGAAGGGTGCTGTACTATCTATGACATATTCTATAGCCAAAGATTATATTAATTATGGAATTCGCTGCAATTCAATTTCTCCTGCAAGAATTCATACTCCCTTTGTTGATGGGTTTATTTCTAAAAATTATCCTGGCAAAGAGCAAGAGATGTTTGACAATTTATCGAAAACCCAACCGATAGGCAGAATGGGTAAACCTGAAGAAGTTGCCGATCTTGCGTTATATCTGTGTTCAGATAAATCCGGATTTATTACTGGAACAAACTTCCCCATCGATGGCGGTTTTATTAAATTAAATTCTTAAAGGAGAAAAATGAAATTAATTCGATTTGGAGAAAATGGAAAAGAAAAACCCGGTTTGATTTTATCGGATGGTTCTAGAAGAGATGTGAGTGAATATGTAAATGATTATGATGAGTCTTTTTTTGAAAATGAAGGAATTGAAAAACTTCAAAAAATTGTGAATGAAAAAGGTACTAACCTTCCAAAAATAAGTGATGAAATTAGACTCGGGCCTCCAATATTTAAACCTTCTAAAATAATTTGTGTAGGATTAAATTATGCAAGTCATGCAAAAGAAAGCGGCATGTCAGTTCCAGCCGAACCGGTTTTATTCTTTAAAGCACCGTCTGCTGTTACCGGTCCTAATGATAATATTATAATTCCGAAGAATAGTAAAAAAACTGATTGGGAAGTTGAACTTGCAATTGTTATTGGAAAAAGAGGAACGTACGTTGACGAATCAAATGCACTTGATTATGTAGCCGGTTATATGTTACATAATGATGTGAGTGAAAGAGAATTTCAACTGGAAAGAAGCGGACAATGGGTTAAAGGGAAAAGTGCCGATACATTCGCGCCCATCGGGCCGTTCATTGCAACAAAAGAAGAAATAAAAGATGCAGGTAAGTTAGATCTGTGGCTAAAATTAAATGGCAAAATGATGCAGTCATCCAATACTTCAGACTTAGTTTTTAATGTTGTGCAGCTTGTAAGCTACATAAGTCAATTTATGACTTTAGTCGGCGGTGATATAATTTCAACCGGAACTCCTTTTGGCGTTGGCTTGGGATTAAAACCGCAAAGCTATTTAAAACATGGCGACGTTATTGAGTTAGGAGTTGAAGGTTTAGGTTCAGCAAAGCAAAATGTAAAATCATGGGAGAGTGCATATAAAAGTTAATTTTAAATGATAATAGACTCACATCAGCATTTTTGGATTTACAATCCCGTAAGAGATGCGTGGATTGATGACACTATGAAAATTCTCCAAAGAGATTTTTTGCCTGAACACCTCTCCCCTATTTTAAATGAATTATCAATTAACGGTACTATTTCAGTTCAAGCAGATCAATCGGAAGACGAAACAGAATTTCTGCTAGACCTTGCTCAAAAAAATAAATTCATTCTAGGTGTTGTCGGCTGGATAGATCTTAAAGCAAAAAATGTTGAAGAAAGATTGGAATATTTTTCTTCTTATAAAAAATTAAAAGGATTCAGGCATATTGTTCAGGCAGAACCGGATGCTAATTTTTTGTTTGATGAAAAATTCCAGAATGGAATTAGTTTATTAAACAAATATAATTTCACTTACGATATTTTAATTTTTCCTCATCAGCTGCCATCCGCAATCAAGTTCGTCAAAAATAATTCTGATCAAAAATTTATTTTAGATCATATTGCCAAACCTTATATTAGAAGAAATGAAATTAAACCGTGGGCAAGAGATATTATAGAACTTGCTAAAAGTCCAAATATATTTTGTAAACTTTCAGGTATTATAACCGAAGCTGATCACAAAAATTGGAAAGCAGAAGATATTTTCCCATACCTCGATATAATTACTGAAGCATTTGGAATTGATAGATTATTGTTTGGATCTGATTGGCCTGTCTGCTTATTAGGCGGGTCTTATAAACACACACTGGATTTAATTAAAGAATATTTTAAAAATGAATCAGAAGAAACTAGAGAAAAGATTTTCAGTAAGAATGCCATATCATTTTATGGAATTGAAGTTAATTAGTTAAAAGAAATAAAGGTCAATTAAATGGATTTAGGAATTAAAAATAAAGTAATGATCGTAACCGGGGGCTCAAAAGGAATTGGCGAAGGAATTACAAGGCTTATTGCGGACGAAGGAGCCATACCCATCATTGCCAGCCGGGATACAAAAAGCGGGAAAGAATTAGAACAAGAATTAAAAAATTCTTCTAAGGAAGCTCATTTCATTGATGTTGAATTATCATCAAAAGAAAACTGCAAGTTGGTAATTGATGAAACATTAAAAAAGTACGGGAAGATTGACGCTTTAATAAATAACGCTGGAATGAATGATGGAGTCGGGTTGGAAAATGGAAGCCCTGAAAAATTTATTGATTCATTTCATAAAAATTTATTTCATAATTATTATCTTGCTCATTACGCTATAGATGCATTGAAAAAAACCAAAGGATCAATATTAAATATCAGTTCTAAAACAGCGGTTACCGGACAAGGTAACACATCGGGCTATGCGGCTTCAAAAGGCGCACAGCTCGCATTAACACGTGAGTGGGCGGTTGAACTTTTACCATATAATATCCGTGTCAACGCAGTAATACCGGCTGAAGTGATGACGCCGTTGTATGAAAAATGGCTTAACAGGTTTGATAATCCGGATCAAAAGTTAAAAGATATTAAAAGCAATATTCCTTTGGGCAATAGAATGACAACCACAAAAGAAATTGCTTCAATGGTTGTTTATTTAGTTTCAGAACAAGCTTCGCATATTACCGGACAAATAATTTATGTTGATGGAGGTTATGTTCATCTTGATCGATCTTTAGCAGGGCTAAAATAAATTTAAATTAATCTTTAAGAGAAATTATGGAAAATAATGCAGCGGGTACAAAAGCACGTTCACTAAAAATTACCCTTCCATTAATTTTGGTGACTACTCTTTTTTTCATGTGGGGATTAGCCAATAATATGACCGATACATTATTGGCAGCTTTCAAAAAAATAATGAGTATGTCCGACTTCCAGACTTCATGGATTCAAGTTGCATTCTATGGCTCTTATTTTGTGCTTGCTTTGCCTGCCGCAATATTTATAAAAAAATATACTTATAAATCCGGTATTTTATTGGGACTCGGATTATTTATTACGGGATCGCTTTTATTTTATCCTGCAAGCACTGAAATGCTTTACTCTTATTTTTTAATTGCATTATTCATTTTAGCAGGCGGCTTATCAATTCTTGAAACATCATCCAATCCCTACATAGTAGCGATGGGCCCCGAAGAAACTGGAGTTAGAAGATTAAATTTTGCCCAATCATTTAATCCTATTGGTTCAATAACAGGAGTGCTGCTCAGTAAGTTATTTATACTTTCACATTTAAACTCTGCGAATGCGGTACAAAGAGCAGAAATGTCGGCGGAACAATTGAAGTCAATGCAGCATCAAGAATTATTTGCTGTAATGGGACCTTATGTAGGAGTAGCATTTTTATTAGTCATCATATGGATTGCTATTGCAACAGTTAAAATGCCTAAAGCTTCTGATGCAGGGCCGGAAATTAATTTAATTGCAACTGCAAAAAGATTAATCAAAAATAAAAATTATGTATGGGCTGTCGTTGCTCAGTTCTTTTATGTAGGTGCACAGATTGGTGTTTGGTCTTTCACCATTCGTTATGTAATGCAGGAATTAAATTTAAATGAAGATCAAGCTTCATCATATTATCTTGCTTCGCTAGCTTTATTTATGGCTTCGCGATTTATTTGTACTGCTTTGATGAAATATATTTCTCCCAAAAATCTTCTGAGCATACTTTCGGTCTTAGGGTTTATACTTACACTTTTAGTGATTACTACCGGCGGCTATGTTGGAGTAATTTCTTTAGTAGGAATTTCAGGATGTATGTCTTTAATGTTTCCAACAATTTATGGAATGGGAATTAGAGGTTTAGGCAATGATACTAAAATAGGCGGCTCCGGATTAATTATGGCTATTTTAGGAGGTGCAGTTTTAACCGCTGTTCAAGGGCAAGTTTCAGATGCTACTGGAAGTATTAATTACGCTTACTTAGTTCCATTAATATGTTTTGTGGTAATAGGCTTTTACTCAGCTTTAGTCCCTCATAAAGCGTTTGCTGCAAATTGAGATTTAATAAAATTGATAAACTGTATCTGATCTCAAAATAATTTAGGATAATGATTTAAAGATGTTTTATTCTATCGTATTAAAAAATTTAATTGCATGACCGTTGGATTATTCATTCCGTGTTATGTAAATCAATTTTACCCTCAAGTGGGAATTGCTTCTTTAGAAATTCTGGAACGCTTGAATGTAAAAGTTGTTTACCCATTTAATCAAACTTGCTGCGGACAGCCAATGGCTAATTCAGGATTTGAAACCAACTCGGTTGACACTTACAGACTTTTTGTTAAAAACTTTAATTCATTCGATTACATTGTTGCCCCCTCAGGAAGCTGTGTTCATCATGTAAAACATCATTATGATATTTTAGAACAGACAGAGGATGTTAGACATATAAGAGAAAATACTTTTGAGTTATGTGAATTTTTAGTAAAAGTTTTAAAGGCAGAAAACTTAAATGCATCTTTTCCCTATCGTGTTGGCCTGCATCAAAGCTGTCATGGGTTAAGAGGATTGAATTTGGGTAAACCCTCTGAAATAATGGATGAAAATTTTTCGATTACAAAAACCTTATTAAAAAATATTAAAGACATTCAGTTGGTTCCATTGGATAGAGAAGATGAATGCTGCGGTTTCGGAGGCACCTTTGCCGTTACGGAAGAAGCTGTATCTATTAAAATGGGAGTTGATAGAATTAATGATCACATAAATCATGAGGCACAAGTTATAACTGCAACTGATATGTCATGTTTGATGCATCTTGAAGGAATTGTTAAGCGAAGAAATTTAAATATAAAAATAATGCACATTGCTGAAATTTTGAATTCAACTGAGAACTCATAATGCACAATCATCCATTAGAAGCTGAAATATTTAATTTAGATGAAGCTCGAGTTGATTGGCATGATCAATCTCTTTGGTTTGTAAGAAATAAAAGAGATATTGCCGCACAAAAAGTTAAAGGCTGGGAAGCGCTTCGCTCATACGCATCTGAAATAAAATCGCATACACTTTCAAATCTCGATTCATATCTTATAGAATTTGAAAACCATGCTGTAAATAATGGAATAAAAGTCCATTGGGCAGAAGACGCCGAAGATCATAATAGGATTGTTTTAGAAATCCTCAATTCTCACAAAGCAAAAAAACTTGTTAAGAGTAAATCGATGCTTACTGAAGAATGCAGGCTCAATCATTTTCTTGAAGAACATAACATTGAAGTTGTTGATACTGATTTGGGGGAAAGAATTGTACAGCTTGCAAAAGAGCAGCCAAGCCATATCGTTATGCCTGCCATTCATAAAAAGAGAGAAGATATTGATAAATTATTTCATAAAGAGTTAAGCACAGATTTATCCGGCGGCGATGCAGTTTATCTAACCAGAGAGGCAAGAAAACATTTACGTCAAAAATTTCTTACAGCCGACGCATCGTTAACCGGCGTGAATTTTGGGATCGCTGAAACCGGCGGTTTTGTTGTTTGTACTAACGAAGGCAATGCCGATATGGGCGTTCATTCAACTAAGCTGCATATAGCTAGTATGGGACTTGAAAAATTAATTCCGAAGCAAGAACATCTTGGAATATTTTTAAGGCTTTTGGCAAGAAGCGCGACAGGGCAGCCCATTACAACCTATTCTTCCTATTTTAAATCACCCAAGCCAGGCTGTGAAATGCATTTGATAATTGTTGATAATGGAAGATCAGTTCAATTAGGCAGAAGAGATTTTCGAAATTCACTAAAATGTATACGTTGCGGCGCTTGTATGAATACTTGTCCTGTATTTAGAAGAAGCGGCGGACACAGTTATGGATCAACAATTCCAGGACCTATTGGATCTATTTTGAGTCCGGGTTTTGATATAAATAAAAATAGCTCACTTCCTTTTGCTTCAACCTTGTGCGGATCATGCTCGGATGTCTGTCCGGTAAAAATTGATATTCATGATCAATTATATAAATGGCGGCAAGTTATTACCAAAGAAACTGAAGTAAGTTTTATAAAAAGATTAATTATAAAGAAAGCAAATTTTATTTTTTCACGTCCATCACTTTATCGCTTCAGCGGGAAGGCAATGCTTTTCTTTTTAAAGATTACGCCGCCGTTTTTACTTAAAACAAAATTAAATAATTGGACAAGAAATCGTGATTTGCCTGAAGTTCCTAAAATTAATTTTACGGAATGGTATAAAAAAAATAGAAGCTGATTTTAAAAAAAATTGTTAGTCTTAATTCAAATATTTTATTTTGAATTACAATTTCAAATTATATTTAGATGAACTGATTAAAGCAAATGGGTAGAAAAGAAATTTTAATTCGCATAAGAAATAACAAACCTAAGCTGTTACCGCTGCCGGAATTGGATTTAACCAAATTCAAAATGATTTCTGATTTGGTTAAAGATTTTATTATTAGCCTTGAATCAACCAGCGGAAAAGCAATTACTGTTGAAAATAAAATTGAAATTGTTTCGAATATCAAAAAGATTTTTCCGAAAGCCGAGCAAATTATTTCTGAAGTTGAAGGAATTGATTTATCAACTTTGAATGTAGAAGAAATTTCGAATGCAAAAGAAATAGCCAATTTAGATGTCGCAATATTGGAAGGACAATTTGGAGTTTCAGAAAATGGGGCTGTTTGGGTGAGCGATAAAAATTTTGCTTTGCGATCAATTCCTTTTATTACCTCTCATCTTGTACTAGTGTTAGACAAAAATAAAATAGTTGAAAACATGCATGAAGCAATGCTTAAATTAAATAATTTTGATGAGGGTTTTGGAGTTTTTATATCCGGGCCGTCTAAAACAGCAGATATCGAACAATCATTGGTGATAGGTGCTCAGGCTGCGTTAAGTCTTACAGTATTTTTAATTTAATTAATAATAAAATAGGTTATTGAGATTTTCTTCTAATCTTTACCTGTATTGAACCAGGAATAACTTTATCAGCCACAAAAATTATATATCCCCCGCCGCCTGCACCGGACAGCTTCCATCCATAAGAAACATTTTTATATCGTTCGATAATTTCAAATATTTCATCATAAACCATATTCGGAAACATTTTTATTTGTGCTTCAAATGATTCTCTAAAATATTTTCCAAATTCTTTCACATCGGTTTTTAAGATTGCATTCCAGCATCCTTCGGCAGCGTCTTTAAGTCGCTGCAGCATTTGGAAGATTAATTGTTGTATTATCAAGTACATCATAGCCTGCATGTCGCGGGCCCAGAGTAATTAAAAAAAGATGCTCCTCCAGCCAGTTCAATATTTTTTCATCATGCACTGAAATAATTTTTGAAGGCCAATATTCGCCCGTATAATCTAATTTGTTTAACCCAGGCATTACAATTCCTATTGAGTCCTGAGAACCCGCGATAACTTTTGTACCAGGAGGATTTTCAAAACTAAATAACATTTTTGCAAGCTGTTCTCTATTTCCTGATGGAATATCAGTCTGCCAAAGCTCTATGGCTTTTCTTCTAGTACTTGACGCCATTCCGCTTCGTTCATTAAACTCAACCGTTGGTTCAATTGAAACTGTTAAAACCGGGCCGCCTGAATATTTTCCTACAAACGGCTGATCCAGCCATCCACCGGCTAAATCTATTCGGTAAGGAATTGTACATTCTTCTCTTAGTGAAGTAGTAGAACGGGTCGGTAGTTTTCCGTGTGGAATTCGCTTTAAAACTTTGTACTCTATTCCAAGTTTTCTGCAGAGTTCTTCTTTTGCCGGTGTGTTGCCATCTTCATTTACGATGAAAATATCTGGCTTAACAATATCAACTTCAGATAAAAAATCTATTATTCCTCCTCCTGTATTTATAAGGCATTGCTTAACACAACCTAATGCGTCAAGCATATATTTTCTTTCATCCTGGTTGTTAACCGGGAAACGCCCTTTCAAACTAAATACTGTTTCGTCAGAACCTAATCCGACATAAACATTTCCATATTCTGAAGCTTCTTTAAGAAAGGCAACATGCCCGCTGTGAAGCATATCGAAACAACCGGTTACAAAAACTTTTTTCTCGTTTTCCATAATATTTATAAACCCCTAACAGAAATATTTTAATAATTGAAAATATACTAAAAGTTTTTTTTCAAAAAGAACTTTTTATGTTTTTAATAATTCATCGGAGTTCATAATTAAATTTAGTTATACCCTACTTTCTTGAAACCAGACTTTCCATCATTAATGTATTTTATCTTTTATATCTTCATCTTTGACTTTTTAATCACTTTGATATCTGATTATTATTTTTTATGTTATTTTAGTTTCTCAGAAAATCTCACCAACGACCACAAAGATTAGTAAAAATATTTAGAGGTGTAAAATGGCATTAAGTGTAAGTAGCAATCTTGCTTTGCCCGAGGATCAATGGTTTCAAAATGGAGAGCCTAAAACCGGTATTTGTCTTCACCATACGGTTGGAGGAACCGCATCTTCCAGCGTTGACTGGTGGAAACGCGACCAGCAAATGGTTGGAACAGCATATATTATTGATCGGGACGGAACTATATTTCAAGCATTTAACCCTAATGCCTGGGCATATCAATTCGGACTTAAATGGCCGCAGCAGGATAAGCTCGCTTTTGAAAAAAGATTTATAGGAATTGAAGTTGCAAGTGAAGGCGGATTAATTGAATCGAATGGAAATTTATACTGCTTTGGTACTGTAAATTCACGGACACTAAAAAACAGAAACGAAACTTTTGATTACGGCAAACCCTACCGCGGCTACAGATATTTTGATCAATATGAGCCTGCGCAGATTGATTCCGTGATTAATTTAGTAAATGAACTCTTGCAAAAATATAATATTGAAAGAAAGATTCCCCGCAACTACATGGATTATTATGGAATGAAGCTTAAAGATTTTAAAGGTGTAATCGGACATGTAAATGTAAGAGATGACAAAACAGATCCGCTGCCTGATGATCATTACTGGAAGAGGGTGATAAACGAATGTAATCTTCAATTAGTAGATGTTGGCGGCACTGCACCTCAAGCTCCAATAAGCAGTGAAACAGCATCAACTCAACTTACATCAGAACAAATACAAAAATTGTTTGAGGAAAATGTAGCTCAATTCAGCAAGATGGATCGCCCCGCCGGAAATATGGTAAAAGGATTATTATGGGAATTACAGGATGAAAATAGAAATACTTATATACGTTTGCATGATGCGGCGGCTGATGGCTTTGTGGTTTCGTACGAATTAGTTCAAGGAGATGCTGCATTAATTCCGTTGGCTGCAAAATCTTTAGGATTCAAAAGCTGGAATTCAAATCGACTGGAGGTTTTCAATGCTTAAAAAAGTTGTGATCGTTTTGGTAATACTCATAATTGCAAGCTGGGTTGTGGGATTCATCTTTTGGGGCAATTCAAAAGACAAAATAAAAAAGGCTGAAAATGAATTAAAAGAGTATCAGCAAAAATATGCTTTGGTTATTCAAAAAGGCGACAGTATTGAAGCTGTGGTTCAAACTCTCCAATCCAGAGGGAATGTTTACCAGAACAATATTGACAGTCTTGAGAACTTAGTAAGCGAACTAAAAAAAGAAAATCAAAACCAGCAGCAGGAAGTTGCGCATCTCTTTCAGCCTGATGATTTAGTGAATAAAATGAAAGATGTTTTCCCACAATGGAAAGAAGCACCTATGGGCATAGCCAGAGTACGCCATCCTGAAACCGGTTTTATGATTACAACTTTTCAATTACCGGTTCAGCTGGTTTCAAACGTTATTCAAGACCATCTTGAAGTTGCTAATTTCAAAAGGCAAATGGATGTTTTAGGTGAAGAGAATCTTACTTACAAATCATTTGTAGCACTCAAAGACTCAATTATAACTTTGAAAGAGCAGAAGGCGGAGGAATATAAAAAAGGATTGGAATATGGGTTGGAAAAATATCAAGCTGTAATGAAGGACTATATTGAAACATTAAAAAATCCTCCTAAAATTGAATGGCCTTCTGTTACCGCTCTGATTGCGGCTGGAGCAATTGGAGTTGTTACAGGTGCGTTGATAAAAAAATAATATTTTGTTTATGAAAATATGATTGCAACTTTTAATGGCTGAAAGATGTTGCCTTTTTCAAATTTTTGCTTGTGCATTATTACCTATTAATTTAATTTGGATTCAATAATTTGATATATGTTCTTTATGAATTAAGTTTTTTTAGGTAGTATGTCCAAAATTCAGAAAGAAGAAATTCAAAACCATATTGTTATTCCTGATACAAATATTTTATGGTTTGATGATAAAACAAAAATAATTAATCCAGAATTTGAAAATTTTTGGGACAATCATTCTAGTTCCTCACCTTTAAAACTACTTATACCTTCAGTTGTTAAGGGCGAAATCTTGTTTCTAATCAATAAGTCAGCTAACAAATCATTTGAAAAAATAAAAGAAAGCATGACAAAGCTATCTCAAATTACCTCTTTCAATTATAGAAATAACATTAAAGAAAATTCTCTGAAACTTAATATTGAAAAAAATTTCAAGATTGGTTAAAAAAAAGAAATGGATCAATATTAGATATACCAATTGCTAAAATTGACTGGTTAAAGCTTTGTGAGAATGCAATTTGGAGAATAAAACCATTTGTTGAGGACACTGATAAAGAACAAGAAAAAGGATTTAGAGACGCAGTAATTTTTGAGACGATAAAAGATTATTATAACATTAAGGATAAAAATGATGTCCTTGTATTTCTTTGTAATGATGGAATTTTAAAAGAATGCACTGAAAATAAATTTGGGACAAAATCTGATTTTTTAATTTATGATTCATTAAGTGCTTTTTCATCTTATCTAAAACTCAGGCATGAAAAGTTAACAAAAGAATTTGTAAAAGCAATTTCACATAAAGCAAAAGTCAAATTTTTTAACCTCAATGATAAAGAGAGTCTTTTCTTTAAAGAAAATGTTCAGGATTTGATTCAAAATAAATTTAAGACAGATTTAAACAATCCTGAAGAGGAAAAAGATTTTAAGTCTATAGTTACAAAATTGTTAAGCAAACCAACTGAAGAATGGCAACCGATCGCTACCGGGAAATGGTGGATTACTCCGCCTACATTTGATAAAATTGAAAATGAAAACAATTATCATTGGATTTCAGAGATTGTATTTATTCGTAATTATAAAAAAGAATCATCAGGTTTATTAGTAGAAAGTAAATCTTTATTAGACTTATTACCCATGAGAAGAAGCTCAATAATAAGATTTAATGTTTTTTGGAAAAGTATTGTTAAAAAAGACGGACGATTTTATAATTGTATAATAATTGATATAATGCTTATTCAGAAAGAATTTAAATACCCTACAACAGAAGAAATTGAAAGATTTAAAATTAATTTTGAGTGAACATTAAAAATTTCCATTTTCTAAAAAGACTTTATATCATATTTAAATAAAAAATGCAACTCTCCCTAATCCAAATCCCCTACGACTCAGGTCAATTTAACAAACGCATGGGCTGCGGCCCAATTCATTTAATTGAAGAGGGCCTTATGGATTGGCTTAAATCGAAAGGACACGAAGTTCAGGTTAATGAAGTTCGTCTACCGGAAGAATTTTTTCGGAAACCGGCGCAGTAAAAAATATTCAAGATCAGGTAAAACAAATTATAGAAGCAAATATAAAAGAAGGCTTCTTCCCTATCTTACTTGCAGGCAACTGCAACTATGCTGCTTTCGGGACAATGTCTGCGATGCAAAACAAAACTGGCGTTCTTTGGTTTGATGCACATGGCGATTTTAATTCACCAGAAACTTCATCTTCCGGCTTTTTCGATGGAATGGCGCTTAATGTTTTAACCGGCAATAGCTGGAATGCTTTAAGTGAATCAATGAACGGATTTAAAATTGTAGATGAAGAAAATGTAATTTTAATAGGTGCGCGCGACTTAGATAAAGAAGAAGAAATTCTTTTAAACAAATCAAAAATCAAAAGAATAAATACGGAAGACATCCGCAATAAGTCAACTGAAATTATAGCAGAAAAATTTTTCCACCCGCTTTCAGAAAAAGTTCAACAAATTTATCTTCACATCGATCTGGATGTGATTGATAAAGATGAATTCAAAGCAAATCAATTCGCAGCATCCGGTGGGTTAAAAATAAATGAGCTTACGAAAATTATAAAAGCAGCAAAACTAAATTTTAAAATCGCTGCTTTCGCTTTAGCTGCTTATGAACCAGGATATGATAAGTCCCAAATTGCGAATGAAGTTGTGCATGAAATTATTGAAACTGTTATTTAAAGCGCTTACCCTTCATCATATAGAGAGAGAATTAAAACTTTTTGAACTATATCATTATATTCATTGATAGGGGAAAATATATCACTCTTATAGTAAACCAAACCAGGAAATAAAATGCCAATGTAATTAATCCACAAAAATCTTCATCGTCCATCCTGTCTTTTTAAACTCAGAAAAAAAATGAATTTGATATTAATCACAATAATTCTCAATAAATCGCTTTAGTATCATAAGTACAAGACTTTGTAGCATGGTTGTTATGCTATAACTTTCCGTTTTCGTTTATTGCAATTGAAATTTATAAATCATCTTTAAATAAATCCTGCTGTTGTATAGAACCAAACATAATTTGGCTTTAACAAATTCGGTAATTAAAAGAGTTTACTCAAATCTCTATAATTATATAAAAGATGATAAAACTGTTTTTTAAAAAATTATTATAAGGAGAAAAATTATGCCTACCGAAAATCCAATTGAGCTTTCTGTACCATGGAAAATCATTGCAGCAAGTCCTGATATGATGGACATAACGTATAAAAATAACCGATTTCCATTTTCATGGCGATCGTCTCTCGCTATATCAATTTATGAACCTTCTGCAGATGAAATTCCTACTGAATCATGTGGTCAAAAAATAGCATTTGTAAAGGTTACTTGTTCAATAACAGGTTTTCAGCCAATAGGAAGTGAACGAAGGGAAGTAAACTTTGGCGATGTCCCATTAGAAGAACTTGAACGAATTACATCTGAGTACCTTGGATGTTATGGAGCATTATTGAATATTTCTTTTTTTCCTCCATCTGGTGATTCTACAACAGCAAATCTGCCCCCAGATTTAAGAAAGTTTCCTCATATCTTGGATTTTTCACCCAAAAATAGAGAATTAATTAGTGGAATTACTGAGAGCGGAGAAATGTTAACTGGGTCATCTCGAAGTCTTGGAATCGATCAGAGTAAAACAACAACCACAAAAAATGAATCCAGCGTAGGTTTGGAAGCCGGCGTAGAAGCCGGAGTCGGAGCGGCAAAGGTCAAAGCTACAGGAAAAATTGATCATACTTGGGGCACATCGACAGAAGATAAAAAAGGACTTTCTTTAGATACTGGTGTAACCTCAGAATCAAAAAATAGCTATTCAACATCTTTAGACCAATTATACTCTCTTCTAACTGGTTATCACAGTGGGACAAACCATGCTGCAATCATTATGTTAGCTCGACCCGGTACCTTGCAAGCAACTGATAGAAGAACATTTGCAACTGGTTTGAGAATTATGGAAGGAGTTCAGGATTTCATTTTTGTGGTTTCCAGGCCTGAGGAAGAAGATCATATGTGTATTGAAGCGTCATTATATACAGGACATTATCCAGAAGATATAGACTATGTAGGGGAAAGTACAGAAGATGAAACGCGCACATTCACATGGACCATAAGAGCAAGAGCCAAAGGCGGGTCAGAAGGATTTTTCAGTTTTCAAGGGGAACGAATAGATTTCGGCACTGCCGAGAGACCAGAAGATACATACGTCTTGCCAGCTGATGAAAATGGCCCATGGGTTATTGACATTGATGCTTCAGGAAGTGATAATGGAATATCAAGAGGAACAGATCGAACACATACGGACCCGGTTACAAGTGGGCCGGTAGCAAATGAATTTGTAATTAGCATGATAAGAGTTGATGATCAAACAGCTCGAGCTACAGGTCATGTTACTGCCCGAGGCGGTTATGAATTTACTTCAGGCCCTGCAACAGTTGTAGATATTGATTTCATTATTCATGCTCGACGTCCTAAACCAACTGGGATTCAACCTGCTGCTGATATTGAACAAATGTTAGTTACAAAGCGTGATTTAAGTGTTTGTTATCGCACGGTAGATGGGTGCCCAGAAATTTATGAGCCATTTAAGCTTCCCAGTCCCAAACCTGAAGATTCTCAATGGTTTGAAAACAATGCGAGTAGCCCTAATTTATCTAAAAATATATTCTCTGGTTCCTCACAAAGTATTCACAAGTCATTAAGATCTGGTTTAATAAATGGAGCCACAGCATTTCAAAGAGGTGTTAAAACCAAAGCTTTTAATGAAACAGATTATTTTAGTCGTCAAATAGCAAAAAAAATTCCAGCCAATTTGTCTAAATTACCATTAAACCAATTATTAGATCTGAAAGGTTATGGGGTTAATACAAAAAAGATTTTAGCCAATGCTACAGTAAAACAAATTCTGACTTTAAACCTTCAAAGTTTACAAAGGAATAATAAAATAAAAGTTGAAGATGCTGCTAAATTAAGAAAAGATTTATTGATAAAAATTGAAAAAATAATTAGCGGAGAAATCTCAATTAGTAAGCTTAATCTATAATTTTTTCTTACTTTTGTGTTAACTGATCTTCCGAGTAGATTCAATTGAGATTTGAAGTGCGTGCGTTACATGGACTTTCTTATAAACAATGGAAGTACGGATAGCTATTGAGACACAATTTAAAAATCTATTTTGGGCTTTAATGTGGTAAATAATTAGGATGTAAATATTATCTGTACCCTGACGTGGCATGGGCTGCGGCCCAATTCATTTAATTGAAGACGGGCTTATGGACTGGCTAAAATCCAAAGGACATGAAGTTCTGCTTCATGAAGATCCGGCTGCCGGATGAATTTTTATCCGGAGACTGGTGCAGTAAAAAATATACAAAACCAGGCAAAACAAATTATAGAAGCAAATATAAAAGAAGGCTTCTTCCCTATCATACTTTCTGGCAACTGCAACTATGCAGCTTTCGGGACCATGTCTGCCCTGCCGCAAAATAAAACAGGAGTCCTTTGGTTTGATGCACACGGCGATTTTAATTCACCAGAAACTTCATCTTCCGGCTTTTTCGATGGTATGGCGCTTAATGTTTTAACCGGCAATAGCTGGAAGGCGTTAAGTGAATCAATGAATGGATTTAAAATTGTAGATGAAGAAAATGTAATTTTAATAGGTGCGCGCGACTTAGATAAAGAAGAAGAAATTCTTTTAAACAAATCAAAAATCAAAAGAATAAATACGGAAGACATCCGCAATAAGTCAACTGAAATTATAGCGGAAAAATTTTTCCACCCGCTTTCAGAAAAAGTTCAACAGATTTATCTTCACATCGATCTGGATGTGATTGATAAAGATGAATTCAAAGCAAATCAATTCGCAGCATCCGGTGGGTTAAAAATAAATGAGCTTACGAAAATTATAAAAGCAGCAAAACTAAATTTTAAAATCGCTGCTGTGGCATTTACTGCTTACGAGCCTGGATATGATAAGTCCCAAATTGCTAATGATTTTGTGCGTGAAATTATTGGAGCAATCACACAATAGACCCACCCCTGCCCCTCCCGGGAGGGGACAATACAATTTAAGATTGATAATTTTGTTAGTGTAATACTAATAATTTTTAATTATTTTGAAGTGGCCATTTAATAAACTCCTTAAAGAAGGATATACTAAATATGAAAAATAGAGATCTAACTTTATTGTGCCTTTCGCTATTATTATTTATAACCACTCCACAAATTTCAGCAACTAATTCCGCTACAGAAGATTCCTTAAAAAGTAAAATTGATTCTGTTGCAATAAAAGTTCTAAATGAAACCAAAGCTCCAAGTGCATCCGTCGCAGTTGTTAAAAATGGTAAGATTGTATATACACAAGCTTACGGATATGCAAATCTAGAACCCAAAAGAGCCGCCAAACCGGATATGAAATATGCTATTGGCTCAATCAGCAAACAGTTTACAGCAGCCGCGATTTTGCTACTCGAACAGCAAGGAAAACTTTCAATAAATGATCATGTTGCCAAATGGCTGCCAGACTTAACACGAGCAAGTGATGTGACTATTAAACAATTACTTTCTCATACTTCAGGTTACCAGGATTTCTGGCCGCAAGATTATGTTCCTCCAATGATGATGAAATCAATGGCGCCTGAAGAAATTTTAAATCGCTGGGCAAAAATTCCTCTTGATTTTGAACCCGGCACTCAATGGCAGTACAGCAATACAAATTTTGTTATCGCTGCACTTATAGTTGAAAAGATAACTAATGATTCCTTCTTTGATTTTTTACAAACAAATATTTTAGAACCTCTAAAATTAGAAAGCGCAGTAAATTTTGACAAAGGAAAATTTACAAGTGATGATCCAACCGGCTATATGCAATATGGATTGGGCCCTCTGCGAATAGCTCCACAAGAAGGCTCCGGCTGGATGGCAGGAGCAGGTGAATTAGCAATGACCGCTGAAGATCTTGCCAAGTGGGACATATCAATTATCAACCAAAGTATTTTAAATCCCAATTCATATAAAGAACTTGAGACGGAAGTGCTTTTAAATAATGGCGTTGGGACACAATATGGTTTAGGAGTTCATGTCGCTATGCACGATAATCATTGGGTAATCTCCCATGGCGGTGAAGTCTCAGGGTTTACAGCATATAACGCAGTTTTCCCGGATGACAGTGCAGCAGTTGCAGTGTTAATTAATCAGGATGCATCTTCTGCTTCAGATGAAATTGGCGATGGAATTTTTGATATTTTGTTTAAAGAACAAAATGCGGAAACCATCAGCCGCACTGAGCAGGCTAAAAATATTTTAACTGACCTTCAAAAAGGTAAAATTGATCGTTCATTATTTACTTCTAATGCTAATGCATATTTTAATGAGTTAGCTCTTCAAGATTTCAAATCTAGTTTAGATAGTCTTGGTGATGTAAAAGAGTTTGTTCAAACCAGGCGGCGTAAACGAGGCGGAATGGTTGGCCGTTCTTTCAAAGTTGAATTAGAGAATGGTTCAATTCGCGTATGGACTTATCAAATGCCGGATGGAAAATTGGAGCAGTATCAAATTGCACCGGCACTTTAATTATAATTTGACAATTGAAGAACTGAAGGTTGTAAGAATTGCGGTATAACGAAATGTGTAATTCAAAAAGGATTTAATAACTGCGCTTACTATAAAGAGTATGCATGTGATAAATTATTGAGTCTGTTTGAAAGTGACCCTGCTGCAAAATTACGTTTGGACTTTATTACAACAAGCCTTTATTTGAATGACTTCATCATTGAAGAATTAAACTATAACTCAATATTTTCAATGTATATATAATTTGATATTATCATCCGGTAGCCTTGTTTAATCATTTCAACAATCAATTAAATTTAAGATTTATTGTTTATTCTGCCAAAAATTTTTTGTATAATTGAATACCCGATCTCCTCATATCTCTATAGTTAAAAGTTAATTATTATATAACACCATTATCATCTTATCCTCAACTAGATGCTTAAGTGCATTTGAGCTATTGTTTTTATAAAAAAATTTTAGAGGTAAAAATGAAAACCAAAATCGTTTTTATGCAATTCATTTTCATCATACTGAATATTACTATATTATGTTTTGGAAATGAACCGGATAATTTTGCAACCTCCAAAGATGGAGTTAAAATCAGTTTTGAAAGAGAGGGTAATGGAGATGTTGCAATTATTTTTATCCACGGCTGGGCAAATGACAAAACTATCTGGAACGCCCAAGTTGAATTCTTTTCAAAAGAATATACTTCTGTTGCAATTGATTTAGCTGGTTTCGGAAAATCAGGAAACAATAGAAAAAATTGGACAATTGATGCATTTAGTGAAGATGTAATCGCAGTAATAAATAAACTTAATTTAAAAAGAGTAGTACTTGTTGGTTTTTCCATGGGGGGGCCGGTTGTTATTGAATCTGCGAATAAAATCCCCAAGAAAGTATTGGGAGTAGTCCTAGTTGATAATCTTCAAAATGTTGAAATGAAATTTCCTCCCCAAGCAATAGGTAAAATGGATAGTATATCGATGGATTTAGTCAAACATCTAACAAAAGAAAAATTACTTAAACGTGGATTTATTAAAAAGAATCCTGATATGGCATACAAACGCGGCTTGGAAATGATAGACGATTCTCCCATGATTGGCTGGGAAGAATCCATAAAGGCAATAGCTGATTGGCAGAATAATGAATGCACTAAATCTCTTTCAAAAATAAAAGTACCGGTGGTATCAATAAACTCAGATATGAGGCCAACCATTATTGATGCATTTCGAAAATATGTCCCGGGTTATAAAGCTCATATCATTCATGATTCAGGGCATGTTGTTATGTGGGATGCTACAGATGAATTCAATAAGCTGCTTAAAGAAAGTATTCAAGAATTTATAGATGAATAAAAATGTGCTCAAAATTTTGCTCTATGTAAATTTTCATTCTCCGATATAAAATTAATTTAACAGTTACACTGATTATCTAAATTCGTTATCTTTTCAGTCTCATCATGCCTTAATTAAAATTCTTTATAATATTTGTAATACGGCTATTTTTTGTTATTATTGAGTGTAATACAAACTCTGCTAATCAAATAATTATTCTATCTAAAGGAACCTGATGGATTCTAGTAATCTTTCCGAAACTAATTTAAAACTTCAGGAAGAAAACAAACGATTAAGAACTGCTATTGAAGAATTATCTGTTTTAAATGAAATTTCTACTGCAATTTCTTCTACCCAGCCTTTAGAACAGATTATAGATCTTATAGTTCGAAAGTGTGTCAAAAATATTAAAGTGGAACAAGGCGCAGTAATGCTTCTTGATGAAAAAGATCAAGATAAACCTTTCCGCACAATGATACGCAAGCAGGATTCTGTATCGAACATACTTCCCTTCCGATTCGATACTCAGCTAACAGGCTGGATGTTAAAAAATAAAAATCCCCTTCTGATTAATGACCTTTCAACAGATTCCAGATTTAAGTATATGGTGAATGAAGATTTTCCAATACGATCATTATTAAGTGTGCCTTTAACGGTTAAAGGCAAAATGATTGGACTGCTATCTATATTTAATAAAAAAACTGAAGATGGTTTTACAAATAATGACCAGAGATTGCTTGGCATTATAGCGGCACAATCTGCGCAGATAATTGAAAACGCAAGGCTATATCGTGAAGAACAAGCATTGATTCATCTGCAGGAAGAAATGCGGCTTGCTTATGAAATACAAGCTAACCTTTTGCCAAAATCTCAGCCTAAAATTCCTGGTTATCAAATTGCAGGTAAAAGTATTCCGGCCAAAGACGTTGGAGGTGACTATTTTGATTTTATAGAGATTGATGAAAATAGATTGGCTGTTTGTATCGCCGATATATCAGGCAAAGGTATTCCTGCAGCAATTTTAATGGCAAGTGTTCAAGCTTCACTACGCGGACAAGCAAAACTTGATAGGTCAAGTAAAGAATGCGTTGCTTTTACTAATGATATTCTATTTCACAGCACTGATTCATCCAAATTCGCCACTCTGTTTTATTCAATACTAAATACTAAATCCAATGAGCTTACATTTTGCAACGCCGGGCATAATGAACCATTTATGTTTTCAAGTGAAATTAAATTAACAAAACTATCTACTGGCGGATTAGTTGCGGGTGCAGTCCCATCAGTCCCATTCGAAGAAGAAACAATACCTTTTCAAAAAAATGAATTGCTTATCTTATATTCTGACGGCATAACAGAGGCAATGAATAGCGTTGATGAAGAATTTACTGAAAAAAGATTGGAAGAAGTTATAACAAAAAATAGAAATGAACCTGCAGAAAGTCTTATAGAAATTATTCTTAAAGAAGTTCATAATTTTACAGGCAATACACCGCAGATGGACGATATGACTTTAGTTGCGATTAAACGGGAAAATTAAATTTATTTTTTAAATTCTGTCTTCAACTTATAGCCTTACTTTCATAATAAGTGTGAGAGGATAAAATTATGTTTATGCGTTTTTTACAATTAAAGATTAACAGCAATTCTGTTGATGAATTTAAAAAGTTTTATGAAACAACTATTTCACCTAGACTTCAAAATATGTCTGGTTGTTTATTTGCAGGGTTAATTAGTTCACCAGAAAATGAATTTATTTCACTTACATTTTGGAAATCTTTAGAAGAAGCTGAAAAATACGAGAAGCTTGGTGTATTCAAAAATCTATTTGATGAATCAAAACCTTTTCTTGCTGAGTCAACTGAATGGAAGATCAATCTTTCAGATAGTAATGAATTGAAATACTCGCCCATCGATGAGGAGCCCGTAATTAAAAAGTTTTCAGTTAAAGCACAAAAAAGTGATGAAACAGATTCATCAGTACCAACTTCTGATTTGTTTGTAAGAATAGTTTCTGTCAAAATACACGTATCTAAAATTGAAGAATTTAAAGATCTATATTCAAGTATTATTATTCCTGAATTAGAGTCTATAAACGGATGTCGAAATGTTTATTTAATTGAAAGTGTGAATGAAGAGAATGAATTTATTTCATTAACCATATGGGATAATAAGAAAAATGCTGATGAGTATGAAGCCAGCGGCAAATTTGCTGAACTCATAAATAAAGTAAAACATACATTTTCACAATTTTATTTATGGAAAATGGCTCTTGAAAAAGACTTTAATGCAAAAGTACAAACCACTGAAGATTTAAAAGTTGAAAAATATAATTTGGTTACAGGTAAAAATTTTATTTGATGGAAATAATGGATTTCATTATTCTTATTTGTTAAAACCCAATTCTTAAATAAATTATTATAAAAAATATTTCATAAATTTTTAATAACCAGAAAGTTGATTGACAGTCTGCTTAAAGATTATATAATTATTGAGATGCAAAAATGATTGGTAAAAAAATTCTTCATTATAACATAATTGAAAATCTAGGTGAAGGCGGATTTGGAGTAATATATTTAGCTGAAGATTTAAAACTGGAACGTAATGTTGCTATAAGCAGGTTAAGAAAGTTTCACCCTCTTCAGTAAATATGCTATTATAAAATAATCAAATGACCGGCAAAACAATACTACATTATAAAATATTAAAGAAACTCGGCGAAGGCGGAATGGGTGTAGTCTATCTTGCTGAGGATACTAAACTTGAGAGAAAAGTTGCAATAAAATTTTTACCTCCTCACATTTCAAATGATTCAGAAGAAAGAGAAAGATTTAAGATAGAAGCCAAAGCTGCTGCTGCTCTAAATCATCCTAACATCGCCACGATTCATGCTATTGATGAATTCGAAGACCAAATATTTATTGTTATGGAATATATAGATGGAAAAGAATTGAAGCATGTCTTAGAGACGGGGCATGTCCCGTCTCTATCAAATGATAATGTAATTAATTACGCAATTCAAATTGCAGAAGGGTTGGAAGCCGCACACAAAAAAGGAATTGTACATAGAGATATAAAATCTCAAAACATAATGATTACCAATGATGGTAAAGTTAAGATAATGGATTTTGGACTGGCAAAGATAAGAGGAAGTTCCCAGTTGACGAAAATGGGAACAACTATAGGAACAATTGCTTATATGTCTCCCGAACAAACCAAAGGTGAAGAAGTTGATCAACAAACAGACATCTGGTCTTTCGGCGTTGTGCTTTATGAAATGTTAACTGGTACCTTACCATTTAAAGGAGATTATGATCAGGCAATAATATATTCAATTCTTAATGAAGAGCCTGAAGCCGATGAGAAATTAGAAAATAATCAATTAATGCAAAAAGTTATTATAAAATCTCTGCAAAAGGATGTTAACAAAAGGTATGCGGAAGTAAAAGAAATTTTAATTGATCTTAAAACCAACGAAGCGAAGATCCCGATCGCCAATGACAGTTCTATAAAAGGAATAAAAAAAATAGCAGTCCTTCCCTTTTCCAATATGATAGATGATCCAAACACTAATTTTTTAGGCTTTGCGCTTGCTGATCAAATAATTGGATCGATGGCATATTCCAAAAGTATGCTGGTAAGACCATCCAGTACAATCCGTAAATATCAGAATTCAATAATAGACATTCAAAAGACCGGCACAGAGCTTAATGTAAATTATATTCTCGCAGGTAATTATTTAAAAGAAGCTGATACCATTAGACTTAATATCGAATTAGTTGATATTGATTCTAATGAAATGATTTGGAGAGAGAGAATCCAGTTAAATTACAAAAATGTATTTGAACTGCAGGATATTGTTTCTCAAAAAGTTGTTGATGGGCTAAAAGTCCAGTTCTCAATAGACGAGCGGAAAAGGATGAAAGCTGAAATTCCGCAAAACCCGGCAGCTTATGAATTTTATCTTAGAGCTGTTTCATATCCGCAAACCATTGAAGGAAATAAAGCAGCAATTGAAATGTTGAACAATTCTATTAACCTTGATTCAACTTTTTCATTAGCTTACCTTGAATTGGGAATTCGATATAACTCCCTATCACAAGTTGGCAAGAATGCAGCACAATACTCTGACATAGCTGAAAAATCAATATTAAAAGCATTATCATTAAACAACGAATTGCTCCCGGCCCTGGCATATTTAGCTTTGGTTTACACCGATATTGGTAAACATGAAGAAGCACACACTCTTTTGATTAGAGCATTGAAGATTAATCCAAATGATGCTTGGCTTCATTTTTCACTTAGTTATCATTACAGATATATTGGTTTTCTGAAAGAAGCAGAAAAAGAAATTAAAATTTCACTTTCCATAGATCCTAAAAATCCGCGTTTCAGATCAGGTATAATTACGTTCATGTTTCTTGGTAAATATAATGAAGCACTCGAATTATTCAGTTTAGATTCTGAAAGTCCATTTACTCTTAATCTTTTGGGAGAAGTAGCTTTTCGTATGGGTGATAAGGATTTGGCATTAGAATATTTTGAGAAATCATTACAAATAAAAGGAGAAATTGGTGAGTTTTATTTTGCTTCTTCTTTTGTTGAATACATGAAAGGAAATATAAAAGAGGCATCTGGGTTTAATCTAAAAAGAGAATTGGAAAATCCTTCTGATAGTGAAATATGGTATGAGATTGCAAGAATTTATGGAATCTTAGATATGAATGCTGATTGTATTAGAGCGTTAAAGAAAACAATAGAAATGGGATATGTAAATTATACTGCTATGCAGAATGATTCATTTCTCGATTCGGTGAGGCAGGATTCTGGAATCCAAGCTTTAATATCAGAGGCAAAACAAAAACACGAATTGTTAAAAAATAAATTAATAACTACTTATTAAAAGTAGAATTTTTAATAAGGCTAGAGAATGACCGGCAAAACAATACTGCATTATAAAATATTAAAAAAACTCGGCGAAGGAGGAATGGGTGTAGTCTATCTTGCTGAAGATACAAAACTGAAACGTAAAGTAGCTATTAAATTTTTGCCCCACCAAATTTCAGCAAATGAAGAAGAAAGAAAAAGATTTGAAATTGAAGCCCAAGCCGCAGCGGCATTGAACCATCCAAATGTTGCAACCATTTATGCTATTGAAGAATTCGAAAATCAAATGTTCATTGTAATGGAATATATAGACGGTAAAGAATTGAAGCATGTAGTAGAGACGGGGTATGCCCCGTCTTTATCGATTGATAATGTAATTAATTATGCAATTCAAATTGCTGAAGGATTAGAAGCTGCACACAAAAAAGGAATTGTACATAGAGATATAAAATCTCAAAACATAATGATTACCCATGACGGTAAAGTTAAGATAATGGATTTTGGTTTAGCAAAAGTTGGTAAGGGAAAACAATTAACACAAATAGGATCTACAGTTGGTACTATAGCTTATATGTCGCCGGAGCAGACAAGAGGAGACGAAACAGACAACCGAACCGATATCTGGTCATACGGTGTTGTACTTTATGAGATGATTACCGGTAAGATGCCGTTCAAAGGTGATTACGATCAGGCAATAATATATTCTATATTGAATGAGGAACCAGAACCCGTTGCTGAAATTGAAGACGGATTAAAATATATTTTAAGTAAATCATTAGCTAAAAATCCAGATGATCGTTATCAGACTGCAGGTGAAATTGCTGAAGAATTATATAAAATAAGTAAAGGTGAAAGTACTAAGAAAGTTGTAAAGCAATCGAAGCTCCCTTGGATGACCACCGTTGCAATATTAATATTTATTGCTGCTGCTATTTATATTTTTAAGCTTTCTAATAACGTGAATGAACCGGAAGTTTTAAAAACGATTGCGGTTCTTCCGTTCCTTGATTTGAGCCCCAAAAACGACCAGGAATATTTTTCCGAGGGATTGTCTGAAGAATTACTAAATGTTCTGGCGCAGAATCCCCATTTACAAGTAACCTCCCGCACTTCTTCATTTTCATTTAAAGGAAAAGAGGTTGATATTAAAACCATTGCGTCAAAACTTAATGTAAAACATATCTTAGAAGGCAGCATCCGTAAAGCAGGGAATTCACTGCGCATTACTGCTCAATTAATTGATGTAGATACTGATACTCATCTTTGGTCTAAGATTTATAATGGAACTCTAGCGAATATATTTTCATTACAAGATTCAATTTCCAGCTCAGTAGCTGAAGCACTAAATATAACCTTGCTGGGCGAAAAAGATAAATCATCCAGGCATCTAACTGACCCTGATGCATACAGCGCATATTTGCTTGGCAAACATTTTTTAAGCCTACGCGGGAAGAATAATTATGAAAAGGCAGTTGATTATTTTCATCAGGCAATAGAAATTGATTCCAACTATGCCCCTACCTGGGTGGCATTATCAAAAGCTCATACCAACTTGGCGGATAACGGTTATCTGCCTGTAGATGAAAATTATGATCTAGCCAGGCAGGAAATAATTAAGGCTCTTAAACTTGACCCGAAACTTGCTGATGCACATTCACAAATGGGTTGGATTAAAAGAGCACACGACTGGGATTGGACAGGTGCCGACGAATCTTACTCACGGGCACTTGAATTAGAGCCGGGTAATGCTAGTATAGTAACAAACGCAGCAGTTTTATCAGCTACTTTAGGAAGACTTGATAAAGCTATTGAATTGACTCGCCGTTCCGTAAAGCTCAATCCGCTTAGTACTGCTCGATACAATAATCTAGGTTACACAACATTGTATGCGGGATTATTTGAAGAGTCGGAAATGGCTTTCAAAAAAACTCTTGAATTAAACCCTCAATATCCAGGCGGGCATACGCAGGTCGGTCTTGTCTATTTTAGGAAACAAAAATTTGATGCGGCATTGAAGGAGATGAAAAGAGAAACAGATCCATTCTGGCGCTCATTTGGTTTAGCATTGGTCTACTATTCTCTCGGTAATAAGCAGGTGGCAGATGAACAGTTGAAAGAGATAATTGAATTATACCAAAGCAACTCCGCTTATCAAATTGCCGAAATCTATGCTTACCGCGGAGAGAATGACAATGCTTTTATTTGGCTGGAGCGAGCTTATAAGCAAAAGGACAGCGGACTTTCAGAGATGAAAAGTGATCCGCTTCTGTACAATATAGTAAAAGATAAACGATATACAGCACTATTAACAAAAATGAAATTACCATTATAAAAAAATGCAAATGACCGGCAAAACAATACTGCATTACAAAATTTTAGAGAAACTCGGTGAAGGTGGAATGGGAGTAGTCTATCTTGCAGAAGATTTAAAATTAGAACGTAAAGTTGCAATAAAATTTCTGCCTGGAACTTTTGCTAATAATTCAGAGGAAAGAGAAAGGTTTAAAATTGAAGCTAAAGCTTCAGCAGCAATTAATCATCCTAATATCGCAACAATTTATGCAATTGAGGAGGTTGATGAACAAATATTCTTTGTAATGGAATATATTGAAGGAAAAGAATTGAAACATGTCATAGAGAGGGGGCACGCCCCGTCTCTGTCAATAGATCATGTAATTAATTACGCAATTCAAATTGCCGAAGGATTAGAAACAGCACACAAGAATGGAATTGTTCACAGGGATATTAAATCTCAAAACATAATGATTACTGATGAAGGTAAAGTAAAAATTATGGATTTTGGCCTGGCTAAATTAAGAGGTGGCTCCAACCTAACTCAAATCGGAACCACATCTGGAACAATTGCATATATGTCTCCTGAACAAACGAAAGGTGAACTGGTGGATCACCGAACAGATATTTGGTCATTCGGTGTTGTTCTTTATGAGATGACAACCGGTATTACGCCGTTTAAAGGTGACTATGAACAAGCGATTATTTATTCAATATTAAATGAGGAACCAGAAGATTTCTCAAATGTTAATAGCGGACTTCAACAGATAATAAAGAAAGCATTAATAAAAGACCCAAATGATCGCTATCAATCTGCTACTCAAATTGCAGATGAACTAAGAATGCTTCGGGATGGTGGAATTGTAAAAGCTTCAAAAAAAAGTACAGCCCTTCCATGGATGATATCCATATTAGCAGGAATCATTATATCTGCTTTTATTTATTTCTTTGTATTATCTCCCAGAACATTTACACCAATGATTAAATCTATTGCAGTGCTTCCGTTTCTAGATTTAAGTCCGCAGAAAAACCAGGAATATTTTTCAGATGGGTTATCTGAAGAACTTATAAATACTCTTTCAAGAAATAAAAAACTTAGGGTAATTGCCCGTACTTCATCTTTCTTCTATAAGGGGAAAAATGTTGATATTAAAACTATGGCTGCAACATTAAATGTAAAACATATTCTCGAAGGAAGTGTACGCAAGTTTGGAAATAACCTACGTATTTCTGCTAACCTGGTAAACACAGAAAATGACGCAACTCTTTGGTCGAATACCTATGACGGAACTATTAATAATATTTTTGCTTTACAAGATTCCATATCAAGTTCTGTAGTTAAAGCGCTCAATGCAGCTTTACTGGGAAAAGAGATAACAAAACCTGAACAAAAAACTGATCCTGAAGCTTACAATAATTATTTGCTTGGAAATCATTTTTATGCACTACGAGGAAAAGAAAACTTTGAAAAAGCAATATTCTATTACAAAAAAGCGCTCTCGATTGATTCGAATTATGCACCTGCCTGGGTGGGGTTAGCAGGCGTTACATGTTCACAAGCTGATATCGGTTATGTTCCGGCGGATGAAGGTTATAATAAATCACGCAAAGAAGCTGAGAAAGCTCTTGAGATTGATCCGAATTCAGCGGATGCATATTCGCGATTAGGGTGGATCAAAACTTATTATGATTGGGATTGGAAAGGAGCTGATGAATCTATTAAAAAGGCACTTAAACTTGAACCTGAAAATGCAGCTGTATTAAATAATGCTGCTAGTGCCGCTTTTACATTGGGAAGATTTAGCGAAGCGATAAAATTAATTAAAAATGCAATTGACATTGATCCACTTCGAAATGTGTGTTACTTTGATCTCGGAATTATGTATTGTTACACAGGCATGTATGACAAATCAATACTTGCCTCAAGGAAATGCCTGGAATTAAATCCGCAGTACCCTGGCGCTAATCAATTAATAGGATTTGCATATTTGTTAAAGGGAGAATTTGATTCAGCTCTAGTCGCAATGAAGAGAGAAAATGAAATCTCTCTGCAGTTACAGGGATTAGCGTTCGTTTATTACGGCCTCGGAAAAAAGAAAGAAGCAGATTATAATTTGAACGAGTACATCAAAGAATATCAAGATGATTCTGCATATCAAATTGCAGAAATGTTTGCTTATAGAAACGAAAAAGATAAAGCTTTCGAGTGGCTAGAAAGAGCTTACAATCAGCGTGACGGCGGCCTTGGAAATATTTTAGGTGACCCTCTTCTGAGGAATATAGTTAAGGATCCCAGATATGAAACATTTATGAAAAAAATGAAACTGACTATATGAGAAAATTTAGACCGTGGTTAAGATTTTATAAATATAAAAATGACAGAGAAATAATTCAAAGTCGTGAACACTTAAGCGTTGCAATTAGAATGAACCTTGCCACAGTCAGTCATATAATATTCTTAAGGCAAATTAATGATTGACAAAACTATACTTCATTACAAAATTCTTGAGAAAATAGGTGAAGGCGGTATGGGTATAGTATATCTCGCTGAAGATCTAAACCTTGAGCGTAAAGTTGCAATAAAATTTTTACCAAAACATGTTTCAGGTAATCCCGAAGAACGGGAACGATTTAAAGTAGAAGCTAAAGCTGCTGCCGCTTTGAACCATCCTAATATAGCCACAATACATACTATCGAAGAAACAGATGGCAATGAAGAAGTTGGAGAGACATTTATAATAATGGAATATATCGATGGTATGGAACTAAAATCTATCATTAAGCTGGGTGTAGATTTACCTTTACCTGTAAATATTATTTTAAATTATGCAACTCAAATTGCAAATGGGATTGAATCAGCGCATAAAAAAGCTATTGTGCATGGAGATATTAAATCATCAAATATAATGATCACTGAAAGCGGATCAGTCAAAGTAATGGATTTTGGCTTAGCACAAATAATGGGAGTAAAATTTGCATCGGATTTTGATTCTACAGTGGGGACAACACCTTACATGTCACCCGAACAATTAAGAGGTGAAGAAGTAGACCAACGAAGTGATATATGGTCATTTGGAGTTGTACTTTATGAGATGATAACCGGCAATTTGCCTTTTACAGGAGATTATGAACAAGCTATTTCATATTCCATAATTAATGAAACACCACAACCTCTTTCTTCTTATAGAAAGGATATTCCTGAAGAATTGGAGAATATTTTAGACAAGTGCCTTGCAAAAGAAAAAGAAGAAAGATTCACGAGTATCACTGATGTGGCTGCCAGACTTACTTCACTTAGAGAAAATACTCTTGCAGGTAATGTTTCGGAAAAAAGTAACGTTATTAGCATTTTAAAAAATAAGAAAATAGCAGCTGCTGCAATGGCAATAGTACTATTGATTATATCACTGTTCACCTATTGGAATATTGCTTCCAATAATAAATCTACTGATACAACGGTTAACACTTCATTAAAAAGAATCGCCGTCATTCCGTTCACAAACATAAATAATAATGCCGATGTAAATTTTTTGAGTTTTGCTTTGGCTGATCAAATTATTAATTCATTAGCTTATGTTAAAAATATTATTGTGCGTCCTTCAAGTGCAATACGACCATATCAAAATAAAGTTATTGATCCCTCTGAAATAGCGAAAAAATTAAATGTAGATTATATTTTATCGGGTAGTTATCAAAAGGAATCAAGTGAAATAAGATTAAACTTGGAACTAGTTGATATGCGTTCTAATGATCTGATTTGGCACGAGGGAATTGCAGAAAAATATGACGATGCTTTTAAAATTCAAGATATAGTCTCTCGAAAAGTTGTAGATGGATTAAAGGTGGAATTTTCACAAGGCGATGCTGCAGGTAAAATGCAGGATATTTCCAGTAATCCCTTAGCTTATGAATACTTTTTACGTGCAGTTTCATACCCGGTAAATAATCAGGGCAATATTATGGCCATCGCACTATTACAAAAATCTATACAGATTGATTCAAATTTTGCACCTGTTTATTCAGAGCTGGGATTTCGCTACCATACATTAGCAACTTATGATCCTTCAGAAAGAAATAAATTACTTGACGCTGAAGCGGCTTATAAAAAAGCATTAAGTTTAAATAAGGAATCGCTATCAGCTTTAGGCAATCTTTCATCACTTTACACTGAAACCGGTAAAACTGTTGCTGCAGTTGAACTAACTAAAAAAGCATTAGAAATTAATCCAAACAATGCACAGATTCATTTTTGGCTGGGATATATTTTCAGGTATACAGGATTGCTTGATAAAGCAGTTGAAGAAATGGAAACAGCTGTTCGACTAGATCCTTCAAACCCAAGGTTCAGGTCAATTGGTGTTACATACTTATACAAGCAAGAATATCAAAAGGCAATCAACGGTTTAAATTTAGATCCGGATTCTCCCTATAGCAGAGCATTTAAAGGTCAAATTTATTTTAGGTTGAATATGATTGATTCAGCAAAATTATATTTTAATAAAATAATTTTAGCTGAACCTGAAGGCAGTTTAGGCCGATGGTCAACAGCATTGCTGGACTATATCTATAATAAAAAAGAGCATGGATTAAAAATGATTAAGCTTTTAGAAACATCTAATGCATTTGACGCTGAACAATTCTATAATTATGCAAATTTATATGGCCTTTATGGTGAGACAAAGGACTGTACAAGACTATTAAGACGTGCCATTGAAGGTGGATTTTTTTGTTACCCTTATATGCAAAGAGATACATTCTTAAACCCTGTTAGAAGCGATGCAGCGTTCAAAAAATTATTATTGCTTGCACAAAGTAAGTATGAAGAATTTAAAAAATCAGTAAAGTAAAATATTGTATGTGATAATATTTTTTAATCAAGTTTTTATTAAATACTAATGGATATCTGTTAAATATTAATTATTATTTTTTAATAATTTTTAAAAAAAATAGTGAGACGGTTGTTTGGCAATATCAATCAAAAACTTACTCCAATTGGTTGGTGAATGGGAAGGCACCGGACATGCAGAATACCCCACCATCAAACCTATAGATTATAGTGAACTTCTTTCCTTCTCATATAATGGAAAAGATCCTGTTCTACATTATGAACAGCGTTCGTGGATTAAATCATCCCAGGGAGAAGATCGTGAGCCTATATTTTGGGAATCAGGATTTATAATTGACAATGGAAACGGATTATTTGAATTGGTAAGCGCACAAAAAAGCGGCCGTGTTGAAATTCTAAGAGGCGCTTCAGAAAAATTAACAAAGGGAAGAATAAAATTGGATTTAGTAAGTGTTTCAATTGTAAATGACGATAGAATGATTCGTTCAGGAAGGATTTTTATTTTTAGTAAGTCTGAAATAGAATATGAATTGAAAATGAGCATGTCTTCAAATCCGGCATATCAAAAACATCTCTCTGCTAAATTGAAGAAAAAGTAATTAACTTTTTTTTAGGAATATAAAATGAAACGAATTAACAAAATAATTATTAGTGTCTTTTTTCTTTTGATAAGTACATCTTCATTTGCGCAAAATGAAGTGATTGATATTTGGAATGGCAATGTACCAGGAGCAATTAAAAATGATTCAGTTAAGGAGAATATCTTTTACTTAAAAAATGGTGCGCCTAGAATCAGAAATGTTACTGATCCAACTTTAACTGTATTCAAACCTTCTGATGATAAATCAAATGGAACCGCGATTATTATTTGTCCGGGGGGTGGATATGCATATTTAGCATTTCCAAAAGAAGGAACAGATATAGCTAAATGGCTTAATGAATTTGGTATTACTGCATTTGTTTTAAAATATAGATTGCCTGATGATTTAATAATGAAAGATAAAAGCATCGGCCCTTTGCAGGATGCGCAAGAATCAATCAGAATTGTAAGACGCAATTCAGCTGCATATAAAATTGATCCAAATAAAATAGGAATAATGGGTTTCTCTGCCGGCGGACATGTTGCATCATCGGCTTCCACGCATTATAACAATGAAGTTTATGCTTCCGATTCAACTAGTGCACGACCGGATTTTGCGGTGTTGGTCTATCCTGTTATTTCAATGAGAAAAGATATCACTCATAGTGGATCAAGAGAAAATCTACTTGGTAAAAACCCTGATGAAAAATTGGTAGAACATTTTTCCAATGAACTTCAAGTAAACGCAGAGACTCCGCCCGCATTTTTAATTTGTGCCGAGGATGATGGAGCCGTTCCGGTTGAGAACAGCATTAGTTATTTTCTAGCTTTGAAAAAATATAAAATTCCAGCTGAGCTTCATATTTATGAAAAAGGCGGTCATGGTTTTGGCCTTGCTAAAAATATGGGATCAGTATCGCAATGGCCTGAAGCTTGTGAGAATTGGTTACGCGCACAAAATTTGATCAAATAAACTTTTAAACTTTATTATCTAATTTATTTTTATTGATTATCGGAGTAAATTAATACATGAAATACATATTGATGATATGCTTAGCAGTAAGTGCTTTTTTAGAAATAGGAACGGCACAAACCAAAAATATGAATAGTTCTGATTCACTTTCAAATAAAAAATATTTGCCAAAGAATGATACAACTTACCTCTTCACAGGAAACAACTTAGATAAATTTCAATTTGTATTGGAAAAGTCAAATAACTCAGAAAAAAATAAATATGATATTGAAAAAGAAGCAGTTCATTTCAACGGTAATCAAATAGGTTATTTTCGCACAAGAGAAATTTATTCAAATTATAATTTGCATATGGAATGGCGATGGCCAAATGAAAATGAAAAAGGTAACAGCGGTGTTTTAATTCATACTCAATTACCGGATACTGTTTGGCCTGCATGTATCCAGGTACAATTGAAAAACGGAAGAGCTGGAGATTTAATAACAATGAATGGCGCCAAAATAAAAGAAACGATTGGGAAGACCAAGGACACTGCTGAAATGATGGGCGAATCAAGCGAGAATTCAGATGGTAAATGGAATAACTGTGATGTGATTTGTAAAGATAATTCAATAATCGTTTACATAAATCATCAAATGAAAAATATGGCTTCAGATTCAAATTTTAAAAAGGGGTTCATTGGTTTTCAGTTGGAAGGGAAACCAATAGACTTTAGAAACATATATTTAACAAAACTTAAGTAATATAATTAATAGGTCTATGCCTTGTTCCTAACATATATTCACTAAATTTTCATTCTGATTAATAATTTTATTTTTTAGATTCATTAAAAAGTAATTCAGCTGGAATTATTTGTTTAGTTAGATTCGGACCTTCTATACTTACATCAAGAGATAGCCCTCCGCCGGCTTGATAAAATTCAACCTTAATTTTATGAAAACCTTTTTTTAGATATGCAAAACCACTACGTTCAATTGGAGCATGGTTACCGTCATTGTTGACAATGGGTTGGTCATCTATGAATAATTTTGTCCCATCATCAGAATTCGTATAAAAGGTATAATTACCGTCGTATGGAATTTTAATATAACCCAAATACTTTACCGCAAAATTTGCTCCGGAATTTATGGAGGGAAGTTTAAATTGATCTATAAAATTTTTTGATACTTGTTTAAGGCTGTCAAAATTTGGAAGGTGATCAAAATGTCCCTCGAAATATTCATACTCCAATCCTGGTTTAGGATTACTTAAATCAGAGGCAGCGCCAACAACCGAATTTAATTCACCGTTAAGTTCGAATACAAGAACTGACTTTGACGGCATATTAATTTCTAATTTATCATCTGTCAAATCAAAATCAGTAAACTCAGCAGCAGCAACATTGTTGGGGTTATCAAATGAATTTAAGTCATTCATTTTTTCAGAAGTCAAAATCTCAGCTGATACTTTCGCCGGTTTAAAGTTTGTCAACTTTAGATTTATTTTTTCATTCGAATCAGGATTTAAATTTGTTAGTGAAACGTGTATCAGGCCAGATTGATTTACCGAAGCAGAACAATTTATATCCGGAATAGTATCATTATTAAATATATAATTTGAAGTTTTAATTTTTGAAGGTAGAAGCACAGCATTTTGATGAACTTTAAATAATTTAAAAACATAATAAGTGGGCGTTAGAACAATCTTGTCGTCTTTGGTAAGAATCATAGCCTGAAGCACATTAATCATTTGAGCAATATTTGCCATTCGCACACGATCACAATGGTTATTAAATATATTCAAATTAGTTGCTGCAGCTACTGCATCACGCAGCGTATTTTGCTGATACAAAAAGGAAGGATTTGTTCCCGGTTCAACTCCGAGCCAAGTTCCCCATTCATCTACAACTAATGCTATTCGTTTATCATGATCGTATTTATCCATTATGGCGGAATGCTTCTCAATCAATTCGTTCATATGCAACGTTTTATTCATAACATCAAACCAGCCTGCTTCGTCAAAATCAGCAGCCGGTTTTGAATTAGCCCATGTATAATTATGAAGAGCAATTCCGTCAAAATATTGTGAAGCTTGCTTCATCAATACATCCGTCCAATTGTAATCATCACTATTCGGGCCTGTAACTATTTTGAATATTCTATTATCGCCATAGTTTTTACAGAAAGAAGTATACCTCCTCACCAGATCAGCATAATATTCGGGACGCATGTTTCCGCCGCATCCCCAACTTTCATTTCCAATTCCCCAATAGGAAATTTTCCAGGGTTTAATTCTTCCATTGGAGCGACGCAAAGCAGACATAGGATTATCACCATCAGAAGTTGTGTATTCAATCCACTTCGATAATTCTTCAACTGTCCCGCTTCCAACATTACCTGTTATATAAGGCTCCGCACCTATCATGCTGCAAAAATCCAAAAACTCATGAGTCCCAAAACTATTATCTTCCACAACCCCACCCCAATTTGTGTTCACCATTTTAGGGCGTTTAGATCTGGAGCCAATTCCATCCATCCAATGATACTCGTCAGCAAAACATCCCCCGGGCCACCGTAATACAGGTACATTTATTTTTTTTAATGCTTCTACCACATCATTACGAATTCCACGGGTGTTTGGAATGGTTGAATTTTCACCGACCCATATTCCACCGTAAATACAATGGCCGAGATGTTCAGAAAATTGTCCATAAATGTTTTTGTTGATTAAGTCCCCCATTTTTCCCGCATCAATATCAATTTCAGTTACGTGTTTCTGTTGAGCAGTAATAGAGGCAGTAAATAAAAAACCAAGCAACAATAATAATAATGCATGAAAGAAATATTTTGCTTGAGAATACTCCAACGGATTTGAGAATTTAATTTTACTATTTATCATTTGAATCTCTCCCTTTAGAAAAATAGAAACTTAAAAAATATTGATATTTTAAATAAAGAAAATAATTTTTTGTTCAGCCGGTTAGTTGAATTTAATATTAGAAGTCTTATTTAGAAATTAATCCGTATGAAATACTTCCTTCATTTCAATCCAATCAGAACTCAAATATTTATTTAAATCTTCGTTCCAATCCTTAACTTGTTCGACCTTTTTAAGATTTAAATCATCCAGCCGAAAATCTTCCCCGCAATATTCTAGATAAACATAAAGTGTATTTCCCTTAATGAAAACATTATGTTTTTGAATGTTTGCAGCAGTGTATAATTTATAAAAATGATTATTAAAATTGCTAAATAAATTTTTTACTTTCTCAGATTTTGAAGATTTAATTTCCGCTTTGTATGCGTGCCTTTCAACACTCTTGTGAGCGTTTTGAGTTGCATCAAAATGTTGTAATTCATCCATAGCAGTCCACCATTCCCCTTCTTTACGTGAATCAAACGGCTGCTGCATGGGATCGGTAATTTTCCACCATTCTTTTGTAGCTTTATCGGCAATAGAATTCATATCATTAATATAATTATTGCCAATATAATCATAGTAGGAAAATAAAATGCTGTCAGAGAGAAATATAGAGTAGTTTCTAATATTAGATTTATTAATTCTTTCCAGCACTGCCGGGAAAACTTTTTGATGAATCTCTATATATTCTATTTCAAATTCAGGTTTTAGCTTAATCAAGCTGCCGACATGTTTTGAGACTATATCACTAGATAATTTTTCATTAATATTATTGTTCATTATTCACTCTTAAAAGTTTAGCAATTCAAATCCGCTTTATTCTGGAATTACGGATTTAGCAGGGAGATTTACACATTAAATTAATATTAAGCTGCATTCAATTAATATTAAAAATAATGATAAACATTTCTCCTTTCAATAAAGAAGTTACGATTCTTTGTTACTTATTTCATCTGAAATTTAAAATTTTAATTAGCTATTTTGTCCAAAGTTCATTGGGAAAATCTATAAATGCAGATGAATCATTTCTTGAAATAGTGATTTTAATTTCTTTAATTTTATTGGGATCATAAAATAACCGCCAGCCACCTTTGGTAGAATCTACCTTCACTGCATGGTTATCAATAGATATTTTTGCATGTGGCGATGAGCTAATTTTTAAACCTTTATCTTTACCTTCCAAAAAAGATTTTGAATTTTCTACTGAAGCAAATGGTTTATTTTCACTTAAGGATTTATTATAACTAATCATTGCAGCTATTTCCACTTCATCCGGACTCAAGCCTCCCGGACCAAACATCATATCATCAATTATTAACTTAAGAGAATCACTACTAAGATTAGCAAAATTTTTACCATACGCTGACCCTTCATCTCCATGACAGCGGGCGCAATTTTCTTTAAATGTGGGAATAGGTGATAACGAAATGTTTTCAATTTTATTTATATCTGTTTGAGCAAACAATGTGGAATAAAATATTAACACACTTAAGAATAGTAGTCGAGCTATCTTTAAAATCATTTTTTAATGCCGACATATTTTAATCTATAAATTCTGTTCATCTTGTAGCCATTAACTTCTTTATTTCCGTCTTCACTTATTAATAAAGTTCCATCAGGCGCTTGAATTACATCCACCGGCCTGCCTAATACTTTTTGATCATCAGTCAAAAATTTAACAAATGAAAGTTCACCATAAGGTTTCCCGTTTTCAAATAAAACTCTAGTGACCTGGTAACCAGCTTTTTTAGATCGATTCCAAGATCCATGGTAAGCAACAAAAGCGTCTCCCTTAATTTCATTGGGAAATTGATCTCCGGTATAAAACATCATTCCGCAAGGTGCCCAATGAGCACCGCTGCACCATTCGGGAACTATAGTTTTAGCAGCAAGTTCAATTATATCTGCTTTATCCATGTACTCATATCTTGGCACTCTATTTCCGACTAGAAACGGATGTCCATAAAATCCACCTTCAACATATTTATTCATTTCACCGGGAGGATTATAATCGGTAATCGGCTGATTACCTCTTTCATCACCAACTTCCCTACCAAACCAATCGCTGCCATGATCCATTCCCCAAATTTCATCTGTGCCTGGTCGAACAACTAACTTTTCAGTATTACGAATACCGGAAGACCATAGTTTTTTATTTTTACCATCTAAACCATAAACCCATATTTTTTCTCTGTCAGTATTTGTTTGATCGCTTAAATTTTCAGGATCACCGATCGCGGTATATAATTTCTTATTATGAATTAATATTGGTCGCCATGAATGTCCGCCGCCATTTGCAAGAGTGTTATTAGGAAAAACATTTATTCTTTCGTCGGCAACGCCATCATTATTTTTATCTTTTAATTTGTAAATAGCACCGCTTTCGGAATACCATAACTCACCTTCGTACCAAAAGGGATAATAAACTGAATTTTCTGATTCATAAAATTTTGTAACTGTTTCATAATATCCATCACCATTTTTATCCTTGGCCGCCATAATTATTTTGTTTGGTGATGTTGTGTAGTAAAGTGTTCCAGCAGAGTCAAGAGCCATATGCCGCGGGCCTAAATCAGAATTTACAGCTACGGATAATTCATATCCAGGCCGAACCCAGATTTCAGGATTTACTTTTCTTGAATTATCTTGCGCTAATAATGAGATATTCGAAACTACAATTAAAATTGAAATGAAACACCATTTATAAATTGAGAGATTATACATAAACATTTCCTTCGGTATTAATTAAAATTAATTGAAAGTCCACTGTACCAATTTCTGCCGGGACTTGGTTCAAAAAATCTATTCTGAGCTGCGTTAGTAATAATTGAACCATTGTACTTTGTATTCATCAAATTAGTTATTCCAAGAAAAAAATCAAATTGCGCAAAGCTCAACATCAAATTATATTTCAACTTAAGTCCGGCAGTAATAAATGAATCATTTACATAATCAGAAATATTCCCATGAAAATTTGGTTCAGGTCCGTTCCAATCATTTGCGAAATATTTGTCATTCCAGTTAAGAGTTAATTCTGATGATAAACCAAATCCGAATGAATGTTTAATCCCAATTCCAAAATTATTTTTAGGAATTCCAGGAACATATTTGCCATCTAGCTTAAATGACTGTGTAACGTTGTTAATTTGGATACTCTCCATTAAATCTGTGTACTTAAAATCCATGTATGAATATGAAATAATAAAATTAGTTTTATTGGAAACAAATATATTAATAGATAAATCCATTCCGTTATTAACGGCCTTGCCGGCATTTTTAAAGAAAACTTCATCACTTTGTGTTTCCGGGATTTGATAAGGTATTATCATGTTACTTAAAATCAGTTTATAAAAAGTAATATTATATAAAAGATGATAGTTGAATTTGCTGCCCCTAAATCCAAGTTCAATATTTTTTAATTGTTCAGGCTTTAATGAAATATTAAATCCGCCGCTTCCATCTGCCTTATTGCTTAATTCTGAAGTGGTTGGCGTTTGAAAAGATGTTGAGTAATTTGTGAATATTTGTAATTCATTATTTACTCTATAAACCAAACCACCCATTCCGCTTATATTTTTCATTACAAGTGAACCAGAATTATCAATGTCATCAAGGAAGAAATTATCTACTGCAGAAAATTTATAATTGTCATAACGAAGTCCAAATGAAAAGGAGATATTGTCAATTGGAGTAAATTCAATTTTTGAAAATGTACCTAAGCCATCTACTTTTTCTTTTTGATTTAGAAGATTGTTGCCAATTCGGACATGATTAATGATATCACTCTTGGCTAAATCTGCATAATCTTCAACACCTAAATTTTCATATTCTTTTCTATCATCATTCTGAAATTCATAATCGAACCCCATTAAAATTCTGTATTCCGTGTTTAACAAATGAAGGTTGAAAGAATAATTAGTTCTAATTCCGCCGGAAAATCTTTTTAATTTAATTATTCTCCCAGGAATAGGATTAAACATCGAACGCCAAATACCATATAAAGTTGTTTCTAATTTTTGATTTTCATTTGGCGCAAACACTAAAGTAAAACCGGTTTGAGTTTGAGAAATATTTTTTCCAGCACCTTGCTGCTTAACAAATTGCCTAGCTTGCCGCGGATTATTTCGGGCATCACTCTTATTTAATGAACTTGGGTTAAGTAAATAAGGGGCATCATAATAATTGAGAACGGCTTGTAAAGAAATTTTTTCATTAAACTTTTGTTTTGAAATAATATTAACTGAGTTACTATTTACATCTGAATTTTCCCTAAACCCGTTTGAAATAATTTTATCAAGATTAACGAATAATGAATTATTTCCAATCTTGCCAAACGAGCTTAATGAATATTTTTGAAGCCCGAAACTCCCTATTGTAAACTTTGGAGAATAATTAAAATGTGGTGATGATATTTCTTTACTTGTGATATAAATTATTCCCCCTGAAGAATTGCCATAGAGAAACGCACTCGGCCCGCGGATGATTTCAATCCGTCCGATAGAATTTATATCAAGATTATTTAACTGTGATTGACCATCCGGGAAAGTTAGCGGAATTCCATCAAGAAGGATTTTGATCCCTCTAACGCCAAATCGTGAACGTGTTCCTATACCGCGAATAATTATTCTATCCCCTTCTGAAAGATTATTTCTATTGTTAATAACTATCCCGGGCACTAAATTAAAAAGACTTTCTACTGATAGGCTTTCATTATTAAAACTTAAACTTTCTGAATCAAGTATATCAATTGCAAATGGGATTTGGTAAATAGGCTGTTCAAAGCGGCTGGTACTTACAAAAACAGTATCAAGCTGATAACTCACTGAGTCTAGTTTTGACTGCTGACCATCCGAAAAAGTCTGAACGCTTAAAAAAGAAAGAAAAATCAGAAATACATTTTTCATTTAAAAAGAAGTTTAATTGTTCTGGTTCTTGCCGATGGAATTTAAAAATATTTAATGCTCAATTAAAATAAATTAATATTTCCATAATATTAATTTAATCCATCGCAATTTATATTTTTATAGAATTATAATTATATAATAAGAGAATTTCTTAATTGGCTATATTTAATTCTTGCAAGAATATTTAAAACAAGATAAGTCATGCGTATAAAATACACTAAGGGTTTTACAAAATTTATTCGGATTATATTTTATGCAATATTCGGATTCTTAAGTACAAAAAATAATATTTATATTTAAGATAAATCAGCAAAAGTTTTATCAAATAAAATCATTGAGCAATAAAAATGTTAGAATATACCTGGCGTTGGTTCGGGCCTAATGATCCTATTTCCTTGAAAGAAATAAAACCTACCGGTGCATCCGGAATCGTAACTTCTCTTCATCAAATTCCAACCGGAGAAGTATGGACAGAAGACGAAATCTTAGAGCGAAAAGATATTATAGAGGCTGAAGGCTTTACATGGTCTGTTGCTGAAAGTATTCCAGTTCATGAAGATATAAAAAAAAGAAGCGGCAACTATAAAAAGTATATTGAAGGATATAAAAGTTCCATTCGCAATTTAGGTAAATGCGGTATCGATACAGTCTGCTATAATTTTATGCCGGTATTAGATTGGTCACGTACTAATCTTAAACATGATTTTGGTGATGGTTCCGTAACCACTCGATTTGAATATCATATCATGGCAGCATTTGATCTTTTTATTTTACAAAGAGAAAATGCTGGAAATAATTATTCGCAAGAAGTTTTTAACAAAGCTAAAATCTATTTTGACTCATTGAATGAAGCACAAAAAAAAGAATTACACGAAACAGTCTTATATGGGTTGCCAGGCTCGCTTGAAGCTTATTCAGTCGATGAATTCAAATCCGCTTTAAATAGTTATAAAGAAATTGGGGACTCTGTACTTAGGCAAAATTTATATGAATTTATCAAAGAGATTTCACCAGTTGCTGAAGAATCCGGAGTTAGACTTGGAATTCATCCTGATGATCCCCCTATGCCTTTACTTGGACTACCAAGAATTGTCAGCAATAAGAGTGATTTAATAAAAATAATTAATACTTACGATTCCCCATCCAACGGAATAACTCTCTGTACTGGTTCACTCGGAGCCGGATACAAAAATGATTTGATTGAAATTACTAATGCAGTAGCTGATAAAATAAATTTTATTCACCTAAGAAATGTTAAGCGAAATGCTAATGGTGATTTTATGGAAGACAATCATCTTGAAGGTGATGTAGATATGTTTGGAGTAATGAAGTTATTAGTTGAAGAACAAAATAGAAGAAAAGAAAATGGGAGAAAAGATTTTCGTCTGCCCATGCGCCCTGATCATGGCAGATTAATGCTCGATGACAAACCTAAAAAAAATATTTATCCTGGCTATTCATTATATGGGAGAATGAGAGCTATGGCTGAATTACGGGGACTCGAAGTTGGTATTCGAAAATCTTTATAAGCAATACAGCATTCGGTAAAATATAATTAAAATACTATTTCGAATTAACTTCAATCCGTAAGGGCTTTGAACTCATCATGCCGCCATTGTCATCATACGCCACCGCCTTAATTTCATGCTTGCCCGGAACGGCATTAAACCATGCCCAATCAAAGGGAGCTATTCTGTTATAACCTATTGAATTATCATCAACAAAAAATTCAACTTCTATAATTTTAGCATCCTTTTCAGATGATTTGGTTTTGAATATTATATTCGAACCAGCTTCAAATTTATCGTGTGCCGCATCAGTATATATATCGAAGTGAGGGTTATTATCAATCTTGTAATTATTAATTTTTTCTATGTCCGGCATATTTTTATAATAAATAGTCTTTGTCAAAGTCCCCAAAGAATCATCGCCGGAAATTTCCCAGAACATCAATCCTCTTAAATTATAAGCATCAACATAATGTGCCTTGAGTGATACTGAGCGGACATCATCATACGTCCAAAATATTTTTTTATCTTTATGATATAACCAAGGAGCTAGTGAAATATCATCCCAAAACAAATTATATCCATTATTATAAATTTCCAATGTATCCATAAAGTTGTTGAGGTGCAGGTATTCTCTATCTTCTGAATTTTCAGCATGCTGAAAAAGCCCGTTATTTTTTGCGTCTACATGCACCCAGTTCTTCCCGTAAAAAGCCGCTCCGGGAATTATCTTGCTGCTATTCACATGAACCGAATCCAAAAGATATTTAACGCTATGGTCTAATGATTCCTTAAAGGGATCTGGATCGTTTGGTGAACTTAATAAATTGGTATGATGTCCGGTAACTGTATCCATAATTCCGTGAAAATCATATGTCATGACATTAAACCAATCCAAATAGTTTTGATCTTCATTAAAATTATATTTCCAAAATTCCCAAACTCTTGCTGATACCGCAGTAGTAAGAAGTAAGTTAGAATTTATTTCATTCAATTTTTTTCTGAACAATGCAAATAAAGCTGTTTGATTTTCTCTATCATTTACGTTGTAATGCGTGTCTTCCGGGCCATCACTTACTGGAAATTCCCAATCTAAATCTATTCCATCAAAAAGTCCTTCCGCAGAACCTTCACCTCCTGAATTTCCTATAGCAGGAAGATTACCTTTAATAAAAGTATTTATGCAGCTGTTGACGAACTTTTCTCTCGATTCAGAAGTGAGCGCAGCATCGGAAAAATATTTAGAACCTCCCCAACCCCCGATCGATATTAAAACTTTAATGTTAGGAAATTTATTTTTTAGTTTTCTTAATTGGTTGAAGTTGCCTTTTAATGCCTGCGCAGAATCGTCTGCAACTCCATCAACACTTTGTTCAGAATTATACAATTCTCGATATGCATATTCTGAATAGAACGATGGGACTATATTTCCTGATGAATCAGGCATTGGCCTAGCAAACGCATAATTAATTACAGTTATTTTATCAGCTAAATTTTTATTGACTATATCTTTCACAGTATATTTACTCCCAGCCGAATGATGTCCGCTGAAATATGCAACTATTTCTTTTTGTTGAGCAAAAGTAAAAGAAGAAATAAACGTAGTGATTAGAATTATTTTTTGTAGGTGATTCATATTCTTGATAATAAATTGGAAGTTTAACTAGAAAATTAATTTAAGCAGGCATAAAATATTCTTTTTCACATGAAGAGACAAGAAATTAAAATTCTATCATTTTAGGTTTTATATACTTCTTTATTTCTTTGAACTCCCAAGGTTTTACTTTTCCCTCTCCCCGTTTACCAATCTCCAAATTTTTAACGGATTACCATCCTTTAACTCATCAGGTAAAAAATCATTTGGAAAGTTTTGATAACTAACTGGGCGGACGAATCTATTGATTGCAAGTGTTCCAACCGAGGTAGTCTTACTGTCTGTAGTTGCTGGGAAAGGACCTCCATGAACCATTGAATGACAAACTTCTACACCAGTAGGAAATCCATTTATAATTAATCTTCCTGCTTTTCTTTCAAGCACAGCAATTAATTCATTGTAATTTTTAAGATCATCTTCCGTAGCATGAAGAGTAATAGTAAGATGTCCATGTAATTTTTCAGCTGCTTTTAAAAGTTCTTCTTTGTTATTGCCTTTAATTGTCAACGTTGATGGGCCAAATATTTCTTCTTCCAATTCATCATTCGCTAAAAAATTATCCACACTTGTTTGAAATAGGTAAGGGATCCCCTCTATTTCTGTGCTGCTAGATTTTCCTTCTGCTAACAATTTAACGCTATTAATATTTTTAATATTTTTGATTCCATTTTGATATGCATTTTGAATTCCGGGGGTTAGCATTGTTTCGGCAGATGTATTCAAGAATTTTTCAATAACTGTACTTTCAAACTTTTTTGCTTCATCCGATTCTTCAAAAAAAATTACACCGGGGTTCGTACAAAATTGTCCAACTCCTAATGTTACTGACGCGGCCAAACCATTTGCAATTTCTTCCTTTCTTTCTCTTAATGCTCCAGGCAGTATAAAAATTGGATTAGTGCTTCCCATTTCAGCATACACTGGAATTGGCTCGGGCCGCCTTACTGCAGCATCATAGAGTGCTTTACCGCCTTTGAATGAGCCTGTGAATCCAACTGCTTTAATCAAAGGATGCTTCACAATTGACATTCCGACTTCGGTTGATTTTCCTTGCACCATCGAAAATGTTCCATCAGGCATATTTGATTTTTTGACGGCATTTATTATTGCGTTTGCAATAAGTTCACAAGTTCCTGGATGCGCCGGATGTGCTTTAAATATTACAGTGCATCCTGCAGCTAATGCTGATGCTGTATCGCCGCCTGCAACGGAAAACGCAAATGGGAAATTGCTCGCACCAAAAATTCCAACCGGACCAAGAGGTTTATACATGCTTCTAATATCAAGTTTGGGCAGTGGTTTTCTATCCGGATCAGAAGTTTCAATTCGCGCCTCAACCCAAGAACCTTCTCTTAATAATTCCACAAATAATTTTAATTGATTTACTGTTCTTCCCTGCTCACCAATTAATCTTGCTTTTGGCAGACCAGTTTCTTTATTACATCTTTCAACTAAAACATCACCAAGCTTAAGGATTTCTTCTGCAATTGTTTCAAGAAACAATGCTTTTTCTTTTCCGCTTTTTTTACTATAAATCAGAAAAGCATTTTCAGCTTTTGAAATTGCTTTACTAATTTCATTTGAAGTTGCTTCGTAAAATTCTGTCACTAACTTTTCATTCTTTGCCGGGTTTACTCCTTGAAAAGTTGTTTTACCTTCATTTGAAAAATCATTGCCAATAAAATTTAATCCTTTTAATTCCATTTTTATTCCACCGTATTTATTAATGTTCCAATCGATTCAATTATAATTTTTATTTCATCACCGCTTTGCAAAGTAAAATCACTTGAAGGAACAATCCCGGTTCCCGTCATCAAAAAGCTGCCGTTTGGAAATGAGCATTCATTATACAAAAAAGAAACTAATTCTTCAGGTTTTCTTTTTAATTGAGTTAAATTAACATCTCCTGTAAAAACAGATGTGTTGTTTCTTTTTATTTCAAGATAAATATTTTCTTTCATTGATAATGGATTTTCCGGCACATAAATACAAGGACCAAGCGCCGCACATCCATCATAAGTTTTTGCTTGAGGAAGATATAAAGGATTTTCTCCTTCAATACTTCTTGAACTCATATCATTTCCAATTGTATAGCCGACAATTTTACCTGAAGAAGTAATCATAAGAGTTAATTCAGGCTCAGGTACATTCCAGGTTGAATCTTTTCTAATTCTAACTTTTCCGCCGGGATTAACCACACGATTTTTTGCAGCTTTAAAAAATAATTCAGGCCGTTCAGCTTCATAAACTCTTGCATAAAAATCTCCGCCTCCAGCATTTTTAGATTCTTCTTGCCTCCCAATTTTACTTCTCATGTAGGTAACGCCGCTCGCCCAAATTTCCTGGGAATTTATTGGGGCTTCTAAATTATTTAAGAATTCTTTTTCATTTTTGATTTCATTTTCAATCTTGCAATTCTTTTTCATCTTATTAAAAAGATTATCGTCATTTATGAATGAGTCCCAATCTTCATTTTTCAAAAGATAAAAATTGTTATTACTTTCTATAACAATACCATTTTTAATTTTATATAATTTCATTTTACTTTAAACCACTATTAAATAAAATATGTAAAGAAATAAAGCTGCTGAAGTTCCTAAAACAAAGGTACCAAGACTATAAAGCCTATACCCTGATTTAACATCAATGCCGGATAATTGTGTAACTACCCAGAAAAAACTATCGTTAGCATGTGAGAAAACTGCAGAGCCTGCACCAATTGCAATAACAACCATTGCTTTTTCTAATTCTGTAACAAAGCCAAGTGTATTCATCATAGGCATCATGATAGATGCTGTGGTAATTAAAGAAACGGTAGATGAGCCCTGCGCGGTTTTGATAGCATGCTGCCAACAGAAATGGAAGCCAAATACTTAGATTTACGTTTGCTAATGTATCTCCTATTACAGATGCAATCCCGGAGTTTTGTAATACTTTACCAAAAATTCCACCAGCTCCCGTAATCAAAATGATAGATGCGGCGTCTCTTAAAGAATTTCCAACCCAGCCTGTTGTTGAAAGCATATTTGAATTTAATTTTTTGGGAAGAAGAAAAGAAAGAAACATTCCAATCAACAGTGCTATAACCGGCTCACCTAGAAATGATATTAATTTATGAAAATTTCCATTACCATTTCCATCAACAGCACTTATTACAGATTTCAATATTATTAAAAATATTGGAACTACAATAGGAATGGTAGATTTGAAAGCACCAGGTGCTTCTTTAAGTCTCACTTCAATCTCAGCTTCTGTTATTTCAGGATTAGGATTTATATAAGTTTTTGAAACGTACTTTGTTGCAAATATTATCCCAACAACTAATGCAAGAGCACTAAATATTAGTCCCAAAATAATTACCAAACCAAGATCGGCATTTAAAATTCCGGACGCGGCAATTGGTCCAGGTGTAGGCGGTACAAGTGTATGAGTTGCAGTTAAGCCTAAGCCCAAGGCCACAGCAGAACCGGCTAATGAAATATTTGCCTTCTTTGAAAGGCTCTTATTTAATGGTGAAAGTAATAAAAATCCGCTGTCGGCAAAAACAGGAATTGAAACGAAGTAGCCGACAATCCCCATTGCAGCAGTCACACGTTTTTTACCAATAAGCTTTAAAACTTTTTCAGCAATTGCATAAGCTCCGCCTGAGTTTTCTAAAAATGATCCTATAATTACTCCAAGAACGATCAGCAGCCCGATTTTGCCTAAAGTATCTCCAAATCCTTGATTGACTGAATTAACAATATCACTTAAAGGCATTCCAGCAAAAATTCCATATAAAAGTGCTACAAGAAAAAGTGCAATGAAGGGATGAATTTTTAATTTTGCCGTTAGAAGAATTATTAGAACAACGCTTAGTAGAAGGTAGATTACAACCATTTTATCCTTTTAGATGATTCAACTTAATTAGACATCTAATTTGTTTATCTTCAGCAACTTTATAAATAGAATTTTCAATCTAAACTTTATCGACTGAATCAAGTTCATCATGCCTATAAATTAATGCAAATCGCCTTTAACAACTGAACCGGATTTACCAATTAAAATATCTAAATCAGCGCCTTTATCTGCCTGCTGTACATGATCGAGATAAAGTTTTACATATCCTCTTTCTGTGTGAGGTTTCGGCGGAATCCATTGGGCTTTACGTTTTTTTATTTCTTCATCAGATATATCAAGATGAAGTTTTCGGTTTGGAACGTCCAATTCAATCATATCGCCATCTTTAACTATTGCCAGTGTGCCGCCGATTGAAGACTCAGGTGATATATGAAGTACAACAGTTCCGTAAGCTGTTCCGCTCATTCTGCCATCTGATATTCTGACGACATCTTTTACTCCTTTATTAATCAGCTTTACAGGAAGATCCACATTGCCCACTTCAGGCATACCGGGATATCCTTTAGGGCCAACTCCTTTAAGTACAATCACGCTATTTTCATCGATCTCTAAATTTGGATCATCAATTCTTGCATGATAATCTTCCATATTCTCGAAGACGACTGCTTTACCTTTATGCTGCATTAATTTTTCCGTTGCTGCAGACGGCTTTATCACTGCACCGTTTTCACATAAATTACCTTTCAATACTGCAATGCCTGCATCACTTTGAAATGGCTTTTCAATTGTTGCGATAACTTCTCTGTTATAACATTCAGCATTTGTATTATTTTCTGTTAACGATTTTCCATTCACGGTAATAACGTCCTGACGCAAAAATTTAACCATCTCTTTAAGTACAACCGGTAGTCCGCCTGCATAATAAAAATCTTCCATTAAAAATTTTCCTGATGGCATTAAGTTCACAAGCAAAGGAATTTTACTTCCGAGTTTATCAAAGTCTTCCAGATTTAGTTCAACTCCAATTCTTCCGGCAATTGCCTGCAGATGAATTAGAAGATTTGTTGATCCTCCCACGGCGGCATTTACAACAATAGCATTTTCAAGAGCATTTCGGGTAAGAATTTTTGAGAGTGTTAAATCTTCATTCACCATTTCAACAATTCGTCTCCCTGATAATTGAGCTAAAACTTTTTTGCGCGAATCAACAGCAGGAATAGATGACATACCGGGAAGTGTTAATCCTAAAGCTTCAACCATAGTAGCCATTGTTGATGCAGTTCCCATTGTATTGCAATGGCCGGCACTTCTTGCAGCACAAACCTCAGCTTCCAGCAAATCAGCTTCAGAAAATGTATTGGATTTTCGCTTCTCTTTTATAGTCCAGTTAAACGAACCGGAACCAATTGTTCCACCGCGGAACCTTCCATTCAGCATTGGACCGCCTGGAATTACAATAGTGGGAAGATCAACGCTGCAGGCTCCCATCAATGTTGAAGGCGTAGTTTTATCACACCCTGTTAATAGAACAACTCCATCTATCGGATTTGCACGTATAGTTTCTTCAACATCCATGCTTGCTAAATTTCTAAACAGCATAGTTGTAGGACGCATAATAGTTTCACCTAAAGACATAACAGGAAACTCAAGCGGAAAACCTCCTGCTTCCAAAACACCTTTCTTTACAATTTCTGCAAAATCTCTTAAATGTCCATTACACGGAGTTAAATCAGACCAAGTATTGCAGATACCAATTACAGGCCTGCCTCTGAAGTGATCATCCGGATAACCTTGATTTCTCAGCCATGATCGATGAACAAATCCCATTTTGTCCGATCCGCCAAACCATTCCTGGCTTCTTAATTTCTTTTTAGTATTGTCCATATAATTTTTATTTCAATTAAAAATGATTAAAAATTAATTTTCCCATTTAGGCCTAATACCAGGTGCGTAAGGGAATTTTAGGCTTTCATAATATTCCAATGTTTTATCCGGCTTTTCTAATCCAGCAGGAATTTTTTGATGAGAAAATGTTTGGAAAAAAAGCACACAAGCATTTCTCCACCATATCGCTTCTTTCTTTTGAATATTTAAAAGCATTCTAACTTGATTAAATCTTTCATCATCAATCGAGCCTTTTAAAGATTGCCAGGTTTTAATCATATCTCCAACTGCTTTAGCCCCATCATAATAATGATAACACAATTCATCCCATAATGTGTTACCGGATTTTAATTTGTAATTCCAGCTTACATGATGAAACCATAAAAGAAATTTTTCAGGACAAGTTTTAAGCGAAGAAAAAGAATCTGCAACTTCCGGGTAATATAGATCAACAGCATCGCTCCCGGTTTTTGTACGATCAAAACCTATTCCATCAGTATCCACTTTGCTGTAATAGACTGATGTCCAATCAATACGCGGCTTATCTTTTATCCACGGGCCCGGGCCGTAATGATGATCCCAGCCCATCTGATGATGAAGTCCTAAAGGAGTCATATAATTAACAATTGTTTCGCGGGAAGAAAGCATCATATTCAAAACTTTATCTATAAAACTTTTATCATTTGTAAATGTCATTCTTATCCATTCATCCGCAATTTCTTCTGAAGTTAGGGTATGGTCCCAGGCAAGTCGTCCGAATGCATACCAATTAGATTGACCGAAAATATGCCCCGTCCAATTACGGTCCGTTCCAATATTAGCAACACCAGCGATACCGGATAGAGATTGATTATCTAAAGTGCCGTCAATAACTTTTGCAACAGTTGAACCTTTACCTTTTGCGTATGTATCCGACTCAAGACATTCTTTATACATTGGGGCAAGATACGCCAACGTGGTAGCTTGTCCCAAATATTCTTGTGTTAACTGAAACTCCATCATCAATGGTGTTTTAGGCATAGCTCCAAATAAAGGATGAAATGGTTCCCTAGGCTGAAAATCTATCGGTCCATTTTTAACTTGTATAAATACATTCGAATTAAATTTACCGTCAAGAGGTTTAAACTCATTATACGCCTGCTTGGCTCTGTCTACAGGAATTTCATTGCTATAAACAAAAGCCCTCCACATAACTACACCGCCAAAAGGCTGCAATGCTTCTGCAAGCATGTTTGCACCGTCTGCATGATTTCTATTATAATCTTGCGGCCCGGGCTGTCCTTCAGAATTCGCTTTAACTACGAAACCGCCAAAGTCAGGTACATACCTATAAATTTCTTTTACTTTTTCTTTCCACCAATTATTCACATTTTGATCAATAGGATCTGCAGTTTTCAAGCCGCCAATTTCAACCGGTGCACTGAATCTTGCAGTTAGATATACTCTAACTCCATAAGGACGAAAAACATCGGCAAGTGCTTTTACCTTTTCCAAATATTGGCTAGTAAGAACCCAGGCATTTGCATTCACATTTGTAAGCACTGCTCCATTGATTCCGATGCTTGCATCAGCTCTAGCATAATCATAATATCTTTGGTCAATATATCCGGGCAATCTGTGCCAATCCCAAATAGAAAAGCCGGCATAATTTCTTTCAGAAGTTCTATCTAAATTGTCCCAGTGATTAAGAAGTCTTAATTTTATTTTAGGCGAACTAAAGATTGCAAGATTATCAATGCTTTGATGAGTTTGCATCAACCGTAAAAAATTAAATACTCCATACAAAACGCCAATATCTTTTTTAGCAGCAATTATTATAACTTTTTTTTGATTATAATTTGCTGATTTTATAATAAATCCTTCATCATTAATTTTCTTGAAATCTTCTTCTGAAATTATTGAAGATATGATTTTCGAATTTTGATTAGTACCAAGAATAATCAATCCGTCAGCATTTACATCAGAATATTTTTTGATAGACTTTCCCAACATACTTTTCAAATCTTCATTTAATTCCGCAAAAGCTATACGCGAAGTAGCGGAGGTATCGTTAGAAATAATTCCATTTATATTACTTCTATAAGCATTTAAAATTTGAGCATTACTTATTAAATCATACCGCAGCCACAGCCTGTAACCGTCTTCAGCATGTGTATTAAATGTAAATAAAAATGGAATAATCAGAATCAAAAATATTTTTTTCATTTTTTTTCTTAGGAATTAGTTGATAGCTAATCTAATTTTTTAAAGTCAGTTTTATCTGCATATTTTTCCAATTGGAACCCGATAATTTTCCCTTCTTCATTTCGTTTAAAATGAAGTAATAAGAATTGGCCAATGGAATAAAAATCATTTTCAGTTTCCGCGTGTAAGTTCACTGATCCTAATTGAACAGAATGCGCAGTCAGATTTTTATTTTTTGCCTCGATGCTGATTGTATCTTCATCGGTTGACCGATAATCACCTATATAATTGCTCAGATTATTTCCATTTAATTGAATAGGTGTTTTTTCAAATGCAAATTGCAGCCCTCTTGTAAAACCTTCAGCTTTACCGCCTGAATGCCCCGCTCCCATAATTACCTTTGCTTTAAACTTAAGATCGGCAAACTTTTTCTCTTCAAGCAAATTAGAAAATTTCTGAAAATTATCTGCTTGCTCATACTCACCAATGCCCATAAATAATTTGGCTTTTAGATTTTTGTTCTTTTCGGAATACTGGTTTAGATAAGAATAAATTATATTCTTATCCCATTGGAGTGCGGGACTTGTTAACACATATTTGCTAAACAAGTTTGGTTCGTTCAGCATGGCGTATAAAGTAAAAAGTCCACCAAGAGAACATCCTATTAACGTTCGATCATTTGGTGAAGTTTTATATTTTGACTCAATAAAAGGTATCAATTCATTTTTTATAAATTCTAAAAACTTTTTTGCCCCGCCTCCTGTCGGCTCTTGCTTAGTTTTTGATGGTGTAAAATCAATAACTCTTAATGAGTCAGGATTTGGATTTTCTCCTCCCCAGGTTATACCCACTATAATGGCATCAGGTAAAAAACCATCATAATATTGCTCGCCATAAATGGCTTGAAGTAAAGTAAAATCCCATTGAGCGTCTAACAAATAAATAACCGGAAAAGTTTTACCGGGATCATTAATATTTCTCGGAAGATTAATATAAAGTTTATAATCCTTTTCAGTGATAGTTGATTTTATGTTTAATTCTTGAGTGCCCTGGATTTCAACTTGTTTAGAATTGATGACTTCCTGAGAATAAATAATATTACTCAAGTACAAAAACATCATTAAATAAATTAATTTTAACATTGAGTTCTTTAGGGATTAAATCTTATAAAAAAATTATTTGTTTTCATATACAGCATCATTACCGGAATATTCAAAGTAATCGAATGCAGCCGTGCTGTTTGATTGTTTACCCATTGAGGTTGCATATAAAGCAAAAATACATCCGGTAAAATCCTTTGGTATTTTTACGCTTAGATATTTAGCATCAACATTATCCTTTAGTAAATTCCAATCAACATTTTCATCATCATTTTTCGTAAAAGAATAATAAAACGAATAAACATCTCTATCAGCTTTAATCTGAAGATTCAAATCCGTCTTATTTTCTTCTTCACTTATTTCTTTTGATGCTAACAATTCCATTTGATCATTAACAATACTGGAATCCATTGATCTATAAAGTTGAATTATTGGTTTATTATTTTCGATTGATTTACAAATAAAATAAAACCGAGTTTCACTCATAAAAATTAATAACCCAGCTTTTTCATTTTCTGATTTTGGCGAAAAATCCATAGACGTACTTGCAGTGCAAGTTAAATGCTGCTGGCGGTGCCCAAGAAAAGATGGATTCATTTTTCCTGAACAAGTTTCAGGGCGAACCTTTATGGTTACATAATCTTTTCTATCAGTTAGATCATACCATTTTTGTCTTAATGTTCTTAGAAAAACCCAATCATTGTCTAACTTATCTTTATCAAAATTATATTTTAATTTAAAGTTTCCTGCGTAAGGCCTAATGGCAAATTCTTTTTTAGGAGGAAGCGGATATGGATAAAAATATTGAACTTCCTCATATTCAGGATTTATTACTGGCCAGCCCTCTTCCCATTTTACCGGTGCTAAAAAAGTTTCTCTTCCAGTATTATCATAGTCGCCGTCTTTAATTAAATACGGCCTTATTCCTAGAAATACAGCCCACCATTCTCCATTATCTAATTCAACAAAATCTGCATGACCGGTTGAGGTGATTGGATTTTTTCTTGCGGGGTCTAAATCTCGTTGAGTTAATATTGGATTTTTTTCATAAGAAGTGAAAGGGCCGAAAATATCTTTGCTTCTAAATACTACTTCAGAATGCTGATCTGATGTACCGCCTTCAGCTGCAATCAAGTAGTAGTAGTTATTTACCTGAAATATATGAGGTGCTTCAATCCAAACTGGATTTTTGGATAAATCGGTTCCGCCATTTACAATAATATGTTCGTTACCAATTGGCTTCAAAGTCTTTAAATCGATTTCATGAATTCTTATGGTTCTATGCCCTTCATAAAGCGGCTTGTTATCAGGAGCTACACTATTATAAATAATGTACAGTTTGCCGTTCTCGTCAAAAAAAGGTGATGGATCGATCCCATCTATTTCCGGAAGCCAAACCGGATTTGACCAGGGGCCTTCGGGAGATTTTGAAGTTACAATAAAATTCCCTCCTTTATCCACAATGGTGCAGGTAACATAAAAGGTTCCATTATTATATCTAATAGAAGGAGCAAATAAACCGCGGGAAACTCCCTGTCCATCCAAATCTAATTGTTCAGGCCTGTCTAGTACGTGACCGATTAATTTCCAGTTAACAAGATCTTTACTTTGAAAAACCGGGAGGCCAGGATAATATGAAAAAGTTGAATTCACTAAATAAAAATTATCATCTACTTTACAAATACTTGGATCTGGATAAAATCCGGCTAAAATTGGATTGGCAAACATTGGTTCATTTTGAGCTGATATATCTGAAGTATAAACAGCTAAAAAGAATATTAGAAATATTAAAAAGCTAAAAATAATTTTCATTTGTTTTCTCATATATAATTTTTAAAAGTTAATTTATTTTGTGGAAACTCTCCGGCGGACCTAAATAACTGGGTTTAACTCCTCCGAGATCTACTATAATTTTTTCTATCACAACCCCAGGGTCAACCATCCAAATTTTTAATGTATGATAACCAGTTTTTGAAATAAAATATTTTGAATGGCTATAACGTGCATTATTCATAACTGAAACTTCCCAATCCCTATTTCCATTCTGAGCATTATAATTAGAAGGAACTAAAGTAATAATTTGAGGAGTTTCATTATCAAATGAAACGGCATACCTTAATGCCCTTCCAGCCATAAAGTTTAAAGTAGGTGAGAATATTCCTTCTACATCAACCGAGTCTTTATGGAGTAAATACATCTTATATTCAAGGCATGGAGAATCTTTTCCCGGAACTGCCGGAGGTTCATCAACAGGCGCATTCGCTCTCATACCGGAAAGAGTACGGCCATAATCTTCAATTTTTATCCAGTGTCTTGAACCGCTGTCAGTATTCTTTGTATAATGTTGTGCTTCTATCGAAACATAACCTTCGCTTTCAACAAAACCATCAAGAGATTTTCTGGTTACTTCTGTTGGATTAAATGATTCAACTTTGAGCGTAACAGATTTATTGGTTCCTTCAATTCTCACCGTACCGCTCCTTTTTTCTTTAGGAGCTTTTTCCCAATCAATGCTGATCCAGATGCGCTTATCTTTCTCAACAGAACCTTTTGTTTCACTCATCTTAATCCAGGGACTACTTGCAATTGCTGTAAATGTGAAAGGAATCTTTCCTTTGTTAAAAATATCTATATAATGCTGCTGTTGATTGAATACATCAAAGGTTGGTAAAACTGCTTCACTCTGCTCTCCTGGCCAAACAGATTCAGATCCTTCGATTGATACTCCCATTATTGATGAATCAGGTACTTTGATTTCTTTAAGGTCAATTGCTCTAAGGCTATTATGAGGAGGATCATTCCAGCTAGTATATCCCAAATGTGTTTGATCCATAAAATGGTTCCATTTTCCATCAAGAAAAGAACGATTAAAATATCCCATCATAGTTGTGTCTTCTCTAAAAAGCGAACGTGTTTCTTCCGCCATATCGTTGGTACTAGCTCTCTCTTGCTTTGCATATAATTCATTTCTGCCGGCAGCAAAATATAATTGATTCACAATTGCACAAGCTTTGGCTGGAAATAAGACAAGTTCATAAAATGCAGCTCGTTTTTCTTGCGGAAGCTTATTATAAATTTCTTCTGCTTTAGTCGCGATTGTATTGTAATCTTTAACTACTATTTCAGCTTCGTTATAATTAATAAGGCTATAAGTTGTTGGACTAAGCAATTCAGGTTTTCGCCTTCCATTATACTTTGTATACTTCTCAATTATATCTGCAATATCATTTGCATATTTAGACCCGAATTGAAATTCAGCCCATTGGCGTGTATATTCATTTAGATTTTTGTTTGTCCATTTTTTTGTATTCCAGGCAAGATCCATAAAATATTCAAGTGGGAATTCATATCCTTTAAAATGACCGACATTGACAATCCAAATTCTATCCGCTCCATACTGTTTTGCAAGAGACATCTGATCCCAAATTTTAGAAATGGGACTTGTATTTATCCATTGGTAACTTCTTGGCCCGCCATGATAATCAAAGTGATAGTATACACCTGCACCGCCGCTTCGTTCACGTTCTTCAGCAGTTGGCAAACGTCTAACATTACCCCAATTGTCCTCAGCCCAAAGAAGAGTTATATCATCGGGGACGCGCATACCTGCATTATAGAAGTCCTGCACTTCTTTATAAAGACACCACATTTGAGGAACTTTAGTAACATCTTTTTTAGTTTCTTCACTTATAATATTCCGCTGAACTTTAATAATCTTTTCAAGCAATTCCATATTGGCTTCCGGCCCGCCTGGCGCCATAGGTGTGTCATTCGCACCGCGCAATCCCATGGTGATAATATTTTCATAATCTTTATTTCTCCGAATCCCCTCCCGCCAAAAATTATTAAGGGTATCAGGGTATTTCGCATAGTTCCAGGTTCCTATAGTTTTAAGATACCTTCTATCCCATTCTTTTTGAGCACGTATCATTGGTTCCTGATGTGAAGTTCCCATAACGATTCCATATTCATCTGCAAGCTTTGGATTTTCCGGATCATCTTCATTAAATGCATTGTTCCACATTGCAGGCCAGAGATAGTTCCCTTTTAACCGGAGAATCAGCGCAAATAATTTTGTATAAAACAAATGGTTATAATTTGCCACACCTTCAGGAATTGGCGGATTTTTTTGTGGAGTTACGAACCCGTATTTGCCTATCATCCAGTTAGTGAGATCAGGATATTCATCATTTAAAAATATCCCACGGTATTTTACAGACGGTTCACCCAAACTATGTTTCCCCGGTTTAACATAAAGTTTGTCATGCTTTTGAACCGGAACATCTGCCCACCAGTACCAGGGAGAAACGCCAATATTTTTTGAAAGATCGTAGATCCCATAAATGGTTCCTCTTTTATCGCTGCCGCAAATTACTAGCGCATGTTTAACTGTTGGGAATGGATTGTTAATAGTTTGAGTAATGAATTTTTCCCATTTATCTTTCAATCCATCTACATTTAATTTTTTATTTTCAATAAGCTTTTGTATCAAAGGGCTTCTATCTAAAGAGCCTATTATGATTACATTTTCTGAATTAGGAATATTATCAGTATTGAATTCAGGTTTGGCATTTGTTACTTTGCCAATATCAGTTTGAAGATCTTTAGCTGCTCGAATAACGCCTGGAAAATCCTGGGAACTGATAAAGATTGCAGATGATTTGCCTGATTCGGAAATGACAAAACTTCCATTTGCTTTGTTAGTTGTAACGTATGATCCATCCGCTTTACCTGAAACATTTTGTCCCGGATAAAGGTTTGAGAAAAAAAATATCGACAAAGTAATTATTTGAAAAATTTTATTATTCATTTTTCATAACTCATTTATTTTAAAACATTATTTTTTTGCTTGTAATTTATAAATTCTAAAATTACCGCTTACCTGAAGCATTCCAAGCATGTAAAGCATACTGTCATAATAACGAAATTCACCGGTTGGTACTTCAACATTCCAAAGATCTTCCAAAAAATCTTTTCTATTCTCAAAAGTTGAAGCAAGACATGCCGACGCATTCATGGCAACTAAACCGGTACTGTGAGCTTTAGATAATTCTTTACCATCTAAAGTAAAATTGTTGCCGTACTTATCGACTCCCTGTGAATAAAAAAAGTTTAAGAGTCGATTACATTCGTCAATTGCAAATTTATTTTTTGCAAACCAGATATAATCAACTGCAATATTTGCAATAGTCCGCCATGCATCAAATCTGAAATCACCATGGCCTTGATTCCATACATCTTTAGGAGTTCCATCAAAGTTTGCATAATCAGGCATTAATCCGGTTTCTGGATTTGTTGTTTTTATAAAGAATACTCTACTTGTTTCTGCCGCATCACTCCAAAATTTATTGTTATTATCTGCCCATAGGCTCCACAGTTCATAATAATGAGGAAGATGATAAGATGGATCGGTAAAATCATCAGCACCGCCATCAGGGACAAATACAACTTGTTTTTCTTTTTTGTTGAACATATTTGTAACTACATTTCGATCATCAGAATATTCAGCTTTGCTTAACATGGCATCTAAAATTTCATTTGCCTCTTTACTGTAATTAAATATTCCTTCTCCATCACCCCATCTTGCAGAAGCGAACAATAAAGTCATAGCAAACCATTCCTCTCCATCGGAAGCAGACCCAGGTGATAATTGTTCACCTGTAGTTTTACAATGCCAGGCAAAATAACCTTTTCGTTCGCCGGATTGATGCTGCATATACGTTTTAGCCCATTTCCAAATTCTGTTAAACTGCGTTTGTTTGTCTAACTGAACTGTAATCATCATTCCATAGGACATACCTTCTGTACGAACATCTTTATTATTAATGTCTTCTATGTAAGCCATGTCATTTTCAACAGGATAATAAATCCGCTGTGATTTATCATCTCCATAAAAAAGTTGATCAAATGCTGAATTTATTTTCGCATTTATTTCGCTATCAGTCTTTCCTAAAAGCTCTTTGAAAAGATTTGGATAATTATTTGAATGAAAGGCTCCATTTCCAGCTATCGGCGCTGATGAAGAATCTGTATGTAAAGAAGAAAATATTTCTATAGAGAATAAATTTGCTGCAATAAATATTAGTATGATGTTTAGATTATTTCGCATATATATTTCTAAGTTTTAATTTTATTTTATTTTATATCTACCGGCGGATATGCGCCAACAAACTCACTCTTAATTTCTTTGTAATCAATAAGCTCACTTACCTTTTTAGGGAGTTTTGTTCCGAATTTATTTCCAGGAAAATCAGATAGTGTTTGGTATAGCCCTAACGCTTTGCCCTTAAATAAAGGGCCGCTATAGTTTATATAGCTCTTACTCATCTGGGAAAAGTTATGATAGATATTGTTAAACTCACTAATTGATTTAAAAGCTGAAGTGCATTTATCATTGTCAGCAGGGCCCCATTGGATAATCGGTTCAGAAGAATCTACAGTTTCCTTTACATACACATTATGATCTAATTCTTTAAGCATTGATTTAGTGAGAATGCCGCAAAGCGTATCAGTCTGCCATGTGAAAAATAATGGGCGGCTAAAATTTTTATCGCCAACAAGTAAGTTATTTTCAAAAACATGACCATCTCTTTCATTTAATCCTGGGCCAGTGCTTGGATGCCAATCAAAATGGTCGCCTTTAGGAGTTCTTTCTGTTCTGCCTATTAATACCTGACTGTTGATAAATGTGTTTTGATAAACTTCAACATTCGCAGCATTACGTAAGTGAACTCCGACATCACAATCAATAAAAACATTGCCGGCACAAATTGCGCCTCTCGAAATCTCAAAATAAAAACCAGCTCCGGTTGGATACACATCGCCTGGTTTACGGTGTGTTTCATCGTAATGAATATTTTCAAGCCAGTTGTTTATGAATACTCCATCAACATTCCCAACGTCGTACCATATGCCGATAGAATTTTCAAGATCTTTTACGAGATTATCGCGGCAAGTTACTCTGTAACTCTGATTAAAAATTTTAACCGCAGCAGGATAATAACCTTGAAGATGCTCAATGTTGTTACGGGTAAATATATTTTTTTCAAGAAGCACGTCGGAAGAAGCAACGATATAAATTCCTTCTGTACTAGTGTCACTAATTTTACAATTTCGAATGACTAAAGAGTCCCCAATTAAATTGGCTCCAACCCGGGCACTAAATGAAATAGTACAATTCTCAAGCATTGTCCCCACAACATCTTTTCCGTGCTCAGTATCCTTAGATAATTTGGTGGGATAATAGCCCTCAACTTCTATGGCGTTCTGAGCATATTGTGAAAAGGTAATTCCACGAATGATGGGCCCTTTACCATCCGATTTTTTATTATGAACATCCTTAGTAGTTCTGAATAAGCCGTTATTAAAAGCTGTTATTTCAATTTCATGATTGTTTGGATCGAAGCTTAAGTAAACCTTTTTAGTTTCATAGTCGATGTAGTATGTATTTTT
>CAVSWT010000017.1:0-115828 GCA_963731745.1 uncultured Ignavibacteriales bacterium
GATTGTTATCTAAGCAGCAATTAAAATACAACGATGAGACGTTTATTTATGAAAAGAACTTCCTAAGACTTTTCAATAAATATATTTATTGGAACCGGGTTTGAGATTATATCAAAAACCGGAGAATGTTTTTTCCCCATTTCGCATAACTCAATTATTTGTTTTTCTGATAATGAATCGCCTTTTATTTTTATTAAAATGTTTATGTTATTGTATCCCTTTCTTATGTCCTCGGCAAGTCCCATAAACCCTTTAAAATCCAACTCACCTTGCAGTTCCGATTCAATTTCATCAATCTTAATACCTTTAACAGCGGCGTGGTATATTATTGAAGTTGTTAATGAACCAGCCAAAGCATGAAGAATATATTCTAACGGATTAGCTCCTTTATCTGTTCCAAGCAATACCTCCGGTTCATCATTTTCAAGCACAAATGATTCATTCCTTGCATCATGTTCCTGGCCTGTACCATAAAATTCTTTAACTAAGGAAAGATTATAACCGCCATTCATCCAGGTATTTTTAGCTCTAAATTTAAATTTAGAAAAAGTCGGATTGGCATTAACAGTGTCAATTGCTTCATTGAATAATGTTACGTTTACACCATTTACTATTTTTGAATCAATCATTTTTTAACTTTCAATATTTTTTAGTTCGATCTGTAAATTTCATTCATCACTTTTAAAATTAAGTTTCATTTTACCATTTGAATAATTCTATGTCTGAACTTTACAGTGGAGTTAATAAACTATATAACGACAAAATGGATAATCAACTTATCCGGATTTGAATAAAAAAAGGGAAGGAAAATTCCTTCCCTTGAAAGAATATACTGTTTAGAAATAGAACCTTCCTGTAATCTCGCCTTTTGTACCAATGTGTCTGCTGCTGTTTTGATAAGCTGATTTATCTGATAATCTGAACTCTGCATCAATTTTCTCTTTTACACCAATACTAAAACTGTTGCTTATAAAATATTCAACACCTAAAACAATACCTACATGCAAATCATTTCGCACACCAGGTTCAGCGACAAAAAATCCACCAGGTTTATCTGAATTAAATAATGCTTCCACACCGAGATAAGGAGAAAATTTTTCCATATCAAAATGATAGAGTGCATCTAATCCAATAACATAATTTACACCATCAAATTTTTGTTGTCCTGCAGGTGTTTCAGTGTTTGGTGAATTCATATCGAACCAGCCGATAGCTTCCATTGCAAATTGATCAGTTAAATAATATTTGGCTGCAAACCTTGTGGTTGATTCAACACCGTCAATTCCCAATCCGAATTTTCCCTTCTTTAAATTTTGAGCAGATGCAGTGACACTTAAGAACATTATGCCTAAGACAATTGTTACTAATAACTTTTTCATTTTTTATTCCTTTAGTTTTATTTGACACATTTTATTGGTTCGGGCTTGTTTAGGCAGGAATAGTGCCACTTTAAAATTTTATTGAATAACACATTTATTCAACTAAATTGTAATTAAAGTTAAATTTTTGAAAAACGAGATTTCGTCAGTCGTGAAATTTCATGAATTGGATTAACGAGATTTAGTAAACGAATGTTATGCTACTGTTCGTTTAATTTTAAGTGCTTTGATTCGCGAGCTTAGTGTTGAGGCTGGAACACCTATGAGACTTGCAGCTCCATCTTTGCCGGAAATTTTCCATCCAGTTTCACTTAGGGCACGAATTATATTTTCTTTTTCTACTTGAAGCAGTTCTTTTTGAGAGAGTATTTTTTCAAGAGTAGGTGTCGCAAATTTATTTTTATTTCCCTCCGAATGCGTAATTAAATGTGATAAATTAATAACTCCATTGGTTGAAGTAATCACTCCTCTTTCAATGATATTCTGAAGTTCTCTCACATTTCCCGGCCACTTATAAGACTTCAATAAAAATTTGTTCTCTAATGACAATGGAAATAATTTAATACCTATTTTTCTCGCAGATTTCTGCGCAAATAGCTCGGCTAATTTAATGATGTCGTCGCCTCTTTCCCGAAGCGGAGGAACCGTCAAAGGATATACATTTAGTCTATAATAAAGATCTTCCCTGAAATTGCCTTTTTTAATTTCTTCAAATAGATTGCGGTTTGTCGCTGCAATTACCCTAACATTAATTTTTATAGTTTCGGAACTGCCGACCGGTTCAAATTCACCTTCCTGCAAAACTCTTAATAAGTTTAGCTTGAAGATCTAGCTGCAAATCTCCGATTTCATCCAGAAAAATTGTACTTCCATTGGCGAGTTGAAATCTGCCAATCCTTGTTTTTGTAGCACCTGTAAATGCGCCGGCTACATGACCAAAAAATTCACTTTCATTAAGAGAAGCCGGGTATAGCTGAGCAATTTATGTTAATTAATTGTTTATCTTTTCTATTGCTTGCAGAATGAATTGCTTTTGCAACCAATTCTTTTCCGGTACCGGTTTCGCCATATATCAAGACAGTGCTATCGGTTTTTGCTACAAGACTCACTTCATGAAGCAATTTCATAATTGGCCTGCTTTGCCCAACAATTGTATCAAATTTATTAAGTATTTTTAATTCCTCTTTTAAATATTCGGCTTCTACTTCAAGGGAATGAATTTTTTGTTCTGCTTCAATCCTGTCATTTATATTTCTTAGGATGATAGAATAATATGTTTCCTTACGTGATTCATATTGTGAAACTGTAGCTTCAGCAGAGAATTCTTTATTCTCTCCACATTTAACTTTTAGGCTGTCTGTTATCCAAATAAATTTTTCACCTTCGGGTTTATCAATAAGCTGCTTTACAGTTTTCACAAATAGCAATTGACCTTCTTCTTGAAGAATATCTAAAAAGCATGTCCCGATTATTTCAGAAGATTTGCAATTAAACAATTTTTCTGCTGCCGGATTCATCATGGTAACAATTAGATTATTATCAATCTCTATAATTCCATCCATTGCAGATTCAATTAGCCGTCGAAGCTTTCTTTCTTTTTCTTTTATTTCATTCTCTGATTTAATTCTCTGCAGCTCCGCAGCGGCTCGTGCTGCAAACACTTTTATTATCTCTAAAATTTTGGGAACTTCTGTCATTGCTTTAAAATCAATTACTGCCAAATGTCCAATTAGTTTTCCTTGTACATCTGTCAGCGGATAACCCATATAACTCTCCGCACCCAAATTTTCTATTTCTAAAAATAGAGGGAATAACGATTTTACATTTTCTTTAACATGAAAATAGCGGGAATTGAGGATGACGTTCTTACATGGGGTTCCATCTATCTTATATCGGTATTCATTTACATAATTCTCCTTAAACCAAAATGCCAATGAATTCAATTCCCTTTGATCTTCATAATATTCTGTAACCCACGCACCTGAAGTTTTAAGTACAGAGCATAATTGATAAACCAAAGTAGAAAAATAATTTCTTCCTGTCACTAACGCAGTTTCTTCATAGATTGCTCTAATCACTTTGTCTTCAAAGTTTCCTGAAGCAGGAATTTGATTTTGAGATTCCATTTTGTGTAAAAGAAATCTTTAAGTAATGTAAAAATTAAATTTTTTTTTAGCTTTAATAAGGGGGAAGGTAATTTTCTTAAAGCTCAATTATTTATCTAAACACAGGATGATCGGTTTTTCAATATATCAATCTTTTTAATAAATAAAAATAGATGTTAACTATATACTGCATTGATAATTAGCGAAAATTCTCCGCTAAATTCATAAAATCAGTTTCAAAAATTATAAAGTAAATGACGATAAGCGATTACTTAAATTATTTTTTTTAAGACGCTTCACTAAATGTAGAATTTCTCAATATTGAGTTTCTATTTGTAAATTTTTATTTTCAAAAAAGATTCACCACAATTTAAAACAATATTTTTACCCACGATATAAAAAGATAAAAGCAGCTTTCATAAAATTACAGCGCGCTGCTTAAAAGCCTACTAATAATGTTGGGAAATCTTATTAGGAACAATTTGTACTGAAAAAGTACTGTCTATTTTTTTCATTTTAAATTTTATAATGCATTAAAAATTTATTAATCATATTGCAAGAAAGGAAATAATATGAATTGTAGTATTAACTATAATAAAAGAGACAAGATAAATAGCATACGAAATGAGAAAATTATTTTCATGAAAATGTTTGGAATACTTACGAAAACTTTACAAACAAGATTGAGTTTGTTCTTTTTTAGTATTTTATTGAGTGGAAATGCATTTACGCAGGATACTGAAAATTTATCTATTTCGAATTCAAACTCATCCGGCTCAAATTTCAGCAATTCATTTAATGTATGCCCGTTTAGTGCGGCATTTGGTTTATATTCTGGAAATTATGAACACTTATTTGATGGAACTCATGGAGTGGTTACCCGGTTTGATTATGAATCAATTTCAGATTCCTATTCTAATAATCCTGTAGAATTAAATGGCTTTGGCTTTATACTGAATTACCGATATCATTTGTCTGGTTCAATGGAATCAATTTTTATTGGCTCTTATGCCAGGTATAGAATTTATGAGGGCAATGGTGTTGACGGAATAACAAAATTTGATTTTAATATATCTGAATGGAGTTTTGGGCTGAATGCAGGAAAAAGGTGGGTTTGGGATAATGGCTTTAATGTAACTTTTGCGTTAGGATATGGCTTCTCAACTTCTAGCCGTGAAACTAATCCGAATACATCTACTATTCGATCAACAATAAATGCATTTGAAAATGAATATACCTTTTTCGGCCCGTTCTTAGGTGAACTTTCCGTTGGTTATGCGTTTTAAATTAATAATTGGTTAAATTAATAAATAAAGAATCTTTAAGAGCTGACAGTGTTTTATTTTATAATTGAAGTAATAATTGTTTCAATAATTTTATCTTTAATCGCAGTATGGCTTAAATTAATTCCCAAGTATCCTAAAAGGAAATTCCGTCTAATTCAGCAAGGAAGTAATTTTTTAATGGTAAACCTTGTTCTGACTTTTTTATTCATCTTTGAAATCTATCCATCATGGTTAATATTGGCTGGTATGATATTATTAATTTTATGGCTGTCTGTTGAGATAACGGATTATCTTCTTAGAAAAGAAAAAGGAAGCTGAAGCATATTTAGAAAATTTGAACAATACTGAATTAAGAAAAGATGGGGATAAAAAAAACAATTAAAAATCTTGAGGGCTATAAAGCCCTCAAGATGAAAACCATTTATTTCATTAAAATCATTTTACCTGTATTCACATATTTCCCTGCTTGCATCCTGTAAAAATAAACTCCGCTTGCCAGCGATTTATTTGAAGCATCAAAAACAGTATTGTAAGTTCCGGCATTTCTGTGTCCATTTATAAGTGTTGCTATTTCTTTTCCCTCAATGTCATACACAACTAACTTAACATTGTTTTCTGTTGGAATGCTCCAATGAATTGTTGTCTGCGGATTGAACGGATTGGGATAATTTTGTTCAAGCTTATAAGTAAGAACATTTTGTTGATCATTCGCATCAGCCGTTGCGCTAACTAAAATACTAACGGGAATTATCATGTTTCCGCCATTGCTGTTTACTATAACCTGGCCCTGATAAGTACCTTCAGCAATTCCTTGTGAGTTAAATGTAACTTTAATGTTTTGCTGACTGCCTGCACCTACATTTCCGCTGGAAGGAGTAATAGTCCACGGTGAATTTTGATCAGAAACATTTATTTGTCCCACTGCCTGATTAGTTGCGCCTTTGTCATCAGTAACAGTCAGCTTATAATTATATTGCCCGGCTTGAGAATATGAATGTGTTGCATTAGCCTGACTGCTGGTTGCATTGTCGCCAAACTCCCATAGGTAAGTATTAATTTGTCCGTCATTATCATAAGAACCGCTGCCATTGAAAGATACCGATTCATTTACTTTCGCAGGATTCGGAGATACTTGTGCAACTGCCACAGGCGGTTGATTAGTTGCACCACCACCCGAATTACCGACAGCTCTAATTAACCAGGCTCCATTAGTTGAAATAGCGTTTAAATTTGCCCAACCGGAAAAATAACTAAAAGATGGATCGTAATATGCGTAATAACTTGAGTTGGGTTTTAATCCATCATCGTCGTATGCGGCAGGAAATTGTAAATCTGTATTCAAAGTGATTACTACTATGCTGAATGTGCTTCCGTTTTGGAATTTTAAATTATTTAATGCATATGATGGAAATTGAAATTCATACCATTTGCCTGCATTTGATAATTCGGCATTATAAGTTGTATCAAATAAAATTGTTCCGCTACCGGAAATAACCGCAATCTCAACCGGATTTGTGGTAACGGCTTCTGTCTTCATAAAAAATCTGGCTTTCTCAAGAGAGAAATCCTTGGTTAATTGAAAATCATTTCTCCAATAAAAATCTATAGTGCCGCCATATCCTAAGAAGTTATCTGCAAATGCATCCCCGTCATCCAATATAAGTTCGTCTGCAGCAACTTTTGAAATAGATGTGGAAACATTATTTGAATTTGTGTTTAGCTGACTCTTAAGTTTTTTACTGCTTTGCCCTTCCATTAATTTACTCATTGTATAAGTCGGTGTAAGATTTACTTTTGGAGGATTATTATCAATTATATTAATTCCACCGCCGGTTGCGCTTATATTAAATGATAAATTTGCACCGCCGGTGTTGCTAATAGTAAAGTTTGTTGATCTTGTTGAATTAGGTAGAACTTCTATATTCAATTGGCTCACATTTAAATTCAACGCCGCTGCATTGCCGCCGCCTCCGGCCGAGCTTACGAATGCACCTCTGCCGTGAGTTGCTGCAACAACCTTTCCATCCGATGTCCTAGAAGTTACATAACTAACAACAACATTCCCCATAACATTTTGGCCTTCTTGTGTCCAGGATGTATTACTGCCATTAATTTGTGTTGTGGAGAATAGTCCAACACTGGTCGCAACAAAATAAGTTTTAGGACTGCCGGGCAATATGCTTGCTGCTCTTAAAGATGGGCCTGGATTTGTTTGTGTCCCTTCCAAATTACCTTCAATTGCAGTATAAGATTGGCCGCCGTTTATGGAATGATATAAGCCAACAATATTATAGTTAGACATTACAACAATTATCTCATTTGCATCAGCAGGATTAACAGCTATATTATGAACATATGAACCCGCAACAGCATCGGGAATTGAAATATCAACAGCTGCGCTGGTTGAAGTATTTGAGTTTTGCAGTTTAAATATTTTAGGTTTACTTGTATTGTCTCCGCTTTCAGCAAAATATAAAACATGAGCAGGTGAATTAGATACAGAAATTGCCGTCTTCGTAAAACCTTGGGCAGAAGCTAAGTTATCTAACTTCGTCCAGCCTATATCGGTTTTAAAAACGCCATTAGGAATACTGCTCAACTGATCGTTTCTCCAAATGTCCGGCCCTGCTAAATAATACAAAACATTTTCATCTACAGGATCTACAGTAAACGGATTCACAAAAGATTGATTTTGTGCATTTGTAGGTGTGATAGTACTGTAAGTGTTGTTATCAAATAAACCTGGAATATTTCCCGATTGATCATAACGCAGCCTTAATAAATTACCATTCTGTGTTTCCGCATAGGCAAAATTTGATCCGAGATATGAGAATGTTCCGTCACCCAAGCTAACATCAACGTGAGCAGTTGCTGAATTTCCATCAAACCTAAAAAACGGTGTACCATTATCCTGGCATCCTCCCATAAATCTATCATCATTCGCATCTTTCGCAATCGAAATCATATAATATTGAGTTACATCATAACCATTATTTTTATTTTCCCAAGGAAACAAACTGGTAAAAGATGTATTTGTGATATCAGCTGTATAAGCTAAACCGCCATCATTTCCCCACCACATTTTTTTGGGATTTGTCGGATCAAATGAAAACGAATGAATATCCGGATGAAAATTAGGATAGAAAAATGTTTGAGGATTATATCCGCCAATCCAGTCTTTTACGGCATCATTCGGTTTACTAGAAAAGCCATTTGCTGATCTAAACAAACCGGTACCGGCAAGAAGAACAAAGTTTTCATCATCAGGTTTTACAGCAACAGTTAAGTTATAATTTCCCTGCAGTTCAACAAATCCTTTTTCATAACCTTGGCCTTGTCCGGTAAAGTCAGGAAGATTTGCTGATCTGTCTTCGAATGAACCTGATGATATGGTAGCCTTATAAAATTTTAAAACATTTCTTTTGTTTGCATCCACAGTTCCCGTATTAGTAAGAATATAAAACTTATCCGGGTTTGATGGTGTAACTGCGATGCCTGCTCTTTGAGGAGCTGCAGGGTAACCGCTTGGAGTAATGCTTGCCCAGGTCGCTCCATCATCCGTGGATTTATATACCCCAGGGTCTTCAGTTGGGGTAACATTATTAAATCCAGTTGATAAAGCCGCAACCAAAGTTCCATTTGAAGCGACTCCTACATCACTGTACATATGATGTCCAGGGCCGCCTAATACTTGTGTGAACGAAGCACCTCCGTCATTTGACCTTAAAACTCCAAACCCATTATTTGCTATGAAAACAGTTCCTGTGGTTGGACTGATTACAATTCTTGAAGAATAAGAGTATGCAGTGAAATTTGCGGCATTCTGATCGGCAGTACTTGGAAGGAGGTTCCAGGTATCGCCATTATCCGTTGATTTATAAAATCCATCGCCTGTAAAAAAAGCAGTGTAGCCTAAGTCTTGTGCGGAACCGTCAAATTCACCTCCCGAGCAGTACCATGTGTTTGTATGCCCGCTTCTTGTATCCTGTGCAATTGCTGTTATACTTAAAAGTTGAGTAGTAGTGCTCTTTAATTTCCATGAAGCTCCGTTATCGGTAGATTTCCAAATACCTCCGGAGACACCTCCAGCTATTATGGTGTTTGGGTTTGTAATATCCACAGCCAGCGCACGGGTTCTTCCGCCCACATCAACCGGCCCAGCTTCCTTCCAAACAAGATTTGCAGAAGCTGATTTGTTTAGTGCATGATTTTTTTCACTAAGCTGTTTTGCGAATTGTAATTCTTTTTGCCGGATTCTTGGAGGAATGGCATTTAAAGCCGGATCTCGCAGCATTTTGAAATAATATTCTGCACGGTCTTTATTAATTTCAGCTCTTGCCCCTTCCGATTCCTCTTCAAATTTTTCAAAATCTTTAAACGCAGTTTTATTTTCCGAAGGGAAGAAAAATAAAAAAGATACCGCTAGAAAACATATAAATGTAATTAGCAGCATTATTTTTTGGTAACCGGCTCTCATGGTTTTCTCCTAGTTTTAAATTAATTATTTAGAAACATTACAAACTTCCAATCGGCAGAAGCCTCTTCACTAAAAGAACGGCTGATAGAAATTCTTAATGAAATTACTTGCTGATCTTCCAATTTTACGGCTGAATCATCTAATTCGGATTTGGGAATGGAAATATCTAATAAACTACCCACCGGCAATTGTTTAGTGCCTGCACCATAATTATAAACTTCTTCAATTTTCAATTTTGTGTTTAAAAAATCTTTTTCTTCTGAAAAATTTGTAACTGTGGCTTTAATATCAGCCGATCCGGGCGGAATTGAATTCTTATACATCATCTTCCCCAATTGGGAATTCTTACTTTCTTCAGACTTTGAAGAGCAGCATGAAAATAGAATTAAGCTTACCATTAGTAACATAGAAGCCAGAAAATATTTCTTTGCGATCATTATAACTCCCAAATGGATACAATTAACAAAAAATGAGGGGATTTTCTTTATTACCTTATAATGCGTAAAAACAAACGAGATTGGCTCATCAAGTTCAAATAAAATTCATCGAATTCACGTAAAATAAAATTTCAAGGTATGAATCGTAAGAATAATTTAAGTACAAATGGTTATTATTCAAAGTCTTTAAATAAATGTTATTATATTTTTCAGCATTTAAATATTATTATTTCGATATCATTAATGATTTTAATATTTACAATTTTGCTTTGCAAATTAATTTTGAAATTTTTTTACCAACCTTTTTTTTTCAGGTTGTTTTATTATAAAATCTTAAATATTATCTCCATGCAAATATTATAAGTATATAATTTCTATCGAAAGGATTTAACATTGGACGCATGTTCACATCTGGATCAAATTAAAGATGTAAGACCCGAAAATCATGTATGTGAAGATTGCATTAAAATGGGAGATGATTGGGTTCATCTTCGCATATGTAAAATATGCGGTTATGTGGGCTGCTGTGATAATTCTAAAAATAAACATGCAACCAAACATTTTCATAGAACTCAACATCCTATTATTCAATCTATTGAGCCGGGAGAGAATTGGGGTTATTGCTACATTGATGAAATGTTTTTTGAATCCCTATAAAAATAAAAAATATAATTAATGAGTATAATCATTCAACAAAGTTTTATTTTCTATCAGCATTTTTTTTGACCACCGGAAAGTTTATGAATTGAATTCGATTTTGTTAATTATTATTGAAGAACCTCTACATTCAAATATGCATCTAACCGTTAGTTGTTTTCACAAAATATAATAATCCCAATTCTTATGCACGCTAAATTTTATCTCTTGATTCTGGATCGAGGAATATTTAATGTTACAACACACATATTAGTACAGCAAAAATTTAGTTCGGTTATCTTCATCTATTGAAAGAAATTACTTATGAGGATTACAGCAGGTCATCTTTTTATTCTTCTCGCTTTAACACTTATTACTAGTGGGCTTTGCCAGGAAAAAGTAGGATCGCCGGCTCCTGAATTTGAGGGAAAAACAATTAAAGCCAAAGTTGTTAAGTTATCTGACTATACAGGTAAAGTTGTATTAGTTGATTTTTGGGCTAGCTGGTGCCCGCCTTGCCGTAAAGAGATGCCGGAACTAATAAAATTTTACAGAGCTCACAAGGACTCCAATTTTGAACTGATCGCTGTGAATATTGATGAAGACAAAGACAATATGCAGCATTTTTTAGATAAGCTTTTCCCGGAACCAAGCTTCCCAATTATAGCTGATAATAATCAGAAAATTCCCCCTCTATTTAACATTGAAGCAATGCCCACAACAATTTTTATTGATAAAAAAGGTAAAATACGATTTTGGCACAGCGGTTTTAAAGAATCTTATGTAAGCGATTTTAATTCAGAATTAACTCAACTATTGAAAGAGAATTAATATTGATAATCAAAATTAAAATATTGATTTTACTTTTAGCTTCCGCTCTCCTTTTCGGTTGTGCAACCGTAAAACCTTGGGAGAAGGAAAGTCTTTCAGATCCAATTATGATCATAGATGAAAATCCTATTAACGCAGGAATAAAGGAACACTTTCTTGATTACAGAGAAGGTGTAGAGGGCGCCACCGGTGCAGAAAGCGGTGGTTGCGGGTGTGGATAAAAAAATTATATTGTTCCTTCTAATATTTTTTTGTCTTTACAATATAAGTTCTGCACAGCTTTTACCTTCTAATGAAACCCAGGTAAATTTTAGCGGATACTTTGATGATTTTGATGTTCAAGTTTATTACCCAAGTATATCAATAACCAAACGCGTATCAGAATCAACCAGCATTAATGCAAGATATCTTGTTGACATGATAACTGCGGCGTCCATTAGGAACGGAGCTCCAAGCCGGTTTACCAAAACTAAATCAACCAACAAATCAGTTGTAGATGCCGTAACTGCGGCTTCCGGCAGATCAGGCAGTGGAGGAAGCGGCGGTTTTGGAAATGAAAACTCATTACCAACATTTGATGAAGTTCGTAATGAATTTAATGTAGGTTTCGCTCAATTGATCGGCAATGGCATATTAACTGCCGATGGTATTTACAGTACGGAAAGTGACTACACCTCTTCAACTCTTATAGGAAATTTCACACAATACTTTGCAGAAAATAATACCTCAATTCAATTAGGAGTTGTAAGAAGCTGGGATAAGGTTTTTCCTAAAACCGTCGATTGGAAAAAAACAAAAAACGTTACTACAATTAATGCTAACTTTTCTCAAGTTATAAGTAAACGATTGATTCTCCAATTACTTTCTTCTTATACTAATAATAACGGGTTGTTATCTGATAATTATCAATTAGTTCCAATTATGATTGATGGAGCTGACAGCTTATTCCAGCCAATCCATCCCGATGTTCGCATCAGACGTGCCGCTGCAATATCCATGAAATATCGTTTAACAGATAAATCTTCAATGCAATTAGGATATAGATATTATTGGGATACGTGGAATTTAAATGCAAATACTTACTCGCTTAATTATGAAAGATATTTATCTAAGCATGTTATATTAGGTGCAGGCTGGCGGGGTAATTTCCAGACACAGGCATTTTTCTTCAAACCAACTTATCAAGCTCCGGAACGGTTTATGACTTCTGATATTAAACTTGATTCAGGTCATTCTAATGAACTGCAATTAAATCTAACTTTAACCGGAGGAGATAAACAGGCATATCTCCCGTTTTTAGAAGATGACCGGGTTGAATATATTTTAAATTTAAATTTCTATTCACGGCACACTGATTCGCCTTACTGGTACAATAATAAAAATAATTTATTTGCAACTGATTTTAATATTGGAATTAGATATCGTTATTAATGTTTAAAGTATTTGAATAAACAAATAGTTTTGCAAAAATTAATTAAAAAGGAATATATAAATGAAAAGACGGGATTTTCTAAAATACAGCTCTTTAATTTTACCTGCCTCGGCTGCGATAGGAATGATCAATCCCTTTGCCAGTAAAATTTTTGCAGCAGCAAGGAATAGCGATCCATTTTCATTAACTGTTATTACCGACAAACCCTCACAAACAATTCATGCAATAGAACAGGCAATAAAAAATTCGGAATTCGGTAAACGCAATTTACAGTTTACAGATTATCGCTTGAAAGGCAGGCTAATTGGTGATATTGCATATGTAAAATCTCAAACACTTATTGACTATCATAAAGAATCAGATGAATTTTCGATGCTGCTGAACGACAGCGCAAAAACATTTTCATTACCAAGAGTACTAGATGACCCGGTTTTACTTCGATTCTCATCGGAACAAAAATTAGTTCAGGCAGGAGGAATAGACATTTTTCGGGGAGACACTTTAATAAAACAATTACTTTTAGAAAGTGATATTGAAAATTATAAAATTGATGGCTTGAAAGGCCATGTCGCTATCAGCGTAAAGAATAAATCTGTAAAAATCACTTCAGCTTCATGCAAACATAAAACATGTATGAATATGAACCCGATTTCAAAACCTGGGGAAAATTTAATCTGCATTCCAAATCAAATAAATATTTCAATTGCAGGTAAAAGCTCTTTGGGAGTTGATAGTATAACATTCTAATTGAAAGTATGCAGTAAGAATGAAATTTGCTTTATCAAAATATTTTCTGGTTTCAATTTTTATTTTAGCAGCTAAATTAATTCAAGCCCAAAATGACACGGCGACGTATAAAATTTCAGTAACTAAATATTTGATGGGCACTACAGTTGAAACTACTGCAAGAAGTTCCGATGTTAATCTTTGCAAGAAAGCATTATTGGCTTCATATGAAGAAATGCAGCGTGTTGAAAATTTATTAAGCTGTGAAAAAGACAGCAGTGAAATCTCGGCAATAAACCGCGCATCCGGACTCCATCCGGTAAAAGTCAGCTATGAAACAATTGAAATGTTAAAACGCGCAAAAGCTTATTGCCAAAAATTTAACGGAATTTTTGATGTTACTATCGGCCCGCTTTCTGACTTATGGGGCTTCAGCCAGGATAAAGAAATTGTTTTACCTCCGGATACAACCATTAAAAAATTAATTAAACTAGTTAATTATAAAGATATGGTTATTAATGAAAATGACACAACAGCTTTTCTAAGAAAAAAAGGTATGTCAATTGATTTAGGCGGGATTGCAAAAGGTTATGCAATAGACAGGGGCGCAGGTGTTTTAAGAGAAATGAAAATTACAAATTTTATACTTAACGCCGGTGGTGATATTTATGTTTCAGGCACAAAGGATAATGAGACTTTATGGAAACTGGGAATAAAACACCCAAGAAATACAAACGATCTTATTGCCGATTTTAATTTAAAAGATTATGCCGTTGCTACCAGTGGTGATTATGAGAGATTTAAAATTATTAACGGCATACGTTATCATCATATACTTGACCCCAGAACCGGCTACTCCGGAAGATTATCGGAAAGTTCTACAATCCTTGCTCCTACAGCAGAAGAAGCTGATGCAGCTGCAACTTATGTATTTCTTTTAGGCTGGGAAAAAACTTTGAACGATAAAAGTATTAATTACCCGCTTTTAATTGTATCAACCGATGGAATGTTTCATTACAATCAGGTTTTGAAGGATAAGTATAACCTGGAAATAATCAAATAAAAAATTAAGAAGCTTTGATAATCTTGGAATGCATTTAATTGAGTTTAAACTTATTTCTGAATTTATCTAAAAATATAATTACATTAGCCTGCATAATTCGTTAGTTCTAAATTGATTGTGTGGATTTAATAAATTATATGACATTTTTGGGGACAAATCTAAATTGAGAATTACTACATCATTCATATTATTTTTTATAACTACCGGCAGAAATTAAAATGAAAATGTCTGAATATTCCGGACAAGTATTTGCTATTCGACTTTCACTGGCAGTTGGCTTTTTAATGCTAGTTATAAAGTGGTATGCATTCAGTATTACTGGTTCTTCGGCAATTCTTTCAGATGCTGCTGAATCAGTGGTACATATAATTGGCGTGGGTTTCGCTGTTTTTAGTCTGTGGTTAAGCCATCAGCCAGCTGATTCTAGCCATCCTTATGGACACGGAAAAATAAATTACTTTTCCGCGGGTGCAGAGGGCGGTTTAATAGTATTGGCAGCATTTCTATATTATTTACATTTCAATTAAACGACTGATCTTTGGAATAGAACTTACTAATCTTGACGAAGGAACATACTTTACTTTAGGAGCATCGGTCATTAATCTTTTCCTCGGCGGCTATTTAGTCTGGAAGGGAAAAAAAACAAACTCAATAATACTTATCGCAAATGGAAAGCATGTGCTTACTGATTCGTGGACCAGCTTTGGTGTTGTTGCCGGATTAGGTTTAACATTATTAACCGGCTGGCTGCCTTTTGATCCGATTGTAGCAATTGCAGCTGCAGTAAATATTTTATGGGCCGGCGGAAAACTAGTAAGGCAATCTGCCGGAGGTTTGATGGATGAAGGTAATATAGATTTAAGAGATTCAATAATTAAAATTCTTGATGCTGAAACTACAATTAGAAATTTAGAATATCATAAATTGAGATATCGTGAAAGCGGTAATATAATTTGGATTGAATTTCATTTGCTATTTCCAAAGTCAACTTTGCTTGAAGACGCTCACATGGCTGCCACGAAAATTGAGAAGGAAATTAAAAATAGTTTAGCATCATCATCGGTAAATGTCATTACACATTTGGAACCGATTGAAAAACATAATGAACATCATGCGGATGATTAATCAGTATATTCTGGACATAAACACATCAGGAAACAAAATCAATAATTCTTGTAAGTGGTTTTCAACTTTCCTTCCCCTTGATATCAATAAAATAAAGATTATTTTAGCAGAAATAATTTTTAAACAGGAGTAACTTATGGGCTTTAATGTTAAACAAAACCAGGGTACTGCTACTATTACAATAGATAACGAAAAGTTGATTGGTATTGAGAACCAAACTATTCATACATTGGTTCAAGATTCAATTGATAATGGAAGCAAGAGCATTTGTATTGATTTATCCAAAGTAGAATATATTTCAAGCTGGGGTGTTGGGCTACTGGTGCATGCCTATACAACTTGTCACAACAAAAATGTTAAGTTCAGTATTGAAGGCGTTAATCCTCAGGTAATGAATGTATTAAATCAGTTACGGCTGACTGAAATTTTTAATATAGCTTAAAGTCATCGTCTTTAATATTCTTCATTCAATTTTGTAAAAAACTGTGCTTGTATTTTATATTGTAAGCTAAGGTGGTTAATAGTTATTAATTAAAATTGCTCGCCAAAAATTTAATTCATCACAAAATAAAACCATCCATCAAAATTATTTAAGTTTAATTATAATTAATTGAAACTTTCTTTTTATTTTAACTTTTATTGCTTTGAATTTCCCTATTAACTTTAATCAAATAATATCATCTCTAAAAACAAATTAATTATCAATATGAAAAAAATGTCAAAATCTCTTTTCGTTTTTGCTTTATTAATTTCCACAATCAATCTTTTCGGGCAGGATAAATCTGATGAATCAAAACCGGATTCCCTCAAAAATATATCCTTGAGTGGGTTATCATTTAGAAGCATTGGCCCTGCAATTACAGGAGGAAGAGTTGTTGCTTTAGCTGTTAATCCTGAAAATCATAGCGAATATTTTGTAGGTTCAGGCCATGGCTCATTATGGAAGACTACAAATAATGGAGCTACATTTTCACCGGCGTTTGATAATCAAAATTCATACTCAATAGGAGCTGTAGCGATTGACCCTACAAATCCAAATGTAGTTTGGGTTGGAACTGGAGAAAATAATAATCAGAATAATGTTATTTATGGAGATGGAGTTTATAAAAGTGAAGATGGAGGAAGCACCTGGAAAAATATGGGGTTAAAAGAATCTAAACAAATTGGGGAAATTATTGTCGATCCAAAAGATGGGAACACAGTTTATGTTGCTGCTTACGGCCCTTCAAGAATTGCAGGCGGCGACAGAGGGATATTTAAAACCACCGACGGCGGTAAAAATTGGAACAACGTTTTGTTTGTTAGTAAATACACAGGTTGTTTTGAAGTTCATATGGATCCAAGATATAATAATATTTTATATGCTGTTGCACATCAAAGAATGAGAAATTTGTATACCGGCATATATGGCGGGCCTGAAAGCGGAATTTACCGCAGCACCGACAGCGGAACTACATGGGAAAAAATGAAAAAAGGTTTGCCTGATTCTGATATGGGTAGAATCGGAATGTCAGTATCCCCTGTGAATCCTGATATACTATATGCAATTGTAGAAGCTGCCAAGGACGGCGGATTTTATAAAAGCACTGACCGCGGTGCTAGTTGGAAAAAACAAAGCAGTTATGTTTCATCTTACCCGTTTTACTTTCAGAAAATATTTTGTGATACAAAAGATGTTGACCGAATTTATAGTATGGACGTTTTTTTACAGGTTAGCATTGACGGCGGAAAAAGCTGGTCTAAACTTGGCGAAGATAAAAAACATGTTGATAACCATTTTCTATGGATTGATCCTGACAATAATAAACATTTAATTGATGGCTGTGACGGCGGCGTTTATGATACATATGACCAGGGAAAAAGCTGGAGCTTTAAATCAAATATTCCAATTGCGGAAATTTATAAGGTAACAACAGACAATGCCACTCCATTTTATAATGTTTATGCCGGAAGCCAGGATAATAATAGTTTCGGCGGCCCTTCGCGAACAATAAACTCAGGCGGAATATCAAATCAGGACTGGTATTTCACATGTTCAGGAGATGGTTTTCAAACGCAGGTAGATTGGAAAGATCCAAATATTATTTATTCGGAATCGCAATACGGCGGGTTAGTCCGTTTTGATAAAAAAAGCGGAGAAGCTTTATACATTAAACCTTTTGATTTTGCTGACACAGTATATCGCTTTGACTGGGATGCCGCGTTGCTGATTTCAAAATTTGATAATAAAAGATTATACATAGGCGCAGATAAAGTATTTCGGACAGATGATCAGGGCAGTACATGGAAAGTGATAAGCCCCGACCTTACAAGAGGCGTCCCTGACGAAATGCAAAATTTGATGGACAGAAGCTGGAGTATAGATGATCTTGCCAAGAAAAATTCTATGGCTCAATTATCTTCCATTGCTGAATCTCCTCTTGATGAAAACCTTTTATTTTCAGGCTCTAGTGACGGCTTAATTTATCACACCACTAACAGAGGTAAAAACTGGATTAAAGCTTCAACACCCGGTTTACCGGAATATGCAACTATATCTGAAATTACTGCATCGCATTTTGATAAAAATGTTGCTTACGCTGCGTGCGAAAATTTTGTAGCCGGAGATTTTAAACCGTATTTATATAAAACTACCGATGAGGGAAATTCCTGGTTTTTGTATAACAGCAACTTACCTGATGAAGGCTCAACTTACACAATTGCTGAAGATAATGAAGATGAAAATTTGCTTTTTCTCGGAACTCAATTTGGAGTTTACTTTACGGTTGACGGCGGAAAAGAATGGATAAAATTGAAAAATGGAATTCCGACAGAAATGGTTATGAGTCTTACTCTTCAGAATAGAGAAAACGACCTGGTTGTTTCTACATTTGGAAGAGGAATATATATACTGGATGATTATTCTCCTCTGCGTTATTTAAATAAAGAAACAATAAAAAAGGAAGCATATATCTTCCCTATTAAAGACGCATTAATGTTTGTTGAAGCTAATCCTTTTGGATTCCCGGGCGTTGGTTTTATGGGTGCAAGTTTTTATGCTGCAGCTAATCCGGAAGTCGGTGCAGTATTTACATATTATTTAAAAGATGATATAAAAACATTAGAAGAAAAAAGAAGAGATGAAGAAAAAGAAAAACAAAAGAAAAAAGAGAATATTAAATATCCTTCTTACAACTCATTGTTAAACGAAAAAGAAGAAGCTGAACCGTACATTCTTTTTACTATTTTGGATGAACAAGGAAATGTAATTAGAAAAATAAAAACCGAGCCTAAAAAAGGAGTGAACAGAATTGTATGGGACTTCAGGTATAATCCGTTTACACCGGTTTCGTTAAAACCTTTTGACAATTCAGTACCATGGATTCAACCGGATCTTGGATATATGGTTTTACCTGGAAACTACAAAGTATCTCTTTCTAAATTTCAAGACGAGAAATTTACCGAACTTGTACCTCCGCAAAAATTTGTCTGCAGTTTTTTAAACAACGCAAGTTTACCTGCTTCAGATAAATTAGCACTAGATAAATTTAATAAGAAAGTTGCATCTCTAACACGAGCCGTTTCCGGGGCTGATGAATATAAAAAATCATTAGATGAAAAAATAAAATATTTGAAGAAAGCCTTTATTGATGGAGCTGAAGTTCCACAAGACCTATACAATACCGTGGTTAAAATTGAAAAGGAACTTTATGATTTTAACCTTAAGCTGAACGGTGATCCGCTTAAAGTAGCATACGAAGGAGGTTCTCCAACATCAGTGAAACAACGTGTTGATATGATAACTTCTTCTTTATGGTTTACAACATCCGCTCCTACTTCAACATACATTCAATCTTACGAAGCCGCAGCCGGTGCATTTGAAGGATTATTAACTACTTTAAAATCCATTGATGGAGAAGTTAAAACAATTGAATCAAAACTTGAAAAGTACGGGGCACCTTATACTCCGGGAAGATTTCCCGAATGGAAGAAAGAAGATAATTAAGAAGTTAAATACATAATTGATAATTAAAAGCAGTCTCAAATAATGAGACTGCTTTTCTATTTCGGTTTAATATTTCTCACATACAAATTCTTAAAGTTCAGAATTTTCTAAGCCGCTATGATTATTTAAGCAAAATCATCTTCTTAGTATTAACATAATTACCTGCCTGAAGCCTATAAAAATATATACCGCTAGCTAAACCTTTTCCATTAAATTGTACACTATATTTTCCCGCAGCTTTAAACTCATTAACTATTGTTTTTATCTCTTGTCCGAGTATATCAAAAACTTTGAGAGAAACATTAGCTGCATTAGGGATTTCAAATTTGATTGTTGCAGTAGGATTAAAAGGATTAGGGTATGATTGATAAAGAATAAACTTGTTAGGAATTAACTTTTTTGATTCAACCCCAGTTAAGGTCCCCAGAGCAATTGCAGGGGCCCAGCCCATATTGTTATTTTCATGAACTTCATTTGTAATCGCATTATCCGGATCAATAATCGCATAGATCCTTACACTATCTAGTGACAAAGAAACCGGAATAATCCATTGTATTGTGATATTTATATGACTTCGGGCATCTATAGTTGTATCAACTTTTACTTCTTCTATTTGAACACCGCCTGCATTTGGGTTTCCATTATAAAACCTGATCTTGAATGGAGTACTAACAGCGTGCAAACCAAAATTGCGAATGCGTGTACCTATTGTTACAGTATCACCGCCATGCGGTTCTGTTTCGGAAATTATAATATCTCTTGTTCTTTGACGATAAGTAGAATCATTTCCAGGAAGCGGTATTCCTTTTTCAGGATCATACCGCCATGGCAAACTAAAAGCAAGATCAGGTTTGCCGCCGTATCTTGTCTGCCAAAAAGAATTGCCGCCGGGTAATGTCGAGACTTTGTAATCTAATGCAAGTGCACCATAGGAAGTCCAATATACGTAAGGACTCACATAATAAGTGCCTGAAGTTCCAAACTGTGGTTGAAGATGGCCAAGATCACTTCGAACTTCAATTGATCGCCCCACCTTAACGGTCTGGGTAGAAATTTCTCCATAATTATAGTGGCCTGTAACTCCGATTTCTACACCATTAGGAAATGAAATACCTAAAAATTCAACTGAGCCGATTGAACCAATAGTTTTCCCAACCTCTAATCCCGCATCCCAACTCGATTCGGAACCATTTTCCTGAAAATCGCTGAGTTCCAAGGAAACACTGGGATTACCAGTGTTTCCGATTGTCTGCTCGGCAAAGTTCACAATTGTTCGTGATGTATCAAAGGCACTTGATTTACTGTAGGAAAGTACGTTGCCAACTTCGTGATCCGGACGAAACAGATTTCCCAAAACACTTTCATCCTTACCTTCGATCCATAATGGCCGCGGTGTACCAGGTATTGAAACTAGGTAATGGCCAATAGGGGTTGTGTTTGCACCGTCGTAAACAGGATATTCATAAAAATCTATATCGTAAACATTTGCATAAATCCAATCATCCCCGGCGGCAGTTCTTCCAGCAGTTATTGTATATGATTTCGAAGCAGACGCCCTATAGCTAAATTTGTTTCCGTAAGTTGCTTTCACCCTATTAGACCCTAAGGGAGTTTGTGTATATATAGAAGCATCGCCACCCCAGTCTTCATGAACCTCTGTAGTGATGGTAGTATCCACGGTAGTGGATTGTATATAAGATGACAAAAATCCACAAGACTGATCAGGATAACAACCGCTAAGATCTACAATTGTAGAATCTAAAATATCGAAATGAACCGGCGGTGTGTACAGAATAACAGTAGGTTTTATAATCCCTTTGCGGGTGTAGTGAACAGGTTCACCAAGCCTAATACGATCACCATCAAAATCTCCTAATGCTATTGCATAATTTCTTTCTCCTGTACTGCTTAATATTGGTTCATCATTTTGCCTTCTTGCTTTCAAAGTGAAGTTAGAAAGAGTTGAATCAACACTACTAAATATGTTCAACTCAAAATGCTGCATTCCTCCGGATTGATTGTCAAAGAAATTTTTTGCAACTACAATTTCCGAGTTCTGATCTAAGTCCATATCTCCTACAGCTAAAAAAGCATCACTGCTTGCATTATCGCCGGTCGTAGCTACAGTGCCTTTTGATTTGTATTGAGGTATCAGCTGGTTATCGGAACTATAAACATAAAAATTACTTCCAACCATAAGAACTATTTCGTCACGGTAACTATGGTTCAAATCCCCGGCGGCCACATCCAGCGGTTCTATTTCACCTTCATTTAATTCATCTCTTCTGATCCTTATCGAATCACTTGGAATCACTGTGTTAAGATTATCTTTCACATCTATAATCGATACATAAGTATCCGGCTCATTAATATTGTCTGTGGCAAAGCAGAAACCAAATGCAATTTCAAGCGATGGATCAAGATCAAAACTGCCTGCTGCTCCGGCAATATTCATACTAGTTACTGAAAATGACGGCTTTTGAAATACTTCAGCCGATGCTTTTGGAATTATATTTCCGTTTTCATCGATGGTATAAATCTTCGCAAAAAGAGACCAGTTAGATCCACTTTGGGGCTTAACAAATAGGAGAGCAATATCATCATATCCGTCACCATCAAAATCACCGGTACAAATATCCCAATTATTAAGGGGAGAATTTGGCGGTAAGGTTATTTCATCATTAATGTTTCCTTGCGCCTGGGGAATTAAACTGCCGGGATTAAATGAAAAAATCTGTAAATGGATGGTTGTATCTTCGCCCTGAAAAGCAACCACAAATTCATCCTGTTCATTTCCAAAAAAGTCTCCTGTTTCAACATGAATTTTTTTATTTCCGAATTCAGCCAGACCAGGCAATGAAAGTCTGGATGGATTACTGATAGACAGTGCGTTTGAATTAATTTCGGGAACAATTACAGAGACAGTGTTATTTTCACCTTCCCATGCAGCAACAATATTCTTAAGGCTCCCACCCAAAAAATTACCGGCTGCAACTGCTATCCTTTTATTTCCACTAACTACAGAATCAATGTAGATTGGCTTTTGTATAAGTCTTGCATCGGTATTAGACTGGGTAAGGTCTAGATCATAAATTCTCTGATTGATAAATTGTGAGTTAGGATTATCTCCTTGATTCCAGACCATTATCAATTCATTGGAATTTACAAGATCTCTTACACGTGCAAGCCGATCTTTATAGTTGGAGTTTTGGGCGAAGGAATCAAACAGAGTTGATAGCAGCAGAATTAATAATAGTGATTCGGAAATATGAATTCTATTGTTCATGGTTAGAATTCCTTATAATGATTGGAAAGCTTAAGTCACTTTAATGAGTCAACTTGTAATTGAAAGATTAGTAGCGTATGAAATAATTTAAAATTAACCTAATAATATTTAGTTCTAAAAACAATAAAAATTTTTAAAGTCTTGAATCAAAGCTTGAAATGCATGGTGTCCCAAATGCGCCGGAAGAATTTCCAGATTGGGGAAAAGATTTGAATTAGAATCCAAAGAAATTATTTGTGATTAAAAAATTAACGCCTGGGAAGTTTCCAAGAGCTTCTCAAGGTTAAATTAGAAGGAATATCATAAATGCATTTATTTTAATTTGGCTTTGAAGAATTGAGAGCCATTGCTCTGTGACTAAAGAATCCGTAAAAAAATATTTTTTGATGAACAGTCTTAAATAAAGGGTGATCTACAGGGTATGTCTTTAAATCTTCATATTGTAGAAAATCTGAACCAATATTAATTAATGTTTCATCTTTCGGTGTTCCTATTAAACCTTCTTCAAACTCTTTAAATCGAATATAACAAAACAGTATAACGTCACCATCGAGTTTGTAAAAATATTTTGCAAATTCTGAAGTATCTTTTGTATTAATAAATCTCAAAAGAGCTTCATTAGTTTTTTTCAGAGTTTCGATACGGCGTTTATTTAACAAATTCTTTTTCTCTAAATACCTTTTACGCCTTAAAAGTAATGTCTCCCTTTCCCCTTCAAATAAATATTTTATTACTTCTTTAACCTGTTCTAATAGAATTTCTGAATTTAAAGTCATTTTATAATCTCCCTTATATTATTCAATCTTTCAATTTTTATTTGAATGAAGCTTTAAGGTTAAATTATTTTTTTACTTTTCATTTATTAATTCAGCTTTTAATAATATAGGAAATAGTATCTATATTTATGTAAAATTTAACTCCACTATTTTCTACTTGAACAAATTTTTCTTTAGAACATAAAATTTTATTAATGTCATCAATCTGAATTGTTTTGCTGTTGCCATTAATAAAAGTAATTAAATATTGTTGCATGCATTACTCCTATATACATTTTATATTTTTTAAAATTATATGTAACGCGATCCATTAAAAAAATTAATATCATTCAATTGATTTCATAAGGATCTATATTGACTATTCTAAAAGAAAAATAGGATCCCAAAGTACTTTTTATTAGCTGCTGTAAACTAGTCTTAATGCCGGCTTTCGCAATTACGGCCCTTTCAACATTTCCATTATGATTATAGATGACAATAACTCCCGGTAAATCGGATGCATATTTATCAATATTCATATTAGTTAATTCAAATTTGCCGGAAAACAAATCGTTCACCTTTTGCTTCAACAATTTTATGAGAAATGATTAGTATTTATCACACAAATAAATAAAGTTATGCTTTACGATAAGCTTAATAGGCGGGTTTTACAATCAGGGAAACTCTTAATTTCTGAGGTAAAAGAAGTGAAAATTTTGATTTCGGGTGGTTATTAACCTACTTGTATTATTTAATATTTACACAGTAGGAAGTTTTTAACTAATACAAATCAGAAATATATTAACCTCAAAAAAACAATTAACAAAACCAACAAAGAAATTAATCAAATGGTTTACAAAATTTACAGAGTAAAAGTATACGAGATAAAAAATGATGTAGAAGTTTTAATTAAATTACAAACTAATTTATTTTACAAAAACAATATGCATTACAATTTGTAACTATCAAAATATGCCATCACTTATGATTATCCATTTTCTTGATCACATCAAAATTGAAAACATCAGGCCTTGAGTAATGCCCGACTACATCAAACATTCTTTTTGCAGATATAATATCATCTAAATTTAAATCCGCATAAAGAATCCCCTCTTTTGCTTCAAGCGGCCCGGCTAAAATTTTTCCGTTCGGACTAACAATACAACTATTCCCTGTGTTTATCCATTCTTTATCAGGAGCATAAAGTTTCTTAAATGTATATTTATCTGGTATATCATCTTTTCTTAAAGCCATGCAGGCACTAATAACAAACAACCCTCCTTCTTTTGCAATATGTTGAATGCTTATCAACCAACTTTGACTTTTATCCCAGGTTGGGGCTGCCAGTATTTGTATCCCGTTTTGATATAAAGCATTCCTTGCTAAAGGCATAAAATTTTCCCAGCAAATTAAGCCGCCTATCTTACCAACAGAGGTTTGATAAGTATTAAGTGTACTTCCGTCTCCCCTTCCCCAAACAAGCCGTTCACCTCCGGTTGGAATAAGCTTTCGATGCTTGCCGATAATTTTACCTTTATCATCAATAAACAACATGCTGTTGTACAAACTACCGCCACTTGATTCGTTGTTGCGTTCATTCAAACCGATAACAATATTAATTTTATTTTCTTTCGCTGCCTTGCATAATAAATCAGTACTATTATCAGGTACTGATATTGAACTTTTCGTAAGTTCAATAAAAAGATTATTTAATTCAGCAGATTTACTGTTAGGAATTAACCAGATCCAGTCAGGATATCCTGATATAAAAGCTTCAGGGAATACAATTAATTTTGCGCCGTTTTTAGCTGCTTCTTTAATTGTAGAGCAAGCCTTTTCAACTGTTTTTTTCTTATTTAAAAAAATGGGTGTTACCTGGGCGGCAGCTACTTTAATAGTTTTTTCCATATTACTTTCATTTGTGGTTATTGTTTTTTTTTGACAAAATGTAGCTGTTGAAATGATAAAAATTAATATTATATAGTTTAAAATACTTTTCATTTTAATTGATTGATAAGCGTTTGGTTTTTACAAAACCAAATAGAATAAATTGAAGAAACTGGTGCAATTGAAAATTGTAACTTTTTGAAGTTATCGAATAGTAAAATCAATAGCAACAAAATGTTTAAATCCAATCAAATGAATGTGTATAAATTATTTTATCAAAAGCAATTCATCAAACGAATTCGATGTATACTCTTTAAATCTATTTTCTGGTTTATTGGCTACGGCTTTGAAGGTCTGGTTCGAAGAAATCTTATTTATTTAAAATAAAAAAACCCAAACTAAGTGTTTGGGTCTTTTAATTCTAGTAGCGGGGGCAGGACTTGAACCTACAACCTTCGGGTTATGAGCCCGACGAGCTACCAATTGCTCCACCCCGCGATATTTGGACTCCAAATATAGACAAATGATGCGGCGATGTCAAACAATTGAATGCTCTAAATCCCGGAAGTTGCCTAAACTTGCCCGGTTTCAAAACTTGAAATTATTCCATCCAATGATTGCGACTTAGCATGTATTTCATTAAGCTTTTTAATTATACGAAGTATTGCATTTCTTCTTTCTTCAATCATTTCCTGCAGAAATTCCTGCACTTCAGGAAAATTGCATTCTGCATAAACGCCTTCGTAAAATTTAACTGCTGAAGCTTCTTTTCTTAAAGCCTCGTTTAACATTGCGCATGAGTTTTTACATGCATGCACACAATTTACATCTTCTGGATTCATTTTAGTCCCCATTAGTTTTAGTTACCTTTATATTTTTTCGAATTCGTGAGCTAATTCTTTTCCAATTTCCAACGCTTGTTCATTAACCGGTATTAAATGATGATGCCTTTCCGGCAATACTTTTCTTAATGCATTTAATATATTTTCAATTTTTACAACTGGACGCCTTTCAAGATAGGCTCCAAGCAGTATCATATTTGCTACTTGCTTCTTCTGCAGCTTCTGTGCTTCTTCAAATGCAGGAACACTTAGGACTTCAATATCTACGCGTGTCGGAGGATTTATTATGCTGGATTTTTCATAAATCAATAAACCATCAGGCTTAATGCATTGTTCAAATTTATCCAGCGACGGTTGATTTAAAATTATTCCTGAATCAAACCGGGTAATGATGGGTGAGCTGATTCTATCTTCCGAAACAATTACCGTACAATTTGCAGTACCGCCTCTCATTTCAGGCCCATAAGAAGGCATCCAGCTAACATCTTTATTTTCGATCATTGCAGCATAAGCAATTATTTGTCCCATTGATAAAATACCCTGCCCGCCGAAGCCTGCAAAAATTATTTCTTGTGTTTTTTCCATTTTATTTCCTTTTGAAAATCTTATTGTTTTTCGGGAACTTTTATATCTCCCAATGGATAAGTTGGGAACATACTGTCTTCCAAATATTTAATAGTTTCCACAGGTGTCATCTTCCATCCGGAAGGACAGTTTGAAACTACTTCTATAAAACAAGTTCCTTTATTTTCTTTTTGATATTCAAATGATTTTAAAATCGCTTTCTTTAATTTTCTAACTGCATTTGTAGTATGAACTGCTTGTCTCGTCACATAGTATGCGCCGGGCAAATTTGAAATTAAATCTGTTATCTTTAACGGATAACCAATTGATTTTGATTCTCTGCCGTAAGGTGTAGTGGAAGTAACTTGACCAAGCAAAGTAGTAGGAGCCATTTGTCCGCCGGTCATTCCATAAATTGCATTATTGATGAACAGCATCAAAATATTTTCGCCGCGGTTTACGGTATGAATTGTTTCCGCAGTTCCAATTGCAGCGAGATCACCATCTCCTTGATAAGAAAAAACATATTTATCGGGTAGAACTCTTTTTACTCCCGTAGCAACAGCACTTGCACGGCCGTGAGCAGCTTCCTGCATATCAATATTCATATAATGATAAGCAAAAACTGAACAACCCACCGGTGCAACTCCGATTGTTTTATCCTGAATTCCAAGCTCTTCAACAACTTCCATTAATACTCTGTGAACTACACTGTGTCCGCAGCCCGGACAATAATGAAACTTTGTATCAGTCAAAGTTGAAGGCTTGCAGTAAACTTGTTCTAATCCTTCTGTCATAACTTCTAATTCCATATCAGCCCCCTACCATTATATTTTGGTTTTCAATTATTGAATGTAAATGTGCAGCCACATCTTCGGGTGAAGGAATCATTCCGCCCATTCTTCCGAAAAAGTTTACCGGACATTTTCCATTTACTGAAAGCCTTACATCTTCAACCATCTGTCCGGCATTCATTTCAACTACCAGCATTGATTCAACCTGCTGCGATAGTTCATTTATTCTATCAATCGGAAATGGATATAAAGTTATCGGTCGTAATAAACCAACTTTAATGCCTTCTTCTCTTAAAATATCAACAGCCTTCTGACAAATTCTTGCGGTTAATCCAAAAGCAACAAAAAGAAATTCTGCATCTTCAGTTTCAATTTCTTCAAATCTAACTTCTGACTGAATTGCTTTATATTTTTCCTGAAGGTCTAAATTTATTTCTTCCATTTTTTCCGGCTGAATGAAAAGAGATGTAATTATATTTCTTTCGCGAGTAGCCGGCTTTCCAACAGTTGCCCAAGGCTTTTCAAATTTCGGCAATGAACCTTCTGCTGGAAGAGTTAACTTTTCCATCATTTGTCCAAGCGCACCGTCTGCTAAAATCATAGCCGGATTTTTATATTTTTCGGCTAAGCGAAAAGCATCAAAAACAAAATCTGCCATTTCCTGAACTGAAGATGGAGCTAAAACAATTAAATGATAATCGCCATGCCCGCCGCCTTTTACCGCCTGAAAATAATCGCCTTGCGAAGGCTGAATTGTTCCTAAACCGGGTCCGCCGCGAACAACATTTACAATTAAACATGGAAGCTGTGCGGAAGCAATGTATGAAATTCCTTCCTGCATTAAACTAACGCCCGGGCTGGATGAAGAAGTCATAACTCTTGCACCGGCACCGGCTGCACCATAAATCATATTTATAGATGCAACTTCACTTTCTGCTTGAAGAACAACACCGGAACGATTGGGGACTTCTCTTGTTAAATATTCCAGTATTTCTGATTGCGGGGTTATTGGATAGCCGAAGTACGCATCAATGCCGGCCCTAATAGCAGCTTCGGCAAGTGCTTCGTTCCCCTTCATCAAACGGACATCTTCTTTTTTGAGATTAAGATTTTCCATTTTATACCTTTAAAAAATTTGTTACCAAAGAACTTAGAGTGTTATAAAGCTGTTACAGCTTTTTGCGAGGTTTTTTTTGGCTGCCTGTAAACCGATATTGCCACATCCGGACAGACGATAGCGCAGTTGACACAGCCTGTACAATTATCCTGAATCAGCTCGGCGTACCTATAGCCCTGCTCATTTATATTTGCAGAGAGGCCGAGACTTGATTGAGGACAGGCAACTATACAAAGTTCGCATCCTTTGCAAGTTTCCTTGTCTATTATTACTGTTCCTCTAATCATTATGGTAAAACTTTATTTATTATTAAAATTATATTTGAAGCCCAAAAAACAACATATATGCCAGAAGAAATTAATGGAGTTTAAGTTGTAAAATCGAATAAAAGTGGAGAATTTCAACACGATTAATTGCCATTTACAAGATGTAAAATAAGGTGAACTTCCTAAGTTCGAGAAGGAAATTTTATAAATTTTTAATGGAATTTGATGTCTAAAAATGGATTTTTAAACATCAAGCGTCATCTAAAAGCATATTACATTTTCAATTTGGAGAGTTCCTATTTTATAAAGTTAACGGGATAACTAAGGCAGTTAATGCAAAACTAACTGTTGCAAATTGAATAAGTTAAAGCTATCTTCAAACCAATAAAAAGCAAAACCATTATCCTTTCATCTCGATTACAAAGAAAAATATCGCATTTTATGATTGATGAAATAGTATCGCTTCAGAATCAGTTATCAAAAATTGTTGATGAACAATTCATTCCCCGAATTCTTCTTTTGCTTTCAATTCAAAAAGAAATAATAAAAAAGATTGATTCAGAAATTGATGATTATTTAATAAAATTTAATGAAACGAAAGATGAAATATCACTGGTTGAAATAAACAAAGATTTTCATTCAAATATTTATTCGTTGCTTGAAAATTATTTCCCCGGCAATTCAACAAATTCATTTGAAGATGAATACAAATCATTTAATGAAGAACTTAATCAATATCTTCTTTCAATAAAATCCACTTACAAACAAACTCAAGCTGATGAACGATTTATTTCTTTGAAAGATGATTCGGCACGAATTAAATTATTAAAGAAGAATAAAAATATTTCATTTCACATTTCACGATTCCCAACTACTTCCACTAACAGTATTAGAAGAATATTTAAAAAACCTACCAAACCAATAATTAGATGGCAGCAAAATATTCCCTTAAAAAATTTAGCAGAATATTACGGTAAAGAAAAATTATCACTTCTATTGGTGGATGAAATTGAGAAAACGTATCAGCAAATAAGTTCAACATCATTAAACCTGTTCAAGGCTGCGGGTCAGGTTGATAAAAAGATTGCACCGAAAATAGTTGAAGAAAAAAAACTTATTGAAAACGAAAAAGTAGATTCCGATTTTGATCATAAAAAAATAATAAATGAAAGTCTTGATGAAATTGAGAATATTGTAAATTCAATCAAGCAGTCCTCTGCAGAATCCGTTCAGAAAATAATATTACAATTAGATGAAGCATTTCAGAAAGCCGGAACAATTGAATTATCTAAAAATCATTTTAATCAGAGTAAAATAAAAAAGCTTCGCAGTGAAGTTCATAATAAATATAAAAGTATTGTCCAGGGATGGCATAATAATCTGTATGCTTTATTTGACGACTGGCGTCTCTACGAAGAATTAACAATCGTAGAATTTAAAACATTAAAGGAATATTTAAATTCTATCTATTTATGTAAAAACAAAGTTGTTAATTCGGTCATCCCTAATATAGATTTGATAGAAGACTATCTTTATAAATCGAAAAATGCTGTTGCGGATTTCGAAGGTAAAAAAACTGATCTGCAAAAACTTTTAACAGAATTCAAAGAAACAAATTCGGAACTGCTAACTAATAAAATTGTACCTCAAACAATTGAAAATCTATTCGACCAAAATATTCCAACTTTAATTGATGAATTTGATGTAAAGCTAAATAATATTATTCAAAACATTTCTAAAAAACGTGCGGTTATAAAATCAGAAGAATATGATAAAAAACTAAAGTCTTCTGAAATCGATTTTATTTCACCTCATGAGATAATCATTTCCGAAGCTTTACCGAGACTAAAAAAATCAACTCAAAATATTAAGAAAGAAATTCTTGACAGCATTGATAAAATTCAAAAGAGTATTTTAAGCCTTGATCAAATAGCAGATTTTAATTTGGAATCTGCAATTGTGCTAATTTCCGAAGAAGGTAAAACCGTAATCGATTCAAAAAATCTTGCTCTTGAAGGTTTGGACAGAGCTATAAATAAAACTGCGGAAACGAAAAATTCAATTCAAACTCTTACCGACAACATAACTGCAAAACTTAAAAAAACTTCAACTGAGTTTAATGATGAAATTTTAGAGCTAACTAACACCGAAAAAGTCTTTCAAATAAAACTGCGAATTGCAAAAGCCAAAGCAGTTGAAAAAACAAAACGCTATAAAACAGAAGCGCTTTCTCATGTTAAAAATTTTATTCCGGTTGCCGTTTCAAAAACAAAAGATACTTATTTACATTCAACTGAATTATATGCAGCGCTAAAGAAAAAACTAGGAATTATTCCGCCCGTAAAATCGATCTCTTCTGAAGTATCAGATTTTCTTGCCGAGACTCAAAATTCAATAGCAAAGCTTCCATTTGTTTACCAAAGATTATTTAAAGTCGAGCCATTATCTGAAGAAAGATTTTTTGAAGGCCGTACATTAGAGTTAGCAAAATTAGATTCTGCTTATGCAAATTGGATAAAAGAATATTTCGCGCCTACAGTTATAGTTGGTGAAAAAGGCAGCGGAGCAACATCTATTATTAATATTTTTCTGAAAAAGAAGAAATCAGATTTTGAGATTTTCAGAACTACTTCAAAAAATATTTTGTATGATGAAAATGAATTTATAAAATATTTTAAATCACTTTTAAAGAATGATCAAATCAATAATCTGGAAGAAATTGCTTCATATCTCAATAATTCGCAATCAAAAAAAATAATAATTATTGAAAACATACAGCATTTATTTTTGCGGAAAGTTAACGGATTCAAATGTTTAAAATTATTATTCGAACTGATTTCAAAAACCAGCCGTCAAGTATTCTGGATAACCACTTCAACATTGTATGCATGGAATTATCTTGATAAAACAATAAATGTTAATGATCACTTCGGTTATGTTATTACAATTAGAGAATTGAATTACAATGAGGTTATAGAAATTATTTTGAAAAGACACCGAGTCAGCGGTTACAATATTTATTTTGAACCTTCTCCAAAAGATTTAATTGACAAGAATTATAAAAAACTTCCGGAGGATGCTAAACAAGAATATTTAAGAAAAGAATATTTTAAAAACTTAATTAAGTTCGCAAAAAGTAATATTAGTTTGGCTTTACTTTTTTGGCTGCGGTCAACTCAAAATGTTACTGCAGACACTATAACAATTAAATCTTTAAATGATCTGGATTTTTCATTCTTAGCTTCTTTGTCAAATGAAAAAATATTTTCTCTTAATATTATGCTTTTGCACGACGGTATAAATGAAGAAATTCACTCATTAATTTTTAGTCAATCACAAAAGCAAAGCAGGCTGTTACTTTATCTTCTATTAGATGATGGTGTTATAATTAAGGACGGCGATAACTATTTAATTAATCCTTTGCTTTATAGACAAACAGTAAGCATGCTTCAAGCAAAAAATATAATACACTAATGATTATGAAATTATTTAAACTTTCAAGTCTCATTTTATTTCTTTCATTTTTAATTGCGTGCAGTTTTACTTCAGGACAATCAAAAACGATTGACAGTTCAAAAATTAATTCTTCAACAAATATTGAATCAAAACTTGATACACTAAATAAAAAAATTGACAGCGTTAAAGCTGAAACGAAAAAGACTCAAAAATCAGTCGAAGATAATAAGCTCACTCCTCCTTCAATTACGGATGTTATTTCCTTCTCAAATATTTTTTGGGCGCTTGTATTTTTTATCCTCGGCTTATACATAATCCGCTTTGTTTCAAAAACACTTGAACTTTTAGCGGAAAGAAGCACCCATTACAGAATTACCATTAAAGGTGTTATCCCGGTAATAAGAATTTTAGGCTGGACGTTTGTTTTTTATGTAATTATTGCGGGAATATTTAAACCGCCTGCTGAAACACTATTGGCAGTTTTAGCATCACTCGGAATTGCAATTGGTTTTGCCGCACAGGATATTTTCAAAAATATTTTCGGTGGCATTATGATTCTTTTTGACCGGCCTTTCCAGGTTGGTGATAAAATTGAAGTTGGAGAACATTACGGCGAAGTGCTTAAAATCGGTTTACGTTCAACTAGAATTGTTACTGCAGATGATTCGTTAGTTTCAATTCCTAATAGTAACATTATGAATCAGTCAGTTTCAAATTCAAATGCGGGACACCCTAATTGTCAGGTTGTTGCCGAAATTTATTTACCCATTACCATTGATACGGAAAAAGTAAGACAAATAGCATTGGAGACTGCTCAAATTTCTAAATACGTTTATTTAAATAAACCAATTACTGTTTTATTTTTTAATGAAGTTAAAGAGCGTAGATCATATTTAAAAATGAGACTCAAAGCTTACGTAATGGACATTAGATATGAGTTCGCTTTTAAAAGTGACATGACGGAAATCGTAATTAGGGAATTACTTAAAAGTGGACTAATTGATAAAGAGGATTTAGTTTAAAATTTTTTTAAAAATATTGATTTTATGTCTACAAAAATCATAAGACACTTCTTTTATGTAAACTTGAAGGCTGATACTGAAATTTTACTTTTTTAAGCCGCTATTAAAATTCCTTGCTCTTTAACTAAAGCAATAATTGGTGAATAGTCATCTCTTTCAAAACGATTGCTGTTTATAAGAATCGGTTCAATTCTATTTTCAGTTCTTATCTTGGAAAACCAAATTTTAGCCAAAATGCTTTCTTCGTCTTGGTTTTCGAATTGGGGTGATACTAAAAGAATATCTATATCACTTTCCACAGTTGCTTGATTAGTGGTATGGCTTCCATAAAGATATGCGGCGGTTATTTCAATTCCATTATTTTTTAATTCATTAATATAACTTTTAGCTATTTCGATAATTCTTTGTTCAACCATTCCAATAATTCCTTTGTTCTTTTTAAATATTCTTGTGACTGACTTATAGTCGGAATGAAATAATCCGAATCAGGATATCTACCTTCCAGCTGGTATTTCATTAATACGGGAAATAAATTTTTAAGTTTTTCATCCAAATCTATATCACATTTATCTAATAAATAAATTAGGTCATGTGTCTTCGGAGCAAATTTGCTTTGATTTTTTACAAAATGAGCTTTAAGAATTTTTTCAATTGATAGATGGCAAAAGAATAATCCTTGAAGTATCTTTTCCTTACTAATTAGTATATCAGCAGTTTCAATGTCTTGTTTAGCTCCTTTTTCCCAATATTTTATTTGTTTAGTTAAATCCAAGACTTACTCTATATCATAATTTAAAAATTAAATAAATAACTAAAAAAATAGGTCTACCTCTAAGGTGTGCCTCATTTCCAATCTTATACTATTTAAATTTAAAACTTCTTTTTAAATAGATCTTTCAGTTTATCTTTAACCTTTTCTTCAACCTTTTTCTTTACCGTATCTACTTTACTTTCAACTTCTTTTTTAACTTCTTCTTTTTTCTGTTCAATCTGCTTGTTTACTTCTTTCTTAACTTCTTCAGTAACTTGTTTTTTTGTGTCTTCAACAATATTGCCTGCCGAAGTCGTAACTGTAGGTGAATCAACTGTTCCTTTAATATTCGCTTTTACTTCAACACTGTTTGCAGTAATTAATTTAACATCTTTTTTAAGTATGCTGCTAATTGCTTTGTTGCCTTCATTTTTTAATTTGGTTGCCGGGACATTAACACTCATTACGTAATCAATAGATTTATCCAATCCGTTTGAGCCGGATAAGGTTACTTTATTACCAAGTACCGTGTAACTGAAAGGAGAAATATAAAATCTTCCTTTTGTGATGGTGAATGTTGTATTAATATTATTTAAAGAAGGATTCTGCAATTCTTTTATATTCAATTTATCGCCAACAACTTCAAAAGGTTTAAATCCTTTTACTGCAGCATTCGGAATATTCAATGAGCCTTTGCCGTTGAAAGAATCCCAAATCGGCATCATTTGATTATCAAGCTTTGTCGTCATTGATAAAGAAGAATTGAATTTACCTTCAACATATTTTGCCATTGGAGCAATTTGACTAACCGTTACAAAATTTTCGTATGCGTCTTTAATTTCCAGGTTTTTAATATTTAAGTTAAATAGGATATTTGGTGTTTCACCTTCAGCCATTGCGTAGTAACCATCAGCTACAATCGTTCCACCCAATGTATTCATGCTTACGTTTTTCAATGTTAATTTTTGATTCGCAATAACCATCGTTCCTTTAACATCAGTTAAATTCAAATTATCAAAAATTATTTTTTTGAAATTTGCATTCATTGTAAAATTTATTTTATCCGGAATGGCAACTGCCTGAAGTTTACTTGTATCCTTCGTGCTGGTTTTTGCAGCAGCTTCATTATCATTTGTCATGAAGGGATTCAAATCAAAATAGTTTGATGATAAATTTAAATTGCCTTTTATTGTTCCGTCACTTAACACATAAGATATCATATTTTCAATTTGGCCGGACGCACTTAAATCATTTTTCCCGATTGTCATTGCGAAATTATTTAGCGTAAATTGTTTGGGTGTTAAATTAAGAGAGGCTTTGCTGATCTTTACTTCATCTTTGAGTTGCTTGCCGGCATACACAAAATTGGTAAGACTCATGTTTCCATTTGCAGAAATATTTTCAAGAGTTTTTGTATCTGCGTTCGCCATTGTTCCTTTGGCTTGAAAATCAGCATCAATAATTCCTTCCAGCTTTGAAACCCCTTCCATATAAATAGCATTTTTCAAATTAGCTAAATTTATTCTGCCTTTCATTTTTGTATCAACATAAGGAGCGGTCGTCGGAGTTTTAACAACGAGAGTCGCATCAAAAGGTTCGCTGCCAAGCTCCATATGAAACTTCTTCATATTAATAATTGTATTGTCTGCGGTGCCGCCGGAATTTGTAATATCAAGCTGCATCACAACATTGTTAACCGGTGTTGGAAGTTTTGGATATTGGAATTTTCCATTATCCACATTTAAATTAATATTAAATGAAGGTAGATGATTTTCAGAATAAGTGCCTTTAACTTCACCTTTAAGGCTCATCTTACCGGAAGATTTTATATCATCAAAATTATTGGAATAAACAGCCGGTATAAGTGAAATAATGTCTTTAAAATCATTATCGGCAGAAGCAAAATTTATATCCATCGAGATATTACTGTCCGGCATTGCAAAGCTGCCGTTAAAATTTAGTTTTAAATTATTGAGGCGAAATTCATTTTCTTTAAAGGTGAATTTTTTATTCTGCATATCCGCTGCAATATTCATCTTAGCTTCAAGATTAGCTTTGTTCAAATATTTTATTCCGCTTTTTTCAAAAGAGAGCTGCCCGATAGTAGTGTTTGTTTCAAGTGTAAAATTATTTGAGCTGAAATCACCGCTTCCTTCATGATTCAAATCTCTTATAATCACTGTCATATTTGATTTTTGGTCAAGATAAGCGATGCTTCCATTTTCGATCGAGTACCTTTTTAATGCGATCGTCATTCCGCCCGAAGAAGTTGTATCTGTTTTCGCTTCTTCTTTAGCTCCAGGTTTTGTGATGTTGTAATTTGCGGTAGAGTCATCAATAGAATAAACAAAAATTTTAGGTTCATTTAGAGTAATTCCTTCTACTTTTATTTTATCACCGCCGATCACACTCCACACATCAACAGTCGCTTGAAATGAATTTAAACTAACTAAAGTATCGCCTTCAAACGGAGCTTTATTTACTATAGTTAAACCATCAAGGCTTAAGCTTAAATTTGGGAAATGCGAGAAAAAATTCAGCCCAACATCTTGAAAGTTTAAAGTTGCATTTAAATTTTTGTTCGCTTCCTTTTTAACTATCTCAGCAATTTGTCCTTTAAAGAAAAATGGAAGGATTATTAAAAGTGCAATAAAAATTATTACTACTATTCCGATTATTTTAAATGTTTTTTTCATAATAAATTAATGAAGTGTGATTAATAATATTGACTTTGCTTTTTTGATAGATTAAATAAAATAATTTTTAATAACAATTATAATTTAACATAATTTTTACAGATGCGAACTTAAATTATTAGTTTTTAGGGACTTTCAGCAGCTTCTTCATGAGAGGTAGCGCACATTTAAAATTATAAATTGTGATATACTAGCATTTTATTTTCCTAAATTATTATCATTGTGAACTAAGACTGAAATAAAAATGTATGTAAGACGAGAGAAAGATTTACATTAATGAAATTAAACCTGCCAAAATTAATTGCTTATAGAAAAGGCGATAAATGGGGCTTTTGCAACAAAGACCGAAAAATTATTATCCCGATTAAATACGATGAGGTTGGTGTTTTTGTTGAAGGATTTGTTAGAGTGAGTTTAAATAGTAAATGGGGTTTTATTAATGAATCGGGAAATGAAATAACTGATATAGTGTATGACGATGTAGAAGATTTTGATAATGGCTTCGCAAAAGTAAATATGGGAATAAAAAAGAAAGGCGAAGATACGGTTGTATTCGGCGGTAAGTGGGGAGTTATAAATACTGATGGAAAGGAAGTTATTCCAATTCAATATCATCAAATCGGAAAATATCATGAAGGATTATTTCCGATTATGCTTAATAACAAGTGGGGGCTAATAGATAAAAAAGGCAAAACTATTGCACCGATCAAATACGAAAAGCTAGCTGAGTTTAGAGAAGGGCTGGTCTCGGTAATGATGAACGGCAAATGGGGTTTCATAAACACCGAAGGCAGAGAAGTTATTCCAAATAATTATACTGAAGTCGGACAATTTTATAATGGAATAGTAAAAGTTGGATTGAACGGCTGGTGGGGTTTTATTGATAAAAACGGAAAAGGAATTACTCCAATTAAATATGATGATATAAAAGACTTTGACGAAAATTTAGCTTACGCAAGAATAAATGACCGCTGGGGATTTATTGATAGGAATGGGGTTGAATATTTTGAGGAGTAATAAAGTTTAAGTTAAGAGAAATATTTAAACATCTGAAAAAAACAGCTTAATGGTGAATAGAAAGCTGCTTTGGATATGGGAAATAATGACCAGAAGCCGATGAGTAATTAATCTTTTTGATATATAAAACAAAACTACCTTGGAAGGGTAGTTCCGTTTATAATAGATATTATTTTGGAGTGTCGTAAAATTCTATTTTAGCAGAACTAACTTTTTTGTAGAAACAAAATCATTAACCTTCAATTGATATAAGTAAACTCCACTAGCTAAGTTGCTTGCATTAAAATTTACATTATATCTCCCAGTGCCTTTGTTTTCATTTACAAGCGTCGCTACTTCTTTTCCCAACACATCATAAATTTTTAGAGTTACAAATCCGTCTTTTGGAATTTGATAATTTATGGTTGTGGTTGGGTTGAAGGGGTTAGGATAATTTTGTGCTAGAGCATAAGTCGTTGGGGCTCCCAAATCCATAACATCCAAATTACTAAAAACAGTTTTATTTAAAGTTTCGTTTCCTTCATTAAATTTTTTTACAAGCAATAAATTAGAACGCTGAACATTAAGACGTGCTTTGATATTATCAGCAATGTTTGCAGAATCACCTGCAACTAATCGCGGTGAAATTTTTTCTATTAAATTAGTTTCCAGTGAGATTTTTATTCTTACAGTTTTGCCTGCTAGCACCATTTGCATTTAATGAATATGCCGGTGCTCTGATAGAACGGGCATTTGCTGAATTAAGATTTTCATTTTTTATTTGAGCTATTACTTTGCCTGTTGCATGATCAATTAATTCAAGCTTATAATTAACAAAACCATCTTTGCCAAGATTTTTAGCTGCTTCCACAGAATCTACAAACCCAGATTTCTCTGAAAAAACTATTTTTGAATTTTCATTTAGCTGGAATGGTTCGGTAATCAAAACATCATTTAAGCTTTTCCAATTTTCCATAATCCAATTCATCCGATGCATCTACGAATCCAATATTTTTCCCTTCCACATTTTAGTCATCGAATCTATAACTAAATGTTGCGGCGCCGTTGTTAATCGTAAACCCCCTGCCTTCTGCAAAATTAGGAGCTTCTTTACTTAAAGGGTTGAGTGTCCCGGAAGTATTGAAATAATAAGGAGAGGAAAAAGGATAAAATGATGAAACATACATGTTTGAATGGTCTGAACCGGCACCATTACCAGCTTGAACATATTGGCCTGATGTACTCAAATTAGAAATGCTGCTGGTTACAGGCAAGCCATTATCAAAACGAATTGATTTATTTGACCAGCCTTGACTTGGATGCTGACTCCAAACAGCAAAGCCGCTATAATCGCTTCCTCCTCCTCTAGATAATTGAGCAAGACTTTACATAATCACCATAATAATAGAGTGTTGATGTCCCGTACTTCTTAAATACTATATATGTTGATATTCAATCCAGCAGGACGAATAATCACCGTTCGGAAGAGAGACAATTGAAGGATTGGAGTTAACGTTAGCATTATATGATATCAACCCATCATCTATTTGTCCATATTCCCAATAAAAATACCATCTTTGTAAAGATATAAGTAATGACTATAGATTTTTCCCGGGGATCCCTGCTGGCGTATAAAATTAACTCCTATATCGATTGGATACTGGGATCCACTGACATTTGTGTATTTAATGTACTGGCATTAGTTCCAATAATAATTCCCCCGCTTAGTTCAACATAGCCAAAAGGGCCGCAGTATGCTTCACTGATATCTTCTATGTGCCCTACGATCATGTTAATTCCCTGAGAACAAACTTCCGCTAGAAGTCTTTCTTTCAAACGTTACAAAATAAGGCGGAAAACCTTCATTGGGTAATGCGAGATTTGGATTTGCATTTATACTATATGCATCTGAAGGTTCAGTATGTAATGTTCTAACATAAGATACTGGGGTGGGAACCTCAGATAAAGCTATATCTTGATTAAACATCTTTCCCATAATTTTATAATGCGAACTGTAAAGCTGCTGCCATACAACACCAATGAAGTTATACTGATTAAGTGAATTTTTAGAATAAGCAATGGAAGGATTTTTTCCACCGGCAGTACCGTCTAATGGCTTTCCATTATTTCCAAGAATCCAACTACTTCCATTATTACTAGAGTGTTCTACCCAAACGTGCGCCAATGCTTGTATATACTTGATGCAGCCATGTTATGCCGCCTGACTGCGTTTCGATTAACTTACGCTGGCTATTATTGGAAAAAGCGGACGCATCGTTGGAAAGATGCGAAACTTTTAAATTTGCTTTTATTGTAGTGGAACTTGTACTTGTAAATACAACCCCTGTCTCGGATGCGTTGGCATCTTCAAATGAAGCGTTGTTTGAAGGATCTGAGCTCCAGTTTTGCAAATAAACATTCCTGGTCCCTAATGTTCCGCCAAAATCTATTGATTGAGGCGCTTGTATTGAATAATATGGCGGAATCCATAAAGGTGGACCTCCTTGATTTAAGAAAATTCCTCTGTAGCTATTCCCACCATAGTATCTCGTGTCAGGATAAAATGGAGATGAACGGGAGACAAAAATAGCTCCATCCATTCCTCTATTCCTCCGGCTATATCCGTAATTTGGATCTTTATAATCTATCAGCCAGGATCTTTTAAAATATATATTACCTGCACTTGTAGAACTACTCTCTAAAAAGTAATTTTTTATTGTAATAGGAGTATATATAGGATTGAACATTGCAGTAACATTATAATTTTGGGTGCCTACATTCTGAGTGCTAAAATTAGTTACGTTTGTAATATTCTGATACTGAAAATATTTTTGAGAGCTTATAATATTAGTATCTGCATGGAAAAGATAAGGTTGATTTTTATTAAGGTAAAAATCATATGGAGCTGTAAATCTTGGTGAAAAGCTTGAACCCTGTCCCAATGCAACAGTACCGACAGGAGTTACGCCGTCAGATTTAAGCTGCTGAAAATTGGCATCTATCTCATTCCATGGATAAGTTTGCGAAATACTCGAAACAGCCCACGTAGTATTGAGCAGTGTAAATTGTCCATAGGTATATTTGATTGTCACATCAGGAGATCCGTATCCCTGATTGCAATCTGGATTTATGAATGTAAAATAGCAATAATAATTATCTATTCTCAAATAGTAAGTTCCAGGTGTTATCGGATACCAGAGGGAATCATGAGTAATTGTTCCTTGAACATTACAGTACAGTACGTCAAATACTCCATTAACACCAGGATCAAGATTTGTAACTCCATCTCTATATTGTTCATAATAGAAGCCATGAGATTTATATAGATATACACTTGCACTCCTTGGCTTAAAAGTATAAGTATTATTGTCAAATTCTAATACTTGCAAACCAATTTCCCAGGGCATTGAGTATGAAACCTTACTTACTAAAACCGCTATAAAAAGCAGTAAAACTATTTTTTCATTTTAATTTCCCTTCTTTTAAAATCATTTTGATATAATTTTAAATGCAAATCAATAAGGCATTCCTTTAAAAGGATGTTAGCTACTAAGTTCAGTTTATTTGCAAGCATGAGAGACAATGTGTCAGCATTGTCTCTCTTTTTTCTGAAATATTTTTAGGAGGTGGTCTATCCATTAATAATTCATTCATCATCTTCTTCCAATAGTTAAAACGGCAGAATTGCCTTCATTACCAATCATTACAACAATATTATCTTTCACATCCAATCCTTCATAATTACCACTTGATAGTGCAGCTTCATTGTATGTTTTCCACATCACTCCATTGAAATGTGAACACAAACCATAACCGCCAACAGACCATACATTATTCATTGATGTTCCTCTTACTCTGAATTTAAATAACTGTGGGAGATTTTCTTCTTTCCATTTATCATTTACTCTTACAAACAATCCTTCTCCGCCTGCATAAATCTTATTTGTTGTATTAAACCAGACAGTATATAATTCTCTATTTCCTGCCCAGCCTATGGTATCTACATTTGTACCCTGAATTCTTAAAAATTTTTTATCACTGCCGCTGCCAAAATTGTAAGCTGAGCAAAGAACAATATGATTTCCATTGTAATCTGTTGTTCCCCATATATCATTTATATTTAATTCTGTCCCGCTTTCTATCTTCTGCCAGCTTCCGTTTTTATAATGAGCTATTTTGCCTAAATTACCTGATATAAAAAAATTATTACTGCTTGCACCCCAGATTTTGTTGATTTGATATGGTCCCCAAACATTTGAAGAAATAAGAACTTCATTAAATTTCATACCATCCCAATGTAAAATACCGTTTCCGCAAAACACAATATCATTTAATGCAAAAGAATATATTGATTGTATTGGGTGATAATATGCTTGCCCTTGATAATAATATGGTATCCTTTTTAATTCCCAAGTATTTCCGTCCCAATGGATTGCATTGTAAATATTCGAGTCAACCTGCCCCGTGGAATCAAAAACAAATATGGTTCCCACTGCCCAAATATCATTCTCATTTACTATGGCAACATCTTGAAGGTTGCTGCTTGCCGCTCCGCCAAATGTTAAAGTCTGCCAGCTATAATTACTGCTGGCTGTATCAAGAGTTGTAACAGTAATCTTGCTGCTAGTTTCATTATTTATTATTGCCTGGTATGTATAGGTTTTTTTCGGCAGCAGTAAATCTTCATAAATTGTTTGAGTCGAAGTTGTAAGTGTAAACCTCTGTACTTCTTTATCATCACGGTTTAGTATTATTTCATTTCCGGTTTGCCCGGTTACGTTTATCCAGGCTTCAGTACAGGAGACATCTTCAACATCAATTTGCAGGTTGTTGTTTGGCTCGGTTGTGTTGCAGCTATAGTTTAAGACAAAAATAATGCAGATAGGTAATAATAATTTTCTCATGTTTAATAGATCTCCCTTTCCAATTTCTTAATTTTTAATCAAAGCAATTCTTTATACAAAAAAATCAGCCTGCCTACCGCAGGCAGGTATAATTACCCAATTTTAAAAATTTAAGAAAAACGATTTTTGACAAAGAAGATTTTAATTATGCATTGGAATATTAAAACTGAAGCGGCAAAATTTGGCAGGTTTTTTATTTTCTCCCACATTCTATACCCCATATTAGCAGTGAATAATTTTTAATACGGAATAAACTTGCATAAAAGAATAGCAACAGTCAAATTAAATTTTTATTAAACTCATTAAGTCTTTGTAAAATATTGTATTGAAAATTTAAGAATTTCTTAAATCATTGTACGATAAAAATAAAAAGCCATTTCACTAAAAAAAGATGACATCTTTTTCGGAAGGATGTCATCTTTATATTCTCTACCTTGGACAAGAAAATGGATTATTTTTATTAAATTTTATCCTTGCGGCTGTGTTGGCGTTTCTGTTGTTTCAGTTTTTTGCTGTCCGCCTCTATCTATTATGGTTCTTACTGATTTATACTGGTTATAAAAGTTTGCATTTTCTCTGCTTAACGATTCTGCAAAGCTGTCAACCTGGTCCTCAAGTATCTTTTTAATTTCATCAAAAAGCACATCAAGATTTTTTGTCTCCCACTCTCGTCAAAATACAGTTTTACTTTTGCGTCTTCTTTTAGGTTTCACATGCTGATAAATCATAGGATCATTTTACTTTGTTAATTTCTGCAGCATATCTTTTGCATTTTCGTTGTCAGGATTCAGCTCAAGTGACTTTTTGTAATTTTTGATAGCGTTTTCTTTATCTCCCTTAGCCATATAGGCTTCAGCCAGACTATCATAAACATTAAATGAATTTGGATATGATTCAACATTAACTTTGAAAATTTTTATTGCCTCATCAACATTTCCATTTTGTAATAATTGGTAACCGAATGTATTTAATTCACTTTCCTTAAAATTATAATCGTCAGGATGATTCTTTTTTAAATCATAATATTTTTTTATAGCAGCATCAATTCCGCCATTAATTATTTCATCCACTAGCGCATCTGTAATCGGCGTTTTTGGTTCACTTACACTTAACAATTCAACATCAAAAATTAAAGTTGAATTTGGAGGAATCGCATCGCCGGCGCCTTTATCACCATAAGCCAAATCGGGTGGAATAATTAATCTGTATTTGTCACCAACATTCATCAAAGCAATTCCTTCATCCCATCCTTTTATAACCTGGCCTTCTCCCAATACAAATTCAATCGGTTCTTTTCGTTTGAAAGATGAATCAAATACTTTTCCATCCGGCAAATAACCTGTATAATTAACTTCTACGGCTTTATTATTAACTGCATGTTCACCATTTCCATTTTCAAGCACAATATATTTTAATCCGCTTTCTGTAGTAACCGTATCCTGGTTTTGAGCATTCACAATAGCTGTAAAAGCGATAACAAGTAAAAATATTACTGAAAATTTTTTCATTAACTGTCCTTTTAATTTATCAATATTTAACTGATTAAAATTATTTATAAAAGATTATAGTCCCAAATAATTAAGTATGCCTTTCATCAAGTCATTACGTGTACTTTCGTTTAAAATTGTTTCAAAAGGAAAACCTAAAACTATAGCGCCATAATTACCTTTGAACGCAACACCGGCACTAAATTTATTTTCAGAATATCTAAGTATGGTTTTGCCGTCTTTATCAGGTAATATTGCATCAGGCGCTTCAACAGCATATATCGAATCATTTAATTCAGTATTAAATTGAATCTGCTGATGCATGTTTAAAAATGATTCATCAATACTCTCTACTTCTCCATTTTCTGAAGCATAACCTGCATCAAATTTAAATTTCAAAACATCTTTAGCAAAGTTGATATCCACAGAATCTTTATTGGAGAAAAGATCAGTCCCAACATAAGCTCCGGAAACAAAAAGATTGCCGCCTTTATCCGTATATCCTCTTAATGCATTTTGGAATTTTTCAGGAAATGCTTTAAACTGTTTTCCATTCACTGAATCTGCAAAGGACTTTTGCCAGGCTGTTTCTTTCTCCTCCCCTAAAATGATATCTATAAATTTATACTTTGAAAGATTTATATTTTTATCCCAAACAGACTCATCACTTGAAGAGGTAAATGAGTAACCAGCATTTAAAATTGCTTTACCGTGTACATAAGGAAAATCAAAAGTATTTCCCGCAATAACTTTGGTTTCGTAATTTGAATGGCTCGCTCCGTATCCAGGTGCATCATTTGATATATAATCAGAATTAGGATCGAAATCGTACTGAGTACCCGTAAAATTAATATCGTATTTATCCGGTTCACCTGCATCAAGATTATTTAAAAATCCTGAAAACTCTTTTCCCTTGATAGCTTGAGGACCGCAAATTCTGTCAAAAGCATTAATGATGAGAACAGGCTGCTTTTCATTTTCACCTATTCCGGCACTAAGAATTTCAGATGGAAAACTTTCTCCGCCTTCATTTATTGCAGTCACTTTGAATGAATAAATTGTATTAGGCTGCAATTCATTTATTATTATTGAAGTATCCTGAATCAATTTGCCATTATCAAAATCTTCATTATTAATTCTTGTGTAAACTACATAGGCATTTGGATCAGCAGTTGGTTCCAAAGGATCGCTCACAGCCTTCCATTTAAGCTTTAGACTATTGTAATTAGTGAATTCCATACTAAAATGATTTACAGGAAGAGGTTGTACCACATATTTAAAATTATTTTCAACAGAAAGAAATTTTAACATTCCTTTATAAATCGACCTTGAGACCTCAAAGCGGTATCGGGGGTCTAAAGCAAACTGCATATCCAAAAAGTTTTGATGAGAAAGAAGTTCCAACAATACAGAAGGAAAATTTGGACGTGTAGATTCACTATAATCACCATTCATCAATTGGCGCCTTTGCCAGATATTATCATAATTATATTTTAAATCATTAACAATTTGTGTTTGCACAATGTCTGATAAATCTCTGTTTGCCAGGCGAGACATTCCATTTGGGAAAGTGATTTCAGAATTAAAATCTTCTAAGGTATAAATTGAAAGTGTTCCGAATGTTGTATCAAAATCAGTTGTACCTGCATTTGTATGAAATGCTAAAGATAAATCCATTGGAATGCCAAGTCCTTTGGAAGTTCTGTCTTTATTAGGCCCTGCCGGATTACCCATTAAATAGTTTCCATACTCTGCCCGGCTTTGATAATCATCTCTATAATCATTTTTATTATCACTTAGATTATAAATTAACGTATCAGGCATGCCTGCAAACTGGAGCCAGTATCTAGCACCTTCTACAAATTTGGGACGGCCGCTTGTATTGCCGCCTCTTTCAATCACTCCAACACCTCCGCCGAATCTTACGGCATCAGCTGAAATAATTTTATTTACTTTACTGCTTTCTCCGCTTAGTTCAACTCGTCCAATATCACGATTCATTCCTTTAAAGAATTTAAATTTGCCAAGATAAATCCAGGTGCCGCCGCCGATTTTCTGATTAATTTTAAAATCTGTTTTGCCGCCTGCATAATAAACTATATAATGAGCATCATCTACATTTTGATCTGAGGAATTATACGATACATACACTGAATAAAAACCAGTTTCGGGAATTTGAGGAATCCATTCAGCATTGGCAAATGAAGTGGTATCCGAAATAAAATATCTATAGGAACCTTGCTTGAATGGATTTACGCCTTCACTATATGGCGGATTTCCAATTGCAAATCCTTTTCCTAAACCTTTTTTCCAGGTACCATTTTTGCCGTCGTTTACTTCAATATAGTTTTTTTGATTCCTATCTTTTTGATTATCATTGTCTACAATAACTTCATTTATTTGAGTATCTCGTTCGCGCGGTGTAAAAACATTTGCACCGGCATTTTCCAGCATAGGAATTAAATATGGAAGAGTAAATGACATCGGCAGTAAGTCTTCCACCGTTTGAAATAACCGGGGCCTCTGCCACTCCCATCTTTCAGTTTTATTATTGTAATACCAGCCATGGCTATGCCAAAGAATTATATTTCTTTTTTCAAGCCCGTTAGAAATTAAGTAAGGTTTACTTATGTTTTGAACAACTGGTATTCTATCCTCTTCCTGTGTTAATTGTAATCTTGAATAATCATAGTCTGCAGTATCACTCCTAAAATAATTTGGAATTAATTCTCTAATGGGAAAATTCATGCAGTCAATATTAATTGTGTAGTCACTTAAGCCTACGCCAAGGTACGATTTTATAGTTGAATAAATTTTACTAACATTATCTTCTCTAAAGGGCTGCGTTGCAAATTCTTTATTAAGTATTATCCTAATATTTTTATCAAGAGAATCTATAATTAAAGTGTCAACTTTTGAACCTGGAGGAATATTAAAAGCCAAATTTCCTTTTTCAAAATCCGTTTTAAATTCTTTAAGTTTAGAATAAATTGACGGACTTTCTTTTAAAACTTCCTGTGTAGCGCAACCGGAGATTAATATTTAATAAAAAAACTGTTAGAAGAATATGGAATTTAGTCATGAGCATTTCAGATAAATTATTAGTTCTTATTGAATTACCTTATTTATTATTCTAATTTAAGAGTTAAAACTAAACATTTCTTTATACTTATATCAACATCAAGGGAAAAAATGAAAATAGTAAAATTATTATTCGCGTTTTTTATTCTAAACCAATTTTTATTTTCTCAACAAAAAAATAACTTTGATAAATATTTTTCCGATCAAACAATGAGGATAGATTATTTTCATATCGGCAATGCTTCCTCAGAAATAATAACAATTGATAAAATATATAACTATGGAACCTGGGCAGGCAGCCTAATTAATTTGATAGATAATTTTAATAATGGTAAATACTATATTAAAATTTATAACGACTCAACGAATACACTCATATACTCAAAGGGTTTTGACAGCTATTTTGGAGAATACCAAACCAGCGAAGATGCATTAAATGGAATCAAAAAAGCGTACAGTGAATCTGCGATTATTCCTTCGCCAAAAAGCAAAATAAGATTTGTAATTGAAAAACGTGATGATAAAAATATGCTGAATGTGATTTATTCATCTGTTGTTGATCCAAACGATGTAAAAATTATTAGAGAAACTTTTGGTGATTATTCAGTGCATGTTTTTGACGATAAAAATAACGGCGATCCGCATAAAAAAGTTGACATAGCAATAATTGGAGAAGGTTACCAATCTTACGAAAAAAATAAGTTTGCCGAAGACCTTAAAAATTTTACCTCAACATTTTTTAAAATGGAACCTTATAAATCAAATAAATCCAAATTTAATTTTCATGGTGTTTTCAAACCTTCACAGGAAAGCGGAACTGATGAACCAAGAGCAAACATATATAAACAAACAGTTTTAAATTCCACCTTTAATTCACTTGGCTCAGAAAGATATTTGTTAACTGAGGATAACACGGCACTAAGAGATTTAGCCGCAGTCGTTCCTTACGATGCAATAGTAATAATGGTTAATCATACGCGCTATGGAGGCGGAGGAATTTATAATACATTCTGCACATTCACTACAGATAACCAATGGAGCGATTATTTATTTTTACATGAATTTGGACATTCATTTTCCGGTCTCGCTGATGAATATTATACTTCTGATGTATCTTACAATGATTTTTATAAACCAACTGTTGAACCGGTTGAACCAAATATTACTGCGTTACTTGATACGGCTAAATTAAAATGGGCTGCTGAAAAAACATTTGGAATCCAAATTCCAACACCATGGGAAAAAAATAAATTTGACAGCATCGATTATAAATGGCAGGAACAAAGAAGAGCATTAAATAATAGAATATCAGAATTAAAAAGATTTAAATCCTCTCCAACTGAAATTAAAAAAGCTGAAAATGAATACGCTGAAAAGGACAAAGAACATTCCGAGCTTATAGATAAATTTTTGAAATCCAGCCAATATTATGATAAAGTCGGCGCTTTTGAAGGGGCGGGTTATCAGGCACATGGATTATATCGTCCAATGGTAGATTGCATCATGTTTTCTAAAGGTAAGAAACCGTACTGCGTGGTCTGCAGCAAAGCGATTGTAAGAATTATTGATTATTATTCAGAATAATGAAACAAAAAGCGCAATTTCGAAGTCTAAACTCTACATAACGAAATAAAAAGCAAACTTTAACATTTAAAAAAGATAAAAGATTTAAATAGTATTAAAATCTACAAAAATATGGGTTTTTAAAGAAAAGTAGGTGATGTATTCATTTTTCTCTTACTTCATATTAAAACTTTGCTTATATTTGCGAGATTGGATTTTTGTCACATTAAATAATTAGCTTTTTTAGTCTTACTGAATAATCTAACACAATCAGAATAAAAATTTTCAACTGAAAAGGCAAAATATACATTAATATTCAGAGAGGAATAACTTGAAGATAACAAAGCAATTCACCAACCGTGAAAGTAAGTCTTTAGATCAGTATTTGCAGGAAATAGGAAAAGTTGATTTACTAACTCCGGATCAGGAAGTTGAATTAGCAATCAGAATTAAAAAAGGCGACAAATTTGCTTTAGAAGCATTAACAAAAGCAAATTTAAGATTCGTCGTAAGCGTTGCAAAACAATTCCAGAATCAGGGTTTATCTCTCGGTGATCTTATTAATGAAGGTAATTTAGGCTTAATTAAAGCAGCTCAAAAATTTGACGAAACTAGAGGTTTCAAATTTATTTCTTATGCTGTTTGGTGGATTAGACAATCTATTATGCAGGCAATTGCTGAACAGTCAAGAATGGTAAGACTTCCATTAAACAGAGTCGGCTCTTTAGGAAAAATCGGGAAAGCATACAGAGATCTTGAACAGGAATTTGAAAGAAAACCAACTACTTCGGAATTGGCCGATGTACTTGATATGAAAGCTGACGAAGTTGCGTACGCTTTGCAAATTTCAGGAAGGCACGTTTCTATGGACGCTCCTTTCTCCGGCGATGATGATAAAAACAGCTTGATGGATGTTCTTCCAAACGAAGGGCAGCCTTTACCTGATTCAACATTGATGAATGAATCACTTAAAAACGAAGTAGCAAATGTTCTTTCTACACTAAGCGAAAGAGAAGCTGAAGTGATCAGACTTTATTTCGGAATTAACAGCGAGCATTCTGCAACTTTGGAAGAGATTGGCGATAGATTTAATCTTACCCGCGAAAGAGTAAGACAAATAAAAGAGAAAGCTTTAAGAAGCTTAAGGCATTCACAAAGAAGTACAAGATTAAAGGCTTACTTAGGATAAAAAATTATCCGAAATAATTAAATAAAAATTCCCGCCCAGCAATTATTGATGAGCGGGAATTTTGATTTTTAAAGTGGTTCCAATCTTAGTATTATTATTCCTGTGGATGATTAACCGAAAAGATTAGTAATAATTTCATAAGCTCCAACATATGTTCCTATGGCACTCCCCAGGCCGGACAATATAAATACAAGTATTATCCTAAGTAATTTATTTTGCCACCATCTTTTTAATTTATTCACATCATCGGTAACATTTTGAATCTCTTTAACAACCGGTGGAACAAAATAAGCTTGCACAAATGCCGCAACATAGCCTGCTCCGATAAGAGGTGTAAGGCTAGTGATTGGTGCTGCTAAAAAAGATGCAACAATCGTCCATGGATGTGCCAGGGCAATGATTGCTCCAATAGCACACGGAATTCCATTTGCTAAAATCCAGTAAATGATATTATGCTTTGCAGCTCCGAAACCCTGATTAAATCCAATTATAAAAATTGACGCAACAATTATTGCAGGAATTCCCCAGCCTATAATCTTCCAAACTGGGGAAGCAGGCGGTATTACTTCAATTTCTTTTAAGTCAAAGGATGTATTGTTTTTAAGTGCTTCCACTATTCCGTTTACATGCCCTGCCCCAACCACTGATACAATTTTTTTACCGTTCGCTTTTTTCATCTTTTGAGTTAAGTATTGATCGCGCTCATCAATTAAAACTCTTTTTAATACAGGCATTGATTTACCAAGCTCTCCCATTAATTCAGAAAGTACATCCTTTTGTTTTAACTCATCTAGTTTTTCTTCTGTCATTTCCTGGGATTCAAAAATTCCCGCAAATCCTGAAGTAATTAATTTAAGCTTCTGCCAAAAGGTCATCGAATTCCATGCTCTTCGTAATGTAATCCTTATTTCTCTATCACAAAGCTCAATAGGCAGTCCAAGTTCTTTTGCGGTGTTTGTTGCTTCAAGTAATTCTATTCCGGGAGTTACTCCAAGTTTTTCTCCCAATTTTTTTTGATAGCTTGAAAGTAAAATATTAATAATTAATGTGGTTAATTGTTTTTCACGAATCAAAGTCTTTAAATCAAGCGATTCCCATCTTTTCCTTTCCGAAAGCGCCTTGAACCGCTGTGAATCCAGTTCAACACAAACACAATCAGGCTTTTCTTTTTCTATTACTTCTCTAACTAAATTAGCAGACCTTTTTGATATGTGAGCCGTTCCTATAACTATAAATTCACGGCCGTCATTTTTAATTATAGAGACATCAGATGAGTATGAATTTTGGTTTTCAGACATATACATATTTTAGAGATTAATAATTGTCAAATATAAGAATATTATTTTGTGTTTAATAAAGCTATATAATTTTTCAACTAACGGTTCTTATTCCACTTTATATTTTAATAGATAGTTGACTATTATAAATTAACTTTTTATTTTGAATTGTCTCTACCTTCTTAAAATAAAAATAATAAAGAAGCGCTTAATTTTAAACACCTATTTTATTTTATGTTGAAAAGAACTAGTGTCTTTTTTTTACTTGCATTTTCTATTGCCGCATGCTGCAGCACAAAAAATACAACAAAAGAAAAAAATTCTGATAATCAGTCTTACAAGTCGATTGCAAAAGAAAAATATAATGAGAACTATATTGTTAAATCCAATATTGACTCGACTTATTTCGTCGTTGCTTCAACTTCTAAAAAGACCTCTCAAAATATAAACTCACCTTTAAAGTTTTTTGTTTATAATAATAAAACCGGACAAGTAATCTTTGAAGATAATTTAATCAATGGAAAATTGGAATGGATAAATAGAAACCAAATAAAAATTACTACTGAACCTGAAGTCATTTCAGGTATTGAAGAAAAAAATAAATCAATGACCGGTTACATTTACGACGTAACTAAAAAAAGAAAACTTTCTAAATTAGACGAATTTTAATAATTAATTCAGTAACATATAAATAAATTAAGGAGCTATCATGCGGGATCGTTTACTTCTTTTTGCAACTTTGGTTGTGCTGGCAGGGGTATCATTATTTTTTGTTTTATCGTCGGATACATCGACTAATGTTCAAGGCAAAAAAGACAAAGTTGATATTGTTCAAAAGGCAACGTCAACAAGTACTCACGAGACGAAATTGACAAAAGAGAACTCTTCAAATTTTGCTTCTGTTCAAAACATAAAGAAGAGCAAAGTAAGTAATTTTAAAGCAGGTGAAGAAATAAAGTTTATCGATGAAAAGGAGGAAAGTAATTCTGAAATAGAAAAAGAAATGAAGGAATCAAAAAGGTTGGTTTCCGAAAGAGAGAAGAGGATAGAAGGAGATCAAGCTGACCGGCCTGATTTATTTGCTCAATACGAAAGAGACATCAGAACTCGTTTAGGAAAAGACAAACCTGAATATCCAATCAATTATAAAATAAAAGAATTACAAAAATATAGAGCTGCTACTGCAAAATCTTTAAATAAATCTGCACTGCTTTCTTGGATGGAACGAGGCCCTGGAAATGTCAGCGGCAGAACCAGAGGAATTATTATTGATCCTGATGATGCAACAAGTGATACTTGGTTTGTAGGTTCAGTTGGCGGCGGTGTTTGGAAAACCACAGATGCAGGAGCATCCTGGACTGATTTAACTTCTTCTATTCCGAATTTGGCTACCAGTACAATTGCAATGGCTGCATCTAACCACAACGTTATTTATGCAGGTACCGGCGAAGGTTTCTTTAATGTTGATCAAATAGACGGAAGTGGAATTTGGAAAACTACTGATAAAGGAGCTACATGGAGTCAAACTACAGGAAGTGCAAATAATCCGGATCTTCAAAATATAACTAGATTAATTGTTGATCCTGCGGATGAGAATACACTGGTAGTTTCTGCTACTCCGGGATTTTATTATAATGCCAGCAACCCTCCAAACAATTCCGGAATCTTTCGTTCAACCGACGGTGGAACAAGCTGGACAAAAGTTTATGATGCAGGCGCTGGCGGCAGTGTTGAAGATTTAATTTCAAATCCGGAAAATTTCAACACTCAATATGCAACGGTAAACAGCGTTGGTGTTATTAAATCCATTGACGGTGGAATGACCTGGTTTGACGCCTCAGAGGGAATTGGGGCTATACAGCGAATGGAAATTGCTATGGCGCCTACAGATACCTCAACATTATATTTTTCTGCTCAGGGCGGCCCGAGTGGTTCTATTTTATATGTTTCTGATGATGCTGGAGCAAGTTGGTATTCATTATCTGATACAAGCGGAAATGATAAAGACTGGCTTGGCGGCCAGGGCTGGTACGATAATACTATTGCTATAGATCCTTATGATAAAAATAAAATCTATGTTGGCGGAGTTGGTATTTTTAGATTAGATAGAGTTGCAGGAACTGATACCTCAGCAGATCAAGTAACGGGCGTAGATTTGGAAAACACTTCTTCATTTTTAGGGTTTGTAAATTGGGGCGGGCCTTACAACGGCGGCAGTATTGGAACAGGCGATGACTTTTTAGGCTCTGTTGGAGTTACAGCAAGTGATTACGTGTCTGTTGAATTGCGTTTTGGCCCTGGCAAATCTCAAAAAGCATATCGCTTTGTTCGAAACGGCTCAACCGGCGTATGGGAATATCAAGATTATGTTGATGTTCCTTTTGAAGTTTGGGATATTACTAACAATATGCAAATTTCATTTTCTTTTAGAGACTGGGCTAATGATGGGGCTTTTGATCTAATCCCATTTAATGGTGCTAATCCTCAGCGCGAATATATGTTTGTAAATGCAGTGCCTTATAGTGCTACAGAGGATACATCACTGGCTAAGGATGATGCTTATTTGTATAAAAATATCTTCGCTATATGGCCTACACTTGCTTCTGGCGGAACCTGGGACCCAAATAATCTACCTACTTCAATTTTAAGAATTAATTGGGGCAATTTTATTACAAAACGTATAACTGCAACTCCTATCGCAGATGTTTATCAACGGTTTGGCGGTACTTCAAAAGGCGTCCACCCGGATCAGCATAATATTAGTTTGGTTAAAACCAATGAAGCAACACAAAGTTTCAGAATGGTTGTTGGAAATGATGGCGGTGTTACCTACTCTGATAATAAAGGCGCCACTTTCACCAATACTAAAAATGGATATAACACAACACAGTTTTATGGTGTGGATAAAATGAATGGCGGCGATAGATACATCGGTGGAACACAGGACAATGGTTCATGGTTTTCACCTGCAGATCCGGACAAAACAACTCCATGGACTTCTGCACCAAGCGGTGATGGATTCGAAGCTGTTTGGAATTATGGAGATGGAAACCAAATGCTTGAGTCGTCGCAATATAATAATATTTACAAAACAACTGATGGCGGCACAAGCTGGTCAAGTGCCGGAGCCACAAATGGATTATCAGATCAAGGTTCTAGTGGTTCTCCATTCTTTACTAAAATTGCTAAATCAAAACAAGATCCTAATTTAGTTTTTGCAGTGGGTGCATCCGGCGTTTGGAGATCAGATGATTTTGCAGACAGCTGGACTTTAACACCAATGCCTTCAGCATTTAACGGTACGAGCAGTTTCTCGTCAATTAAAATTTCGCTAGCCAATCCACAAATCGTTTGGGCTGGCCAAACTATGGCAGCTGGAAATCCGATATACATGTCCACTGATGGAGGCCTAAGCTTTAATGCTGTATCGGTTTATCCAACGGCAGTTCTTGGTAGAATTTCAAGTATAGAAACTGATCCACTTGATGACAGTACTGCTTACGCTTTATTTTCATTTGCACATGCACCAAAAATTTTAAAAACCACTGATCTTGGTCAAACATGGGAAGACATTTCCGGATTCGGAGCAAATACTACAAGTTCTAATGGATTTCCGGATGTAGCAGTTTTTAGTCTTTTAGTAATGCCGTATGATACCGATGTTATATGGGCTGGAACGGAGATAGGAATTTTTGAATCAACTGATGGAGGCGCTAATTGGTCATATTCTAATAATGGTTTTCCAGCAGCCTCTGTATATGAAATGGTAATTGTAAATGATGAAGTAGTTGTTGCTACACATGGAAGAGGAATCTGGTCGGTAAGTTTGCCAGGTTTAGCCGGTTACGAGCCTCCTGCAGCAACATTGTCTCCTCGCTTAAGCCCAATTGCGCAAAACCCGCAAGGCGCTTTAGTAATTCCTTTTGCTCTTAGATCAAGTTATGATTCAACCCATGTTAACATTAATGGAATGAGCGTTGCTATTTTAGATGCAAATGCATCAGCAAAAGACACCACAATTCTTTATCCGGTAACTGTAACAAGAAAAGATTCAGTGCAAGTTGTAGCATATAAAGACGGAAATTCATATAAGTCATACATAAGGGTTTCTGATGATAAAGTTTTAGCTGCACCACAAATAATGTATGTTAATAATTTTGATTCAACCACCGCAGATTTTGACGGCAATGCATTTACAGTATCTACACCGACCGGATTTAGTTCAGGTGCTATTCATTCTCCTCATCCGTACAGTGACAATACAAATAATACTTATCAATTGTTAATTCCAATAATTGTCGCTTCATCTAACGCAATTTTCAGCTATGATGATATAGCATTAGTTGAAGAAGGCGATCCGGGAACAGTATTTGGCGACGCAAACTTCTGGGATTATGTTATAGTTGAAGGTACTAAAGATGGTATTAATTGGGTGCCATTGTTAGATGGATATGACGCACGTTTTGATCCTGACTGGTCAAGTGCAGGAACCGGAGATTCCAGCTTATTCAGAAATCATATGGTAAACATTCTGGATACCTTCAATGCTGGTGATACTGTTATATTCAGATTTAGATTGTTTGCAGATGCGGCTACACATGGATGGGGCTGGGCGATTGATAATTTAAGCATTCAAGGTACACCTGTTCCAGTTGAACTAGCTTCCTTCACAGCAAACAATGATGAGAATAAAGTTACATTAAGCTGGCAGACAGCAACTGAAAAAAACAACGCTGGCTTTGATATAGAAAGAAGCTCAGACAATAAAAATTTCCAGAAGATAGCAAACATTCCTGGAAGAGGAACAACTACTGAAAAGCAATCATATTCTTACGTTGACAATAGTTCCTCTGGCGGAAAATTATATTATAGATTAAAACAAATAGATTATAACGGAAGCTTCACTTATTCATCAACTCTGGAAGTTACTGCCATACCTATTGTGTTTAAATTGTCTCAGAATTACCCGAATCCGTTCAATCCAACAACTACAATTAAATTCCAGCTTCCCAAGCAGGAAAGAGTAGTTCTTGAAATTTATAACACACTCGGAGAAAAGGTTAAAACACTTTTCAATGATGTAAAAGATGCAGGATATTATCAGGCATTATGGAATGGCACTAATAATAATAACATAACTGTCTCCACGGGAGTATATATTTATAGACTTACTGCCGGACAATATGTTACGTCAAAAAAGATGATGTTTTTAAAATAATTAATTCATTTTAAGAAATAAATTTAGAGCGGGTTATTTATAACCCGCTCTTTTTTTATTAAACCAGAATGTTACTTCAAATCCTATTAGTATAAAACGAGACGTTAATGAAATTTACATCAACAATATTTTATGTGTTGATTTCTTTTATGTTACTGAATCAATCAAAAGCACAAGAAATTTCACTGAAAGATCTTCAAAATAAATTCGATTCTTCTCTGAATAAAAATGATTTAGATATGTGGATGCAAAGACTTTCAGCTAAGCCGCATCATTTAGGATCGGCTTATGACAAAAGTAATGCTGTGTTTATTGATTCTTTATACAATGCCTGGGGATTCGATTCACATATAGAAGAATTCAAAGTTCTTTTTCCAACACCAAAAACAAGAATTCTGGAAATGACAGGTCCAAAAAAATACACAGCTAAGCTTTTGGAACCGGCATTAAAAGAAGACAGAACTTCAGGTCAAATTGAAGAACAGCTTCCCACTTACAACGCTTACTCAATAGATGGAGATGTAACTGGAGAATTGGTATATGTTAATTATGGAATACCTAAAGATTATGAAACTTTACGTGAACTTGGAATTGATGTAAAAGGTAAAATTGTAATTGCCCGTTACGGTGCGGCCTGGCGCGGAATAAAACCTAAAGTAGCTGCCGAACATGGCGCAATCGGATGTATAATTTATTCTGATCCCAAAGGCGACGGTTATTTTGAAGGAGATGTTTACCCCAAAGGTTCATATAGAAATGAGGATGGTGTGCAGCGAGGTTCGGTTATAGATTTTCCACAATACAGCGGAGATCCATTAACGCCTTCGATAGGGGCAACCGAAGATGCAAAAAGATTAAGTTTAAAAGAGGCGAAAACATTAACCAAAATACCGGTCATCCCCATTTCATACGGAGATGCGGTTCATTTTTTAAGTTTGCTTAGTGGTCCTGTTGCGCCTGAAAACTGGAGAGGAGCACTTCCAATCACATATCACATAGGGCCTGGAGAAACTCAAGTTCATTTGAAAGTAGAATTCAATTGGAATATGGTTCCACTCTATGATATTATTGCAAAAATACCTGGCAAAGATTTCCCTGACGAATGGATTATCAGAGGTAATCATCATGATGCTTGGGTGAATGGTGCGGAAGACCCGATAAGCGGACAAGTCTCGCTATTGGCAGAAGCAAAGAGCCTTGGCAATTTATTAAAAACCGGATGGAAGCCTAAACGAACAATTATTTACTGTAGCTGGGATGGTGAAGAAGAAGGTTTATTTGGTTCAACCGAATGGGTTGAGACGCATGTTGATGAACTAAAACAAAAAACCGTAGCATATATAAATACAGATGGTAATGGAAGAGGATTTTTATATGCAGGCGGTTCACATACGCTAGAACATTTGGTAAATGAAATTGCGAACGGAATTATTGATCCTGAAAAAAATATAAGCGTAGCAAAAAGATGGCGTTCAGATTTATTGGTTAATGGATCTGAAGAAGACAAGAAAGATGCAGAGAACAGAAAAGATTTAAGAATATATTCTCTCGGTTCGGGGTCTGATTACAGCCCATTTCTACAGCATGCCGGTGTAGCTTCACTTAATCTTGGATACGGCGGAGAAAGCGGCGGTGGTGAATATCATTCTATTTATGATTCTTATGATCATTATACAAAATTTGGTGATCCCGGATTTCAATATGGAATTACTTTGTCGCAGACTGTCGGCCATACTGTTTTGAATTTAGTTGAAGCAGATATTCTTCCTTTTGAGTTTAATGATTTTTCGGAGACAGTTAAAAATTATTTTAGTGAGCTTACAAAATTAACGGAGGATATGAGAAAGGAAACTGAAGTTCAAAATAAACAATTAAATGACAGCGTCTATATTTATGCATCTGATCCCACAAAAGTTTATAATCCCCCTGAACCCAAAGACCATGTACCCTATTTGAATTTCGCACCCTTACAAAATTCCATAACAAAAGTCGAAAATAGTTCTTCATCTTACGAAAACGCTGTGGGAAGATTAAAGGAAAGCGCTAAAAAACTATCTTCAAATTCTCTTAAAAGCTTAAATGAAATTTTAATGAAGACTGAAAGATACTTAACAAATAAAGATGGTCTGCCGGAACGCTCATGGTATATGCACGAAATTTATGCACCTGGATTTTATACCGGTTACGGAGTAAAAACTTTACCAGCAGTAAGAGAAGCAATTGAACAGAGAAATTGGAAACAAGCTGATGAACAAATTATTGTTGTTGCAAAAACGCTTGAGCAATTTGCAAATCAAATCGATAAAGCTGCGAAGATTGTAGATGACGAATTAAGTAAGAAAAATTGAGATTGAGACTTAAATGTAAATTAAGATTATGTATTCTTGAAAAATTGGAATAATGGAAAAGTTAAAGTTCATTCCCATTATTCCAATAATCCGAACATATAACAATGGAACTTTATTTCATCTGCTGCTCTATCTGAAACACTGGTTTAATATCAACTGGAATTCCGGATAGCTTATCAATTAAAGTTTTTAAAGTTGGAGAAATAACCGCGTACTTTGTAATTACTTCCTTGGCTGCATCATAATCACCGGTAGCTTGAATTGTTAATAAATTATGAGCGAGCTGTGTTAAAACAGATTCTACTTTATCAAAATTCACTCTAACTTTTTGAGTCTGTTCATTATATTCATAGCCGCCGTTTTCTAAAAGATAGTTATATATAATTGCGTTGCCTTTCCCATGTGCTTCAGTAATTCCAAATCTAACCGAACGGAAAATGCCTGCTAAAAAAGTTGCCCAGGTTTCCTTAGCAAAAGTTTTAGGAAACAATCCTTTGTCAATCATAAAAACATTATTGTACATTCCAAGTATGTCTGCTTTGCATTCTTCAATCGTCGAATAAGTCTCTTTCAATTCTTTTTTAACTTCAGTTTTTCTACCATTCACTGTGATGAAACCTGGCCCTACACCATGAGACATTTCATGCATTAAGGCATGAGTAAAAAAAGCTTCAACAGTAACAAACGGAAGTTGCGTCTTATCCATAACAATTTCAGATATAGGTGTTAACTGTTTTGCAAATTTAGCGTCGCTAACATTTTTCAGCATAACTTTCTTTGATCCTTTTGCTTTTCTAACGCGCTCATCATTTGGAAGATTAAATGCCAAAGTTTGAACCGCGGCTTTTGTATCGCCGGCTGAATAGATTTCGTTAACAACAACAATCGGCGACTCGGAACCTCTTTCGGTATTTTTATATTTATCATCAATCGGCAGATGGTTTTCAATATCTTTTAGATAGCTTCCGAATTTTTCCAGCTTTTTACTTTCTACAGGATCTTTAATTGTTAGAAAACTTTCATACGACGCCTTGTAGTTAAAAAGTTGATCTTCATAAACTTCATAAGGGCCAATTACTATTTCAATATCGTTATTCTTTAAATCCATCCATGCCATATCACTTTCATAATAATCATTCGTTTCAAATGCTTTTGCCCGTAAGGTTAAATAATTTTTCAAAGAGGAGTTCTCAGCATTATCCGCAGCTTCACGAAGTAGTTTAGCAGCTTTTGAAAGTTGAGCTTCGTATGCTTTCGTATATGGGATTGCGGCTAATTTATCATCCTCTCTTCTAATAATAGTGAATTCGGAAGTGAAATTTTTTTTCATCGCCGGGATGATTTTTTATCCAATTATTAAACTCATCTTTAGTCATATCTTCAGGATAAAAATTTGCACCCAATGGTTTTTCTTTTTCACCTATAAACGGCTTATCATGATCAAGCCTGTCAAAAGGCCCAAACATTATATTAAAATATTGAAGCTTTAATTTATCCTCTTCATCATTCGAAGCGAGCAGCTTTGTTTTTATTTCTTCATTCTTTGAATAGACCTGCATTAGAAAAATTGAATCCATTAATTGCGATGCTTCAAAAAGCTTTTCAACAACAATTTTTTGTTTTGCGCTCAGCTGAGATGAATCATATTTTAATTCAACCGGCACAAATTGTGCAATTTTTTCTTTCAACATTTTAACTTCCTTATTTTCGTTTTTGTCTTTTGCTGATTCACAGCTTGCAAATAATAATAGCGATGAAATAAATAAGATGTATAAGTATTTCATTTAGTTTAGCCTCGTAAAATTTGATATAATTATTTTCATTAAACAAATTTAACTAAATTATTTCTTTTACACATAAACTTCATAATTCTCTTTAATCTTTAATTTTAATGATATAAGTTTGCTTCTATTTAATAATAAATAAAACATGATTTATTTACGTATTTGCAGGTAAGAATTGGAAATTAAAAATCTTCATAAAGACAAAATTGTATACTATTTCTTTGGTTTTATAACTGCGGCGATCATCTTCTTACTATTTGGTTTAACCCCTGACGATAGCAGAGTTGATTCAGTGGAGTCCCAGCAAGGTTATAAAATAGTTTCTCCTAAATTCTCAACCAATCTTGATTTCGCCGGCGAAGAAGTGCCTTTGCAGAATTTTGAAGTTAAAGAAAGAATCGACCGTGAAATATTAGTAAATACTTATTGGCATTCAGCAACATTGTTAGCTCTTAAACGAGCCAATAGATGGTTCCCGGTTATTGAACCAATATTAAAAGAAAACGATGTGCCGGATGACTTTAAATATCTCTGTATAGTTGAAAGTCTCTTGGATAATGTTGTTTCACCCGCAGGAGCTACCGGGTTTTGGCAATTCGTTGAAGGAACCGGCAAAAAATACGGCCTAGAAATAAACGATCAGGTTGACGAAAGATATGATGTAAAAAAAGCAACTGAAGCTGCCTGTAAATATTTTAAGGATGCCTATAACCAGTTCGGAAGCTGGACGCTAGCAGGAGCATCGTACAATTTCGGAACAAATGGTATTAACATTCAAATCGAAAAACAGAAAGCAAAAAATTATTATAATCTTGTTTTAGGTGAAGAAACCTCTAGATATATACCAAGAGCAGTTGCCTTTAAAGTGATATTTAAAAATCCGGAAAGTTTTGGATTTTATTTGAATGATCAAGATTTATATCAGCCATTACGGTATTCGGAAGTGAAGGTAAATGCCGCTGTACTGAGCTGGGCTGACTTTGCTTTTGCGAATGGAATAAATTATAAAACATTAAAGTATTTTAATCCATGGCTGCGTGATAATTATCTTACAAATAAAAATCTTAAAAGTTATTCAATTAAAATTCCCGTTGAAGGCAGTATTGAATTGATAGCAGAATAAAACAATTTAAAATTAAAAACCGGTATTCTTAATTTTATTAAAGAATACCGGCTTGATATGTGGTTGTTATGTTTCCCCTAAAAATTAGTTTGCCGTATATATTTTATCATTTTCAAATTCAGATAAAATTGCATTCCCCATTCTTCTTACTTCAGGATTGATATCATTCATTGCTAAATTTTTAACTGCTGCAATTCCCTTTTCATCTCCGATTTTGTAAAGTGATAAAGCTATTAATATTTTAACATCAGAATTCTTCTCTTTAGATAATTGTTTAACAAGCGTAGGAACACATTCTTTTAATGAATAAAAACCGGAAAAATATATACTGCTGGTTTTTAATCCTTTGTTTTCTGATTGGATACCTACATTCAAGTTTGCAACAAATTTGGGTTCAAATTTGGATGTTACCGATTGTTGTGCAAATATTGAAGGAGTAATAAGCGAAAGAAATAATACCATCAATAAAAGAGATGTGACTTTTTCTTTTGTAACTAATGCTGTTCTCATGACGACCTCCTAATTTATTTATTATGTTTTAGTTTCAATTTCTAATTCAAAACTAAGGAAGGAAGTTGTCAGCGTTGTCACTCTAAAGTAAATGAATGTCACTGATTGTCACAGTCTGTTTATGAATGGCGGTATTTGATGATGAATGGAACAAGTAAAAATTATTTTAAAATATTGTTGACACATCTATTTTACCAATCCAAAATTTTGTAAAGTGATTCCTCATTTTACATTTGAGTATTTAAAATAAAAGACGCTCCAGAGGAGCGTCCCTACAATATTTATAGATTACAATATTTTAAAATCTAATTTCCGAAAAAATAATCTAGGAAATTTTTTTTCTCTTTATCTTTATGATTCTTCCAATAATTAATATATTTTTTTTGAGTAATTAATCCTATCGGCCCTTCGTATATGCCTCCCACATTATAACCGTCATAAACTCTAACTGCAATAACATTATCTCCTTTGTGCAGTAGATTATCATCTTGAAGATAATAACCACGAAATTGCGAATACTCATTTCCGTGATCAAAATTTGAATGGATTTTTTTCATGTCGCCGGTGGAGCCTATCAATTTTCCATTTAAATAAACCTCATCGTAATCATCAATCTTTCCCAACAGAACAACGAGCTTTTGGCCGATTAACTTTTGTGATACGTAAAACTTTTTTCTATACCAGGCAACACCATCATAATCTTTATAACCTTGGGATTCCCAATAACCGGGCACAATTATACTATTCCAATCTTCATCATTAAAGTCCGTATTTTTATAAGCAAAATCATCCTCGGTTTTAAATTTCCATTCACCTTCCAAACTAACATCCGGAACAAGAGAATTTATCGCAGCATAAATTCCTATATCTCCTTCAACTATACCTCCGGAAAGTTGAGAATCATAAACCCGAACAGCAATTAAATTAATTCCATTTCTGTTCAGTATTTCTGAAGGAACGGGATAATTTCTCCAAGCATAATAAGTTGATTGATAATCGGGTGGAAAAGTGCCCGACTTGCCGATTAATTTGCCATTCACATATGTTTCATCCACATCGTCAATCTTCCCTAAAGCTAAATACAAGGTTGATCCATTATAACTTTTGGGAAGTGTAAACTTAATGCGGTACCATGCATATCCGTTATATCCATTGAAGCCCTCATCTTCCCACGAAGATGGAACATATATTTTTTCCCATTGACTATCGTTATAGTTTAGGCTTGCCCACTCAAGGTTATCGCCGATTGAAAATCTCCAATTTCCCTCGAGATTTATTATTTTAACCTTATCTTCCGCAAATGAATTAACGTTAAATAAATAAATTAAAATTATTACTATAAAAGATATTTTGTTCAATTTCATAAATCCCACTTTTATTTTTTTTCACACGAAAACTTATAGAATATTAGTCAAGTATTGGTCATTTACAAGTAAGCAATTGTAAAAAATTGTCATAACAGTTAAGATGATAATTTCTTAATAAACTAACTTATAACCAATCCCATGTACGGTTAGTATTATATGAGGATGAGCTGGATCTTTTTCTATTTTTTGCCTTAGCTTTAATATGAAATTATCAATCGTTCGTGTTGTAGGAAATTCATCGTAGCCCCATACGTCCTGCAAAAGTCCATCCCGACTTACAGTGTCATTTTTATGCTGCCATAAATAATGCAGTATCTCAAATTCTTTATGAGACATTAAAACCGGTAATCCATTTTCTTGCGCATTATAAGAAGAAAAGTTTATTTCAAGTTTACCAATATTTACTATTTCATCTTTTCTATTATTAGATGCCTGCGTTTCATATCTTCTTAAAACTGCCTTAATTCTTGCCAATAGTTCCATCAAGCTAAATGGTTTGGTAACATAATCATCTGCCCCTAGCTCTAAACCTCGCACCTTATTTGCTTCTTCGCCTTTAGCAGTCAATAAAATAATTGGAGTTTGATTCCCATCTTTTCTAATTCGTTTGCATACTTCAAAACCTGATATTTTAGGAAGCATAACATCAAGAAGTATTAAATTATAATTATTGTCGTTAACTTTATTTAAAGCAGCTTCACCATCTTCGGCAATATGTACTTCATAGTCTTCAAATTCTAAATTATCTTTTAATCCTATTCTCATATTCGGTTCGTCTTCGACTATTAATATTTTGTTCATTTCGAACCTCTTTTAATTATTAAGTTAAAACGCTGAGGGCTTATTTATTATTTGTAAAAAACACTAATTTAAAAATACTTCCTTTACCCATTGCACTTTTCAATTCTATTTTACCGTTATGAGCATCCATTATATGTTTAACAATTGTTAAACCCAAACCGGTTCCTTTGGAATTATATATATCGCCTGACGAAACTCTAAAAAACTTTTCAAATATTTTTTTCTGATCTTTATCAGAAATTCCTATCCCGTTATCTTTAATTTCAATAAAAACAGAATTATTGGTCTTGCCTGTTAAAAGTTCAATACATTTATCTTGATCACTATATTTAACTGCATTATCTATTAAGTTAATAATTGCTTCGGAAATCGCTTCGTCGTCTGCATTAATCAAAGGCAAATTTTGCTGCGGTTCAAAATTAAATTCAAATCCATTACTATGAAGATGAAATTTATATGAATTAAATACACCTTCCACCACTTTATTTAAATCAGTTTCCTTAAGCTGATAAAGCCGCTTACCTGCTTCTATTTTTGAAAAGTTTAAAATTTTGTTTACAATTTTTCCAAGCCTTTTAGTTTCTTGAATTATAATAGAGTAATATTCATTCTTCTTCTCTTCCGTTTTAACTCTTCCCTGTTCTAATGTTTCTGCAAACATGCTGATCAGTGCAAGCGGTGTTTTTATTTCGTGAGAAACATTTGAAACAAAATCGGCTTTTAATTGAGAAAGCTCTATTTCCTTTTTAATATTAATAAAAACAATAACCCCGGCAAAAATTAATAATACAGACAGGATTAAAATAATTATGAGGTTTGTATTTGATCTTTGATTAACAAGATCTTCTACGGTTTTACCTTTAAATTTTATTCCCAAATAATAATTAGGGAGAAGCCACAGAGCTTTTTGCTGTTGGACCTCTTGAATGTTTCCCTGTTCAGTTGAGTAAATTTGTTTACCGGAGGAGTTTTCATTAACTGTAACAATAAATTGATCCTCAGCAACACTTTGGATTTTTTGGGCAAGATTATCTTCAACAAATTTTTGAGGATCAATTAATAATCCGGCAATGTTATATTTATTATGCGGATCATTAATTAAAAATATCAGAAGAACAAAATTATTTTGCAACGAAGTTTCAATTGGCTCAATTTTGTAGAATCCGCCTCTTTTATAAGTGATGAGCCGGGTTATCTTATCTTTAGCGTTAACTAATATTTTGTTTATCTCTTTCGCATTTATATTGGGTGTTTTATTAATTACGAAATTAACATCTCCGTTTTGAACGCTGTCAAGCAAATACAAAAATTGAATGGCGGAATTTATTTTGATTATACTATCAAGTGAAGATTTAAATTCATTTATATTTTTATTTTCTGTTAATTTTAAATTAAGACTGCTTCGCCAAGAGCTAACTACATCATCAGAGTACTGATTAACAGAATAAAGAATTGCATCAAGTTGTTTGTTGTAAACCCCCTTTAATACTTCTTCATTTTTATTTAATGTAGAAATTTCATAGATACTAAAAAAAACAACGGGCAATAATATGATAACTAATAAAATTACTGCTATTCTTTTTAGAGTTTTATCCATTTTTATTAAATAATTTGATTGTCGGCTTTATTTATCACAAATAAATAATTATATATGAGCAAAAATACTAAAGATTGTTTCCAATTCTTTTAAATTAATTGTAAAAAAGTGTCATCATTAATTTAATTTGATTTTAAATTAAGTGCTGATTATTGTCGTCCTCATATTTGTATCATTTTAAGTAAATGTTTACTTTTTGTGTGCCTTCAAATTGAAAAATTTATTTTAATAAAAGGAACTATAAAATGGAAAAAGGTAAAATAACCACCTTGTTTTTAGATATTGGCGGAGTATTATTAACCAATGGATGGGATAGAAAAGCGAGAAAAAAAGCTGTTGAAAAATTTAATTTGGATGAGGAAGAAATTAACGAACGCCATCACTTAACATTCGACACTTATGAAGCTGGTAAACTGAAACTTGAAGAATATATGCATAGAGTTGTGTTCTACGAAAAAAGAAATTTTTCGCCTGCTGATTTTAAGTCATTCATGCTGTCGCAATCTCAAAGGCTGCCCGATATGATTGAATATATTTCCGATATTAAAAAGAAATATAATTTAAATGTAACAGCTGTTAGCAACGAAGGAAGAGAACTTACCGAATATAGGATAAAAGAATTTGGACTGAATAAATTATTTGATGCATTTGTTGCATCCAGTTTTGTACACTTCCGTAAACCAGATGTTGATATTTACAAAATTGCACTCGATGTTTCGCAGACTGAACCGCAAAACGTATTGTATTTGGATGACCGCCATATGTTTATTGAAGTTGCTGAAACTTTGGGTATCAATGGTATCCATCACCGCGATTTCGAAAGTACCAAAAAAGAGTTTACTAATTTCGGCTTAAGCTAATTAAAATTGAAAATAAATTACTATCAAAAAAATTATTTAAACTAAGCTATGTATGAGCAAAAGATCATTAAATCTACTTGAAGTATCTGAAAAAGATGAATCGTTGAAATCCGATATTCGTGAATTAGGGATTATCCTCGGGAATGTTCTTAAAGAACAGGAAGGTGAAGGGCTTTATCAAACGGAAGAAAAATTACGTGCTTTAACAAAGTCGCTCCGAACTGAATATCAGGAAAAAACAAGAAAAGAAATAATAAAATTAATTGAAACCTTAAGCATAGATGAAGCTCTTAAAGTAGTACGCGCGTTTTCTGTATATTTTATTCTTGTGAATGCGGCAGATGAAGTGAATCGAGTTAGACTACAAAGAAGAAATATATTTAATGACGGCCCCGCAATAGTAGGAACCTTCGATTATACTTTTAAGAAATTTACTGAGCAGAATATTTCGGTCAAAACTTTAGACAAAATAATTAACAGTCTGAATGTTATGCCCGTATTTACAGCCCATCCCACCGAGGCTACAAGACAAACTATTTTAAGGAAAATTTTAACTATCAGTCAACTTTTACTTAAACGTGAAGTGAGTGTTAATACAAAAGATGAATTGGCTGAAATAAGCCGCCAGCTTCAGGCAGAAATTACAATTCTTTGGCAGTCGAATGAAATTAGATTTCATAGGGTTACGGTAAAAGATGAAATACAGCGAGGATTATTTTTCTTTAAAGATGTAATCTATAATATTCTGCCCGATTTTTATTCTCACTTAAATTATAAAATAAAATCTTCATTTAATTTTCCAGATTCAGTTCCAACAATTATTAAGTTCGGCTCATGGATGGGCGGGGATAGAGACGGGCATCCTTACGTAACAGTTGATTTGACAAAACAAACTTTACAAAACAATAAAAAACAAATTTTAAATTTATACATGCAGGATTTAGATCCGCTCTATGCCTCACTAAGTACATCTTCAAATATAATTCAGGCGAATAAAAAATTGATTGAATCAATTAACGCGGATTTAAATCAGCTTGATGTTAAAAGCACAGACGGTATATTGCGTGATCCATCCGAGAAATATAGAAATAAGCTATTTTTAATTTCATTAAAACTTCAGAAAACTATTGACAATTCGGCTTCAGGATATAAAGATGTTTCTGAATTTATTGAGGATTTGAACTTGATCTATCTAAGTCTTTTACAAAATAAGGGCAGGCTTATTGCTGAAGAAAAAGTTTTACCCCTAATTTATAAAGCTAAAACATTTGGGTTTCATTTGGTTTCAACCGATGTCCGGCAAAATTCTTCTTTACTTCGTTCAGCTGTAAATGACATTTTTAATTACTCAGGAGTTTCTAATAATTTTATTTCCTTAGATGAGTCTGAAAAAATTAATATTCTTACAAAAGAGATATTAAACCAACGGCCGCTTCGGAATATCTTCAGCAGTTTAAAAGAATCTACTACGCAAGTTTTAAATGAACTGGCTATAATTAAATGGGGAAAAGAAAATATTTCCAATAATGCATGCAGCGATTATATTATAAGTAACTGTACGTCTGTCAGCGACGTTTTAACCGCATTGTTATTAGCAAAAGAAGCAGGCCTACTGGAAATAGAAAACGGCAATGTGAAAAAATCTTTACTTGATATACTTCCATTATTCGAGACGATTGAAGATCTAAGAAGCTGTGATGAAGTGATGCAGAACCTATTCAATAATAAATCTTATTCAAAACATATTGCTGTAAGAAATAAAATTCAAAAAATTATGATTGGCTATTCGGATAGCAATAAAGACGGAGGTATTGTTACTTCTAATTACGAACTATATAAAGGCCAAAAAAAGTTAAAGCAAATCTGTGATAAAAATAAAATAGAATTAATTTTATTCCACGGCCGGGGCGGAAGTATCTCGCGCGGCGGCGGCCCCGTGAGCCAATCAATCCTGGCTCAGCCTATTGGGACAATTGAAGGCAAAATAAAAATTACCGAACAAGGTGAAATGATTTCTTCAAAATATTTGATACCGCAAATAGCAGAACGAAGTCTTGAATTGATGACATCGGCAGTTATGCTTTCAACTGCGCAATCACTTCAATCAAAAAAAGAGAAAAGAGATTATCATTTTGAAAAGTATAATTTGATAATGGAAAATATTTCTGACACTGCTTTTACTCATTATAGAAATTTAATTAATCATGAATATTTTCATGACTATTTTCGAACTGTAACTCCGATAGATATTATTGAGCATATTGAAATTGGTTCGCGCCCTGCTTCACGAAAAAAAGATAAAGATATAAGAGCACTTAGAGCAATTCCATGGGTATTTTCATGGACACAAAATAGGCAGACAATTTCAGGCTGGTTCGGCTTCGGCTACTCAATTAACAAAGCTATCAAAGATAAAATTACAGACTGGGAAACTCTCACAGAGATGTACAACGATTGGAAATTTTTTAAAGCACTAGTTGATAATATTGAAATGGTATTGCTAAAAACCGATATGATAATTGGTAAAGAATATTTATCACTCATAAAAGAAAATTTCGGTAAAGAAATTTTTAATTTGATAAGTGAAGAGTATGAGCTTTCAAATAGTGCTGTTTTAAAAATAATAAATGAAGAGAATTTGCTAGATCATGATAAATCTCTCCAGCGCTCTTTACTGTTGCGTAATCCTTACATCGATCCAATAAGTTTTATACAAGTAAGATTCATAAAAGAGTTCCGGGCAAAAAACATTTCCAGCAAAAAAAGAGAACAGCTGCTTTCTCTTTTAAGAACAAGTGTAAATGGAATTGCTGCCGGGGTTAGAAACACTGGCTAAAACTTACAGGCTTATTTTGAAGGCAGTAAATAAGTCATACCCAAATAAATACCAAAAAAGTTGGCTCCGCCTAAATTGTATTTAATCTCTCCAATTCCTTTAATCATTGGGGAAATTGGATATTCAAACCCACCTAAAAAAAATAATACTGCATCAAGTTTCGAAGAATTTAATTCAAACGTTTGGCCTAAATTAATCATATCATTTTTAAAGCTGACGAGGGCGAAGCCGAAGCCTCCTCCAATGTACGTTATCGCTTTTGTTCCTGTATAATACTTTAATTTGAAAGTGGGAGCTAAAATAAATTCGGACCACTTGCCATCAAGATAATTATTTGCTAATGCGCTTGAATTATATGACTTGCTCCAAAATTCTGCTATCGCACCGACATACACCCTATTCAAAACGTTACCAAGGTCTGCATGCAAACTAAAACTAAAAGCATTATTAATTGGATTTTCAGGAATGACATAACCAATTTTACCGCCAATTCCTTCAAAGTGAATATTGGATTGACAGTAGTTTATTTTTGAGAAAGATAAAATTATAATTACTAAATAAACTTTTCTTAGCATCTTAAATCTAAAATTTATTACAAAATCAGTGCAAAATTAACAATATATTTTCCTTTATTTTTCGGAAAAAATATAATTCACTTTTAATTTGCGAGCGCTCACAAAAATAAAATTTACAGGGAAATATCTGGATTTAAAAAATAAACTGAGAAGAGATAACGGAATTGAGAGGAGGCTTTTCAAATTTAATATTAATCAATTGATTTTATTTTTTCTTCATTAAAGATATAGAGTCCCCCCATTAAAGTTCCAATCCATTTATTATTGTATTTATCTATTGTAACACAAAAAATATGATCGTCAGTTAATATTGAATTAGAATGATTATATACAATCCAATTTTTGCCATCATACTTTACTAGTCCTGCTGTAAATGTACCAATCCACAAATTGTTTGAGCTGTCAACCGCTAGAGAATAAATCATGTCAGAAGGTAAAGGAGAATTTTCTCTGTCATATGATTCAGAATGCCCTTCATTTAATTTTGTAATACCTCCGAATTTAAATCCAAGCCAGATATTTTTTTTCATATCCTCCACGGCCGAATAAACAGACATTACAGGAATTGTTGAATCAATTTCTGCGGACAATTTCATATCACCGTTAACATATTTTACAATTCCCTCTACCGTACCAAGCCATTTGTTATTTTCTTCATCTACTAAAATAGTAGGAACTTTATTATAAGGAAGTTTTGAGTTCTCAGTATTATAGATTGTCCAATTTGAATTATCGAAAACGGCAACACCGCTTCCCCATGTTCCAATCCATTTCTTATCATTTTTATCAATAGTCAAAGCATATATAAAACTATGCGGAAGTTTTGAATTGGAGGTATCATAAACTGTCCAGTCGTCACTGCCGTCAAATTTTGCAATTCCCCCGCCAAACGTTCCAATCCATAAATTATTTTTTTTATCGATAGCAATAGAATATATCTTGTCATTTGGCAAGCCAGAATTAGTAGTGTCATAAATATTCCACGAGTTTTGGAAGTATTTAACTAACCCTTCATCCCAGGTACCTATCCATTTAATTCCGGATTTGGCAATTTTTATTGTATGAATTGAATTGGAAGGAAGTTTTGAATTCGACTTATCAAATTTAATCCATTCTTTATTTTGACTGATTGCAGTGATATTCAAAATTAAAATGTATAGAAGTATTTTCATCATTTACCGCATTACTTTTAATTGTAGAACCCATGTTTTACAAATTTACAAAAAAAATCCGTACTGAAATATTTCAGTACGGATTAAAAGAAATTAACGAGTTACTTAGTTGGTAAAATTAAAAAGCTAACGTAACTGCAAATATATGATTAGCATTAAAGTATTTAACATCTCTATATGCATAATCTATTTTAAGATCAAGACCGCCAACGTCATAATTAATACCGGCACCGGCAGTTAATCCATAAATATAATCTTCACTTTGAGACTTTGGTGACAAGTCATAGCCGCCTCTGATGAATAATAAGTTGTTGTAGCCGTATTCAGCTCCTACTTTATATTCATCACCAGAGAAGTTATTATTCTGGAATACTGTAGATATTTGAATTGCATTCTCTTCATCAATCTGTGGTTTGAATCCAAAACCGATTGTGAAATTTGCAGGCAATTCAAAATATGCTGCATTGAATGACATTTGGCTTGGCGCACGATTGTAACCCTGAGGTGATGATGTGATCAATAAGCCTGAACCATCATATTTCAGATGCGGTCCAATGTTATTCATTGCTATTCCAAAACTTAGGCCTGAAATATTTCCTAAGTCATTGTAAACAACACCTGCATTAAATGAGACACCGGAAGCACTCACTTCAGCAAGAGTTTCGGATAAGTAGTTTGCCGTTACACCAATTGCAATCCTATTTGTTAACTGTTTTGAATAAGTTAACCCTAATACAGAAAATTGGGGTGCAAATGTTTGTCCGGTTCCATCAGGAAATTCATTAGTAGTAACCGGAATATCACCGACATCTAGTGCTTTGATTTGTAAAGAAAGTACACCAAAGCTTTCGAAGTTAACCGAAACTGCTCCATGATTCAACCCGATATCCGCAATATAATTCATGTGTGAAAAAGTTGTAGAAACAGAATTGTCCATAAAGGCAGCACCTGCTGGATTCCAGTAGAGGGCCTCAATTCCTGTTGCTGTTGCAACATTGGAACCACCCATTGCTATACCTTGAGGGCCGACAGGTATTAGCAATTCGCTGGCGCCTGATGTTCCTGTTCGAACCCCTCCTCCGGCGTATATACTAACCGCTCCAAGGAGGATCATGGTTAGAATACTCAAATAATTAAATAAAATTTTCATTTTTACTCCTTGAGTTTTAAACTTCATAATTAAAATCTATCAAGAACTTGTTGTTCTTGTATAATTGCTAGTTTAAGTATTTTCGTCGTACCAAGGTTAGGCATATCGATGTAAGCGATGTATAAACCGCTTCCAACCGGGTACCCGTCTTGATTGGTTAAATCCCAGCGTTCAAACTGAGTTCCAGCATGATCAATCGTTCTTACCAATATACCTGCTAAATTAAATATTCTAATCTTCGCAGCTTCTGGTAAGTGATTGAACGTAACAAAACGTGCATACTTATTTATTTCTTGAGTATTAACACCATAGTATGGATTTGGGAAAACGTTGATGCGCTGAACATCTTCTTTAGCAGCGTCAGCCGACATAGTTGGTGCCGATGGTGCTGAGAATGTCCAAGTATCTTTGCCAGGCTGTAATGGATTTGCATATTTAAGGTTTACTACATCACCAACATTCCAATGTGTAGACCAGAAAACAACAACCCATGTTGCCAATTCATTAAGTGGAGTTGGACCATCATCTATAGTTATCACTTGATTAGGATCGTAATCAGAATTTACAATTATTGCATATTCTCTGTTTTCATCATTCCAACTGTAAAATGGATCATCAGTTGCTGTTTGTATACGATCTCTAAATGTTAAATTTACCTGACGTGGATTAGCCGGGTCAGATACGTTCCAAACTTCGAAAGGTATCCTTATCAAATATGGGCCGGTAGAACCAGTAGTGTTGTCAGGTCTATCTTCAAAAGGAGAATTTGACCTAAATACAGTTGCCATTGAACCACCACTTGCTACAGTTATTACTGTTTGGCCATTTATTACACTGGTATCTTCCACACCAGTAAATCGAAGTTCGTAATCTTGCTGGAGCTGATCGATGTCCTGTGTTCCAACTCCGCTAAAATTATCGTATGCTGTACTGGTGACTGTTCCACCAAATACAGTATAATTTGTTATATCAATACCATCTGAAAGTCCTGCAGTACTAGTAGCAGAAAATGTTGTTTTAGAACCCGGAGCAGTATCCAATGTTGCAGTGTTCCAATTAATGGGAGCTTCATAGCTGCCGTCAATTGCTACTTGCAATCCGTCAAATATTGGATTTGCGGTATTGTCTGTAGGATTTGTATTCTGTAATATGCCGGTAGAACCTCCCGGGCCTTCAGTATTTGCATAAATATCTACACCGCCATATACAGTTTGATTTTGTACAACAAGCTGGCCAGTGGTTACGTCCATAACATTCCATGTATTTTGGGTTACAAATTTATTTCCAATAGCTGTAACCTGGAATGTACCGGTTGCATTTATAATTCCTAAACTATCACCTGCATAAAGATCACCGTAGCCATCATCATATAAAACATAATCGATTGATAGCGGTGGAGTGAAGGCACTGATGTTTACTTTTAACAACTGACTTCCATCGAAACAGCCGAAAGTTGTTGAATCATTATTTCCCCACGTTATGGACTGGCCGTCAATAACGGGAGTTTCTGTATTCCCATTTGCACAATCAGCAACCGGCTCAGCACTGTTAATAATCACTCCTTGCGGGAATGTTACTTTTGCTCCATCAATATAATCACCGTCAGGAGATTGTAAATCAATGCTCATTATTAGATCAACGGTGCCAGGTTTACTTGCATACAAGCCTGTACCGCTCATGGTTGAAGGTGAAACGTCACCAACTTTATTTAATTTTTTACCAACTGAATCCGGATAATTAGTTCTCTTCCATTTTCCATCAGCGGCTAAATAATAATAATATGGTTTCAAAAATAATTTATAATCATGTCCGTTCAATTTAGTAGGATCAACCACCGTGACATCTACAGTTGCATCGGCGGTTCCTTGATGTGTAACATCCTCTTCAGCTCCGGATTCGGCATGATATTGCACTCCAGGATCCGGGCTCTGCGGTGTAAGTCCGTTAGCACCTCCGATAATTGCAATTGGGTTTTCAAGTGCTGAAGGAACACCATCAGGATTATAGCTGTATGCTGTAACGGCAAAATAATATTTTATGCCATTTACAAGAGGTGTTGAACTGCTAAATGCATCGGTTTTAATTGAAATATATCTTTGAACACCGTGATCAGTGCCGAATTGAACTACATGGTTCGCGACGACACCACTATTGGCATCAAAGTAGTCATCATTTATTTTTAATATTCCATCAATAACGTCAAATGTAGCTATTCTTGCTGCTTCTGATAGCGAGGCGGATCGATTAGGTAACTGATAAACGTTATATCCTTGGAATTTATATCCTTTGCTTACTACTTGCTCTGTAGCAGCTACATTAGAAGAATCCGTACCCCAATTCAATATAATTTCATGATCAAGCGTTGTTGCTTGAACCTGAGGAGATTTAGGAGGTGTTGGAATATCAAAGAAGTTATCATAAACAGCTTGAGCTGTTTCATCATAAAATTTTAACAATCCTATAGCTGATAATCTATCTACTCCAGGAATTGCACCAGCAATTATTTGGGCAACTACAACTTCTTGAGTATCGCCAGGAGCCATAGTAAATGGACCTGAAGCCATACCTTGACGTCTGTCACCTTTAGGGAACAATTGTCCATCAATCCAACCTGTTCTGGTGATAGGATCACCTGTAAGAACAAATGGAGTAGTTTCACCTGTTGAATTATTAATAAACGGAACACCTGATAAAGGTAATTGTCCATTCATTAAACGATAAAATTGTTTTGATCCTTCAGGATCACCGCCTAAAGCAGGATCAGTTAATATTGGATCACTATTTATGAAATAATAAGCCGCTGTCATTGGCAGATTTCTTTTTCCGTACACCACTCGGCCGTTAAATATAGCAGAGTCTGTGGCAGCTCCGGGAGTAACTGGGCCCTGGAAAAAATCGGCACCAACTACAGGAGGAGGAAGAGGGGCATAAACATTGTCAATTGCATCAGCGTTGTAACAATAGGTTAAGCTAAGTGTTGTATCATTTCCGACAAAGTCATCTCCAGCATTACCATTATCAACATCAGCCCACCAGGAAACGAACATACTATCTAAAGTATATTTCTGGAAACCTTTGTTAATGATAGTGTATTTTTTAAAGTACATGTTGCCAAGCGCACCGGTTTGAGCATAGGCCCAATATGTGCCTCGAACCTCTATTCCCATTGGGTCTGCACCATAAAGGGAATTCATTTGATCCTTATTTTGATCGTTTGCAACCCAGTAAGCTGTTTGATCAGCACCAGGAACGCCAGGAATATCTACATTAGGATCATATTTACCATCTCCATTTACATCTTTAAAAGGAGCGCCTAAATCATTTGCAGTACCTGCAGCAGGCCATTGAGTCCAATCTAATTCATACTGAGCGCGGAGAGCATCTTCAGTTACACCTTCATTTGCTGCATCGGCAGCTAGATCAAGAGCTGGTCCGCCTGGATATACATCTGATCTTACTCTAAATATTCGATAGTTATCAGAACCTGGATCAGGAGCAGCTTGTCCATCAGCCATAATTGGCCCTGGCTGCAAACCTGTGGAATAAGTTGAACCTCCGACGCGAGGATCAGTTTCGCCTCTGGGAATAGCTCCCCAAACAAAACCGGTTTCAAAAATACAAGTTTTACCGCTTCCTTTAGGATAAACGGTACCTTCCAAGTTACTGTTTGTGTTGTAATCTCCAAAACCAATGTTTGACACAAGAGTAGATATATTATTTATGTCAATATAGGTATTGGCTACTTGAGCGGCAGTTTTTGCCAGACCCTTTTTATTTTTCTTATCACCTTTAGCGTTTATGTTCATGCTAGCAAGAAACATAACACTTATTAGGAAGATAAGAATATAAGAGAATTTGTTTGAGATCATATTTAAACTCCTATTACTTTTTTAGTTTTTCAGCTTAATATTCTAATCTTACACCAACCCTGATTTGTCTTGGTGGACCATATAAAAGATTTCCTGTTGCAACAGAATAGCCATCACCATAATCAAGGTTAATCGCTTTGTAAAGATCAACAAAGTCTTGTCCATAACTTTCAGTCAGCTGACGTCCTTCTGGTGAAGTTAAATATCCATCATCGGTAGCAGAACCGGTTCTTGTAAATACATTTATATAGTTTTTTGTATTCAATAAATTAATAACGTTTACAAAAATAGTAGCATTAAGCTTATCCATGATGAGGAATGATTTATCAACTGAAAGATCTAATTGGAAATTTGCAGGAGTTGTTGATGAACCTAGAGGTTCTGAAGCTAACCTAAATCGGCCAGCATTAAAACCTTCAAGATTACCAGCAACACCGCTTCCGTAGCCAAGTGTGAATGGATGGCCGCTAGCGAACGTTAATAATAAACTAGCACCGAATTGATGCAATACACTTGGGCCGTCATCAATACCAAAGCGATAATCAATACTTAAATTTCCGCTAAGAGCGCGGTTAAATGCTAAAGGTTGTATATTATTTGGTTTATAAACATAGTTCGGGTCTAATGGAGAACCAACCAAACCGGCATTTGCGAACGGATTCGAATTTGTTCCTTCAGCACTTTCAAATGAAGCAGAGCCATTAACCATAATTCTACTGGTTCTTCTCATATTGAAAGAGACTTCGATTCCTTTGGTTGTAGCAAAATCACCATTAGTTAAAGCAGTATAATCAAGGAATCCTGATGATTTATCAACATACAATTGATTGTAAACAACCTGGCCGCTTATATCTTTATAATAGCCTGTTAAATCAAATGAAGCAAATTCGCCTAATTGTTGGGTGAATCCAACTTCATATTGAGTAGTTCTGATTGGTCTTACATTTAGACCTGCGACTGAGGTTGTATAAAAGTTTCCAGGTCTAGCAACCTGATATGACCATGCATATTCACTTTTATATATATCGTTAAGTCTTGTCTGTTGAATGAACTTTCCATATTGAGCATGAAATACAGTTTGATCTGTCACTGGGAAAGAAAATCCTAAACGAGGACTTAATCCGCTGAATGAAGGTGCTTTTGTCCATCCGCCCGGGATAATTAAGTGTGTGTTTTTATCAAAAGATAGTTCAGGATGAGTCGGATCTACCATAACCGTATTATCCGTATTGATATAATCATATCTTAAACCGGCATTTACAATTAAGTTCTGATATTCAAGTCTATCTTCTAAATATACACCAGCAAAAATTGGTTTTTTGGGTGCAATCTGGCCAGCATCATAATTGCTTGTACTGCCAGTGTAAGGATCGCCGAGGACATCATAACCGTAATTATTAATACCGTTTAACATTATTGTTCTGGCTAAATCGTCACCGCTATTAACTCTATTAGCTAGTAAAAGAGTTAATGCATTTGACATAGCGAATTTACTAAATGTCATCATTTGAACGTCACCGCCGAATTTTAAAGCATTTTCTTTATTTACTTGAGAACTTAATGCAGCGGTTATATTAATGTTTTGGTTTTTAAATTTAGAGTATTCTGAAATAGGAGTATTAGGAGCATTAAAGGTAAACCCCTGAAATACTGCAAGTACCGAAGGTACGGTAAAACGGCCATATCGATTTCCTTCAGATGGCCTTCTATACCATGGAGCACCAGCTTCAGTATTCGCTACGCTATCTCCATAACCCACGTAATTATCTTTTAAGTAAGGATCCCATGTATGTCCCTGGTTAAATACAAAACCACCACTAACTTCATAAAAAGTAGAAGGGCTTAATACATGAGTTATTTTTAAATTAACAGTTCCATTATTTTGATGAGTTACTGGTATACGATTTAAATCCAGCATATTCAAAATATTTGTTGATGTTGTATTTGCATAGTAAGTATCACCATAATATTGACGGGCAGCGTAGGTTCCATATAATCTAACAATAATAGGATTATAATCGAAAGTTAATGTAGCTGCACCATTATATTGATTATCGTTTTGCCTTAATGCAGGGCCGGCATTGTAATTAAAATCTATCGTATCATTGGTATTAGGGTCAGTTATTTTACCCAAATGAATACCAGGGTAAGGCTGCGGATTAGGATCTGCCTGTGAAAGGTTTTCAAATATTCCATAAAATTTAATATTATTCCCTAATAGTGGGCCGCTTACTGAAGCACTAAAATCATTATATCCATATGAATATGCCCCTAGCACTTCTTTGCCGTCATATAGTCCAGCTTTATTTTTTAAGCTGATATTGTCAGTAATATATTCTGCAGTTGCTTTAAATTCAGGTCCGCCAGATTTAAGTTGAGTACGGATTATTCCACCATTAGCTCCACCGAATTCAGCTGTGTATCCACCGGCTTGAACTTGAATTTCTTCCAATGCATTTTGAGGAATTGAAACTTGACGAGTTCCAGTAACTGCATTTGTTATATTTGTCCCTTCAAGGTAATAACCAACTTCATCATTTCTACCACCTCTGATGTAGACTTTGTTATCCTGAACTACTACACCAGGAACTAATGAAATTAGATTATTAATACCTCTAACAGGCAATGCCTGAATCTGTTCGTTTGTCGTAACTCTTATAGCATTAGTATTACTCTTGTTAATGAGTGGTCGTTCTGCTATAACATTTACTTCTCCAATGGTTACACCTTCTGCAGGCAATTGGAAATTAATTTCCGTAGTAAGGTCTGCATTCACACGAACATTAGAAACAGTGATCGCTTGGTAACCTATAAAAGAAGCCTTAAGCTGATAGACACCAGCGTTAAGATTCTGGATAGTATATTCTCCATTCACATCAGTAGCTGCGCCGGAAGAAGAACCAACCACTAAGATATTGGCTCCAATCAAGGGTTCACCACTCTGGAGATCCGTCACTTTTCCCTGTATCTTCCCTACTGTTCCTGCCAAAACAAATGAAGGCAGAATTAGCAGAAAAAATAGAACGGTAAGTTTTCTGTTCATTTTATCTCTCCTAAGATTAATGATTAGATAAATAATTAATTTTGCGGCTGAATCAAAAAAATATTTTCCTGATTCAACCTATTTACTCAACTGCCCGCTTTGAATAAGTCGAAAGATTTTACGTCCTCTTTAAATCGGAAATTTTTCAACAATAGTAAAGGATATTTTTCGGAATTGTTTTTTTGTAAGATTACTATTGCTGTATGCCGGTAAGCTTTAATATTAGTTTTTTGTCCCAATCTTATCAAAGACAAATTAATTCCCATTTTTAATTTGCAAATATTTCTTGTCTTCAATATCAACTTTTTAAGGAGTAATAGTATGTATTTTATTAACACTTTGATAACGTGCTTAAAAACTTTATTAAAATCAACTGTAAAATGTATTAAATAACCTTTTATTTTATTACAAACTTGACTTTACAAGTTTCAATACATTAAAATATGACGAAATTTTTAACTCTGCAAATTAATAAATAATATTTTTTAATATTTATTTTAATTTTTTTAACATAAAAGCACCAATTTATCATTCCATCCAGATATATAATTTATATTTTAGAAATTTTATTTCAATTCACTGTTACTTTTTTTAATCTCTTTGTACCCTTTCTAATTAATATAACACCTGTAAAAATTATAGCTGCTGCAGTTATAATTGTTAAATTAATTTTTTCATCAAGTATTAACCATCCCAAAAATAAAGCGATTATCGGATTGATATATGCATATGTGGAAACTAATGATAAAGGTAAGTGTGCAATTGCATAAATATATGAACCATACCCGATGATTGAGCCTACTATTAATAAATAAGAAAACGCAAGGAAACTTTCTCTATTAAAATAAAATTTTGAAGCTTCTCCAAGTATTAATCCTAAAGCAGTTTGTGCAACCCCGGCCACAAACATTTGAATTGCAGCACCCACAAATAAAGGCACGCCGACTTTTTTATATTTAGAATATATGGATCCGAATGACCAAAATAAAACAGAACCAGTTAAACAAAGCATTCCCGTTAAATAGGAAGAATCGAAGAAGTTTTTTATATCATGGCTAAAAATTATAATTGCCCCAGCAAAGCCAAACAACAGTCCAATAATAATTTTTAAGTTTAATTTCTGACCAAGACCGGATATCGCTTCTCCTCCAACCATCCAAAAAGGAAGTGTAGTTATAAACAATGCCGTTATTCCACTGGGCACTGATCTTTCAGCTGTTACAACCAATCCATTTCCAAATCCAATTAATGCTAATCCGACTATGGACAAATTTAATAGATCCTTCCCACCAGGTAATTTTATTTTTTTAATTTTAAAATAAATCAATAATGCACTACCGGCTATAAGCCAGCGGAGTCCGGCAAATAGCATTGGAGGTAAATGCCCTACTCCAATTCTGATAGCCAAATAAGTTGTTCCCCAAATTATGCAAATGGCTACCCATGCAGCATATGCTTTAAAATTTTCTTTTTGCATTTAGCTCTAATTCCTAACTCAAAAAAAAATCAAATCGAAAGATACTTGTTTTAAATTTTTACTAACTTAGTTATTATTGAATTTTAAACATAACAAAGAAATCTTAATATCTTCATCTTAAATAGGGAACGGCTTTGAGTAAACCAGCAAAACAAAAATGGAATTTTCCAAAAGAATTTTGGACTGCTAACATAGTTGAACTTTTTGAACGTGCTGCATACTACGCAGTATTTATTGCAATCACTTTATATCTTTCAAGAGTGGTAGGATTCAGCGACATTGACGCAGGATGGATTGGCGGCGTATTTGCGGCCGGACTTTATTTTCTTCCACCATTTTCAGGTGCGTTTGCTGATAAAATTGGTTTTCGTAAAGCGATCATTTTAGCTTTTACCTTATTAACCATTGGATATTTTACTCTTGGTGCACTACCATATAAAGCCACTGTCATTCCGGCACTTGTCGTTTTAATGTTTGGCGGCTCATTTATAAAATCGATAATTACAGGAACTGTAGCTAAAACTACTGATGAATCAACTCGGGCAAAAGGCTATTCTATTTTTTACGGACTTGTAAATGTTGGCGCTTTTCTGGGGAAAACTTTCGCTTATCCATTACGTATTTCCTGGGGGTTGGAATCAATTAATTTCTATGCTGCTTTCATGACTTTAATTGCTTTGGTGGTCGTATTCTTTTTTTATAAGAATGTAAATATTGATGGTGAAGGAAAAACATTTAAAGCCGCTTGGGAAGGATTTATAAAAGTTGTATCTAATTTTAAGCTGCTTCTATTAATAATAATAGTCACCGGGTTTTGGATAATACAGCATCAGCTTTATGCTACAATGCCCAAGTATGTTTTGCGTACTGTCGGCGAACATGCTTCACCGGAGTGGATCGCAAACGTTAATCCATTTGTTGTGATGATTTCCGTAGTCTTCATTACTAATTTAATGAAGAATGTAAGAGCTGTTTCATCAATGAGTGTTGGCATGTTCTTAATGCCGATTTCTGCATTACTAATGGCATCAAGTCCAATTTTAGAATCTATTACCGGACAATCAGTATCTATATTTGGATTGTTTTCTGCACACCCTATAACGGTTATGATGATTGCCGGAATTATTGTACAAGGCATTGCAGAATGTTTTATTTCACCTAGATACTTGGAATATTTTTCCCTTCAAGCGCCAAAAGGTGAAGAAGGATTATATTTGGGATTTAGTCACCTTCATTCTTTTCTTTCTTCTATACTTGGTTTTGGAATTTCAGGATATTTATTAACCGCCTATGCACCGGATCCATTAACTTTGTCATCCGACCAATTACTCCACGCATATGATCATTCACATTATATTTGGTATTACTTTGCAGCCATTGGTTTAACGGCGGCAATTGCATTATTAATTTATAGATGGTTTTTCGATAAAAAAGAAAAAGCTGGCCAATCATTTTCATAAAAAAATGGGACGGGTAATATACCCGTCCCATAATGTTTTATTTCAATAAAATACTATTTCAACAAAATCATTTTTTTGGTTTGAATAAAGCGATCTGCCGCTATTCTATAAAAATAAACTCCATTTGATAAATTTGAAGCATTAAAATTAATTTCATGATAACCTGCAGCTCTCACTTCATTAATTAAAGTTCCGACTAATTCTCCAACCAAATTAAAAACCTGCAAAGTAACTTTAGTTGAATTAGGAACTCCGAATCGAATCCTGGTAGTTGGATTAAAAGGATTAGGTTAATTACCAATCAATTCAAAATCTTCCGGGATTCCAGAAAAAGATTTTTCATTTATTGAAGTAACAGAATTAACCTGTAATTGTGCTTCATTTGAAATAACTTCTCCAGCTATATTGCTTACTCTAGCGCTGTAAGTTCCTGTATCTCCTAACTGCACATTTTCAAGAACCAATGAATCTGATATTTCGCCAGGCAAAATAATTGAATTTCTCATCCATTGAATCTCCGGTTTTGGAGTTCCGGTTGCAGAAATTTTGAAAACAGCTTTATCGCCTTCATAAACCGATTGACTTATCGGATGCTCGCTAATTTGCGGGGCTTCTGCAGATTCATTAATATCTATTTGTGCAACTGAGGTTTCACTCGATTCAAAATTATTTTTAAATGCTTTTGCTTTTATAACATAGCTGCCAATATTTAGTTTTATTGGAGCACTATATAATGTTGATGAATCATTTGGTTCGCTTCCATTCATCGTATATCTTATAGATGCATTTTCTGTTACAGTGGAAAAGGATATAGTGACTGAATCAGTGTAAGAACCGCTGTCCGGCGTAATTTTCGGGGTACCGCATTGTAAAATAAATTCTGCCTCTGCTATATCACTATCTGAAAAAAATGTTCTTCTGCCTATGGCTTTTAAAGTGGTTGATCTTGAAATTAAAATAGGTGTACTATAAAGCGGCCGTAGGACTTGTTACTGGCAGATTTGTGCTTGGATCACTGCCGTCTCTTGTATAAAGAATTTGTGCAAACTGAGTATTGCTCGCCAAAGTTACATGCACATTATTATTAAATACTCCTCCGTTGGGAGTCATAACAGGAGTTTCAACAATTCCCAATGGATCGACAACCGATAATTTACCTGTTTGAACAATACCACTTGCAGCTAATCCGTCTTTAAAGGCTCTCACTTTGATGAACATATCTGAGCCTGCGGCGCCAATTGTAAATGGGCCATTGTATGTAATTGAACCGCCGCCGGTTGCTTCAGGGTCAGCTGGAAGTTGTCCAAAACCAACTGTATATCTTATTAACGCTCCCTCCGTAGCACAATTCATTTTCATTTTAATTGGTTCAGTAAAAGTCTGGGTAGATTTAGGATATACTTCAGGCGTTGCAACTGTAGTTAAAGATTGCTCGTACACTGTAAAAACAGCTGATGCAGTTTCACTTGGATTTGTGGATTGATGAAAAGTTTTTGCTTTTACAGTATGTTCTCCTACACTTAAATTAATGGGAATAGAATAAACTTCAGAATAAGAAGTTGGTTCAGCACCGTTGGTTGTATATCTTATTACGCCTCCTGGTGTTGTAGTTTCCATTGTTACTGAAACTGAGCCAGTAAAATTTCCACCGTTAGGTGTTATTGCAGGAGCGGTAGCTGAATTTTGCGTTATATTATACCAGTTAGATACGATTACACTTGAAGTTCCATTATATATTGTAACAGCTTTAACTAAAGTGGTTTGAGTTAATTCAATAGGGGAATTATATAACGCAGCATTTTCATCAGGAATTGAACCATTCGTTGTATAATGGATTTCAGCTCCTAAAACTGTTGAACCCATATAAACTGTTACGGAATTATTAAAGACACCTCCTGAGGGATAAAGTGTTGCTGGTGGTATTTCAAGATTAATAGTAAAATTTGCAGTCACAGTTTGACTTGGAGAATAATCATTTCTAAATGCTTTTGCCTTAACAGTAGAGGATGAAACCAAAGTTATAGGAGATGAATAAGCAAATGATGATTGTGTAGGTTCAGTTCCATTTGTTGTATATCTAATTACAGAAAAATCAGTCGGGCATGACATTGAAACTTGTACGCTTCCATTATATGTCCCTCCATTAGGAGTTATCGACGGATTTTCAACTGTTGGATTTGATTGCTGCAAATTATACGTTGCGGAAATAACGTCGCTTGGTGTATAACTTTGTCTAAATGCCTCGCTTTAATCGTGTTTGAATATCTTTGAAAAATATAATCTGAACCGCCAGGAATAAATTCATAAGAATAAGGTGTTGGTTCACTTCCATCAAGAGTATAATAAATTCTTGTATTTTGTGAGTTAGAACCAGTACCAAAGTTTAACCTTACTTCTAATGGCGATGAATAATTTCCGCTAGCTGGATCAAAAGAAGGGTTTGAAGTTTTAGGAGTATTTTTGGCTGCATATAAGTTTCGAATACCTTCAATATCATCTTGTCTCAAATCTGAAACTGCGCCGCCATAATAGGGATACATTACAGCCGTTGGTTCATCAGAATGATTTAATCACAGCCCATGTCCTGATTCATGCAAAGCAACAGAATAAATATCGATGTCACTGCCGATCTTCCAATTTTCATCTTCATCAAAATGTAAATCTCCAGCAATCGATTCAGGGTTTGTATCATTCGGATAAAAACAATGTGCAAGAACGTTTCCAGCTCCGTCAAATTGGAACCCATCACCATGTTCAGCTGAACCCCATGAAATATCAATAGACTGAGGTAAATTAGCGGTTGTGGTAGCTGACCAATTTACCTGCACATATTTACTCCAGGTTTCAAGTGCCGCTGCAACTTCAGCTTCTTCGCCAACAACATCCGGTGTGCCGTTTACAAAATGATAGGTTAGATTTGCCGAGCCAAGCCCCGGCCCATCCCAGCCATTGCCTTGTGTCACGTATTCAGGTGCTAATGCAAATTCATTTAGTACACCGGGACACTTATGAACTTTTTCACCGTTGATTAAATTTTCAGATGCCGGATAGATATAATCAATTCCATCAATGCCTGCGATGCTTTCGATTAAGTTTTTGTCGATTTTAATTAAAAGATCATTTCTGCTCATGTAAGGATTGTTAATAAGTGCTCCGCCTTTTTGTAAAATTTCATTTTTATAGTCTGATGGATTTGAAGCCCAATGAAAATTTGCAACCACATAAATTTCGCCCTCCAATTTTTCTATAGCTTTGCTCAATTTGTCTTGGACTTCTAACTTACCAATCCACCTAATATTGTTTAATTTATTGAGATTGTTTTTGTCCTCAGCAAATAGTGATAATGCAGTAGAAGATATTTGTCCGTTTATTTTGATTCCGCTATTCTTTAACTCATTAATTATATTTGCATTAAGCGGCTCATCAAATTGGACAATAAAATTTTTTGTGTTTTCATTTTCTTCTTTAATTGATTGAAGAGATTTTGGCGGGATGAACTCTCGTGATTTTAGCTTAATCTTAAAAAGTTCATTCGAAGTTTGTGCATTTGCAGTTAATGCAATTGCGAACAAAAAAAGAAAAAAAGCTGCAATGATTAAATTGCGTTTTTTCATGACTGTCCTCTTAGGTTTGTTATGATTAATTATTGATTTAATGTTTAGCTTATTCAAATACATTTTTTTAATCTTAAACTATTATTTCTCTTATTTTTAAAAGGTCTTCTTTACTTACAAACATTTTGGCTCCCGACTTAATTGATGCTTCAATGGTGTAATCGTCTTTGAATTGAGAAATCATTATTATATTCGCCTGTGGGTTGTCATTCATAATTTTTTTGGTTGCAGTTAGTCCATCCATCTTATTCATTTTAATATCCATGACGGTCCAATCCGGATGATGCTCTGAAAACATTTGCACAGCTTCATCGCCGTCATTGCATTCAATAATGTCATCAAACATTTCTTTACAAATATTTTTTAACATTTTTCTTATAACCGGACTATCATCAACAATTAGCAATTTCATTTTTTTACTTTTTTACTTTGATTTTCTCTGATGGCAATTTGTAGAAAAGAAGGAAGATGATAAATGAAGAGACACCCTCAATTGTTATAGGTGAATACACCTAGGCAATTAAAAATGAATAATTAAAAATGTTTTATGGAAAGATTGTTTAGGGCTAGAATTATTTATAGGATTGCTTTGTTGTTCAATGCATATTTTATAAGACTATGCGAGCCGCTTAGATTTAATTTTTTAGAAATGTTATTACGATGATTTTCAATTGTTTTATAACTTACATTTAAGTCGTCTGCAATCTGTTTAGTTGTTTTATCATCAGCGATCAATCTTAGCACAACTCTTTCAGTTTTTGTTAAACTATTAATTAAGGGTGATGAGTCGGCTAAATCTTTAATTTTAATTTCCCTGTTCATTAAGTATTGGGATATTGTAGGACTTATATAATACCGCCCGCTTGCTACAGAATTTATACATTCAACTATATCGTCAACTGCATTTTCTTTTAAGATATAGCCCATTGCTCCAATATCCAAAGCCTGGTTAAACATATCTTCATCTTTATACATAGTTAAAAAAATAATTTTAGTTTTGATTTTTTCTTCAATAATTCTTCTCGCAATTTCTAATCCATTTAATTTTGGCATTTCAACATCAAGAGTAACAATATCAATATTCTGTTCTTTTAAAATACTATAAGCTTGTTCTCCATTTTCTGCTTCTGCCAGAACTACAAATCCAGGTTCGGTTTTTAAGACAGATTTAATTCCACTACGAATTACAGGATGATCATCTGCGATTAATATTTTAATCTCTTTATCCACGTTGATATAATTTTTCAATTAAATTTTTTGAATTTTTATTTTTGACTTTTGACCTTAATTATTATGGTTGTTCCTCTACCAGGAAACGAATTTATATCAATTTCACCATTTAAAATACTTACTCTTTTCATAAGGTTTTTCATTCCAAACCCTTTAACCTGGTTATAAACTTTTTTAGAATCAAAACCTTTACCGTCATCAGATATCCTTATTACAAGAGTATTGTCTTCTTTAAAAATAATAATTTCGGCTTTACTTGCGTTCGAATGCTTGATAATATTATTAATACACTCTTGTACTATTCTAAATATATTAATTTCATTTTCTTTTGAAAATAAATTATCAACTTCATCAATTTTTTCTACGAAATTAATTTTAGTTAATCCGCTTACTTGAGTTATGATTGATTTAATTGCTTTTGTTAATCCCAATCTGTCAAGCTGATATGGATGAAGATTGTACGCTATCTGCCTTACTTCTTCAATTGTGGCTGATGAAGTTTTTGAAATTTCTTCCAGTTGTTTTATCGAATACACATCTTCTTTTTTCTTTAAACCGAGTAAAGCAAGATTTTTAATTATTAATAAATCCTGCCCAAGACTATCATGCAATTCAGATGCGATTCGCTTTCTTTCATCTTCCTGTGAATTAATAAGCTGCTTCGAAAATTCTTCCTGCGCGGCTTTTTCTTTTTTCAAAACAGAAACTCTTCTGAAATAAATTATCGGCCCTACTGATAAAAATGTAAAAATAGCTATTCCACGGAACCACCAAGTTCCCCAAAATGGTGGGTTGATCATTACAAATACCGAAGTAGGAATTTCATTCCATACACCATTATTGTTTGTTCCTTTTACTTTGAAAATATATTCTCCGGGATCAAGATGAGTATAGTTGGCAAATCTTCTGTTCCCTGAATCATTCCAATCATCATCTAAACCTTCAAGCTTATATGCATATTCATTTTTTTTGGGATGAGTAAAATCAAGAGAGGCAAATTCAAATGAAAAACTATTATCGTTATATGAAAGTGTAATTGAATCTAAGTAAGATGAATTTTTTATATTGTCAATTTCTTCATTATTAATTTTGATTGATGAAATAACCACCTGCGGAATTAAAGGATTATCTTTTAAACTATCAGGATGAAAATATGTAACGCCATTTACGCCGCCAAAATACATCCAGCCTGATTTAGTTTTTGCTGCAGCGCCGGGATTAAATTCTCCCTTTTGAACTCCATCACTGTAATCATAATTTCTGAATAATTTATTTCTTGGATTAAATTTTGAAATCCCTTTCCCGGTACTCAGCCATAAATTTTGTTTTCCATCTTCTAAAACCGCACAAATAAAATCGCTTGGCAAACCATTCTTCTCTCGATATCTAATAAATGAATCAGTCTCTTTTTTGTATTTATTCAAACCACCGGAATAAGTTGCCGCCCACAGATCTCCTGATTTAGAAATCAATAAATCTGTTACGACATTATCGCTAATTGAATTTTTATTTTTCTGATCGAAAATATAATTTGAAAATTTCCCTTCTTTTATATTGAATTTATTTAGCCCGCCGCCGTAAGTGCCAATCCATAAATTATTTTCTTCATCTTCACAAATACATATCACATAATCATTGCTTAACACTGTTTCAGAAGTATCATATGTACTATATTTTTTATAAGAATTTTCTTTACTGTCATACTTTAAAATTCCGCCACCGTTTATTCCAAACCAGTAGTTTCCCTCTTTATCTTCAAAGATAGTTCTGATGTTATTTACACCTTCAGCGAAACCATGTTTTTGCAAATCATAATGCATAAATGAATTTGATTTATCATCATAAGAATTTAAAACGCTGAAATAAGTTCCAATCCATAACTTGCCGCTTTTATCTTCATAAATTTTTTTCACTAACTCACCGTGCAATGATTTTGGATTTGCGGGATTACTGAAATAATGAAGAAATTTATTTTCATCAGTATTATATCTGATCAATCCTTTATTGTACGTTCCAAACCAAATGTCACCATTTTTATCCGCACAAATAGCTGAAATTGAATTATCGCTCAAGCTATTTGTATTATTTAAATCTTTTTTCAGATTGAAAAAAGCCTTTTGTTTTCTATCAACTTTATTTAATCCACCTGTCATAGTTCCAACCCATAAATTTCCAGACCGGTCTTCAAACATTGTTCTAATATAGTCTGTGCTTAGGCTGAATGGATTATAAGGATCGTTACTTAAATTTTTAAAAGTGTTTGTTCTATAATCATAAATATTTATGCCTTTCGATAAAGTGCCGATCCATAAAAGTCCGCGATGGTCCTCAACAATTTTCCAAATGGTTTCTCCATTAAATGAATTTTGTCTTGGGCTGTTTTTATAATTACTAAATGTATTACTTACCGGATCATATTTGCTCGCTCCACTTCCATATGCACCGAACCACATATAACCGCGACTGTCCTCATGAATAGAAATTATGTTATTGCTTATTAAGGAATTGGGATTTTTCTCATCATGAATAAAACTTTTGAATTTGTCATTTTCACGATTTAAAATTGAGACTCCGCCGCCATCGGTTGCTACCCATAGATTATTTTTTCTGTCTTCATAAATTGAAAAAATTTTATTATTTGGGAGCGAAGTTTTGTCCGCTTCAATATTCAAATATCTTTTAAAATTATTTTTTGCTTGATCATATTTATTCAGTCCGCCTTCCCACGTTCCGATCCAAAGAATATTTTTATTATCAACAAAAACATATTGAACAATATCATTGCCAAGACTTGTTCCATCATTTTCATCGTAGTTATAACGAATAAATTTTTCAGTAGCAGGATCAAATTTATTCAATCCACCGCCGTCGGTTGCAATCCATATAAATCCGTTATTATCCTCTGCAAGAGACCAAATAAAATTATGTGAAAGCGACAAGCTGTCTTCGGGATTATTTCTATAAACTTCAAATGTATAACCGTCGTATCTGTTCAATCCGTTTTCAGTTGCTATCCACAAGAATCCCTTTTTATCCTGAATTATTGAATTTACAGTTGAAGATGACAATCCTTCTTCAATTGAAATATGTTCGAAATTAAAATCCTCTTCAAAACCTTGCGGAAAGCAGTTTATGAAGTAAAGTAAAATAATTTTTAAAAGATGTTTGTAATTCATATAAACCGGATGTATTTATTTATTAAACAAGCATTTTCGGGGGGAGACAATTCTGAACTCAATTTAATTAAAATAATTATTTCTATGCAAGAAACATGAAAAATTATCTTATAAATTATTTAGAAGTTTTTGCTGATATTTTTCCGGAGTTATTCATTTTCAAATTCCAATTATGTATATATATCAACCGTTTATCATTTAAAATTTGAGAATATAATTTTTGATTTATAGTTTAAGTGAGATTATTTTTAATAAACCGATTAAGAAATTCAAATGATCAAAATTAAAAATCTAACCAAAAAATTTCCTGAAGTAACGGCACTTGATAATATTTCTCTTGAAATAAAAGAGAAAGAATTTTTTGGGCTGCTTGGCCCGAATGGCGCAGGCAAATCAACATTGATGAATATACTTATTGGATATCTTGATGCTGACGCTGGAGAAATTTTAATTGATGGAGAAAAGATATCAACTGATAATCTTGAGATTAGAAAAAAGATAGGATTGGTTCCGCAGTCACTTGCATTATATGATGATATTTCTGCACAGCAGAATATGGAAATCTTCGGTTCGCTTTTCGGGTTGCCGAAAAAAACTATTCAATACAATATAGCCGAAAAGCTAAATATGGTTGGATTGTTTGATAGGAAAAAAGATAAAGTAAAAAATTTTTCAGGCGGGATGAAAAGAAGATTAAATTTAGCTGCTTCTATTTTACATGATCCCCAAATAATCTTGTGCGATGAACCGACTGTCGGTATTGATCCGCAATCGCGAAATGCAATTTTTGAATATCTTGAAAAGCTTAATGATGATGGTAAAACAATCATATATACAACTCATTATATGGAAGAAGCAGAAAGGCTTTGCAGTAAAATTGCAATTATTGATTTTGGCAAAATCATTTCGTCAGGAACTCTTCAGCAGCTGCTGGAAGGGCTTCAGTTTAACCAAACAATTGCGATAAATAAAAATCAAGTTACCGAAAAGAAGAAAGATATATTCAAAAATTTTGGGGAATTAATTGATGAAGAAGAAAAGTTTGAACTAAAGCCGACTGATGGATTTAAGCTTTCGGAGTTTTTTAATGAGATTGAAAAAAATAATATAAATTATTCTTCTATTAATATTAATAAACCTTCACTCGAACTTTTATTTCTACATTTAACCGGAAGGAGATTAAGGGATTGAGAGTAGTTTTAAGCTTAATTAAAAAAGAATACATCCTTTTCTGGAATGACAAAGTAGCTGTTGCATTAACCTTTTTAATCCCGGCAGCTTTAATTCTTCTTTTCGGTTCAATTTTCGGCGGAGCATCAAGCGGCAGTGCAAGCGGAATTAAATTAGCATTTCTTAATAACAGCGATTCAAAGATTGGTAGAAAAATCGAATCAACTTTAGATACAACAAAAACTTTTTCTTTAGTTAAAACCTTCACCAATGACGAAGGTAAAGAAGTAAAATTTGATACAACCTCAATTAAAGAATTTGTAAAAACCGGAGGAGCTTCTTCAGCACTTGTCATTCCTAAAGACGCATATACAGACACTTCATTCGGACTAAAATTAAAATATTATTTTGATCCGAAGAACGAAATGGAATCACAAATAACCCAAGGCTTATTGCAGCAAACCGTAATGTCGCAGATACCGGAAATTTTTAACAGCAGCATGATGCACCGTTCCGAAGAATTTCTCGGCAAGCAGGAAGGTAAAACTTTCAATAAAAAAATGGCTTCACTTGTCAGCGAATATTTTGATGTTGATACTTCAAAAATTTTACATTCAATGTCTTATAATTTCAATGATTCAACCGTAAATGACTCATCATCAAAAAAAGCTTCTAACTTTTTCGGCAATATTATAAAACTTAATAAAGAACAGCTTGTTGGCAAAGAAGTAAATAATCCGGGCGCAACAAGAAGCGTAGGCGGCTGGGCAATAATGTTTTTATTGTTTGGCATTACAGCGTCTGGCGCATCTTTGTTTGAAGAGAAACAATTGGGTGTTACGTTAAGGATTTTGTCTTCCCCTGTATCAAAGATTCATATACTTTGGAGCAAATATCTTTACAATATATCACTTGGAATCATTCAATTAATCACTTTGTTTTTTGCAGGATATTTATTTTTCAGAATAGATATTTTTTCAAATATTTTAAACCTATTAATAATATGTATAGCAGCTTCGGCTGCAAGCACTGCCTTTGGAATGATGTTGGCATCATTAAGCAAAACTCCTTCACAAAATAGAGGCATGAGTACATTTTTAATATTAACAATGAGCGCAATCGGCGGGGCATGGTTTCCAACATTTATTCTTCCGCCGTTCATCCAAACTTTAAGTAAGCTTACACTAGTTTACTGGTCAATGGAAGGGTTTCTTCAAGTACTATGGCGCGGTGCTAATTTAACTCAGCTTCTTCCAATAATTGGAGTTTTAATATTAATGGCAGTTATAATTAATTTAATAAGTGCATGGGGATTTAAACGCGGTGATATTTTTTAACAAAAAAAAATTCATATATGAAAATAAACGGAATACTAGAAACAATTCTTTACGGCAAAAACTTAAACGAGCTCGCTGATTTCTATAAAAACATTTTAGGCTTTGAAGAAGTAGCAAGCACCGAAGGAAGAAATGTAGTTTTATCATGCGGTACTTCTGCATTAGTGCTTTTCAATCCTGATGCTTCAATTAATAAAGGCGGATTGTTTCCTTATCACGGAACAACCGGACCCGGGCATATCGCCTTTCTAATTAAAGATGAAGAACTTGCCAATTGGAAAACTCATCTCGAAAAACATAAAATCACAGTTGAGAAAGAACACAAATGGCAGGATGGAAGTTTATCGATTTATTTTCGAGACCCGGCAAATAATAGTGTTGAACTTGCGCCTTCTTCTTTATGGAATGGGCTTGGGAAAAAATTATTAAGCATAAATTAAAATCCTTTCCCAACCATTTAAATAATTAAAAGGTCTAATTATTAGCTTCAGCAAAAAAACTATAATTAGGAGACTTCAATGAAAAAATATTTCACATTAATAATTACTTTACTAATATTGATGTTCTGCACCTCTGTACTTGCTCAATCTCAGACACAAAATTACGATTATAAAAATTTCACAAAAGTCGAAGCTGGCTGGGGAATGCAGTTAAAAATAACTCAATCTGATGATTACTTTATTGAAGTAAAAGCAGATGAAAAAGATTTTGAATATTTAAAAGTTGAAAAGGACGGCTCATCACTTAAATTTTATATTGATAAGCATTCGTATAGAAAAAGAAGCGATATTAATATTAACATAAAAATGCCGGCTTTAACTGGATTGGAATTAAGCGGCGGCGCTGAAGCAAAAATTGATATGACTATTTCTTCAAAAGAATTTGAATGCGAATTATCCGGCGGAGCAGAGCTTAACGGGAATTTAAAATGCGGGAATATATCTTTAGGAGGCTCAGGCGGCGCTACAACTAAAATATCCGGCAGCGCTAATAATTTAAATGTTGACGGCTCAGGCGGAAGTCAATTTAAATTAAAAGATTTTTCGGTTAAAAATGTTACCTCAGAACTCTCCGGCGGTTCTCAGCTAACAATAAATATGAATGGTAATTTATCTTCAGATCAAAGCGGCGGATCCAGCATTGTTTATTACGGAAATGCAAAGTCCGTTGAATCACATTCAAGCGGTGGTTCTAGCGTTAGAAGAGGAGATTGATTATAAAAATTAGTAAGTACTTCATTAATGAAGTACTTACATTTAATGATATAAACCTCAATTTTTATTTTAACAAAATTAATTTTTTAGTCGCAGTAATATTTTTCTGTCTGCAAGCTTATAGAAATAGATCCCGCTCGCTAAATTTGAACCATTAAGTTTAACCTCATGGTTTCCCGAATTTACTTTTCCATTAACTAAATCCATTATCTTTTCTCCAAGAGAATTTATTAAGGTTAATTTCACATTACTTGCTTCCGGCAATGTGTATTTTATAGTTGTGGTAGGATTAAAAGGATTTGGATAGTTTTGTGATAAGACTAAATGTTAAAGGTGCTGAAAAATTTATTTCAATTTCTTTTGAATAAGTAAAAGTTCCATCAAAATCTATTTGCTTTAATCTATATAGTATACTTCCCACTTGAAACACTTTTGTCAATAAATGAATATGCTTTTTTCTCTGTCGTTGTTCCGTTACCATTAACAAATCCAATTGAATTCCATTCCAAATCCTTCTCATTAATACCAGAGGCTTTTCTCTGTATTTCAAATCCCTTGTTATTTGTTTCTGTAGCGGTACACCATCTAAGCTTAACTTTTTTATTTACAATACTTCCACTTAAAGTTAATAATTCAACCGGCACTGCAAATGTATCAATACTTCTAAATACACCACTTGCATGAGTTCCAACGAAAATACGATCTTTGGAATTGATTGCAACAGCCGATACATAATATACACTGTTATAACCAGTTAAAACACTTTCATCAATATTTATCCATGTATTACCGCCATCAGTTGAATTATATAGACCCTTAAAGGTAATAGCGAAAATATAGTCTTTAGAATTGACGTCTAGATTAAAAACTCCACCATTAGTAAAACCAGTAATATTCCAATTGTCCCCAGTATCGGTTGATTTATAAACATAGCCGGCACTTCCTCCATATAGTATTCCAGCATAAATATCACCAGATGAATTGAATACAATACTATTTACTTTTGAAATACTATTCGTTATTCCATGAATTATTTTAGTCCAATTTTTGCCTTCATCACTTGAACGAAATATTGCGAATTGAGTGCCCATAAAGATATTTCCATCTGAGTTGATTGCTAAACTACTAATCAACCCCTGATCCCATTCGCCATAACTCATGTAATTTGTTGAATCCCAATTAATTCCATTATCTGTTGATTTGTAAACAACTCCATAGGTATAATACTCAGGGAAATATTCATTTGTTAAATCAAAGTTTCGGTTATATCCATTAATTCCAACATAAATATTATCATTAGAATCTATCGCAATGGCGCCTGTAGAATAAACTTGATCATTATCATTAAAATAAGAATATACCTCCGTCCAACTTTCGCCGTTATTTGTTGACCTGAAAATTCCATTTTTAGAAGAGTTATTAGCATCTGAACTTCCGATTTGATCATATGATAAAGTAGTACCAACAAAAATATCACCTAATGAATTATGGGTAATTACCGAAACATTAAGAGAATCGTTAATCCTTGTCCACACACCACCGTCATCAGATGTTCGATAAATCCCGCCTGGGGCACTTGCGAAGATGTCATCATTAGAATTTATTGATATTGTAGAAACTTCGCTGTTATATACCCCAATCTGGTTCCAATTATTTCCATTATCTGTTGATCTAAAAACACCAATATAAGTTCCAGCAAGAATTTCATTATACGAATTAATTACTATATTACTTGTTTCACCACCTATTTGTAAAGCATCCCAACTATTTCCTCCATCTGTGGATCGATAGGTCCCGTTTTTTGTTGACAAAAAAATCATATTACTAGAATTAAATGCCATAGAATATATATAGTCTTGGTTGTAACTAACGTTAGATGCAGTCCAACTTTCTCCATTATTAGTCGATTTAAATATAACTGGGATAATAGAATAAGTAGGTTTTCTTAATGTATGGGTCACAATACCCGAAAAATAATTGAACCCGGCTCCGACAAAAATTTCATCATCTGAATTTACTACTATCTCATCTATTCTAAAAGATGAGCTATCATAATTAGCTAGACCATTATTAATGTTAGTCCAGTTATCCCCATTATCAGTAGACATGTATATACCTACATAGTCTATTCCAACATAAATATCATCCTTTGAATTTACTGCCAAAGATTCAATATAATTATTCGGAGAGTTAATAGGTAATCCATTATCTGCCTCTATCCATGTTTCTCCATTATCTGTTGATCGATAGATTCTTTGACTACTCATTCCAAAAAAATAACCAAATGAATTAGAATTTAAAGGTTTTAAATTTGTAGGACTATTAAGTTTAATCCAATTCTCTCCATCATCTGTTGATCTGTAAAGTCCTCCTTCTGTTTCTGCTAAAATGCAATCATTCAAATTTATTATAATTGAATAGATTCTTTTAGATTTATTATCATCAAGGCCATTATTAATTAATTCCCAGTTTTCCCCATTATTTGTTGATCTGATAATCCCTATTCCTAATGCGCTTTCTATTCCACGGACCCCTTCAAAGATATAGCCCTTTGAGTTTATTGCTTGAGCCCAGATATTGCCCCCATATGGCCCATTAGTTTGTTCCCAAAAATCTTGCTGTGAAAAACAAATACCGTAAAACGTAAGCACAAATAGTAATATTTTTTTCATATTATCCTCTCAATCTATCAACATACCTTTTATTCTAATATTTTATTTTTTTTAGTAGCATAGGAAAAAGATTTTATATAAATGAGACTTTTAACCTATTTCAACAAAATTAATTTTTTAACCGAAGTATATTTTTCTGTTTGCAGCCTGTAAAAATATATTCCACTAGCTAGATTAGAACCATTTAATTTAACATCATGATTTCCGGAATCTACTTTTCCATTTACTAAGTCAATTACTTTTTCACCAAGTGAGTTTATTAAGGTCAGTTTCACATTACTGTCTTCTGGCAATGTGTATTTTATAGTTGTGGTAGGATTAAAAGGATTTGGATAGTTTTGTGAAAGACTAAATGTTAAAGGAGCTGAAAAATTTATTTCAATCTCTTTTGAATAAGTAAAAGTTCCATCAAAATCTATTTGTTTTAATCTATATAAATATGTGCCACTGGAAACACTTTTATCAAAAAACGAATATGTTTTTTTCTTTGTTGTGGTTCCATTTCCATCAACAAATCCAATTGAATTCCATGATAACTCTTTTTCATTAGAATTTTTCCGCTGTATTTCAAAACCTCTATTATTTGTTTCTGTTGCTGTTGACCAATTTAATAAAACTTGTTCTCTGTTTTCATTTGCAGAAAATGAAGTCAGTTCAACTGGAAGATTTCCCGATGCAAAATAGGTCTGTATAACTTTACCGTTCAAATCTTTGATTTCACATTCATTGTATAGGAAGTTTACTTCAGGATATCCGTCCTTTAATAAAAATCTTAAATCCAATATCTTGCTTGCAGAAATATTAACACCAGCTTCTCCGTTCCATGTAATTGAAATTGTATCATTTTTATCTTCTGTATACACACTGTTTAATTGGTCATTACAATTAACGACTCTACTCCATTCTAAATAATTTGGATTATAGATAATTTTTAAAGTTATAGTCCCAACGTTATTAAAATTTTCCACTTTTATAGAAACATTAACACTATCACCGATATTGACTGTGGGAGGAACAATTGAAATTGTTGCAGGTGTACTGCTTGTATCAGTATTTGTATTTCGTCTTCTATAAACTCCATTGTCAGTTCCTGCGAAGAGGTAATCCTTTGAATTTATCGCCAAATAATTAACTCTATAAAAATTATCAAGAAAACCATTATTCATCGTGGCCCATGTATTACCTCCATCAGTCGATTGATAAACTCCACCACCAGTACTTGCTAAAATATAATCTTTAGAATTGATAGCTAGATTTTGAATATTATTATTACTAGTCCATGTTTCATTCCAATTATCTCCATTATTTGTTGATTTATAAATTTTATACAAATTAGAATAATGAATAGCTATTGCATCAACAAAAATATCCCCAGTTGAATTTATTGCCATGCTATATATGCGAATTGAACTATCAATTTGGCCGTTAATATCTTTTATTGGAAATCCGTTATTTATATTAGTCCAATTTAATCCTTCATCTGTTGAGCGGTATACCCCTTTTTCACTGGTACCGACAAAAATCACTCCGTTTGAATTAATTGCAATATTTGTTATGGCATTGCTTTCATTGTCTCCCATGTAAATATTTGACGATGACCAACTATTTCCATAATCTGTTGACTTAATAACTTTTGAGTTTAAATAATGATTATAAGCCTGTTCGTCATAGCCATAATAATAATCATTAACACCCACAAAAATGTGTCCATTTGGGCTTACCGCGGTAGCTCCGGTAGATTGATATTGCCAAAGTGAATTGTTGTTGTTGTAAGTAGTAGAATAATGATAAATTTCTGACCAATTATCTCCTTTATCTGTGGAAAGGAAAATTCCACTTTTATAATTCATAGTATCAAGATATTCTGTTCCACCAAAAATAAAACCTAACTTATTAGAAGTTATTGATAACCATGAATCATTAACTTTAGTCCAGTTTATTCCAGTATCAGTAGAACGGTATAATCCCCCAGTATAAAAAGTTCCGAAAATGTTATCATTTGCATCTATCGCTAAATAATTAGTGCCATCATGTGCAGCGCCAATTAAAGTCCAATCATTTCCATTATTATCTAATCTAAAAACTCCTTGTTGATTTCCAGCGAAAATATCATGGTTTGAATTTATCACGATACTGCTCACATTAGAACTATTTATTTCAGTCCAGTTTTCTCCTCCATCTATTGAACGATATACTCCTATTAATGTACCAAGAAATATTATATCTTTTGAATAAAATGTTATGAAAATTATTCTCCCATTTTTAGTACTAATATTAGAAGATGTCCAACTGCTTACATTATTAGTGGATTTTAATAATGCAAACTTACCTGTAGATGTGGATCTAACCCCGATAAAAATATTATTTTCAGAATTAATGCCAAAAGCATCTATTTGTAAAGAAGTGCTGTCATAACCTGCAAGTCCATTATTAATATTTGTCCAGCTATCACCATTATTTGTGGACATGAAAATTCCCTTATAATGTATCCCAATAAAAATATCGTCCTTTGAATTGATTGCCATTGCCCCAAAATTGTTATCAAGCGGTAAACTAGTAGTAATATCGATCCATGTATCTCCATTATCAGTTGAACGATAAATACTATGATGTGCCGCTCCAAAGATATGAGAAGTACCAAAAAAATCGCCAAGCGAATTTGATGTTAAAAGCTCAAAAGAACTTGACCCAGGTACATTTCCTAACCAAATCCAATGTTCGCCATCATCCGTTGATCTAAAAATTCCTGACCTAGTTTCTGCTAAAATACAATCGTTTGAATTTATAACTAGAGAATGAATACTTCTATCAGCACTCATTCCATTATTCATTTCTTCCCAGTTTTTGCCATTATCTGTTGATCTGAAAACACCTAAATTATCCCATAAATGCCCTGCGAAAATATATCCTTTTGAATTTATTACCATTGCACTGACAGTTCCTCCATGTGGACTGTTTGTCTGTTCCCAATGATTATTCCATGAAAAACATGTACAAGAAAATGCAAATAGAAAGAGTAAAGTTTTTCTCATCTTTTACCTCGATTAATTATTGATACATAAATGCTTAATTATTCATGCTTTAAAAGCTGATACAAACATTTTATTAAATCCGTTCTACTTTCATTCAATAACTGGCATTTTTACAGTTTGATTGGTTATACTTTAAGCAATAACAATACTACCATAAAAAAGATGTGGAAGATTAAATTTAAACAAACAAATATTTACAAAATGAATATCTGCTTCAGAAGAGTTATTGGCATGTAATAATGTATCATACTAAAAAGAGTATAATGTCATCACTCTTGATGAAGTGAGATTAATCTGAAAACAATTAAATATAAAATAAACCTAAAAGCAATATAATTTTATTAGATAACTAATCTTTGCGATATCCTTTTAATAAATCTACTGAAATTAAATTCATTTAATTGCAAGCTTATTATTTTATAGAAAAAAATATATACGTTAAATCATAAAATATCTTTCAACTAAAAATTATAATTATTAACTTCGAAACCCATAACTAACAGAGAGAGTCAAAGCTATGCAAAAAACAAAAAAAATTTTATTAGCCGAAAATGAAATTCCAGAACAGTGGTATAATATTCAGGCTGACATGCCAAATCCCCTGCAGCCGCCATTGCATCCGGGAACAAAACAACCAATTGGACCTCAAGATCTTGCGCCATTATTTCCAATGGAATTAATCAAGCAGGAAGTATCAACCGAAAGATGGATTGATATTCCGGAAGAAGTTCGTGAAGTTTATAAGTTGTGGCGACCAACTCCATTATATCGTGCATACGGTCTTGAAAAATTATTAGATACTCCCGCAAAAATTTATTATAAGTATGAAGGGGTTAGCCCGGCTGGTTCCCACAAACCTAATACCGCAGTTGCACAGGCATATTATAATAAAGCTGAGGGAGTTAAAAAATTAACAACTGAGACAGGTGCTGGTCAATGGGGCAGCGCACTTGCGTTTGCCTGCCAGCATTTTGGAATTAGCCTTGAAGTTTATATGGTGAAAATCAGTTATGATCAAAAACCATATCGTAAATCAATGATGAATTTGTGGGGTGCGGAAGTTTTTTCATCTCCAACAAATAAAACTGAATCCGGTAAAAAAGTTTTAGCGCAAGATCCTAATTCTCCCGGAAGTTTAGGTATCGCAATATCTGAAGCAGTTGAAAGAGCCGCAACAAGCGGAGGTGAAGCAAAATACTCTTTAGGCAGCGTGCTTAACCATGTTTTAATGCATCAAACCGTAATTGGTTTGGAAGCCGTTAAGCAGTTTGAAAAAGCTGGAGACTTTCCTGATATTGTTATTGCTCCTTTTGGCGGCGGATCTAACTTTGCTGGAATATCATTTCCATTCTTAAGATATAATTTAACTGAAGGCAAGAAAATAAAATGTATTGCAGTTGAACCTGCATCTTGTCCAAAGCTTACAAAAGGTGAATTCCGTTATGATTTTGGTGATACTGTTGGACTTACTCCGCTAATCCCAATGTATACATTAGGACATACATTTGTGCCCGCTCCAATTCATGCCGGCGGATTGCGATATCACGGCGCTGGTGCAATTGTAAGTCAGCTATTAAAAGATAAAATTATTGAAGCTGTCGCGATTCATCAGCTTGAATGCTTTGATGCCGGAGTAAAATTTGCAAAGACAGAGGGAATAATTCCAGCACCGGAAGCAACTCATGGAATAGCGCAGGTAATTAGAGAAGCAGAAAAAGCAAAGCAAGAAGGAACTTCAAAAACTATATTATTTAACTTATGCGGACATGGTTACTTCGATATGAGTGCATACAACGATTACTTTGCTGGCAAGCTTGTTGACCACGAACTAAGCAATGATGAACTTTATTCCGGATTGAAAGATTTAAATCTTCACCCGGTTGAATAAATTTTTTATAGGCTGATTCTGAATTGTTTCTGAGTTAATTATTGGGATCAGCCTTATTCATTCTCCTGCCATCAAAACTTGATCTAATTTAATTAGTAATAAATTAAAAAGTTTGCCTCTATTACTTTATAATTTATAATGAATACAAATGGTTGCTTCTAACAAGCTTTATTTTACTTGCTATTTAACAACTAATAGTCGATGTTAAGCTTGAAACTAAATCTCCTACTTGAGGAAGGGTGAGTAAATTTAACAAATCTATTTATCCGTTCATTTCAAACGATTCTTTTCTCCTTAAGCGTAGATGCGGTTCTCTGGATAGAGTTCTGTGTTTGCATTAGTCAAAATTCTTTAAAATTGCACGCAAAATATAGATTTATAGATCATCAAAACTTGTGGTTGGTTTTTGCACCACCAATGAAAATTTTGTGTGAGCTTTTTAAAAAAATGGATTCACGGGCGAAAGTTCTATTCAGATTCATAATGACGCTAATAAAATAGGAGAAAGAAAATGTTAAAAAGAAAATTAAGTCTGCTTGTAAATCTCCCGCTAATTTTAATTACAACATTACTATCATCTGCCTCAACTGTTAACGCTCAAAATGAAGGACATCCTCTCATCAAAGCTTATGAAGGTTCAATTATTGAAAACCAGGAAGTTAAAGAATTTGATGAACAACAGCTTGTAATCGGCAAAGTTCAGGAAGATGGTTCGGTTAAAACTGAAAAGCTAAAAGGAAAAATTACAAGAATTGACTATCGTGATCCCGACAATCGTTCTTCTTTGGAACGCATAAGAAATTATGAATTGGCTTTGAAGAAAGCGGGGTTTGAAATCATATTCAACTGCGGCAAAGAAGAATGCGGACCTGAAATTCAAATTGAAACTATTGGATATTATCCGCCTGAACGCTATTTAACCGCTTCTCTAAAAAGAAAAGAGGGTAATGTTTGGGTCGGTGTATTTGTAGCGCAAGGCCCATGGACAAAAATTCGAATAGTTGAAGAGCAGCCCATGGAAACTGGGATGGTGAAAATTACTGCGGATCTACTTAAAACAAATATTCTTAAAGTCGGACACATGCCTGTTTATGGAATTTATTTTGATACCGGAAAATATGATGTGAAATTGGAATCTAATGAAGCCTTGACAGAAATTGCAGCTCTTCTCCAAAACAATATTTCTATGGAAATTTATATCGTTGGCAATACAGACAATGATGGCAACTTTAAAGCCAATATGGAACTCTCTCAAAAAAGGGCTGATGCTGTTGTAAATGAATTAATCACAAAGTATAAAGTTTCCTCTTCAAAGCTTGAAGCATATGGTATAGGTTCCTTAGCTCCAATAGCAACAAATGATAACGAAGAAGGTAAAGCCCTAAATAGAAGAGTTGAGATAGTAAAGAAATAACATTTTGTTATAATATTTAAAGGGGCCAAAATGAAACCGTTAAATAAAAAGATTAGTGTAAACTCACCAAGGTTAATTTCTCTCTTGGTTTTCTTTACTTCAATTCTATTTATTTTGTTTGTTAATATCTCAGCACCTGCCAAAGTAATTGCAAAAGAGCGGCAACAGAATAAACCATTTACACTTTACAATGATAAATATGGATTTGAAATTACCTTTCCCCAAAGCTGGACATATATGAGAGGATTACAGCCTGATCCAGATGAAGGCATGCGGACAGGTGAGGCAAGCTTTTCAATCTCAACCGGAATAAGTGAAGAAGAATTACAAAACTGGAATGCATTCGTTATTACTTCAACCGATTCATCTGAAAACGCACAGCCATATATAAGTGTTTCCGCTCATAAAAAACCTGATCAGAGCTTAGAGGAATTTGCATCGTTGCTTGAATCCACAATTGAAGGTTATGGAGGTAAGGTATTAAGCATGAATAAAATATTTTCTGTTGGTGATGCAAATGGTTTTGACTGCAACTATAATCTTTTTGTCCATTGCCGATACGCGGCTCTCTACAAAAATGGAATCCGCGTCATCGTTCATTATTTTTTTCCGGCAAGCGATACCACACTCTTTGATAAGCATTCTGCTGATGCTGATTTAATAATTAATTCTTTGCGTATTAGATAACCGAAAATCAATTTAATTAAATAATCAAAGTGATATTCTCAGATTAATTGGAGTTAAAATGAAAGTCTCAAAAGTTTTTTTCATAATTGTTTCCTTGTTTATTCTTCACTCGGTGTCATTCGCCCAGGTGCATCAGGATTGGGCAACAAGGAATGACAGCGTTTCCGCAGCAGGAATTGTCGTTGATAAATTTGGGAATGTCTATGTTACAGGTTCTGTTTATCGAGGCACAAGTGGAACACATTTAAGTCTCACCAAATATTATAGCGATGGTGTTATATCAATGGAAAAAAGAATATAGCGGTATTGGCGATGACGGACCCGCGACTATAGCGCTTGATACCAGCGGCAACATTTTTGTTGCAGGGTATAGTTCCCATGGTCAAGGTATTACCAACGACGATATTTTAACTATAAAATATAATCCAGACGGCGATACACTCTGGGTGCGTCACTATAGTTCTCCCGGTAATAAGGTTGACCGAGCCAAATCAATTGCTGTTGATACCTCTGGAAATGTTTATGTTGGCGGTTATCTCAATGGCAAATCTTACGGTAATGTTTATGGCAATGATTATATAACAATAAAATATAGTCCTGATGGAATAAAACTTTGGGATTCAAAACTAGATTTTCTTGATGCTTCCATTACAGCTTTAACAGTCGATCAAAATGAGAATGTATATGTCACTGGTATTGCTCTTGATTCTACAGCTGTCAGTCATGATTACGTCACCGTAAAATACAATTCCGAAGGTGACTCGCTTTGGTTAAAACATTACAAAGGCTTAGGTTCTGACCCCAATAGTAAGGCAAATGCTATTGCTGTTGATAATGGCGGCAATATTTATATCACTGGTTACAGTACTGCATCAAACGGCTACTATGATTATGCAACAATCAAATATGATACAGCCGGTAATCAATTATGGGTAAGACGTTTTGATGGGCCAGTTGGTGAAGATGACAAAGCAATCGGACTTGCTGTTGACAAAAATCAAAGTGTATATGTTACCGGCGAGGTTAGCGTTCAATCGGGAGTTTCTTATCTTAAAGATTTTGCAACAATTAAATATAGTACTAATGGTGATTCGCTGTGGACAAAATATTATGATGGTCCAGCTTATTCTTCCGATTCACCGGTAGGCATTTCAATTGATATGGACAATAATATTTATGTAACTGGGGCTAGTTATAATTATGGGGCAAATTTCAGCACCAATTTAGATTATGCGACCATCAAGTATAATTCAAATGGAGATTCGCTCTGGGTACAAAGGTATGATGCTGCAGATTTAGATGATACGCCTCAGGCAATTACGGTTGACAAATCGGGGAATGTTTATGTTACTGGATTGAGTTACAAAAGTTATGATTCCGCTGGAAGTGTGACTATCAAATATTCACAATCACTCGCTCCAGATGAGGTAAACATTGAAACACCACCGGTAGGAGCAGGAACAATAACTACATTTGGCAATGTTCTGCTTACATTTATTGGGGATATTACTGTTTCTGATTCCGTAACTGTTTTCTATTACTTGGCACCGGCAGTCCCGGGTGAACTTCCATCAGGCATTATCTGGATAGGTAATTTCTATTGGCGCATAGTTAACAACGGATTGATATTCAAAAATGGTTTTATGCGCATTTCAGCTCAGGATCTCGTTGGTGTAACCGTCGGAGGTTGCGGCGCTTGTCTTGTTTGGTTGAAACGCTCAAATTCCGGAGACGCATGGCAGAATATTGGCGGCAATTTCAGTGGAACTTTTGAAAACGGTTTTTTAACCAGCAATATCCCATTTGATTCTTTTTCTGAATTTGCAATCGGCTCAATGGATAGTGCAGCAGTTTCTATTAGTGACCAAAAAGTGACGATGGAATTTATGCTTTTACAAAACTACCCGAATCCATTTAACCCTACCACAAAAATAAGTTGGCAATCGCCGATAAGCGCCTGGCAGACATTAAAAATATATGATGTTTTGGGAAATGAAGTTGCAATTTTGGTAAATGAATTTAGAGCTGCGGGAAGATATGAAATTGAATTTAATGCATCACTTCTATCAAGCGGAATCTATTTTTATAAACTGCAGGCAGCAAACTATAGTGAAACAAAAAAGTTAGTTCTATTAAAATAATTTTTTTAAAGTTTGAAGAAGTTTATTAAAAACATGAATTTAATTTTCATCCATTAATAAAAGGCATAATTCATTTTAATAAAAAATCCTCATTTCTCTAATGAGGATTTTTTGTTTTAAATCGATAGCTGCTTAGTGTAATTTAACCTCATGCTTTTAAAATATTTTAAATACACTAAATTTCCAGACTATGATGCTAAAACTCTAAAGCATAATATATTAATGCATTTGGGTGATGGTTCTATGTACGCGTTCGCTTTGAGTTTTATATCTTTTACTATTATTCTTCCCGTATTTATTCAAAGAATGGGAGGCAGTGCAATCGCAATTGGCGCAGTGCCGGTTCTATGGAATCTTGGCAACAGCTTACCTCAAATTTTCATTGGGCAGCAGAGGATTAATGAAAACTTTGTTAAGCCGATTATTGTTAGGTTTAGTGTTATATACCGCCTCTCTTTTTTAGTTGTAGGTATATTTGTTTTTTTCTTCTTGAAATATATACCTCCATCACTTTCCGTTCCGCTGGTTTTGTTTTCAATAATTTTGATTACGGTTTTGGGCGGCATTCCCGGCCCAAGATGGGTAAATCTATTTTCTAAAACTACCCCTGTAAATTTACGCGGTAGACTTTTAGCTCTAAGACAATTAACTGGTTCTTTACTTGGAATTCTTGGCGGATCGATTACAATTGTAATATTATCTTCTATAAGTTTTCCACAAAACTTTGCTGTGCTTTTCTTTTTATGTTTCGTTTTTATGTTCGCGTCATTGTATTTTTTAAAAGAAGTAAATGAACCTGAAGAAATTATTTATAATGATTCAATTATTTCAAAATATAGAAGCCTATTTAAAATAAAAAGTGTCATAAAGGAGAATAAAAATTTTAAAAATTATTTATTTGCGGACGCCTTACTATTAATAAGCTTAACATCTTCGGGTTTCTTCGCTGTTTATGCTATTGATAATTTTCACCTATCAACTTCTTATGCAGGAACATTTACGATTATTTTTATGGCCAGCACTGTAGTAGGAAATTTTATTTTCGGTTTTATCGGTGATTTATTCGGGCACAAAATTAATCTTATGATGATGGGAGCTGCATTGCTGCTTGCTAATTTCAGTGCAATCATAGCTATAAATCCTCTGATGTTCGGAGCCGTTTTTATTTTTGCTGGGATTGGTCAAAACATGCAGGGGATTTCAAGAATTGCATTTGTTGTGGAGCTTGGTGGAGAAAAAGAAAGAGCACTATATTCCTCCTCATTAAATTCGATAACTGCGCCAGCATTATTGTTTGGGGTTTTTGCCGGCTTCCTAGTTTCGATTATAGGTTTTCAAATAGTTTTTACCCTATATATTTTAACTTCAGGATATTCAATTTATTGGTTATATAAAAAAGTTGAAGATCCGAGAATAAAAAAAATTGAATCCCCGATTAAATAATTATTACTTCATCAAAATTAATTTTTTTACGTCCGTAAATTGATTTGCTTTAAGCTGATAAAAATATATCCCGCTGGGCAAATCAGAAGCATTAAATTTTATAGTATACTTGCCTTTATTTTGATAACTATTTATTAATGTTTTTATCTTTTGTCCGATTACATTGAAAATATTAATAGTCACCAATCCAGCTTTGGGAATTTGATATTCAATATTTGTTATGGGATTAAACGGGTTTGGATAGTTTTGATATAAGAAATAATTTTTGATTACAAAGGAACTTTTTATCGAGGTTATGAAATCTGAAGTTGCATAATTACTAAATGGTGAAGTTGTGTCACTGTTAAATGCGTAAATTCTGTATGTATATTTCATTGAATCTTGAACAGTGCTGTCAACAAAAATTGTATCGTTTGCGGAAACTGTATCAACAATTGCAAAACTATCAGTGCTAAGCGTGTCCCCTTCTTTTCTTTCGATTACAAAACCAGATTCATTATCAGAATTATCTTCCCAGGTAAGATTAATTTTTTTATCCATTACAACAGCCTCTAAATTATTAGGAGCTTCGATTGGATTTGTTAAAATAAATGTTGATCCTTTTAAATAAACCTGCTGGGCAATCATTTCGTTTGTGCCGGTTGAACGAATATTTAAATTATAATTAAAAATTCCATTTTGAAAAGGATGAAATGAAACGGAGACAGTAACAGAATCGTTGCCCGGGATAGTTAAAGGTAATTCATTCAAAACTGAATAAGACGAATCCTTAATAAAAAATTCATTAATTACCACGCTGCTGTCATGCACATTATATAATGTAATTTCTTTTTTTACTGAATCACCTGCATTAGTTTTTCCAAAAGCCAATGTATCAATATTTGTTTTAAATAAATTAGTCTGCCATTGAAACCGGTAAGTATGAAATCTCATATAATTATTTGCAAAACTTAACTCATACGCTATGGAGTTATCCGGATTAATTTCAGTTACAGCAGGACGGGTTAACTCACCCCAGGAAATTAATTTATTGCCGTTTGGTAATTCCTGTATATTGCCTCTTGTCCTGCTAAACACTTTGTTGTGAGAGTATCGATTTAATAAAGTTGCTGTTTTATTTTCCTCATCTAAATTATACTCAATCATACTTGAATATTTTTCGTCAAAGTATACACCATTATCAAAAATCGTAATATCGCCATTTGAAATTCTTCTGATGTCATGCTGACGCGAAAATCCTCTATCATCATTTACAAATGTAAACTGATTATTCTCACCGCCCAATCGCCAAATTATATCTCCGGTGTTGTGATCTATTTTCGTAATTTCATTTAGATTTCTTGCCGAAAGAATAATGTTGCTGTCCAGGTCAATTTCGATAGAATTAAAATGAACCATATCTATTTGATGTGCTGTTAATGAAATATGTTCATCCGCATCTGTAATTTGATAATGATCTAAAGCATCCCATTGGAAAACAACATTCCCCGAAGTATCAATTTCCTGCACTGCCATATCAATTATTTGAGCAGTAGTATCGCCGCCTTCAACTATTTCACTCATATCTACATCAACTAATTTTTTACCAAGAATAAAATAATGCCCATTCTTCAAAACGCGAAGATCATGAACATCAACTGAGAATCCATTTGCCGTATTAAATGTTTTAACAAGATTTAGTGAACTGTCTAATCCATAGCATGAAGTCGGGTAAATAAAATATGTGAGCATACCATTCGGCTGAAGTTTAAAATCATAAATGCTTCCGCCAACTTTGCGATAAAATACTGGCGTTGCTTCATTATCAACAACCATTAAATAAGATGATGCGCCAAAAAATAAATATCCGGGAGCAGGATTAGCGGAAGAATCGACAATCAAATTTGGTAAAGCTGCGGGAGAGAATGTCCCATATTTGTCTATGCTCTTTGCATCACTAAAATTAATTTCATTCTCGCCATACAATTTCTTGTAATCAGCTTCATGAGATGCCCTGTTTATATTAAAATCAAAATCAACATTTCCTAAAGATTTTCCATTTACTGTTTTTATCTCATTATTCAACTCAACAGTAACATTTTCCCACGGAATAAATTTAGCTGATGGCTTAAAGACTAAAGTTTTTGAATCATCCGACAAAATAAATTCACCACTATGAAAGCCGCTTTTAGAACCAACAACGGATATGCAGTTTGAAGAAACGCTTTGCTTATCAATTTTGATGATGGATTTAATAATTAAATTTGTTTCAGGCGAGGAGTTTATTGAACCCGGTTTTGGATTTATATAATTAATAATTTTATTTGACTGTCCATAAACAGTAAAGATTGCAGCCAACCAGATTAAAACCAAAATTTTCACTTAAGTAGTTCCTAAATTTTACATTAATATTATTTAAGCAAGATTGCTTTTTTATAAGATAAAAAATTACCCTTCCCATTTAATCCTTCTGCTTTAATCCTTAAAAAATAAATTCCAGATGATAAATTATTTGCATTCCAAACAACTTCATGTGCACCGGCACTTTGTGTTTTATTTATAAGAAGGCTAACTCTCTGTCCAATTGCATTAAAAACAGTTATAGTTACATTACTAGCAGTAGGCATATCATATTTTATTGTAGTGGAAGGATTAAACGGGATTAGGATAATTCTGATACAGCTTATATTCTGTTACAACATTATTTTTTGTATCTGCCGCTGTAACATCCGTATTGATATAAAAATTTTTATCACTTAAATCATAAAGATTGGTGTCACTAACTGAAGTCACCCTAATTTTATAAAGAGAATCTTTCGCCAATGATGATGGAACCTGCCAGCTATAAGCCTTGGTTGCAGAAACAACGGAATCGGCAATAACCATTAATAAATCATCATTCTTAAATAAACTTATATTTAAAGTATCAGATAAGTTATCCTGCCAGCGGATTATGTATGTAGTATCGCCAAAAAATTCTTCGTTTCCGTTTGGGTATATAATTGATACGTATGGTGATGCTGCGACAAAATTAAATGTCTCGGACCATTCACTTTCTCCGGCAGAATTATTTGCTTTTAGTCGCCAGTAATACTTCGTGTTGTTATTTAACTCACCAAGTTCAAATGAAGTTGATGAAAGAGTATCTTCAAATATAATGCTGCTGAATAATGAGTCTGACGAAACTTGCAATTGATATTCAGAAACTATTCCTTTTGTACCCCAAACTAAATTGACCGTATCTTTTTCATTTACCAGCTCTTCATTTTTAGGAGAAAGCAGAATAGGTGCATAAACCGAATCAACATTAACAGGTATTCCAAAAACAAAATCACCAAATTGTGTTGTTGTAAATATTAATTCATTTTGAGATGATGAATAACTCGTGGCCAGAGGTTTAAAAGTATTGTCGCCCTCCGCTTTTAAATATGCAATTGTATTTTGAGGATCTATAATTTTTGAATGATACTTAATTTTTAAATGAACCTCGCCCTCAAATGAATTTATACTGCTTTGGCTCAAAGTAAAATATTCTTTTGCAATCAATGGCGCATCGGAATTGAAATGAGGATTTTCAGGAGCGTATTTATATAATGTACCGGTAAGACTTGTATAAGCAAGACCATCAATTTGATTAACCTTTATGCTAATGCCGGTTGTATCATTAGTGTCATTAAAGTCGTAAGTATTGCCCTGCAAAATTTCATAATTTGTTACGCTGATAGCAGGCTGCTGACTTGCCCAGGGAAAACGAAAAGCCCGGTAAGATGTTTCTCCTTTAGGAAGCGTTAATTCAAATGCGATAGATTTATCCGGATGAACTTCCACAACTGACGGATCGCCGTTCATTCCTGCACTTCCCCATCCAATTAGCGTATTACCGTTTGATAACCTTTGAACTGAACCCATCGCCATTGAATAAATATCCGGAGTATGCCTGTATTCCCAAACCATATCGGCGGTTTTATTAACTTCATCAATTTTATATTCAACAGCCCTGGAATGTTGAGGCGAATGCTGATTCCCATTATCAAATAATGTTAAATTTCCGTTGGGAAGAACGCTTATGTTATGCTGATATGAAAAATAATCCGGACTGTTAGCTTCATTTTCATTTAAGAAACTGAAATCATTTTGCTTGCCGCCTAATTTCCATATAACATCTCCTGTAGCTTCTATCAACCTTTAGAATTTGAGATAATTGCCTGCAAGAAATTAAATAGTTGCCGTCAAGATCAACGCTTACACCATTCATATGAAGATAATCAACCGTTGCTGTTGTTAAGCTTTCATATGAATCTGCAAATGGAATATAATCCCAGCTTCTCCATTGAAAAATTACATTTTTATCGGCATCGAGCTCCTGCACAATGCATCCAAGAACAGTTGCATTTGGATCGCCTCCATCAACAACAAGACTCATATCAACAGGCTCTGGATCATACGCCATTAATATTGCATGCCCGTTTGGTAATAATTTGAATTCGTGAAGATCAGCAGTGTAACCATTTCCGCACTGAAAGGTATCAACTGGAACTAGGGAAGTATCCATTTCAATCCATCTTACATTTGCATAACCGCCAATCTGCTGGATTACTTCTGCATAAGATAAATTACCGTTTGGCAGAACTTTAAAATCAAAACCCGGATTATCAATTCGTTTAAAACGATCAACGGAACCGTCATTATTTAAAATCATCAAAAAATGTCCGATTGAATCATTCACTCCGAACGGAAAGTTTGCTAAAAATATTTTCCCGTCGGCAGGATTGTTTACTGAGTCGATTGTTATTTGTGGAAAATCTGAAGGCAATGAATCTTCATTTGATCCAATCTTCTTTTGCAAATTATTTTCATTATTAGATCTAGAAAAAGTTTTCAATTTAAATCCGTCTGCAACTATTGAGAACGGATCCAATTTAATAGGCTGACTTAAGGGCGTTGTTTTAAATTGGAAAGAAACAGGCAAAATTTCTGCGCCGGTTTCTGTTTTGATTCCGGATTTAATTACAGCGCTTACATCTTCGTCTGGTGAAAATTGTTTTTCAGGAACAAGTATTAGCGTTTTACCGTCATCGGATAATTTTATTTTAACTTTATGAGTTCCGCTTTTTTCTCCCACAATATTAATTATGGAATTATTAATATTTGAGAAATCAATTTTATTTTCTGCGCGCAGAATCAAATTTGTGTTTAACGAAACCAGCTTTGCATTATTTTTAGGCGAGATATAACGAAAATTTTGTTGTCCCCAGGTGCAAATATTAAAGAATAGAAGAGACAAAATAATAACTAAATTCTTCATAATCGATCCTTTTTTTAATTCGAAGAGGCAAGCTTCTAAGAACAACCCCTATTTTGTAAGAATAAATCATCCATATTTTAAAATTTAAAAATCATTTTAAATACTTCTAACAAAAAAACAAAATATTTAAGATATTTTTAAAATGATTGATGATCTAAATCAACAGATTAATTGCTAATCGTTAATTGTTACTTTTTCCCCTTCCATCCTGGGCCTCTTACTGCTCTGCCCGGCATTTTCCCCGTGTGATCTCCATCTTTAATAACTTGAACGCCATTTACAAAAACATCAATAACTCCTTTAGAATATTGATGAGGCTTTGCGTATGTAGCATAGTCTTGAACTTTGGTTGGATCAAAAACAACTACGTCTGCGAAATATCCGGTCTTTAACAAACCTCTTTTTCTAATTTTAAGATTTTGCGCAGGTAAACCGGAAAGCCGTCTAACAGCTTCTTCAAGTGGAATTAATTTTTCATCACGAACATATTTCCCCAGAAGTCTGGCAACATTTCCATAAGCACGCGGATGAGGATTAGATTTTAGAAATACTCCTTCCGGGGCTAATGAAGCTTCATCAGATCCAAAGCTAATCCATGGAATTGAAATTTTCTTTTCAATATTTTTTTCCGACATTAAAAAATAAACTGTCCCAACTCTGCTGTCATCATCAATTACTAAATCAATTGCTGTTTCTGCGGGAGATTTTCCTCTCATCTCAGCAATTTCGTTTAATGTTTTTCCCGTTAAATATTTTAAACTGTCTGTTTTAAATCCGACTAATAAAATATTATCTGGTGAACCTGACGCAATAAAGAAATTTTCCCATTTATTTGTTGGAGTTCTCATTTCTTTTAAAACTTTTTTTCTTATCTGCGGATCTTGTAAATTCTTCTTCCATTGTTTGAATCCGCCTTCTTGAACCCATGGCGGCATTGCAGCATCAAGTCCGGTTTCACCTGCTGTGTATGTATACATATCTGCAGTAATGTGTAACCCTTCTGCGCGCGCTTTATTTATTTTATCGATTAGTGAATCAAGTTTATTCCAATTGGATTTTCCCGCGGCTTTTATATGATAAATCTCGGCAGGAATATTTGCTTCTCTTGATATTTTAATTAATTCATCCGCAGCCTCAAGGAGTTTATTCCCTTCACTTCTGATATGAGAAATATACATTCCTCCGTATTGAGAAGCTGTTTTACATAGCTCGATAAGCTCGTCAGTCTTTGCATAAAAGTTTGGAGCATAAATTAAAGCAGAGCCAACTCCTAATGCGCCATCTTCCATTGCCTGTTTTACTAAATCTTTCATCTTTGCCAGCTCTTCTTCATTTGGAGCTCTATCTTCATATCCGATTTCATAAATTCTAACGGTGCCTGCCCCGACAAAGGATGCAACATTACATGAAATTCCTTTTTGTTCTAAATATTTTAAGTACTCATCTAATGTTGTCCAGTTTACATCGTATTTAATATCGCCTTCTTCCTCAACAGTTTCTTTTTTCATCTTATCATTTAAAGGTCCCATTGACCAGCCTTCACCCATAACCTCAAGAGTAACACCCTGCCTTATGTCGCTTTGCGATTTTCCATCTTCAATCAATGATTCATTAGCCCAGCTTAACATGTTTATAAAGCCGGGACTAACAGCAAGTCCGGAAGCATCAATTTCTGTTGTTCCTTTTGAATTACTTAAATCGCCAATCGCAGCAATTGTATCTCCTTTTATTGCCACATCCGCTGTGTATGATTTAATGCCACTCCCATCATAAACATTTCCATTTCTAATAATTACATCATAATCGGGCGTTTGGCTGCAGCCTGCAGTCAAAATAATTAATAACAGTGAAAATACCGTCTTCATTGATTTTCCTTTATAAAGAAGTGCGATAAAAAAATTTATTAAGTTTTTAGTTTCAAGCCGGTTCTATTTCAGGATATTTTTTTTTCTTAAAACCAGAACCAACAATAACACCTACAGCTCCAATTATCGGAGTTAAAACCAAAATGAAATCCGGTTGTTTAGCTTCATTCATCGCTTCAAAATTTGATAAACTGGTTTCCCTAATTTGATTGTTAGCCTCATTATATCCTCCAAATGCAGGTATAGCAACAATTATCCCCAGAACAAAAACAATTGCAGCAAGAACCATTGGGGCTTTTTTATCTTTGGCAATTAGCATACAAATGTATCCGCCAAATAGTGCTGCAGTAAAACTTAAAATAATACTTAGGATAATCCATGTGAAGCTTACATGGAATGACTCAGGTTCAAAAGCCCCTTCTGCGCCTAGAATTAGATATAAAAGTGTATATGAAAGAAATACAAAAGCAGCCATAGCAATATATCCTACAATAACTCCAATTATTTTGCGAGCCATTTTACCCTCCTGGATTTATTATGAATATGCGCGATTAGTTGGCACTTAAGTTAATAAAATTTTAGATTTATCAACACCACCCCATGTCTTTTATCTACCGAATTTAATATTGAAGAATCTGCCCAAGCAATTAATTATCCAGCGTCAACTGTTAAAAGAGAATGGGGACTTAACTGCCCCCAGCTTTACAGTGAATAAGAATCATTCACTTCGTTTTCCTTCGTGAAAGAGATTTCTTCAAGCACTTTCGTGTCTGAAAATTTCGAAAAGATAATTTTACAATGCTGTCATTAAGTTACACAACAGGGAAAAAATAAATTTAAATGAACCTATTTCTCTCTTTTTTACGCATGTGAACATAGACGGTTTCTTCTATCTCTTACACCCGTTAATTAAATCTTACCATTTTTTACTGGAGGCTTATATTATGAAAAGGGTTATTTTCTTTTTGATTTTTTTATGTGCAGTAGTGTTTCAATTTTCAAATGCACAAACAACCTATACATTGGGAATTAACAATTCATCTTGGGATGACAGCC
>CAVSWT010000018.1:0-96777 GCA_963731745.1 uncultured Ignavibacteriales bacterium
ATAATGCCTCTTACGTATGGATCAGGTTTATTTATTTCATCACACCAAGCAATAAATTTATTGTCATCATTTCTTTCATCATTATATTCAATGTTATTTAAAAGTAAATATTTATAAGGAGATGAGTCCTTTCCAAGATTAAGTGAAAAAAATAATTGTGAATTCATAATTAAGGAATATATATTAATATTTTAGTTTACCAGACTAAAAATAATAAATTCTTGTAAAAATCGATTGGTTTATATAGGTTTACTAAAATTAAATGAAATATAAAAACTTATATAATCTTTATATATAGTTCATGGAAATAAAGCACCGATTACATTACATCTTTATGAGCAACAATTCAAAATAATTAATGAATTTTTAGCTAAAAATATGGATGATTCTATTAAAAATAATACTTTGAATAAAAATAGATTTAATGAAATTGAACAATAATTTGAAACTATAATAAATTTACTGCTTGATATAAATTTTCTTGTTGTAAATGAGAATATATTTGAGTTGTTTTAATATCTTCATGACCTAATAATTCTTTAACCACATAAAGAGAAACTCCTTTCTGTACTAAGTTTGAAGCGAATGAATGGCGCAAAGTATGGAAATGGATTTTATCATTTAATTCAGCAGCGCGAACAGATTTTTTAAATTGTTTGCTGATGAAATCTTCATTTAGTTTTATACCTTTTAAACGATTGAAAACATAATCATCATTATTTATATCTATGATTTTGGGATATTGATTTAATAATATTTGAAGCAAAACATTATTAATTGGAATTATTCTATCTTTTTTGCTTTTGGTTAAAAACTCTTCAGTACATTTAACGGTAATATATTTCTCATTAAGATTAATCCAATTCCACTTCATATTTAGAATTTCTCCTAAACGCATACCAGTATATAATGCCGTATAGAAAATATTTTTAAGATATATTTCTTGAGTAGCTTCTATAATTAAATGGAATTCATCCATAGTAATAAATAAAGGATTATTCTTTTGAATTTTGGGAAGCTTAACTTTTTTGAATGGATTAATCTCTAAATAGTTCCAATCAACAGCTTTTGAAAAAGCTGCTTTAAGAGTTCTATAATATAGTGCTGCAGCGTGTTTTGAATTTGAAAAAACACTTGTAACAAATTTATCAATTAATTTTGCATCCATGCGAATTAAAGGAATGTCATTTGAAAAATTCTGAAATTGTTTAAATGATAGTTTGACAGACCTTATATAACTTTTTGATCTTGTGGAAGAAATATATTCTAAATATTCTTTTTGAAGTTCAGAGAGATTTATATTATTAATTTTTTGAATGTTTTGGTTTGGATTAAATTGAATTTGAAAATTTAATAAATATTTTTCTGCTTCCTTTTTTAAAGATGTTTTAGTTGATTTTTTAGTTCTTTTACCATTAACAAAATAAATTATTTGGTAGTACGGGGATTGTGAATTTTTTGTAAGAAACATATTACAACTCCTTAAATTGGAGTGTACCTACTCTGTACCTAATCGTTAAAAATAGCCGATATATAGAAATTTAAATGGATAATCCCTCTGCTTTGTAATCAGCAGGTTGCGGGTTCGAGTCCCATCACCAGCTCAAAAAGATGCGAAAAAATTTAATTTTCGCATTTTTTATTTTAAAGAGGTTTTGAAAATTTCTCTGATAATAGTAGGGACAGGGTAGGGAGTAGGACAGTTTTGATAATATAAGAGCAACAGCAATATATGAATAATAAAATCGGATTATTCTATTAAACAGATTTTAATACTTCATCTATTAGTTCAATAAAATCACGTTTGAAGAATGGCTTTGAAAGATAATGTGAGCATCCAGCTGAAAGAAATTCTTCTTTATCGTCAATCATTGCAAAGGCAGTTGTTGCTATGATTGGAATTGTTTCATATCCTTTTATTCTTCTGATTATTTTAGTGGCTTGTTTGCCGTCCATTCCGGATTTTAAATTGATATCCATAAATATTATGCTGTATTTTTTCTTTTTTACCATATCAATTGCATGTAATGCGTTTATTGCAGTTTCCAATTCTAAATAGTCGTTAGCGTACTTTGACATAATTTTAAAAACATTTGGATCATCATCAACTAACAAGGCCAATGGTTTTACTTTTTTCTCTTTTATAATTTTAGATATTTCATTTTCAATTTTCGGATTCTCGATTTCTTCTTTTACAACAGACATATTGTTGGGAAGTTTAACAATAAAGGATGAACCTTTCCCTAGCTGACTTTCAATTGAAATGTTTCCACTGAATTTCTCAACTAATTTTTTTGTGATGTGTAATCCTAATCCAGAACCTTCAAAATTTCTGCTGTAGCCTTCGCTCGCTTGTCTAAATTCTTCAAAAATTATTTGCTGATCTTTTTCTGCAATTCCAATTCCAGTATCAGTAACTTTGATTTCTACAAAATCATTATCAAGATTAAAAGATACGGTAACTCCTCCCGAACTTGTAAACTTAATTGCATTATTTACAAGATTATTAATAATGGAACGGAAGGCACGTTCATCAAAATTTAAAATGATAGGATCACAATTAAATAATAATTTCAATTCCAGATTTTTTTTGCGAGCGGTTTCCTTGAATAAATCAAATATCTCATTAGCGATTTTTATCAAATCTATTTGCTGATAATTTACATCCTTATTTTCACTTTCGAATTTTGAAATATCGAGAATCAGATTTAATGTCTCAGATAATCGCGCACCGCTGTTAAAAATAGTCTCTGCTGCAGTTTTTATTTCATTAGATTCTGCCTCATTTCTTAGGAAGTCTGCAAAGCCTAATATGCCAACCAAAGGTGTTCGCAATTCATGACTCATATTAGCAAGGAAGTTAGATTTTAGCTTATTCATTTCTTCGGCTTTATTTTTGGCTTCAATTATTTCATTGATCATTTTCTTTTTTTCACTTATATCTTCTTTTATTTCGATAAAGTGTGTGATCTCTCCATTTTCATTTTGGATTGGAGATATTGAAGCTGATTCCCAAAATAGTTCCCCGTTCTTCTTTCGATTATGAAATTCACCCTGCCAGTCGTTTCCGGAAAGAATTGTCTTCCACATTTCGGCATCCTCTTCTTCTGATTTTTCTCCGGTCGTAAATACGCTCTGATCTTTTCCAATAATTTCATCTTCTTCAAAACCTGTTACTTCACAGAATTTTTTATTTACATACTCTATTTTCCCATTTATATCGGTAATAATAATTGACGCTGGGCTCTGTTCAATGCCGCGATATAATTTTCTAATCTCCTCTTCGGCTTTTTTCCGATCGCTAATATCATGAGCGACGCCCTGTAAGCCGACTACTTTTCCATCCTTAAAAATAGGTGTTTCAAATACCTCTAGAGTAACTATGTGTCCGTCTGCATGTGCAATTTCAATGGTTATCGGTTCTGTCGAAAGCTTACCTTGTAAATGTTCGGCTGTTTTTTTTCTGGCGACTGTATTAAACTTAGAATTTGTAGTAAACCAATCTTTTGTATTCATCCATGCTTCCACGGAGTATCCTGAGATTTTTTGCACAGTCGGTGAAATATAAGTTAATTCTGCTTCAGAGTTTTGTGTATAGAAAAAAAGATGAGGAGTTCCTTCAACAATGGTACGCATTTTTTCTTCGTTTGCTTTTAATATTTCTTCGGTTTTTTTCCTTTCAGTAATATCTATTGTGAATCCCGCGAGGTATCGCGGCTTGCCTTCGATTTTAATTGGAAACTTTATAGTCGTATAATAGCGTCCATTTAATTCTTCATCTACTTTTATGAGCTCGCCGTTATTTAATATCTGCCTGTCCGCTTCCACTATGTTTTTTGCTAGTTCGGTAGGGAAAATTTCGAACATATTTTTGCCTAAAATTTCATTCATCGGCATATTAAGCATTTGTTCATAATTACTACTGAGTCTAATTGATCGGATATTTTCATCCTTAAAAAATATATAGACAGGGGAATGTTTCATTAATTCTCTGAAAATTTCTTCATTCTCCCTAATTTTTTCTTCAGCATATTTTCGATCAGTTATGTCTCTTGTAATTGTCAGTATATGTGGTTCATTTTTTAACGTGATAATTGAGGCGGACATCAATCCATAAATGACATCTCCATTTTTCAATCTAAACTTTGCTTCAAGGTTATTTACATGGCCAAACTGTTGTATGCCTGAAACTAACTTTAACCTATCTTCGGGGTTATCCCAAATATTAATTTCCAAAGAAGTTTTCCCTATAACATCTTCTCTCTCAAATCCTGTAATTCTAGTGAAACCATCATTAATTTCCAGATACATTCCGTCATTTAAACGATTTATATTAACAGCATCCGGGCTGGTTTCAAATGCAAGCTTGAATCTTTCTTGACTTTCGGTTAATGATTTTTCTGCAGCTTTTTTTTCAGTGATATCTTTAAGGAAAGCAATCCAGCGTCCGCCAGCGGTATCTTTATATTGTACATTCACTTCAACATCAAAAATACTTCCATCTTTGCGGCGGTGTTTTGTTTCAAAGCGGTCTTCACCTTTATCCTTAATCCTTTTGTTATGTTCTACCACATCCAGATTTGTTTCATTACAATCCAAATCTGAAACGTTCTTAAACAGAATCTCTTGCATAGTGTAACCGCTCATTCTACAATAGGTATCATTCACTTCGACTAGTTTGCCGTTAATATCTACCAACCAAAATCCGTCTATAGCAGTTTTTAAAATGGTTCGATATTTCTCCTCACTATCTTTTAAGGCTTTTTCAGCGAGTTTACTTTCAGAAATGTCAGTATGAGTTCCGATTATTCTTAATGGTTTTCCTTCTTCATCCCATTTAATTACTTTGCCTCTGTCTAATATCCATTTGTAAGAACCATTTTTACATTTTAATCTTTGTTCGCTTTGATATAATGGTGTATTGCCCTTGAAATGATTATCTAATTTTTCGAAGACATCTTTTTTGTCATCCGGATGTAATAATTTCTCCCAAGATTGAAATGTATTACTAATATCGTTTTCTGAATATCCCAGCATAGCTTTCCACTGATGAGAGAAAAAAACTGTATTTGTTTTTGCATCCCAATCCCAAACTCCATCACCGGCACCTTCCAACGCAAATTGCCAACGCTCTTCACTTGCAGTAATTTTAGTAATATAATTTTGCTTTTCTTCCTGATCTAAAAGGATTTTGCCGATAAGCATAGTGGCAAATGGATAGACGCCTAATATTGTGGGTAAAATAATTTTATACATTTCGATTTTTTCTTCGAAGGGAAGAAATAAAAATAAAAGCAGCATAACTACATTTACAGTTAAGCCAAAAATGTATAATTGTAAATTTGTCAGTATCTTCTCACTATCTTTAATTTTCTTTTGATAGAAAAAAAGCCCGATCAAAAAAGAAAAAAGAATCACAAATGATCCGGTTAAGGCTCCACCTCCGCCAAGATAAATTCTAAAAACAATCCCAACGACTGAAGCTATTGCTCCAGAAACAGGACCGAAGAATAAAGTACAAAGGCTTATGACAATTGATCTTCCATCAAAGATAATCCCCTCAGTTAAATGAAAAGGATATAACATTCCAATGATTGCTGTAATTCCAAAGAGAGAACCTTGTAAAATTTTACCCTTGAGTTTTGTTCGATTAAACCTTAAATCGATAAATCCCGATAAAACACTTAATGCTACTAATACAGAAAGATTATAAATTAAATCGATTATTATCATATTAGGCTCGCAATGCTAGAACTGAATTTATAAAATGCGTTGTATCTGACTTCAGTTAATTCTAAAATTGCAGCACAATTCGGATTCGAATTTTTCATAAAAGGTCGGCCGGAATTATTATACAGTTTTGAAAAGCAGCATTTACTCATGCGGATTAAAATTTTTTTTTAATTAAAGTCGCGAAGTAGTATAAGTATATATATATTCTCGACTTAATAAAGCAAATATATTGCCATAATTAATCTGATTTATTTACTTAAAATTTAAAGGTTTTTGCAATAGTGCAAAAGAATTACCTCTTTTTTTCTAATATTTACGAATGTTAAATTATTCTGAATGGTTCTAATGAAAATAGGAATAATTTAAAATTATGAGTTGACTTTTTTACTGATCCCTTTTCAACTTTCTTTAAGTAATAATTATATTTAGCAGTAAAAAGTTTATATCTCTTTTTTCTAAAACAGTTAAAAATTTATCCCTTAAAAAAATATTGAAATTTTCATCACTTTTAATAGTTATTTGTTTATTTGGTTTTAGTTACTCGCAAACTAATTATAATACAGAAAAATTCGAATATATTTCACCTCTTCCGGGTTCAAGCATGCTTACTCCCCAAACTAATATTATCATAAGGTTTGGCGAGGCATTTGGTAATTTTAATCTTAATGATACTTCAATAATAAATGTTCAAGGAAGTAAAAGCGGACGTCATTCGGGGTCATTGTATTTAACTAAAAATTTTAAAACTATAGTGTTTGCAGCCAATACTCCATTTGAAAATAGTGAAAAGGTAACGGTTAGCTTATCAAAAGGTTTAAAAACAGTTACAAATAAAAATGTAGATACGCTTAGTTTTTATTTTTATATTTCAAAAAGTTCATCGATCCAAAAATCTGACTTTGCTCAAATTTCCGAAAATAATCATAATAATAAAAAGCAAAGAATTCCTAGTTCACTCTCAAACAGTTTTAGATTCCACATTAATTTTTCCGGCAGATTTCCCCAAAGTTTATTTAAATAAAAATGCTGAAAATAAAGGTTCTTATTTTATAGGCATAAATCAAAGTGCATCTGATTATTTAACAATAATTACCGAGCAGGGCATTCCTCAATATTACAATCGTACTTCTGCTAGATTGTATGATTTTAAAATACAAGAATCGGGGATGTTAACTTATTATGATTCTGATAAAGGCATTTTTTATGGAATGGATAGTCTTTATCAAATAGTGGATAGTTTTTATTGTAAAAATGGATATTCAACTAATTTTCATGAACTTCAGGTTTTGCCAAACGGACACGCGTTTCTTCTTTCATTTGATCCGCAAGCTGTAAATATGGACACAGTTAAAAAGGGAGGCGATACTGCAGCAGTAGTATTCGGATGTGTAATTCAAGAAATAAATGAAGATAAAGTGGTTGTTTGGCAATGGCGAAGCTGGGATCATTATAAAATTACAGATGCTGATTCTAGTTTTGTTGATTTTTTTCAGCATACTGTTGAATACTGTCATATTAATTCTATTGATGTTATAGATGAAAACAAAATAATTTTTTCAGCAAAAAATTTAAATGAAATTACCGAAGTTAATCGTAATACAGGAAATATAATTTGGCGGCTTGGCGGCTACAATGATGAATTCTCAATTATCGGCAGTAACTCCGAGTTTAAACAGCAGCATGATGCCCGGCTTGTAGATGATAACAAATTGTCAGTTTTCGATAATCGGAAGTTTGATACAAATCAAAATACTCGTGCATTAATTTTTAATTTAAATGAAGAAAATAAATCCATTAACTTAATTAAATCAATTTCGCATTCTCCGGAAGTCAGATCTAAAAACATGGGTAATATTCAAACATCTTCAAGCGGTAATTATATCATTGGATGGGGAAACACCGGGCGAAAATCTTTTTATATGAGCGAAGTTGATAACGATGGCAATACTATAAACAATGATTCCCTAATTAGTTCAAGTTTCATTTATAGCTACAGAGCATTTAAATTTCCATGGAAAACAAAAATAATCACTGCCAATAAAGACTCATTATTATTCACCAATTCGTCAGTGGCATCAGTTTTAGCTGATTCAATTTCGATAAAAAATAATTCTTCAACTTCTCTTCAAATAGGTGGAATATTTTATAAATCGAAAAATTTTAAGGTGATTGATGATTTCCCTATTGATATTTTACCTGGAAAAGAAATTTATTTGCATTTTAACTTTCAAAAATTAGACGAATTTGAAGTGAGAGATACAGCTTATATTGTTGCTTTCAAATCAAATGAAATGGCTTCATTGCCGATAATTTTGGTTGGGAATTCAACTACAAATGTACATGAAGAGAATTCAACTAATCCGCATAACTATAAGTTATTCCAGAACTTCCCGAATCCATTTAACCCAACAACTAATATTTATTATTCATTGCCAAGTGAAAGTAAGGTGAGAATAGTGGTCTATGATATTCTCGGAAAAGAAATCACAACTTTGATTGATAGAGTGCAAAATGCGGGCATTCATAGCACTAACTGGAATGCAGTTGAATTTTCGTCTGGAGTTTATTATTACAAAATTATTGCTGAAGGATTAAATGACGATAATAATTTCTCGGACACAAAAAAGATGGTTTTAATCAAATAGAAAATTTCTTAACATTAAAATTTTTAATTTTACCTTTGAGTTTAAAATTTGGGAGGATTAATGAAAACTAATTTTTGGAAAAGTAGTATTTACAAATCAGGAACATATAGAATACTTGTAATTATCTTATTCATGTTTTTTTCTTTAATAAAAATCTATGCAAAAAACGATTCCGGTCATCACGAATTCCAATATTTATATCCTGTTCCCCAATCTACAATGGTTTCACCAAGCACTAATATTATTATACGATTTGGAGAAATTATTAACGAACAGACAATCTCATCTAATACTATTTTTGTTGTGGGTTCAATTAGCGGTAAGCATGAAGGAAATTTTATTTTATCAGATGATAAAAAAACATTAGTATTTAATCCAATGACCGCATTTAATTTTGGCGAGACAGTTAGGGTACAATTAAAAGAAGGTATTAAAACTAATTCCGGTTTAAATCTTCCTGAATGTTCATTTGATTTTTTTATAATAAACGGATCTGTTTCTGAAAATGCAGAGGAATCAAGCATCTATCAAAACTCAAGCAATACTTATTCTTCTTTTCAGAAAAATTCAATTTCCCCAAATGAGTACCTACCACTGCCGACTATTACTGTGGACTCAATAAATAATCCTTCCGATGGTTATATATTTTTAGCAACCTGGGATAGAAATGCTCCAACCCATAAATTTGCAAACTATATTTTTATTCTTGACAAAATGGGAAGCATCGTAGATTCTGTAAGAGTTAATGGTGCACCGTTTGACTTTAAAGTTCAACCAAACGGCTATTTGTCTTACGCATTTGGTGATTTTTCAGGCATAGTTCCAGGAGTGAATGAACAATTAAAACATTATGTTATGGACAGCACCTTTGCAATCATAGACAGTTTCCAGATGAAGAATGGATATGAAACAGATTTCCATGAATTTTATTATTTGCCTAATGGCCATGCAATGCTTATGTCGTATCATAAAATTCCTTTTGACATGAGTAAAGTTGTAGAAGGCGGACAGCCCAACGCAACTTTGGTTATCGATATTATTCAGGAGCAGGATAGAGATAAGAATGTAGTTTTTGAATGGCGCAATCTTGATTATATTCCTATTACAAACAGTACAGACAGCCCCGACAGCAGCGATGTTGATTTAACACAAAATCAGGTTCATTACGCAACTCTCAATGGATTTGATCTTGATTTTGACGGCAACATATTAGCTTCTTTTAGAGAGCTAAGCGAAATTATGAAAATAGATAGATCATCGGGAAAAATATTATGGCGCATGGGAGGTAAGAGCAAGGAATTTACTTTTATAAATGAACATTCTGAACATGCTCCATTTTATTATTCCAGACAGCACAACGTTAAAAAACTTACTAACGGAAACATTTCGATTTTTGATAATGCAGATTTATATAAGGATTCGCGGGCAGCGGAATACAATGTTGATGAAACTAATAAAACCGCAACGTTGGTTAGTGAATTTCATTATCCTTCATCAATTGGTAAGATAGCTTCAGCGTTAGCCGGAAATGCAGAAAAGCTTTCTAATGGAGGATGGTTCATCTCCTATGGAGCATTGTATCCGCCTGCATTTAGTCCAGTTCGCCATCAGATTGTCGAATCGCATGATGATGGATCGTTAGCGCTAGTTATAAGTTTGCCTGAAAACATATTAGCATACCGCGCGTCAAAATTGCCGTGGAAAGAATATGTACAAAAACCATCTGACTTTTTAGATAATATTGTTGAGGGAAATAATTACCCGGACAACAACCATACAAAAAATACCGGGATCATTGTTCATTATGATTCGTTAAATAATGCTCCGTACATGGGAGCAACTTTGACTCGCATACCTTACGGCCCAAAAGATTCTAAATTTAGCGACAAAGTTCCTTTCATATACAAAGTTACCATTAACTATACTAATTTTGCCGGTGTGGAAAATCAGAAAGCAATCTTTCATCTTGATCTGACAAAATACCCGGAAATTTTGCATCCGGCCAGTGCATCATTTTATATTAGAGATTCAATTAACCACCAATTCAGTTTATTGCCAACAACTTATGATGAAAATAAAAAGGAATTAATGTGTACGGTTCGGGAATTTGGTGAAATTTGTTTTGGTGAACCAGATGTTACTCCGAATTCGAATATACCTATTCCATTTGAACCAACGAGATATTCCACAATTAGGATTCAAGAAAATGATTCACTTTTATTGAAATGGACCGGACAAGGTCTATATGACTTTTTTAAAGTACAGGTTTCTGAGGACAGTATGTTTAGCAATATAATTATAGATTCAACATTGAAATCTTCTTTTTTAACAATTCAAAATCCGGATAGTACAAATTATTATTGGAGGGTTTCATCATCAGTCAATTCCGTTTATAGCTCATGGACAGAAACATGGAATTTTAAAGTAGATTTTGTAACCGGTGTCGATAAATACAAAAACGTTTTACCTAAAGTCTTCTATCTGGCGCAGAATTTTCCAAATCCATTTAATCCAGTAACTAAAATTTATTTTTCTGTGCCTTCCTCTCAAATCGTAAAACTGCAGATTTATAATATACTTGGGCAGCAAGTAAAGACTTTGGTGAACAAACAGATGGAGGCAGGCAATTATTCTGCAGATTTTAATGCCGCTAATTTACCAAGCGGAATTTATTTGTATAAGCTTCAGGCCGGAAATTTTTCACAAGTAAAAAAGATGCTATTAATAAAATGAGTTGTTTAATCAATCTAGAAAAAGCAAAAAACAATTAAGAAGATTCTTTATAATTTTAACTTCACTAATTGTCTTTAGTATTAAGATTCAAGTTTACTTTTTGCTTATCCAAAAGGTTTTTTATTTTATTAATCGTAAGCGGTGCAGATCCTTCAAAATGATTATTTACATTTAAATAAATATCTACTTCCTGAGTCATCAATTCTTTAATCAGTTGGATTATCATTTGCAAATTTTCATCACGGTTAATATAAATTTTATTCCAGATTTTATTGCTAATTTTTTCAATGCCGCTTCTATCGGGGCCATGCAGTCGAATTACTGTTAATTTCTTTATATAATCTTTATTATTTTCAAATACCGAATGTATGGATGGCATGAAATAGCCTTCCAAAAAAACGTGATAAATATTTAAATCATATAAAAACTTAAAATAATTTTCAGTTAGATAATTTGGATTTCTAATTTCTACAGCAATCGGCGGAATAGATTTTGGCAATTCATTTATGAAATCAAAAAGTTTGTTCTGAAATATATGAAGCGACGGCATTTTTTGTTTATTCATATATTCAAACTGAAGCATTAAACAGCCTATTTGTTTTTCAATAGGCTTTAATTTCTGTAAAAATGTTTCAAATAATTCAGCTGATAAAAAATTCTTATTCGGAGCCGGCAATACATTTTTAGTGCTGCTGTAAGGATGTGTAAGTGTTATTGAGTTTGGAACCTTAATTGTAAATTTGAAATCGGAAGGAACAGAATTCTTATACTCTTTCACTGTTTTACTATCGGGTAAAACAACTTTGTTGTCGAATAAAGACCAAAACCATTGATCAATTTCTACAGTATCAAAATGCTTTGAGTACTCTTTAAGAAAATTAATATCATTTGTCTCTGGATAAACAATTTCTTTCCATGAATCATACTTCCAACTGCAAGTTCCAATATGCATCTTAGACATATTTCCTCATAGAGTTTTATTAGACTTTAATTTAAATATAATTAAAATTTGGTGTGCATGGAATAAATTTATGTAACGAATGACATTCATTTATTTTGATTTTGAATTATGACTAATTTTAAATAATATCAATTGACTATCAGAATATTTTTAGAGAATTTTAATCATCGAAATTATTAATTGATAATAGGAAGTATGTAAAGCCATGCATAAAGGGGAAATAAGTTCGATAAAATCTATTCCAAAACTTCCACTTAAGTCTTTATTAAAAAATTTAAATTTTAGCATATTTGTCATTTCAATTCTATTTGTCAGCTGTAACTTATTAGAATCAAAATCACACAAAATAACTTTTCAAGTTATCCTAAAAAACTCCATTGATAATAAGAATGTTTTTATAACCGGAAATCAATCCGAATTCGGAGATTGGAAACCAAATATAGTTCGACTGAATAAAGTCAATGACAGTACATTTGAAAGAACGTTCCTGTTAGAAAATGGATATAATTTAGAATTTAAAATTACTACCGGCACATGGTGGCAGGAAGCGTTAAATAAAAATAGAACTTTATTTAACAATCTTAATCTAAAAGTAAAGAATGACACCACAATTAAAATTAATGTTTATGATTGGAAGAACACATTTAAAGATGGTGTTGTCGTTCTAAATCAAAACCGTTTTCGTCCAGACAGAGAAATTTTCATAGCAGATAATTTCTGGAAATATCATTCCGGTGATAAGTCTGAATGGGCTGAAGCAAATTTTGACGACAGCAGCTGGCAGACGGTAGATTCTTATCTAAGATGGAAAGACAGTCCGGAGCTAAAATGGAAAAATGTAGGCTGGTTCAGATTACACTTTAAAGCAGATTCATCCATTTGGAATAAAACTCTGGCTATTTCGGTAAATCAATTTGGTGCATCTGAAATTTATTACAATGGTAAATATGTTTATTCATTTGGGAGAGTAGGGAAGTCAGAAAAAGAATTTAAACCTGAACAAGCCAGAATTTGGCGAGAATTAAGAATAGAACCAAAAGAAAATCAGCTTCTTGCAATCCGGTATGCAAATTACAACACTCAAGAGCAGGAAAAGCTAGGATTTAATCCGGGTTTCCTTTTACTGATGAAAGATGTGAATACTACTTTATCAAATGTATACAACCAGACTTACCTAATGACTTTGAGACAAATGATTTTCACCATCATCCCGCTAATTTTATTTATGCTTCACATAATGCTTTACGGCTTTTATCCTAAACTAAAGGAAAATTTATTTTATGCAATTTGCATTCTTGGTTTTGGCGGCATAACATATTTTGGTTATCAGAAAAATATTTCTACAGACCCCATTTCTATAATATTATTTTATAGATTGAATAATCTGTCAGTACCGGTGGCAATATTTTTTGGATTGCTGATGGGTTACGAAATAAATTATGATAGACTTCCCAAGCGATGGTTAATTTATCTTATTATTTTTATCGGTTTAAGTATCTATTCATTTCTTAATCCGGGCGGTGACACAACTAACTCAAACTATGTTTTCTTTGCTATTACTATGCTGGATTTGGTTTTGACTTCTATTTTTTCCAAAACTCAATCCATCTAAACAAGGCGGCTGGATTATGCTCCTGGGGTTTTTGTTTTTATTTGCGTTTATCGGTCTTCAAATACTAACCGACTTTCAAATCATTAATCCAATCTTCAACACCAGTCAAATATTTGTTTATGGAATGCTTGGCCTTGCAATCTCAATGTCTATATTTCTTTCTTACAATTTTTCATTAACTAATAAAAATCTTGAAAATCAGCTTATAAAAGTAAAAGAACTTTCCGAAAAAACAATTGAACAGGAAAGAATTGCTCATAAGCTTGAATTGGAAAGAAGAATAATTGAAGTTGAAAATGAAAGAAAGAGTAAGGAATTAGAATCAGCCAGAGCTTTACAATTGTCTTTACTCCCTAAAACGCTTCCCAAATTTCAGCAAATGGATTTAGCTGCTTTTATGGAATCAGCTTCTGAAGTTGGAGGCGACTATTATGATTTTATTAAAGCTGATTCTGAATCGATCATAGTGGCTGCCGGGGATGCCACCGGACACGGAATAAAGGCAGGTACTTTGGTCGCCATTGTTAAAAGCCTGTTATATGAATACAGTACAAAATTATCTGTTTCTGAAACATTGGAAGAAATAAACAAAATACTTTTATCGATGAAGCTTGGAAATCTGTATATGGGATTAACACTTTTAAAGTTAAATCGAATATTCAGTAGAATTATCTTCCGCTGGAATGCCGCCCATAATTATTTTTAGAAATGAGTTCGATCGATTGGAAGAAATCACAATAAAAAGAATGCCTTTGGGAGCTACGGATAAAATGAATTTTGAAATACAAACTTTAAACATGAACTCAGGCGATTTATTAATTTTGTTAAGTGACGGCTTGCCTGAATTATTTAATAAAGAAAAGGTGATGTTTGAATACGAAAGAGTCAAAGAACTTTTATTTCAGCATAGAAAAAGATCACCGGAAGAAATTATAATGAAGTTAAAGGCCGCAATAAATGAATGGTTAGGAGGTAGTCAGCAAACGGATGATATTACTTTTGTAATAATTAAGTACAATTAATCACACCCGATTATAATTTATAAATTGAAAGAAAGTTTTATCCCTTCGATTGTCATTCCAGTTCCAATTATCGCGAGAATTAACCCCATTATTTTTCCAATAACCATAATCAAATTATTGCCAAGTTTTTTTAAAATCAATTCACTTAAAGTAAAAGCTAAATAAGTTAGATAAATCATCAACGAGAAAATCACAATAACCGTTATAAGATGAACAAGTGAACCATTAGTAATAAAATTCATGGCTGTAACTATTGTCCCCGGCCCTGCTAATATTGGAATTGCGAGTGGGGAAATTGCAACTCCTTCGTCAGGTTCAATATCTTCCTGGTGATGTATTTTAGATTTTTTAGACTGAAGCATTTCAAACCCAACGTAAAATAATAATATGCCGCCGGTAATTTTAAAAGCTGGAATTGTAATTCCGAATAATTCAAAAATATATTTACCAAGTATTACAAAGCAGAGCACAATAAAAAATGCAGTTAAGCAAGATGTTTTTGCAATTGATTTTTTTTCTTTTTCATTTTTATCGCCAACCAATCCTAAAAATACAGGTGTGTTGGCAATGGGATTCATTATTGCAAAGAATCCCATAAACACTGTTAATGCAAAAGTTAAAATATTTTCAGGCATAATAAAATCTTATTCTACTTTAATCTGAAGGATATACTCCTAATAACATTTCCTTCGGAACCTTGTACTTCGACTCGCCAATTACCTTTCCACGCCGGCATAATTGTTTTAGCAGACCATGTCCGCCATGATTTTGCTTTAATCGGTAAATTCAATTTTTGCCATTTGTTTGTCTTGATAAAACCAGACATGAGAAATTTCAGACGAATCAGTTTGACTGCTAAGTTTTGTAAAGCAATATAATTTCCCCGTGTCGGCTGTAAAAACAGAATCAGTTCCAACCGGCTGCCTGTTTTCAATCGAAGTACAAATAGCAATATTTTCTACTTCAATTCCCGAAGAATTTTGTGCTAATATTCCGCCCGACAACAAAAAAACAAATAAGAAAAATTGCCGACATATTTTTTTCATATTTCACCTCTGATTAATTTATTAAATAGATGATTGTACAATTAAAATAATAAATCTGGAAAGTTTTAATTAGCCACATCATAATCTTTTGCTAAATTACTTTTTTTTAATTTAAAAAAAATATTTTTCAAACGATTATTTAAAATATCTTTTTGGAGAAGGTAGGAGATGTTTATAAATGAGATATAAATTAATCTGCCAATCTTACACTGAAGAGATTACGATTAGCTTAAATAAAACTACTTAGAAAACTCGTTTCAGTAGCAGCTGCACTAAGAAAACGAAACATTACTGATTAAATACTAAATATAACTTTAGTTTACAATCATTTATTTCGACATAAAAATAGGACAATTAAATTATTGATTAATTTCTACATCTTTAACTTTACTTCACTTTTTGTTTTGGCTTTTATCCTGCTGAATGCTGCAGAAGTTATAATCAAAACAATACCTGCTGCAAGAAATGAGATTATCTTATAAGTTATTTCAGGATTTGTAATTCCAAAAACCATTAAATAAAATACCGTGATAAGTAAAGTCATAACCGCCATCAATCTGTATTTAAGATTTCTCAATAACTTGCTCATACCAAAATAAGCTAGTGCTAGTACAAGAAGAGCTAAGCCTGTGTATACATTTGGAAGAACACAATAAAATACGTAGGGTATCCAGAAAAGTGCTATTATTAAATATGCATTTCTCATCTGGTCGGTTTTTAATTCAAGTCTTTCTTTCTGCCAGTTTAATATTCTTGCGCTGATTAAGGCTGTTAGGCCAAAACTAATACCTTCTGTCTGTAATGAAAAATAATTTGCAAGATATGATATCAGCACAATAAAAAAGATTATGAAATTTGCTATGATAATAAATCTTGATTTAAACCATATTGCTGTTGAAAGAACCAGTATGCTTTGCCAGCAAAGTAAAATCATATTCAATGGTTTATCGAACTGATAAATAATTGCAACACTTATTGCAGCATAGCCTGTCATTGCATAGATAAATGTTGAGAATAAACTTTTTTCTTTAACCCAAAAAAGTATCGCCACTGTTAAGAATGCTACAGAAGCAGCAAAATGGAATATTCCGAATTGAGGTGTAGAATTTAATAGTGTAATTATTAAAAATAATCCATAACCGGCAGCACAATTCAGCAATGAACTGGTTATATCTAAGAACTCTTCCGATTTATTTTCTTTCCTGTTAAGTATTGCCGTTGCAAAAATTAAATTATAACAGATAATAAATATTAAATTGATTTCATTTTTTAATAGGGGATAAGTCGTTTCAAAAAATGGATTGTAAACAAACCAGAGAAAATGCGTCAGGTAAGCCAATACAATTGCAAATACCAATTGGCTCTGCCAATTATTTTTTAAAAATAAATAAACGGAAAATGATGACGAAGCTAAAATTGCAATGAAAAAAAGATAAAAGTTTTCTATAGTCATTGAAGTAAAAAACCCCAGGAAAATTCCTAATATTGCTAAGTAAACAGATTTATTTTTTACTGCGTACCATAAGGTTGTTGATACCACAAATAGTAATCCTATAAGCTCGACTACCCAGCTGCTGAACACATGCTGTGAACCAAAAAAGTACAACCTTAATGTTGACAGATAAGCTATAGCAGCACTGCCGCCTATAAAATAACCGGATAATTGAGCAAAAGATTTTTTACTGTAAAATCCCAAATACATTATTGCCAATGCTAATGCGTATCCGCAGATGGAAGGAATTACTGCGTTGATTCCATCAAAGGGAAGTGTCAGGCAGAAAATACATCCGATTATAAAAATAAAAATTCCGAGTTTCGGCAGCCAAAATTCAGTTACTCTAAATTCAAATTCATCTTTTTCTTTTTCAGGTACCTTTAGTGATTGCGTCTCTTCCGTTTCCGCCGGAGTAGTTCTGACATTCAATTGGTTCTCAAGCTGTGTTAATCTCGCCTGAAGATTTTTTATAAGCTCAGTATTGTCCTTGTCCTGGTTGCCGGTTGTTTCTATGTTTTCATTCATTGCTGCACCTCTTAATAATATTAAATTATTAATCATTCAGTGATTAGGAGAGATGAATGATTTTTTTTAATTGCGTTATTAACTTTCTTTTTTCTCTAGCTTCTTAATCTTAAAGTATAATCCTATAACCAGCAGGGTTACTATCAATGTTGAAACGGCCAAACCTTTTCTTCTAAAATAATAATCATCTATTGCGTTTACTCCCTCTGCATTTGCATCCCGTGTAATTTCAAACCCGGATTTTATTTCAGTATCAAATTTCTTCTCGTCAAAACTGTGAAGTGTTGTTCTAGATTGAATTAATATTTGTCTTATATCCTTTAATGAGTATTGCGCGTCTGATACATCCATTCCTTTTTGATTTGCTTCATCAATTATTTTTTTTGCTTTTATTTCTTCAATCTTTAAACTATCAACCAGGCTTTTCATATTGCCAGCAATTTTATAACCGTTGTCATTAGGTCTGTGGCATTTAATACATACAGAATTTTCACCTGTTCCGAGCAATTCATCTGTTGCATTTGTTATTCCATGGTTGCCATGACAAGTTTCGCATTCAGGTAAATTTTCTTTATCAAATGCTTGTTTGTGAATACTTTTTTCGAACAGCTCCATATTTAAAGTATGACAGCTTCCGCAAACTTTTGAAATTGATTCTACACCTGGCGGAACTGCGCCATGATTGCCATGACAATCATTGCAAGATGGAGCACCAAGATCTCCTTTTTCTAGAAGTGCGATGCCATGAACACTTTTTACATACAAGCTGTATTGGTTGGTAGGAATTTTATATTGAGCCATCTTTACTTTATCACTATGGCAAGTTGAACAGACCTTTGGAATATTTGTAGGATATACATTTGAGAAAGGATCATTAACTGCCCTGATTCCATGACTGCCATGACAGCTTTCGCATTCAGCAACATTTATGTCGCCTTTTAAATTTTTTATTCCGTGAATACTTGTTTTATATTTTGCAACCTGGTCAACCGGGAGTGCCGGGTTGTAGAGTTTCATAAATGAGGCGTTGCTGTGGCAGCCTCCGCAAAGTGCAACAACATTAGTCGGATAAACAGGGGATATAGGATTTGTTACTTTTACAATTTTATGTACTTCATGACAGGTAATGCAATCTGCAACTGGCCCTTCATTGTTATAAGACTGCTGGTAATGAACCGAGCTTTTTAGAAGCTGATATTGGTTAGCTGTTTTTTTGTAACCATAAGAGTCCATAATTTTTTGATCATCGTGGCATCTTATACAAACAAGATATCTATCTTTTTTAGCAGGCACTCCTATAAATCCTCTAACCTTGCTCATGGCTATTTCCTGATCGTCTGATTTTGAATCGCCGCCGTGACAACCTGCGCAGGAAATTCCATAAGAATAATGAACATCTGTTTTATATAAATCAGCTACTTCGCCCACTACTGAATGACATTCAATGCACTGATCATTTTCTAATATACTGCTTTGAGGAAATACCCATGAGTTAAAAGCACAAAAAAGAAAAACCATAAAAACTATTTTAATATATTCCATTTAGTTAAACCTCTAATCCAGAGTATATCCTAAAATTGTAAAAGTGATAAAGAAGATTAAAATGAAGATGCCGACGTAATCTATTAATTTATTCCTATAGCCTGCTTTAGTTTTTCTATCCCAGAAGGGGACTAATGCCCAAAGTAATATTGCAGCACCAAAGACAATTATTCCGAAAAGCTCTCCGCTGATAAATAACATTTCCCCGGGGAGGAATTTGAAGATTTGGAACATTCCCAGGAAATACCATTCCGGTCTTATTCCTATTGGCGCCGATGAAAAAGGGTCAGCCTTCTTTCCTAATTCCCAGGGGAAATAAACAGCAAGTATCGCCAAGATATTAATTACAATTAACCAAATGAGCAGTTCTCTTAAAACAAAATTCGGGAAGAAGGGAATACTTTGTTTTTCATTACCGTTATTTAACTTCCATTCATCGGGCTCTGCAATACCCTGGCGCTGAATTAACAGAAGATGAATGGTTAATACGATTACAAAAATTCCGGGCAAGATTGCCACATGAAATCCAAAGAAACGTGACAGCGTAGCCCCGGTTACATCATCACCGCCTCTTAAAAGCTTAAGAATATATTCACCCACCACAGGCAATTGTCCGGCGATATCTGTTCCGACTTTTGTGGCAAAAAATGCAAGTTCATTCCATGGAAGCAGATAACCGCTGAACCCGAAACCAAGCGATAAGAACAATAATAAAATTCCCGAATACCAGGTTAACTCTCTTGGTTCCCTGAAGGCCTTTAAAAAATAAACTGAGAACATGTGAATTACGACTGCCAGTATCATTAAGTTTGCCGACCAGCTATGAACAGATCTTATCAGCCAGCCGAAATTAATTTTTGTACTTATAAATTGAACACTTTCAAACGCAAGGTCTTCCGTACCTTTATAGTACATTAATAATAATATCCCGGTAACAACCTGAACGACAAATAGAAGCAGTGCTATGCCGCCGAAGTAATACCAGATAGTTTCCCTGAACCTGGGAACAGATTTCTTCTTAGCAAATTCTTCAATCTGTTTTACCTGGTATCTTTTATCCAGCCAGTTATAAATCTTACTTTTGCGAATAGTCTTGACTGCTGTTATTTCTTCCATTATCAGCTCGCATCTTTATAGATGAACACATCATCATTTTTAATTGCAACATTATATTTATCAAGCGGGGAGGGAGGAGGCCCGCTTATATTTTTTCCATTTAAATCATATTTACCGTTATGGCAGGCGCAGTAAATTTGTCCGAAATCTTTTCGGTATTGAACCAGACAACTTAAATGAGTACATACAGCACTGAAAGCAATATATTCTCCGTCAGATTTTCTTATTACAATTACCGGCTTGTTTCCGAACTTAACTATCTTGCCGCTGTCTTTAGCCATGTCTTCTGACTTGCCGATATTCAGTTGTGAAATTTTTAATTCTTTTGCTTTGGGTGGTTCAAGGTAATTAAAGATTGGATAGAGGATTGCTAACAGCCAGGCAAAGAAACCGCCTTTTAGAATTTTGTTTAAGAAATTTCTCCGCCCGATTTTTTTTGTATCTTCAAAATTTTTAATCATAGCATATAAAGAAGTTTTTGATTTAAACCCATTGTGTAAATACGATTCAGTGTGTATTGTCATTTCGAGGAAGTCTTCGACCGAAAAATCTTTTACTAAGTATCGAATAAGATTTCTCCCTTCAGTGTAAATGACCGCAACACTTGGTATTGTCATTTCGAATGAGTCTTCGAGTGAGAAATCTTCTTCGCTCCAATCGACCAATCCACTGTTTACACAACTGACTTTATTAGTAAAGATTTATGCCAATGAGAAAAGCTTTGAAAATGAAGCTATTTTAAGGTTTGATAATTAATGAACGAGAAATCAATTACACAATAAATTGATTTAAGTTTGAAATGAGCTGTAATAGTAAATATTGAAGTGAGTAATGGATTGCACAGTGTGAAATTAGCAAAACAAATATAAATTTCGTTTAAGAACTTTTAATTAAACAACAATTTCTAAACTCCGTATTTTTCATTCAATGGTGAATTTATAATATCACGAAGCTTTATTTGCAACGCATCGGTATCATCTTTTGTTAATCCGGTTGTTGGAATTAATGGATGAATAATTACTTCTGATATTCCCGGGCTGGCTTTTCCTTTAAATAATCCTTTACGCTGCAGCCTTATCCAGTTTGTTGTAAACGTTATAGGTAAAATCGGTATTTGCTTTTTAACTGCTAATGAAACCGAGCCCGCTTTAAATTCAGCTAGTTTTGGTGCAGCTTTGGATATTGTGCCTTCGGGAAGAATTACCAGTGGATACCCTTCATCAATTACTTCCATCATTTTTTTAAACGCTTTTATTAATCTCATTTTATTTTTCCGGTCGACTAATATGTTCATGCCTGATGTATAAAATATATGGAACAACGGCCACTTTTCAACTTCTTGTTTACCGGTAAATACAAAGTATTGTTTAAACATTGAGTAAAGGCAGGGAATATCTAAAAACGAGCTGTGGTTAGAGCAAATTAAAAAGGGCTTATCTTCTATGATATTTTTCCTGCCTTTAATTTTCATATGAACGCCTGCACAAAACAAAAACACCTTCCCGTAGAACTTCATAATTTTGAAGGCAGATGGGAATCGTTCTTTGTTAGCCAGGAAAAAACGAAGGAACGGATAAAGTAAAACTAAAAGCAATACAAAACATGTGAGAAGATATATTTTGTAAATAAACCTGAAGGGATATAAAAAAATGAAATTCATTAAAAGTCTGCCCTATTCAAGTAAAAGATTAATGAAGAGATATAATTTTCGAATTGAAATTAAATGAACGAAATCTAATGTGCAATAAAAATATAAATTTTATTTAACGATCGAATCGCTATTTATTATTTTTTTCTTATCTATTGACTTTTTACTTATTAAAGAGGTTAGGTGCGGTATATTAAAAATGAAAAACAATTTAATTAACATAGGTTGTTTTGATTTTGAGTAATTCACCTACTTTCATAATGGCTTTAGCATTCTCCACGGGAAAATCTGTCTTACTTGCATCATAAGCTGAACTTTGTTGAAATTCTTTAACTCCTTCTTGCATACCATATGAAATCCAATTTAGTTGTCTTGATGCTTTCAAAATATTCGATTTAGAGGGTAATCGAAAAATGATTTTAACCATTCCATAAAAAAGAATCATATTGCATTTTGTAATAATTTCTGCTGATTTCTTTTGGACTTCCAATGAAATATCTTTATCTGAAACTGCATTCGTTATTTTAGCTTGATTGGCAAGTAAGATATAGCTAATACTTCCTAAAACACTTTTTAGTTCTTGGATTGGATCAATAATTAACTTTAGGATAAATTGACCGGATACAAAAATTGAAATTCCCCCTAGGACTGTTAAAATAAATGTCGTCATTTTCTTAATTAAATTTCACATAGTTAGTTTATAATATTTTAAGTACCCAACGAAGTTGTGCTTAAACCGCAGTCCAAAACAAGACTGCAAAATGAAACACAACTGCCGAAGAATGAACAAAACTTGCTTAACTTTCTTCAATCAAGCACGGTTTACAAGTAAAATAATTAGTTCGAACACCTTGAGCAAGTTTACCGAAACGAAACGACTATCTTGTAAATTATAATTTGCCGAGAACGCCTATGTTGTCAGCCTAACCTTCTTGTAATACTTCTACCTTTCTTTTTCATATAATATTTTTTTCGCTTCTCTCAAATCAATTTTAGCGTGATTACCATGCTTCTCTAACAAATGTAGAAGATTAGAACCATTTAATAAAGTTAAAGGTTTTCCTTTCGAAAATGCATAAGCATCGGGGCCATAATCAGCAGTTGAAACAAGAATTCCTTTTGTCGCTCCTTCATTCAAAACTGTTCCGTATAAATCTCTAACCGCAGAAACACCTACAGTGTTTGTATATCTTTTAGCTTGGATAACTATTTTCCCACCTCGTATTGGATCGGGATCAAATGCAACAGCATCAACTCCACCATCGCGGCTTGCTTGAGTAACTTTTACTTCACCACCATTAGACTGGAATTCTTTCTCAAATAATTCTCGAATTAAATGTTCAAAATCTTCCCAGTCCATCGCAGCAAGATTGGTTGAAGTATCTAATTGATTAGCAACTTCATAGCTTTCGACAAATCTTTTATCAACTTTGCTAATCTGTAGAATTGGTTGTATTGGAGTAATACTACTTAATTTACTACTTGCAACACCCTTCAAATTCTTAAAACAAGTTTTGGGATCAACATTGGCTAAGTCGATTTGGATAAACTCATTTTTCTTTACTTGGATGCTTAGAATACAATTATTCTCTTCTTTTCCTGTTGCTTTGTTTATTGCTTTTATCCAGCCATTAAATGATATTGCGTCAATTGCTTTGACGGAATCTGCTTCAAATAATTCGTGAATTGTTCGAAGAGTGATTTTATACATTGCCTCATCAAACATCTTTGTTTGGAGTGATTCAGATATAAAGGATTCTTTGAGTTCTTTTCTAGAAGCAATGTATTTAACTTCTTTTATTTTAGGTAAGGATTCTATAGTTGGAAGTTTATATTCCACTATAAGAATTTTATTTTCTGGATTATACTCTAATTCATAATTTTTGGTAAAAGATTCTGGATAACTTGAATTATTAAGCACCATTTCACAATATTCAATAATAGAATCTTCGTTTTGATTTAAATAAGAATCTTTCATTTCATCTATTTTTGCATTATAATCTTTTTGCTCTTGAGTAAAGATTTCCTTTCGTTTTTCCCATTCAACTGTTTCTGCTTCCCATTTTTTTATTTCACGCTCATAATCTCTATCAAATTGAAGGTTAATTTTATCAAGTAAGATTTTTTGTTCACCCCACTCTGAAATAGCATTTAAAACTTATTTTCATAATCTTGAATTTTCTTTTCTTTTTTAGAGCTAATAAGTTTTTCCAAAAAAGTAAATGTGGGGACAAACTCGGAAGATTCCCTATCGGGTTTGATTGGATAATCATTATAACTTTTCTTTTCTGGCTTATCTGGACAATTTTCGGGAAATTTACTTTTCTTTTTTAGACTATCCCAATTTACAGTATCATCAATAAATAAAGTGTGTGTAAGTAAATTATCAATTTCTTCTAATGCTCTCTTAGCTTCACCAGATCTTTCATTTGCTTCTTCGAAATTAGCTTCTCTTTCATCAGCATTTTTTCTTTTTGTTGAAATAATGTCCCACTTTTCCGTCCACTTTTGTGCTTGCAGATTAGCCTTGTTTTCTAACATTGTCAAATCTGGTGCAGATATGATCCGGTGTTCAGTTAAACCATTGTGATACATTTCTAATGAATACTTTAGAATTCTGGTATTAGAAACATTGTAATGAGCTTGTGCTTTACCAATTTGAATTAAGCTATCAGCCATATAATCCTCTAAATATAAAATTTTTAATTAGGTTTTAAAATACGATTCATAATTAGATTACTATTATGTAAGTCTTGCACTTATGTTTTTTAATTCTTCTGTTTATAATTCATTGGCTTTTGATATTTATTTCGTTTGCTTCCCTTATTCATGCAGGCTTTACCTATAAATGCGATTGCGGATTTCAAATTAAATTAACACTCAAAAAAAATGTAAGTAAAATATTTTTAAAAAACATCTTTATAAGTACGATTAATTATTAACATCAATAAAATTCATTTCATAATATTTCTTAAAATCCAGTACTCTTTACTTTCCTGTGGCTCCTGCTCGCCTATAAATGTTAGTTATAATATTATCACTTCAAATATTCTATCGCAAAGTTTATTACATTATCTTTACCGGATTTAATATCTGCCGCAGAATTTTCAATTAAATGATCAGGCACAATACCTTTGCCTTCGTAACAGTTACCGTCGGGTGTAGTTGTTAGTCGGCAGGGAAAAGTAAATGTCCATCCATTCGGTAGTTGAGCAATACTGATGATATCTCCAAACGCACCGAAGGTTGTATCTCCAATTTGAGTTGTGTAAGAAAGGTTTTTGAATATTTCCGTTAAATACTCTGAACCGCTTGCTGAAAATCTGTTTGTTAATAAAACAGTGTTTTTGGAATAACTTAATATTCCTTCTCGCGGCGAAATTGATATAGGGAATTTGCCGCTTAAATCATTATGGCCGGGCCCAACTTTTGTCCGCTGATAGAAATAAGTAATCTCTCTATCAATAAAAGCTGACGCTATTATATCACCAGTTGCACGCAGCCCGCCACCGTTATTTCTCACGTCAACAATAATAGCTTTGCAAACCGCTAAATCAGTTAAAGCTTTATCTATATCATAGGCCCAATTCAAGTCGTTGCTTCCGGTTAAAGCAAAAGATGCTATATGAATGTATCCAATATTATTGTTTTTTATTTTGCCGTAAGTAATTAGACCGAAGCCGACAGTATTTACATTTTCTAATTTTGAAGTTTTAATTAGTTCAAGGCTAAAATCGTTTGTTGTTCTTTTTGCTAACTCAGAAGAATTGAAACTTTTTGAATAATCTTCATTAAATAATTTTGTATGTCCGTCATTTAAATTTGATAAAAGGCCTGTCATAATATCCCACAATTCATTCGAGGTTGTTGATGCATTTATTTTTGAACCATACACAGTTCGCAGTGAATCCCAATTCACAGATTTTACACTGAATAATGCATAGTTCTCGTCAAAGGTTTTCCAAAGGACATCAAAATTACTTTTAGGATTATTTATCGGTTCCGGGCCTAAAAGCATTTCCTCACAGCCGGCAAAAAGCAAAGCGAACAATAAAATTAATATATTTTGTTTCTTCATTTTTATAATTCTTAAAACTGCCAAAATAAACCCGCCCGTACATTATTCATATACATGCTAACTTCTTTGGGTTTATTATAAAGCGAATAAAAAAATTCATATTCGATTTGTAAACCAAAACTTTGACTAATAGGTGTATGATAAGCCAGAATTGTATTTATGAAAAAATTATTAGGGAAGAATACCATCTTATCAAACAAATCAACTTTATAGATGTTCGTAGAGTATGAATAGTTTTCACTTGGTGAATATTTTGGTCGGGATATATTACTTACTACTGGTGAACTAAGCCGGGCTGAAATATATTCTTTTTGATTAAAGCTATAGATTAATGCAAGCTCAATGTTTAATGAGTGATTCCAATACCAGGATTTAATTGCAAGATTATCATTTATGTAGCGGTAATCTGAAAGACTAAAAAAAGAAGAAAGTGAAGCGCCGATAAAAAGTTCGAGTTGATTGTCTGGTTTTATCAAATCAGTTAAATAGTGAAGGTAAGAATATTTTACTTTTCCGCGCCAATTATTAGTATTAAAAATTGAATTGATGCTGCCGAGATAATCAGAATAATATGAAAGCTCGAATGAGTGTATTGCAGATTCACCTTTGTACATAAACTGAATTGACGGCGTAATACCAATTCCCCTAAAAAAAAGTGGGGAGGCGTGATCATCCTTTAAATGAAAATCAGTTAAACCGAAGTGAATCCCTATATGGTTTCTTTCCTGGGCGAAAGAATTACTAAAAAATAGAATTAACAAAAATAAAAGCTTAGTAAAATTACAATTTGATAAACGCATTTATTCTCTCTGTTGGAATAATTTAATTATCATTGTAACTGAAGTTGCCCGAAACTGTCATTCTGAACGAAGTGAATTAATAATCAATTTGTATTCAATATAAAACTTGCCGGGTATCAAAATGCGCTTCCCCAAATGGTCTTGGCTCTGAAAAAATGCGATTGCGTTATCAATTAATTTTAATCGAGTGGAATGTAGTTAAAAGTATGTTAAAAAACATTGGCAGGTTCTTAATTATTAAAAATGTTATGAGGCAAAGCTATTAATATTAAATATTTAAAAAAGTTTTTTATTTTCTAAAAGCTTCACCTGCAATGTAAGTATCAAAAAATTCTTGAAACTTTACAATTTTTTTATCTTTAAATACAATGATATGAACAAAATCTGATTCATAAATTTTTCCGGTTGGTATTGCTAAACATTTCATATCCCCAATTACTGCAACAGTGTCATGATCAGATAACATTTTTCTTGGTTGCAAAGCCAATATATCTTCATTCTGTTTACCGATATTCAACCATTCTAAAAAACCCTCGTGACCATGGCGAGTACCGCCAGCTGGATTAAATGGATTTGAAGGTTCGCCCCATTCAACATCCGGACTTAAAATTTTAAGTATAGCGTTTATATTTTTGTCAAAAAAGTATGAATAAAGATTCTGAACAATTTTAATGTTTTCATTCTGTGAATTCATATATGTACTTTCTAAAGATTTTATTTAGATCAAAATGACTTCGTCTTCTTTAAAATTATTTTATTTCAAAGGGATTAGAGTATGTTGTATCAGCTACGCTTTTTGTTAATGGATAATATTTAAGTACAAAACGATAAGTTCCTATTGAATCAACAATCTCTAATTTTTCCGACTGCAATGCATATGTATAAATTTCATTTTGTTTTATTGTATCTAATGAATTTAGACATCTTATATTCATATACTGAAACTTAAAATTATCAGACCAAACATTGTTACGGTTAATTTGATAAAACATTTCAAGATAGGTATTGCATCTTAAGACTACCTGGATTTCAGAATCGGATTTGTTTTTTACTGAGACAATTATATCATTCGATTTTGAATAAGATGTTTTATCTGTTTGCAGGTAAACTTTATCTAATGAATTATTCGTTTCAATAGAATTTTGACAGCTATTAAAACTTAGAATTAGAACTATAAATAAAAATACTATTCTCATAATATTACCCCTTTATGAATTTGCCCAAAACCTTTTAGAACAATTAATTCTTCTCTATTGATTTTCTATTTATTAAAGATATTAGTTGTATAAGCATTTGCGGTGTTAACTTTTTATTTATTTATTTTGTTAACACCGCTGTAAATAAGTTCAAGTTCAATTCGCCAAATCTATATTAGAGATTCGTTGTTATTCATTAGTTATTTTTGCTCGTTAAATTTTGAATTAAAATCTATTATCCATTCGATACCGTATTTGTCTCTAAACATTCCAAAATATGTACCCCACGGACTGTCGTCAATAGGTACTTCAATACTTCCGCCTGCTGAAAGTCCGCTAAATAATTTGTCGGCTTCTTCACGACTGTCTGCGTTAATTACTATTTTGGATCTGTTTTCATTTTCATTTACCCGCCCCATACTTTCCGGAACATCATTGCCCATTAACATGTTTTTGCCAATTGGCAATGCAATGTGCATTAACTTATTTGCTTCATTTTCTGCTACCGGCAGTTCCGGGCTCGCTATATCTTTGAAGCGTACAATGTTTGTGAACTCTCCGCCAAATACTGATTTGTAAAAATTGAATGCTTCTTCTGCATTTCCGTTAAAGTTTACGTGTGGATTGATAAGTGCCATAATTTTATTTAACCTCCTATAATAATAGATACTTTAAAAACTTCTTTAATGTTGTTTTTGTTACAGTACTAATATCGCTAGCCAAAGAACATATTATTGCGGTGTAAATGCGACAATATTAGAGGCGGAATACGACAAATACTGTTAGTAATAATTTTAAAATAGAAATTGTCTCCAAAGAATAATAGCTGACAATTTAATGTTCCACTGAATTGCGGTATTAACTTTTTGCTTTTCATCATCAAAGTTTAACACTTCAATTCAAAGGTGTAGCTTACTTGGTTATCACAGGTTAACACCTCGATTTATCGGGGTGATTGCACAGAGAAAGCTAACACCCTCAACCGTTTCAACGGTTTACAAATTTACTCATGCCTATACTTTTCAGGATCAAGTTCATAGTTTTTAAGCAGCCGGTGAATATTTCGCCTGGTCATGCCTGCTTCTTCGGAAACCTTTGTTACATTGCCTTTATACTTTTCAAGCAATGTTAATAAATATCTCCTTTCAATATTGGAGATTATTTTATGTTTAACTTCCGCCAATGTATCCTCAGAATCAACGGCAGCCGGATTCTCATTATATCCCTGCCTTAAGTTATCAGGCAGTTCATTTGCGCTTATGAAATTATTCTTTGCCAAAACAACAGCCCGTTCAATAACATTCTCAAGTTCACGCACATTTCCCGGCCAGTTGTAAGATTCAAATATTTCTTTTACTTCTTCAGTAAAACCGGAAATATTTTTACCGGCTTTTTGGGAATTTTTTTCTAAAAAGTGTTCTGCAATAAGGATAATATCATCCTTTCTTTCTCTTAAAGGCGGGATGTTAATGTGGATTACATTTAACCTGTAATAAAAATCTTCTCTCAGCTTATTTTCTTCCAGCATGGATTTAAGTTCTCGGTTAGTAGCAGAAATTATCCGGAAATCGGAATGGATTAATTCATTACCGCCAAGCCTTCGCAGTTGATGATCTTGAAGTACGCGTAGTAATTTAGCCTGCAAGCCTGAATTCATTTCGCATACTTCATCAAGAAAGAAGGTGCCATTGTTGGCATATTCAAGAAGTCCAATTTTTCTTTTAGAAGCATCTGTAAAAGCACCTTTTTCATAGCCGAATAATTCCGCTTCAAATATATGTTCGGGCAGGGCGCCGCAGTTTACAGGAACAAACGGATTTGTTTTTCTATTGCTGTGAGCATGGATACTTCTGGCGATTAATTCTTTACCGGTACCGCTTTCACCTGTAATCAAAATGTTTGCATCGGAATTAGAAACTGCTTCTATTATTTCAAATATTTTTTTTATTTCTGAACTGTTGCCAACTATATTATCAAATTTAAATTTATCATCAAGCTGCTTTAAAAGATTCTCTCTTTCCTTAAAAAGCTGCCGCTGTCTTAATCCTTTTTCAATTACAATTTTTAATTTTTTTGTATCAACAGGTTTTTCAAGAAAATCAAAAGCGCCTGCTCTCATTGCATTAACTGCTCTTTCTATGGTACCGTATGCTGTAAAAATTATAACCGGAGTTTTGGGAGCCAGCTTTGTTGCCTCTTTAATTATTTCATTTCCATCGATGCCGGGCATCAGCAAATCACAAAAGATTAAATCGAATTCTTCTTTCATAAAATATTCAATTGCTGAGTAACCATCGGAAACCGGAACCGATTGAAAGCCAAGCGCAGATAAAATGCTTGTAAAACCGCTGAGCATGTCCGGCTCATCATCTATTACAAGAATCTTAGCTGTATTATTATTTGTTTCCATTTTTTTTACTCCGCCTTTAATGGAAGAAAAATTATAAATGCCGTTCCTTTTCCTTCAACAGATTTAAGAGAAATATTACCTTTGTGTCTTGCAATAATTGCTTTCGCAATTGACAATCCCAGCCCTGTCCCATTTGATTTTAACTTTGTGCTGAAGAATGGATTAAAAACTTTCTCGATATTTTCTTTCGCAATTCCAATCCCGTTATCTTTAATTTCGATTTCAATTCCTTCAATCTTTTTATTTGAAGGGAGTATTGTAACTGTAATCTCTCCGCGCATTTTAACAGCATCAACGGCATTATTTAAAATATTAATCAATACTTGTTCAAGCTGCCTCTGATCTGCCTTAATTAGCGGAATTGAGTTATTGTAATTTTTAATAATACTTATTTGTTTGGCTTTAAAACGATGCCCCAGCAAATACAAACATTCCTCTGTCAAATCTTTAATATTAATTGTTTCAGGTTTAAACGTCATTCTCTGCGAATAGTTCAAAAGGCTTTTTGTGTAGTCGCTTATTCTTAAAGTCTGACGTTTAACTATGTTTAGCACATTGCCTACCTCGCCTTCATAATTTTCTTTCAGCATTAATCCGTCAATATGTGCAGAAATTATTCCGGTGGGAGTATTAATTTCATGTGCAACGGAATCGACCAGTTCTCCGATAGAAGCCATCTTAGAAGCCTGGTTTAATTGTTCCTGATAGAGTTGAACCTGCTCTAAATTTCTATTCGCTTCCTCAGCACGTACTCTTTTTAAATTTACTACATAAATAAGAACACTGAAAAACAATATTACCGCAAGGATAACAAAGCCGAGTAAAAAAAATATTTTGAATTTACCCCGCAGGCTTTCAGTTACTTTTGTTATGTCTGCGGAAATTACCAGTATCCATTTCTCATTAAGTATTTTAATGGGATAATAAGCCATAACCTTAGCCGGCTGATCAATTATAACATTATATTCTCCAATTGAGGGACTGTGTGCTTTTAACATAATTTTTTGTGCATCAAAAGAAACGTGACAGTCAAAACAATCTTTAGTTGTGTTGTTGATTGAACGGAAAAGCATTTCATGATGGCTGGGATGATAAATTAATCTTCCGTCGGAATCAATTATCCAGGCAAAATCCTGCTTACTTAATTTCAATGGCTTTATATACTGATTTACAAGTAGATTAAAATTTATTAGGTATCCTACATACCCAATTATTTCTTCCGGGTTTTGATGAGTTTCATTTGTAATTGGAATTATTACTTCAAAATAAACATCGGCGGTGCTGTCTTTTTTTTCATCTCTTACAACTTTGGTTAAATACGTTCCTGCATTTTTAATTTTAGATGATATGTTTTCTAATTTATATTTATTTGTTATTTCCGGAACTTGAATGCCTGACGAACACAGCAGTTCACCTGATTTATAAAATATAAATATTGAACTAATTATATTTGATTCATAAGAATATAAAAATTGATTAAGAAATTTCACCGACCCATTATCCATTTTTTTTATTTCAGGTATTGAGGAGAGGAAATTTATGTCGTTGGAAATATGATTAAGAAAATAGCTGATACCCGCGGCGGCGTTTTTAGCCATTTCCAGCTGCTGAAGCTGGTAATCTTTTTTTTCGTCTTCAATTGTGCGGGTATAAATTTCGACCACAAGAAAAGCAAATAAAATAACAAAGGCGAGTGTGCCGGAAATGATCCAGTATTTTCTGAACTTCCCGTTATTCATTTAATTTGAGTTTAATAAATAAAATTCTTTAATCGGTTCTAATTTAGGAACCTGGTTAAAGCTTAATCGTTGTTAACAACAATCATGAAGTCAAACTAATAAAAAAAATCAGTAAACTAAATAATTAAAAGTTTAATTTTATCCTTTCAGACATACACTAATAACAATTAAATGAATTTGTTAATTGAATCTATTTTGGTAAAACATTAGATTACATTTGTAATAAATATTAAAAGCAAGATTTACGGAAAATATTTAAAATGAAGATTAATGTTTAAAAAAATACTATTTATATTTATCATGTTATCTGCTGTTGCCTTCAGTCAGTCATACCCAGATCAATATTATTCATATCAAAAAGATAGTTTAATGGCCAGAATCGAAAGTCTGAATGGCATTGAAGTTTCTGCCGATGGCAAAAGTATTATGCTTTCTTCCGGCATGACTAATGGATCAGTAATATTTAAAGCTGATTCATCCTCATATCCTTTTAACCGGGGATTGGCTTCATGGAATGGCCATGTACCAAATGATAAAAGCAGCTTTAAAGTTTCAATGAGATATTATAAAAGCAGCTGGTCACCATGGCTTACAATTGGTTATTGGAAAAATAATTTTTGGCCTTCTTCATATTTATACGGTAGCACAAGTTTCAGCGGGGGAAAGATCGATGTTGATTATACTGTTCTGAATTCATATTACTCCAAATGGCAGTTCAAAGTTGAAATGAAAAGAACAAGCAGCAATGAACAATCACCATCATTATGGAAGCTTAGCTTTTTTGTAAGTGATCAGAAAACAACAGATAATGTGAACATAACTTCAATTGTAAACGACAAACCGCCTGCTATATTTATTCCTACGACTCATTATTATCAATACTCACTTGACCCGGGAATAGGAGGAGATATTTGCTCTCCAACTTCAGTATCAATGGTTTTGAAAAGTTATAATGTTGATGTGGATCCTTTGCAGTTTGCGAGAGATAATTTTGATGATTATTGGAATATGTTTGGAGTATGGCCAAAGGCAGTTCAGAATGCAGCTGAATATAATTTGAATGGTGAAGTCTCACGGTATAGAACCTGGAGCCAAGCTTATGAAGTTTTAGCTGCCGGCGGAAGAATTGTAATGTCTGTGGGTTTACCTTTATACTCAGGGCATTTAATGATGCTTGCGGGTTTTGATTCCCAGGGCAATCCGCTTGTTCATGATCCTGCAAAGTCAAAAGGATATGGATATAAATTTAATAAAACTTCTCTTTCTCAATCCTGGTTCAATAAAGGGGGAGTGGCTTATACGTTTTTCCAGGATTCAACAACTACAACTTCAGTTGAAAATAAAAATCCGACTGAGATTGTTACTGATTTTAATTTAAGTGTATTTCCAAATCCGTTTAATCCTCAAACAGTTATAAGGGTTGAAGCGCTTGCAAAAAATTTCGCTGAAATTTCAATATACGACATAACCGGTAAACAGGTTGAAACATTATTTAAAGGCGAGATTCAACACGGCATACATAACTTCAAATGGAACGCTTCTAATCTTCCTTCCGGGATGTATTTGATTAGAACTGTAAGCGGAAGTTATGTTAAAACGGTTAAAGCTTTGTTGATAAAATAATATCAGGCGAATAAGGGGTTGTTAAAATTATGTGGTCAGAAACGATATACAAACAGTGCAATTTGTTTTGAATCAAAACTGTCGCTATAATAATTATATTTCCGGAATAAATGTTTTTGTTATACTGTCAACCACATCTCTGTAATAAATGTAAGTTTTAAAATCTACTTCTCGAAAATTGAAATTTTCTGAAGCCCTAACTAAGAATTCGCTATCCTCACTGTAATCGAAGATTTTTAAATCCATTTAATTCCGTGAAAACTTTTTTCTTTCCAAAAAAGGTTGCGCCAATAGTACACTTTGAAAGATGAATAAATTCGGAAGGATTATCTTTATCCCTAACATATTCATCTCCAATAATTTTAACACCGCCATAAATCAAATCTATATCGAGATTTTTTGTCATAAATGATATTCTTTTTGACAAATGGTCCTTTGCATAACGATCATCACTATCAATAAATGTTATGAAGTTTCCATTGGAAAGTCTAATTCCTCTATTGCGGCTTAAAGGAAGTTTCATATTCGGCTGCGAAAGAATTTTTATATTTTCACTATTAGCTTCATAATCTTTTAGAATTTGAAGCGAATTATCAGTGCTGCCGTCATCAATGGCAATTAACTCCCAATCATTAAAAGTTTGATTTAAAACTGAATCTATACAGCGGTTCAAATATGCGGCTCTGTTATATACTGTAAGAATAATGGAAACAGAGGGGAGCGAATTGAAAGCTTTAAATGAAAATTGGTTTACCATAATTCACCAATAATATTAATAGAATTTTATTATTGTACTAAGCCCAACGCGATTTACTTTTTAAAATAGAAAAAAAATATGAAATAATTGATTGCTTAATTATTCTTTTATTTTCCTACCACAACTTATTTCCAACAGCCTGATAAACTTCATAGGAGTTTAATACATTATGATAAAGCACCTGAACAAACTGAAGTTCAGCTTCAGATAGAGAAGTCTCAGCATCTATCAAATCCAGATTGGTAATAACTCCGTCTCTATAACTTATTTCAGCTCTTTCGACCGCCATTTTAGCCTGTTCAACCTGAAGTTTTGTGTTACGAAATTTTGCTAGATTTGAATTGTAATCAGAAACAGATTTTTGTACATCCAATTTGATATTCCGTTGAATCTCTAAAATCTTAGCAGAAGTAGTTTTTAAATTTGCTTCCGCTTCTTCTATCTTTCCCTCTTTTAAGTTGCCGTTGAATATTGGAATTTTAGCATTCACACCAGCAGCCCAGTTGCCTCTTAATACTTGAAGATTTGGTTCATAGCCATTTTTAAATCCGTAGTTAGCGAATACATTTAACATGGGTTTATCAGATAATGATGCTATCTGCTTTGATAAGCTTGCGGTATTTTCAGCGTCTTTTGCTAGAATTATTTCAGGCCTATTTTTATAAGCTTCATTTAACAGAGAGTCCGAATTAAAAGAAGTTGAATCGGCATTAAAATCGCCTGAGATTATAATTTTTATGTTATCATTCCAACCCATTAAACTATTAAGATAAATTTTAGCATTTGATAATCCATTTTGTAAATCAATTTTTTGATTTTGCACAGCAGCCACTTTTACTTTAGTTGTTAGAATATCATAATCTGTTGCGCTGCCGCTTTGAACCATTTTGGAAGTTAATTCAATATGTTTATTAAGATTATTAATCTGCTCATCTTTTACATCAATACTTTTTTCAAGAAATAATATAGAATAAAATGCCTTTGCAGTCTGATACGCTAAATTATTTTTAATTAAAGTTACTTTATCTTCTGAAGAAAGTTTGTAGCTTTTTGAGAGTTCTACCAGTGCATCTCTTTTGCCAAAATCATAAAGCAGTTCTCTGGCTGAAACGTGCACATCATAATTATTGTTCGGAGCCAAATAAAGATTATCACCTCCAAAATTGAATGAAGGAATAGGGCCGATTCTTGTGTATGATAGCTCACCGTCAACCTCCGGATAATAATAACTTTCCTGCTGACTTATTTTTGCCGCTGCCGAATTAATTTGTTCTTCAGCTTGCCTTAGTAAAGGCTGGTTGGTCAATGCCTGCTTGATAGCTTCGCTTAATGTAAGCTGCTTTGTATTTTGTTCCTGCGCATTACAATTAATTATCAAAAGATTAATTGAAAATAAATAAAAAATAAAAGATCTGAATTTCATATTATTTGCTCCGTTAAAAATCTATCTAGTCCATAAGCTCAACTTTTTCTCCTGATTTATTTTTATGATAACGCAGAAAAAAAAGTGGAATTAAAATAAACAAAGTTATTACCGCACCAACTAAAAAATCATCGTTAATTCCTTGTATAAAAGCCTGGCCTGCTACATTCTTAAGAATAAGAGCTTTGGCTCTAATAGCTAAATCATTTCCGCTTCCGCCAACAGACTGCTGAATGAAATGTTTCATGCCGTAAATCGTATGCTGGTAAATATCTGAATAAGGGTCCACAGCTTGTCCAAAAGTTTGAGTGTGGAATATTACTCTGCGGGTTAAAAGCGTTCCCAAAATTGCAACTCCAAAACTACCGCCAACCTGCCTGATGGTGTTAAACAAACCGGTTGCCTGTGCCATTTTTTGTTTTGGGATATCATTTAAAGCAATAGTGCTTAAGGGGATGAACATAAATCCAAGTCCAAATCCTCTGATAATAAGAGGCAGCATTATTGCACTATGTTCAGTTGTTAAAGACAAATCTTTATACAGGTACATACTGAAGAAGGTTAACACAATACCAATAAATATTGGAATCTTAGGATTTAATTTATCAGTCATCCAGCCTGCAACAGGGGACATTATTGCTTGAATAATTCCTACCGGGAAAAATACAAGCCCGGCTTGCAATGCTGTATAGTTGAGAGAGTTCTGTAAGTAAAGCGGAAGTAAAAATGAGTTCCCGAAAAAAGCTAATCCGAAAATGAACATCATAATGTTCGCCATACCAAAATTTCTGAACTTCAAAATTCGAAGATCAATGATGGGATGCTTAACACTCAGCTCAGCAGATATAAAAATCACAAAACTAACAAACGAAATAGCAAAACATGCCAAAATAAAATCGGATGTCCAGCCGCCTGTGTTCCAATCAGCATTTCCATCTGATAATGCTAATAGGAGAAATACTAAAAATAATGTCATTGAAATAAAACCAACTAAATCGAATTTCCTTACATGCTCGGTTTTATATTCTCTTAGAATAATTAATGTCGCAACTAAGGCAACTATTCCGACGGGAACATTTACATCAAAGATTGCGTGCCAGCTGAAGCTGTCAATAAGGTATCCGCCAACCATCGGTCCCAGAGAGATTGAAGCTGCGGCAGCAACTCCCCAAAATCCTAAAGCCATTCCTCTTTGCTCAGGGGGAAATTCTCGAGTTACAATTGCCATTCCTACCGGCATTATAAATCCGGCGCCTGCTCCTTGAAGTACACGCATGATTATAAGAATGTTTTCATTAGGTGAAAGGCTGCAAAGTAACGAGCCCAGTGTAAATAGAAATAATCCCATAAAGTAAGTCCGCTTATATCCAAAGTGGTCTGCAATCCAGCCTGAAGAAGGAAGCACCACAGCAAAAACTAAAAGATAAGCAGTAAGTATCCATTCAATTTTATCTACACTAGTGCCGAAAGCTGCCATCATTTTTGGCAGGCCTACATTTACAATGGTAACATCCAGCACCGCCATAAATGTTCCAATCATTACATTCGCAAGCACCCACCATTTGTATGAAGAATGAGTGTGAAGATTATTTAAATTCTTTGCCATGGATTACTTTACTTTTATGCTTATTTCCACTGACATTCCAGGCAATAAATTTATATCCGGATTTGGGTCCGGCTTGCCCGTCTGGGTTGTCGGTGCAATTGAAATTTTTATCGGAACGCGTTGTGTAACTTTAGTAAAATTACCTGACGCATTAGAAGGTGGAATTAAGGAAAATTGCGAAGCTGTATTAGAACCAAGCTGATAAATTTTGCCTTGAAATACCTGGTCAGGATATGCATCAACTGAAATATCTGCTTTGTCACCAATTTTTATAGATGATAATTTTGTTTCTTCCAGATCCGCAGTTACCCATACATTTTTAATATCATAAATTGTAAGAATAGGCTGTCCCGGCGAAACTACATCTCCGGTTAACGACCATCGCTTAGCAACAATTCCATCCATTGGGGAATAGATGGATGCATTCTGAAGCTGAGTTTGTATTACATTGAGCTGAGCCTTTGCAGTGCCAATTTTTGTTTTAGATATATTGAATTGTGCTTTTGCTGACTCAAGCGCTTTCTGCATATGATCGAATTGTTCCTTGGGAATGATTTTATCATTGTATTGTTTTTCTGCTCGGTCATAATCATCCTGGGCTTTTTCCAAATTTACCTTTGCAAGTGAGATACTTTCATTATCAAGTTCAAGCATTGCTTTTGCCTGCTGTGCTTGAGCTAAAAGATCCGTAGAATCTAATTGAACAAGTAATTGGCCTTTGTGCACAGTATCAGCTTCATCAACAGTTAATTTTGTAATTCTACCCAGCATTTTTGAACTGACAGAAAGTTTGTTGCCATCAATAAAAGCATCATCCGTAGTTACATATCCAAGCTGACCGATATACCAGTAAATACCAGCAGCGGCGGCAATCAAAATAATAATGAACGGAATAATGATTTTCTTTTTTCTATACATGGGGACTGAATCAATATCTTCCTCTAAAGTTTCGTTTGCATTTTTATTTTGAACTTTTATCTCTTCGTTATTTGCCATGAATAATTTTCCTTTTTAAATAAAAATTCTACTTTTATCTTTTTTTAATTCCGTTTATAAAAATATCTGTAGCGAGGTTCATTTCCTTCTGCAGCATCTTTGTAGTTTGTTCGTCAACCCCTTGTACGTCAGACCATTTAAGTACTCTGCATCTAAGGCCTTGAATAATATGCAGAAAAACAACAGCCGTATCATCGCTTAATTTTTTATCAAACTCTTTAGACTTTTTGCCGTCATCAAATATTTTTCTTAATAAGTCCAGCTCAACTTGTTCAAAATCTAAAAAAAGTTTTTTGAAAACTGATTTAGAATCAAAGTAGGAATGAACGCTTAATGTGCCGAGGTTCAATAATATTTTAAAGAACTTCATCCTTTGTTCGACATACTGATGAAGCTTATTCGCTGCAGTTTCTGATTCCTGAAGAATCTCTTCAATATTATTTTTTAGTTCATTCATTTCCTGAACCAGCACAGCTCTAAAAAGATCTTCTTTAGTAGGGAAGTAATAGTAGAGGGAAGCTTTTCCCATTGCAACATCACTCGCTATTTCATCCATTGTTACTTTTGAAAATCCAAAGTGCGCAAAACGTTTTCTTGCGGCCTCTGTAATTAATAATTCTTTTTCTTTCGTATTTTCTTCTTGTGACATTATTACCAACTTTTCGACTATTTAACTTGAAGAGTCGAAATATAAAACAAAGTTATAATTCAAACAAATTAATTTTTATAGACAAATACTAAATGTGATTAATTTAACTAATTGATATAAATTTATATCTAATAAATAATTGAATAAAACATGAGCAAGAAAAACATTTTAATTTTCATCCGGATTATTGTTGCCTGTACTTTTATCTTTTCTGCGGTTTCTAAAATGATATCCATTGGAGTTTTTGAGATTACTTTAATTGATCAGGGAATAGTTCAAAATCGTGAGACCGCCGCTATTTTTGCCCGATTGCTGATTGGCCTGGAATTTTCAATAGGATTTTTATTTCTACAGCCATGTAATATTAAAAGGGTTATTGCGCCGTTTTCGATGTTAATATTAATAATTTTCAGCGGACAATTAATTTATTTGATGATTCGTGGTGATGCGAGTAATTGCGGATGCTTTGGAGAATTAATAAAAATGTCGCCAATTGAATCGCTAATTAAAAATGTTTTTCTTTTTGGATTAATTGGAATCTTATATTTGAAATCTGAAATACGGAATTATAATAAATCATTCTTATTTATACTTCCAATTGCCGCAATTTCTTTTGTGTTTTTAATTTCACCTCTAAAATCAATTAAAGATTTTAAATTCAGCAGCTACACACATTTTCAAAATTCCGGCAGAGTCGATTTGGCGGAAGGGGATAAACTTTTAGCCGTCTTTGATCTTGAATGCGATCATTGTCAGGCTGCTGCAAAAGAAATTGGTGAACTGCAGCGAAGTAAGAAAAACTTTCCGGACTTTTACGCGTTGTTTTTTGGAGAAGGAAATGTATCAGTTGATTCATTCAATACGATTACTAATACTAATTTTTCATATCATAAAATTAATGCTGATGACTTTTTTGATTTAATTGGCGACTCACCACCGAGAGTTTATTGGCTGGAAGACGGCAGAGTGAAAGAATATTGGGATAAGGATTTTGTTGAAAACATAAAACATTCGTTTGAATTAAAGTAATTACTATTTTGTGTATTTCATTTATGAACGAAAATAATTTATTATAATTAAATGCAATTCAAAGCAGAAATTAAAATAGCAGAATTAAAGGATAAAGAAATTCTGAACAGGATTAGCATTGAATCTAAAATGCATTGGAACTATCCATTGGATTGGATTGAAAATTGGAAAGATGATTTAACATTAACAGAAAATGATTTCTCTGCGCAAAGCATTTTCAAATTGGAATTATCCGGATCTATAATTGGATTTTGTGCAATTCGCGAGCACAATAAAAATTATGAAATTACTCATTTATGGTTGGAGCCTGAATATATTGGAAAAGGGTTTGGAAAATTCTTACTGAATGAAACTATAAAAAAAGTTGTTAAAAAGGATAAACCAATAATTGTTGAAGCTGATCCGAACGCAGAATCATTTTATAAGAGTCAAGGCTTTGAAACGTTTGATAAAATTGAGAGTTATCCTAAAGGAAGATTTTTACCCGTCATGAAAAAGATGTCTAAATAATCACATCAGTTAAAAAAATACTTGATTGTATAGTAGATGATAATTCGGAATATCAAGTTATGCGTATCACAAAATCTAACTAAGAATTTTTAAGAGCTTTAAAAATTAATGATTATTAAAAACTGTTTTGTTATACTTCAATTTTGAACTTGGTTAAATTGGAGAATACAAAGTTGGTGTATACTAATATTAATTAAAATAATAATTTATTTTTTTAAGGAAGAAAATGGCATTAGTGATTAAAAAAGATGATTTACCGGGAACGAATACCGGAAGAAAATTTGAAGGTTTTAATTTTGATAATAGTCAAGTTTCATTTTTCATTATTGAAGCTGCACCGGGTAAAGGAGCAAAATTACATAAACATCCATACGAGGAAGTATTTATAAATCTGGAAGGAGAGGCAACATTTACAATTGGTGATGAATCAATAATAGTGAACACTGGAGAGATTGTAGTCGCTCCGCCAAATGTTCCGCACAAGTTTATTAATTCCGGTGAAGGAATATTGCGCCAAGTTGATATTCACCCTGCATCAAAAATGGTACAATTTAATTTAGAATAAAAAGCAATTATTAAATATTGAGGAATAAAAGTGAAAGCATTCATATTAAAGGAAAACGGCGGCGTTGAAAATTTAAAATTATCTGAAATAGAAAAACCGAGAATTAAGTCTGATGAAGTTTTAGTAAAGGTTAAAGCAATCTCCATTAACCCTGTTGATACTATTGCGAGAAAAAATGAATCATCACTTAGGGGAATTTTAAAACCTGAAAAGGATGAAAACTCTTTTATTCTGGGCTGGGATATTTCCGGAGTAATAGAAGAAGTAGGCGCTGATGAAACATCTTTCCAAACAGGCAGCGAAGTTTTTGGGATGGTTAACTTTCCCGGAAACGGCAAAGCCTATGCTGAATACGTTGCTGTTCCTGCAAATCAGTTAGCATTAAAACCAATTAATATTTCTCATGAGGAAGCTGCTGCCGCAACTCTCGCTGCATTAACTGCCTGGCAAGCATTTGTTACATATGCAAAAATAAAAAAAGGTGATAAAGTTCTAATTCACGCGGCTGGAGGCGGAGTTGGACATTATGCAGTTCAGATTGCAAAAAGTTTTGGTGCTTATGTTATCGGGACTGGGTCATCTTCCAAAAAAGATTTTATTTTAAATCTTGGCGCAGATGAATTTATAGATTATACAGCAGAAAAATTTGAAGACAAAATTAAGGATGCTGATATAGTTTTAGATTCGATTCATGATACTGAACATCTCCTTCGTTCAATAAAGGCTGCGAAAAAAGGCGGTAGAATAATTTCTATAAAATCTCAATTTGAAGGTGAACTTGCTGAAATGGCACAAACCAAAAATTTAATAACATATAAAATGTTAGTTAATTCCAATGGTGATGATATGAAAGAAATTGCTAAGCTTTTAGAAAAAGGAAAAATACATTCTCACATTTCCAAAACATTTAAATTTGAAGATCTGCCTAAGGCTCATCTTCAGGTTGAAACAGGCAAGACAGTTGGTAAAGTTGTTGTTATAGTTTAACAAAAAATTAAATTTTAAAGATTAATTTACGGAATTTATAAATGAAGGATATTAAAAATCAAACGATACTCATCACCGGCTCCACTGATGGAATTGGAAAGCTGACAGCCCTGCAATTAGCCAAGCTAAATGCACATGTTTTAGTCCATGGAAGAAATAAAGAAAAAGTAAGTAAGGTAGTTGACGAAATAAAATCTGAATCCGGGAATAATAAAATTGCGGGATTAACAGCTGACTTTTCTTCTTTAGTTGAGGTAAGAAAATTTGCAGATGAATTTAAAAAAGATTATCAATCGTTAGATGTATTAATTAATAATGCCGGTGTAGGATATGCAGACGGTCGATATAGTAAAGATGGTTATGAGCTTCGATTTGCTGTGAATTATTTGGCGCCTTTCCTATTAACACAACTGCTTCTTCCAGAATTAAAAAAGGCTGCTCCGTCAAGAATTGTAAATGTAAGTTCAGCGGGACAAAGTCCCATTAACTTTAATGACGTTATGCTGGAAAAAAAATTTAGTGCGGGACAAGCTTACAATCAAAGTAAGCTTGCACTCATTATGTTTACTATTGATCTAGCGGAAAAGTTAAAAGAGGAAAATATTACAGTTAATAGTTTACATCCAGGCACTTACCTAGATACAAATATGGTGAGGAATGCAGACATAAAACCATGGGGGAAGCCTGAATCCGGTGCTGATGCAGAAGTGTACCTTGCAGCCTCACCTGATTTAAAAGACGTATCCGGAAAATATTTTAATGTTAAAACTGAAGCAAAGGCGGATGCACAAGCATACGATAAAGAAGCAAGAAAACGGTTGTGGGATTTGAGTGTTGAACTAACTCAAGTTAAGTGAAAAAATATATTCGCTTAAAAATTTAATATTATATTATGATTTGATGTTATTATCAGATCTTGAAAATAATTCTTCATATTTATTTTCCATCTTTAATAATTGATGATTATTTTTAGCTCACCTGGTGAAAAAAAATATGACACATCAATATAAATATATTAACCAATTTCTTAACTGTAGTATTCTTATTCTTTCTAAAAATCTCATTTGTCAATCATTCCAGCCTTCTGATTTTACAGATCAAATTGATGTATCTAAAACTAAAGAATTTATTTCAAATCCAATTTCAATTACAGATCTTGGGGGAGAAAGTAATATCTCAATTTCAGGCAGAACTTATTTCAAAAATGGAAATAATTTTACAACCGAATCTGAAATTTCTTAAAAAACAATATGAAGAATATATAAATGAAAACTAGTATTTATTTAATTGTATTTTATATGGTAATACATTCTTATTCTATTTTTGCACAAGCAAATCAAAAACACAGAGTAATTATCCTTTCCGATATCGAAGCCGACCCGGATGATTCACAATCTTTTGTCCGACTTCTTTTATATTCCAATGAACTTGATATAAAAGGATTTATTGCTACAACCTCCTGCTGGCATAAGGATAGAGTTGATCCGGAATCAATAATTAACATAATTCATGCATACGGTAAAGTTCAACCTAATCTTGTTAAACATGAAGCCGGTTTTCCTGACGCTGAAGTTCTTTTAAAGAATGTGAAACAAGGTTTACCAAAATATGGAATGCTAGGAGTTGGCGATGGCAATGATTCACAAGGTTCGGATTGGATTATTAAAGTGCTTGAAGAAAAAGATGATCGTCCTTTATGGATTTCTGTCTGGGGTGGAGTAAATACACTTGCTCAGGCTCTGCATAAAATTAAAACGACAAAAACAGATACTGAAGCTAAAAAAATAATTGCAAAACTAAGGGTGTATACTATATCCGATCAGGACGACAGCGGTATATGGATTAGAAATAATTTTCCCAATTTGTTTTACATTGTAAGTCCAGGAGATGATTATGGCAGCGCAACATGGAGTGCAATTAATAGTTTCATAAAAGGTATTAACAATGATAGGATCAGCAATAGTTGGCTGGCACAAAACATTCAGCAAGGGCGCGGTCCTCTCGGTGCTGCATATCCAGATGTAGCTTGGGGAATGGAGGGAGATACTCCATCATGGCTGAATCTAATTCCTAACGGATTAAGTTATCCCGAACATCCAGAATGGGGCGGATGGGGAGGCCGTTACGAATTATACAAACCGGATTTTGCATTGACTAAGAAAGGCGGATCAGATGTTCCAATTGCACCTGAGACAAGGGATATCTGGACAAATGCAGTTGATAGTTATACTCCATATATTTTTAATGAATATGGACGGGCAATTGGTTTGGACACCATAACATTTACAAGTAACAAAGTAACATTGTGGCGCTGGAGAGATGACTTTCAAAATGATTTTGCAGCCCGGATGAGCTGGTGTACAGAATCCTATAAACAAGCTAATCATCCGCCGGTTCCCGTTCTAAGTACTCTCGACGAAATTACTGTGAAATCGGGAGAGGGTTTTAGTCTGGATGCAAGCAACTCAACCGATCCTGATGGAGACAATCTCAGTTTTCTATGGTTTAATTATCCTGAAGCCGGCACATATAAGAAATTAATAAAAATTGAAGGTGCTGAAAATTCTCATGGGGCATATGTAATAGCCCCTGCGGTTGACAAACAAGTAACTGCGCATTTTATTTTGAGAATTACTGATAAAGGTACACCGCCGTTATCAAGATATAAAAGAGTAATAGTGACTATCATACCAAAATAAAATGTAGCAAAGGCGGATGCACAAGCATACGATAAAGACACAAGAAAACGGTTGTGTGATTTGAGTGTTGAATTGATAAAGTTGAAATGATAAAGCTAATGAGTTGAATATAAGTACATAAATTATTCTTGTTAATTGCACTATTGTTTCATTCTAAATTAACATTTAAAATATTGGGGATGTATCAATCCGATGGAATCATATCATCTTTCTTATTCAAGTAAATTAAAACCAAGTAAAAATGTGTAGTTAATCACGTCTGTTGTAAACGGTTCCCTACAAAATCGCTGCTTCAATACGTATCATAAAATTAAAAAGATGTGATACGCATAATTAATATTCTAAAACTTATTTATTATATAAAGGTAGTAATCAAAAATGAAAAAGGAGTTATGAGTTATGATTTTAGAAGAAAAATATAAACTGTATAATGATGTTGAGATTCCAAAACTAGGATTGGGAACATGGTTAATAAGTAATGAAGAGGTTGGACAGGCGGTGAATGACGCTTTGAAAATCGGTTATCGTCATATTGATACTGCTCAGGCATACCAAAATGAAAACGGAGTCGGTGAGGGAATTAGAGCGAGCGGTGTTAAAAGAAAAGATATTTTTGTGACTACAAAACTTGCCGCAGAAGTGAAATCATATAAAGAAGCTGTTTCAGCAATTGACGGCTCACTTAAAACATTGGGACTTGATTATATCGACATGATGATTATTCATAGCCCTAAGCCATGGGCAAAATTTAACGGCGATGATCATTATTTCGAAGGAAACCGTGACGCATGGAAAGCTCTTGAAGAAGCATATAAAGCGGGTAAACTTCGTGCAATTGGACTTTCAAACTTTCAAAAAGAAGACATCGATAACATCCTTGAAGATTGTTCAATAAAGCCAATGGTAAATCAAATTTTGGTGCATATAAGCAACACTCCCAAAGAGCTCATTCAATATTCTCAAAATAAAGGTATGCTGGTAGAAGCATATTCACCAATCGGGCACGGTGAATTATTGAAGAATGAGGAAGTTGCCGCAATAGCAAAAAAATATAATGTTTCTGTTCCTCAATTAGGTATTCGCTATACTTTGCAGCTTGGCCTCATCTCATTACCTAAAACTACAAACCCGGATCATATGAAAAGTAATACAGACGTTAATTTTGTCATCTCTGATGATGACATGGAAACATTGAAAAATATGGAACAAATAGATTACGGGAAATCCAGAAAGTTTCCGGTGTATGCTTAAAAATAAATTATAAAATCCATTGTGAAAGTATTTATATAAACCCAGTTTCTCAGAGGGGCTGGGTTTATAAACAATAAGATTCAGTATAGAAAGTTAATGTTAAATTTGGGTAAGGAAATATTATGGAAATAGATTATGGAACTAATTAAAAATGTAATAGCTCAGTCTTTATTATTATAACCCTCTAATGTTTTTTACTTTTACCTTCTAATCATCTATATTAAAAAACGGATGAAATACTTATCCAAAGAAATGCTTTTTTGAAATAATTAGCAGTATTAATTTGATTTAAAAATATTACTTATTATAATAAAGATAGTTAGCTTATTTCAATCTCTTTGCAAATTCAGATATAAACCTTTTTCCACACACTTTTTTGAAATAAAATGAAAACGAAAAATAAATTAATATTACTATTAGCAATTATTATTAGTTCGGTTGTAGTAGTTATATTTATAATATCTTCACCCGACGTAGATATTACTCAATTAAAAAAGAAAATTAAAAATAAAAAAGAGTTAACTGTCTTAATCAGGAATTCCCCTTCAGTTTATTATGTGGGTGTTGATGGGCCAACCGGTTTCGAATACGATCTTGTTAAAGCAATTGCTGATTCACTTGAGATGCAGCTTAATTTAAAAATCCTTTACAATGTTCATGATATATTAAATGCCATCGATGACGGAGAGGCAGATCTTGCAGCCTCTGCAATAACTATTACCACTAAAAGAAAAAAACAATATTTGTTTACTAATCCCTACCAAACTGTTCAGCAGATGGTAATTTATAAAAGGGGGCATGACTATCCTAAGGATATTGCCGATTTAAGCAATTTTCAAATTGTGGTAAGTAAGAATAGCAGCTATGACCAAAGATTAAAAGTTCTTAAAAAAGAATATCCTGATTTAACCTGGGAAACAACGGATGAACTTTCAACCGAACAAATATTACAGCAGGTTTGGGAAGGCATAGTTGAATGCACCATTGCGGATAATAATTTATTTGCCATCAATCGAAGATATTTTCCCGGACTTAAATCTGCAATTCCAATTAGTGAAGATCAATCTTTGGGATTTGTTATCAATAAGAAAAATAAATTATTACTAAAATATATTAACCTCTGGCTTGATGATTTCAAAAAGCAAAAACAAATGGCGATGTTACGCGACCGGTATTACGGGCATATAAATATTTTTAATTATGTTGATATTAGTTCATTTCATAAAAGAATTGATACACGGCTTAGCAAGTATGAAAATCTTTTTAAGAAAGCTGGACAGAAAAACGATATACCCTGGAAATTATTAGCAGCACAAGCCTACCAGGAATCTCAGTGGAATCCCGAAGCAGTAAGCCCTACCGGCGTTCGAGGAATAATGATGCTTACAAAGAGAACAGCAGAATCACTTGGAATTTCTAACAGACTTAATCCATCCGCAAGCATTTTGGGTGGTGCCAAATATTTAAAACGTTTAGAAAAAATTGTTCCTGAAAATTTTATAGATGAAGATAAAATGTTTTACTCGCTGGCAGCTTATAATGTAGGTATGGGGCATATGCAGGATGCAGAAGATCTTGCAGAAAAACTTGGGTACAATAATAATACCTGGGAAGGACTAAAAAAGGCTCTGCCTTTGCTGAGCAACAAGAGATATTACAAAACGTTAAAGTATGGTTATGCACGTGGCACCGAACCTGTACGATACATTAATAGAATTCAAAATTATACCGAAATACTTGAGCAAAAGCTTTAAGTAAGCGAAATATGATTACTTTGGTTTTTATGGAATTAATTATGCGGTGATTAGTTTAGATAAATTAACAACTGCTTTAAATGTAAAATGAATCAGGTATGTTTGCAATAGGGGAATGATATCGTCGCTTATTGACGTATGGAAAATATGCAGTCTGTGTGGATATTAAATCGCTACAGACTGCAAATAAAAAGTGCTAACCAAGAACTACGAACTAACGAACTATCCTTTCCAATCTGCCAATAACTTTTTCATCTGATCAAAATCAAATGGTTTATCGTTCATCGAATTACCATGATTAATTGCTTTTTCCATCTCGGAAATTGCTTCTTGCTTTTTACCTGTCATTGCCAAAAGCTGTGCTTTAATTCTGGAGTTCCAGTAATTATCATTAATAATTTGTGAAGCATTAATCCAGTTCATAGCCTTATCAAGCTCAACATTATTTTGAAGACAATATGCGGCTGCCTGCATTGGAGTTGACCAGTCAATAATATCTTCTGCTTTGGCTAATGTTAACTTTTGTGTTTCGGTTTCAATTTTAAATGAAACTTTCAGCTTATCCCAAATTAAATTTACAAGAGATGAATTATCGGTTACATCCGAAAAAGTAAACATCATTCTTTCTGTAAATTCTGAAGGCTGCGGTTTTACGTTTACTTTAAGCACAACATTCTTTTCGTTAAACTGAGAGCCATCGCCGACTTTAGTATTATTGCTGAATAAAAAAGTCCATTCATTTTCAGTCGGAATTGTATGAATGCCGTAAGTTCCGGCTTCCAAATTATTTCCATTTATTTTAACCGGATCGGAAAAAGTAATTGACGTAACTTCATTCGCTCCGGTCCGCCATACTTTATTGAAAGGGACTAATTCTCCCCAAATAGTTCTGTCCTTTACACCGGGCCTGGAGTAATGTATTGTAACCTCCGTAACGCCAATCATTTGTGTAACAGAAGCATTTGGACTTGGGCGAGGCGTGCGGAATTCCTGCGCATAAATATTAAGGCAGAATGATAAACTGATTAAACTTATCGAAAGTAGAAGAATTTTAAATTTCTTCATAGTGATTTCCTTTATGTTATTGATAAAATGTGAATCTGTTTGTGGAGATAAGGTTGGGTTCAATTTACTCAGCATACATAGCAAAGTCAATTAAAATAGAATCGCAAATATTTTTTAAGAAATTTGAAATGGATAAACTAATGAAAAAGATTTTAGCTAGCTCTTAAAATACCATCTTCAATTAACTCAGATTGACAACTTACGTTTGCTACAGCACTCACTGACAGTAATTGGATTTACATTAAAAATTTTTTTTATCCAAAAGTGTATTGAGGTTAATGTATTTTATAATACTTTTAACTACTTTCTATCCAGGAAAATTGCTGCTTTGAATAAAAACCCGCAATTGCATTTATACTCACGTCTTAAAAAGAACTTGAAGCAAACATTGTTTTTTAATCAAAACACTCTTTTAAATTAAATCAGTATATGTAATAATTATACATTTAAAGTGATGGAAAAAGATGAACCTGCCCACCATTTTTCGAAACCAGTATTTTATTGTTTTTATCATTTTAATATTGATTAACATAACATTAAATGGATGCTATTCGTTTAATGAAATTACACCAGCCTATAGCTCTAATGTTAAAATTTATAAAATTGAAAAATTGAACGGAGAAATTGTTGATTTTAAAAATACCAAATGGGGATATGCAGCAATTATAGACAGCAATGTAGTTACCATTAAATCCAATGGCGAAAAAGAGGAATTTCCAACGAACAATGTGAAAAAATATTACACCGAGAAACTTAATGTGGCTAATACTTTGTTATTGTCACTTGGATGTGCTGTATTAGTAGTTGGAATTATTATACTTGCGACGTTCAAGCCGGTCACAATATCTGGTCCTATAATTAATAAAAAATAAAAAAGTAAGGTGATTTAAAATTTGTTTTTCGAATATAAATTTTTTGTTTAGAAATAATTGAGCCTCAAGCCAATCCCACAAATATTCCGGCATTAAAATTTGTCACCACGGGCTTGGCTGATCTTTTCCTGTAATAATTAAGTTTTTTAAATTACCGTTTACGAGCATATCCCATGCATTCGAGCAGGCATCATAACATTCAAATTCCGGTATTAATCCATTATGTGTAAAACGTAATTCAGTTTCATCATCTTTCTTTGCAATTTCAAAAATAATATCTGAGCCTTTCCATTCATCTTTATTTTTTACAAATGTTAACGAGGCCTCTGCAACTTGCCAGACAATTTTTTTGTTTTGAATAAATTCCGTTACTTTTTGTTTGGAATAGTGAACATCAGGAACTTGATATGTAAACTCAGAACCTAACGTGTCAGCCGTACCTTTTATTTCTCCTGACCACCATCCGGATACATTGTTAATTGCATTGAAGACTTCTTCCGGGGATTTATCAATTAAAAAAGAGGTTGTGAAATTTTGATTTTGCATAGTTTTGCCTCGAATTAATTTTTACATTGTAACGATATGTGTCAACTTAATTTTAAATTATTTTGCTCATAATTGTCAAATATCAATCAGTTGATAAAATGACAATTCAAAAGTTAGCATTACTGATAAGCCCTTCACTTTTTAAGGGAAGGGTTGGGATGGGTTCATAAGTTGACTAAATTTTTTAAACCCTCTCTAATCTCTCCCTTGCGAAGGGAGAGACTTATTACCAATAATGACTTTACATTTTTTCATTGCTGTGACTTTGTATAATTGTCATGCATCTGTAAGCCTACCTAATGATAGACAAGCCAAGCATAACATAGATGATTAATCTTTATTAGTTCTTTCTAATTCCAATTGTCAATTTTAATATCATTAGGTGAAGGCCTGCCCTTACCATTTTCAATAAGCTCTTTAAGACTCAACATAAATATTGCCCACTTCATGCTGCAATGATAAGTGAACTCAACCAGTTCACGCCAATTGTTATGATTGAAAAGAACGATGGTATAATCTCCATCCTGTGATAAATCAAATATTACATCGGTGCCAATCCATTCTTCCGGCCCGCCTGTAAATCGCCATTGCACTTTTTTGTTAGATTCTAATTTAACCACTTCAAAGTCCATACTGCCTTTTTCTTTTCCATCCTTTTCAAGAAATCTAACATTAACCTTTCCACCAGGTTTGGAAGTTCCTGTAGTATAATTCGTCCACCAACTTGCAACACCTTCAACTGTCGAAAGTGCTTCATATACCTTTGAGATAGGGGCTTTGATTCCAACTCTATGATTTATATTTACCATTTTTTCTCCTTTAGTTTTAATTGTTGATAATTGTAATTAGAAACTTTACAAAGTTATTGCAAATCGCAAGTGCTAATATAAAAAAGTTCTTGCAAATTGCAACAACTTTATTTATTTTTAAATATGAAAAAAAGATCAGATTGCCCGTTATCATTTTCATTAGATATTTTTGGTGACAAATGGTCATTATTAATTATTCGCGATATAATAATGATGGGTAAATTTTCTTTTATTGATTTTTCAAAATCCGCAGAGAAGATTGCTTCGAACATACTTGCATCAAGACTAGAGCTGCTGGAAAAAGAAGGGATAATTTATAAGCAGGTTTCGCCAAAAAATAAATCGAAATTTATTTACAGCCTTACACAAAAGGGAATTGATTTGCAGCCGGTTTTAATTGAGATGATGAAATGGGGGAGTAAATATAATCCAAAAACACCGGACCCGCCAAAAAATGTAATTAAGAAATATGAACGCGATGAGACATCTTTATATAATGAATATCTGAAAAGACAGAAAGAAGTGTTGGAGAAATAAAAAACGGATAGAAACATTATTTCTATCCGTCTTATAATTTTAAAAATTTTAAAAATTAAAAATTACATCTCATCAATTATTTTATTGTAAGCCGCACTTGGACGCATAACGGCTGAAGCTTTTTTATCGTCAGGAAGATAGTATCCCCCAATGTCTGCAGGTTTGCCCTGAACAGTAATTAAATCATTTGCAATTTTCTCTTCGTTTGCTTTCAGTTCATTATAAATATTTAAGAAACGTGCTTTCATATCAGCATCTTTATCCTGTTCAGCTAAAGCTTGTGCCCAGTAAAGAGAAAGATAGAATGAACTTCCGCGGTTATCAATCTCACCGGCTTTTCTTGAAGGCATTTTCCCATTCTCAAGGTACTTTCCAATTGCCGCATCGAGTGTCTCTGCCAGTACTGCAGCTTTTTTATTCCCGGTTTTATCTGATATCATTTCAAATGATGGAACGAGAGCGCAGTATTCCCCAAGTGAATCCCATCTCAAATGATTTTCTTTAAGAAGCTGCTGCACGTGTTTTGGAGCAGATCCGCCTGCACCGGTTTCAAACAGCCCGCCGCCTTTTAATAATGGAACTATAGAAAGCATTCTAGCGCTCGTTCCTAATTCAAGAATAGGGAAGAGATCTGTTAAATAATCACGAAGCACATTGCCAGTTACCGAAATCGTATCTAAACCTTTTCTTGTTCTTTCAAGAGTAAATTTCATTGCTTCAACAGGTTTAAGAATTTTAATTTCAAGTCCTTTAGTATCATGTTCCGGCAAATACTTATTTACCTTTGCAATAATTTCTCTATCATGTGCTCTGTTTTCGTCAAGCCAGAAAATTGCCGGAGAGTTAGAAGCTTTTGCTCTATTTACAGCAAGCTTAACCCAGTCTTTTACTGGTTCATCTTTTGCCTGGCACATTCTAAAAATATCTCCCGTTTCAACTTTCTGCTCAAGCAAAGTTTCACCTGCGGAATTTACAACACGTATAACTCCGTTTCCTTTAGCTTCAAAAGTCTTATCGTGCGAACCATATTCTTCGGCTTTTTTCGCCATCAATCCAACATTTGAAACAGCACCCATTGTTGAAGGATTAAATTGTCCTTTCGCTTTTGCATCTTCAATAATCTCCTCGTAAATCGTAGCGTAGCATCTATCCGGGATCATGGCAATACAATCCTTAAGTTCGTCTTTTAAGTTCCACATTTTCCCGCCGTCACGTACAACATTCGGCATTGATGCATCAACAATAACATCATTTGGAACATGAAGATTAGTTTTTCCAATTCTTGAATCAACAATTGCAAGCTGGGGACGGCTTTCATATACTTTATTTATGTCGGTTTCAATTTCTTTTCTTTTTTCATCAGGAAGCTTTTTTAATTTTTCAAGAATGTCCATAAGTCCGTAATTAACATTCGCACCGATTTGTTTTAAAGTATCAGCGTGTTTTTCGAGCGCCTCTTTATAATAAACCGAAACCGCATGACCGAACATTATCGGATCGGAAATTTTCATCATTGTAGCTTTTAGGTGAAGTGAAAGAAGAACATTATCTTTTTTTGCTTCTTCAATTTGTTCAGCATAAAACTTTCGCAGCTCTTTTACATTCATTACCGCTGTATCAATTATTTCATCTTTAATAAGCTTCAAATTTTCTTTTAATAAAGTTGTATTCCCATTCGAATCTACATATTCTATTTTAACCACATCCGGATTATCAAGAGTGAGTGATTTTTCAGTTCCGTAAAAATCTTTTTGGTTCATGTGTGCTACGCGCGTTTTGGAACCAGATTCCGGCCAGGGCTTCATCATTTTATGAGGATTTTTTTGTGCAAACTTTTTCACAGAAGCTGCCGCGCGCCTGTCTGAATTTCCTTCTCTAAGCACCGGGTTAACAGCGGATCCAAGCACTTTTGAAAACCTTTCTTTTAATTTTTTCTCTTCTTCATTTTTAGGTTCGTCAGGATAATCCGGAATTTTAAAACCTTTCTCGTTCAACTCTTTTATTGCTGCATGAAGCTGGGGAATTGAAGCACTTATGTTAGGCAGCTTAATAATATTTGCGTCGGGTAATTGAGTAATATTTCCAAGTTCAGTTAAATAGTCAGGTATTTTTTGTTCTTCAGTTAAATAATCCGGAAAGTTGGCTATTATTCTCCCGGCAAGCGAAATATCTTTTGTCTCAATTTCAATTCCGGAATTTTTTGTGAATGACTTTACGATTGGCAGTAAACTGTAAGATGCTAAAGCCGGAGCTTCATCAATCTTTGTCCAAAATATTTTTGTGTCCATTTATATTTTTCCCACATAATTTTCAACGATGAATAAATATTTTTAATTAATCTTAAAAATACTGAATCTCAGGTAATTATTAAAACGGGTTATGTGAAAATTGTAAAAAGTCATGTCCAAATTGATTCGAAATCAGAGTGGTAAAAATATTACCTTAGAAGATGCTGAATCGAGTTCAGCATGACGATTTTTCCACAGTCACTAAGGTATGAGGGGAAGATTCTATTTCAATTTTTTATTATTAAAACTTAAACGTCAATCCAAATTTAGTAATTGTATCAAGTTTTTTAATTGTATCGGGCGGACGTGAATCGTATCGCAAGTTTATTCCGAAACTTAAATCAAGTAATGCACTTAATTCGGATATGAATGAATTATCGGAAATAAGTTTGTAGTCTTTCCATTCACCTGCTTTCGGCTGAAAATAAGTCGTTGAATTAAATGTAAATCCATCTTTCACTTTAGCATTAAAAGTTGCATAGCTGCTGATTCTATTCGCATTTGTTATTCTTCCGTGAATTGAGTTTTTGGGAAGGTCATATTTTTCATGCTCAAACATGTACGCTATACCATAACGGATTTTAAAGTTACTTGATGTTAATAATTTCAACCGCACTCCAGTTCCCGCAAGTTCTCTTGACAGCAGCAATCTTTTTTTATTGTAATCGAGCTGAGTAAAAAATTCAATTTGTAAAAAGTCATTTGTTGAAAGTACATACCTGAGATGAGCTAAAGCTTGATTTGAAAAAGCTTCTTTGTCCTGCCAGCCATATCCGGCATCACCGACAAAAAAAATATAATCTTTACCAAAATTATAATTTAATCTTGTATCTACACTTAATAATTGAAAGTCAGTATTTCCTGTAATTGCTGTTCCACTAATATCAACGTTGCCGGAAAATCCAATTGAGTCGGTATCAACTCTAAACTTTTCCGTATTCACCTGGGCGGATATGAATTCCGCAACTAATAATATTGTAACGAGAGTAAAATTAATACGTTTGTTCATATACTTAATTCTTTTGTTAATAAAAATTCTAAAATATAAATTTATAGAAGATTAACAAATTTTATTAGCCACATGAAAAATAGATGATTAATTCTGATTGACTTCCAATAAAACACGGAACCCAAGACTAAAACCTTTGTCGTTAGGATTGTGAGTATAACGCCAATCAGAACGCGCGCACTTTGCAACAAAGTACCAGCTTCCGCCGCGTATTACTTTTAAATCTGTTGTACAATTTCCAATAGGATCTGTGACTTTAGTTTTTGGATATGGACAATACCAATCCTCGCACCATTCCCACAAATTTCCATGCATGTCGTATAATCCCCATTGATTAGGCTTGAATCGACCGACTGCTGTTGGATGCTCGCGGTAAATTCCTTTAGGATAATTTTTATAAGGAAAATCTCCATCATAATTTGCCTGCTCTGTTGTTAAATTTTCGCCTGTAGAAAATGGAGTTGTTGTTTCGGCACGGCAGGCATATTCCCATTCTGCTTCAGTCGGCAGCCTAAAATGTTTTCCTTCGTTATGTTGATTTAACTTTTCAATAAATTTTTTTGCATCATTCCAGGTTACATTTTCAACGGGTAAAGAATCATTTCCTTTAAAGTGGCTTGGATTATCACTCATCAATTTTTTCCATTCTCCTTGAGTGACTTCACATTTTCCTAAATAAAAATCGTTGGACAGTTCAACTTCATGCTGATACGATTTAAGTGTGTCTGCCAGGCCATGCTCTGGAGTTCCCATTAAAAAAGTTCCATGTTTAATCAGCACAAACTCCATTTCTGTTGATGGTTCGCGATAGAATTGACTTATTTTTTGCGGATAGCTGAATTCAAATATAAGTAGCACAAAAAGAATTATAATGTTGATTTTCCTCATATAAGTATAGATGCTTAACTCATAATTTTGTTGCCGATACTACGTAACTTTTATTAAGTCAATGATTTTGCCTAATTGCCATTCTAATTCTGATTCATTATCGCAAGAAGTGGAAGCAGAAATCACTGAGAAATCCATATTATATAAAATTCCATACATAGTACAATTGTTAAAAGTAAAGAATGGAAAAATAGTTTTACTGCGGGATTATTTCCCAACAGAAATTTTAACAAATATCTCGAAATAATTATTCATCTTAACATTATAATCTACTTTTCACTTCTAAATAAAAAGTAAAATAATTGGAATATAATTTAATATTTCAATTTCATCTGCCCAGCTGCACGTTCATCCTCTAAATATTCGCGTTCGTCGTCTTATTTTTTTAATCCCTTAAATCCGAGCTTATGTTTGAATCAGAAAGTTAAACAAATAAATATTTCAAACTAAAAGGATGGGAGTTATAAAAATGAAAACTAAATTATTTTTAACAGCGGTGCTTTTATTTGCAGTTTCTGTTTTTGCACAAGAAAGAAAAAACTACATAGCTGCTCTCGATGAAACCAATATTGGTTTATACGTAGGTGTAAGCGGACGATATTCGACAATTCTAAATTCTGATGCCGCAGGATTTGCTGATTTTAAAGGTGCAATAGTTTTTAATGGTAAATGGGCGGTGGGATTAACAGGTTCAGGATTATATTATGACAAAAATCTTTCTCAACTGGTTAATGACGGAACTTATCATCTATTCGTTTCTTACGGGGCTTTATTTGTCGAAAGAATATTCTCACTGAATGAAGATTTCAAATTTTCTCTTTCTGTTGCGACGGGGTGGGGAGAAGCTTACTATCAATATGATAAGGATTTTCAAAAAGAAAAAGTATGGACTGAAGAAGTCATAGACAAAACTAAATTTGCAATTTTCGAACCGGGGATAGAAATACAGCACAGGATTGCAAGTAACTGGTGGGTTGGTTTGACTGGAAGCTACAGAAACACTTCGCCGTTAAATCTTATTGGAACCGATGAAAGCTTACTAAGAAAATTTTCAGGCGGTATCACTTTCAAATGGGGAATCTTCTAGAAATATGTATTACATAATTTTTAATCACGGCCGGTAATTCCGGCTGTGTTTATTAAAAATAAACTAAAAATAATATTATGTAAAAATGCATCTTTAACAGTTTTTAACGAATTTTGAGATATGAAAATGAAACTAAATAAAAAAACAATTCTGCTGATAATTCTTTTCGCTGCATTCATCCAGTTAATAATAATTTCCTACAATATGTTTACCGGCTATATTCAAGTTCAAAGCATCAGCAATTTTATTATTAGAATTTTGATTGGTACAACTTTCAGTTCAATCTTTGGCTTGCTGATTATTTTTATTGATCTGCAAATAATAAATTATCTTGATAAAATTTTCCCGCTGCCTAATAAACTTGGATTTAGAATTCCTGCAGAATTCATTTTGATATTAATTTCAGGAGTTTTTATTGGATCAACCGTAACCTTGATTGCAAATTCAATGATGCCTTATGAAGACGGATTGAATAAAAATTTAATTAATAATTCTTTGATTACCTCCGTAATAAATATAATGATTGTTTTAGGCATTGAAGCGTTTGTTTGGTTTAAAAGAAATCAGCGGTCATTGGTAAAAGCGGAAGTTCTGCAGAAAGAAAACGCACTAATAAAGTTCGAGACATTAAAGAATCAGCTTAACCCTCATTTCTTATTTAACAGCTTAAATGTGCTTTCATCTTTGATTAAGAAAGATTCAAGCAAGGCTCAAAATTTTGTAGACGAATTTTCCTCGGTTTACCGCTATACTTTGGATGTAATTGAAAAGCCTGTTGTTGAGCTAAGGGAGGAGATAGAATTTGCAAAGTCATTTTTATATTTGCAGAAAATAAGATTTGAAAATTCTGTTTGCGTCGAAATAAATGTAGATGCATCAAAGCTTAATAAATATGTTCCGCCGCTTGCGCTGCAGACATTATTGGAAAACGCTTTTAAGCATAATAAAGCTTCTGCTGATAACCCGCTTAAGATTAAAATATATAACGAAGATAATATTTTAACTGTGATTAATAACTTGCAGCCTAAACTGAATCAATTATATTCAAAGGGAATCGGAATAAGTAATCTTATAAAAAGATATGAATTGCTTGGTGATAAATTGCCCCAATTTTCATTAACCGAAAATGAATATGCGGCGAAGATTCCATTGCTGGATGTGGAAAAGTAAAAATTCAAATCAAGAATAAAATATTGTATTAAATGAAAGCAGTAATAATAGAAGACGAAAAATTGGCAGCCGAAAGACTGGAAGAATTAATTCATGAAATTGATTCATCCATAGAAATTTCGGCAATACTTATATCAATTGAACAGTCAGTAAAATGGCTGAGCCGGAATAAACCTGATTTGATATTTCTTGATATTCAGCTTGAAGATGGATTGAGCTTTTCAATTTTTGAAAATATTGAGATTGATATTCCCATAATATTCACAACTGCTTACGATCAATATGCAATTAAGGCATTCAAGCTTAACAGCATTGATTATCTTCTAAAGCCGGTTAAAAAAGACGAACTGCGGGAGAGTTTAAACAAGTTTAAAAATATAAAATCTTCTTTCTTAATGGATTTTGAAGATATTATGAGAAGTATACAGCAAAGAGATGTTAGCTTCAAAAAAAGATTCCTGGTACAGTACGGACAAAAAATAAAAAAAGTAGAAGTTGAAGAAGCAGCTTACTTTTATGCTTTGGATAAAAATGTTTTTCTTACCACAATCCAGAATAATAGTTATCCAATTGATTATACTTTGGATAAACTGCAGGAAGTGCTGAACCCTGAAAAATTTTTTCGCATCAATAGGAAAATGATTATATCTTTTTCAGCGATAAAAAACATGATTCCATATTCACGGTCAAGAATTAAAATAGAATTAATTCCGAATGAGCCGAAAGAGGTTGAAGCTTTGGTTAGTGTGGAAAGATCATCGGCATTTAAGGAGTGGCTTGATAAATAAATATATAGAGATGTTTGAAATTATTTCAATGTTATCCTGAACTTATCAACGATTAATAATTTATCCTAAAGCCAAACATCCGCTAGGTTATTGCGACAGTTTTTGTAATCTCACCTCAAAATATTTTAGAGTATTTTAATAAATATCTTTATTATAATCTTAAACATTCCTATAATAGCAGACACAAATCCAAATTAAACGAGAGGGTGCAATGAAACGATCCAAACTTTTCAGCGGGATACTATGTATATTTTTACTTTTTGCTGTTTTATCATTACAAGCTCAGCAAAATAATAAACCAAAAGCGAGTCTTAAAGCAAGTGTTTCGCAAACGATAGGAGTTGATACTGATATTACCATAGTTTACAGCAGGCCGGGAGTTAAAGGCAGAGAAATTTGGGGTAAGCTAGTTCCTTACGGTTTGGCTCCGGGAAATGATGAATCAGATAATAAACCTTTTCCGTGGCGCGGCGGTGCAAATGAATCTACTACATTTGAAGTAAATAAAGATGTAATGATAAATGGTAATAAATTGCCTTCGGGAAAATACAGTTTGCATTTTATTCCATCAAAAAATGCATGGACGGTGATCTTTAATAAAGACGCAAAATTGTGGGGCAGTTATAATTACGATAAAGATAAAGATGCATTAAGAATTAATGTTGCTGCCGAGGAAGCACCTTTCACTGAGTGGCTTACATATGGTTTTGATGATTTAGCTGGTACTTCTTGTACTGCATATCTGCAATGGGAAAAGTTAAGAGTACCTTTTAAAGTTTCTACTGCGGAATAAATATTTTATATATGATTGTAGAGACGCCCCGGTGAGGCGTCTAAATAAGGATATAATTTAAACTGAATATTATTTATTTAACTCATATTTTACAAAACATGCAGATATAAACCCGATTTCTCAAAGAAATCGGGTTTATTTAATAGCCATATGTAAGTTACATTACATTAAAATTTACTATTAAAGACGCTCCACCGGAGCGTCTCTAAAAGTTAATACCTTAATTATTGAGGAAGAAAAGATTGAAAAAAATTTCATTTAAAGTTTGGCCGATTTTATTAATTGTATTTTTCATACATACAATTATTCATTCACAACCTGTTGAAATTGATAATGCTGCAAAATTAAAATTAGCTCTGGAAAAGTTAAATGTTCTGGGAAGTGTATTGTATATAGCAGCCCATCCAGACGATGAAAACACAGGTTTAATGGCTTACTTTTCTGAAGGAAGAAAATATAGATCGGCTTATCTTTCACTTACAAGAGGAAGCGGCGGACAAAATTTAATTGGGCCGGAAAAAGGAGTCGAGATTGGAATTCTTCGGACGCAAGAATTATTACAAGCAAGAAAAATTGACGGCGGTGAACAATATTTTTCTAGGGCATTAGATTTTGGTTATTCAAAATCGGTTGAAGAAACATTCCAATTCTGGGGAAAGGAAGATATACTTAAAGACGTTGTTTGGGTGATTAGAAAATACCGCCCGGACATAATTGTTACCCGCTTTTTAGGAGATGGTTCCGGCGGGCATGGAAATCATACTGCTTCAGCTTTACTCGCGCAGGAAGCTTTTAAAGATGCCGCCGATCCAAATAAATTTCCGGATCAGCTTAAATATGTGCAGCCCTGGCAGACTAAAAGAATATTTTGGAACAGCTGGCGTCCTTCGGATTCTGAAAAGAGTAATTTGCTTAGCGTGGATGTAGGTGATTACAATCCGCTTCTTGCAAAATCATATACTGAGATTGCGGCTTTAAGCCGTTCTATGCATAAAAGCCAGGGGTTTGGAATTTCAGGTTCCCGCGGTTCACGTTCTGAATATTTTCAATTCATAGACGGCGAGCCGGCAAGCAAAGATATTTTTGATGGTATAAATACAACATGGGAAAGAATTAGAAACGGCAAAGCAATCGGACAGCATATTAGTGAAATAATAAAATCATTTAATGCTGATAAACCTGCGGCGTCAGTTAACGCACTGCTGCAAGTTTATGATGAGATGAATAAAATTAAAAATAATTATTGGGTTGATGTAAAGAAGAAAGAGCTTTTAAATATTATTCAATCATGCTGCGGTTTATGGATGGAAGCAATTGCCGATGATTATTCTGCTGCTCCCGGGGATATGGTAAAAATCAAATCAACTTTTGTAAACAGGTCCGATCAAGATATCAAATTAGTAAAGATCGAATTTCCAACTATAAAATTGGATAAAGATATTAATTCATCTTTAAAAAATAATGATCCCGTTTCAGTTGAAAGCTCAATCCAAATTCCAGCTTCTTATCCGATATCGCAGCCGTACTGGTTAGTTAAAGAACCTTCAAAAGGTAAATTTAATGTTGAAGATCAGCAATTGATTGGATTAGCTGAAAACCCGCCTGCAATACCTGTGAAATTTTATTTTGAATTCGATGGAAAAAAATTAGAATATGAAGTTCCCCTGCAATATAGATGGAATGATCATGTAGAAGGTGAAAACTATCGGCAGTTTGAAATCCGTCCGCCTGTTGTTGCTAATGTAATTAATAATGTGATGATTTTCCCGGATAAGAATCCTAAAGAAATTCAAATTAAATTAATGAGTAATTCGCCGGATGTAAATGGAAAAGTATCAATTGAACTTACTGAAGGATGGAAAACTTCACCCGCGGAAATTCCTTTCTCGATTCAAAATAAATACGATGAGCAAACGATAACTTTTAAAATTACTCCGCCGGAAAATCAAAGTGAAGTTTCGGCAAAGATTGTAATGAATGTGAACGGGAAAGATTACAGCAAAGGGCTTGTGGAAATTTCCTATCCTCACATACCTCACGAAGTGTATTTTCCGGAAAGTGAAGTTAAGCTTGTCAGGCTTGATATTAAAAAATTTGCAGATAACATTGGTTACTTAATGGGTTCAGGGGATGAAATTCCAAACTGCTTAAAGGATATGGGATATAAAGTGACGATGCTTGACAACAGTTCACTTCAACCATCAAACCTATCAAGATTTGATGTTATCATTACCGGCATACGTGCCTACAATACTAACGAGCAGATTAAATATTATCAGTCAAATTTAATGGAATATGTAAAGAACGGCGGAACTTTTATAGTTCAATATTCACAGCCGAGAGATTTACAGGTGAACGAAATTGGCCCTTATCCTTTGACTCTAAGTCGGGATAGAATAACAGATGAAACAGCAAAAATAAATTTTGTTGATCCGAACAATCAGCTACTAATTTTTCCAAATAAAATTACTGAAAATGATTTTAATGGATGGGTGCAGGAGAGGGGATTATATTTTGCAGATAAATGGGATGATAAATATCAGGCAATTTTTTCCGGACATGATCCGGGCGGCAGTGAATTAAAAGGCAGCACTCTATTTACACATTATGGAAAGGGGATATTTATTTATACAGCGCTGGCGTGGTTCCGACAATTACCCGCGGGAGTTCCAGGCGCGTATAGAATTTTCGCAAATTTAATTTCAGCAGGAAGATACAATGAACACCCGGCAAACTGAAGAACCAAAAATAATTGAAGAGCAGCCTCCTATTTTATCAAGCTGGAAGCAATTGTATTCAACTGTATTAGGTTTTCTGTTTTTTCAGGTCATTATCTATTATGCTTTTACAAGATTTTTTAATTAGACACTGATTATATATTAGAAGTATTTGTGATAGCGATACTGCTTGTTGAGTATGCTGCAGAAGTCTTGGTTTGTCAGGCTGAGCTTGTCGAAGACTGAACGATAAGATTGTCATTTAAACGTCACACTTCGACATGGCTCAGTGTGACAGTTGAATTAATCCTGCAGCACATTCCGTTGACGGGCAAGTTTATCGAAATATAAAAAGCCGAATGAACTTCACAATTTGACAGGCACTGCGTGAAAGTTTTTAGTGCGTCTTATTTCTAATGTATAATTATAGGATAATATTTATTGCAGCTTCAATTACTTTTTATTTATTGATTAAACACCGGATTAAATGAGTTTAATTGACTGGTTAGTTCTTATTTCTTTTCTTTCATTCGTAGTCATATACGGCATCTGGAAAACGCGTGGCAAAAAAGATATTAAAGGTTATCTCCTTGCTAACAGAAATGCTCCATGGTATATGGTTACAATATCAATAATGGCAACTCAGGCCAGCGCAATAACATTTCTTTCCACACCGGGCCAGGCTTATACAGATGGAATGCAGTTTCTGCAATTCTATCTTGGACTTCCCATCGCAATGATAATATTATCAATTACTGCGGTTCCTATTTTTCACCGCTTGAATGTTTATACAGCATATGAATATCTGGAACAAAGATTTGATTTAAAGAATAGGATTCTCGGCAGTGTTTTATTTTTAATTCAACGCGGGCTGGGTGCAGGGTTTACAATATTAGCCCCCTCACTTATAATTTCAGTGCTGCTGGGGTGGAACATTGAACTTACAATTTTTATCCAGGGAATCATTGTCATTTTATATACAACCGTCGGCGGGACTGATGCAGTTAATAAAACACATTTCCTACAAATGATAATTATAACATTCGGAATGTTCGCTGCGTTTTTTATGATCATTCATTCACTCCCTGCGGACGTTTCATTCCTTGATGCAACTAAGATCGCCGGTAAAATGGGAAGGCTGAATGTTATTACTTTCGATTTTGATTTTAAGGATCGATATACATTTTGGTCGGGAATAATAGGAGGAACTTTTCTTGCGTTGTCATATTTCGGTACTGATCAATCACAAGTTCAAAGATATTTAACCGGAAGCTCAATAGCTCAAAGCCGTATTGGATTGCTCGCAAACGGGATAGTAAAAATTCCGATGCAATTCAGCATATTATTTCTCGGTGCAATGGTATTTGTATTTTATCAGTTTGCAGTACCGCCGTTAAATTTTAATCCGGTTGAAACGGCAAATATTAAAAACAGTATTTACACTGAAGACTATAAAAATCTTGAAAGTGAATACGCGCAGGTCCACCAGGAAAAGCAAAATAAATTAAGAGAAATGCTTGATGCCGAACATTCAGGTGATAATTCAAAATACAGTACTGCTTTAACCGAAGTTCAAAAATCAAGACAGAAAGAACTCGATATTAAAGAGGAAGCTGCCGGCTTAATAACAAAAGCTGATCCCGGTGCAGATACTAATGATTCAAACTATATATTTCTAACATTTGTAATTACAATATTGCCGGCGGGATTAATCGGACTTGTACTTGCAGCCATTCTTTCCGCTTCAATGTCGTCCTCATCAGCGGAACTCAACGCCCTTGCTTCAACTACGGTCATCGACATTTATAAAAGATTAATCAATCCTAAAGCAAGTGAAAAGCAATATATAATGGTTTCGAAATTGGCTACTATCTTTTGGGGATTTTATGCAATCGGGTTTGCATTGTTTGCAAACAGATTAGGAACGCTGATTGAAGCAGTGAATATTTTAGGCTCGTTATTCTATGGAACAATACTGGGTATATTTTTAATTGCATTCTACTTTAAAAAGTTAAACGGCAGTGCAACATTTTATTCTGCGCTTATAGCTGAGTTAATTGTTATGTCATGTTATTTGTTTACCAGCATTCCATATTTATGGTTTAATGTAATCGGATGCGTGATAACGATAGTTCTTGCACATATATTTAATTCAATGTTTAATAGAAATGAAAATATTATCACTGAAAACTAATATATGGTCAAACGTTTTTAACCTTATTTGAACCCCACCTCGTTCCTCCCCTTTGATAAGGGGAGGATGGCCTGATGACTTTGCATTAATAATTCTATCAAATAATTACTATTATATCATGCATTCATTCAGGCAATTAAAATATTAATTTTATATGAGATATTAAGTACAAGGATTTAATAATTAGTTTAAATTGATAAAACTATTGGTAAATATTTTTATAAATTAAAATTAGAAATATTATGAAGGGTTCGCTCCTTCCCTTTGATAAAGGTGAGGATGGCCTGATGACTTTGCATTAATAATTCTATCAAATAATTACTATTATATCATGCATTCATTCAGGCAATTAAAATATTAATTTTATATGAGATATTAAGTACAAGGATTTAGTAATTAGTTTAAATTGATAAAACCATTAGTAAATATTTTTATAAATTAATATTAGAAATATTATGAAGGGTTTTGCCCCTCCCCTTTGATAAAGGGGAGGACAAAGGAGGGGTTCATATGTTATGACAAAACACTACAATAAAAAGTCAGAACAAGAAAATCGGCGGTCATTACGAAATGATATGACTTACTGTGAAAAAATCGTCTGGCTTCATATGAGAAGAAAACAGCTTGGTTACAGATTTCTCAGACAATATTCAGTTGACAAATTTGTAATTGATTTTTACTGCCCGAAGTTAAAGTTAGCTGTTGAAATTGATGGAAGTATACATGATCTACCCGAACAAAAAGAAAAAGATTTAAAAAGACAAGAGTATATTGAACAATACAAAATAAATTTTGTACGAATAACAAACGAAGAACTTCTTGGTAATCCAAATAAAGCTTTCAAAAAAATTGAAAATGCAATAAGACTTCTTGAAAAGAATATTGAGTAATGTTATTGTGTCGTCTCAAAAAAAAGCAGAACCCCACCTCATTCCTCCCCTTTGGTAAAGGGGAGGATGAAGGAAGAAAACACTATATAACTTTCGGTTGACAATAATGTCGTTCAGTCTTCGATAAGCTCGGACTGACATTTTCATGTCACACTGAGCCGAGTCGAAGTGTGAACGTTTTACTTTCAATGCCATCACCCATGGCTCTACAAGCTCACCATGGCATTGTCATCATCTAAAAGAATTTTAATTACGGTTTTACCTCCCCGTGTCATTCCGGACTCGATCCGGAATCTCTGAGATTCTGATTGTCATCAGAATGACAGCAGTAGAGCAAACATAGAACATTGTCATTCCGAACTCTGTGCTGATGAAAATCAGTATTGATCCGGAATCTGTGAAATTATGTTTATCATAAGAATAAAATTCTCATCGAGTCATTCATGCTTCGACAAGCTCAGCATGACATTGTTATTGTTACACTGCATATGTCACACTGAGCCGAGTCGAAGTGTGAACGTTTTACTTTCAATGTTATCTTCCACGCTTCGACAAGCTCAGCATGATATTGTCATAGTCAGAAAGAATTGTCATTCCGGTTTAAACTCCCCTTGTCATTCCGGACTCGATCCGGAATCTCTGAGATTCTGATTGCTATCAGAATGCCATGGGGAGGTAGTGACTGATTCTTGTCATTCCGGACCACGATCCAGAATCTGAGATTCTGACTTTCGTCAGAATGACATTAGGAGTGAAAACATATAATATGTCATTCCGGGCCCTGTGCTGATGAAAATCAGTATTGATCCGGAATCTATGAGATTATGTTTATTCATAAGAATAACATTCTCATCGAGTCATTCATGCTTTGACAAGCTCAGCATGACATTGGCATTAATAACAAGAATCTTAATTACGGTTTTACCTCCCACTGTCATTCCGGACTCGATCCGGAATCTCTGAGATTCTGATTGTCATCAGAATGACATTAGCATTGTCACACTGCATATGTCACACTGAGCTTAGTCGAAGTGTGACGTTTAAATGACAATCATATCGTTCAGTCTTCAACGGGCTCAGACTGACACTGGCTCACCATGACATTTTCAATTTCACAAACGAATAGCAAGTCTTCTAGGCTAAACAAAATTAATTATTATACCGGCAAGAATTATCAATCCAAACGAATATGTTATTATTCTTTTAACTCCAAGTTCGGTGGGGAAGTGTACTTTCCCTTTCTTCCCTTTAATATGTAAATAAGTCAATGCTGCGGCGATAATTGCAAAAACTATATTAAACCAAAATGTGTAATCAATTTTAAATTGAGTTAAATGTTCAATCTTCTTTCCGCTTTTAGGAACAAGATTTAGAATTTCAAAAGAATAATTTAATGTCAACGCGGTAATTACAATGCTGACAAACATAATTCCGGCAATATAAAACGCGACTTTAGTTCCATAATATTTTCGGTTCATATTTACTAAAGGGGGGACCATTAAATCCGAATAAATAAAGCCCATAATTCCGGCGAACAATACTCCGTTTGCATTTAACACAGTAGCCAGCGGAATGTTGCCCATTGAACCAATAAATGTTGAAGCAGCTACAAAAGGCGCTACCAATGCATTTTCAAGAATAATTATAAAATGGGGCAAAGAATCTTTTGCGTTGGATAAAAATATTGTTTCCCAAAATGATTTTGGAACAAGCACTGCCATAAACCCGGCAATTGTGAATCCAATTAAAATATCCTGCCATGCCATTTTCCATTCCATAACAAATTGTTTTCCAACCATAAGCCAGCCGGACTTTGATTTAATCCTTTTCTTCCAATCGAAATCTTCAGTCAATTCCTCCGCTTCACTTTCAACTTTCTGCCTTGCATCATCAATTAAATTTTTAGGATATGTCATTTTAATTAAAAGGCTGCTCACAATTATTAATATAAAACCGCCAATGACTTCAGCAGCGAGAAACTGCCATCCAAGAAAAATGAAGATCAATATTCCCAGCTCAATAACTAAATTGGTAGAAGCAAACATGAATGCGACTGTGGCAATAAAATGAGCGCCTTTAAGAAAAAGAGATCTAGCAGTGGCAAGTGCGGCAAAGGAGCATGAGGAGGATATTGTCCCAAAAATAGTTGAAAGAGAAACTGATTTTACATTTCCTTTCCCCATTTGTTTTGTGAGTTCTTTTTTAGGGACAAACACCTGTATCATTGCACTTACAGCATAACCAAGTATAAATGCCCAAACAGATTTCCAAAAGAAGCCGACGGATGTTTTTGCGGCTTCACCATATAATTTAAAAATATTATCAAAGTCCATGTTTTTAATTAAGTGATAACTCTGCACACAAACAATTATATCTATCACAGTGTATTTGAAAGATGAAAAGGTGAAAAGGTGAAAAGATTAAAAGTTGATGGATGTAATTGGTAAAGGGGTGAATGAGTAAATGGGTAAAAGTTTACGACACAGGGATCAGACTGACATTTGCAATGTCACACTGGGTCCAGTCGAAGCTTGCCTACTGGCAGGCAGGTGTGCTGACCGAATGTCAATGATTTCGTTCATGGTTCGACAAGCTCACCATGACATTGTCAATGACAACAAGAATTATAATTACAGTTTTACTTCCCCATGTCATTCCGGACTCGATCCGGAATCTGAGATTCTGATTGTCATCAGAATGACAGCAGTAGAGCAAACGTAGAATATTGTCATTCCGGACTTGATCCGGAATCTCTGAGATTCTGATTGCCATCAGAATGACAGCAGTAGAGCAAACTTAGAACATTGTCATTCCGGACCTCGATCCGGAATCTCTGAGATTCTGATTGTCATCAGAATGACATTATCATCGTATCGTTCAGTCTTCGACAAGCTCAGACTGACATTGTCAATGACAACAAGAATTTTAATTACGGTTTTACCTCCCACTGTCATTCCGGACTCGATCCGGAATCTCTGAGATTCTGATTGTCATCAGAATGACAGCAGTAGAGCAAACATAGAACATTGTCATTCCGGACCACGATCCGGAATCTCTGGGATTCTGATTGTCATCAGAATGACATTATCATCGTATCGTTCAGTCTTCGACAAGCTCAGACTGACATTGTCAATGACAACAAGAATTTTAATTACGGTTTTACCTCCCACTGTCATTCCGGACCACGATCCGGAATCTCTGGGATTCTGATTGTCATCAGAATGACATTATCATCGTATCGTTCAGTCTTCGACAAGCTCAGACTGACATTGTCAATGACAACAAGAATTTTAATTACGGTTTTACCTCCCATTGTCATTCCGGACTCGATCCGGAATCTCTGGGATTCTGATTGCCATCAGAATGACATTATCATCGTATCGTTCAGTCTTCGACAAGCTCAGACTGACATTATCATAATAAGGTCCATGCTTCGTCAAGATCAGTATGAGATTGTTATTGTCACACTCAAAAAATTGATCCGGCTTAATATTTATATAGTACATATTAAAAATATTTTATAACTTTGCAGCCAATGAAACTGAGAAAAAAGAATATCACTAAAAAATTTGCGGAATCCGTTATCTTAAAAAGATATGTCCTGGTTTTATTTATAACTCATCTTTTGGTCGTTCATTTTGTGCTTCAAAACTATGTAGTGTGCTTTGAAAACGATGGAAGTATAGTTCTCGAGAATGCTGCAGAGAAAGAGTACTGCTGTAATACTAAAACCTTATCGCAAGATAATCTTGAAATGATTGAAACAAATGCGGAAGAGGATTGCAGCCTTTGCAGGGATGTCTCTGTTTCGGAAAATTGCAACGAAGAAACTTATTTAACTGTAAGCAAAATAAAATTATCAACAGAATTTGTTCCGCTTTCAAGTTATAATGATTCTTATTCTGCACATAATTTTCAAAGAAATAATTTTATTTGTAAAAATGAGATTAATACATCACCCCAATTAGATTCACACAAAACCGTCCTTCTTCTTATTTGATACTTCACCAATTTTAAATTCCCATAAAAATTAAGCAATAATTTATTAGCTCAAACGGAGATACTATGCGCTTTTTAAGTGTAGTAATTCTCTTGCTGTGCGGTACCGTTTTTTCTGAGGCAGCGCTGCAAGTGAATGATTCATTAGAAATTGAATATCAAAAAATATCATTAAACGAAGCAGTTAAAACTGCATTGAAAAATAATCCCAATCTAGCTGTTTATAAATTTGAGATTGAATCTTTAGAGAAACAAAAAATACAGGCGGGACTTATTCCAAACCCTGAAATCGATTTTGAGGCAGAGAACTTTCTCGGCGGGAAAGCATTAAGGGGATTAGAAGGAAGCGAATTTACTTTATCTGCGGGCCAGCTTTTTGAACTTGGCGGAAAAAGAAGCAGCAGAATCAGCCTTGCCGAAAATGAAATTAATTCCGCGAAGGGAGAATTTGAATTAAGAAGGATAGAATTGATTTCCAATGTGAAGGAAATCTTTTTAAACTATATAGAATATCAAAACAGATTGAACTTCAAAAACAATTCATAAAATTAAATGAAGAAATTCTTTCCACAATATCAAAACGGGTGGAAGCGGGAAGAACTTCACCGGCTGAAGAATCAAAAGTAAAAGTAACTTTGATTAACAGTCGTATTGGATTAGACAGGCTGGAAAGACAATCGTTATCAGCTTCATCAACTTTAGGAGCATTGCTTGGAACAACTGCAAAGCAATATCAGCCGGTAAATGATCTATATGTAAATATTATTCTGCCGCCGGATAGAAAGGCAGTAATTGACAGCTTAGGACAAATTCCACTCATCAATATTATTGAAAATGAAAGAGCTTTAAGATCAGCAAAACTGGAACATGAACAATCGCAGGCAGCACCGGATTTAAATGTAAGCGGCGGAGTTAGATATCTGAATGAACTTAAAACAAATTCATTTGTGGCTGGAGTTTCTATTCAGCTTCCTTTCTTCAATCGAAACCAAGGTAACATTGAATCCGCAAAAATTTTATTAAAGCAAGTTGATGAGATAAAAAACGCACGCATTCTTTCGGTTGTTTCAAATATAAATACCTCTTTCAACAATCTTTTAAGCGCTTACAATAATTCTAAAAGACTAAAGGAAGAAATCATACCTGAATCAGAAAACGCTTATGAAATTACAAGACAGGGATATTTGCAAGGCAGGTTTGCGTTTATTGACCTGCTTGATGCGCAGAGAACTTTGTTTGATACCGAAGCTCAATATTTAATGGAGTTATCAGACTATTACAATTCATTAATAGAATTAGAAAGAATAACCGGAAAGGCATTTATACACTAAATGTTGAAAGGAAAGAATAACATTGAGCACCTACGGTGCACTGATTTTCCGCGGGGTGATACATTCTACAAATATTACACTCCTCTGGAGCGAAGCCATATAATGCAAGACAACTCTGTTTGGAGTTCAATATTTGTAGAGACAATTCTTCCCCCAAATAAACAGAACTCCATAGGAGTTCAATATGCTAAATAAATGAGTTTAAAAAATAAATTAATCGAATTAATGGAGTATAAAATGAGTAGAAATAAAATTTTCCTAAAAGGGAAGATATTCGGTATAGTGATAATCTCACTGTTACTTTTATTTATTACCTCAAGCTGCGGTAACGACCAGTCAAATGAGGAGATAAACAGTACAGAAGAACAGCACAAAGCAGAAGAACATTCGGAAGTAATAAAACTGAACGATGAAGTGATGAAAGAATTCGGAATTGAAGTTAAAGAAGCCGGGACCGGTGTAATAAAAAATTATATTGATTTAACCGGCGAAATAAAAGCCGAACCGTCAAAAATATCCCACATTGTGCCCAGGTTTTCAGGCATAGTTCAAAAAGTAAATAAAACTGTCGGTGAAAAAGTAACTAGGGGAGAAGTGCTTGCAACTATTGAAAGCAACGAGAGCTTAACAACTTATGATGTTAAATCTTTAATTGACGGAACAATAATAGAAATGCATATGACACAGGGAGAAATGATAGGCACAGAAGCTCACGCTTTTACAATTGCCGACCTTAACAATGTTTGGGCAATGTTATGTGTATATCAAAAAGATATTAACAAAATAAATATCGGGCAAAATGTTAAAGTATCTAACGGCTCATATGATACTGAGCAAACAGGAAAAACCTCTTACCTAAGCCCAATTGTTGATGAAAAAACCAGAACAGCTTCAGCAAGAGTAATCTTAGATAACACAAGCGGGAAGTGGCGGCCGGGAATGTTTGTAACCGCAAAAGCTTATGTGAATGAACGGAAAGCCGACGTTGTGGTGGAAAAAACAGCGCTTCAAAATATAAATGATGAGCCGGTTGTTTTTGTAAAAGAAGGCGAAGGATTTCAACCGCAGAAAGTAAAAGTCGGGAAAGAAAATGATGATACCGCTGAAATACTTTCCGGAGTGAAAGCAGGGCAGCAGTATGTATCCAAAGGAGCATTCACACTAAAAGCCGAAATGTTAAAAGAATCATTCGGCGGCGGACACGGACATTAAAAAGGGAGATGTTAAATGAAAAATATTATTGATTTTGCACTTAAGAACAGACTGCTGATAATTGTTTTGGGATTGATAATTATGGCTGCCGGGTATATCAGTTACAAAAATCTCCCGGTAGATGCTTTTCCCGATGTTTCACCTTCATTAGTGCAAGTGTTTACAACCACCGAAGGCTTGGCGCCGGAGGAAGTTGAAAAGTACGTTACCTATCCTGTGGAAGTTGCAATGAACGGCTTGCCGAATCTTAAAACAATAAGGTCGGTTTCTAATTTTGGATTGTCTGTTGTTAATATTTATTTCGATGACGGAACAGATATTTATTTTGCGCGGCAGTTGGTAAATGAAAGATTGACCGAAGCACGCGAACAAATACCGGAAGGTTTCGGCGATCCGCAAATGGGGCCGATCTCCACAGGTATGGGCCTGGTTCTTTTTTATTATCTCGATGACACTACAGGAAAATACACGCTTGAAGAGCTTCGTTCGGTACAAGACTGGCTTATAAAATTCCAGCTTCAAACTGTACCCGGCGTAACTGAAGTTTTAGGCATCGGCGGTTATGAAAAACAATTCCAGGTGGTTGTTGATCCAAATGCATTGCTGCGTTACGATATAACCATAAATGATTTAGTAGAAAAGATAAAGGCAAACAATCTAAATGTAGGAGCGCAGTTCATAGAAAAAGATGCGGAGGAATTTGTTGTTCGTTCGGTTGGGTTAACGCAGACAATTGAAGATATAAACAACGTTATAATAAAATCAGAAGATGGAACTCCTATTTATCTTGCCCAGCTTGCAGATGTAAAAATAGGCGGAGCGGTAAGGCGCGGTGTTCAAACGCAGGGCGGAATCGGAGAAGTTGTTTCAGGTATGGTTGTAAAGCTTTACGGAACCAATTCATCAACCGTCATCGGGCGTGTAGAGCAAAAGCTGAAAGAGATAAACAAAATTCTTCCCCAAGGAATAAAGATTATCCCTTATTATGAACAGAAATCACTTGTGCAGTCTGCCGTAGCTACTGTAACTGATGCTCTTTGGCAGGGAATAATTTTAGTCGTAATTGTACTGATGTTTTTTATGGGGTCAATTAGGCCGAGCCTGGTTGTAGCGCTTTCAATTCCATTCTCAATCCTATTCGCGTTTATTGGGATGAGCTTCTTCGATATATCAATTAATCTTATGTCGTTAGGCGGGCTTGCAATTGCCATTGGAATAATGGTGGATGCCAGCATTGTGCTGGTTGAAAATGTGGATAGAATAAAACGTGAATCTTCCGCCGGTGAATCTTTTATTCACGTTGTATCAAGAGCAGGTAAAGAAGTTATCCAGCCAATATCTTTTGCCATAGCAATAATTATTGTTGTATTTATTCCGCTGTTTACATTACAGGGAGTTGAAGGGAAAACTTTCGGCCCGCTTGCATATACCATAACTTTTGCCATGCTCGGTTCATTGATTTTTGCTGTGCTGCTTGCCCCGGTTCTTTCTTCATTTTTAATGAAAAGAAAGAAAAAAGAAATAGGGGAAGGAATAGAGAAAAAAGAAATCTGGATAGTAAGGCAATTACAAAAAGGCTATGAACCTATCGTTAAGTTTTTTATTAAGCGGAGAATAGCGGCGGTAATATTAGCATCGGTACTACTGTTATTCGGAATAATAATATTCCCTCAGCTTGGTTCTGAATTTACACCGACTCTGCAGGAAGGAACTTTAGTTTTAAGAATGTCAATGGCTCCCTCAATTTCATTAACAGAAAGCACACGATTGACATTGATTGCTGAAAGAAGATTAATGAAAGTAAGAGAAGTTGCAAACGTTGTTACAAGAATTGGAAGAGGGGAGGTAGGTGCTCATACAGATCCGATAAACAGTGCGGAGATGTATATCATCTTAAAACCAAAAGATGAATGGCGAAGGGATATGTCTCAATCGGAACTGGAGGAAATTATCCGTGAAGAGTTCGGCGAAATACCCGGAGCTTTAACAAACTTCACCCAGCCGATACAGATGACTGTTGATGAATTGCTTGAAGGTGTGAGAGCTGAGCTTGCAATAAAATTATTCGGTGATGATCTGGATAGACTTAAAATAAAAGCCGAAGAGATTGCGTCTGTGATAAGAAAAGTTAAAGGCGCTGAAGATATACAGGTTGACCAGGTGAGCGGCACTCCGCAATTGAGAATAGTTGTTAACCGCCATGATATTGCCCGCTACGGAGTAAATGTAGAAGATGTTCAGCAGGTAATAAAAACCGCGGTCGGCGGAGAAACTGCGGGACAAATATTTGAGGGTATAAAAAGATTTGATATCCTTGTCCGCTTTAAAAAGGAATACAGAACCACACCGCAAGCAATCGGAGAAATATTAATCCATTCTCCGGACGGTACAAAAATTCCTTTAAGCCAGCTTGCCGAAATTGAAGAAGTCGTTGGCCCTCGGCAAATAACAAGAGAAAACAATCAGAGGTTTATTACAATACAGGCAAATGTAAACGGCAGGGATATCGGTTCGTTTGTGGAAGAAGGGCAAAAAGTTATTGATGAAAATATCAAACTTCCGCCGGGTTATCTTGTAAGCTGGGGCGGACAGTTCAAACTTCAGCAGGAAGCTAATGCAAGATTTGCGGTAGTAATACCAATTACACTTTTACTAATATTTTTGCTGCTGTTCTTTAATTTCGGTTCAGTTAAAAATTCATTATTGATATTACTGAATATTCCATTGGCTCTTGTGGGGGGAGTTGCAGCGCTATGGATTACAGGCCAAAATCTTTCCGTCCCTTCTTCAGTTGGATTTATTGCGTTATTCGGTATAGCTTTGGAAAACGGGATGATACTGGTAATATATTTTAATCAGCTTCTGCGAGATGGTGTAAGTATGGATGAAGCTTCGGTAAAAGGTGCAATGTTAAGAGTAAGGCCTGTATTGATGACAGCAATTACAACAGCGCTCGGACTTATTCCATTATTATTTGCTGCGGGAACAGGAAGCGAAGTGCAAAGGCCATTGGCAACAGTTGTAATCGGCGGTTTGTTCACTTCAACCATTCTAACTCTGTTGGTGCTGCCGGCATTGTATAAATGGTTTTCAATTAAAGTCGATGCAGAAGATTGATAAATTGTCATCAATAGACAATCTTAAGATTTATTTTATTATCAAGTAAGTAGGTACAATTAAATTAAAATTAGACATCAGGGAAAACAAAAAGACCCACCCCTTGCCCCTCCCAAGAGGGGACAATATGTTCCTTTGTGTTGATAACTTGTCATCAATAGACAATCTTAAGATTTATTTTCTTATCAATGAATTAGATATAATTAAATTATTATTAGACTAAATAATAACAAAAGTCCCATCCACCGGAGGGGATTAAGGGGTGGGTAAAAAACTTATGGGTATCGAAATGTGAAGATCAACTAACAATCATATCTTTCAGTCTTCGACAAGCTCTGACTGACATTGTCATATGACACTGCATAAATCACACTCACCCATTGAAGTATGGGTCTGATTATGAAAATCGTATTGATCCGGAATCTCTGAGATTCTGATTGTCATCAGAATGACATGGGGAGGTAGTGACTGATCCTTGTCATTCCGGCTTTACACTCTCATGTCACACTGAGCCATGTCGAAGTGTGACGTATTATTGTCACTGCCATCGTTCAGTCTTCGACAAGCTCTGACTGACATTGGCATTCAGAAAGAATTGTCATTCCGGATTCTACCTCCGGAATCTGATGATTCCGGACCCGATCCGGAATCTCTGAGATTCTGATTGTCATCAGAATGACATAGGGAGGTAGTAGACTGATTCTTGTCATTCCGGACCCTGTGCTGATGAAAATCAGTATTGATCCGGAATCTCTGGGATTATGTTTATCATAAGAATAACATTCTCATCGAGTCATTCATGCTTCGACAAGCTCAGCATGACATTGTTATTGTTACACTGCATATGTCACACTGAGCCGAGTCGAAGTGTGAACGTTTTACTTTCAATGCCATCACTCATGGCTCTACAAGCTCACCATGACATTGGCATTAATAACAAGAATCTTAATTACGGTTTTACCTCCCACTGTCATTCCGGACTCGATCCGGAATCTGAGATTCTGATTGTCATCAGAATGACATGGGGAGGTAGTGACTGATTCTTGTCATTCCGGCTTTACACTCTTATGTCACACTGAGCCAAGTCGAAGTGTGACGTAGAAATGACAATCGTATCGTTCATGGTTCGACAGGCTCACCATGACATCATCATCGTGTTGTTCATGGTTCGACGAGCTCACCATGACATTATCATTCAGAAAGTATTGCCAACACGGACACCGATCCGGAATGGGGCAAAATAAATGTTGAGCGATGTGAGAGCCGCTTGCTTAAATAATTAAAATCTTATTAATAAATTTGAAAGATTTAATGTTAATTATAAAGCACGGAACTGCAATGAGAGGTAAGATTGATTAAAATTTATTAACTCTGTTTCTTTATTTTACACTTTTATGATTTTAATAAAGATAAATCTTAAATATCTTTGACAAGTAAATACATTAACTTTAATAAGGCCATTTTAAATTATTAATTAGAATGTGAACAATCATATCCCTTAAAGCTGAATAAATAAAAATGAGTGATAAAAAAGGATCAATATTAATAATAGATGATGAAGAAATAATAAGGGAACTTCTCACAAAGCTCCTTGGGCTTGAAGGCTATGAAGTATTTCAAGCAAAAGATGGAAATGAGGGGTTAGAGAAAATGAAATCTAACAATATACAGGTGGTTGTTACGGATGTTAGATTACCGGATATAAATGGAATCGATCTTTTGCCTAAATTAAAAGAAATAAATCCATTGGCAGAGATTATTGTTTTGACGGCATACGGCACCATTGAAGATGGAGTAAAGGCTGTTAAAGCTGGTGCGTTCGATTATATTACAAAAGGCGATGAAGACAATAAAATAATTCCAATTGCAGCAAATGCAATGGAAAAGGCAAAGCTGTCAAGCCGGGTAAAACATCTTGAAAAAAAGATAATAGACAGATATAGTTTTGAAAATATAATAGGTGAATCAAAACTCATTAAAAGTGCAGTAGAATTAGCAAAGAAAATTTCAGAATCAGATATTACAATTTTGATATTAGGGGAAACAGGAACAGGCAAGGAAATATTTGCACAAGCAATTCATTACAACAGTCCAAGAAGTAAAATGCCTTTCGTAGCAATAAACTGCAGCGCAATATCGCATGATCTATTAGAGTCAGAAATGTTCGGATATAAAGCCGGTGCTTTTACAGGGGCAACAAAAAATAAAAAAGGATTATTTGAAGAAGCAAACGGGGGAACTTTTTTTCTTGATGAGATAGGTGAAATGAATTATGAGCTGCAGGCAAAATTGTTGAGAGTTTTAGAATCTAATTCATTTATAAAACCCGGCGATACAAAAACCACAAAAGTAGATGTAAGGATAATTGCAGCTACAAATAAAAATTTAGAAGATGAAATAAAAGCACAAAGATTCAGAGCGGATCTTTATTATAGAATTAGCGCTGTTAAGTTAAAGCTGCCGTCTTTAAAAGAAAGAAGAGAAGATATACCTAAACTGGCTGACTACTTCATCAAACTTTATTCAAATAAAATGAATAAAAGAATTATTAGAATTGATAATTCATTTTATGAAACACTAATAAAATATCCATTCCCCGGCAATACCCGTGAATTAAAAAATATGATTGAAAGAGTTATTTTACTTTCCGATAACGATTATCTTTCAAAAGAAAATTTACAAATGGAATTTCTAGACAAAGAAACAGATTATACAAAAGAGATTTTAAAACTTGAAGAAGTTGAGAAAGAACATATACTTAAAATATTAAAGCAGACAGAAGGCAATAAAACTAAAGCGGCTAATATGTTAGGTATAGGCCTTACCACATTATACAGAAAATTACAAGAGTATGGAATTGATCAGTAGATAAGCAAGTCTTTATACACACCGATAAACCACCCCATTTTGAAAATCAAGACTACCAATTTGAAAATGCCTATTGGCAGACAAATAAAAAATTAGAGAGAATATTTTAATTTTAATATAAAAATATAGCATTACTGCCTGGCACTCAAAGTGCAATTACATTTCTAAATGAACAATGATATTTATATTAATTATGAAAAACATAGTGATTGAAAATATCGAGCTCAGAAAGAAAGACATAAAAAAAAACTTAAATCCCTGCAATATAAAATGGCTGGTTATTTCAAGTGCAATGTAGATCTTATAAAATTTCCCCAAATATTTTATTATAAAATTAAGGCATTAATTAAAGCTGAAATCACTTATAAATATAAAGAACTTAGTTTGGGAAATAGATTAATAAACTCAACATACCATTTTGATTTTGAAACAGGATACTTGGAAGATGATGGGATCTGGTATAAAGGAAGATGTTATAATGAAAATCAGTTAGATGATTTCTTCAAACAAATAAAAAATGAATTTGAATCAATTGATAGAGAAACATCCGGCATTTGAATACCGCAAAAATTAATTGAGAGAAAGAAAAATGAAAAAGCTTAAAACAAAAATTATAGCAGGGCTCGGTTCCTTATTTATTGTAATATTACTGCTTAGCATAATTGGTATAGCTTTCATAAATCAGCTGTCTGATGATTCAAGTGCTATAATAAGGGATAACTATGCATCGGTAGATTATTCCAATAAAATGCTTAAAGTGCTTGACAACATGTTTCTTTTGCAGACTGAAATGATTATAGACCAGCCGGAAAGTCAATCTATTATAGATTCTCTTAAAAATGAATTTGTTGATTACCAAAATGATTTTGAAAAATTTCTATCAAAAGAATCAAATAATATAACTGAAATGGGAGAAAGACAGCTTGTAAATGATTTACAAGAAAGTTACAACGACTATATTAAAACATTTCAAAAACTTATAAGCAGCAGCTCACCGGAAAAAGATTTCACATTTAAAGAATTTGAAATGAAATTTCAAAAGCTCAGAGCCAACGTGCAGAATGTTTATGAAATGAATATGAATGCAATTCTGAAGAGAAATGATACTGCAGAAAACACCGCGGCAACAGCATCTAATTATATGGGTATAATTACCATCATTAGTTTAATATTAACGTTTCTGGTATTTATTTATTTCCCGAATTATATCATATCCCCAATCAAGGAGTTGACATTAAAGATTAAGGAAATCACGAAACAGAACTATGATCAAAAAATACATATTGAAACACACGATGAGTTAGGGGAGCTTGCTAATTCATTTAATCAAATGTCTTCCAGATTAAAAGAATATGAAGATAAACACATAGACCAGCTGCTTCTAGAAAAGAAAAGGATGGAAGCATTGGTAAAAAGTATGCAGGATGGAGTAATTGTTCTTGATGAACAAAAGCATATCCTATTAACAAACAAAACTATTCAAAAACTTATAGGAATTTCTGAAGCTGAAATGATTGGAGAATATGCGCCTGAAGTCGCAGCTAAAAATGAACTGCTGCAGAAAATACTTGACAGTGCTTTAGATAAAAATGAAGGAATAGAAAGTGAATATAAACCAATAAAAATCAGAGAAGGAAATGAAGATCATTACTATAAAATTGAAGCTATTAAAATTACCAGAACAATTGAAAATACTAATCAAATAATCACAATTGGAAATGTAATACTATTAAAAAATATTACACAATTTGAATTAAGAGACCAGGCAAAGACAAACCTAATTGCTACAATATCACATGAGCTGAAAACACCAATATCCTCTATTAACCTCAGCCTAAACCTTTTAGATGATAAACGCATCGGCGAAATAAATAAAGAACAAAAAAAGATAATCGATTCAATGCGGCATCAAAATAAAAGGCTGCTTAATGTAGTAAATGAACTATTAGATTTTTCACAAATAGAAACCGGCAACATAAAATTAAAATTTGATAAGGTTGAGCCTGAACAAATTGTTGAATTAGCAACCTTTGCCTTGATGATGATAATTTCACAAAAAAATATTCAAGTAAAAACAGTTATACCCAATAATTTACCGAAAGTATATTCCGATATTGAAAAAACCGTGTGGGTTTTAGTTAACATTTTAAATAATGCAATAAGATATTCACCTAAAAATAGTACGATAATAATTTCCGCCGGGGAAAGAGATGATAAAATATTTTTCGCTGTTAAAGATGAAGGCCAGGGGATTCCCGACGCAGATAAAGATAAAGTTTTTGAAAAATATGTAACAGCAAAACATAATAATCTTAAAGGTACGGGATTAGGATTGGCGATTGCAAAAGAATTTGTTGAGACACAGGGAGGCAATATTTGGGTAGAAAGCAGCCTGGGCAATGGGTCAATATTCACTTTTACTATACCTATTGCAGACTAAATTATTAAAATAAACAACAGCTAAACGTATGTGGAAAATATTCAAAAGAAATCTTACCCCATCACAATTACTAAGCTTAGGATTTATAATTATAATTCTTTGCGGTACAATACTGCTTTCTTTACCAATATCATCAGCATCAAAATCTTATCAAAATTTTGTTGACGCATTATTTACATCAACATCAGCACTAACCACAACCGGATTGATAGTAGTTGATACAGGAACATATTACAGCTTTTTCGGGCAGCTTATTATTCTCACTCTCATACAAATAGGGGGATTAGGCTACATGGTATTTATTGTTGTAATATATATGCGATTTAAAAATAAACTGTCTTTAAGCGGAAGAAAATATTTGCGGGAATCATTAAGCCGAACTTCTAAAATAGACATGTTTAGATTTGTAAAAGTTATCCTGCTGTTTACATTAATTATTGAACTGGCCGGAACATTAATTTACTTTTTTTATTGGTTAAAATATTTCCCATTTGGCGAAGCATTGTACCAGGCAATTTTCCATTCCATATCAGCATTTTGTACTGCAGGATTTTCTTTATTTTCAGATAGCTTAACAAAATACAGCCACAGTATCATAATAAATTTAAATACATATTTTCTGGTACTAACCGGAGCAGTAGGCTTTTTTGTACTTTATGATCTATACGTATATGTGATTTCTTTCATAAAAAGGAAAGCAGTAATAAAGCTTACACTTCATTCAAAGACTGTACTTTGGACAACTTTTTTACTTTTTATTTTTGGAGCAGTTGTAATTTATTTTGCAGAAGGAGAGAAGTTTTCAAGCAGCTCATACATAAATACACTATATGCTTTATTTCAATCTATTTCAGGTTCATCAACAGTCGGTTTTAATACTATCGATATTGGTTCAATGGCGCAAGTAAGCCTGTATGTTTTAATTATATTAATGTTTATCGGCGGTTCGCCTGGCAGCACAGCCGGCGGAATTAAAACAACAGCATTCAGCACTATTGTATTTGCAGCTTTATCAATATTAAGAGGAAATGAAGACGTAGTTATATTTAAACGAAGAATCAATTCATCAACCATTCAAAATGTTATTGCATTAATATTTGTTGCGGTAACAAGTGTTGCCATCGGTGTTTTTATCCTAACAATAACTGAAAAATTCGAATTAATGAAGCTGCTGTTTGAGGCAGTTTCGGCATTTGGAACAGTGGGCTTATCTACCGGAATTACATCGCAGTTAACAATAACAGGGAAATTAGTAATAACAATATTAATGCTGATTGGGAGAATTGGGCCTTTAGCAGTTGGGCTTTCGCTTATGGGAAAACAAAATCAGAAGGAATACAAATATCCTGAAGAAGATATTTTAATTGCATAACCCGGAGTAAATATGAATGATTATATTGTAATCGGCCTTGGAAATTTTGGTTTTAACGTTGCGTATAAATTAGCCGAGAAAAGAAAAAATGTTTTGGCAATAGATTCTAACCTGGAGAGAGTAAATGAAATTCGAGATCATGTAACTGAATCAATTGTCGGCGATGCAAAAAATAAAAAATTGTTAACTGAGTTTATTGATGATTCAGTAGATGCAGTAATTATCAGTATCGGCCAAAATATGGAAGCGAGCATTTTAGCGACACATCATTTAAAGGAGCTTGGAGTTAAAAATATTATAGTAAAAGCTTTAAATGAAGATCACGCGCAGATATTAAAGCTAATGGGTGCAAACGAAATAATATTCCCGGAGAAGGACACTGCCGCATGGCTCGCTAATAGATTAATCTCTCCATCTCTGCTTGAACATATACCATTAACTTCAGAATTTTCAATAGTAGAAATTGCAACACCCGACGAGTTTGCAAATAAAACATTAAAAGAACTGCAGCTAAGAACTAAAAATAATGTACTCGTAATGGGAATTAAAAATATTCTACAAAACAAATATACTTTAATGCCGGACGGTAATTTTAGATTAGAACCGGATTCGATACTATTAGTAATGGGTAAAAAGGAAGATATTGAAAAGGTTAAAATCTGATTTAAGAATCAGAATGACGTGGGGAAGTAGTGACTGATTATTGTCATTCCGGCTTTACACTCTCATGTCACACTGAGCCATGTCGAAGTGTGAAGCATTATTGTCACTGCCATCTTTCAGTCTTCGACAAGCTCAGACTGACATTGTGTTGTCACACTGAGCCATGTCGAAGTGTGACGTTAAAATGACAATCGTATCGTTCATGGTTCGACAGGCTCACCATGACATTGTATTGTCACACTGAGCCATGTCGAAGTGTGACGTTGAAATGACAATCGTATCGTTCATGGTTCGACAGGCTCACCATGACATTAGTACTCAGAAAAGAATTGTCATTCCGGACCACGATCCGGAATCTCTGAGATTCTGATTGTCATCAGAATGACGTGGGGAAGTAGTAACTGATTATTGTCATTCCGGCTTTACACTCTCATGTCACACTGAGCCGTGTCGAAGTGTGACGTATTATTGTCACTGCTATCGTTCAGTCTTCGACAAGCTCAGACTGACATTGTGTTGTCACACTGAATATGTCACACTGAGCCATGTCGAAGTGTGACGTTGAAATGACAATCGTATCGCTCATGGTTCGACAGGCTCACCATGACATTAGTACTCAGAAAAGAATTGTCATTCCGGACTACGATCTGGAATCTCTGAGATTATGATTATCATAAGAATAACATTCTAATGTCATTCGTATCGTTCAGTCTTCGACAAGCTCAGACTGACATTGTGCTGTCACACTGAATATGTCACGCTGAGCCATGTCGAAGTGTGACGTTGAAATGACAATCGTATCGTTCATGGTTCGACAGGCTCACCATGACACTGTCATTGTGACACTCATGGTTCGACAAGCTCACCATGACATTATCATTATCACATTTCAAAACGACATTAACTCAATGCAATTACACATTCCATAAAAATAAATTAACGGAGAGAAATATCTAATCGCACACAAGCAAAATAAAGCTTAACTTTTGCAAAATATAATTTTACATTCAGTGAAATGCATTTAGCGAAAGCAAAATATTAAACAGCACCGCCGCAATGAAATATCACATTGTCAAAATTTAATTTTACATTTAAGCAATGCCCTATGACAGTGTAAAAATAACATCTGACAGTGAAAAAATTTAACTCGACATTAAAAAAATTCCATTAAATTTAAAATAATTTTGGCATTATTCTGGAGAAATCTTTTCGAAATAAATTATTAAGCTGTTAAATAAGGGACAACGGGAAAATATCTTCTTACAAAAAAGAAGAACCAACAAGGGAATTAAAATTAAAATATATAATACCCGTTAAAATTTTAGCACGGCGTTTATACTTCAAATAACTCCAATAGAGCGCTTAATCTAAAAACTGTTAAAACAGTTAAATTAAAAAAGTTATTGCTTTTCAGTTACACCAGCGATTAATCCCGGTGTTAACCTAAGAAGAGGTATAGTAAAACCGTTTTAACGGTTTAAAAATCTTTACGGGCGAATTGAGTAAATAATTTGCCTTGTGTATGAAGTTTTAATAAACCCGGTTTCTTTGAGAAACCGGGTTTATGTTTGCAAGTTTTGCGTAACATACATTAAATAACGCTCATTCCATCTCCGGGAAGGAGAATGATGGATGGCAATTACAAACCAAAATAAAGGTGTACCTATGAACCAAAGACAAACTAACCGGTTGAATATGATTGAATCGGTAGCAGCCTATTTATCTGCAAACGCAGAAAACGTTTCTCAAGCAGCAGGCCTGGGAGAAGCACTGGACAAAGTAAAAGTGCTTGCCGGTGATATACGCTCAAAAGAAAATGAGAAGGCTAATTCCACAACCGGTAAAACAACTAAAAAGAGGCTGTACAGGCGAAGAGCTTACTAAGCATCTTTTAAAAATATCTTCCGGGTTATTTTTATGGGCAAGCAAAAATAACGATACGGAGGTTAAAGAAATTTCTGCTATTTCCAAGTCGCAATTTTTACGGCAGCGTGACGCAGAAAAGCTTAACACCGCAAAACGAATTTATGATGCGGCAAACGGCAAAGACCTTGTTTTTGCAATGGTTACGGCAGAAGATATAACCAAGCTTGATGAACTTATAACCGGGTTTAAAACCGATATTGACAACTTTACCAGCGGAAAATCAAAAGGCATTGCCGCCGGTAAATCTCTTGATGAATTGCTGAATGAAACTTTAAGCATAATTAAGGATGAGATGGATAGATATATGATGCAGTTTGAATCTACTCTGCCGGAATTCTATAACGGTTATAAGTCTTCACGGGTAATATGGGATAAAGGCGGAAGGCAGAAAGTTGAAGTGCCTGTTGAAGAGCCGGTAAGTATTTAAAGGAATGACTGAATCTACCTGCCGGATGGCAAGTTGCTGAATGGTTGAATTGTTGAATGGCCGAATTGCTGAATGGCTGCATGGGATATGATTGGATAATTGATAGATAGAGCAGCAAGAAAATATTTACTGTTAAATTTATTAAACCCCCGGTCAGGGGGTTTTGCTTTTTTAATTATGTATTGAGTGAAAAAAAAATTGTAATTAATGTAATAATTTTGTTTTTCAATAGTATTATATAATAGGAACAGATAAATATTTAAGTAATGTAATTAAATAATACGAAAACAAATAAAATGGATAATCAATTAAAAAAGAGAAAAATTAACAATGACAAAACAAGAAAGAATCGAATTAATAAGATTTAAAATATTTATTGATTTTATTGAAAATAATGAAGTATTCAAAGCAAAAGTGAAGGCTAAATTAATTGCCAAAGGCAGAAATCCCGATGCAATATTTAAAGGGGCAAAAAAATATTTAAAGCGGAAGGAAGCAGAACTTGCCTTATGGAAGGCTAGATCAAGGTTATTAACATTGGGAAAAGGACAAAACAACTAATAATTAGATTACAATAAGCTATAATAAGGCGGCTATCGATTGCATTACAACGATCCATTTACTAATTAGGTAAAAGCTGAAAATATCAAAAGTTAAATTTATTAAACCCCCGGTTGGGGGTTTTGCTTTTTAAATGTCTAAAAATGAAACTATTTCAAAAAATATTGTCTATGAATGAAAAAATATTTTTAATCTTTGACGAAATTTCATTTTTCATGAGTATTAGATAGTAGGATATTAAAAATTATTGATACTTGTTAAGCAGCATTAATAATTATAATTCGGTTCCTTAAAGAAACCGGGTTTATTTAGGCGTAGTTGCATACTAGATTATTAATTGTGAAATTAATCAACAAGGAATTAATTACAATTCACTAGACAGAAGGAAAGAAAGAAACAATATGAATTATCAAAGGTTAAAAATATTATTTGATATCTTTTTAAATACGGAAGATAAGGAAGATATCCGGGAATATTTTATTTCACAAGGTGAAGACCCCGATGCAATAATTGAACAGGCAAAAAACTTTGTTAAGAAAAAGAAAGAAGAGATAATATTAAAATCCCTCGAAAGCAGGAAGAACTAGCTAAACATAAGTGGTATAGCATTTCAAATGAGGTTTTATTATCAATGTTGTCTTTCATGCTTCGACAAGCTCACTATAACATTTTCAGTTAGCTCTTAATATGTCACACTGAGCCAGTCGAAGTGTGAAGATCAGTTGTCAATCATATCTTTAGTCTAGAAGACTCATGGTTCGACAAGCTCACCATGAAATTCCCCCTTGCCGCAGAAGCAGTAACGTTGGCAGAAGAGTGAAGTAAGAGAGATAATATTTGTTTGAATAGAACTAAATCTTTTTATTTAGTGCTTTATAGAATAATTATATAAAATTATATATTTTAAGTCCGAGGTTTGAATATAAAAGGTAAACGGCTAATAATGGGGAAATTTTTTGGAAGTACATAGTAAAATAAAAACTTGGTAAATTTGTAATAAAGTACAAAATTATAATAGGAATCATGGACGGAAAATCATTAGAACCTACTTGAAGAAAAATTGAAAAAAGATACTATGAAATATTGTTCCCGAAGCTTTTACTGAAGACAAAATTGATTGGGAAAAATTAAAAGCTGCTCTTGGGGAAGATATTAATTTTGAGAATGAAAGATATAATTTAAATTGGGCAGGAAAATCAGAAGCATTTAAAGTATTGCAGCAAAGAACATCCGCAACATTAAAACCGGTTAAAGAAGAATCCGTAAATTTTGATGAAACAGAAAATATTTTTATTGAAGGTGAAAACCTTGAAGTGTTAAAAGTACTGCAGAAATCTTACTTCGGCAAGAATAAAGATGATTTACATTGACCCGCCTTATAATACCGGCAACGACAGCTTTATTTATCCCGATAAATTTTCCGAAACCAAAGAAGAATATCTTAAAACGTATTGGCGAAAAAGATGAAGAAGGATATTTATTAAAAGAAGGATTTTTTAGAAAAAACAGCAAAGACAGCGGACATTACCACAGCAATTGGCTCTCAATGATGTATCCACGACTTATATATTGCAAGAAATTTATTAAGAGATGATGGAGTAATATTTATTTCCATTGATGATAATGAAGTTCATAATCTTAGAATGATTATGAATGAGATTTTTGGTGAAGAAAATTTTTTAGCACAATTAATTTGGGATTTAGGAAGTGGTACAGCAGCAGGGCATTTTACGAGAGCTCATGAATATATATTGGTATTTGCAAAAGAAAAAAGTTAATTTAAAAAACTTTTCTTATACAGGAGGAATCTGATATTATATCAGAACGTGCTGTAAAAAAAATCTCAAAAGGTAATCCTGCAAGCAAAATTACTTTTCCGCCGGATATTGATTTTGAAGGAACAGATGCAGAATTCGAGAGATATAATTGGTAAGATCAGAAAAAATAAAGGTCACATATGGCAAACTTGAATTTAAAAATGGTAAACTTTTAAACGAAGTAACATTAGAAGCTGGTTGGGCAATGCGTGATCAAATTCTAAATTGGCTATCTGGAGAAGAAACTTATGATAGTAAGGGACAAAAGGTATTAAGATTTTACTTTAGTAAAAAAGGTGTTCTTCAGTATGAAAAAGAAAGAGGTTTTATAAACCCACCTTCTGTATTAAGAAAAATTGCCAGCACTAAAAAAGGGACTGATGAAATAGAAGAACTATTTGCTACTAAAATTATGGAATTTCCTAAAGCCTTCTCAATTTACTAAATTATCTATGTTCAGTCGTCACGAATAAAGAATGATTTAATTTTAGACTTTTTTGCAGGGTCTGGACAACAGCGCAAGCAGTTTTAGAGTTGAATAAAGAAGATGGAGGAAATAGAAAATTTATACTTGTTCAATTGCCGGAAAAGACGGATGAAAACAGTGAAGCATATAAAGCTGGTTATAAAACCATTGCAGATATATGTAAAGAAAGGATTAAAAAAGTTATTCAAAAAATGAATAATGAGATTGATAACTACTAAAAACGAATTAAGTTCAATTGATGAACAAATAATAAAAATTGAATCAGAACTTTCGCAAATAAAAAAAGATAAACCAGAGTTATTTGAAAACCAAAAACCATCAAAAGAAATAAAGAAAAAAATGGATGAAATTGATCGGTTAAGACAAAAAAAACTAGAAAAAAATGAGCAATTGGAAAAGTTAATTAACTGTGATAAGGGTTTCAAATCCTTCAATCTCGCCAATTCCAACTTCAAACATTGGCGGAGTGATTTAGTTGAGAATGATGAAGACTTAGATAAAATGATTAAACTTTTTGATACACAAACTAAACCGGAAGCAAAGCAAGAAAATATGCTTTATGAGCTTTTGTTAAAATCCGGTTTAACATTAACAGAAAAAGTTGAAGAAAAGAATGGTTATTATTCTATTGCTGATGGAAAACTTGCAATCGTATTAAAAGAAGTAAATCAAAAAATAATTGATGAAATAATTAAATCAAAACCGCAAAGCTGCATTATACTTGATGATCTCTTTGCGGGAAATGATCAACTAAAAACAAACACTGCTCTGCAGATGAAGGATGCAGGGGTGGAATTAGTAACTCTATAAAATTTTTACTGGAGGGTCAAATGATCTCGCTAATAAAAGCTACAATTTATAAATATAAAAGTTTTTCTAAGGAACAAAAGATAGATTTTGATGAGCGAGTTACTACCCTAGTAGGGATGAACGAATCAGGAAAAACAGCTTTTTTAGAAGCGTTGGCTAAAGTTAATTATTTCCGTGAAGATCCTAAATTCAAATTTGATGAGATACAAGACTACCCTAGAAAGGAACTGAAATCGCATCAAAAGGAGGGTGATGAAAATTTATCGATAAAATGTAAATTTAAAATATCTCACCAATTATTAGAGCGAATTCAAGATGATATTGGGGAAAAAACATTTAATTGTGAAGAATTTGAGCTGCAGGTAAAATATAATAACGGGAAAATTTATTCGGGTATTTCAGCATCCGAAAAAGAATATATTAAATTTTCTTTAGGAAGGTATACTTTTGAAAAAGAATTAAGTGAACAATTATCTTCATTAAAAAGTCTTGATGATGTTACACCTTTAATTGAAAAAATAGAAGATCCAAATGCTAAAAAATCTCTTGCTGAAATCGTGGAAAAAATTACAAAAAACTGTCTACCCTGGAATAACAAGGTTGAAGGCTATATAGTAAAAACCTTGGATAAGTCCAAATTTACCTAAATTCTGGTATTATGATGAATATTATACACTTCCATCAAGAATAAATCTCTCAACTTTTGATGAGAATAATAATGAAGAAAGTGTACAAACTACAAAAGCACTTTTTGAAATGGCGGAAATAAATCTTAAAGAAATTTTACAAAAATCAGACTTTGAAAGATTTAAAGCTGAACTTGAATCCACTTCAATACATATAACAGATCAAATTTTTAAATATTGGTCAGCTAATAAAAATTTGGATATAAAATTTGAAATTGATAGCGTTGAGACTAAACGTACAGGGCAAAATACTATAGATAAATATTTAGATGTTAGAATTTTTAATAATAGATATAAAATGTCTTTGCCTCTTGCTAAAAGAAGCAAAGGTTTTAATTGGTTTTTTTCATTTATTATCTGGTTTGGCAAAATACAAGCTGATAAACATTCAAATTATATATTATTATTAGATGAACCAGGGTTAAATCTACATGCATCTGCTCAAAGTGATTTGCTTAAATTTATTGAAGATTTATCTATAGATTATCAAATAGTTTATACAACACATTCTCCCTTTATGATTGATTCCAATCACCTTGACCGTGTCAGGACAGTTTTAGAAACTGACGATGGTTCAATTATTTCGGAAACAATTCAAGAAAAAGATTCTAAAACATTATTTCCATTGCAAGCAGCTTTAGGTTATGATATTGCTCAAAATTTATTTATATCTAAAAATAATTTATTAGTTGAAGGTCCATCAGATTTAGTTTATTTAACTACTTTGAGTTCGCTTTTAGAATCACAAAAAAGAGAATGCTTAAAAGATAATATAACTATTGTACCCGTTGGTGGATTAGATAAAGTAGCTACTTTTATATCATTACTTGCAGCTAGTAAACTTAATTTGGTTTGCTTATTAGATAATTTTACAGATGCGAAAGGAAAGCAGAGAGTAGATGATCTTATAAAATATAAAATAGTAAAGGAAAAAAATATAAGATTTTTTGGTGAATTTTCGTCATTGCCATCAAAGCAGGCTGACCTTGAAGATATATTTCTTCCCCAAGAATATCTAGACCTTTATAATGAAGAATTTGGATCTAAAATAACCATTGATGAGTTATCAAAAGATAAAGAAAGAATTATTGAAAGAATTTCTGAGCATATTGGAAATAAATTTAATCATTATCGTCCTGCTAACTTATTAGCTAAAAAGGGCGTAGATCAAAAATATTTTTCAAAAGATACACTTAATAGGTTTGAAAAAGTTTTCAAAGAAATAAATAAATTATTTAAGTAATCTATAACTATTTTTAGTAATGATCAATTAAAAACAAATACTACATAGCAGATCAAGGGCATAGGAGTTGAATTATTACACTGTAAAAAATATTTGATAATAAAATAAATTGAATAACAGCACCAATTAACATATAAAAGGTTTTTATAAATGAATGTAATAAAAATTAAATCCAAGATAATTGATAATAAATTAATCATTAAACGTGTTAGTTGAACTTAAAATCCAAGATTATTTGGATATTGCTAAAGAAATTATAGGAAAAATGAGATTACCAAAGGAAAAAAGTTAAATCTTCAAAAACTGTATATTCACTTTTAAGGAATGATGTCAAACAATGTACAATTCCCCCTATTTTTTTGGCAGTAAGAAAAGAAGCAATTGGTAAAGACATGAACTAAATGAATTGCTAAGAATAAGTAATGAAAGTATTGAGGAATATATCATCAAAAAAAGATTAATTATATTAGATGGATTACAACGAACTATTACAAATGTTAGAATTAGAGTCAACATTAAAAAAAGAAGGCGATGATGAAAACCTTAAAAAATTTTACAAAAGAACTTTAAGGTTAGAAAATTATGTAGATTAATAAAATTGGTATATTATATAGAATGTTGACTCTAAATACTTGAGTAAAACTCCAATGTCAGTACGTCATCAAGTTGAAATATTATATCAAGATTATTTAGGAAAAGATAAAATTAAGGGAATCGAAATCTTGACAGAAGTTCAAAGCCAGCAAGGAAACAGCTTTGGGAAATATAGGTTCAATGAACTTATTCATGGATTTCAATCATATTTCGAAAAAGGATGAATTAGCTTTAGATAAAACGGGTTTACTTGAAGATATTAAAAGTATTGAAAAAATATCAAAAAGCTTGGACAACAAAAAGATATATTCAAAGAATTCGTCTTAACGTTTCATTCCTTTATAGAAAATGTTTTAAAATTGACAAATGGATGGGAATTTGATAAATCTACTATGAAAAGAGAACTTTCAGAATCATTTGGTCCATTTGGACGCAATGTTGAAGAAATATTTTTAAGAAGCCAAGTTTTGACAGGTTTGAGCTGCAATTGGTATATTAGAAGATAATGAGATGATTGAAAATTTAGAAGAAGTAAGAAATAATATGGAAGATTTAATAATAGGTGGTGATATAAATGACACATTCAATAATTTAATTAATACTTTAGAGGATATCAGGATAAAATCAAAAAAGATAGGTAATATTCAAAGAAGGTATTTTTACCATTTATTTAAGTCTTTATTTACGAAGAATTAGATTCATTTAACAACTTAAAAAGTTCAATTGGTAAGGCTTTTCAAACCTACAAAATAGAATTTATGTAATATTATGAGTCTATTTTTAATAAAAGGTACTGAAAAAACAGATTTTGAAATTAGTGATGACATTAAGTATGATAAAGAACGGAAGGGATTCGTTCTTACAAATGTAAAGAATTCTGAAGAAACTTCTTTTGTAGATTACCCCTTGGATATTAATGATTCATTTTTAAATGTTAATCCTAATGATTTTGATTTATATCTATTTAAAAGAGAATTATAAGAATAATGATGTCTATTGTATATATGAAAAATCTTTAAAATCTGGGTTTTTACAGGAAGATTGGGTTGGATTTTTTCAATACAAGCATTGATAAACAATGAACATGATTATGCACATAATCCTCATTTTTTGTTATATGCATATATAGGGATTCTTAATCTCCTACTAAATAAAAAAAATTTTGAATATAATATTATAAATTCGGAAACTTTAATTAACATTGACAGAATATATAGTGAAGATACTTTTATTGTGATTATGTCGAAAAAATATTTAAATTCTTATGAAATTAATAAGCAACGAGTATTTGATATAAAAACATATCTCCCATTTTTTTATAAATACGGGTTAATTCACAGCGGTATATTGACAAATATGATATACCCAAGTACAAGTTTTAATGAAATAAAAAGTAAAAATTTTAATATTGTTGAACTTTCGAAAGACCTTTTAGAGGAATCATATATATTTGAATTATTTTATGATATAACAAAAATCCATATACATCAACTTGTTCGTTTCCATTTGTTATATCAGGTCATTGAATTACTTATAAGTAAGATTTTTTCTTATGAACTATCTAATTATTTGGAAGATTTCAGGAATTCTAAGAAATTTTTTGAAACAAGGGAAAAAGTAAATGATATAGCGGGGGAAAAAAATAGAATCAATTTATTATTTCAGAAATATTCTACTGATATAAATTATTTTGTTAAATTGAATTTAAGGGATAAATGCAATTTAATTCTGGATTAATTTCTGAAGATGGAGAAGATGATCCTGGTAAGGCATTATATAAAGTTAGATCAAAATTATTTCATAATATTAGAGAATTTCCGAATAATTATCCAAACTATCTTAATGAATTAAATTGTGCTTTTGAACTATTTATTATTGAAATTCTATTAAATTTTAAATATCCATAAAGATGAAACTCCATTTCGATTCAAACCAACAATATCAAATAGATGCAATAAATTCAGTTGTTAAGCTTTTTGAAGGACAGCCTTTAAACAAAAGTGAATTTGAACTTTCAGGAAACGGCAGATGCATTAAGCTTTACCGAATTAGGCTTTGGGAATAAAATACAAATAACTGAAGAAGATCTTCTTAAAGAATCTTAAGCAAGTGCAAAATGAAAATGAAATAACTCTATCGGAACAACTTGAAAAATTTTCATATAAGAGAATTAAACGGCAAAGAAAAAATAATTGAAACAGCATTTCCCAACTTTACTGTTGAAATGGAAACAGGCACAGGCAAAACTTATGTTTATCTTAAGAACAATTTATGAGTTAAATAAACTATACGGGTTCTCTAAATTTGTAATTGTTGTTCCAAGTATTGCAATTAGAGAAGGAGTATTAAAATCACTTCAAATAACCGAAGAGCATTTGCAAAATCTTTACAACCGCACACCTGTTAATTATTATGTTTATGACAGCAAGCGGCTTCCACAGCTTAAAAGCTTTGCTACAAGCAATGCAATACAGATACTTGTTATAAATATAGATTCATTTGCAAAGGATACAAATATTATAAACCAGGACAGAGATTCAACTCAAGGGAAACGCCCGATAGAATTTATTCAGGCTACAAAACCTATTGTTATACTTGATGAACCGCAGAATATGGAAACAGATATTAGGAAAAAAGGAATTGCAAATCTTAACCCTTTATTTGTTTTAAGATATTCAGCCACACATAAATTTATATATAACCTTATTTATAAGCTTGATCCTGTAAAAGCATACGATCTTGGATTAGTAAAGCAGATTGAAGTTGATTCAGTTTACTCAGAAAATGATTTTAATGATGCTTTCATTCATCTTGAAAAAGTTACAGCAACAAAAACAAAAGTTACGGCAAAAGTTAAGCTGGATATTAATACGCCTAACGGCGTTAAAAGAAAATCCTTAAATGTAGATTCTAAGAATTATGATCTTATATAAGCTTTCAGGCAATAGAGAGCAGTACAAAGACCTTTATGTAACCACTACGAATTTTGAAGAACAATTTATTGAACTATCCAATGGAAAAATAATTCGGGTTGGGCAATCGGTGGGTGATTTCAGTGATGAAATAATGAAAGTTCAAATTCAAAAAGCAGTTGAAGAACATTTTAGTAAAGAAAAGCAATTAAAAGAAAAAGGAATAAAAGTATTATCTCTTTTCTTTATAGACAGAGTTGCGAACTACAGAAGCTATGACGAATCCGGTAATCCAATAAAAGGAAAATTTGCTGAATGGTTTGAATATGCTTTTGAAAGTTGTCAAAAAAAATATCCCGGGGTAATTGAATTTGATAAAGAGAAAGTCCACAACGGATATTTTGCTCAGGATAGTAAAGGTCATTTTAAAGATTCAAAAACCGGTGAATCAAAAGATGATGATGATACTTATCATTTAATAATGAGAGATAAAGAAAGGCTGCTTGATAAAAATGAACCTTTGCGATTTATATTTAGCCATTCTGCATTAAGAGAAGGCTGGGACAATACAAATGTATTTCAAATCTGTACTTTGAATGAAACCACATCAACAATGAAAAAGCGCCAGGAAATAGGCAGAGGTTTAAGGCTTTGTGTTAACAATGAAGGTTATAGAGTATTTGATAAAAACATAAACCGTTTAACTGTTGTGGCAAATGAAAGCTATGAAAGCTTTGCTAAAAATTTACAAAAGGAAATTGAAGAAGATTGCGGAGTTGAATTTACAGGAAGAATAAGAGACAAAAGAAAACGTGTTTCAATGAAATTAAAAAAACATTATGAGCTTGATAAACGCTTTCTTGAATTATGGGAAAAGATTAAGCATAAAACAAGATATAGAGTAAATTATAGTACAGAAGAATTAATTAAAGCTGCATCTAAAGCTATTAAAGAAATGCCGGAAGTAACAAAACCTTTAATTAGAACAATGAAGACCGGTGTTAATATAGTAAGAGAAGGAGTTGAAGGTTATCAAATTAATTTTGGTGTTCATAAAATTGATGATTACAAAATAGAAATACCTGATGTTGCAGGATATATTCAAAGCAGAACTGAATTAACCCGTTCAACAATTATTAAAATTTTAAGAGAATCGGGCAGACTATAATGATATAATGAAAAATCCGCAGCTTTTTCTTGATATGGTTGTAAAAGAAATTAAAGATGTATTAACTGAGCTGATGGTCGAAGGAATTAAATATGAAAAAGTAGGTGAATCGGAATATTACAAAATGGAATTGTTTGCTGAAGAAGAAATTGAAGGTTACAAAGAATATCTTTATAAAGTTAAGAATAATGATAAAACACTTATATAACTATATTCCATTTCAATCCGATGTAGAAGAAAAATTTGCAATGGACTGCGAAACAAATGAGAATATTGAATTTTATATTAAGCTGCCTAATTGGTTTACAATAAACACACCTATCGGTACATACAATCCTGATTGGGCTTTAATTTATAAGAATGATAAGAAGATATATTTTGTTGCGGAAACAAAATATTCATTAGACCCAACCAAAAGATATTCAGGAGAAAATTATAAGATTAAATGCGGGAAAGCTCATTTCAAAGAATTTGATGAGGTGGAATATCAGACGGTTAAGGAATTGAAAGAGTTGAAAATTTAATTAGAAAATCGTGCCGAATTGAATACAATTTTTAATAATAAAGCGATTGAAATTTGGGAAGAATTTAAAAACGAAATTCAACTTCCTTATTACCCTCAAATATATCCTGAACTAAAAATCAACTCTTTATTATTTATTGGCTTGAATCCTTACTTTTAGCAAAAAAGTATTTTCTTCAGTTAATAATAGTTTAAACTATTCCAATTTTGATTATAAAAATTTCTATAAGTACCCATATTGATGATTTTTCAATTGAAACAGCAATGCGAATTGAAGAAAGCATAAAAAATGAATATTCATATTTCAAACCATTTAAAGGTTCACGAAAAAAGTAAATTTAGAATGGGAACATATAGATTTATTTTTATATAGAGAGTCTTCACAAAAATTAATGGATACTTTAATTTTTTCTGATGCTCATAACTGTGTGTTAACTCCATTTGTACAAATACAATTTGAATTATTTAAAACAGTTTTAGATTACATTAATCCAAAAATAATAATAGTCGCAAATGCTTTAGCGAGTCATATAATTACCAAAAATATACAGCCAATCCCAAACCCAATTTTAGGAATGTTCTTTTTATAATGATACCAAAAGGATTCCAATATTATTTTCATCTATGCTTTAAACCCAGCCAACAGCACGTTAGATAATTTTTCTTTTGCAAGACTTGAATGGCATTTAAAATATATAATTAGCGAAATTGGTATCGAATAATTAGAAATAAAAATGCTTACATCAATATTCATTGCCGGTCACGAACCATTTCGTAACTGAACATAAATGTTTCTATCCTGTCATGAAATGGTTCAT
>CAVSWT010000019.1:0-110613 GCA_963731745.1 uncultured Ignavibacteriales bacterium
CAACACTTTTAGGGTTATGAAATTGTGAACCATAAGCATTAACGGCTTTCATCTTCGTTTCAAAGCATTCACTTATATCTATGATGAATGTCGGCTCAAATGCGTATGTCTGCATATAATAATATAATTTATTAGGACGGTAAGCATTCTGCGGGACTTCTTTATCAAAAGTTTTTATTTTAGTTAAACCGCATGAAAACATTGCACGTTTAACAATTTTGCTGGCATCAAAATGGTCCGGATGACGGTCATTAAAATATGGAGCGAATAAAATCTTTGGCTTATATTTTCTTATAGCCATTATTACTTTCATCAAATTTTCTTTATTCTGTTCAATCCCTTAATCGGGAATCATTAAGTTTTCACGTAAAGCTATCTTGAGAATTGCGCCGGACTGAAATGCTTCTTTTTGTCTTGTTTCTGGAGTTCCTCTTGTTCCAAGCTCGCCTCTGGTGAAATCAATAATTCCAACTTTCAAATCATTGTGGGAGAATTTTGCAATTGTTCCACCCATAGAAAGTTCTGCATCATCCGGATGTGCTGCGAAGATAAGTACGTCAAGAGTCATAAATTTTTATTTTTTTTAAAAGATTGAAAATTGCCCTCTTCGAACTTAATTATATTTTGTTACGATTTCCAACTTAATTACAAATTAATTATAATGGTTTATTCTTAATTGATTAATGTTTAACTTAATCAATCAGAATAATGATTGAACTTCAATCAATTTAAATGATCTATCAAAAATCAATCAAAACTATTTCTCAATTAATATTTGCTGGAGTTTTAACATGAAGCTATCAGAACATTATTGTTAGTTTTATTAGTAATTTTTTTTAATTCAAATTATGGGCAGAATACTATGAAGGCATTCTTAAACGGAAAGATTTATACAGTAAATGAAAATCAGCCATTAGCTGAAGCGGTTGTAACCGAAGGAAATAAAATTTTATTTGTTGGCTCAAATGAAGAAGCAAAAAAATTAATTACAGGTTCAACCGAAGTAATTGATTTAAAGGGAAAATTAATGCTTCCCGGATTTATTGATGATCATACTCATTTTGTCAGCGGAGGTTTTTATCTTCAAGGCATTGACCTTCGACCGGCAAAATCCACTTCGGAATTTGAAAAGATTTTAAAAAATTATGTCTCCACTCGCAAAGGGAAATGGGTTACCGGCGGCAACTGGGACCATGAAGCATGGGAAGTAAAAGATCTTCCTACAAAAGAAATGATTGATGAATTTACTCCCAACACTCCCGTTTTTATTGATAGATTTGATGGGCATATGGCCCTGGCAAATTCATATGCATTAAAGCTTGCCGGAATTACAAAAGATACAGAAAGCCCCGACGGCGGATTAATTGTTAAAGATCCCACAACCGGAGAACCAACCGGCATACTTAAAGATAATGCCATGTCTTTGGTTTATTCCATTATTCCAGATGAATCCGAAGAAGAATATTACGAAGCAGCTTTAACCGCCTTGGAACATATTAAACCGCTTGGAATTACAAGCATTCAAGATATAACTATGCCGGAAGATTTAAAGACCTATCAAAAATTAGAGAAAGAAAATAAGCTTACTTGCAGAATTTATACCCGCTACCCTATCGCCCGCTACAAAGATTTAATTGACAAAGGAATTGAATACGCACATGGTTCCGACAAATTAGTTTTAGGTTCGCTTAAAGCTTTTGCTGATGGTTCTTTGGGATCAAGCACCGCATGGTTTTTTGAACGCTATGATCAGGATACTTTAACTACAGGTCTGCCGAACGATATAGTTAGTGACGGCAGATTGAAAAAATGGTCACTCGACGCCGATAAACATAAGCTTCAAATAAGCACCCATGCAATTGGAGACAGAGCTAACTATTATATTTTAAATATGTACAAAGAAATTATGGAACAAAATCCAGAGTGGGATAGAAGATTTAGGATTGAGCATGCTCAGCATGTGCGTATGCAAGATATTCCTTTGTTCAAAGAAACCGGGACAATAGCCTCATGCCAGCCATATCATGCAATTGATGATGGTGTTTGGGCAGAAAAAAGAATTGGGCCTGAAAGAATCCATGACATGTACAGGTTTAAAACTTTTATTGATAATGGAATCACTCTTTGTTTTGGAAGTGATTGGACAGTAGCCCCAATAAATCCTTTACTTGGAATTTATGCTGCGGTCACACGCAGAACATTGGATGACAAAAATCCTGACGGCTGGGTTCCTGAACAAAAGATTAGCGTTGAAGAAGCAATAAAATGTTACACAATAAACAATGCTTACGCAGCGTTCGAAGAAGATAAAAAAGGAAGTATTGAGAAAGGCAAATTCGCTGATCTAGTTGTTCTTGCTGATGATATTTTGACAATTGATCCGGTTAAAATTAAAGATGTTAAAGTGGATATGACTGTTTTTGATGGAGAAATAATTTATGATAGAAAATAAAAATTATTCTTTTATCTCATCGTAGGGGACGCAGATCTGCGTCTCCTACCTTATAACAACACATTTATTCTTTTTATATTAATATCAGATAAAAATTATTTGTGTGGTATTATGATAAAAATATTTTTGATCACTTTACTTTTGTTACTTTGTGCCTCTTGTAAAAATGAACTGGTAACTGAACCAACCATAAAAACTTCTTATGAATTATGGCGTTCAAAGAATCTTCATAATTATTCAATCGACCAACTTCGCGGCTGCTTTTGCCCAAACGCCGGCGAATTAGTGCGCGTAACTGTTCGATCTGATACTATCTTTAATGTTGTAAAAATTTCAGATAACAGTTTAATTAAAACTTCAGTTTATTTTACCGTTGATTCGCTATTTGGCATTATTAATAACGCGGGAAATGATTCGCTTGTAATTAGATATGATGAAACGTATGGTTACCCGGAATTTCTTGACATCAATCCACAATGGCATCCGGTGGATGGCGGCGTTTTATATGAAACCTCCAATTTGCAGACGCTTTAGACTGCCGAAACATTTTATATAAATGAATACACAAACAGAAAGGTTATATTAAAATAAATTAATCTGTTGTTAATCTTAAATGATATTTAATTACTTAATATTGAGTTTAGTTGTGAGATAATAAAATGAATTAATAAATTGAAAATAATTTAAGCTGCTAGTCTCAATATTTTCTTAATAAATCCGGTTTACTTATCCTAATAAATTTTAATAGATCAATCTATATTGCTTTGAAAAATACTTCATCGATCGCTTCTTTTCTAAATAGCTGTTCATGATTTGTTTATAGATACTAATTGCACAATAAATAAAAATATATCATTCATAAAAGAAAGTAGATTATGTCAACAAAAGAAGACGTCCGGAAGGCATCAGCGCAATTCTATAATGCATTGACCAGCATGGCAAAGGGCAACGCTGATAAAATGGGAGAAATTTGGACACACGATGAGAACGCAACTGCTATGCACCCGATCGGCGGCAGGGATGAGGGTTGGGAAGCAGTTAAGAAATCGTTTGAACAGGTTGCCGGAATTGCAACGGATGGTGAGATCAAAATAAAAGATCAGCTCATCCGCGTAATTGGTGATGTAGCATACGAAATTGGTATTGAATCGGGCGAAGCTAAACTTGCTGGAACTCAGGTTAGTATAGATCAGCGAGTAACTAATATCTATCAGCTTAAGGATGGAAAATGGAAGATCATTCATCACCATAGCGATACGTCTCAGGCAATGCTTGACATCCTAAAAAAATTACAACCTTAACCTACAAGGATATCGAATCATTTTGTAATTTCTGAAAATGTAAATAATAAATGAGCCTTCGTTCAAAAAATGAAAGAGGGCTTTATTATTTACCTGCCGTATATTTTGCAAATTATCATGTAACAATTTAACCGACATAAATTTCTTCATGAACTAACTTTATTCCACAGGTTAGTGTTACGCTTAAGTATACAGCTTTGGTAGTTATTTAATAAAAAATTTTTGTAGAGGATGAATTGAGATATTTAAGAAAAATTAATAAATTTCCGAGGGAATTAATTAATTTGGGAAATAAAAAAAGACAGTCTGTCTCCAGACTGCCTTTAGCCTTATAACCTATCATATCGATTAACCTAAATTAGTTCAAATCAAACCTATCAAGATTCATCACTTTGTCCCAGGCTGCAATAAAGTCATTAACAAACTTCTCTTTAGCATCTTTGCATCCGTATACTTCAGCAATGGCACGAAGCTCCGAATTTGAACCAAAGATGAGATCAACACGGGTACCTGTCCATTTTACTTTGTCTGTTGCACGTTCTCTACCTTCAAAAACATCTTCAGCTTCTGAAACTGCATTCCACTTTGTACCTAAATCCAATAGGTTAACAAAATAATCATTAGTTAGTGTTCGGGCCGGGTGGTGAAAACTCCGTGAGCAGATTTATCATAATTGGTATTTAGTACACGCATACCTCCTATTAGAACAGTCATCTCAGGTGCAGTAAGGGTTAAAAGCTGCGCCCGGTCAACTAGTCTTTCTTCTGCCGAAGCATGATAACCGTCTTTAACTTTAAGGTAATTGCGGAATCCATCACCGGAGGGCTCAAGCGGGCCGAATGCTTCTACATCGGTTTGCTCTTGAGAAGCATCTGCACGGCCAGGCATGAACGGAACTGTAACATTGAAGCCGGCATCCTTTGCCGCTTTTTCAATACCTGCGCATCCTCCTAAAACAATCAGGTCGGCAAGTGAAACTTTTTTCCCATCGGACTGTGCAGTATTGAACTCATTCTGTATGCCTTCAAGCACTTTCAATACTTTCGCAAGCTGTGCAGGATTGTTCACTTCCCAATCTTTCTGCGGTGCAAGACGTATGCGTGCACCATTTGCGCCTCCGCGTTTATCTGAGCCGCGGAAAGTTGCTGCAGATGCCCATGCTGTAGAAACCAGTTCCGAAATACTTAAGCCTGAATTAACCAGCTTATTCTTAAGTTCATTAATATCATTATAGTCAATTAACTTATGCGTAACTTCAGGAATAGGGTCCTGCCAGATTAGCTCTTCTTCAGGAACTTCAGGGCCAAGATAGCGTGCACGCGGCCCCATATCACGATGAGTTAATTTAAACCATGCGCGTGAAAATGCGTCTGCAAACTCATCCGGATTTTCATAAAAGCGTCTTGATATTTTTTCATATTCGGGATCGAATCTTAAAGATAAATCAGTCGTCAACATAAAAGGCGCATGTTTTTTTGATGGGTCATGCGCATCCGGTACTAAACCTTCACCCGCGCCATCCTTTGGCTTCCATTGAAATGCGCCTGCGGGACTCTTAGTTAATTCCCATTCATATCCAAAAAGATTTTCAAAGAAATTATTGCTCCATTTTGTAGGGGTTGTGGTCCAGGCTCCTTCAAGTCCGCTGGTTATGGTACTTCCGGCATTACCGCTGCCGAATTTATTTTTCCATCCAAGCCCTTGTTCCACTATACCTGCACCAGCCGGCTCTGCGCCAACATATTCATTTGGATTCGCCGCACCGTGTGTTTTGCCGAATGAATGTCCGCCAGCGATAAGCGCTACGGTTTCTTCATCATTCATAGCCATTCGTCCGAATGTTTCGCGAATATCCTTTGCTGCAGCAATTGGGTCAGGATTTCCATTTGGCCCTTCGGGATTCACGTAGATAAGACCCATTTGAACAGCTGCCAGCGGATTCTCTAAATCGCGATCACCTGTATAGCGATTATCTTGCAGCCACTCGCCTTCCGAACCCCAATAAATGTCTTTTAGTGATTCCCAAACATCTTCACGTCCGCCGCCAAAGCCGAAAGTTTTAAAGCCCATTGATTCAAGAGCGCAGTTACCTGCGAGAATAATTAAATCAGCCCAGGAAATTTTTTTGCCGTATTTCTGTTTTACCGGCCAGAGAAGTAAACGAGCTTTGTCCAAGTTTGCATTATCAGGCCAGCTATTTAAAGGGGCAAACCGCTGACTTCCTGTACCGCCGCCGCCGCGGCCATCTGAGATTCGATATGTACCTGCACTGTGCCATGCCATTCGAATAAAGAATGGGCCATAATGTCCATAGTCTGCCGGCCACCAATCCTGAGACTTTGTCATCAGTTCATAAATATCTTTTTTAACTTCATCCAGATTGAGTGACTTGAATTCTTCGGCATAATTGAATTCTTCTCCCATAGGATTAGACTTTGAAGAATGCTGGCGAAGTATATCCAGGTTTAATTGGTTAGGCCACCAGTCACGGTTTGTAGTACCGCCGCCGGCTGCATGTTTCAGAACTCCGCCGGTAAAGGGGCACTGTGCACCATCATCATTTAGGCTGGCAACTGTTTTACCAGGAATTTTATCTTTATTTTTTTCCATAATTTACCTCTTGATTAATGAAATAGAATTGTTCTTATAATTAAACTTGCGATTAATATCGTGTATTCTTTTTATTAAAATATTATTTATTTTACAATCAATCAAATTGATGTTTTCTATAATCATATAAATAATATCTATAATGAATTTACAACAATTAGAATATTTAATAGCGGTAGATACCCATCGCCATTTTGTGAAAGCTGCAGAAGCGTGCTGCGTAACTCAACCCACATTAAGCATGATGATCCAAAAGCTTGAGGATGAATTAGGCATAAAAATATTCGATAGGAGCAAACAGCCGGTAATACCAACCGAAGCAGGTATAGAAATTATTCAGCATGCAAAAATAATTTTAAAAGAAGCGGGTGCCTTAAAAGAAATAGCGCATTCATTAAAAGGAGAATTAAAAGGTGAATTAAGAATTGGCATAATCCCAACTGTGGCCCCTTTTCTTTTACCGATTTTCTTAAAGCAGTTTCTGAAAAAATACCCGGAAATCAAGGTCAAAATATGGGAGTTTACCACGGAGTATATAATCGAAAAGCTTGAAAAAAATATTCTTGATGTGGGAATTCTTGCAACACCTCTTAATAATTCTGCGATATTGGAACAGCCGTTATACAATGAAGAATTTTTTGTTTATGCATCAAAAGACGAAACTGTGCTGGATAAAAAATATTTGCTCGCAGAAGATATTAATCTTAATCACTTATGGCTTTTGGAAGAGGGGCATTGTCTTCGTTCGCAGATTGTAAACTTGTGCGAACTAAAAAAGAAAGAGGTTATTAATAGCAATCTTGAATATGAAGCAGGCAGCATTGATTCACTCATCAAGATGGTTGATCAATACCAGGGAATAACTATTCTTCCTGAATTAGCAATTCAGCATTTAAGTGTGAAACAAAAAAATAGTATAAGGCAATTCAAGCCGCCGGTTCCTGTTCGTGAAATCAGTCTTGTTACATACAGGCATTTTGTAAAAACCAGGATGCTTGAAATTTTGAAACAGGAAATAACAGCGAATGTTTTTAATCGTTTATCGCAGAAGAAAAAACAAAAAGTTATTGATATATGATAGAAAGCTGTTTGCGTTAGATCTGGGAACGCAGATCTGCATTCCCTAAAATATTTTTTGATTTAAAACTTTTCAGCGGCTTCATTTATCTTTGCAATTCCATACTCAATTTCGTCAGGCTTAAATGCAGGGAAAGTTAATCTTGTAAAAAGTCCCTTCTCTTTCTTTTCATCTTTAAAGTTGGGCGCAATAGTATCCCACGCCGGTGAAATATTTACGCCTAAATTTTTTACTGATTCAAGAAATGCCTTTTCATTTTTATTAGAAATATTAGCAAGTGTAAGTGCAGCAAAAAAACCTCCCGTTATTTCAACTTCACTCGCCTCCGATAAATAAATTTTGATTGAAGAATTTAAAGCATCCATTCTCGGTTTATATAAATTGCGCAAGTATTTTAAATATTTCTCATATTCCCCCGATTCAATAAAATCAGCAATAAAGGCTTGTGTCGGAAGATTCGGATTGATGCGTGAATTAGCAATAATCTTTGTAAAATATTCTACATAATTTTCCGGGACAATCATGTAGCCGCATTTAGTTCCGGGAGAGATAGTTTTTGTAAATGAACTTGTTAAGATAGGCCCCCATTCAGAAACCTCAATCGGCGTATTAATTTTACCGTCATATCGAAGATCTTTATAGCATATATCCCACACGCAAAAAATATTATTTTCTTTACACAAACTTTCAACAGCTTTAATATTCTCTGCTGAATAATTTATGCCTGTAGGATTCTGATGAAACGGAATTCCATAAAAAGCAGTTATCTTATTCTTCTTAATAATCTCTTCTACTTGATTTACATCTACTCCATCCGGCGTCAATTTCACGCCAATTAAATTGTGGCCATAGCGTTTTGCATCAAGTAAAACTCTGTCATAGCTCACCTCTTCAATAATAATATTACTTTGAAGCGGAAGTGATTTAAAGAACAAAGAAATAACTTCCAGTCCCCCGTTACCAGCAATTACTCTATCCGGATTAACATTATGCCATTTGGCAATCAAATCTCGTAAAGGTTTGAATCCAGTAAAATGTCCGTATTGAAGAACACCCGTTCCATATTTTTGAATTACATTTTTATAGCTTTCTGATGCTATAGGAATTAAATGCGCCAACGCTTCATCGGCAGGAACGCCTCTGAGAAAATTAACTTGCTTTTTTTCATTTGTTTGATTTGTCATTAGGCCATTCTTTTTTAATTATTGATTTGATGTATTGTAAAATTACCGAATTCAAAATTAAAAATTTATTATGTTAATGAGTATCGCTTTTATGATTATTTATCATGAAAAGAGTTGTATCGTAATGTTTATAAATTTTAATATGCTCAATATTTCCCACTGCATATTAAGATATTTCTCCCCATTTAGGCTTATTAACTTAAAATATAAAAAACAATGTTAAATTGATTTCCAGGCTTTAATCCACCTCTACCTTTATTACCTGTAACCTACAATTATGACATTTGCCATAACACTACATTGAGCAAATCATTATCATTACAAATGAATAACATTTTAAAAATTTTCAACTGACAAAACGATGCTGATTGATCCTCAAATACTAATTATCGAACATGTAAAAGGGACCAGCAGTTTTTATAAAAGTATTCTCGGTAGGTTGAGCATACATAGAATTGAAGTAACCAGCAATATTTTTGATATAGGATCAATGACGAAAACTTTAAATCCAGATATTATCATATTTCACACAACTGTTGCCAGTGAAGAGGCTTGGATTCACATGTTTGAAAGAATAATTGATAAGCTTGGAACTAGATCTTTAATTGTTGTGCTGCCAAAATTCAACTTCGAAGTAAAACGAATACTAAAAAACCTAAATAGTAAAACAGAACTTTTTGTTAAACCAGTGGACGTGATGGAATTTGCGAGAAGTGTCAGAAAACTGCTTCCGGATTAATTGGCCAATATAAATATTGGATCAATATACCTCTGCTCACCCCCCAACACATTAACTTAATTTGGATTTTCTTTGCTAAAAGCTTGATATTCTAATCAGGTTAGCCTAAACTTTAAAAAAGGATGATCATTTTTTTGATATTTAGGATGTGCTGTTGGATTTTCATGAGTCAGAGGATATTGGTATATATTTAAAACCTATTTTATCCAATAAAAATTATACATATTATTTTGATAAAAATAATTGTATTCTCTTTAAAAAATATGTGGGTGATATAACTTTAGAAGATATTTATTCCTCGTGGACTAAGATAATTTTAGACAAAATAATTCCGGGAGAGACACTTGGAATAGTAGTAGACTATAGAAAGGCCCACTTTCAATTTGAAGTAAATAAATATTATCTAATTTCAAATTTTTATAAAGATAATATTGAAACATTCGGAAATCGTAAAATTGCAATTCTCTCTCAAAGGCCAAGGGACATGGCTGTTTTAATTTTGATGCAATTAGATAATGAAGGATATTCAACGAAACCCTTCAGCTCACTCAAAGCTGCAATTCAATGGATCTCGTTTGATTCTTAGTTTTTCATTTCAACATAAGCTGAAAAATCATTTTACTTAAAATCAAAGCTAATAAGTAAGCACTACAATTTATCTTTACTTCTTTGAAACAGTAATGCTTCCTCCCGAAGTTTCTGCATAAAGATGATTTCCCCCTTTATTCAGATCTGCAATAAATTTTGTAGATGAAATTTTCGAAGCATTATTAGCTGTTAAATTGCAGCTGACTCTGCCGCCTGATGTAGATAATTTTGCAGATGCATTAAAATTAATTCCTTTAGGAAAATCAAAACTAGAAAATGGAACTAAGGTTTTAGGGAAAATAATTAAAATAGAAAGCTTGTTTCACTTTCCCTTCATGAAGACAAATGTAGATTGGTTACCAAAAAGTTTAATAGCTGAATTTAAAACACTCTCACTTCGCATGGTAGAGATTTAGTGAGGGTTCATTTCATAATATAGAATTATTTTTATTTTATTTATTTCTTTTGAAATACCAGCGCTATCCACTCATCCATTTGATTTTTGCTGGTCAATTCAAATCCTAATTCCCCATACTTTTCATTTATGCCTTTTTCATCTTTTGCCAATAACCCGGATAAAATAATTTTGCCGTTTGGTTTTACTCTTTTACTTATTTCATCTGCAATTTTCAGCAAAACATTTTTTTGAATGTTGGCAATAATCAAATCAAAATCTTTTTCTTCAACGCCGTCAATTTCACCGGTTTTGATATCAATCTTATTTACTACAACATTTAATTCGGCGTTTTCCCAGGCGTTGTCGTAGCACCATTCATCATTATCAATTGCAATTGCCGAAGCAGCTCCAAGTTTGATTGCCGCTATTGACAGTATGCCGCTTCCGCTGCCGACATCCAAAACTTTTTCGTCTCCTTTAATTTCTTTTTCAAGCTCGTGCAAAACTAATTTTGTGGTTTGATGTTCGCCGGTTCCGAATGACATTTTAGGATCAATTGTAATTACAATTTCGCCTGGCTTTGCTTTATATTTTTTGAAGGTTGGTTTAATAACAATCTTATCCGAAACATGAATTACATTTATTCCCTTTTCCCATTCCTTGTTCCAGTTTTTTTGTTCGACTAAATGCTCTTCAACTTTAAATTCTAAAATTTGTTTATATTCAACAAGCCGCTCCAATGCAAAAACAATTTCAAGGTCGTCAATATCTTTCTTTTTATCGGCGTAAACTTTTAAGCAGTCTTCTTCTTCGGTTATACCGTCAATATCAAGATTCCATAATGCACCGGAGATTACGTCAATTTCAAATGGCATAGCTGTTATTATAAATTCTTTAAAGTGTTTCATGATTTGTAATATTTAGTTTTTATATTTATTGTATTTGCAGAATATGTCATTTCGACGACCAAAGGAAGGAGAAATTTTTTAAATGATAATTCTTGATACATTAATATTAATTAAAATCCTCACTTAAATCTTTCCACTCCTTATTCATACTTTCCACTAATTTATTCTTTTTCTCTCTTCTCCATTTTTTCAATTCTTTTTCCCTATTTAGGGCTAATTGTATCTCATAAAATTGCTCATAATAAACAAGCTTATTCAAATTATATCTTTTTGTAAAACCATCAATTATTTTATTCTTATGCTCATATATTCTTCTAAGTAAATTATTAGTTACTCCTATGTACATCACTTTATTATTCCAATTAGTTAATATGTAAATAAAATATTTTTTATCATTCATTTTATTTTAACTAAAAGATTTCTCAGTCGATGACTCCTTCGAAATGACAATTTAGAGTTTATCTGGTTTTCGCGGCTTCTCTAAATAATTAAATTTAACGAAATAAGAAAATAATTTAAGCTATTACCAACTTGATGCAACATTTCTTCAATCATATTTTCTTATGTAAATAAAATGTTTTTTATCATTCATTTTATTTTAACTGAAAGATTTCTCAGTCGATGACTCCTTCAAAATGACAATTTAGAGATTTTCTTTCAGCTTCAATAATTAAATTTTAATGAATAAAGCAGATAAGTTAAAACATCACCAACCTGCTGCAATGTTTCTTCGCTGATATTTTCCATGGTGTCATTTTCCGAATGCCAATAATTTCTTCTTTTATTTGGTGAATCAGCACCAATTAATTCAGCATCAATTATGTCTACAGTTCTTATGCCGGCTTGATTCAAAGGAATATGATCATCGTATATTGCACCGCCTGTACGCTGATTAAATACAGTTGAGTTTTTTAATGATGCAATATTCCAAATCATATTCCACGATGTCAGGTGCAAACTGAACTGAATTTTCTTCTTTAGGAAATGAAGCTTCTTTATCGCCAACCATATCCAATAAAATACCAAATGCCGGATAATTGTCCTTGTAATATTCAGCGGCAAAATATTTTGAGCCAAGACAAAATAAATTTAAATCACTTTCTTTTCCGTAATCTTCGCCGTCAAATAAAACGATGTCTATGCCGTAATTTATTTTTTTCTGATTTAATATTCTAGCAAGTTCAAGAAGTACTCCTACCCCGCTGGCTCCATCATTAGCTCCAATTATAGGTTGATTTTTTTTTGAATCTACCGTTGCGTGTTCAGCGCGGGGACGAGTATCCCAATGCGCACACAATAAAATTCTATTTTTGCTTTGAGGATTAAACTTTCCGATAATGTTAGTAAGATGTAATTGTTCATTATCGTATCCGGTGTAGTTAAAAGATTGCAGCTGCACTTCATCGGCATATTTTCTTAATTCATTTTGCAAATAAGCGAGCATTTTATCATGCCCTTCTGAACCCGGATTTCTTGGGCCTACTAACGTTTGCGCCTCTGTATACTGGTAAGCATTTTTTGCATTGAAATCAGGAACTGAATCAGGAGTAGATAATTCATAGTACGGTTTAGACGGCTGCTCGTCTTGATTTTTATTACATGAAATAAATAAAATATTAAGAGGAATTAGTAATACAAGAATGAGAACAATATATTTTCTGTTCATTTAAATTTCTGTATTAGGTGATAAAAATTAAGCAGTTAAAGTTAAGATTTTTTGAAACTATTTCTAAATGGGAAAAGGAATGCTGCTATTTTTTTTGCATTTGTAGAGACGCTCCAGTGGAGCGTCCTTAATCAGAAATCTAATCATTCTCAAGTATTCTTTTCTTAGAGTAAGAAAAGAACCAAAAGAAACATGCACTTAAAAATAAATTCTGAAATTATACTTTTTATGGGCAATTCTATCTTTCAATATAAAGTAAAATAACTCTGTCGCTCTGCTCCTTCAAACAGATTTTTCTTTTTGTGTTAACTATACATTAGAAAATATGACTGTCAGTATAATTTCTAAACGAATTTCTTTTTATGTGCGGATAGTAATCTATGTCATTACTTTATATATTCTATCTCTTTAATTATTCTAAAGAATACGATTAGATTAACACGTTTAGGATATATTTGAATTTTGATTTTTTAGTTTTGAATTATTTAATATTCAGTCAATATCTCACAAATTTTATCTTGATAATCTCTTGCCATCCTTGCACTGCCGACAAAATTCTGTGTTAAAATTGAAAAAACAATTTGATGTCCATTTTTAGCAGTAAGGTAACCGGAGATAGTTGCAACTCCGCTTAACGTTCCGGTTTTTGCATGCACATTATTTTGTGCAGAAGTATTTATCATCCTATCGTCGAGAGTTCCATCTTCACCGGCAATGGGAAATGAATGATATAATATTTTATATAAATCCGGATGCTCATTGTAAATATATTTGAGAACCGAAAGCAGCAGATGAGCTGAAACTAAATTGTAATGCGATACTCCAGAACCATCGACTAGTCTGTAAACTTCAGGATTCAGTCCGCAAAGTGTAATCATGCTGTCAATTAACTTTAAGCCTTTTTTAGCTGAAGCAGGTTTGCCGAAATATTTTGCCCCCATAGCACGAAGCGTCATTTCAGCGCCGAGGTTATAGCTAATTTTGTTGAGGTTAACAATTACAGAATCGTACGATCGTTTATGTACAGAAGCTTCAGTTGAATTTTCCGGGAGTGTTTTTATTTGTTTGATACCGTTAAATTTTATTCCATGATCTTTTAAAGATTCAGCGAGTAATGTTAAAAAATAAAACTCAGGCTGCCAAACATTTAATGTCTCGGATGTTTTATAGTCTTCAGGAAGGTCAAGGGTTGTGTCCCGTTCAATTAAAATTGTGTTCTTGCGGTCTATCCAATCTCTATCAATAATAATTGGTTTAAAATTATCTAAATCACCTGCATATGAAGTGAATTTCAAATCCACATATTTTGTATCGGGTATTAAATGTACTTCAGGCACTTTATTTTTTACAGTTACTTCCACTTGAATTGTATTATCATTTATATTTAATGCGGTTAAGTAAGGTGCATCAGTGGATGGATCATCATCCCACATCCAGCCGTTTCCCCAAAAAATAGAATCATTCATTGAAACATCGCCATAAATATTTCCGAATATTTCATTCACTCCGGAATTCTTCAGTTCAACAACCATGGAGTCCAAATCTTCAGAAGTAAAATCGGGATCTAAACCGCCGACTGCATATAAATCACCGTAAAGGATGCTATCGGCAATGTAACCTGTATAATAGAGTGACGTAGTAAAATTATATTTTGGGCCAAGAAAAATTAATCCGGCGGCAGTGGTAAGCACTTTCATATTTGAAGCCGGATGCATCAGTAAATTATTATTACGCTGGTAAAGAATTTGGTTTGCAGTAAGATCAAAAGCTTCAACCGACATTTCAGTTGATTGGAAGTAATCATTTTTATATAAGCTGTCAATTTTTGATTTTAATTTTTCTGAATGCTGCGATAAAATTAAAGTTGACAAAACGAAAATTAGTAATAAGATTTTTTTCATAAGTATAGAATTTTTATTAAAAAGAAATAGTATCATAAATAAAATAGTAGTCATTTCGACCAGCGGGAGAAATCTATTATGTATTTAAGATTTCTCGGTCGATGACTTCCTCGAAATGACAATTCGATTTTAAAATTTCTGTTATTCAAAAATAAGGACGAACCCTAAACTCAGCACCGACTTTATTTTCAACAATATCTCTAGCTTTATCTGTATCCATTCCTTCAATTGAGACAACTGACATCACAACTTTATCAACATAGGCTTTTACATTTTTTGCAAAGTTAATCATTTCATTAAACATTCTTGGCTCAAGTCTCATAATATCCGCATATTGATGAGCGCTTGTAGCGTTTAGGCTTATGGAAACAGTATCAATTAAATTTTTCATTTCCGGGGTAATGTCACGTTTATTTATAAAGCTGCCATGCCCGTTTGTATCCAGCCTGGTTTTGCCGCCATTCGCTTTAACAAATTTGGCCACCTGCTTAACAACATCCCACCTGGTTGTTGGTTCACCGTATCCGCAAAAAACTATTTCATCGTAATTTTTTGGATCACCGATTTCATTAATATATACTTCAGCAGGCGGTTCATCAGCTTTAGTCATTTTTAAATTGTAGCCATGAAGAACTGCTTCGCCTTTTCTATCGCAAAAAACGCAATCCGCATTGCAGCGGTTTGTAATATTAATATATAGATTGTTTTTTAATTTATAAGTGAAGCTTGTTTTAGGTTTACTTCCCACACCAAAAAATTTGAATGCGTTGTAAGAAGTTATTCTGCCAACATCTTCAACAGAAATTTTATGAATATCGGCTATCTGCTGTGCTACCAATTTAACGTAAGCAGGCTCATTTCTTTTGCCTCTGAACGGAACCGGCGTCATAAACGGTGAATCTGTTTCAATCATTATATTTTCCAGACTCGTTTTGGAAACTATATCTCTAAGTTCATCAGCTTTTTTAAAAGTAATATTACCTGTAAAAGAAATTAAGTGATGTTTTTTTATAAGCTCGCGTGAATCATCCAGAGATCCGTTGAAACAGTGAAACTGTGCTTTCAATCCGCTTCCACTATATGAATGAATTATATCTAACATATCTTCATCAGAATCGCGGTTATGAATAACAACCGGCAAATCTAATTTCAAAGCCAATTCAATCTGTGCTTTAAAAGCCTGAATCTGTTTTTCCTTTGGAGAAAAATCATAAAAGTAATCCAAACCTATTTCTCCAATAGCGACAATCTTTTCATGCTTTGCTAATTCTTCAATTTGAGTTATCCAATCATCGCTCCAATCCTTACTGTCATGGGGATGAACGCCGACTGCGCCATAAACCATATCGTATTTTTTTGTTAGCTCAATAACTTGTTTTGAAGTTTCAATATCTGTGGCAGGCACAATTATATAATCAACTCCGTTTTCAACAGCATTGTTAATTATGGTGTCAACTTCGTCATCAAAGTTTGGAAGAAAAATATGTGCGTGTGTATCGACAAACATTTAAATACACTTTCTTTGAATGATAATTAAATTTATAAATTCATTTCTAAACTTAATGAAATATTACGCGGCGTTTCAAGGTTGCCAATTAATTCCACGTAATTATAATTTAATGCATTCTTCAGATTAAGATAAAGTTTAAATGGAAGCGAACTGAAATTATATGCTGCATTAAAATCTAAAACATAAATTGCTACTCTAAGTTCACCGTCTTTTACAATTCCTAAATTAATTAATTCCTCATCTATTTGTTCAACACGACTTGAATATCTAAAGCTGCTTCCAAATTCAAATTGGCCAATTTTATAATCAGCTTTGGCTAATGCGGAATGACGGGGACGGTATTTTAAAAAAGTATTTTTATTTAAATCTCTCGTCCAGAGATAATTATAGCTTAGGCTAATATTTAATTGATTAGACAGAAGTGAAAAAGTTGATATTACTTCCAGGCCCTGAATACGCGCACGGGTTACGTTATTAAAAGTAATTTTTCCATCGTAAGCATCAACACCGGCTTCAATAAAATCATATAACTCATTTTGAAATATGCTCGCATCAAGATCTATATTTTGGTTTAGCTTGTAGTTAGTCCCTATTTCAACATTAAAACTATTTTCGGGTTTTAAATTTGGATTCGGTTTAATGGTCACGCCGTTCGAAGTTGTTGAAGTGAAAGCTTCAGCAAGAGTTGGAGCTCTAAATCCGGTGCCGGCAAAAGCTCTCAGAATAACATCAGCGGCAGGTTTAAAATTTAATCCTACTTTTGGAGAAACAGCTGAGTTACTTTTTAACGAATCAATTTTGGTATAATCGAAACGCAGGCCTAATGTGCCTTTCCATAATTTCGATAAATTATAATCTATCTGAGAATAAATTCCGAATGAATTGGAAGAAGGATTTCCAAAAATATTTGAACGGACATCGGCAGTTGATGCTTCAACGCCGCTAACAAGGACTGCTTCTTCAAATGGTTTTATTGTTGTTTGCAGTTCTCCCCGGAATAAATTTGTTGTTGAATTATTATCAGCCTGCGAACCGTCATCCCAATTAGTGTAGTAATAGCTTCCTCTCGCTTCATAATAAAAATCATCTGATACAATATTTTTATAAATCAATCCTAACAAATGGCGGTTTGTTGCAACTCTTTGTCCTTGATCAGCATCCGGGGGAACAAGTGCATTTCGCGAATCTTTCCAATAAACAAAATTCCCGCTTCGTTTGTTAAATGTATTTAAAAGTAATGTTAGGGATGATAAATTTGAAAAATCATATTTAGCTTTTAAAAACCCATAGATACTTTTTAGAAAAATTATTTTGCCGGTAACTATCGTCTTCCAAACGGGAAAAGGATAATCCAAAACTAAATTTATCAATTCTTTGTGAATGTCCTAATGTTAAACTGTTAAAGCTTCTATTTTGATTTGACCAATTCCATTCGTCATAAGAAGGCTTATTATAAAATCCTATGCTTGATTTGAAATATGTGACTGGTTCAGAAGAAAACTCTTTGGTAAGCACATTTACAACTCCGCCAATAGCTGATGAACCATAAAGTGAACTTGCTGCGCCTTTTATTATTTCCACATCTTTTATAACAGCAGTTGGAATAACTTCCCATATTGTTTCGCCTGTATCGCCGGTAGAAAAAGGGATTCCATCCAGAGTAAGCATAACTCTTGAGCCTGCTCCCCTGCTATACCCGCTTGAACCGCGAATGCTAATTTGATCATCTGTCATATTAATTCCGGGTACATACCGAAGCGCGTCTTCAAGATTTGTAAAATCATTTTGGGAAAATGAAGTTGAAGGAATAATTTCTGCTTTTATGGGAAGGTCTGAAAGAAGCTGAACATATTTTGAAGCTGATACTATGGGACAATCAGTAATAAAAATTCTACCTGGTTTTAAATTTACATTAACTATTATTGAACCATCAGCGATTGTAATGCTGTCTATTAATTTTGTCTGGTATCCGATAAATGATATTTGAAGTTTATATTTTCCAGGTTTTAAATTATTAATTTCATACTTCCCATTTATATCAGTCGCTGCTCCTGAAGAAGTAGAGAGAATAATAACATTAGCTCCAATTAAAGGTTCACCGGATTCGGAATCAGAAACCTGACCTTTTATACTGTAAGACTGAGAATATATAATACTACAAAACAGAAAAAAGAATATTAAAATAAAATTGTTCATTACTAATTTATAATTGTTAATTGCCGCCAGGCGGCTGAGGTGGTGGATTATTAAAATCACAGATGATATTAATATTAGCTGCAATTCCATTATCAGGAACGATTAGCACACCTGGCTTAGTCGTATCCGATCCGTTATAATAAACTCCGGCAACCGTCCAATCGCTTCGGTTAAGCGATAAAGTCGGTGTTTTTGATTGCGCAATCACAACGTATTCATATTTACCGGGAACGATGGAACCAAAAGCGGAATCAGCCGAACTATAATTAAGCGAAGTTATACCATAGGGAATTTCATTGCTTATAAATTTAATATTTAGCGGACTGAAATCTGCAGCAGAATTTAATGCATTCTTAAATACAACTAAATAGGTTCTAGTGATTCCTTCCGGCCAATCCCCAATGAAAGTTATTGTCCCGCTGAATCCATTTCCATCAGGCTGTGGTTCAATTCCTTTATCGCAGCTATTTAAAATTAAAAGCGAGGCAAGTAAAAATATTAACGTGAATTTCATGAAAGAAAAAATAATCAGGATATCTTTTATTTACAATTGAATATTAGATCAAAAATAAAATGGGAATGTTCGGATTTTATTAAAGTCGTCACATAAAAAGAAACCCAATTTCAAAGAGAAATTAGGTTTATCAAAAACCATATATAAAATCAAAATTATACTACTTCGCCAATAACTATCGGATGTTCGTTAACCGAGTTTGACAATTGAATTGCTTTTTGTTCATCACCTTTTGAAACAACTGCAATTAAACCAATACCAATATTAAATACATTTCTCATTTCTTCATCAGAGATTTTACCTGTCTGCTGAATCAATTTAAATATTGCAGGCATCTCCCATCTATCCCAATTTATTTTTAATGAATTTCCTTCAGGAAGAATTCTTTTTGTATTGCCGATTATTCCTCCGCCGGTTATATGAGATAAACCTTTTAATTTTAAATGATCCTTAAGCAGGGAAATTAATTTTAAATATGATTTATGAATACGCAACAGTTCGATGCCCAATTCATTATCAAAACCTTCAGGCTTGTCTGTTAATTTAAATTTGTTCAATAGAACTTTTCGTGCAAGTGAATAACCATTTGTGTGAAGTCCATTGGAAGAAAAACCAAGAAGTATATCGCCCTTTTTAATTTCTTTGCCATCAATAACTTTATGTTTATCAACCATTCCGACTATTGTGCCTGACATATCATACTCTTCACCGCTATAAAGGCCGGGCATTTCAGCGGTTTCACCACCGATTAAAGCGCATCCATTTTCTTTGCAGGCAATTGAAAATCCTTCAATTATTTTTTCAGCTTTGTCAGGATTTAATTTTCCAAATGCGAGATAATCTAAAAAATACATTGGCTTGGCGCCACAAACAGCAATATCATTTACACAATGATTAACTAAATCTTGGCCGACTGTATCATGCTTATTCATTTCAAAAGCAATTTTTAATTTTGTGCCAACTCCATCTACACTGGAAACCAGAACCGGATTTTTATACCCGGTAAAATCCAGTTCATAGAAAGCGCCGAACAAACCTATATCAGATAAAACATTCTTATTAAAAGTAGATTTTGCAAATCCTTTAATCCTTCTAATAGTTTCATCACCCGCTTCAATATCAACACCGGCAGATTTGTAAGTGTTATCCAAGCTATTTCCTTTAAAATAAATGAAATTAAATTCGATAAATATAGTTTTAAAATTTACAATTTAAAGAAATATTAAACAAAGCTAGAAAGAGTCAAAGTTTAATTAATTAAATCAATATCAAGTATAAATGATTTGTAACAATTTTTAATCTCAGATATGAAAATGTTAATCTATCCATTCTTGGCTAAGAGAACTATATTTATAAATACCAACTATTTTCTTTACTTATAGCATTTAAGTATTCCAAACTGGCGGAACGGATTTTGCAGACGCATGGCGTCACATAATTTAATAACAATTTTTCGGGGATATGCCGATGAAAAAAATTACACAAGTTATCTTACTCATATTTGTTTTCTGCAGTTTTGCTCTATTTGCTCAAACTGCAAAAATAAAAACACAGTGGGTTAGCACCCGTACTATGGGTACAGTTACTCCAGGGACTAACCCTGTTTACAGCGGAAACAAAACTGTTGCAAAACATATGTTAGTTTACCTAACTGCTGATACCACAGGTGGAGTTAATACTTTTACCTGGTCAATAACTGGCCCAACAGGTACCAATACTACTTTAAGCAGTACTAACACTCAAAATACTACCTTCGTTCCAGATACTAGTGGCTACTATTATGTTACTTTACAGGTTAATGGCGGCAGTACAGATGCAGATACATTCTTTGCAAGTACTTATAGAGGTGTAACTGGAACTGTACCAAATTGCAGCAATTGTCATTCAGGTGTAAATACAAAATATACACAAACCGGTCATGCCAATATATTCAAAGAAGGTGTAACAGGTGAATTAGAAGTTGCTAATGGTTTTGGGGTTTACTCTATTGCTCGATGTGCAAAATGTCATACTACTGGTTGGGATCAATCAGCTAATAATGGAAATTTTGGTTACTTAACTCATAAAAGTGGATATGATACAGCTTGGGCTGCAACATATATAGAAAATGCAGGTGAATATTTAATTCCTCAAGGTGATCAAACCGCTTGGAATTTGTTAACTACAGATGCCAAATATAAAGATGCTGCACCTGTTGCTAATATTGGCTGTGAAAGTTGTCATGGACCAGGTGAAGGTCATGCAGCATCATCCGGTGATAAAAAGAAAATCAGCGTAAGTTTAGATGCAGGTGTATGTTTACAATGTCATGATGCACCTACGCATCATACTATTGGTTCATACTATGTTACATCAGCGCATGCAACTTTACCTCATTTAGAAGCACGTACCGCATGTTTCCCATGCCACGGTGGAAAACAGCATATTATAAATACATTAAAAACCCAACAACTCCTGGGTATGTAAATGAAGATGCAACACCAATTTCATGCGCAACTTGCCATGATCCACATGAAGCAGATAATTTTGGATTAAGAATCGCTTCATCTATTAAATTAAATAATGGATATACAGTTACAACTGGTGGAAATGGTCAAATGTGTATGACTTGCCATCAGTCTAGAAAAAACGGTGATACTGTTATAAACGATACAGCACCATATTATGGCTTTTCTGATAGGTTTGATCCTCATCATGGTCCACAAACCGATATGTTTTTAGGTCATAATGGTTATCAGTTTGATGATGCATCAATCACAGGTTTAGGTACACATAGTAAAGTTATGCAAGACGCATGTATTACCTGTCATATGGCTAATATCGGTACAGGAAATAGTCCTAGCCATCAATGGAATATGGTTGATACAACAGGCGGAACAGCTCATGATTTAGTAACCGGATGTGTAAATTGTCATGGCCCGATTACTTCTTTTGATGATATTCAAGCAAGTTCTGATCTTGATGGAAATGGACAAGTTGAAGGCGTTCAAACAGAGGTTGAAGGTATGCTTGCTAAACTTGCAGAGTTATTACCTAAAGACTCACAAAATCCAGATGCAGTTGTTTCTAGAATGTATGATTCATTATTAGTTAAAGACAAACCTAATGTTATAAAAGGAATCTATACTTATTACTTTGTTGAAGAAGATAAAAGTATGGGCGTTCATAATACCAAATATACGGTTGCACTTTTAACAAAAGCTCTAGCTGGTTTAGGCTGGGTAGTTCCAGTTGAATTAGTTTCTTTCGATGCATCTGTTAATCAAGGTTTAGTAACTTTGAAATGGCAGACAGCTACTGAAACTAATAATAACGGATTTGAAGTTGAACGAAAATCCGGTAAATCATGGAACAAAATTGCATTTGTAAAAGGCAATGGAACATCAACAAAAGTTACAAACTATTCTTATACCGATAAATCTGCTGGATCAGTTGATGTTGCTACTTACAGATTAAAACAAGTTGACTTTGATGGTACTTCTCATTACTCAAAAGCAGTTGAAGTAGAATTAAATAACGCTCCGAAAGAATTCAGCTTATCACAAAATTATCCGAATCCTTTCAATCCGAATACAGTCATTAAATATTCAATTCCTTTTGAAAGTAATGTTAAAATTGTAGTATACAATTTAACTGGCGAAGTTGTAAATACATTAGTAAATACAACTGAAGCTGCTGGTACTCATGAAGCTAACTTCAATACAAATGAATCAGGTTTGCATTTATCTTCTGGAATTTATTTCTACTCAATGGAAGCTGTTTCCATCGACGGAAGTCAGAATTTCAGACAAACCAAAAAGATGATCTTAATGAAGTAATTTTCTGTACATCCTCTTTTTACTTAACCCGGCCTCCATATGGAGGCCGGGTTTTTTATTTTTCAAGCACATTTACCAAAAACTCAGTTTATAGAGGTTTTATGGGATAATTTGCTTACCCATATAAAATTTTACACTATCTAAGAATTCAAAATTTTCTTATTATTTCATATATTTGTTTTTTGAATTTTAAAATTAAAATCAGTTAAAATGCTTAACGACGATTTAAACGAAAGAGAAAAAAACATACTTCGATATGTTATACAGCAATTTATACTTACTGCTGCACCTGTTGGATCACGCTTTATAACAAAAAAATACGATATTGGTTTATCTCCGGCAACCGTTAGAAATATTATGTTTGATTTGGAAGAATCCGGCTTAATAATTCATCCCCACACTTCTGCCGGCAGAGTTCCGACTGATAAAGGTTACAGATTTTATGTTGATTCATTAATGGAACTTCAAAAGCTGAAAAATCCTGAAAAAGGAATGATCACAAAAGGATTTGAAAATAAAATTCTTGAAACTGAAGAAATCTTTAAGATTACTTCCGAACTATTAAGCCGGATAACAAATCAGCTTGCGTATATAAGCTATCCGAAAATTGATTCAAGCATATTTGAAAAATTGCAAATAGTAAGTTTATCATCTTCAAGAATTTTAGTTGTAATAAGTATTACTTCCGGCTTAGTTAAAACAATTACTTTAGAAATTTCTTCCGAAATAAAATCATCGATGATAGAAAAAGTACAAAGCCTTCTTAATGAGAGATTAACCGGTTTAACATTTAAAGAGATTCGATCTTCTTTTACTGAAAGATTTAAAGATATACATAAAGATCATGCTGCTATTATCAGATTATTTGTAGATTCTATGGATAAAATTTTTAACGAAGTTAAGCAGTCGGATAGTTTATATATTACCGGAGCTAAAAATGTTATCAAGCAGCCTGAATTTGAACATCCGGAAAGATTTCAAAGTGTTATAGAATTAATTGAAGATAAAGATATTATCGTTCACATTTTAGAAAAAACCGGAGATCAAAAACAAAACCAGGTATTTATTTCAATAGGAAGTGAAAACGAAGATGAAAAACTTGATGATTACAGTTTGATTACAAAAGAATATAAAATGGGAAATTCATCTGGAACTTTAGGAATAATTGGTCCAAAGCGCATGGAATATTCGAAAGTTGTAACGATTGTAGATTATATTTCAAAAATGTTAACCGAATTTTTAAAAATGGATAATACAAAATAAGGAGATAATTTGAAGATGAAGAAAGATAAAAATAATAATCAAAATGGATATGATGAAAATAAATCAAAAGAAGAAGAGCAAAATTTTGATACCGATTCCGAATCTAATGAAAGTGGCGCAGAAATATATGAGATTAATGCTGACAAATTAATAAAGCTTGAAAATGAAATAGCCGGATTAAAAGATCAGCTGCTACGTAAAGCCGCCGAATTCGAAAATTTTAAAAGAAGAACTGAAAATGATCAGCTAAATTTAATTAAGTATTCTGCTGAATCATTTATTATAAAACTTCTGCCTGTAGTTGATGATTTTGAACGATCACTTCTGCACATTGAAAGTGCAAAGGAAAGTGAATCAATAAAAAAAGGAATTAAATTAGTTTACGATAAATTAATGAAAATTCTTACTGATCAAGGGGTAAATAAAATTGAAGCTCTTGGCCATCCATTCGATGTAGATTATCATGAAGCTCTTCTTCAGCGAAAAGCAGAGAATGTTCCGCCTCATACTGTCATTGAAGAAGTAGAAACCGGTTATATGTATAAGGATAGAGTAATTAGGCATTCTAAAGTTATTGTAAGCGATGAGTCTTCGGAAGAATCAAAAAATTCCGGAGAATAGATTAATTCATAAAAAAAGGAAATTCAGAGTTTATGGCAAAAAGGGATTATTACGAAGTATTAGGAGTGGATCGAAATGCTTCTAAAGAAGAATTTAAAAAAGCTTACAGAAAATTAGCCATGCAATTTCATCCGGATAGAAATCCGGACGACAAAGAAGCAGAAGAAAAATTTAAAGAAGCCGCAGAAGCCTACGAAGTACTAAGTCATGATGAAAAAAAAGCAAGGTATGATAGATTTGGACACGAAGGTGTAAAAGGAAGTGCATACGGCTCACAAGGCTTTTCAGATATAAATGATATCTTTTCACATTTCTCAGATATTTTTGGCGGTTCATCAATTTTTGATGACTTTTTTGGAGGCGGACAAAGACAGAGAGGAAGAAGAAGTTCCGGACAGCAAGGTTCAGATTTAAGAGTTAATCTTAAACTAACTTTAGAGGAGATATCAACCGGAATTACTAAAAAAATAAAAATAAAAAAGTATGTTAACTGCGATCAATGCAATGGCACGGGAGCTGAGTCTGGTACATCAACAAAAACTTGTCCGGTTTGCAACGGTGCTGGTGAAGTAAGATCGGTATCAAGATCAGTATTCGGACAATTTGTGAATATTACAACTTGTAATAATTGTAACGGCGAAGGTACCGTGATTGACACTCCATGTAAAAAATGTATGGGTGATGGTAGAATTCAAGATGAAACTACACTAAAAGTTGAAGTTCCTGCCGGCGTTCATGAAAACAGCTATATGACAATTCGTGGAGAGGGAAATTCAGGAAAACGCGGTGGGCATCCCGGTGATATAATTGTGGTTTTTCATGAAATTGAACATGAATACTTTATTAGAGATAATGATGATATAATTTATGATTTACTTATTAGTTATCCGGAAGCTGCTTTGGGCTCGGAGGTTGATGTTCCTACTCTTACTGGAAAAGCTAAACTTAAAATTGATCCTGGGACGCAGCCGGGGAAACTTTTAAAGATGAGAGATAAAGGAATCAAACATCTAAATCATTCTGGAATAGGCGACCAAATTGTGAGAATAAATATTCAGGTACCCAAGAAAGTGAATACTAAAGAAAGAGAGTTGTTAAAAGAACTTTTAGATATGCCTAATATTAAACCATCCGGAAAAACAGAAAAAAATTTTTTCAGCAAATTAGGTTTTTAAATCTGATAATACTTTTCCACAGAAAGATTTTAGTGTATTTGAGTTCAGATATTGATTTACTTATTGATGTTTCTTATTAAGGTGGTTATATTCTAAAAGTTTTCGTTCGATTTTATTACTCGAAATTGATACATGTTTAATAAAATTTCTAAAAAAATAGGATTTACGGAAACTGAGATAAAAGTAATTTTTTTTCTTATTATTACATTGGTTTTGGGATTTGGCTACAAAACATTTTTTAAAAAGACAGAGAAAGAACCTTACAAGACCTTCAACTATGCTGAAGAAGATAGCCTATTTGCGTTAACGAAAAAAACCGAAAATATTCCCCAAAAGAATGATGTTTTAGATGATAAAAATGTTGACTATAAGCAAGAAGTTTTAGATTTTAACAAAACAGATTTTCAAAGAAGTGAAAAAAAAGTTCTACCGGCCGAAAATAGTGTTGACATAAATAAAGCAGATTTAAAAATTTTTGCAACTCTGCCTGGAATAGGTGAAAAAACAGCTCAAAAAATTTTGGATTTCAGGACTGAAAATAACGGTTTCAAAAAATTGGAAGATCTAAAACTAGTTAAGGGCATCGGTAAGGTAAAATTTAATAACATTAAAAAGTATTTATTCATTGAAAAATAAAATTTTAACGTTTCCGGAGGAAAAATGACTAAATCAGATCCGTGGTATGTTCACGGTATTCTATATGCAATAATTGTAATTCTAGTATTATTACTCATTAAAGTTGCAATAATCGACCCAACAGAAATTGTTGAATCAGAAAAGTATTATAAAAATGAATCCCGTTTAAGGATGAAAAATCTTCGTGAAGCCGAGATACTTTGGGAAAAGAAACATGGTAAATTTAGTGGAAACATAGACAGCTTAATAACTTTTGTTGAGCAATCCCCTTTTGTTGATAGTATCAGGAATGCATTTGATTCATTAACCAATAAACCGGCTGACCCATTTGTTAAATTGTCTGGCGGAAAATTTGTTCCAGACAGTTTGTACAAGACTCCAAAATCAAGACAAGAATATATTGTTAGAGTAGACAGCACAATGAGTGTGGATACGATATTTACTCCTTCAAATAAAATTAAACGTATTGAGAATAATGTTAAAGTCGGGACCAAATATCTAATCGAAGATCCTGATGGATATGGATCCATTGGAGACATTGATAACGATGCTAAGAAGAATACTGCTTCATGGGAATAATAACTTTATATTATGACTGGATTTGAAAACCATGCCGGCTTTACAATCACCGATTCTAAGCTGCAGATAGTAGAAGTTGTTTATAATGGCAATCAGTTCATATTAGAAAATGTTGATGAGGCTTATTTTAACGAACAAATAAATTTTGAAAAAGATAAAGAAACAAAAATCAGCGCCCTTTTACAGGGCGCTTTTAATGAACTTCAAATCAAAAAATCATTAAAAAGCACTTCTGTTTCATTCACACTTCCCTTCGACTTATTTTACATTATGCAGGTTCCTTATGACAACACATTACTTCATCAAGATTTGATTGAAGAATTCAGGTGGGAACTTTCAGTTTTATATCCATATATAAAAATCGATGATTTAGTTATTCAGTATATGGAAATTGATAAGAATAATGTTTACGAAAAGAGCAGTGCTCTTGTAATAGCAATTCAGAGAAAATATTTAGAAATGATTCATGAATTTACTATTCATAACAATTTAAATTTGAAGTTTATTGATAATGTACATCTTGCTTCAGAAAGAGCTTTAGCTGTAAGTAATTCTTTGATGGAAAAAGGTTTAATTTTAAGTGTTTATTTTAATAATAAACATTTATCATTAATATTTTCTGTTCAAGGTAAACCTTTTTATTTCAAAAATTTTCCTCTTAAAGGCGCTGGTGAAATTCCTGCAATTATTAGAACAGAAATTACTGAAAATCAGCAATTCACAATTACTAAAAACTCTATTGATACTGCGTTTATTACCGGCGATAACATCACAGATTCTGTTGTACAAATTTTAAGAAAAGCCCTGGATATTGATTTCTACTACTTCAATCCCTTTGATAAAATTAAACCAAACCCAAACTTATATGAAAATAATTGTTATTCTGAGAAGAATAATTCATTTTCTTCTGCTGCCGGAATTGCATTTAGATTAGCATAAATATTTTAATATGAAATTAAGAATCATTTCCGGGGAATTAAAAGGAAGACTCATCGATGTTCCCAAATCTGATTTAATAAGGCCTACCACAGATAGAGTTCGTGAAACCTTATTTAATATTTTAAATAACAAAATAAATTTTGAAAATATTTCTGTTTTGGATTTTTATTCAGGCACGGGTTCGTTGGGAATTGAATGTATCAGCCGTGGTGCTGCTTCAGTTAATTTTGTGGAGAAGGATTTTTTTATTTTTCAAAATTTATTAAAAAATATAAATTCGCTCTCCATCCAGGATAAATGTAAAGTTGTTAAAAGTGACGCGGCTTCATTCTCAAAACAGCCTCCTGCAGAAAAATATGATTTAATTTTAGCCGATCCCCCGTTCTTCAAAGACGATATTTATGAAGTTGTTGAGAATTTGAAAACGAATAAATATCTGGATGGAGAAAATTTCATGATTATTGAAAGGTCGGTACAAACAAAATCGAAAGATACCTTTAACTTTTCAGTTGAACCATTCAAAATAATAGGAGATACTTGTCTCTACGAAATTAGCTGAAAAGAAAATCAGCCTTCACATTTTTATATAATCTAAAATAAGATTATGTCATATTGAAAAATCATATCTGGAATGAATAATCTTCCATCTCTATCATTATATTTTGTGAACCGTATTCCCAAAACAAATCTTCCATTTTCAGATACATTTTTATATAGTCCCGCAGTAAAAGTTAAATAATTCAAATTATAGCTTAAATCATTCTTAGAATAGGTACCTGATAAATACCAACTTTTAGTATCAATATTCAAGTCATAAAACGTCTGCCAGCCAATCCCAAAATTAAAAAAATAATTTAAAGGCCAATCTCTCCTTCTTGAATTAACAGTGTAAAGAAATGCGAAATTCCAGAAGTCATTTTTGTTCTCTTCATTAATTAAGTAAACTTTGCGAGATTCACCGGAAGAAATAAATTTGCTTTCTACTAAAGCGAACTGGTAATGATTTGCGGCTTCGGTATATTTTAAATTTGCATCAAACCGCCAGGCCCATGATTCCGATTCTTTAAAAAAAGCTATACCGATGTTTTCATCCATCAAATATCTTTCATTAATATTAGACAGATTGAATCCGCCTGTTAGAGCAAATGAATTTGATGCAGCAAAATCTATATCAATACCACCCTGCCAATTTGGAATACGCCAAAATAAATTTTCGCCGTTAAAATCGAATGTGTTAATCCCCCCGTTTTCGGTCATGTAATTTTGGCCAATATTTTCTTCAACAACATATACACCAGACGCATCTACTTTTGTATGCTGATCATTATTTGTTTTTAACATTTTGTTGTTATCAAGAGAAAAATAAGGGCGAATGATCACATCATTTTTCTCTCTATTTTCAGTAATTCTTATTGAATGACGTATTGGATTTGTTTCAACATTCATTGATTGCAAATATGCTTCATTAGAAGTACATCCTAAAAATGAAAGCATAGCTAAAAAAAATGAAGAATAAAAAACGAGGCTTAAAAGATGAAAGTAATGTTTCATAATATCCCCAAAATAAATTATACTTTGATGTATAATATATAATTTAACTAAGCATAATTCCAATGATAAATTTGGATATTAAATTGTAATTCTAATATCATGATGTAATATATGAAAATTGCCGCAAATTCAACTTTAACATGATTGAGAAATAATGCTAGATTTTCTTGTTTCCCTATAATAATATTATAATTTTAATAAACTATTTTTAAATAAAATATTAACTTTAGACAATGAAAACAGTTATCTATCCCGGCACTTTTGATCCTGTTACAAATGGACATATTGATATAATTAAAAGAGCTAAAGAATTGTTCGATGCGGTTGTTGTAACAGTCGCAATAAATCCGGGTAAAACTCCCCTATTTACTTTGCAGGAGAGAGTTGAATTACTTCAGGAAAGTTTAAAAGAATTCGAAAATATCACGGTAGATTCGTTTGATGGATTAGTAGTTGAACATGCACACAATGTTGGTGCAGTTGGTATAATTAGAGGCTTAAGAGCTGTAAGTGATTTTGAATATGAATTTCAGATGGCTTTAATGAATAGAAAATTGGCAAAAGATATTGCAACTATATTTCTGATGCCGCATGAAAAGTATACATATCTCAATTCATCTATAATAAGAAATTTAGCAAGCTTGCACAGCGACGTTAGCGATTTTGTTCCCGAGGTTGTAAGTGAAGCTTTGAAATTAAAATTTAAAAAAGATAAATTTTAATTTTCATTTTTTATATAATCCTTTCAACAATTTAAAATCAATTATGACTGATGTAAAAAAAGAGATGCAAGGTAAAATTTGTATAGTAACTGGAGCAACTTCCGGAATTGGAAGAGCGACTGCTAAATTATTAGCAGAAAAAGGTGCTACGGTTGTTTTAGTAGGTAGGAATAAATCTAGATGCAAATCAGCTGTAAAATCGATAATTAAAAAATCGAAGAATGAAAAAGTAAGTTATGAATTGGCAGACTTATCTTCACAAAAAGAGATTCATAATTTATCAGAGAACATTCATAAAAAGTTTAATCATGTTGATGTACTTATAAATAATGCTGGAGCAAGATTTTTAAAAAATTTGAAGTCTGTTGATAATATTGAAATGACATTGGCATTAAATCATCTAGCATATTTTTTATTTACAAATTTGCTGCTTGATTTACTCAAAAAAAGCAACTCTGCAAGAATTATAAATGTATCATCAAGTTATCATCATACCAAAATTAATTTTGAAGATTTACAATTACAAAAAAATTTTAATGGGAAAAAGGCATATGCGCAATCAAAATTAGCTAACATTCTTTTTACATTCGAATTATCAAAAAGATTAGATGGAACAAGTATCACTGTAAATACTCTCCATCCTGGAGGCGTTGCTTCTAAATTCAGTTTAAATAATGGGCTATACCATTTTATGAAGCATATAGTAGTTTATTTAATCAAAGGTAAATTACTGTCATCAGAAAAAGGGGCTTTAACTTCAGTTTATTTGGCGGCTTCGAATGATGTAAACGAAATTAGCGGAGAGTATTTTTATAAGTGCAAATCAGTGCCTTCAATAAAAAATCTTTATAACGAAGAAGAATCAAAAAGATTGTGGAAGATAAGTGAAGAGTTAACCGGAATCCATTATTAGAATTATTAAATTTTTTGGAATAATTATGCAATTTTAAATTGCTAATGCTTCTACTACAAAAATATATATAGTCTAAGATAATTATTTAAAGTATTTAACATCATCTTTTTATAATTTTAACCCTCAAATATTCACTTTTCATTTTTAATCACTAATAAATCAAAAGGCATTAAATTGCAAAAATATTCAAATTTAATTTCATCAATAGAAGAAAGTAAAACTTTAGCAATAACCGCATTATCGAAAAAGCTAAAAGCCGAAGGTAAAGATGTTTTAGGATTCAGCGCTGGCGAACCTGATTTTGCCACCCCTAATTATATAAAAGAAGCCGCAATAAAAGCTATCAATAATAATTTTACAAAATACACTGCTAATGAAGGATACCCTGATTTAATTAAAGCTGTTATCAACAAATTAAAAAAAGATAATGATTTAGATTTTGAAGCAAAAAATATTCTGGTTTCCAGTGGCGCTAAACATTCCATTTATAACTTGCTGATGGCTTTATGCAATCCGGGTGATGAAGTTATTTTTCAGGCCCCTTACTGGGTTAGTTATCCTGAAATGACAAAATTGGCTCAAGCAACACCTGTTGTGATTAATGCCGGGGTGGAACAAAATTATAAAATAACACCTGAGCAGCTTGAGAAATCCATTACCCCTAAAAGCAAAGTTTTTATCTTTAATACTCCTTCAAATCCCACCGGTGCAGTCTATAGTAAAAAAGAAATTTTAGCTTTAGGCGAAGTTTTGAAAGGAAAAAATATATTTATAATTAGTGATGAAATTTATGAGAAAATTATTTTTGATGGTGAGGAGCACTTCAGTATCGGTAGAATTGACGAGTTAAGGGCCTTTACTTTCACGGTTAACGGTGTCAGCAAGGCTTATGCAATGACTGGCTGGAGAATAGGCTATGCTGCCGGTGATGCTAGTATAATAAAGCTGGCCAGGAATTTACAAAGTCATTCAACTTCAAATGCAGCTTCAATATCACAGGCCGCCGCGGTAGCAGCATTAAATGAAGAATCAAAAGAAATTGACGAAATGGTGAATCAATTTAAAATAAGAAGAGATTTTATTGTAAGTGAGTTGAATAAAATAAATGGCTTTAAGTGCCCAAATCCAAAAGGAGCTTTTTACGTTTTCTTTGATGTAAGCTCATTTTATGGGAAGTCGGCTAATGGCAAACAAATAAATGATTCTACTTCATTTTGCAATTATCTGCTGGACAGTCAATTTGTAGGATTAGTTCCGGGCGTAGCTTTTGGAAATGATAATTGTGTTAGAATGTCTTATGCTTGTTCACTTGACCAAATCAAGAAAGGAATCGAAAGATTAACTAAAGCAATGGCTATACTCAAGTAATTTCAGTTTGAGATAAAGAGCTTTAACGATTTATAAATATTATCAGTAGGCATCTTCTCAGCTGTCCAAAGCTCAAAAGATTTTGAAGCTTGATGTACAAGCATTTTAATACCATCAAGTGTTATGGCTCCTTGACTGCCTGCTAGTTCTAAAAGTCTGGTTTTAACTGGATTATAAACCAAGTCAAATACTATTTGATCCTTAACAAATGATTTAGTAAGAGTTGTTATCACATCATCATTTTCAGGAAACATTCCAACTGAACTTGCGTTAACAATTAATTTGCAGTTGCTGAAAATATCTACCAACTCTGGCGGAAATAATTCGTGAGCTCTGAATGATTCATATTTCATTTTATCTGTGAAATAATTTTTTAAAGTTTCTGCTCTTTGTTCTGTTCTATTAATAATATGAATAACTTTTGGTTTGAAGAAACGAACAAGGCAATATATTACCGCTCTTGAAGCACCTCCCGCACCAACTACACTAATTTCCTGCCCTGTGATTTGTTCTTTAAATGGATTTAGCGTTTCTAAAATCCCGTTCACATCAGTATTGTAGCCGGTTAATTTACCCAGTTCGTTAACAACTGTATTTACTGATCCTATAATAGATGCTTCTTCAGAAACATTATTCATCAACTGTATAATATTTTCTTTATGAGGAATTGTAACATTGAAACCTTTAATCCCTAATGCCACCATTCCTTTAATTGCATTTTTCAAATTTGCGGCAGGAACATCAAAAGGCAGATAGATATAATCCATCTTCTTAAGTTCAATTGTTACATTATGTATAAATGGTGAATAAGTGTGCTTTATAGGATGGCCAATTAAGCCTATCAATCTAGTATTAGCATGAAAAGTATTTTTCATTTCCAAGACGATAACACCTGGTTTAAGAATTTTTAAAAGGAGATTTTAGAAAATAGATAAACAGTTTTAATTAATGAAATGTTAAAATCAAATCTCACCAAGAAGTTTCTTGAACAACTTTGAAGATTTAATTTCAGGATATTCTTTCGCAAAATCGGTTTTCATTTCAGGATCTATTACAAAGGCTTCTTTCAAACAATCAACGGCTTCTTGAGTTCTGCTTAAAATGAAATTAACTTTTGCTTTTCCATAATGCGATGCTGCATGCTTTGGATTCAGCCGGATACACTCATTAAATGAATTCAATGCTTCCAGCCAATCACCCATTTCTAAATAAGTTTCTGCAAGGTTAAACCAAACTTCAATATTATTATTGTCAATTTTAAGCGCTGACAAATAACTGCTCACTGCTTCCTGTAATTTTCCTAATGAATATTCTAGTTCTGCTTTTGCGTACCAGGCATCAGCACTGTCTTGCGACAATTCAATTGCTTTGTTAAAATCTTTTAATGCTTGATAATATTTACCGATTGAATCGTAACAATATCCGCGGGCAAGATACGATTCATAATAATTGGAATTTATTTTGATTGCAGAAGTATAAAATTTTATTGCATTGGATAAGTCACCAAGTTCTTCGTAAATATTGGCAATATTATAACAAGCTGCTTCATCATTTATATCTATCTCATATACTTTTTTGAAGCACTCCAATGCTTGCTGTAATCTTCCCAAATCTGCCAATGCATTTCCTTTGTTAAACCATGCACTTGCAAAATCATCTTTAATTGCCACTGCAAATTCATAACTGTCAATTGCCTTTTCTAACTGCTGCAATTTTGTTAAAACTATTCCCCTATTATACCAGCCATTTGAGCTATAAGGTTCAAGATCTAAAAATTTGTCATATGTTAATAAAGCATTACTGTATTCACCAATACTCTCAAAACAAAATCCAAGTTCGTAATAAGCTTCTTCAAATTCAGGATCTGATTCAAGAGTTCTTTTGTAAAAGTGAATAGCTTTTTCGTAATCTTCTTGATGCTGATAAATTAATCCGAGACTAAAAAGTGCTTCTTCGTTGTTTGGTTCGAACTTTAACGCAGTTTCAATTGATTCTTCTGCTTTTGAATATAACCCTAAATTTTCTTCAGTTACAGCTTTTTCAATTAAAGTTTCTGCATCACATGGATTTAGAGAGATCGATTTATTAAAACAAATTAAAGCTTCTTCAAAATTTAGGAGGTTATTTAAGAATGTTCCTTTTTTCAGCCAATATTCAGAATTGTAAGGAGATATTTCCAATAATCTATCAACAAAATAAATTCCGTCTTCATTCTTTTCATTTTCTATACAAAATTGGATCATATCTTCAATAGTTTCAACGCATGTATAGATGTTTCCAGATTCGATTAATTTCTTACATTTTATGATTTCATTTACAACATTTTTTTCACTGTTATAATAATTTTGTTCACCACTAAAATCAGAATCAAAAAATGACATCAGTTCTCCACATAATTTTTTTGATGGAAAAATCTATTACTAAAAAAATCCAAAATCAAGTTGATTTATAATTGACTTTGAACTCTTATTTTAATATGCAAACAAAAAAAATGCCGTATTAAGAAGTTACTAATACGGCTAAAAACAAAAGAAATTTCCGTTATTTAAAATTATTATTTAACAGTGAAGTTAATTTCTTAAAACTGAAGTAACTTTTTCTGCTGCATCTTTCAAACTTTTAGCAACTTCAAAATTTAAACCAGAATTTGCTAATAATTCACCGGCTTCTTTTGCATTTGTTCCCTCCAATCTCACTACTATTGGAACAGTTACTTTCATTTCGGTGGCAGCATCAATAACACCTTGTGCTACTCGATCACACCGGACTATACCACCAAATATATTAATTAAAATGGCTTTTACATTTGGATCCGATAAAATAATTTTAAATCCATTTGCAACCGTTGTTTTATTTGCACCGCCGCCGACATCTAAAAAGTTTGCGGGTTCGCCTCCTGCTAATTTAATAATATCCATGGTTGCCATTGCTAAACCTGCTCCATTTACCATGCAGCCAACGTTGCCATCCAATTTTATATAATTCAAACTAAATTTTGAAGCTTCCACTTCAAGCGGGTCTTCCTCGTACAAATCTCTGAATCCGGCTATTTCGTTTTGTCTGAATAATGCATTGTCATCAAAATTCATTTTGGCATCAAGAGCAACTACTTTGTTATCATTTGTTATTACCAAAGGATTTATTTCAAGCAAAGAGGAATCTGTTGATGAATAAGCATTATACAGAGCTGAAATAAATCTCACAAAGTTTTTAAAAGCTTCGCCTGATAATCCCAATGAGAAAGCTAATTTTCTTGCTTGATATGCTTGCAGACCAACTGCAGGATCAATCCAAACTTTAATTATTTTTTCGGGAGTTTCAGCTGCTACTTTTTCAATTTCTACTCCGCCTTCGGTTGAAGCCATAATTACATTTTTTGATACTGAACGGTCGAGTAGGATACCGAGATATAATTCTTTAGCATAATCCAAACCTTCAGTGATAAACAAAGTTTTTACAATTTTGCCTTCGGAACCAGTTTGATGAGTTACGAGTAAGTTTCCCAGCATCTTTTTGGCATATTCTTTCACTTTATCTACACTGGTTGTAAACTTTACTCCGCCTTCAAGAATTAAATCGTCTCTGTTTGAAGGGTTATATAACTTACCTTTGCCTCTTCCCCCGGCATGGATTTGAGATTTAACTACAAATTGATTTATCCCCCGCTCTTGTAGTTGTTCAATAGCATTATCAAGATCATTTAAATCTTTAATAGCAATGCCGTCTTGAACAGGCACTTTGAATTTTTTCAAGACTTCTTTAGCCTGATATTCATGTATTTTCATATTGACCTTATTAATTAAATTTAAATTATTAAAATTGATCCTTTAACTCAGGATATCACTTTTCACTCATAAATGGATATCGCCAATCTTTAGGAGGATTAAACGTTTCTTTGATTGTTCTTGCAGTCATCCATCTTAGTAAATTTAAATCACTTCCTGCTTTATCATTGGTACCTGAAGCTCTTCCGCCGCCGAACGGCTGCTGCCCGACAACTGCGCCTGTCGGCTTGTCATTAATATAAAAATTACCAGCTGTATTTCTCAATCTATTTGAAAGTTGAGTTATGGCTTGACGATCATCAGCCCAAATGGCGCCAGTTAAAGCATAAGGTGAAGTCGTATCGCATAAATCCAAAGCTTCATCAAGTTTGTCATCTTCATAAACGAAAATTGTTAACACAGGTCCAAATATTTCTTCCTGCATAGTTTTAAATTTCGGATTAGTAGTAACTATTGTTGTTGGTTCAATAAAATATCCTTTGGAATCGTCAAAATTACCGCCTGTTATTATTTCAGCTTCTTTCGAATCTTTAGCATATTTAATATAATCTGTGATTGATTTAAAAGCTCCTTCATCAATTACAGCGGACATGAAATTTGTAAAATCTTCTACATCTCCCATTTTAATCTTTTTAACTTCAGCCACATATTTTTCTTTGAAGTCGTTCCAAAGAGATTTAGGAATATATAATCTTGAAGCCGCAGAACACTTTTGTCCCTGATACTCAAAAGCACCTCTAATTGACGCGGTGACTAAGGAATCCACATCTCCTGAATTATGAGCAAATATAAAATCTTTTCCGCCTGTTTCTCCAACTATTCGCGGATAATATTTCATGTTCTTAAGATTATCTGAAATTGATTTCCACATACCTTGAAATACTGCTGTTGAGCCTGTAAAATGTATTCCCGCTAAGTGTGAACTGTTCATAGCTGGAGCGCCGACTTGTCCGCCAGAACCCGGAACAAAGTTTATTACACCTTTTGGAAGGCCAGCAGCTTCAAACAATTTCATTAAATGATATGCCGAATAGACAGCACTTGATGCTGGTTTCCATAAAGCAACGTTGCCAACCATTGCTGGCGCGGTAGGCAGGTTGCCTGCAATAGATGTAAAATTAAATGGAGTTACCGCAAAAATAAATCCTTCTAAAGGCCTGTATTCCAATCGATTCCAAATGCCAGGAGATGAATAAGGTTGATTAGCCATTAATTGAGTCATGTAATAAATGTTAAATCTCCAAAAATCAATTAATTCACAAGCTGAATCTATCTCAGCTTGAAATGCAACTTTAGATTGGCCAAGCATTGTTGCTGCATTTATAGTTGATCTCCAAGAAGATGAAAGTAAGTCAGCCATTTTTAAAAATATCGAAGCGCGTTGTTCCCACGGCATTTCCGACCATAATTTTCGTGCTTCGAGCGCGGCCTCAATTGCCATCTCAACTTCTTTTTTACCGGCTTTATGATAAACACCCAACACATGACTTTTGTTATGTGGAATGATCATTTCTTCAGTGTTGCCAGTTTTGACTTCTTCTCCACCAATTATAATGGGGGCTTCAATCGTTTTTGATTTTAATTCGGTTAACTTTTTCTTTAATTCATCTCTTTCAGAACTGCCAGGCAGATATGATTTAATAGGTTCATTAACTGGAAATGGAACTTTAAAAAATGCATTTGACATTAAAAACCTCTATAAATAGTTGTTATAGTGAATAATAACTTCTAAAAAAATAATTGAAAAATTAAGGCTTTTGGCTTAGAGAAGCAATTTAACAAAGTATGGCTATGCATTAAACATTTTTATATAAAAAAAACTTGAATTTAACATTTGCTCAAGCTATTTTCTCCAAGATTATATGGGAGAATTCTAATGGCGCTTCTGAAAGCTAATAAAACTATTCCAGAACTTTATGTTTTCTTGACTGAAGATTATGGGAAAAATATGACTCGGCCTTTAATGAAGGTTAAAGTAGATAAAGAATATCAAGGGATTACATATCAAACATTTAAAGAGGAAACGGAAAAACTTGCTTTTGGATTAGCAGCTCTGGGTGTAAAGAAAAATGATAAAATAGCAATCATTTCTGAAAATCGTCCGGAGTGGGTTTATTCTGATATGGCTATTTTGGGATTAGGCGCAATTGATGTTCCGCTATACCCTTCGTTAACTTCAGATTCAGTTGAATTTATTTTAAATAATTCCGAAGCGAAAGGGATTATTGTTTCAAACAAATTTCAACTCAATAAAATTTTAAAGATACGTGATAATTGTAGATATCTAAATTTCATTATTTTATTAAACGAAAAAGATATAATCAAAGATGTTCAAGGTTTGTATTCTTTAAGTGATGTTAAAGAAATGGGTGAGATATTCCAGAACAATCATCCCCACCATTTTAAAGAAAGCATAAATAAAGTTCATGAAAATGATTTATGCACAATCATATATACTTCAGGAACTACCGGTGAACCTAAAGGAGTAATGCTTACTCATAAAAATATTTTATCAAATGTTAATTCTGCGCTTAAAGCATTTCCCATTGATAGTAATGATATCTTTTTATCTTTTCTGCCGCTATGCCACATCTTTGAAAGAATGGGAGGCTATTACACTGCTTTCTCTTCCGGCGGCCAAATTTGTTACGCAGAAAGTATAGAGTCAGTTGCGCAAAATTTAATTGAAGTAAAACCAACAATTATTACAACTGTTCCCAGACTATTCGAACGAATATATTCAAAAATTATAAAGAATGTTGATAGCCAACCGCATTCAAAACAAAAAATATTTTACTGGGCTATCGAAACCGGGAAAAAATATAGAAAAGCTAAACGAAAAGGTTTTGTATCTCCAATATTATCAGCAAAAAATTTATTAGCAGACAAATTAGTGTTTACAAAACTTCGCGAACGGACAGGAAACCATTTAAGATTTTTTGTATCCGGCGGCGCTGCTCTTCCGATCGAACACGGGGAATTTTTTGATGCGATCGGAATTAGAATTCTTGAAGGTTATGGTTTAACTGAATCATCACCTGTTATTGCCGCTAATCCTTATGATGAGTATAAATTTGGAACAGTCGGTAAACCATTTCCAGGTGTTCAAATTAAATTAGCGAGTGATGGAGAAATCCTTGCTAAAGGTCCAAACATAATGCAGGGTTATTTCAAAAATAAAAAAGAAACTGAAGCATCGCTTAAGGATGGATGGCTTCATACCGGAGATATTGGAACCTTTGACGAAGAAGGTTTTTTAAAAATTACCGATAGAAAAAAACATCTATTTAAAACTTCAGCAGGCAAATATATTGCGCCAACCCCGATTGAAAATCTTTTTACTTCAAGTAGATATATTGACCAATTTGTTTTAATAGGCGATCGGAGAATGTTTTTAACGGCATTAATAGTTCCTGACTTTGAAGCTGTAAAAGAATATGCAGACACGCATAAAATAAAATATGATTCCATAAATGATTTATTAGAAAATCCGGAAATTGAAAAACTTTTTGATACTGAAATTGGCCAGTTCCAAAAGAAACTTGCGAACTATGAAAAAGTAAGAAAGTTTAAATTGCTTGATAAACCATTTACTATTGAAACAGGAGAAATAACACCTAGTCTAAAAGTTAAAAGAAAAATAATTGAAGATAAGTTTAAGCATCTTATAGAAAAAATGTATGAGAGTCTAGGAAGGAACTAAAAGAGAAAGTCAAAGGTCAAAAGTATATATTCAAAAAATTTGAATATAATAATCTGACCTTTGATTTTTGACTATTAAATTTTTAATCAACTAACCACAAATATTTACCGTAACCTTTAGCTTTCATTTCATCTTTTGGAATGAAATTCATTGCCGCCGAATCCATACAGTAGCGCAAGTTAGTGGGTGCTGGACCATCATTGAACACATGCCCCAAATGTGAATCACCGAATCGGCTTCTTACTTCAACTCTTTCCATTCCATATGTTTTATCAACAACTTTATTCAAATATCTTGGATCGATTGGTTTAGTAAAGCTCGGCCAGCCTGTCCCCGATTCAAATTTATCTTTGGAACTAAACAATGGCTCACCTGAAACAATATCAACATAAATTCCAGCTTTGTGATTATCAAAATATTTATTTTCAAATGCTTTTTCAGTTCCATTTTCTTGAGTGACATAATATTCAAGCTTAGTTAATTTTTTTTTCAAAACTTCATCTGAAGGCTTTTTGTATTTGCCGTTATCAATTAAACCCCACTTATCTTTAATAAAATCTTCTCTTCCTGATCCCTTTTTATAAGCATGATAATGTATCTGGATTTTTTTTGTAGTAATCCTGATGATAATCTTCTGCAGGGTAAAAACTTGTATACTTAATAATTTTGGTTACAACTGGCTTATCAAATATTCCCGAATTGTTTAATCTTTCTTTCGATTTTTCAGCAACTTCTTTTTGTTCCTCGTCATGATAAAAAATTGCCGGATCATATTGCAATGCTCTATCATGAAATGAACCGCCCGAATCTGTTGGATCAAATTGCTGCCAATAAATTCTCAACAATTCAGAATAACTGATTACTTCCGGATCGTATTTTATTTGGATTGATTCGCGATGCCCGGTTCTTCCGTTTGAAACATCGCTGTAAGTCGGATTTTTTTCTTTGCCGCCGGCATATCCTGAAGTAACAGAAATTACTCCGTCAATTCCCTCAAAAGGAGCTTCCATGCACCAGAAACAGCCGCCTGCAAGGGTTGCAGTTTCAACATTGCTGGATACAGTTTTAACTTTTACCTCAGACTTTTTATCCATTGATTTATTCATCGTTGCATCTTTGGAAGATTTTCCCTCCGTACATCCGAACAGAAAAATCATCAATAAATTTAAAGCAATTACTTTTTTCATTTTATCCTCTTATATTTTTATTCGCTTAATTTATAAGCAAAATTAAAATACAAGTGTCACAGAATTATCACATAGAGATTAAGAATTTATTTGTGCATTACTTGTGAAGGAAAAGTGATCAAGAGCAAAAGAAGCATTGAAATTCCGGACTGACTGGTCCAATCCCTTTTTCAATTTTAATGATAAGAGAAAAGTTATTTGAATTTTAGTTTTTATTAGAAGGAGATAAATTTACGTCGTAATCGTCTTCTCAATCAAATCCATCAACTGTTGATGAATGAGTTTATTAGTACACAATATTTGTTTTGAAAAAATATCAATAGCATTACCCTTAAAATCAGTAACAATACCGCCAGCTTCTTCAAGAATTAATTTTCCTGCACAAAAATCCCAGGGGTGAAGGGAGTTTTCCCAATATCCGTCCAAAGCACCTTTCGCAACATAACATAGATCAAGCGCAGCAGAACCCAATCTTCTAACTCCTCTTGCAGATTTTGTAATTGCTTCAAAAAGTTCAAAAATATATTTTGGACGATCAGCAATATCGTATGGAAATCCTGTAACCAATAAACTATGTCCAAGCAGATCCTTTGAGCTAACTGATAATTTTTCAGAATTGGCAAAAGAACCATTCCCCTTCTCAGCTGAATAAATTATATCTTGAATTACATCATAGACAACACCATATAAAGTTTCGCCATTCTTCTGAACTCCAATTGAAACGGAAAAAATGGGCAAACCATGAGCAAAATTCGTGGTTCCATCAAGCGGATCAATCACCCATCTATATTCGGAATCTTTGTTTTTATATTCACCGCTTTCTTCTGCTAAAATGCTGTGCGCCGGATATTTTTTCTTTACGAAATCAGTAATCAACTTTTCCGAAGCTTTGTCAATTTCAGTAACCAAATTTATCTCATTTGTTTTGTATTCTATATTAAATTTTTTGCCAAATCCTTTTCTAATAATTTCACCGGCTTCCTTAGAAATATTAATAACATCTTGAATCATAAAGTTCCTTTTTTAGTAATAATTGGAAATATTCTAAACAAAAGTACTAAAATTTTCACAACCTATTTTGAATGATTATGCTACATTACACTTCCTTGAATGCCCAAATGAATTTTGGTATATTTCGAGTTACCTAAAACAAAAGAAATTTTAAGGAGCACTTGATTGAGTCAATTCAATGAAATAGAAATTAATACTGCGAATGATATTAATATTGTTGATAATGTACCGGATGTTTTGCCGATACTTCCGCTTAGAGATATAGTAATTTTTCCATATATGATTTTCCCGGTTTTGGTTGGAAGAGAGCAATCTATTCGTGCTGCCAACTATGCTTTAGAAAATACAAAATATATTTTCCTTGCTGCACAAAAAAAATCGAATATTGAAGATCCAAAAAAAGAGGATATTTACCGCGAAGGTACAATTGCTAAAATTGTTCAGATTTTAAAATTGCCGAATGGATTGATGAAAATTTTGGTTGACGGACTTTTGCAGGGATCAATAATAGATTTTACAAATAAGAACGATTTTTTTGAAGGGAAAATTAGAGTAATTATTCCTGAGTTTAAGCAAGATCACGAAATGAATGCGATGACTAGGCAAATGTCGCAATTGTTTAAAGAATATGTTAAAATAAGTAGAAATATTCCCAATGAAGCATTATCTGCTTTTGAAAATATAGAAGAACCCGATAGAAAATTATTTTACGTTGCCGCAAATGTGAATCAATCCATTGATGTGAAGCAAGCTATTTTGCAAAAAGAAAATTTAAAAGATCAATTTTACGAAGTAATTAAAATTTTAAATTCTGAAATAGACATACTTAAAATTGAAAAAGAAATAGATAATAAAGTCCAGGAAAATATTGCAAAGACGCAGCGAAAATTTATTATACAAGAACAGATAAAAATACTTCAAGATGAGCTTGGTGAAGAAGAAGATACAACTCCAGAATTTGTAAAGATGAGAGACACGATTAAAAAAGCTAAGATGCCCAAGCATGCTGAAGACAAAGCACTGGAAGAATTGAATAAGCTTAAGAAAACTCCTCCCATGTCACCTGAATCTACTGTAATAAGAAATTATTTAGATTGGATGGCTGAAGTTCCCTGGTCTAAAAGAACAAAGGATAATTTGAAAATTACACATGTTCAAAAAATTCTGGATGAAGATCATTTTGGACTTGAAAAACCCAAGGAAAGAATTATTGAACACATTGCCGTTCTAAATTTAGTTAAACAAATGCGCGGCCAAATTCTTTGTTTTGTGGGGCCTCCCGGAGTTGGTAAAACTTCACTCGGAAAATCAATTGCTCGTGCACTTGATAGAAATTTTGTAAGAATTAGTCTTGGCGGTGTGAGAGACGAAGCAGAAATAAGAGGTCACAGAAGAACTTACATTGGATCCATGCCGGGTAAAATTATTCAGTCTATGAAAAAAGCAGGTTCAATTAATCCAGTTATGCTTTTAGATGAAATTGATAAAATGAGTATGGATTTTAGGGGCGATCCTTCATCCGCAATGCTTGAAGTTTTAGACCCTGAGCAGAATCATACTTTTAATGATCATTATTTAGAAGTTGATTATGACTTATCGCAGGTAATGTTTATAACTACTGCAAATGTGAGATATAATATTCCCTTACCTCTGCAGGATAGAATGGAAATAATTGAGTTATCGGGATATTTGGAATATGACAAAACCGAAATTGCTAAAAGACATATTATTCCAAAACAATTAGCTGCTCATGGCTTAACAAATAAGAATGTGTCGATAACTGACGGCGCAATAAAAAAAATCATTTCGGATTACACTCGTGAAGCGGGTGTTAGAAATTTAGAGAGAGAACTAGCATCAGTTTGCCGTAAACTTGCGCATGATATTGTATTAAGAGATTCCACCAACGGAAAGAAAAAAGTAAAGGGCGGATTTGTTGTTGATGAAGACAAGATTGAAGAATATTTAAAAATTCCAAGATACCGTCACAGTTTTCATAGCAAAGAAAAGAGAATAGGAAGTGTTACAGGCTTAGCATGGACAAGCGTAGGCGGTGAGCTTCTATCTGTTGATGTAACAATTATGAATGGTGCCGAAAAACTTTCATTAACCGGCCAGCTTGGCAATGTAATGAAAGAATCGGCTCAAGCAGCGCTTAGCTATATCCGTTCTAACGCAAAATCACTTGGAGTAAGTCCCGATTTCTTTAAAGGAAAAGAAGTACATATTCACCTTCCTGAAGGTGCAATTCCAAAGGACGGGCCTTCTGCAGGTATCACAATGTCTATGGCATTGTTATCTGCGGTAAGCGGTAAGCCGGCTTCAAATGATATTGCAATGACTGGAGAAATAACTCTGCGTGGAAACGTTCTGCCAATTGGCGGTTTGAATGAAAAATTAATTGCAGCCAAACGAAATGGAATAAAAACTGTTTTAATTCCAAAAGAGAATGAGATTGATCTAAAGGAAATTCAAGAAAAAGTAACCGACGGATTAAATATTATACCAATTGAAAAAATAGAAGACGCTATTCAATATGTATTTCCGGAATCAAAAAAATCCGTACAAAAAAAATCTAAAAAGAAACCTACGACTAAAAGGAAAAGATGAGTAGTGGCTGAAGAAATAATAATTGATAAAGATTTAAGTAAAGAAGAAAAATATAAGCTTTTAATTAGCCAGGTAAAATCTTTATTGAGTAAAGAAGACAATATTCTTTCCAATCTTTCAAACTATACCGCGGCAATAAATCAAACATTTGATTTTATAAGCTGGGTTGGCTTTTATTTGTTTGACGGATCAAAACTTTATTTAGGGCCATTTCAGGGTAAAGTAGCATGTACTAATATTGAAATCGGCAAAGGAGTTTGCGGGAATTCTGCCCTTAATAAACAAACTATAATTGTTGAAGATGTCGATAAATTTCCAGGCCATATAGCTTGCGATGCTGATTCAAAATCAGAAATTGTTATACCGATTTTTAAATACGATAAACTTTTTGCTGTTCTTGATATAGATAGTTATTATTATAATTCATTTGATTTAGTAGATAAAAAATATTTAGAAGAACTTTGTAGTTTCTTATCAGCAGAAATTTTATAATTTTATTTAAAACCATTTCACAGATTTAGATTTATATGTCAACTTATAAAGTAACAGCATTAAAGTGGCGCCCGCAAAGATTTGAAGATGTAGTTGGCCAAGAACACATCACTCTTACTTTAAAGAATGCAATCAAAAATAATAGAATAGCTCATGCCTATATATTCACCGGTCCACGGGGAGTCGGCAAAACAACAACAGCTAGAATTTTAGCTAAGACTCTAAATTGTTTAAATCCTAAAAACAATGAGCCATGCAACGAATGTGAAATGTGCAAATCAATTTTAAATAATCAATCATTCGATATAATTGAAATTGATGGTGCCTCAAATAGAGGTATTGATGAAATAAGAACTCTTCGTGATTCTGTCAAGTACGCTCCAACAAAAGGTAAATATAAAGTTTATATAATCGATGAAGTTCACATGCTTACTAAGGAATCTTTTAATGCATTCCTTAAAACATTGGAAGAACCGCCTTCTCATACAATATTTATTTTTGCAACCACCGATATTCATAAAGTTCCATTAACTATAATTTCTCGATGCCAGCGATTTGACTTTAGAAGAATTCAACTTACTGAGATTAAAAATTTGTTATCTGAAATTGCTGACAAAGAAAAAATAAAAATTGATGATAAAACTTTAACTATAATTGCTAAAAAATCAGACGGTGCTTTAAGAGATGCCGAAAGTTATTTTGATCAAGTAGTGTCTTTTTGCGGTAATGATATTGACTCTGAAACTGTTTCAAAGATGCTGAATTTAATTGATGATGAAATTTATTTTACTATTTCGGAAGCAGTATTAAATAAAAATTTCAAATCAGTTTTCGAAGTTACAAATACAATTTATAAAAATGGCTGGAGCTTCACTGATTTTATTGATGGTTTAATTGAACATTTTAGAAATATAATGACCGTAGTTGTTACCGAGAAATCTGATTTAGTTGAATCTGCAGATATTTATAAATCAAAATATATGACTTACTCCAGCCAATTTTCTGAAGGCGACATGTTGCGACTTTTGAATTTTCTGAATAAGGCCCAGCAAGAATTAAGATATTCGCAAAACCATAAATTAAAATTAGAAATTATTTTGAGTCATTTAGTCGGCCTGGAGCGCTCTTCTACCATAAGCGATATTTTTACAAAACTTGGTGATACTAATTTTAGTTCGTCTGCTGCCGAAGTTGTCAGAGAATCTACTAGCCGGAAAAATGATTATTCAGCTAAAAGTAATTATCAATCGGAATCTAAAACCGCTAAACCATTGGTTAAAAAAAACGCTGTGAAAGAAGTTTCAAATGAAATAACAACTTCTAAATCCCAAATTGCCGAAGAATTAGGAGCTAATCCAAATTTTAATTTTGATTCAATAGTTTCTAAATGGCAAGAGTTTGTAGATATTGTTTCGAATGAAAAAAGATTTACTCTTGGCAATTATATAAGCGATATTGAATTGATCGATTTAAATGGGAATAAGCTGCAAGCCACTTTAAATGATGCTGACGGAATAAAATCATTTGATCTTCACAAAGATTATTTTGACAAAAAAACTCAAGAATTTTTTGGAAAGAAAATTTCCCTGCATCTAACTGAACAAAATTTTGATGGTCAAAAAATTAAAAGCAAACAAATTTCTTCTAATAATATTGTCCACAATGAGAAACAAAATAAAATAGAAAAAGATAAAATGTCTGACGATCCTGTAATTAATGCAATAGTTAACGAATTAGGCGGTAAGGAACTGGCGTGAAATATTTACAAATTTTACTAAATCTTAATAAATCTCCCCTTTTGATGATAAAATGCCCGTCTAATTCTCTTTGAAAATTTAAATATTATTCCCTATTTTTGTAAACTATGTCCCAAAAATTAATCGTAGCTATTGATGGCCCGGCTGGTTCCGGGAAGAGCACGTCAGCAAAGCTGGTTGCGCAAAAATTAAGCTACTTATATATTGATACCGGGGCAATGTATCGCGCCGTTACTTACTTAGTTCAAAAAAATGCTCTTACAAATGTTGATGAAATAACAAAGCTTGCTGAAAAATCTGAAATCGAACTTAACTATTTAAATGGAATTACTAATGTTAAGATTAATGGAGAAGATGTTACAGATAAAATTAGAGATATATCTATCAACAAGAAGGTAAGCGAGATAAGTAAGATTGAAGGTGTAAGAAAAGCTTTGGTTAAAAAACAGCAGCAGATGGGAAGTAAAAATCGTGGCGTTGTGATGGAAGGCCGTGATATTTCCACAGTGGTATTCCCACAAGCCGATGTTAAAATTTTTCTTACCGCTTCAATTGAACAGAGAGCCGAAAGAAGAGCTAAAGAATATACTGAAAATGGAACAGTTGTATCTGTTGAAGAAATTAAAAATAATTTGCTTCAGCGCGATAAAACTGATTCGACTAGAGCAGTTAGTCCATTGACAAAAGCCAGTGATGCTGTGGAAGTTGATACTTCCAAAGTTACTATTGAAGAACAAGTAAATATTATTTTGAACCAGGTTAGAATTGCGGCAAATAGAAAAGGTATAAAAATTCCTATTTAATTTTATTAAGCCATCAATAACTGTAAATGTTAAATTAAAACTTCTGTATTATTGTTTTAAAGATGGCTGAAACAATGTATACAGTCAAAAATTATTTTTTTAGGAGGATTAATGTCCGAAGAGACTAAAGATGGAAAGAAAATTGTAGTAACCGTTGAAGATTTTGAAAAGGCTCAGAAGAATTTTAATAATGATGAATATTCACAAGAAGAATTTTTAACATTAGCAAAACTTTATACCGATTCATTTAATGATCTTAAAGAAGGCGAACTAATAAAAGGCAGAATCGTAAGAGTTCAAGGAGATTATGTTATTATTGATGTCGGGTTTAAGTCCGAAGGTGCAATACCCAAAAACGAATTTTACGAAAACGAAGAAATTAAAGTTGGAAAAGAAGTTGAAGTTGTTCTTGAAAGTGTTGAAGATCAGGAAGGCAACTTAGTATTAAGCAAACAAAGAGCTGACTTCTTAAGAATCTGGGAACGTGTTGTTAATGCACATGAAACCGGCGAAATTATTCAGGGTAAAATTCTTAAAAGAATTAAAGGCGGAATGGTTGTTGACTTAATGGGAATGGAAGCCTTTCTTCCGGGTTCACAAATCGATATTCGTCCTATCCGTGACTTTGATGCATTTGTTGGTCAAACAATGGATTTCAAAGTTGTTAAGGTAAATATTCCGACTGAAAATGTTGTTGTATCACATAAAGTACTTGTAGAAGAAGAAATTTCTGATCAAAGAGATGCAATACTTAACAGTCTTGAAAAAGGTCAAATTCTTGAAGGTACTGTTAAAGCAATTACAGACTTCGGTGTATTTATTGATCTCGGTGGAGTTGATGGTTTAGTACACATTACAGATCTAAGCTGGGGCAGAATTAATCATCCTAATGAAGTTGTAAAACTTGATGAAACTATTAAAGTGGTTGTTACAGATTTCGATGAAGAGAAGAAAAGAATTTCGTTAAGCTTGAAAAAACTATTACCTCATCCATGGGAAAAAATTGAAGAGAAATATAAAGTTGGAGATAAAGTATCCGGACGAGTTGTTTCTCTTACTGATTACGGTGCTTTTATCGAAATTGAAAAAGGCATTGAAGGATTAATTCATAACTCAGAAATGAGCTGGACTCAGCATATTAAACATCCTTCTCAAATAGTTGCAATGGGACAAGTTGTTGAAGCTGTAATTTTAAGTCTTGATAAAGATGAAAAGAAAATATCACTCGGCATTAAACAATTAGAGCCAGATCCATGGCAGTCATTGATGCAGAAATATCCAGTAGGTTCACAGCATGCAGGAATTGCAAGAAATTTAACCAACTTCGGTGTGTTTGTTGAACTGGAACCTGGTGTAGACGGCCTAGTTCATATTTCTGATTTATCATGGACAAAGAAAATTCGTCATCCCGGCGAAGTTGTTAAAAAAGGCGAGAAGCTCGATGTGATTGTTCTTGGAGTTGATGTAGACCAGAGAAAAATTTCTCTTGGGCATAAGCAGGTTCAAGATAATCCATGGGATAATTTTGAAAAATTATATCATGTCGGAATTATCACCGAAGGTAAAGTTGTTAGGATAATTGAGAAAGGATTAATTGCGGAACTCCCAGAGTCTGTTGATGGATTTGTTCCTTCAACTCAATTAGCTCCTTCAAAAATTAAAAACATTGCTAATCACTTTCCGGTTGATGATGTAATTCCGTTAAAAGTTATAGAATTTGATAAGGAAAACAAGAAGATAGTATTAAGCGCTATTGCTGCATTAAAAGACAAAGGTGAAGAAGAAATAAAAGCTTACCTGGATAAACATAAGATGGATAGGGTTAGCGTTGAAGAAATCCTTAGTTCAGAAACAGGCAGTATTGATACTTCTGAATTCCCGATCTTTGAAATTTCTGATGATTCTCGTAGTAATTCATCAGATAAAAAATAGTTTCATTATTTATTTTAATCTTTTAGAGCGGGATGAATTGCCCGCTCTTTAAATTTTAAACTGACAGAATGCATAAAAAAGTTGCTCTACATACCTTAGGATGTAAACTAAATTTTTCAGAAACTTCTACTATCGGAAATCAATTTCTCACTAAAGGTTTTGATATTGTCGATTTTAAAGAACAGTCTGATATTTATGTTTTAAATACTTGTACCGTTACAGAAAATGCTGAGAAAGAATGCCGTCAGCTAGTTCGTCGCGCACTAAAACAAAATCCAAATGCTTTTATAATCGTTACCGGATGCTACGCTCAACTTCGGCCGGATGAAATTTCAGAGATAGAAGGTGTGGATCTAGTCCTAGGCAGTAATGAGAAATTTAAACTTTTTGACATAGTTAATGATTTTGAGAAAAAAGAATTAGCCTGTATTCATGTCTCCCCTACTGAAGAGCTAAACTATTTTGGGCCAGCTCATTCAACAGATGCTGACAGCAGAACCAGAGCTTATTTTAAAATCCAAGATGGATGCGATTATACTTGTTCATTCTGTACAATTCCTCTTGCCCGGGGTAAAAGCCGAAGTATGAATCCTGATATTTTAATTTCAGAATTTAAGAATTTAGTTCAGCATGGTTACAAAGAGATTATCCTTACCGGTGTTAATGTTGGTGATTATGGAAAATCATTTAATTTAAACTTGTTAGAAGTATTAAAGGAAATGGTTAAGGTAGAAGGCAATTTCAGAATTAGGATTAGTTCAATTGAGCCAAATTTGCTAAGCGACGATATAATTAATTTTAGTTCCGGAAATCCTAAAATGTGCAAGCATTTTCACATTCCATTACAAAGTGGAAGCCCAAAAATCTTACGCTTAATGCAAAGAAGATATAAAGTTGGATTTTATAAAGATCTCATAATTAGATTAAAGCAGCGAATTCCAAATTGCGGAATTGGCGTAGATGTCATTGTCGGTTTTCCTGGTGAAACTAAAGAAGAATTTTTAGAAACCTATAATTTTTTAAAAGAATTACCGATTACTTATTTACATGTTTTCACTTATTCCGAGCGGCCAAATACAAAGGCAATCAAAATGGAAGGTGTCGTCGATGTCTTTGAAAGGAAGAAAAGAAATCACATGCTAAGAATTTTAAGTGAAAAGAAGAAGCATGAATTTTATAATTCCATGGTTGGCCAAAATTTGGAAGTATTATTTGAGCATTCGAACCATGATGGAGTAATGAAAGGTTTCTCTTCAAATTATATACGAGTAAGTCATGATTACAATGAAAGATTTGTCAATGAATTAAGCACAGTAACAGTTGAAAATTGCAGCGATGGAATTTGCAGCTCGAATATTTTAGAGATAAAAAATTCAATTGATTTAAAAGCAAGTTAATGTTTAGATTGAAATCCAAAAATATGAAAAAAATTACTTTCTTCTTTATACTGTGTGCCCTGCCGATTTTCTCTCAAAGTAATGAGACGAAAAATCTTTTAACTTTAAAAAATGAAATCAACTCTTCATTTGAGTCCCAACAAAAAAGTGTAAACTATTTTCAATCCGCAGAAATCAAAAAGAAAAAGACCGGGCTTGCAATTTTATATTCATTACTTCTTCCTGGAATGGGAGAATTGTATGCCGAGTCGTATTCCAGCGGTAAATATTTTACAATTGCTGACGGCACACTTTGGGCAATTTATATCGGCATGAACACTTATGGTAATTGGCAAAGAGACCGCTATAAATCGTATGCACAAGCAAATGCAGGAATTAGCCCGGCTGGTAAAGATGAAGATTATTTTGCCACTATAGGAGATTATTTAAGCGTTGACGAATTTAATAATGCTCAGGCATTAAACCGGGAATTTACCAAAATGTACAAAAGCAGCAGCTACAGCTGGGATTGGCAATCGGTTGCAGATAGAAAAAATTATAGAAGCATGTGGGTAAAAAGTGAACAGACATTTAACAATCTGCGATTTGTTGTGGGAGCGCTGCTGATTAACAGAATTGCAAGTGCAATCAGTGCAGTAAGAGCTGTCTCAGCATATAATAAACGAAATGCACAGGAGGTAAGCTGGAATATTTCAGCCGGGGTTTCTCAAAACGTTAATCTTCCACCAAGTGTAACATTAAATTTTCAAACAACTTTTTGAAAAAATTCAGAAAAGAAATATTCTAGCCTTATCATTTAATTATATCTTCTAATTTTATTATTTCAATATGATCATTTTCTTTACAATAGTATTGAAAGCTTCAAGCCTATAAAAATAAATGCCTGATGCTAAGCCGGAAGCGTCAAATTCTATCTGATATAAACCTTTCTCCTGGTTCTGGTCAACAAGAACTTTTATTTCACGACCGAGCACATCATACACTGCCAATTTTACTTTGTGATATGCAATAATCTCATAAACAATTTTCGTCTTTGAATTAAAAGGATTTGGAAAATTTGCGTATAAAACATCATCATTTGTGGCCTTAAAGAAAATTTCTTTTGCAAAATTAACATTGTCTAATTCTCTAACATTAGCCCAGATATCATATCCTGTCATTGCATTTTTATTACTTTGATAAGTAAATACTAATTTGCTATTAAAAATATCTGTGCTATTAAATTGATCGAATTCATTATAAAACGAGTTTGTAGAATAATAATCATGAAGGTTGTACGTTTGTACTTTGCGCGAGTTGTCATTAGCATAAAACCCAATTGCCTGGGATTGAGAATTATATGTTATGAAGGTTTTCTGGTTGTTAAATTCGACAATATTAATTTGAATTGGATTGGTATAAGATGTGTTTGAAAAACTATTCTTAAATAAATATTCATTATCCAAATCATATTTTCTTATTAAATTTAAGACATTACCATCATTGTATAAAACTGCAAAGCTTTTGCTAAAATTTTTGCATTTTACTGTATAAGCACTTGAAGAGGCATGCCCTATTAAAAAAACATCTGTTTGATTTGTGCCATTCTCATTAAAAAATTGTCCTTTAATATTTACAGCAGAAGTATATGAAATAAAATTATATTCACGCCAAACAGCGAAAACATTAAATGCAGTATCAATTGAAATTACTAATGGCGCCAAATAACTCGAATCTGAATATTTTAAAAAGTTTTTTTCATTTGTTAATAATGATAAATCTTTGCTGAACTTTTTTAATGCAGCTCCATATTGATTATACCAAACGATTAGAATTTCATCCGCAGAGTTTATATTTAAATCAACATTAAATTTATCATTATAATTTTTTGCTTTTACCAATTTATTATTTCCAACTTTTTCACCCTCGAGTATCTATAAGCTGAATGTATACATCGGTACCATCTGAGTATTCATCCGATCCGCTAAATACGATTACAAATGCTCCATCAGAGAAATATTTAATTGCTTTATCGTTTAATGACCAATAATCAGCATTGGTCTCATTTATTTGAATGTTGTCTCCAACCGCATTAAAATCTTTATCATAAACTTGAGCATATAAATCATTTCTGCCATTTCTGCTATCCTCCCACACAACAATTACATCACCTCTACTATTAATTCGTACCAATGGTTTTTTCTGTAAAACACTTCCAAAATCATCTGCAATATTAATTGAAGAGTCTTCTGGTTCTAGATTAATGTTGAATTTCTGTTTGTAAACATTTGCATCGTTTCTTTGTTGTGCATTGGAAGCCATGAAAAAATGTTCATTAATAATATTTGTTAATGCAGCGGTATAGCTATAAAATTTATTTGTTGAATTATATTTGACCCTCACAGTATCAGATTTGAACTCCCCGCTCGTACTAATTTTTTGAAGATATTGATAACCATTGTCAAGCAATAAAATTATAAAAGTGCTATCTTGATCAGAAGAAACTGTACACGGGTTCCAGGAATATGTTGAAGTAATTAATTTGAGATTGTCCGTGACATAACCATTATTTATACTATAGATTCTGGCTCCAACTCCACTACTATTTATTGATTGTCCATTTATTTGCCAGTCAATTAAAAAATACCCATTATCAGTAGAAGCAATTTCCGGAAATATTTTGTCCGAGACATCCGACGTATCACTAACTAAAGTATTAATTCCAATAAATTGACCGGCTTTATCAATTATTTGTAGGTATATATTTGAACGATTGCTATTGTTGTAAGAACTCCAGGCTATACAATAATTCCCTTTGCCATCTACACCAATATGCTTACCTTGCCCTATGCTAGAAACTCCAACCCCTGGTTGATTAATGTACAAATCAGAAGTAAGCGGATTAGAAAACTTATCAAATAATTTGGCAAAGACTTGATAGGAGTTGCTAGTTATTTGCGCTGCCCACATAACTGCGAAAGAGCCATCCTTACTAACTCCAACTGAAGGTTCCATTGTATTCATTCCCCAAATGGTATTTATCTGGAAATTCGCGCCAAATTTTTGTCCGTTACTTGTTAATCTTTGCGCCATAACGTCGCTAAAATTACGGAGCCACACGATTACGAAGTCTCCGTTTTTATTTACTGCTATAAAAGGTGAATTATTTCCCTCAATATCATTTTCATTTATTTTAATATTTGAACCAATTTGTTCATCATTATAGTTATAAAATTGAGCATAGATTTGTTTCTTTCCTTCGCGGTAATCAATCCAGGTAAAAGCATAATTTCCTATACCATCAATAGCAGTACTAACATTTGTTTGATTGGAGCCGTAATCTCCATCAAATGTATTAACTATAAAATCTTGCTTTATAAATGGAAGTTGAACAGTATCAATCTGGAATTGATAGTTTGATGATGATGTTCTTGATTCAATATTATCATTTACATCCTGATTTTCAGATGGGACTAATTGATGGTTAAAATAATAAACTCCATTTTTATTAATTATTTGTGAATAGGAATTTGAAAATTTAAAAAGATAATCGAGAAAAATATTGCGTATAAAATATTCGTTCTCATAATCAACCCCTTAACAATTTTAATAATCAATTTACCTTAATTAAAAATAAAAATTCAATCCAAGTCCAACACGAGTAATAAAATTAGTTTTTTTGTAATCGGTTGTATTAGTATTTGTTTGATCTATTGATATAGATCTTGAATCATATTTTGCGCTTATTTTTGAATAAATAAATCTGATATTGGACGTTAATGAAAGAGATTCATTAAAAAAATATTCCGCTCCAAATCCTATATTATAATGGAATGGTGAGTTTAAGTCTTCCATATATTCTTTTGCATTATTCTGATTAATAACGCTAGGCTGCTGATCAACAAATAATGATTTATGTTCTTCATCGGCTGACGCAAATTGTTTCCCTAATCCAAATAAGGCATAAATTCCAACCTTATCGGTTATAATATTTTTAAAATAATATTTAACTCCTATACTGAAGTCAAAAATAGAAAGATCATTTTTATCTAATGTTCCAGAATCATAGTTGTAGCCGCTATTACTCCTTGAATGATTTTCTTCCCTGGTTTCGTAATATGTCGAAATATACCCCACATCAAAAGTTAATTTACATTCATTTGCAACAGCAAATGTAAACTGTGCCTCCATGTTTGTTTCATTGTTTGATGTGTTATAAATATTAGGATACGAGTAAGAAGAACCTTGAATTATAGTATAAATTGTTCCTGAATAATATGGAACATACAAAATACCAAATGACCATCTATTATATTTGGTTTGTTCTTTTTTACTTATAATTTTAGTTGCCTCAATAACATGTTGTATGCTGTCGCTACTTAATGTTTTGGATAATCTTAATTCTTCCTCTCTTACCACATTTTCTTTTTGTATCTTTTGTAGCCTATCATTTATGTATCTGTTTAATATCTCCAAATCCGGAGTAAAACCACTCGATGATTTAAAAATAATTCCTTGTTTATCCAAAAAGATTTTTTTAACTGCTTCAATAATTGTTGACTCTTCAATATTGTTCGAATAAATAAATCCGACCTTATTTTCATTAATATTTGTCAGCAAACAAGGATAAGATTTACCACTGACCAAAAATAATGTATCCGGGTAAGGCTGTTGTGCAAATGTTGTGATGGATATTAGAAAAACTGCCAGGTATTTCATGGTGGCCCCTTAAAGATGTTGATGATGAAATTATAATACGAAATGGAAAATCATAATTTTGAACATTATTTTAGTGATAAATATCGAACTAAAGAGTGAATATTCAATAGAATCCAGAAATAATTATTACATCTAATTTTTTAATTTTCTTATCGCGATTATAAGAACTGATTTCCCTTTTGATATTGGTATGCAGAGTAAATATCAAACTTACAACTTCAATATAGTATAAATAAGCTATCATTCGGAAGAGAAAAATTTGGTACTTTTTGTTATGAATTAATTAATAATTCATTTTACATTAAATATTTTTTTGAATTCTTCAACATCGTCGATTGATTTTATTCTATCCGCTTCTTCGTTCCCATTTTTCTCTTTTTGAATTTCTGCTGCAAAATCTTCACTAGTTATGATTTTTGCACTACACACTCTTGCAAACTCTTTAATATTATTGTCAGAAGAAACAACAACAATTTGCTTCGGAGATTTGGAGTCTTCGATTTGATTCTTAATTTTTTGATCCGCTGTTTTATTTTCTGAATAAATAATTTTAATTCTTTGCGTTTTAATAGGCAAGTTTTCAAAGCCATCAAAATGCAGAGTAACTTTAGCTTTTTTTGAGATGAAATATCTATCCACGAATAAAGCTAATTTTTCTCTAACTGCTTGTTTATCTTTTTTCTGAATATTTGAAAAGTGTTTTATCTTTCCAATTAAATTATTTCCATCAATTATGTAATGAAGCATTTCTTTTTTATTTATTTAGAATAAACATTTCTTATTTTTTATCTGCCATTATAAAACTCATCACGTTTAGTAATCTTTAAATCTTGAAGCTGTGATGCTTTTACCCTAATCTCAAATCTATAACCACGATATGTTCCGATCGGGTTCCAGGTGAAATTCATCAGCCAGCAGTCAAGGTCGCGTGAAATTTTTATTTGGGGTGCTGCAAATTCTTTTCTATCGAAATCATAACTTCCGGTAAAAGATATTTTCCATTGCGGAGTTAAGTTAAAATTTAATGACGCATTTATATTCGAATAACTAATTGAACTTAATGGAGTTGGGCTGCTCTTAGAATAAGTATATGTTAACGCAACATCCCATGGAATTGAAAAATCAGCCTCTTTGTCAGAATAGATTCCCTGGTAAGTATTATTATCCGATTGATTAAGTACAAACTGATCCTCTTCAACTAAGCTATCATTAACAGCATCATTAGATTTTAATTTATCACCGGAAAGAGTAGTAGAAACAGAAAAATTAAAATTAGTCATTCTTAAAAGGCCTTTACCTTCATTTATCAAAAATTTATTTAATTTATTTCCTTTTTCATTTACATCGTACAAAGTAAAATTGGAACCGCCATTAAAACTGAACCAATCCCCCACTTGTGTTCTGTAATTAAGCGAAATATCCGAAAACTTTACACTATCTGCTGCAAAATTATATCCAATTCCTCCGCCTAAATTTAATAGCTGAATTTTCTTTTCTTTTTCCGTCGTGTCGGTTGGATCTACTTGAGTTTTCATTTCAATAATATTCGAAACTGAAAAATTAATCGACTGTGATTCCTGACTTGAGATGCTTCCCCCGCCTAAAATTTCCCTTTGAAATTTATTATACTTAACTGTCTGGCCATCTGAATTTACGTAAGAATCATAATAGCCCCAGCCAGATTTAGAAAAATCCGGGGTGTAAGTGTATGAAATTGATGGCTGCACTGTATGCCTAACAGCGCTTATACCTAACAAATTTGGCTGAAACATTCCATAAAATTTTGTAGAAGCAGAAACGCCTGTACTGAATGTTCTTACAAAATTAATCTCTTTTACATCATTAATGTCAATAATTTCAGATCCTGTCGAATCCACTCCGGCTGAATGCATTTCGATTCTTTTATTGTACCATCTCTCGGTATATTGAAAATTTGGAGTAATGCTGACATAACCTAATTTTGGAGAAGCACTGGTTGAAAAATTATGTTGTATACCACCGCGTATTTTTAAATCGCCGTCAGTTTTAACTCTGTTATTTTGAAACCTTGAATTATAATTGAAACCTATTAGCTCATACCATTTTTGAGAACCAACGCTATTTTTATTTTTAAATGGATATTTTTGCGACATGCTGAATGTCATGCTCGGTAAAATCTCGGTGATATTACCTGTCTGTAAATTTTGATTTCTCTGATAACTTAAGGATAAGCTGTTTCCAGATTCATCCCAAGTTTTATTTAATGTTGCACTTGAAACAATATTTTTTGTAAGCTGTTGATTTATATCGGCAATATTTCTTCTAGAATTTATTCCGGATTCAAAATCGATGTTAGCATTGAAACTTAAAGTAGGAGTAAAGTTTTGGTTATGCCGCCAGCTTAATTTCCAGTCGATGCTTTCAGATCTGTCAGGATCATTTTTTAATCCTTTTACATATTTTATATATGAGGCTTCTAAATTGCCGCTGTAATTATAACGTTTTGCATATCTAAAACGGCTGTTTAAATTATAGCTCCCGCGAGTGTAGTAATCGGCTGTTAAATTTAAATCAAAATAATCATTTATAGCCCAAAAATAACCGAAGCGTGAAAAATAAAATCCATATGTTCCATCGTTTCCGAAAGCCGGTGGTAAAATTCCAGAACGTCTTCCGGATTGAATCGGAAATACAGCAAATGGTAATGGCACGGGGAAAGGAACTCCGCCGAAATAAAACCAAACCCATTTTGCTACGAGCTGCTCTTTATCTATAACCATCATCTCCGGAGAATAAAAATAATAATGCGGAGTATCCTGTTTACATGTTGTATAATAGCCATCCTGTATGTAATAAGTATCTTTATTTACCTTCTTAATCTTTTCCCCGGTATAATAAGCTCCTTCACTTTCAGTCCCAGCCGAAGTAATATAACCGCGAAGGGTTTTAAAATTATATTTCATCTTTAAGCCTTCATATTTCTCACCATTTTCGGAGAGTACAGGTGTATTTACATATTTATCAGGTATTGAATCGGAAGGTACGCCAGAGGCATCAACATTATTCGTTTTAAAATCAATTGAGATGTTAGCACTTTTCAATTCTGTTTCTTTATACTTTAATGAGGCATCTCCATAAATATCCATTTTCTTTTGTTGTATGAAAAAGACTAGCGAGTCTGATGCTGAGGAATAAATAACGGTATCTACATCGTTTTTATTTTGGACAGTAGAATCAGTAGTAATTAATGAATCTGAAGAAAACGCTGAAGCAGAATCAGAAGGAAAAGTATTTATATTATTTTCCTGAGAGAAATTCGGAAAAGCTAAAATAATTGTGAATACGGCTGCAATTATCAATTTCATACAAATTAAGTTTATCACCCTAAACAATAAAATTAAGATTTATAAAAAACTAATGCTGATGCTCCTTGAATTCCGGCATCATTTTTTAATTTTGCCGGCATAACTTTTACACGAGATTTTAAAGTTTTTAAAACTCTTGCATGAAGACTCTGCTGTGTCGAATCGAAAAGTAAATTTCCAAAGCCTGCAATTCCTCCCCCGATTATAAATGTGCTTATGTCAAGCAAATTGCTTACCGAAGCTAATACCGAACCAAGCTGAGTGCCCATATTTTGGATAACTGATTTCGCATATTCATCATTCTTTTCAGCAGCATTTTGGATTACCTTAGGAGTTAAATTAGTAAAATCTTCATCAATTAATTTCCAGATAAGGGATTCTTTATGTGTTTGCAATTCTTTGGTAACTCGCCTAATTAAATAGTGATTCCCAACAAAAGTTTCGATACAGCCAATTGAACCGCATTTGCATTGGTCGCCTTTATAATCAATGGTCATATGTCCAACTTCGCCGGCAACTCCGTTTTCTCCTCTAAATATTTTATCATTCATAATAATGCCCCCACCTACTCCTGTCCCAAGTGTTATCATAATGAAAGATGAATATTTTTTCCCTGCTCCAAAAATCATTTCACCTATTGCTGCAGCGTTAGCATCATTTTCAATAAATACTGGTAGTTTAAATTCCTTTTCAAATAATTTGGCTAGCTTTACTTTTCCCCACCCAGGTAAGTTTGGAGGATTTTCTACTGTGCCTTTCTTGATTGATACTACACCGGGCGATCCAATTCCAATTCCCTTTAACTTGTAATTATTTTTTTCAAGAAGCATATTTATGCCGGCGGATATTTGAGCAATAACTTTTTTGGGTCCACCATCTGCTTCGGTTTTAAGCGATGTTTTTTTTATGATCTTCCCTTTTTGAGAGACGATACCAACTTTCACATTCGTTCCGCCTAAATCTACTCCGATTGCAAATTTTTCTGTTTTGGACATTTGGCCCTTCGTAATTGTTTATGTTAGACGAACAAATAAACAAAAGTGCATCAGGCAAACAAATTAACCCGATGCACTTTTATATTTGAATTAAATAAATCCTAGTTTGTAAATTGGTGATCTACTATTTTTAATTCATTTGGATAAGTGATATCACCGTATGGCTGAAGTAACTGTTGGCTGTGCATACAAAGTTAATTTTGATGAAGAACTGCTTTTTCCGCCTAGCGCTAACACCAAATTGATGATATCATTATATGATTTATCTTTGAAAAAAGTTAATAAATCAAAATTCATTTGCAGTGGTAATATTGAAGTTTGTCCGGTTCCGGGAACAACAACCGGGGCGCCAATATTTCCTGAAATTGTTTCCTTGTCATTAATTAATAATCTCCACGGAAAAGATTTTAACGTCGCAGTGCTCTGTTTAGTTCCTCCTGTTCCATCATTAGGATTTTTAGCTTCCACGTTTAATGTAAAAGAAACCGGCAGCTTGCCTTGTGCAAACGCCGAAGTTAATTTTAAACCTTCTGACAAGGTAAAATCACTAAGTTTAGATTTATTAGAAATTGGAATTCCGTTAACTTGAAATCCATTCACATTGCCTAATTTGAATTTTAATCTGGAGATATTTACAAATGTATCATAAACACTGCAGCTGATATTTGAAAGCGCGAATAAGATTAACAGTAATAAAAATTTGTTTTTCATAAATGAACTCCCTAATAAGTATTAACTCACTTTTGATTCTTCAATTTTCTTCATAATTATTTGAGCAACCTGTAGTGCATGAAGGCCATCCTCACCTGATACAACAGGCGGAATTTGATCTTTAACTGAATTTATAAAGAGCTGCAGCTCATATTGTAAAGCGTTTATTTCTTTTATTTCTGGCTGTTCGTAAACAATATTTTTTTTCTTTTCACCAATTCCAATTTCGCCGAATGTGATAACCGAAGATTCACTTTTCTTGCCGGCTGGAATCAATCGATAAACTTCAGAAACACCAGTTATAAAATCTAAAGCGATATAATTATCTCTTTGAAATATTCTCATTTTTCTCATTTTCTTTTGAGAAATTCTGCTTGCGGTAACATTTGCCACAGCTCCGTTTTCAAATTGTATTCTCGCATTTGCTATATCTAAAGAATCCGAAACTACTGCAACGCCGCTGGCTTCAACACTTTTAACTTTGCTTTTGACCAAGCTTAAAATGATATCAATATCATGTATCATTAAATCAAGTACAACGGCCACGTCAGTTCCCCGCGGATTAAATTGTGCTAGCCTGTCAGTTTGTATAAACATAGGTTCAAGTAAATATTCTTCAAGTGATATTAAAGCCGGGTTGAATCTTTCTATATGACCAACTTGAAGATTTAATTTTTTTTCTGCAGCAATTTTTACAATTTCTTCCGCCTGGGGAATAGTTGCTGTGATTGGCTTTTCAACAAAGATGTGAGTGTTGTTATCTAAACATGCTTTTGCAAGTTCATAATGTGCACTTGTTGTGGCAGCGATTGAAATGCATTCAACTTCATTTAATAATTCAATAATTGTATTATATGCTTTAACTCCGTATTCTTTAGAAGCTGATTCAGATTGTGATTTATTAGAATCATAAATTCCAACTAACTCACAATTCTCAATTGACTTCAGCATTTTTATGTGAAGTTTACCGAGATGGCCTGTGCCTATTACTCCAATTTTAACTTTAGCCATAATTATTTGCTTATAATTTTTTTGTATGCAATTATTTTATCATAACCGCCATAATTCGGATCATTATAAAATAGAAATATATAATATTCATTTGTGGTTTGCCAACTATTTCCCTCAAGCGTAAGCCAATCAATATTTTTAATTTGATTATTTATATAATCAGCAGTCACATATTGATAATCATATATCCCTCTTTTTAATTCAATAGTTTTTGAGTAAATCCCTCCTGAATTTTCCATTTTATATTGAGGTAAAACTATCCAATCGTTAAAGGCTCCTACCAAATAAATATCCCCAAATGAAGGGTCAGGCGGACGGATTGAGAATGTAACATTTAAGTAAGAAGCAAAAGCATTTTCAGGATTTGTTAATAGAAAACTGCCATTTAAATCTTTATTCCCATTTGTAAAAAATCTTGAATATTCTAATCCGTCAAATTGAGCTTTAATGTTTTTTGAATTGAATTTATTAGTGTTCCTAGAATCAGTTTCTCTGTATTCATTCCCCGGCCTTATATCTTTTGCTGAAAATGAAAAACTTCTATTTCCATCCCAATAATATTGACGATAATCGGTATTAAATTTTCTATCGACTATGATTGGATATTCGAGTTTTTTATTTTCTATAATTTCTACTTCATCAACAAAGTTAGGAAACAACTCATCAGGCAGATTAAAACTGGCAGTTAAATTGAAAACTCTGCCTAAATCCTGAGGAAAATATGTTTTGTCTTCCATTAATTGTTTTTTTATGGTTACATTTAAATTTAATTCTTCTTTAATTACATAAAATTTTCCCACAGCGTAAACAACTGAAGTGTCGAATGAATCAGTAATGTAGAATTTCCATTTACCAGAAAATGGAAAGGATACGTAACCTTTTTCATCCGGGAAACTGCCAAAGTATCCATATCTTGCATCTTCAATAGTTGTTGGTAAGTTATAGACTTCCAATTCGGTTGAAACATTTTGTCCAAAATTTGCTAGAAAAACATTGTCCGTTGCATTCCAATTTTTATCACAGAATCTAAAAACTATTTTTAAATTTGGAATACTTGCCGACTTTATATCAAATTCAATATTTAAATAGCTTGCAGATTCTTCACCGACAATGATTACCGGCAAGGCAGTTTTACTGTCGCTATAAGATTTGAGGCTTTTGATCTCAACATCGGCTGCTGCAATAAAATTGGGAATGAAGGAAGCAATTAAAAGAACAAAAAAAATAAATTTCAAAAAATCTCCCTATTTATAATTCAGATTATATATTAAATATTTCCACGCACTTAATTGATTGATGAGGAATGAAAATTCTTACTTGATGATTTTCTCTCATTGTTTCCAATAAAATACCATCATCATAAACGGAAGTTAACTTACCCGATTTAAAAACAATTTCGTATAGAGGAGTATCGCCGTTAGGATCCACAGTTGCACCGTAATTCTCATGTAGAATAACATTTAATGTTTTCCCAATAAATTCATTCCAATCCATTTTCATTTTTTTACCTTTTTAATTCTCTATTTAATTCTTCTTTTAATTTATCTGCATCTAAACAAAAGTAATATGTTGATAAAAAATGTTCCGCAGATGATTCTTCGCCTGCGTTGATATAATTAGCATAACCGGCTGCTATAGCTCCTAACATTTCTTTACTATTTATGCAATCACTCTTTTTAAAACGGAAATATTGATCTAAATAATCTATGATGTCTTCATTTTCATTTATAAATAAATCATAAATTTCATCGTTTATTCCAAACACTTCGCCGCTTTCATATTTCCAGCAATTGATTGGGCTAAAGGTAGTATAGCTCTCTCCGTTAAAGTGATCAAAAATAGGATTGCCTGTTATGATAATCTTACCAGGGACCTCATCTGATTCAACTTCATAGGGCGCAGTTATACCTGAATAAATTGAATCCGATAGATAGAAGGAATCGATTGTTGAAAAAATGTAAAATGTATAAAAAGTCTGCCCGGAAGACACTACAGAATCTGATAATTCCAATTCATTGATTCCGTCATTATCTAAATCGACTGAATCGATTGAGGGATTGATGAATTTTTTTTGATAGACTAAAGTATCATTTTTAAGAACCTTTAGTATTGAGTTATTAATAGAAACGGAAAAATCTCCTGCACTAAAATTCGCTTCTTGACAAAATGAATTTATTGAAACAAAAATTAGAGCGAATGATATGAGTAAATATTTCATTTGATGAGAATAAAAATTAAGTAACGTAAGTAAATATAATAGTTTAGAAATTAGTAAGCATATTACAAATTGGGCATAAAAAATCCCCTGAAATCAGGGGATAAAAATTATTTTTTTAAAGATTTTTTATTTCATTCGCCAGTTTAGTTACAGCATCCTTTGCATCTCCAAAATACATTAATGCATTTGGATAGAAAAATAATTCATTATCAATTCCAGCGTAACCAGGATTTAACGACCTCTTATTAATGATTACAGTTTTTGCGTAATCTACATTTAATATCGGCATACCATAAATCGGACTAGCCGGATTATTTCTTGCAGCCGGATTAACAACGTCATTTGCACCAATAATTAAAACCACATCCGTATTATTGAAATCATCATTTATATCTTCTAAAGCAAACAGTTTATCATAAGGAACATTAGCTTCAGCAAGCAATACATTCATGTGGCCAGGCATTCTTCCGGCAACCGGGTGAATAGCAAAGCGAACATTTATATTTTTCTTTTCAAGCTGAGTCATTAATTCCATAACTGAATGCTGCGCTTGAGCAACAGCCATTCCATAACCGGGAACTATTATAACACTTGAGGCTGCGTCAAATATCATTGCGGCTTCCTCAACATCAACTGATTTAACGTCACCCTTTGGACCTTCACCAGTATCGGAACCAGCGCCTGTACCTCCTGCAGAACTCCATCCTCCAAGCAATACATTCATTAATGAGCGGTTCATTCCACGGCACATAATCAAAGTTAAAATGATTCCTGAGGCACCAACTAAAGCACCAGCTATAATTAATTCATTATTCCTCAAAACAAAACCGGTAGTTGAAGCAGCAATCCCTGAATATGAATTTAACAAAGAAATTGCTACCGGCATATCAGCTCCGCCGATGGGAAGAACCAATAAAACACCGAGTATTAGTGAAACTATAGTAACAATAATCACTAAAAGTGAATTACCTGGATTGATAACAATTATAACTCCGGCAACTATTACCGCAACCAGCAGCAATGCATTTAACGGATGCTGTCCGGGATATTTTACAACTTTTCCAGTTACCAGTCCTTGAAGCTTACCAAACGCAATCATAGATCCTGTAAAGGTAACACTACCAATAAGTAAACTAAGTATAATTGCAATACCAGTATCGATCGGGATAAATGGAGAAATTTTATAATACTCGGACATAGCGACTAATAGCGAAGCGCCTCCACCAAAACCATTTAGTAAGCCTACCATTTGCGGCATGCCGGTCATTGGAATTTTCATTGCCATTATCGCTCCAACAGCAGAACCAATAATAACTCCAATAATTATCCATTCATATGTCAATACATTTTTGTCAAAAAGAGTTACAATAATTGCTATTGCCATTCCGATTGAGGCGTACAAGTTTCCAGTTCTTGCAGTTTTAGGCGAGCCTAATTTTTTTATTCCGAATATGAAAAATATTGATGAGATTAGATAAGAAATTTCTATAAATACATTCATTTTTTACTCACTTCTTTTTGAACATTTTGAGCATTCTATCAGTAACCAAGAATCCCCCGACTACATTTATCATAGCAAATATTACCGCGATCAATCCGAGAATTGTGCTTATAGTAAATTGTTCCAGCCCAGCGCTTAATAAAGCACCAACAATTGTAATCCCGGAAATTGCATTGGAGCCTGACATAAGCGGCGTATGCAGCGTTGGAGGAACTTTTGCAATTAATTCGAAACCGACAAAAATTGCCAGTACGAAAACATAAATCAGCATTAAAAATTCACCTTCCATAATTATCCCTTTTTAATTATAATAATTCTTTAATTCTTTGATTAACAACTTGTCCATCATAAGTTATCAAAGATCCTTTAACAATTTCGTCTTCCAGATTTAATTCCACTTTACCTTCTTTTCCAATATGCTGCAGCAAACCTAAAATATTTTTGGAGTACATTTCACTTGCATGAGTTGGAACGAGGCTTGGAAGATTTGATTCACCAATGATTGTAACATTATACTTTTTAACAATTTTATCTTTTTCACTTACTTCGCAATTACCGCCGAACTCTACCGCCATGTCCAAAACAACGCTTCCAGCCTTCATATTTTTAACCATCTCTTCTGTAATCAGAACCGGAGCTTTTTTGCCCGGAACTAGTGCGGTTGTTATTACGATATCAGCTTCAGTGACATGTTTGAAAATTAAATCTTTTTGTTTCTGTAAAAACTCTGCTGATGCTTCTTTAGCATATCCGCCGGCATCCTGCATATTTTCATCAGTTTGTACTTCAATAAACCTGCCGCCTAAACTTTGCACTTCTTCTTTAACACTCGGCCTAATATCAGAAACTTCCACGATTGCGCCCAATCTTTTTGCTGTTCCTAAAGCTTGAAGCCCTGCAACTCCGGCGCCCATAATAACAACTCTTGCAGGTGAAATAGTCCCGGCAGCTGTCATCATAAGAGGGAATATTTTACCAAGCTGATTCGCAGCCATCAATACTGATTTATACCCAGCTAAATTGGCTTGCGAACTAAGAGCATCCATTTTTTGAGCAAGTGTAGTTCGCGGAATGAAATCCATAGAAATAACATTTATCCCTTTTTCTGCGCATTTTTTTGCTAAATCAAAATAGTAAAGCGGGTATAAAAAAGTTATAAGAAGCGAGCCTTTTTTAATCAAATCAATTTCGTCTTTATTTAAAGTCGCATTGTGCAAAGGTCTTTGAACTTTGAATATTATTTCTCCTGATGAAAATAATTCTTCTGTATTATCTATAATCTTAGCGCCTGCTGACTCAAATGCTTCATTTGTAAAACCAGCATTCAGACCGGCATCTTTTTCAATATTGACCTGGTATCCTGCTTTAATTACCTTACCTACAACATCAGGAGCAATTGCCACCCGGTTTTCACCAGGTAATATTTCTTTGGGTACTGCTATTAACAATTTCGCTCTCCTTTAAGAATTCTCGTTTAATTTATTGAGAAAACTTAAAAGGTTTTATGCCTAAAAACAAATAAAAATGATTTTTTATTAAAGTCTGAATTTTAGATTATAAACAGTAGAAAGGATTTTTTACATAAAATATTATGCTGGCTGTTCATGAGTAAGGCAATGCAGAGTTCCTAATCCCCACACTAAATCCACCGCATGAATTCCAACAACGGGCCTATCAGTAATTAATTCAGATAAAATCCCAAGAGCAATTCTGTCTTTCGGATCATTAAATGTTGGTACTAAAACAGCAGAATTTGAAGAATAAAAATTAGCGTAGCTGGCAGGCAGTCTTTCGCCATCAAAAATTACAGGAGAAGGCATAGGAAGATCAACAATATTTAATTTTGCGCCGTCTTCTAATTTAGCTCCTTCAAGTCTTTCTTTGTTTTCTCTTAAAGGTTTGTAATTTTTATCTTTAGTATTTTCCTCCTGGACAAGAACAACAGTATTCTTATTTACAAAACGGCACAGATCGTCAACATGGCCATGAGTATCATCTCCGGCAATTCCCTTACCAAGCCAAATAACATTCGATATACTTAAAAAATTTTTAAATATTTCTTCGTAATTATTTTTTGTAAAGTCGTGATTTCTTATTTGAATTTTTGGATCAAGTAAGCATTCTTCAGTGGTTAGCAAAGTTCCTTTTCCATTCGTATCAATACTGCCGCCCTCCAGCACAACTTTTTTATCATTATGTAAGGGAACAAATCTTTCAAGATTTAATTTTTCTGAAATAAACTTCGGAACTTTTCTATCTTTTTTATAATTGGAATATTTTGCCCATGCATTAAATTCAAAATTTACAGAAGCTATTTTTTCTTCACTATTTTTAATGAATGCAGGCCCGGAGTCACGCAGCCATCCGCGGTTAGTTTCTAAATGGAAGAATTCTATATTGTTATTATTTGCATATGTTAATTTTATAATCTTCTTTGCTTTTTTTTCTTCCTCTTTTGATTCAACAATTATTCTTACTTTTTCACCTTCAGCGATTTTTCTAACGATTTCCCCGTAGACCCAAAAGATCGGCTCAATTTTTCCCGGCCAATCATTTTTGTTGTGAGGCCAGCCAACCCAGGTTGCTTCATGTTTTTCCCACTCTGCAGGGAGATGGTAGCCTAAATCAAACGGACTTTTTTTTGTATCTTTTTTATCACTCATATTTTTTCAATAAAAGAAATGACTTTGTGAAATCTATTTATCATCATCATCTAAAAACCGTTGATCAATTCCAACATAAGCATCAATTCGTCGATCTCGTAAGAAAGGCCAATTTCTGCGTATGTATTCTATCCTATCCAAATCAATTTCTGCCAGCACAACTTCTTCTTTATCTGCCGATCCTTCTGCTATAATAACTCCTTGCGGATCAGCAACAAATGAAGATCCCCAAAATTCTATTCCAGCAGAATTTTCATTTTCTTTTTCCAAACCAATTCTATTAACCGCTGCAACGTAAACTCCATTTGCAATCGCATGTCCACGCTGTACAGTCCGCCAGGAATCAAATTGATTTTTACCGTGCTCATCTTTTTCATGAGGATGCCAACCGATAGCTGTTGGATAGAATAAAACGCTCGCACCTTTCAAAGCAGTTAAACGAGCTCCCTCAGGATACCATTGATCCCAGCAGATTAATGTTCCAATGTTTCCATATATAGTGTGAAAAGATTTAAAACCAAGATCACCAGGAGTGAAATAAAATTTTTCATAATATGCAGGATCATCAGGTATATGCATTTTACGATATTTGCCAATAACCTCACCCTTTTCATCAATAATTGCCGCTGTGTTATGGTAAATCCCCGCAGCACGTTTTTCAAATAATGAAGCAACCACAACTACTTTTTTTTCCTTAGCAATTTTACCAATAGCTTTTGTTGAAGGGCCGGGAATGTTTTCAGCTAAATTAAAAATATCGATATCTTCTTTCTGACAAAAATATTGTGAACGAAAAAGTTCAGGCAAACAAATAACTTGCGCTCCTTCATTTGCGGCTTTCTCAATCCAATGAACTGCCTTCTCTAAATTTTCATTTGTATTTTTTGAAAATGAAAGCTGTAAAAGTCCAACTGTAAATTTACCAGGTTGTTCCATAATTTAATTTTTATTAATCGATTAAAATTTTTTTTCGGAAACTAATTCACCATTTCTGGAAAATTCTTTGCTGCTAAGTAACTTATCATTTTTATAGGTTTCAATATACCAAAGACTTCCATCTTTAGTATAAATTGTTGTCTGCCCTTCTAATTTATTTGCTTTATAATTCTGTTCCGTCCAAAGAGTCCCGTCTTCATAAAAAGATTTTGCAATTCCATCTTTTTTACCTTCTTCATAATTAATAATATTTTGAATATTTCCGTTTTCAAAATAATTTATATTTTCACCTTCAAGATATCCGTATACAAAATTTTGTTTTGCTTTAACATTTCCATTTTCAAAATATTCAATGCCTTGTCCATTTAAATTACCACTTTTGTAAGTCAATTCACTTTTAATTTTTCCTTCTTCATAAAACCATTTTGTCAATCCTTCTTGCATATCATTCAAATACCGTGCTTCAACCAGAACTAATCCATTTTTATAATATTCATAGGAACTACCGGTTCTTGCTCCATCAGCATATTCGTAAGCTGATTTCAGTTCGCCCGATTCATAAAAATTTTTATAGTCTCCATTTATAATTCCATTTGTATAATTCATAACTTCTTTTAAAGAACCAGTTTCATAATAGTTTTTATATGTTCCACTATATCTATCATTGGAGAAATGTTATCATTTCTTTTAATATGCCTGAATCATAATAGAAATAATTTTGACCTTCCTTCTTCCCAAATTTGTAATTTAGAATTTCCTTAATAATGCCTTTGGGAGAATAATATTTACATTCTCCATTAAGCTTTCCATTTAAGTAAATTTCTTCTTTCTTCAAAACACCGTTTGGATATTTTTCCACGACCAATCCGTTTTGAGCAAATATGGAAACGGTTAATAATAATATTGATATAAATATTTTAATATTAATTATCTTTTTCATTTTTATTAATAACCTGATGTTGAAACAAGTAATCCATTTTTATCATACTCTTTACTCTTTTCAACATTTCCATTTGAATAATATTCTTCTTTTTGAACTTTTCCGTTTTTGAAATAAGTCCTAACCCAACCGTTTAATTTCCCGTTAAGATAATTTTCTTCTTTTAAAACAGCAGTGTTATTATAGTAATATGTTTTTTTCCCTTGTAAAACTCCATTGATATAATACGCGTCAGAACTTAGAAGACCGTTTTCGTGATACGTTTTTTGTGAACCTTCTAAAAAATTATCTCTATAATTGGAGACTGATTCCATTATTCCGGATTTATAATAAGAAATTGACATTCCGTTTTTCAGATTGTTATTATATATGCATTCGTTTTGCAATTCACCGGTAGGGTAATATGAATTTGAATTTCCTTTTTTAATGCCTTTTAAATAATCAACTTCATTTTTTAAAATTCCATCATCATAATATGAATAAGACATTCCGTTTAATGTATCATTATTATAAGTCCATTGTTCTTTCAAGTAACCGCTTTCATAAAAAAATCTTGAATTTTTCTCTCGCTTTCCATCAATATAAAAAATCTCTTCTTTAAGCACACCATTGTCGTAATAATTTCTAACGGTCTTTTCTACCGCTTCCTGTTTGCCGGTATAATCGTACCTAACTCTATTCAACAGCTCATCATTTAAATATTGATCAACAACTCTTACGTTGCCGGCTTCATCAAGAATTTTAACTTCACCTTCGAGTTTATCATTTATATAAAATGCTTTTAGTGCTACACTTCCATTTCCTTCATGAAAAATTGTTGTGATGCCATTCATCTTTCCATTAACATAATTTCTTTCAACTTCTACTTTACCGGATTTGTAAAACGTTCGGGAAATTCCTTGTAATAAACCGTTTTGAAATAACCATTCACCTTGCTTCTCTCCGGTTTTATAATAAGTATAAGTTGTTCCATCCAAAACTCCCTTATAATAATTTTGTTCTGACCATAGCTCACCAGATTCATAGTACCATTTTGAAATGCCTTCTTTAATACCATTCCTATAATTCCATTCAATGCTTACTTTGCCGTCAGGGAAATACCAGGTCGAAATACCATCTTCTTTCCCGTAAAAAAATCTCCACTCCTTCCATAACTTTCCGTCAGGATAATATTCTAAATATCGGCCATGAAGCTGATCATTCCAATAATCACCTTGAGTTTTAATAGTTCCGTCAGGATAGTAAGTTTTTTTTACTTCAACAGTTTTATTGTCTTGCGCTAAACAAGAAATTTGAAATAAAAATACGATAGTCGCTAAAATAACGCCGATTCTTATATGTCTAGTCATCAATCCCTAATAAGTTTGAAAAATTCAGCGTTAAAATTAAATATTAATTTGTACTAAGAGAAAATGATAAAGAAATGACTAAAATGTTAAAAACTTTAAAAACATTTCAGTTTTCTTTGGAAGATTTAGAAGACTTGAAAAATCTATTTACAAATTTTTAGAATTAGCTGACAAAACAGATAAGATTGCTCTTTCTATCTTTTCCAATCAGGCATCAATCCGTTTGTTATTATTTTGTGCCGGTATTCTCCGCTGAGGTCTATAATCCAAACGTCGGGATTTCCTGATCCATCATTTTTAGAGTTGTTAAAAATAATGCTTCCGCCATCAGGTGAAAATCTTGGATTTGTATCGTTTGTACCATTGATTTTGTTGAATGACAGATCTGTAATTGTTGAATCAATTAATGATTTAAGAAATATATGAGAATTTAATTGCCTTCCATCTGCGGATTCAAATCCAGAAATATCATGTGTGTATAGAATACTTTTTCCGTCAGTAGAAAATGAAGGGCGTTCAATATTACCTGGCAAATTATCTACTAAAATTTGCATATCCGATCCGTTAGAATTCATCAAATAAATTTCTGAATCGTATGAGTTTAAGCCAATAGTTTCAACAACAATTTTATCACCGAGTGGTGAAAATTCGCACTCTCGAAAATGTCGATTTGCAGGAGCGGTTGCAACTAAACGTAAGTTTGAACCGTCAGAATTAATTCTGTATAACTTATCATAATGTGCATAAATTAAACTACCGCCATCTGGCGCCCAGCTGAACCCAATGCCGATGTTGTTATAACCAGCTACAGAAATGTTAGTTATCTTTTGCAGCCCGGAACCATCGACATTAACTGTATAGATTTGCTGCTCTAAATTTATATTTGAAACGAATGCTATTTTAGTTTTGCCCGGATTAAAACGCGGCCAGATTTCATTACTACTTGTATTTAATAACTGGAAGGAATTTTCATTTAAAGAATCTGATGTAAATAATTTGTAATTCCCATCCACCATTTTAATTATGGCGAATGGATTATTAGGAAATGCTCTGGTAGTAAAACTCCAAACATCCCCGTTAATAGAATTAGATGAGTCTTTTGTTATTACCTGCCAGAAATATGTTTTATCATACTGTAAGCCTGAAACATCAACCGATGTATCACTAATTGCTGAAGCAATTTTTAATGGAGAAGAAGATTCCGAATTATAGAAGTAAACATCGTACGTAATGTTATCATTTCCGTAAAGGTCAGAAGACCATTTCAAAGTTAATTCAATGGGGCGATCAGTTGATTTGTCTTGTGGAGTAGGATTTGCCGGAATTGTCAAAGTATTTGACGTTGGACTATCTTCAAGTAATATTACTGCTTGAGTAGTTGCGTTCTCTTTTACTGTAATAGTTACAGAACTAGTTTTGTAGCCGCTTTTCTTTGCAGTAATTGTATAATTTCCAACAGCAATATCTTTTATCGAAAAAGTTCCTGAATTATCCGACAAAATTGCATCTGTCGCAGGATTGGTTGTTATACTCGAACCGCCAAGGGCCGTTCCGCTTTTTGCGTCAACAACCTTCCCGCTAATACTTCCTGTAAATACCGGATCAACAGTATTCTCTTTACATGATATTACGAGAATAGAGAATATTGAAATTAATACGAACCCCTTTATAAATTTACTCAACATTAAAAACTCCGATTGCTTTATTTTTCACTCTATTTACAATTTTTGCGCCATTAAAAATCATTAAGTCTTGAAATATTAGGCCTTTATTTTGATAAAAATTATGCGAAAATTTTTTAATTCTCACAGTTATTTCCTCAACTGAATTTTCTCATTTCAATAATTGAATCTTAATTTTTATGAATATAATCATGTACTAAATTTTTTGTTAACATGAGTAGATTTATAAAAACCAAGATTAAAATTTCTATCAATAAATACTTTTATTATTTTTTTCGCCTTTAAATTACCGTCACTTTGGATTCAAAATTTATGAATGCAGCCCGCAATAATATCGCAGGCTGCAAAATATACTTTATCTTAATGGACCGTTTACAATCTTAATATTCATATCATTTCCATACTGACGGATTTCATACTGCTTTGCAGTTTGTCCATTTTCAACTTGTGTAACTTCATTATGACTTCCATATTGAAGAACAACATAAAACAAATCATTTCCATTCAACTCCTGGCTGATAACATTTTCTTTTCCGTATTGACCAATTATAGATTTGTTATCATTTCCATTTATTGAAAGGTCGTATGAATTGTCATCCCCAACCTGAACAGATAAAGATTTATTACTTTTTCCATTTTGATTGAGGTTAGCTGTATTGTTTGAACCGAACTGCAGAACAGAAGCAGAATTCCCATCAAAATTAGATGATGTGAATTGATTTAGATTTACAACTTGCTGTAGAATGGCTTTATCAATTCCATCAATATTAGAATTGAAATGAGCCGGATTTTCAAGCTGCTGTATTTGTGATCCAACATCATTAGCATTTTGAGAATAACTTACTTGAAATGCTAACAAAAACATGAACATTACATATTTTATATTTTTCATTTTAAATCAACTTTAAATTTACTAGTTGGGAATTTATTACAACTCCCAACTACGTTGAAAAATGAATTAGTTACTTTGAGTAACTGTACCTGCTATTATTCATTTCACCAGTTTGAGTTACTTGACTGCTATTATGTACCTATTACCAGATTGAGTAACTGTAGCTGAATTATAATCACCAATCTGATATACTACCAAAATTTCCAACTGCCAGTTTGCAGTACCAGAAACTATTATCAGTCACCATTTGCTGATGTAATTATAGTATTGAGATTACCTTCTACCCAATTGTATGCAATGTTTCCATTACCAGTTTGGGTATATCAGTTAATTGTATTGTAATCACTTGCATGCAACAGCAGTTCCTCTAATTCTGCTGTTATCATAATTATTATTACCTGTATCTGTAATATTGTCCATACTGTTATTGTGAAGTATTATAAGCAGTATGACTTGCATATGAAAAGTTACTATCACCATCTTGATTCTGTAAAGTTGTGTTTGACATTTCCAGCTATCACTGATATATGTGCATTATTATGATGAATTATTTTGAATTTGTGTTGTAGTTATTAAGAACCTATCTGTTCAATGTAGAATTATTATTATCGCCATTTTCGATTAACAATTGAATTATTTCCATATTGACCAGATTGGGTTTGAAAAGATTTATTTCCATTACCAGTTATAGTTAGCAGTTGCATCATGTCCAAACTTAGACCATATGTTCCACCAGTTTGTAGTTGATGATGCTTCGTTTACCATCACCTATCTGAGGATATAATAGCAACATGATTTATTCCGTGATTGTTCTTGTTTAGCCTATAGCTACCATAACCATTTTGTGTAACTGTTAGCATAGCTTGATGACATCCAAATTGCGTTTGTGAATGCATTGATTATCCATCACCGATAGTTTGTAGTCATATATTGCAGTCATGTTATAACCATTTCTGTTTCTTGATAGCCAATAATTATTATTGCTTAATCCTTGTGTAATTGTAGCATCATTATATCCTGTATAACGAATCCCTGCTCCTGAGATTAGCTCTAAGTTATTTGTCACCAGTCTTGAGTCAATAGTCTGCATTTTGAGGCCAACAAGTTGAATTGCTGTTGAGTTTGGTCAACATGAAGCATTATTTCCTGCACCAACTTGAGTAACTAAATGCAGATTATTTATAGCTCCAGTTAGCGCTTACTTGAGCGACTGTAGTATGTATTATGAACCAGTTTGATTAACTATGTGTGTTGCATTATCTACCGGTTTCAGTTACTGTTGCAGTATTTTGTGCAAATGTATATCCGCACAATAGAACGATTGCGAAAAAAGCAAATAGTTTTTGCATTTTTTTTCTCCATTTTTTGTTAACAATTAATTATTTAACTCTTGCGAGTTTGCCCTACTTAAGAGAATACCATTGCAGTATCCTCTTTATTGTTAACAATCCGCTGGCATCGAATTGCTGCCGTTTACTCCAATGTAAATTTCAATTAAATTTACAATGGAATAAGAAGTTTGGTGGCGTTAGAGTTTGCATCGGATCGTCTTTGTCCCGATTTATCGGGATAAAGAGAGCCTCTCTAGCGCTGCCTTTTTATACAGTCTGCCAGGACTGTTTTCTTTTTCATAAGTTTTCTAACAACACCTCCTTTATTATCAAATATTAATTAAACATTATTTTTATTTACCTAGATAGAAACAAAATCCAACTCTAGTTCCCCAGAAATAATCATTTAAATCGCCGTGTTTTGTTCCATCAATTTTGTCATTAAGCATGTAGTGATTGCTGATTAAAAAATTTAAACCGACTCTATTAGAAATCATGTATTCTGCTCCAACACCACCAATTAAAAATGGAAATAAATTATCACTCAATTTCAAGAAGGACTGATCTTCTATGGAAAATCCAGCACCCGCAAAGATATAAGGAGTAAATTCATTAAGAGGATTTAAATAATATTTTGCTTGAATTTCAGCATTATTAAAAGTTTTGTGCAGATAGTTCTCTGTATATAATTGCCATCTGCCAACATTAAGACTTAAAGAAAGTCCATTTCCCCATGCATATTGAAGCTGGAGTTCTCCTGCTGCTCTTGTTAAAGCATTAGCATAATCACCGGAATAAGTCTGTGTACCTAAATTTAAACTTGCGCCCCATTTTGTCCTCACGGCAGTTAGGTTTCTTCCATAGTCATCTGTTTTTTGATCTACAATTTTTTCTTTTTCATATTCTTTAATTACTGAAGCATTTATATCAGTTGGATTCTTTAATTCCCAAAGTCCGTCTTTTAATCCTTCGATAACTAGACTTTCAACTGCTTTTTCAATTGCTTCTGTAACACACATTTCAGGCGGCTCATTGTAACTGTAGCCTGTTTCTGCTTCCAGCAGTCTTTTGAAAGAAACATATCTAAAAAACCCCACATCGATAAGCTGACTTAGCACTGTTTTAGTAGTATAAACTGTTTTAAGGATTCTGCCATTTTGAGTTGAAATAGCTCGCAGATAAATCGTGACTCTGTCTTGTCTATATTGTCCCGAAGAACTGATCCCAAAATATTTTATTCCTGCACCGCCTGTTAAAATATTTGTGTCGTAAGAAATTATACCGCCTTCAAGAATTACTCCCGCAAATAATAATGGTGGCAATAACTGATCCTGCTGATTATTTTTATCAAGATATTCTGCACGACTTGAACGAATAATTTTTCTTTCGTTTAGTAGATTTGATAATCCTTCTCTTTCAATAGGAATAAACCATCCGGATTCTTCAAGAGCTTTTAACAAAATTGAAGTTGCCCCTTGAGTTACCGCAGTTGACCAGCTTGTTCCATTTGCAGTTGCCTTATATTGCCCGGTTTGATCACGAAATTTATATACAGCAGCAACTATTTTATCTTTTGCAGCGGGCAGTGCTTTAAGCTCTTTATTAACCGGAGTTAAAGGTCCAAGCTTTGCACGGGTTGTTTCCATTGTCGGAATCAATTGTGAACAGCCTTGAATAAGGAAAAATATTATTAAAGCTGATACTACATAAATAAAAATTTTAATCTTTTGCATGTTTGTTTCTCAATAATATGGTACAACTATATTTGACTCACTGCCGTTATTTGCATCTAAAATATTAATTATAATACCTTCATTTGATGGTGAGATATCGATTATATAATCTCCCAGCTCATAATGGCCTTCTGCTAATGAATTATCACCAAAAGCTGATTGCACAAGTTGTCTAGATAGCTGACTCAGAATTTGTCTATTAAGGCTTTGCTGAAAATCTGCTAGCGGGTCTGAGCCGTAAGAACCGCTTGCTTTGCTGCTTTCAGTAAATGTATTTTGAGCTTGTGCTTCATTAAACAGCCATGATGCATTGTAAGGATTTCCTCCAACGAATGATGGGTTAATCGGATAGTAAACTAATTCCTGTGCAGATGCTGACATCAGGAATGATTAAAATGATGCCCATTAAAAATAGAAAATAGAGAAATAGTTTTTTCATCGCTCCCTCAAAATTAAAGTTCTAAAAAATGCCGCTGCCTTTCATTTCATCACCGTTCAATTGCTTTTGGATCTCTTCGTAATTTTGTAAGTAGTTTAATGACAATTGAACAGCATAATCTGCAAGTTCTTCAATTTGTTCGTATCTAGATTGCAATCTATTTTGAAATATTTCATTATCATTTATTTTTATTGAAACTTGTGTACCTAAACTCGGTATCGGTTTTTCCGAAATTATAATCGTGAAATCATTTGGCAATTGCGGACTATCCCATTTCTGGTAGAATAAATCATAAAAATCATGGCCAAGCTTTGTTTGAGTTTCATCAACTACTAATCCTTCAGATTCAATATCTTTAAATGTTTGATTTTTTTGATATACATTTTTTTCTCTGAGAGTATCAGAAGGATTTTCATTTTTATTTTTAATTTTTGATTCAAGATTTTTGTCTTTATACAAATTTGGTTCCAATGATTTTTTTTCTGCGAGATTTTTTTCAATTTTCAATTCATCCAACTTCTTTTGCAGCGTCTTATGAACTAAATCATAAAATTCAGGCAAAGCACTTATTTTTTTCAATTGAAGCGAATTAAGTGCTGTTTGAAGTGAATATAGATCAGTTTTTTTATTATTGATTTCATCTTGAAGCTTATTTAGAGAAGATTTAAATAGATCAATTTCTTTATCATTAGCTCCTATTAGCTGGTGAAAATCTGAACGATTTTTTTGCTGATTGCCATTCTCCATCCGAACAAATTCATTATGAAGAGAATCTATTTGAGACATAAGTATCATTTTAATTTGATCTGTGATGCTACTTTTTGAAGTTTGCTGTGCATTAATTGTTTGACTTGCCAACACAAAAAAGCAAATAATTAAAAATGAAATTCTATAATAAATTTTAATGTTTGTAGATCTTATAGAAGCGAAACAGCTGTCAAATAATTTATGATAAGACGACAATGATAAAATCATTTTTTTATTATCTGACTTATCCAAATACGTAAACAATATAAATACTCAATCTATAATTATTGAAATAGTAGTTATTTAAGCGCTTGATGTTAGTCTGGGAAAAAATTAGATCAAATTTGAAGTGGCAGTATGACATCCCCACTCTCCTTTGAAATCCCGTTTCATATTTTCTTCTTTATTGGAGGGTTATAAAGAAAAAAATAATTTCATTTGTATAACTTTTATTTATTCAATAAATAGTTTCACTGCAATACATACGATGAATAAGAAACCTTTTGAAAATTTTTTTTAATAAATATTTATAAATGACATTATTACAATACAAGGTACATGCCAAAATGAATAATTATTTAAGGTTGGTAGAAAGTGGAAAAACGTTAATGAAAAGTTCTAATATGGTAAATTTATTTAACCGTGCTTCAAAAATTATACTTTTTAATGATTTTTTTCACAAAATAATGATTTATTTTGTTTCAAATCCCATCTTTTCGATTAGAGGCCTGGCTTTTTCAGCATCATTTTTAGATTCGAAAGCAAGCCTAAAAGTACCGCCTGTGCCTTCTCGAATTTTCAGCAATTCAATATCTTTTATATTAATTGAATTTTCAAAAAGTACTGAAGTGAGTTTATTTAACACACCAGGTTCGTCCTTTACAAAAACAAAAAGATCGTAAAGTGGATTTATAAATCCCTTTGTGTTTTTTGGAATTTCATCTCGCTTTACTCTTGCAGTTTCAAATATTTTTTCAAGTGAAGATAAATCCTTTTTCATTACAAGGCTATCAATTTCTGTGAACTCGGAAAGAAAATTAATCAGTGATTTTACAATAGCGTCTTTGTTATGTTTAATAACAGGTTCCCAAATACTGAAATCGCTTGATGCAATTCGCGTCATATCACGAAATCCTCCTGCGGCAAAGTCAAGATAATTAATATCTTTATGTTCCCTGCTAACTGTATTCACTAAAGCAACAGCCAGTAATTGAGGCAAGTGGCTTACCTTTGCGACTATCTCATCATGAAGATAAGGATTTAAATATTTAATACGTGAACCTAGAATTGTAATTATTTCCAAAAGCAGTTTATAATTATCAGATTCTGTTTTTTTATCAGATAAAATATACACAGCATTTTCAAATAGAAGAGGATCGGAATTTTCATATCCGCCTTTTTCTTTACCCGTCATGGGATGTCCCCCGATGTATTCGCCTTTTTCTTTTATCTGTCTCCACTTTTCTTCAAAAACAGATTTTACTCCGCATACATCAGTAATAATAGTTTCCGGACTAATTACAGGCGCCAGCTTTTCAAAGGCTCCAAGCGACGATTCCGTAGGCAGGCATAAAAATATTATATCTGAATCTTTAGCTTCTTCAATTTTTTTTAATTTGAAATTAATTATGTTTTCTTTAAAGGCGTTCTTTAAAACATCTGGTTTGTCAAATGCACTAATGGAAATTTGTATATCGGAATTTTTTAATGCTTTGGCGATGGATCCGCCGATAAGACCAAGTCCGATAATTGATATGTTTTTAGTTTCCAATAATCTATAATGTAAATTTTAGAATGTACAATTAAAATTTTTAATCAATCATTTCAGAAATGTCAGTATCAAAAAATGATTTTCAGTTTTTGACTTTTGACCTTTAACTTTTGACTTACTATTTCATCTTCCTGCCGATAACTTCAGCAATCAATTTAACTTGTTTCATAAGATCAGCGAACTGTTCAGGTAATAAAGCCTGCGGACCGTCTGACAAAGCTTTTTCGGGATCATTGTGGACTTCAACCATTATTGCATCTGCACCGGCAGCAACTGCGGCACGCGCCATCGGCAGCACTTTATCTCTTAAACCGGTTGCGTGTGAAGGATCTGCAACTACCGGCAAATGACTTCTATTGTGTATTACTGGAATTGCAGAAAGATCAAATGTATTTCTTGTAAACGTTTCAAATGTTCTAATTCCTCTTTCGCAAAGCATAACTTCACGATTACCGTTTGCTAAAATATATTCCGCTGACATCAATAAATCTTCAACTGTCGCAGCTAAACCTCTTTTCAGCATTATTGGTTTCGTTGCTTTACCAAGGTCACGCAGCAGCGGAAAGTTCTGCATATTTCTTGCTCCGACTTGAAAAATATCGGTATATTCTTGAATTAAATCAATTTGGTTAGTTTCCATAACCTCAGTTATAACTAATAAATTATATTTGTCCGCAGCTTTACGAATTAACTTTAGTCCTTCCTCTCCTAAACCTTGAAATGCATATGGAGAAGTGCGCGGCTTGAAAGCACCGCCCCTTAAAATTTTTGCGCCGCTTTTTGAAACTATTTCAGCGATAGTCATTATTTGATCTTCATTTTCTATAGAGCATGGCCCAGCCATCATAATAACTTCATTTCCGCCGACAACAACATCTTTAATTTTAATTTCCGTATCGTCCTTTTGAAATGTACGGCTTGCCAATTTAAAGGGCTCCGTAATTCGATAGACTTCGGCAACACCATCAAGTATTTTTACCTTGCGAATATCGAAGTCCGGTTTTACTCCAATTGCTCCGAGCACAATTTGTTCAATACCTGTTGATTTATGAACTGCGAATCCATAATCCTCAAGATGTTTAATTACATTTTCAACTTGTTTATCGGATGCATTTTTATGAAGAACAACTACCACTTTTTACTCCTGAAAAAAAATTGTTTGTCAATTCTTAACTTGTCGAAGACTGACATATAAAATAAATTCACATTTGCCTGATGGTTGGAAAGCTTCATCAAGCCAAGCAAGACAATATAATTAATTCCTAATAACATTTTTACAATTAAATCGATTTAAGTTTTATAATCATTTAATGAAAACTTTTTTCTCCGGCTTTAATAGCTACATCAATATAATCTTCCTTTGCCGGAATTGCACATGAATATTTTGTACTGTACGAACAATATGGACTGTAAGCTAAATTAAAATCTATTGTGTAAGTATAGTTAGGATCAGTCATCATTTCAAAATCTAAATATCGACCGACTCCATAAGTTTCTTTTCCGGTTGTTTTGTCTGTGAACCAAATGCTGTAATAAGTTTCACCGTTTCGAGCAATGCCTTTGTATACATTTATTTTGCGCTGTTGATTTTTATAATTCCAAATTACATAACCAAACTTCACGACTTTTCTTTCTTCACCTTTGGTTCCATAAATTTTTACTGTGTCCTTATTTTCATATTCATGTAATTTACTTCTAAAAACAAAATCGGGATCGACTGCGAAATATTTTAACGGGGTAAAATGTGCATCAGTATCCTGGTTAAATGGTGATGATGAATCGTTTTTCATGTAATCATCTTTTTCCTGTCTGGATTTTTCAATACGCAAAATATAATTTTTATCTTCGGAAGAATAATTTTTCCCGCAAGAAATTATAGATAATATAGTAATTGCTAATAGGAAGCATATTAATAATTTGTGTATCATAAAACTACATTTAGCTTTTTTAATGTTTTGTATTTTGAACTTTGACTTTTGAATTAGCTTTTCTCTTTCACTCTTCTTTTCAATTCATTCAATTTATTTAAAGCTTCAACCGGAGTGAGATTATTAATTTCAATGTCATCAATTTCTTTTCTTATTTTATCATCTTGTATCTCAAACATACTTATTTGATTGTCATCAGAGGATTTTATTTTCTTTAATTTTTCTTTTTTCTCTTCATAAGGAGTTAATTCTTTTCCTTCAAGATTTTGAAGAATCTCTTTTGCTCTGTTCGTAACGTACCTTGGAAGCCCTGCCATTTGTGCAACTTGAATTCCATAACTATGATCAGCACCGCCGGGAGTTACTTTATGAAGAAAAATTACTTTGTCATCGTATTCTCTTACATCAACTTTATAATTTCTTATCCGCGGAAAAATTTCAGACATTTCATTTAATTCGTGGTAATGAGTAGCGAATAAAGTTTTTGCAGATACTTCAGGATTTTCATGAAGAAATTCTGTTATTGCCCAGGCAATTGAAATTCCATCAAAAGTACTTGTGCCTCTTCCAATTTCATCGAGCAAGATTAAACTTTTTTCGGTTGCGTTGTTAAGAATATTTGCCGCTTCCTGCATTTCAACAAGGAATGTACTTTCACCTGCAGAAATATTATCGCTTGCACCAACGCGCGTAAAAATTCTATCGACTAAACCAATGTGTGCTTCTTTAGCTGGAACAAATGAACCGATTTGCGCAAGTAAAATTATTAATCCAATTTGGCGAAGATATACGGATTTTCCTGCCATATTCGGGCCGGTTAAAATTATAATTTGATTTTCTTCATTATCAAGCTTGCAATTATTTGAAGTGAACTTTTCACCAGGCGGCAAAATTCTTTCTACCACTGGATGACGGCCTTCAATAATATCTATTTTTTTATCATCACTTAAAATCGGTTTAACATAATTATATTGTTCAGCAGATTCAGAAAAAGAAATGAGACAATCAAGAGTAGCAATCATTCTGGCATTTAATTGAATACTTTCTGATTCAGCAGCAACCATTAATCTTACTTCATTAAATAACTGCGATTCAAGTTCATAAATTTTTTCTTCGGCATTAAGAATTTTGTCTTCATATTCTTTTAACGCCGGAGTGATAAACCTTTCAGAGTTTACCAGTGTTTGTTTTCTAATATAAGTTTCCGGAACTTTATCTTTTTGTCCATTGCTTACTTCAATATAGTAACCGAAAACTTTATTAAAATTAACTTTGAGTGTAGAAATGTTTGTCTTTTCTCTCTCGGTTTTTTGAAGATTAGCAATCCAATCTTTTCCGTGAAGAGAAATATCCCTTAGCTCATCAAGTTCAATACTAAATCCGCTTTTAATAATTCCGCCGTCGGCAACACTTAACGGCGGATGATCAACTATTGATGTTTGAATTTTTTCAACAAGTTTATCCAAGGAAGATAAACTTTCTCCAAGCTGAACTAAGGTTTTTACTTGAAAATTTTTTAATTCATCTTTTAATAATGGAATCTTTTTTAATGAAGTTTTAACTGCGATTATTTCTCTGGGATTTGCTCTGCCTGTACAAACTTTTGAAATTAATCTTTCAAGATCACCAATTTCTTTTAAATGATTTACAATTCTATTTCTTGAAATTTTATTTGCTAAAAGTTCTTCAACACTTTCCTGCCGCTTTAAAATTAATTCAAGTTTTTTTAAAGGAGCAGAAATCCATTTCTTCAATAATCTTCCACCCATTGCTGTTTCGGTTTTATCAAGAATAGAAATTAATGAGCCTTCCCTTCCCCCGTCATTCATCGAAAAAGTAATTTCAAGATTTCTTTTAGTTGAATAATCCAGAGCCATATATTCGGAAGGATTATGAGCAGAAATTTTATTCAAATGTGAAAGATTTGTCTTTTGTGTTTCTTGCAGATAGTTTAAAATAACTCCGCTAGAAATAATTCCCGCAGTAAAGTTTTCAATTCCAAATCCTTTTAACGTTACAGTTTTAAACTGCATTATTAAAAGGTCTTTTGCATATTCAAAATTAAAAATCCAATCATCAATTTTTGTAACTCGTATTGAAGGATTAACTTTTGAAAGAATACTTTGGATAAATTCTCTATCTTTTTTCTGGACTAAAATTTCGGAAGGTGAAATCGATTCAATCTGCTGCTGAATTAATTTTGATGGAATTTCAAACGCGTAAAATTCGCCTGTTGAAATATCGCAAAAAGAAATACCTGTAATATCATCTTTTATACAGATGCTCATCAAATAATTATTCTTTTTATGGTCGAGCAGCTTATCTGAAAACGCAACTCCCGGAGTGACCACTTCAATCACATCACGCTTAACAATTCCTTTAGCAAATTTTGGATTTTCAACCTGTTCACAAACTGCAACTCTAAATCCTGCACGGACTAATTTCGGCAAATAAGTATCAATTGCATGATGCGGGAAGCCGGCAAGAGGAGTATCTTCTGCATTACCATTGTTTCGTTTGGTTAAAGTAATTCCCAATACTTTGGCGGCAGTTTTTGCATCTTCCTCAAAAGTCTCAAAAAAGTCGCCCACACGGAACAGCAAAATAGTATCCGGATGAGCTTCTTTAATCTTATAATATTGGGACATTAAAGGAGTTTTATTCATAGCCTAAATTTAACTTGAATTTAAAGATACCTCAATGATGAAATAATATCAATTTCTAAGATATCTAAACTGTTATGAGTATTTTTATTTCTATAAAATCAGATTTAACAATTGAAGATATTGAACCATCTGGCAATTACATAATATAAAGTATATTTCGACTTAAATGTTTACAAATATTATTATTTACTGTAAATATTCATTTAATTTATTATATTAACTCAGTCGAGATAAAACCTCCCCATTAAATTGATAAGGCATATATGAAAGAAGAATTCCACAAATGGTTTACTGATTATCTCAGTCGAGAATTCCGTATGCTTGTGTTTGGGCATAGCGGATATCCAATAATTCTGTTTCCAACTTCAAAAGCCAAATATTATGAAAATAAAGATTTTAAATTGATTGATTCAGTTTCACATCTAATTGATGCAGGCAGAATTAAAATTTACTGTCCTGATGGAATTGATGAAGAAAGCTGGTACAATTATTCAATTCATCCGGCTGATAGGGTTAAGACCCACATAGCTTATGAAAATACAATTCTTTATGATGTTATAGAATATGTTAAGCATGATACGGGAAAAGAAAAAGTTGGAGTTGCGGGTTGCAGCTTTGGCGCTTATCATGCTTTAAATTTGGCATTCCGTCACCCGGACAAAATTAGCTATGCTATAAGCATGGGTGGTGCTTTTGATATTAAACAATTTATTATGGGTTATTATGATGAAAATTGTTATTTCAATAATCCGCTCGATTATATGCCTAATCTTCATGATCCATGGTATCTTGACAATATAAGGCAAATGGGAATAATATTAGGTACAGGCGAATGGGATATGTGTCTTGATGAAAATCTTGCAATGTCAAAAGTTTTAGCTGACAAAGGAATTAATCACTGGCTAGATGTTCGAAGCGGTGTTGGTCACGATTGGCATTGGTGGAGAGAAATGTTTCCTTCTTATCTTGAAAAAGTGGGCTGAGAAAAATCATAATTTATCTTCAAAATTTTACATCATTATTTTTACATTAAATTTTTTAAAAAAATCTTCAGGTGTTAAATGAAAAAAATTGGAATACTATTCGGGCAGGAAAATACTTTCCCGGGAGCATTTGTTCAAAGAGTAAATCAAAAAAAGGTAGAAGGCATTTTTGCAGAGTTCGTTCAAATCGATAAAGTTAAGCAAGGTGAATCCTGTGGTTATGATGTTATTATTGATAGAATTTCGCAAGATGTTCCTTTTTTTCGCGCATTTTTAAAAAATGCAGCCCTAAGCGGAACTGCAGTAATAAATAATCCATTTTGGTGGAGTGCGGATGAAAAATTTTTCAACAATGCACTTGCAACCAAAATTGGGGTAGCTGTTCCTAAGACCGTTATTTTACCATCAAATCAACATCCGCCTGATACATCTTCGGCATCCTTTACAAATTTAGCTTATCCGCTGGATTGGGAAGCTATATTCGATTATGTTGGATTTCCAGCATACTTCAAACCGTTTGCCGGCGGCGGATGGAAAAATGTCCACCGCATTGATTCATCAAATCATTTTTACAGAACGTATCACGATACCGGCCAGCTTGTAATGATGCTTCAAGAAGAAATTATTTTTACAGATTATTTTCGCTGTTATTGTTTAGATAGAAAAGATGTACACATTATGCAATACGATCCGAAGCAGCCGCATCATCTCCGTTATGTAAAAGGTGAGATGAAAGCTGAAAAAAAATTACTCGACCGAATTAAACAAGATTCAATTAAATTAAATAAAGCACTCGGTTATGATTTTAATACAGTCGAGTTTGCAGTTAGAGATGGTATTCCATACGCAATTGATTTTTGTAACCCGGCACCCGATGCGGATGTTAAATCGGTTGGCGAAGAAAATTTTGAATGGATAGTAGAGAACGCCGCAAACATGGCCATTGAAAAAGCAAAAAACCATAAGGAAAATCAAAACAATTTAACCTGGGGCGATTTCATAAAATCATTTGTAAACAATAAGCCATTATAACTATAATTTGTATACCTGATAGTTATATTTTCTTTAAATTTATTTAGAACTTGATGCTCAAAATTATTTTCAATTAATAAGTTATATTATAGAGACTCTCTGCTGGAGAGTCTTAAATCGAAGTCTTATTAAAAAATACAAATTAGACTATATTCATTTATAAAGATGCTTCACCGAAGCGTCTCTACTTTAGAATAAAATTCATGCAAAAAAAATTATATACATTAGGAATTGAAGAAGAATTTCAGATCGTTGATCCAGAATCAAGAGATTTACGTTCACACATCCAGGAGATTTTGGAAGATGGTAAAATTATTTTGGCTGAGAATGTTAAACCTGAAATGCATCAGTCAGTAGTCGAAATGGGAACAGATATCTGTGAAGATATACATGATGCAAGAAAGCAAGTAACCAAGTTAAGAAAAGATTTAGCTGAACTTGCAATTAAACAAGGATTAAGAATAGCTGCTGCGGGAACGCATCCGTTTTCTCACTGGAAAGATCAAAAAATTACAGAACATCCTCGTTATAAAACTATCATCACAGATATGCAGCAAGTTGCACGTGCAAACTTAATTTTTGGACTTCATGTGCATGTTGGTGTAGATGACCGCGAAACAGCAATTCATATCATGAATGCCGCGAGATATTTTTTACCTCATATTTTTGCATTATCAACCAACTCTCCATTTTGGCTGGGAAGAAATACAGGCTTTAAATCATACCGCAGTAAAGTGTTTGATAGATTTCCAAGAACAGGCATTCCGGATTATTTTAATAGTCTAGCTGAATATGACAATTATATTAATCTATTGATTAAAACAAACTGCATCGATAATGCGAAAAAGATTTGGTGGGATATTCGTGCACATCCTTTTTTCGAAACTTTGGAATTCAGAATTTGCGATATACCGATGCGTATAGATGAAACAATTGCTATTGCAGCAATATGTCAAGCAATAGTTGCAAAGCTTCATAAATTAATAAAACAAAACTTAGGCTTCAGGCTTTATCGACGAGCATTAATTGCGGAAAATAAATGGCGTGCTGCACGCTATGGGATATCAGGCAAGTTAATTGACTTCGGCAAAAAGCAAGAAGTAAATTTTCCAGTCCTGATTGAAGAATTACTAGAATTTGTTGACGACGTAGTTGATGAATTAGATTCGCGTCATGAATTAAATTATATCCGTCAAATTTTATTGAACGGGACCGGTGCTGACAGGCAGCTGGAAGTTTGGGAACAATCCTACGACACAAAAAATGTAGTTGATTATATAATTGAAGAAACTCACTTCGGATTAGGAATAAAGTAAGTATAATTAGCAGAAAGATTTTTTAAAAAGTATGAAAAAAAATGAAATAAAAGTTGCAGTAATCGATCTATACAATAATGAAAAGAATGAAGGCATTAGATGCATTAAAGAAATAATTGAAGACTCTAACCGGTCAAACCAGGTTAATGTAACTTATGATATTTATGAAACAAGATACAAAGATGTTATCCCCACAATGGATTATGACATATTTATTTCTTCAGGCGGAGGAGGCAGCCCGTTTGAGGATCAAGGTAAGCCCTGGGAGAAAAAATATTTTAATCTTTTAGATACTATTTGGGAAAACAATCAAAAACCTGATGCAATCAAGAAACACGTTTTCTTCATTTGTCATTCTTTTCAGCTTATGGCTCGCTTTTTCAAATTAGGCGACATTACAGAAAGAGAATTTAAATCTTTTGGTGTAATGCCGATTTTAAGAACCCAATCAGGCGAGAATGATGCTTTACTGAAGAATTTATCAAATCCATTTTATGCTGCCGATTTTAGAAGATTTCAGGTGGTTAATCCAAATAAAGAAAGCATCCAACAATTAGGTGCGGAGATTACCTCGGTTGAAATTGTTCCGCCTGGAGAGAATCACCCGCCGGCACTTATGGCGATGAAAATTTCAAACGAAATATATGGAACTCAATTTCATCCTGAAGCTGATGCAAATAGTATGACTTATCATTTAAAGCAGGAAGAAAATAAAAAGCTGGTGGTAGATCGATTTGACGAAACCCGGTACAATCAAATGCTTGATTACTTGGAACAGCCTGATAAAATTAAATTGACGAGAAAAACAGTGATTCCAGGATTTTTAAATAATGCAATTAATTCTCTTACTGTAAATTAAAAAGTATGATTTCTGAATTAAGAAAAAAATATAATTCTGAATTTACTCAAAAGAAATATGATGATTTTTTAAAGGATGTAAATTCAAGCTTAAAGTATCCAGTTGATTTTAGAATTTCAGAAACTCCAGTATTTCTTCCTGATGAATTTGCACTTGAATTAATTATAGCCTGTAATGATATCGTTGAACAAATTCAAACCAAAGAATTTAAAGCGAAATCACATGACGCTATCCCAAAGGGATTGGAAGTCCCAAATGAAGATGAGCATCCGCTGTTTCTTCAAATCGATTTTGCTGTAACTAAAGATAAAAATGATCATTGTTTGCCAAAACTAATTGAACTTCAAGGTTTTCCCTCTTTATATGGATTTCAAAATTATTTTGCTGATAAGATTAAAAATCATTTTAATATTCCGGCTGATTTTACTCCCTATTTTAGCGGATTAACTTCAGAAGAGTATAAGAATAAATTCAAATCAATTTTGTTAAAAGATAAAAGTCCGGAGAACGTTGTTCTACTTGAAATTCATCCCGAAAAACAAAAAACGAGAATTGATTTCGCTGCAACTGAAGAACTCACAGGTATAAAAACTGTTTGCTTAACTAAAATTAAAAAGAAAAATAAGCAGCTTTTTTATGAAGATAATGGTAAAGATGTTAGAATTGAGCGAATTTATAATCGTGTTATATTCGATGAATTAATCCGCTCGAGAATTAATTATGGATTTGATTTAACTGAACCGCTTGATGTCGAATGGGCAGGACATCCAAATTGGTTCTTCAAAATAAGCAAACATTCACTCCCCTCACTTAAAGGCAAGTATGTGCCGAGATGTTATTTCTTAAATGAGATCGATGCCTATCCGCCTGATCTTCATAATTATGTTTTGAAACCTTTATATTCATTTGCCGGATTAGGTGTGGAGATTGATCTAAACCAAGCCAAGCTTGATGATATTAAAAATAGAGAGAATTACATTCTGCAGCATAAAATCGAGTATGCACCTGTGATTGAAACACCTGATGGATTCTCAAAGGTTGAAATACGTATGATGTTTTTTTGGGATGAAAAGCCAATGCTGGTAAATAATTTAGTTCGAATGAGTAAAGGCAAAATGATGGGTGTCGATTTCAATAAAAACAAAACATGGGTTGGATCAAACTCTGCTTTTCATAGGGTGAAATCGTAACTTTTTTTTAATATCTTTATAGAAGATAGCACAATCTTAAAATTCATTACGTTTTTCTAAAATTATCGTTTAAAAATCATTTAGATAAATGATTTGGAAAGCTTGAATATGTTACTTTCATTCAATTCTAAATTAAAAATTAAAAATAAAATAAAATTTGATTTTCACGTTTCAAAAATAGCACGTGAAAAATATGACTTTGATCAATCTTTATTTTCGATAACAGGTGATTTAGTAATTGCCAATTCATACCAGGCAAGATTATTATCAGATAAAATAAATGCGAAAAGAAAAGAACAGGGCATTCACGACGTTGTTGTAACTGCAGGTATGATAAATGCTTTGGGACTTGTACACGAGATATTTCACTATCTAATTAGGTTGTATGAAGAAAATGAAAATCCAGGAGTTTTTTCAAAAAGTATAAATCACTTGAGATCTAAAATTGGTGAAGAAAATCTTAACAAAACCTTGCTCCAATTTGTAAACGAATTCCCCCCGCTGCCCGTTTATAATAAAAATATTTCTGCCGAAGATTATTTAAAAGGCACTACTGAAAACAAACCTAATTCCGAGATAATTCTTGAAGAAATAATTCTTTTAAATTTGGAAAATATAAATCCGGCAACTGCTTCGCTTGAGGAATTATATTCGGATAAAGATTTTGCTTCTAAAACCAGCTACATAAATTTGATTGATGAAACTGAAAAATTTTTCCTTACTGAAAAACCGTTTGGAAGCGAGAATCTTTCCTTAATTCATTTTCTAAGAAAACCTATAATTACTAGCCCTTACAATATTGAAGGCCAGCTTGATTACATTAGAGAAAAATGGGGCGTTTTTATTTATGAAAAATTTCATGACCGTTTATTAAAAGGCAAAGATTTAATTTATGAAGATGTGAAATTGTTTGTTCAGCATGGCGGTGGAGAAAAAGCAACTCCCCCTGTTCCTGAATATAAATTTGATTATGAATTCTTTGAGTCTCTCAAACGAAAACTTGCCCGCGGTGAAGAATTAACAGAAGACGAAATGCGCTTTTATTATTCCGAACCTGAACAGTTTACAGCTGATACCGATTGGATGCCGAAGGTAATGATGATAGCAAAAAATATTTTTGTGTGGCTGGATCAGCTTTCTAAAAAATATCAAAGAGAAATAAAAAAACTTGATCAAATTCCTGATGAAGAATTAGATCGTTTGGCAGGCTGGAATTTTAATGCCTTGTGGTTAATTGGTATTTGGGAAAGAAGCACTGCCTCAAAAAAAATTAAGCAGTATACTGGAAATCCGGAAGCTGCTCCATCAGCCTATTCTTTATACGATTACATCATAGCAAACGAACTGGGAGGCGAAGAAGCATTTCTTAATTTAAAAGCTCGCGCCTTACATCGCGGGATTAAAGTTGCCAGCGATATGGTGCCCAATCATACCGGCATTTATTCAAAATGGGTAGTTGAGAAACCTGACTATTTTATCAGCACTGATCAGCCGCCGTATCCATCCTATACATTTTTCGGCGGTAATCTTTCTGATGATCCAAGAGTTGAAGTACGTATTGAAGATAAATATTATTCAAAATCAGACGCCGCAGTTGTGTTCCAAAGACGTGATAGCCTTACCGGCGACGTGAAGTATATTTATCACGGAAATGATGGAACGAACATGCCGTGGAATGATACTGCGCAACTAAATTTACTTAACCCTGAAGCGCGTGAATCACTCATTCAAACCATTATGCATGTGGCAAGAAAAACTTCTATAATCCGTTTTGATGCTGCAATGACTCTTACTAAAAAACATTACCAAAGATTATGGTTTCCTCAAGCTGGAAGTGCCGGTGCGGTGCCTTCTCGTTCAGACAGCTCAATGACGAGAGCACAATTTGATGAGGCCATGCCGGTTGAGTTTTGGAGAGAAGTTGTGGACCGGATAAACAAAGAAATGCCGAACACACTTTTACTCGCGGAAGCATTTTGGCTGATGGAAGGATATTTTGTTAGAACGCTCGGAATGCATAGAGTTTATAATAGCGCTTTTATGCACATGCTGATGAAGGAAGAAAATGATAAGTATAAACAGTTGATAAAAAATACTCTGGAATTCAACCCGGAAATATTAAAGCGGTATGTAAATTTTATGAGTAATCCTGATGAGGAAACAGCCGTTAATCAATTTGGAAAAGGTGATAAATACTTTGGAATTGCAATGCTGATGGTAACCATGCCAGGCTTGCCGATGTTTGCTCACGGACAGATTGAAGGATTCTCTGAAAAATATGGAATGGAATACAAACGCGCCTACTATAACGAGTACGTAGATGAGAATTTAGTACGAAGACATGAAGCAGAGATTTTTCCGTTAACACAAAAACGGCATCTCTTCAGTCAGGTAAGTAATTTTGAACTTTATGATTTTATTGATGATTATGGAAATGTTGTTGATTCCGTATTTGCATATTCAAATGAAGTTGACGGTGGGAAATCATTTGTAATATACAATAACTCATATAGTGAATGCAGAGGGTCTGTAAATTTTTCTTCGGAAAAAGTTGTAAACAATAGTAATCCGCGAAGTAAAAAAATTGCTGAGGCACTTAATATTAATTCCAATTCTGATTATTTCTATTTGGCTAAAGAAAGTAAAACTAACCTGGAATATCTTTTTTCAGGAAAAAACTTGCACGACTTCGGATGGTATACAACATTAAATCCTTATGAGTATAAAGTCTTTTTAGACTTTAAGGAGATTCATGATACGAGCGGAAAATATTGGGAGCTGATCCATTCCTTAGGCGGAAGAGGCGTTCCTTCTATTGAAGAATCATTTAGACAATTAACTTTAGGCCCGCTGCATAATTCTATCAAATCTATTCTAAATAATGATACTGCAGATGAATTCAGCAAATTATATATTAATTCTTCGACTAAAAAATCTAAAGATGATAAGATAAAATTAGAAGAGTTTTCACATGATGTTATTTCAAAATTTGATTCGATATCTACGCACTTAGATAATTCAACAGGCATTAAGGCTAATAAAAACAATATTGAGAAAGAGATTAGCGATGAATTAAATTCAGTTCATAAATTGTCGGGAATTTGGAATAATGAATTAAATAAAAAACATCCCCTAAAATGGTTTGAAGAAGTAAAAGAAGATTGGATCGATTTTAAATCCAGTGAGAAAAGTATAAATAATGATTTTGTGCTTTCTTATTTGATTGTTGATGAAGTTCTTGCATTAGCTGGAAATGGAAACGATAAATCTAAAATTTTTAATGATTTAATGCTGAATAAAGTTTTGATTGATTTTTTTGATTCACGTAAATACTCAAGGAATATTTCTGAAAATAAAGTTAACCTAATTCAAGCTTTGCTTAATGAAAAAATTCAAATTTTATTCAAGAAAGAGTTTTCTTCGCTGAACATTGGTGAAAACATTAAATCACCCAAAACTCCAAAAACTGAATCAAGAATAAGTATAAATGATTATAATTTCATTGAAAATCTATTTAAAGAAAATTCCTTGAAATCATTTTTAGGCGTACACAATTATGAGGGGATTTCATATTACAATAAAGAAAATTTTGAAGCACTATTAAAATGGACCTTCTACTTTACAATGTTGTTCAGGGTAAAAGAAATTTTTTATCCCAAACAGAAATCAGCTAAGCCGAAAAAGAATAGTAAAAACGAAATCAATGTAAAAGAGTTAAGTCCTGATAGGGTTAAGGTTAAGTCTTTACTTGAAGAGTTAAAGACAATTCATCAGTCTCTAGTAAAATTAAAGGAAGCTTCAATAAAATCGGAATATAAAGTTGAAGAACTAAAGAAACTTTTAGCTCCAAAAGAAGAGGCAAAAAAGGCATTGAAGAAACCGGTTAAAAAGAAACCAGTTTCAAAATCAAAAAAAACTAATAAATGAAATAATTAATTAAATCTAATAATTATTTCCTGCACGATTTTGAATTTTATTTATCAACTGATAAATATTTAGCGCAAGCTTCAGCACAATTTTCTCCATCAATTGCAGCAGAGACAATTCCTCCTGCATAGCCGGCGCCTTCGCCGCTTGGGAATAAACCTTCAATCTTGCTGTGCATTAAGGTTTCAGGATTTCTCGGCACACGTATCGGCGAACTAGTTCTGCTTTCCGTCGCTACAATTTGAGATTCGTTTGTTATATACCCTTTCATCTTTTTATTAAAAACAAACAACGCTCTTCTTAGGCTTGAGGTAATAAATTTAGGAAGTTCTTCATGAAGCGCGGTAGAAGTTAATCCGGGGATATATGAAGTTGCCGGCAAGTTTTGTGAAATTTTTCTATCTATAAAATCCGTTATTCTTTGTGAAGGCGCACTTAAAGTTTTGTTGGCAAGTTCAAAACATTTTTTTTCAATTTCGATCTGAAGTTTTAAACCGGAAAAAGGAAATTCTGAATTATAATTTTTCCAGTCATTTTCATTAACAGTAACTACAAATCCGGAGTTTGCAAATGGTGAATCTCTTTTAGATAAAGACATTCCATTGACAACGATTTCTTCAGGAGCAGTAGCCGCGGGAACGATGATGCCGCCTGGACACATGCAGAATGAGTAAACTCCTCTTTTATCAATTTCACACGTCATTGAGTAACTGGCGGGTGGAAGATTTTCATTTTTATATTTTGTGTGATATTGAATTTCATTTATCAATGCTTGCGGATGTTCGATACGAACTCCAATGGCAAATGGTTTTGGTTCAATTGGAATATTTTTTCTATGAAGCAGATAATAAATATCTCTAGCAGAATGGCCGGTTGCTAAAATAACTGCATCGCCTAAATATTCTTTTTCATCATTAATTATTATGCCCGCTATTTTATCATTTTTAATTATAAAATCTGTGACAAGTGAATTGAAATTTACTTCTCCTCCATTATTAATAATTGTTTCCCGCATTCTCTTAACAACATCCGGAAGTTTGTTTGAACCAATGTGGGGATGAGCATCAATTAAAATATCATCGTGAGCGCCGTGCTGAACCAGGACTTGCAGAATCTTTTTAACATTTCCGCGTTTGCTTGATCTTGTATATAATTTCCCATCACTATAAGTGCCGGCACCGCCTTCACCAAAGCAATAATTTGAATTGGGATTTACCTGGTGAAATTGTTGAATGGCCCGTAAATCCCTTCTCCGGGATTGAACATCTTTTCCGCGTTCGAAAATTACAGGTTTGATTCCAAGCTCGATTACTTTAAGTGCAGCAAACATTCCCGCAGGGCCGCATCCTATAATAATTATTTGTTTAGTAGAATTTACCGGGCTATAAATTACATTAGCTGGGCGCAAATCCGGGGATTCATTTATAAAAACATCAGACAAAATTTTAAATATAGGATTTGAAGATCTAGCGTCGATAGATCGTCTGATTGGAATAACCGCATTTATTTCAACTGTATTCTTACCAAGTTTTTGGGCAGCGGCATTTTTATAAAAATCTTTATTGTAAAGCTCTTCAGGCGGGATAATAATTTCAATCTGTTTTTTCATTTTAATGTCCTCTTTCTATGAGGAAAATTTTCTAAAAATAATTTGTGCGGATTTTTTAAAGTTTAAAAAATCCCTTTTACATAACCGCCATCAACATGAATTGTATTACCGGTAATATAGCTGGCTTTTTTTGAAGCTAAAAATACTACGGTAGAAGCTATTTCTTCCGGAAGTCCTAATCGATTCATAGGTACTTCTTTAGCCATTTCAGATATAATTTCTTCATGGGATTTACCAACCTGTTTGGCTTTATGAACTGCCAATTCATACAACCTGTGTGTTAATGTAAAACCCGGCGCAATATTGTTAACGGTAATATTATATTTAGCTACTTCGTTGCTAAGCGATTTTGCAAATCCAACTAAACCTGTTCTTAATGAATTTGACAGCATTAAATTTTCTATGGGCTGCTTAACAGAAATTGAAGTAATGTTTATAATTCTTCCCCACTCTTTTGAAAGCATATCCGGTAAAACCAATCTACTGAACCTCACAGCACTCATTAAAACTTGCTCAAAAGCGTTTTGCCATTGTTCCTCTGATATTTCAGAAAAAAGTCCGGCAGTCGGGCCGCCGCAATTATTAACTAAAATATCTATCTTGCCAAATTCAAGCCTAGCCGCTTCAACGGTTGTTTCAATATCTTTAGTTTTATTCAAATCACAGACACTCCAAACCGGTTCAATTCCATACTTACTTTTAATTTCTGCTGCTGTTTTTATCAAATCATCTTTTGAACGTGAACAGATTATAACTTTTGCACCTTCGCTGATTAAACATTCAGCTATCGCCTGGCCAATTCCTTTGCTTGAAGCAGTTACAATTGCGACTTTTCCCTTTAAACCTAAATTCATTTTTAAACCTACAATTAAATTTAATTTTTTATTTTAATGAATTAAAAATATTTATAACACCAACGCGTATCATCATAACGGCAATAGCTGCAAGAAATAGAGAAGCAATTTTTGCAAATGCTTTTGAACCGCCATCACCGATTAACTTTACCAGCTTATTAGCATTATACAATACTAATAAAACAATAATAAAATTTAAAATCATGGACAAAATGGTTGCAACATATCCGTAATTATCTCTCAGGATTAAAATGGTTGTAAGTGCTGCCGGCCCCATAATTAGTGGGATACCGAGAGGCACGACACCGATATTTGTTCCAGGGTTTCTTCTAACTTCTGACGAGGACATAATATCAGAAACAGAAATAATTAATAGGATAATTCCTCCGGCAATTCTAAAATCGTCAATCGTAATTCCTAAAAATTCTAAAACAAGCTTTCCGCCTAACAGAAAAATATTGGCGACTATAAATGCCGCAACAATAGCTTCAATTATTAATTTTTTTCTCTCGGCGTGGGATATATCTTGTGTGTAACCTAAAAAAAGCGGTGCAGTTCCGATTATATCAATCGCAACAAAAAGCGGAATAAATGAAAGTAAAAATATTTCAAATGTCATAAAAAAATCTCTGGAAATTTTAGCCCTTTAAAATAACATAGTTAATTTAAATATGGACATTTCCAGAGATTAAATTTTCAGACATTCAATAATTTTTGATTAAAAAAAATTATTGTTCTTTAGAAGCCATCATTTCTTTTACAATTGTATGAGTATCCATTGCAATCACAAGTTCTTCGTTTGTGGGTATGCGAAGAATTTTTACTTTTGAATCATCATTAGATATAATCAATTCTTTACTATTATTTTTTTCTTTATCTAAACTTAAACCGAGAAATTCCATATTTTCACATACCATTTCTCTTATTAAAGGAGCATTTTCACCAATACCGCCGGTAAAAACAAAGGCATCAATTCCGCCCATTGCCGCAGCATATGCACCAAGATATTTTTTAATTTTATAAGTAAACATTTCAAGAGCATATTTTGATCTTTTATGATTATCATCCGCGGCTTTTATTATTTCCCGCATGTCACTGCTTTCACCGCTAACCCCAATTAAACCGCTGTGTTTATTCAAAAGAGTTCCGGCTTCACTTAAAGACAGTCCTTCTTTTCCCATAATATAAAGTATTAACGAAGGATCTAAATCGCCGCTTCTAGTTCCCATCAATAAGCCTTCTAAAGGAGTAAAACCCATAGTAGTATCTATCGATTGGCCGTTTAAAATGGCAGCCATACTGCATCCGTTTCCAAGGTGTGCTGTAACTATTTTTAATTCTTCAACTTTTTTACCTAGAATCTCAGCAGCTTTGTTTGAAACGAAAAGATGTGATGTTCCATGAAAACCATATCTTCTAATTTTATATTTTTTATAAAGCTCATAGGGAATTCCGTAAAGATATGCTCTGGGCGGCATTTTAACATGAAAAGCTGTATCGAAAACGCCAATTTGCGGAGTAGTTGGAAGCAACCTTTTGGCTGCTTGAATGCCTTTTATATTCGGTGGATTATGCAATGGTGCTAATTCAATGTTTTCCTGCAAAGCTGCCATAACATCATCAGTGATTAAAACTGATCCTGAAAATGTTTCACCGCCGTGAACAACTCGATGCCCAACAGCATCTATATCATCCTTATCATCAATCACTCCGTGATTTTTACTTAACATTACTCCAAGCACGTATTCAATTGCGATGGTATGGTCTAATATTTCACCCACAATTTTTATTGAATCATTATCGTAACGGGAATGAGTTAAAACTGCACTGCTCATGCCAATTCTTTCTACCATTCCTTTGGCAAGCGCAAACTTTTTTTCAGTATCTATAAACTGATATTTAATTGAAGAACTTCCGCAATTAAGAACTAATACTCGCATACCCTGCATTACTCCTATAAGTATAAATTTTATAAAATAATTTTTCCGCTGTCATCGTATTTATAAAAACCTTCACCGGTTTTTTTACCAAGCTTTCTTTCTCTAACTAATTTACGTAATATCGGGCAAGCTCTGTATCTCGGTTCACCTAAAGTTTTCCACAAAGTTTCCATCCAGGCAAGTACTTCATCCAATCCCATCATATCTGCCATTTCTAACGGTCCATATTGAAAATTGTAGCCCAGCTTCATTGCAGTATCAATGTCTTTTGCTGTAGCAACTCCTTCAAGCAGAATATACATCGCTTCATTAAGAAGAGGTACAATTGCGCGCGTTGTTACAAAGCCAGGGTATTCATAAACTTCCACAGGTGTTTTGCCGATGGATGCAGCAAAATTTTTAGCAATTTCTACGGTTTGATTTGAAGTATGTAAACATTTAACTAATTCAACTAAAGGTATTTTAGGAACGGGATGTAGAAAATGCATTCCAATTATTTTATCCGGACGTGAAGTTGTTTCGGCTATTTTGGTTAGGCTTAAAGTTGAAGTGTTAGAAATAAATATCACATCTTTTTTTGCGATGCTGTCTAATTTTTTAAAGATAGCTTTTTTCAATTCGAAATCTTCTTCAACAGCTTCAATTACAATTTCACTATCTATAATTTTATTTATATCAGTTTCCCATTTAATCCTGCTTAATATAGATTTTTTTTCAGCTTGAGTTAAAGCCCAGCGTTTGATTTCACGTTCAAGTGAGTCTGATAAGTCAATAACGGCTTTATCTGCATGTGCTTTATCTTTTTCAATAATCGTTACTTCAATTCCGGCTGCCGAAACAGTTTGAGCTATACCCTGTCCCATTATTCCTGCACCAATTATTGCTGCGTTATTTATTTGATGACTGCCGTCTAATATTTTAGATCTGCCCAGCAGATCTTCCAGTTTTAATCCTTCTTCTTTCATAATTGTTTTAAGTTTTTATTTTGATTGTTATTCTTTACTATTTTATTTAATTCTTTAATTTCATTTTTTGATAATTCCAGTTGAAGCTCTACGGCATTGTTATTTGACGAAACCGATAAATTCTTTGTAAGCTTACCCAGCATATTATTTTTCTCAGAGATAATTCCCATTGCCAATGCACTTGATATTCCGGCTGTAAGCAAATAAGCATTTTTTTTACTTTCACATACCAATTCTGACTGTATATTTACATTATCATTTAAATCTGCTGAAAGAGTGAGCTGTTCAATTGTTTTAATAATTTCTCCGCCAGGCCAATCGTTACTATTTCCTACTATTTTATCTATTACCGATGAAGTTGTTTTCCTATCATTTACTGCAGTCCAATATAGATTTTTCTGTTTTATTTTTTTAATAAGACTCAAAAACTTATCATTTGTTTTTAAAGTTTCATTCTTATTCTTTAGTACGTCTGTTAATTCTATACGGTCGCTAAACATTGCTAATGTAGAATCATTAATAAAATAATAAAGTTCCTTGCTGGAATTATAAAATTGAAATATTTTTTTACCTGATATAATCTCAGAGGAAAATTGTTTCTTATCATTAAATAACTTTAATAATTTTTTATTATCACTATTTAAACTTATCGCTAAAAAATTTTTACCGTTTAAAGTTGATGATGTTATTAATTCGTGTACCGAAGATTCTAATTTCAGGCCGGTTTTTCTTTTAAAATATCTTAACCATGATTTTGCTTCACTCTGATTAAAATAATTTTTGAAAAATCCATTCCAAAACTCAGATTTACTTATGCTTTCATAATTTATATAAGTAACTGTTTTTGAATCCTTAGGAATGAAAGCAAATATTTCCCACTGGTTTTTACTTATCGGCTTATACTCTTCATGGCCGTTGCAGCCCCAAAAACTTACAACTATTAACAAAAACAATAAACATCTATTCTTCATAATTAGAAATCTTTTCTCGTAAATAAAAACACACTGCAGCCAAAAATGAATAACAAAAATAAACTTGAACTTATAACCGGTTGGAAATTAACAACTGATTTTCCAGTTGATATATCAATTAACATAATTGTCATAAGTTCTTGAGTTTTTGGAACTAAATAATATAATCCTTTAAGTATCTCTTTAAAAAATTCACTGATGGAAAATCGTTCAACATTAGCTTTAACAAATAATAAAGCCGGGCTAAGAATCAAGTAGATGAAATAAGCAATCATCATTCCAAAGATTGAACTTTTGGTAATTATTCCAAATAATAGAATTATCGAATAAAGAACAGCATAAGTAAATGTTATTATAACAATAGACCATAAAAACGATGCATCCCAATAGGAAAACTTAAAGGATATCATCAGCCAAACGCCAAGAATCAATAATCCAATATTTATAAAAATAAAAATGATGCTGCCTAAATATTTTCCGGTAATCAATTGTAACCGGGAAATCGGTTTAGAAAGCAGCAGATCAATATTACCTTTCTCAAGCATGTTTGGGACAAAGCTGGAAGTTGAAAAGATTGCAAGCAGAAGGCAAAGAAATGATAATGGCGTGATGATTGTAACTTCCAATAAACCAATTGCCTGTCCGAATATAAATTGATCATTAGAAGGATTAATTGTGGTAAGTATTTGACTTGAATCCATTAATGAAAAAGCAAAACCTAAACCAATTAAAAACAATGCTGAAACTGCAATGAAAAAAATAAAAACTTTTCTTGCCAGCGCTTCTCTTAAAGTAAAATTGATAATTATTAAAATATTTTTCATTGCACGATTCTCCTTATTGGATTCATTTATTAATTCAATAAATGTTTCTTCCAAAGAAGATTTTGACGGAACAATCTCTTTAATAATTTTTTCTTTCGATCTGATCAAATCAATCAGCTTATTCAGCTCAATTGTATTATCAACTTTAATAGAATAAGTGCCGCCATTATTTTTTTTGCTTGAAAATCCGCTAATATTGGAAAAAGATATGTCTTCCAAATTACCGCCGTCAATTGAAATTTTGTATTCTTCTTTCTTTTCAGTTAAATCTTTAACTGTCCCTTCTCTTAGCAGCTTGCCTTTATTCAGAATTGCAACTCTGTCTGTTATCATTTCTACTTCAGAAAGCAAGTGGCTGTTTAGAAAAATTGTTTTGGATCTATTCTTTAACTCAAGTAAAATATCTCTTATTTCTTTTCTCCCAATCGGATCAACTCCATCAGTTGGTTCATCTAAAAAAATTAAATCGGGATCGTTTAATAATGCTTGAGCCAAACCCAAACGCTGCATCATTCCTTTTGAATAAGTTTTTACTTTTGCTTTTTTCCATTTAGTTAAGTTCATCAATTCAAGAAGTTCATCAATTTTTTTATTAAGTATAGTCCCATCTAATCCGCCTAATCTTCCAAAAAATTTTAGTACATTGCCGCCGGATAAGTAAGAAGGATATTTATGATTTTCAGGCAGATACCCCACCCTGCTTTTAATTTTATAATTTGAAATATCTTCATTCAATATTCTTGCACTGCCTGTGGTTGGAAAAGTTATTCCAAGAAGGATTTTTATCAAAGTGGTTTTACCTGCTCCGTTTGGCCCTAATAAACCAAAGATAGTACCTTCCGCAATATTTAAGCTTAGACTGTTTAAAGCCTCAACTCCTTTTTTGCCAAAGGAAGAATATATTTTTGTAAGACTGTTAGTTTCAATTACATTCATTTTACAATAAATTTTATGAAATAATTCAATAAATATAAGCAATTTTGGGATTGGTATTTTTGTTATTTGATTGTTAATATTTTGTTAAAGTCAAAGGATTGGAATCAGGAGAGAGTATTTGAGAACAAAGTGAGGCTCCTCAATTGAATCGGGGAACCTCACATTTTAAATAGTTTGCTTATTTCATTAAAATAAGCTTAGCTGATTTCTCAAACACCTCACTTTTTCCTTCTTGCGATACTGCCTTGAATTTATATATATAAATTCCGCTTGATATTTGTTCATTATTATTGTTTGTTCCATTCCAAATAATATTTTGGGTACCAGCTGATTGCGACGAATTAAAGAATGACTTCACTTCATTTCCAAGTATATCATAAATTTTCAATTCTACATCAGACATTCGTGGCAAATTATAGGATATGGTTGTTGTTGGGTTGAATGGATTCGGAAAGTTTCCAAGCAATTTATATTCATTTGGAGTATCTAATACTGTTTGATTTTTATTTTCAGAGCTTTGTTTTGCAAAGCTGTTTTTAGCACTTTGTAATAAATCCTCAACAAATGTTAAACGCATTAAATACTCATCATCATCTAACTTCAAAGATTTTATATCTGAAAGAATCTGCTCTGCTTTTTTATTATCTTTCTTAATATTTAGATATGCAAACAGTTGTGAAAATCTTGAATTCACTGCTTGATAATCATCTTGATAGCTTTTAATTACTTTATCATATTGATTAATTGCTTGATCAAATTGACCATCTTTAAGATACATATCCGCAATAATTTTATTTACAATCGCTTTGTGTTCCGATTTAACTGCTAATTCTTCAAAGTAATTAGCAATTTCGTTTCGTGAATATTTACATTTTAAATGTGCCAGTTGTGTAATTGCAAAATCAAAATGCTTATCCTTTTTTATTAAATCTTTATAATAAGTAATTGCTTCATCAATCTTTCCATCATTCTCTAATGATATTCCTGAATAAAAATCTGTTTGTGAACTAGATTCCATATTTTTTGTCAATATCAACGAAGTTGGTGGTGTAATCCAAGGATCTTCTTCTAAAATATAATTAATTTCAATATCAGAGGTAGCATCCTTAAAGCTTCGTGGTTCTCCTCCACCCCAATAATTATATTCAGCAATAACCCAACTGTTTTCATATGATCTAACATCATAATAGACATTATCATGAATACTATTATAATGTCCATAGTCTGCCCAATCAAAACCACCGATTATTCCACTTCCCCAGCCAGCAGCAATTCCGTACAAGCAGTCCACTACTCGATTGTTAGTGGTATCTATTGGGTTATTAAATAATAAACCAAGAGAACCACCACCAATATACATTCCCCAATAGAATCCGCTTATATCATTATGAAAGATAAATGCATTTGAAGAATTTATAAGCCAAATTCCTTGATAATTTCTATAATTATTTTCTACTTTTTTAATTATATTGTCAAAAATATGCGGCTGATTAGATGATGCATCTACGTAAATACCATTATGATATGGTTCATTTATATTATTTCCGGATATTGTTGGGGCAGAATTATAAATATCAATACCTTGAGTACAATGGTCGATTAAAGAATTTTGAATTGTAACATCAGCATCATTATAACATTGTATCTCATTCCCGTAGTACATTTCAATATTATCAATTACAGAATTTTCCGCGCTTGATCCATCGAAAGTTATTGTACCCCAATTTCCAGCTCCGCTTTTATTAAACGTAATGGGAGAAAAGGAACCAATCGCAGAAAGAGTACCATTTACTACAAGTGAGACATTATTATTAAATAATAAATTGGCTTCGGAATTAATATTAAAATAAGTACCCGCAGGTATTGTAATATTGTTATTAGCATTTAATGTTCCATTTAAAGTCAAAGTCACTCCACTTGCAAGAGTTAAATTTGAACCTGAATTTACTGTAAGTGAAACACCGGAAGGAATTGTAATATTCGATTCGGTGTTTAAGGTGCCATTTACGACCAAAGATGATCCATTTATAAAATTTAAATTAGCTCCAGGAAGAATATGCAAAGTGCCATCAACTTCCAGAGCGCCTTGATATTTAAAATTTATTACAGCATTACTTGCAATTGTAAGTGTTTTACCGGCTGGAACTGTAATTTGCCCTGTAACTAAATTTGTCCCGCTCCAGGTTGTATTTGCAATTAATGTTTGTTTGCCCCAGGCGATTGTTGTAAGAGGATCTCCGACTATTACATTTTGTCAGGCTAAATATGGCAGTCCCATATAGACTGCGTCTATAAATGAATAGCCTGCTTGATAAGAGGGAAACATTATACCGTCATTAACTATACCGAATGTATATGGTTCCCAGGCATGTCCTACTGCAACCGTACCGCCTTTTAGAAAAAACTCAACCACCTGTCCCATTTCTGCACCAGGTTGTCTGCTTATAGTATTGAATGAACGAGCATTAAAACTCTCGGCAGTGTTAAAAATTGCACCTGGCACAAAACTAAAATTTAATTGCGATTGAATATAATCGGGATGGAATGTTTGTCCCTCATTAGGATTTGGTGGTTTTGTTGTGTGAACACCGTTAGAACTGTACGACATTACCGGCTTATTATGGTACGTAACCGTATCCTCAGTAATATCAAATCTATAATTTGAAAACCCTAATGAATTTAATTTTGACTCTGTTGAAGTAGCATAATCTACCATAATACTTAAGCCATGACATGGAGTAGGGTCAGCATCAATAAACCAATCATAGTTATCCGCATGTATTGCTTCGGAAGAACGGTCAATTATTCCTTTAACCATATCGTAACTTATTCCATCCAAATGCGAAACAAGATAATCTAACTTTATTGTATAACTTTCCCAGCTCCTGGTAAAAACTCCAGATGTAAATCTATTATTCATGTTGAGATCTGGATCAGGATTAATATTATATGGATTTGAAATTCGCGGTTGAGAAGAATAGTAATAATGGCTGCCGTCTATGGCTAAGCTTCTGTATGTAGTATAAATAGAATGAAGCAAATCTTCATAATTATTTGTGTTTAGCATACAGAGCAAGCCGTCTACAGATAAATTACAAATTACCGAGCCGGAATCTGCGCCAGCTTGAATTTTAAACGGCACTCCCTTGCAGAGTGCAATATATCTTATTGAGGTAAGATTATTAGACGTTATATAATTTTTTATCGGCAATGCAACATACTGATAAAAATATTTCCAGGCATGCTCAGTAGCGTACCATGTGCCAATAGAATGGTTGTACGAATCACGAATAATATTATCTCCTTCAGCTAAAGTTACTGAATGGATACTACCATTAACATTAATATCATGAGACGTTAAAGAATTTAAAAGACAAATATTTGAAGTAGGAATTCCACGAACATTTTTATAATAACTCATTACATCAAACGAAGTTTGATCAAGAGAATTATAAACTACGAGGACATTTTCAGGCCCGGCAATATTCGCGTTTGTTTGTGCTTCTGCAATATTAATGCAGAGAAAAAAGAAGAAACAGAAAAGAACAATATATTTCATAAATGGCTCCCTTTATTTGATGATTATTAGTTTTTTAACCGCCGTATAACCTTCATCTGTTGTCATACGGTAGAAATAAACTCCTGAGCTTAAATTACTTGAATAGAATGGTATTGAATAGTAACCGGCTTTCTTGTTCTCATTTAATAAAATGCTTATTTCTTGCCCCGTAATGTTATACAATATAATTTTTACTCTTGATTGCTTAGGTATTTCAAAAGTAATATTTGTGGTGGGATTAAACGGGTTTGGGTAGTTTTGATTTAATTTATAGTCATCCGGAACATTTTTTTCATCTTTCACAGAAACTATACTACTGCCTTTACCTTCAACAATAATTGTATCTGGTGAACTTAAAGCATTACTGGTTATTACTATAAAACCTGATTGAATAGAAGTATCTGTTGGTGTAAATGAAATTTTTAAATAAGCTTGCTCTGATTTTGTAAGGGTTAGAGTATTAGGGTAAAAAGCATAATGTTGATTAGAAGATATAATTTCTGAAATCTGTAATGTGTTTGTTCCTGAATTTGAAATCAGAATGCTATCTTCTTCTGTTGTTCCAATTTTAACTGTTCCAAAATTAATGTTAGTATCTGAACTGGTTAGTACTGGTAATGAGACATAACTTGTATCGTCGTATTTTAATACTAATCCTAAATTGCCAACAAAATATCCCAAATTATCGGTTGGTGCACTAAAACTTACTAAGCCTCCAGGCACATCTTCTGTATACTCTAACCAATTTTTGCCATGATCATTTGTCATGTAGTATCTTGAAAAACCAATTATTAACCAGTGAACAGGATCAGGGAAACGGTAGAATTTTCGAGATCCTACTACTTCAGGAACATCAATCCAACTTATTCCTCCATCAGTTGTTTTAAATAGTGAATTATTTATGGAAGAGTATATCGCAATCCAACCAGTATCTTTATTTGTAAAATAAATATCATCTGAATTCCATAGATCAAGATTAGTCTGTTGTATCCAGTTTTTTCCCCCATCAATAGTCTTAAAAGGTCTGCCAACATTTGCAGTCCATCCGTATAGTGAATCAATAAAATAAATACTATTAAATCCAACAGAAACACCTGCATTCTTTTGTGTGAACCAGTTATCGCCTCCATCAATAGTTTTAAGTATTCCACCCCTGCTTGTTACTGCCCAGCCAATATTAGTGTTAATAAAGAAGATTTTACTTATTATTCCTAGTGTATCGTTAAGTCCATTTATGTTGGTTACAAACCAGCTATTACCTCCATCAATTGTTTTAAATATTCTGCATGAAGACTCAGCTATAAGGCCGGTAAGGCTGTCTATAAATAATAAATCAACTCCATCTGGTGCTCCCGGAACTCTTTCCCAGCTTCTCCCGCCATTTTGGGTTTCATACAAACCATTTTTAGAAGAAAATGCGTAGCTGCTAATTGCAAAGCCTTTCAGTCCATTTAAAAAGAAAACGTCGGAAAAGTTGTCATTTATTATCAGCCTTTTCCATATGTCAAAATCACCTTCTGCTTTATTAATAATTAACCCGCTTCCAACATTATATCCTACATTTTCTTTTTGTAGAAGCTGCAGTTCCCATTCACCGATATTTCCAATTGATGTCCAGTTTTCTCCATGGTTTGTTGTTTTCCATATTCCTACTTCATTTAATATTACATAACCGGTATCGGGGTTTATATATTTTATACAATTAACTGCTTCAAATGTTAAGGGTCCTCCGTTTACCCAGGTATTTCCGCCGTTGCTGCTGTAAATATTCTTTCCGCGGTAGCTTGTTCCTCCATAACCCGCCGCAGCTATGTGTATGCTATCTATTATATCAATGCTGTATAATGGCTGGTCATCCCCGGCTTGTATTATCTCCCAATTACTTCCACCGTCTGTGGTTCTTAACACTTTCCCGTCTGCTGCTACAAAGCCATATTTCTCATTTAGAAAATCTATCCACCACAAATTACCGGTGTAACCGGGCGTATTTATTCTCTGCCAGTTCTCTCCAGCATCAGTAGTTTTCAGAAGCGCAGTAGCTCCGCACGCCCAGCCTAATGTATCATTTACCAGTTCTAAGCCCCATAGGTCAAAAACGCTGTCTACACCACTTTCTACTTGATTAAATGTTTCCCCGCTATCTGTAGAACGTAGTATAAGTCCGTCATATCCACTGGCTATTACAGCCTTACCATTATAGCTTCTTACCTTCAGTATTGGTTTTGTCGTGTTTGTTTCTATTACTTTCCAACTGCTGCCTCCATCGGTTGTTTTTATAATTGTACCCATATCTCCACATGCCCAGCCGGTATTCTTATTTATGAAATCAACTCCTACATAATCTACTCTTGGTATTTTAGGGTTTAGCTCTGTCCAGGTTCCTGTTCCAGTAGTTATTTTTGACAGCTTATTTCCATTATTCTTTTCTGCATAGCCAAGAGGATATACTATTCTCTTTTCGTCATATAAATTTTTACCTGCATATTTATCATTATAGCTTTGATAAACATCCTGTCCTTCAGTAGGTGAAATTCCTCTTCTGAACTGAATTGGTTTTTCTTTTGTCGAATCAGAAATTTGATCGTTTAATTTTTGAGGATATAAATCCGTACTTATGAATAACAAAATCAATAGAGTACTGTTAAATAATGTTTTCATTTTATAACCCTTGATTTTTTTCATTTCAATTTACAAACTCTAATTATAGATATTAGCATAATTAAGATTTTGGAATAAGATATTTTTGAAATGTAATAGGAAATTCCATTTGTTCTCCCTGCAAATAACAATTATTTAAGTTTTTTATAGCAAATTTTACACCCAATAAAAACTTAGAATAAATTTAGCAATTAGTTGTTTTGAAAAAAAATTATATTAAACTTTCTCCGATATTAGAGTTTTTTTCTCCACTCTAAAAAATGATTAAACTTTTAACAATAATTAAATGGTAATGAAAAATTTTATGGAAAACAGAAAGTAAGAACAAGTGAGGCTCCCCTTCAAGGAGATCTCACATTTAAATACATACTTTTAATTAATAGAATTTTTTTTTTACTTTGCCGGTGAACGTATAAAATTTTAATGAAACCATTACAAGCCTTACAAAGATATTTTGGGTTAAAAACTTTTCGCAATTCCCAGCTTGAAATAATTGAATCAATTATTGAAGGTGAAAATGTTTTAGCTGTTTTACCAACAGGCGCAGGTAAATCTATTTGTTATCAAATTCCTGCTTTGATTACAGAAAATTTTTCAATTGTTATTTCACCATTAATTTCTTTAATGAAAGACCAGGTTGATGCACTCAATAAAAATGAAGAACTTGCAGCATTCATAAACAGCACAATGAATTTTTATGAAATTGAGGAAGTGCTTCAAAAGATTGCATATGGACAAATAAAGCTGCTTTATGTTGCTCCGGAAAGGCTTGACAATTTAGCTTTCGCAGAAAAAATTAAAAAGCTTTCTCCAACTTTTTTATTTATAGATGAAGCACACTGCATCAGCGAGTGGGGTCACAATTTTCGTCCCAGCTACGGCAAAATAAAAGAGTTTATTGATTTTGTTGAAATTAAAAATGTTTCGGGATTCACCGCAACTGCAACTCCGGAAGTTGTTAAAGATATCATAAAGCAGCTCGGTATAAAAAAGCATAAACTTTTTGTAAGAGGTTTTGAAAGAGACAATCTATTCTTAAATGTTATCATAACCAAAAAGAAAAAAGAAAAATGTTTGGAATTAATTTCTGCTTATAAAACTCCAGCAATTATTTATTGTGCTTCGCGAAAAAATGCAGAAGAAGTTTCTGAGTATTTAGTGATGAATAGAATTAACTGTTCCTATTATCACGCTGGTATGCAGCCTGAAATACGTAAGAAAATTCAAGAAGATTTTATTGAAGATAGGACTCCAATTATTGCCGCAACAAATGCATTCGGAATGGGAATAGATAAAAAAGATATTCGATTAATAATCCATTACAACACTCCCGGTTCGATTGAAAATTATTACCAGGAAATTGGAAGAGCAGGCAGAGATGGGAAAAATTCATACGCCTTTTTATTGCATGATGATTACGATATAAATATTCAAAACTTTTTTATTTCAAACGCGCATCCTGATAAAGAATTAATTGAAAATGTTTATTCAGCAATATGTGATTTTGGTAAGATTGCAGAAGGAATTCAGCCCGAAAATGAAATCCCCTTAAACATTGAATATATAAAAGCTTATTGCAAGAAGAATGTAAGCAAAGGTTTGTTGAATGCAACTTTGAGGATTCTGGAATCAGCGGGTTATTTAAAGCAGCTTTCAGAATATGAAAGAAATATTTCACTTCAATTCATAATGAGTAAAAACAGGCTCAGAGAATTCGCAAAACAATCTACAAATGATATTTTGAAAGAAACTGTACTTCAATTATTGAGAGAATTTGGAAGTGAAATATTAAGCGGTAAAATTAATGTTTCGATAGGACAGATATCGAAAAAGTTTGACTTAGAGGAAGATGCTCTTGAAGAAGCTTTATTAACGCTTGATAACCTTGGCGTACTTTCTTTCAATAAAATATTTTCAAAAGAAAATATTATACTGACTTCACCCAGGGTTAACAAAAAGCAGCTTAATCTTAATTACAAAAAAATAAATGAAAGTTATTTAAATCTTCGCTACAAAGTTGATAGAATGGTGAGTTATGTTTATTCACTTGACTGCCGTTTTAAATTTATACTCGAATATTTTGGCGAAGATGTTTCCGAATATAAATGCGGAAGATGCGATAAATGCAG
>CAVSWT010000020.1:0-27422 GCA_963731745.1 uncultured Ignavibacteriales bacterium
CGTTCTAAGATTTCATGAGAAATGCGGGTAATTATTCTTTTCAAACCAACTTCATCTACTATTTTTGCTTTTATGTCCATATATAAAAAATCCTCTTTGGCTTCTGCCGCAGAGGTTCCTTTTATTTTTGTTGTATTTTGATTTCTTTCATCCTTATCCATCTCGCGGATAGATTTAAAGGTTAATATTTTTGTTTGTCAAACTTATAATGATTGGAAATAAAAGTAAAGAAATATTTTATTATTAATTTTAAGAAATTAAAATTACTTGTAAAATGATTTCAAAGGGTTTATTTTATTGTCGCTCTTTGATAAAAATTCGGGGTGTAGCCCCGATTTACATCGGGATAAACTCCGCCAAGTTAGCGTGTCCCGATTCAATTGGGAAGGTCTCGTGGAAATATATTTCACATATATAATTGAATCTGAAAAAAGTAAAAGGTGGTATTACGGGCATTCAAATGATTTAGAAAGAAGACTGATAGAACATAATTCCGGTCAAAATAAATCAACAAGAAATAATGGTCCATGGGAATTAATTTTTAAGAGACCATTTGATACTAAGTCAGAAGCAAATAAATTCGAATTGGAATTAAAAAAACTTAAAAATAAGGAATACATCAAATTTAAATATCAACAATATTTTATAAATTATTTTTAAATTAAATATAAAACTTTTCTTCGGGGTGTAGCGCAGCCCGGTTAGCGCGCTTCGTTCGGGACGAAGAGGTCCCCGGTTCGAATCCGGGCACCCCGACTTTTCTTCACTGTCTTTATTTCTTTTTTTGTCTGCCATAACTTAGCGCGTCCCGATTCTATCGGGAAGGTCTCCGGTTCGAATCCGGGCACCCCGACTTCATATCACATTTCTACTTAAGCTCAACTAGATTTCATCCATATCTATTCACTTTAAATTATTTTTTTACTATTCTCTAATTACTCGTTTCCAAAATTTCTAAAAAAATCTTCTGTTTGTAATTATTAACCAATAGGATAAATACATGAAAACAGTTTTTCATCCATCAAATTCAAGAGGACATGCAAATCACGATTGGTTAGATACTTATCATACTTTTAGCTTTGCAAATTATTACGATGAGGAAAGAACTCACTTTGGAGCATTAAGAGTTTTGAATGACGACAGTGTAGAAGGCGGAAAAGGTTTTGGTACTCACCAGCATGACAATATGGAAATAATTACAATTCCTACCGAAGGAGCTTTGGAACATAAAGACAGCATGGGAAACGCAGGTGTAATTCAGAAAAATGAAGTGCAGGTTATGTCAGCTGGAACAGGAATTTTTCATTCTGAATTTAACAAAAATCGAGATTTAAAAGTTAAATTTTTTCAAATTTGGATTATCCCTAATAAACAAAATGTTCATCCGCGTTATCAACAAAAAAATTTCAATCCGGAAGAATATAAAAATAAATTGCTGGAAATTGTTTCCCCGGTTTTATCTGATAAAAACTTGTGGGTATATCAAGATGCCTGGTTTCATCTGGGAAAATTAGATCCGGGATTTGAAACAGAATATAAAATTAAAAAATCGGGAAATGGTATTTATGCTTTTGTAATTGAAGGTGATGTTACAATTGAAGATCAAAAATTAGAAAAACGGGACGGTATGGGTTTGTGGGAAGTCGATAAAATTAATATTAAATCAAATTCTATTTCCGAATTATTATTAATTGAAGTTCCGATGAAATTAGAATAGCAATTAATTTTTATTTTAGAAAATTATTCAAACACAAAAAATATTGTAGCTTTTATAATTATTACAAATAAAACGGAAGGGATTGATATGAAAAATAAAAAGATTGGCATTCTTGGCTCGGGTGTAGTTGGAAAAGCACTTGCAGCCGGATTCATTAACTACGAAAATGAGGCTATGATCGGAACAAATCATCCTTCTAAATTAGATGATTGGAAGGCTTCGGTTGGTAAATCAGTCAGCATCGGCAGCTTTTCTGATGCAGCAAAATTCGGAGAAATCATCGTTCTAGCCGTAAAAGGAACCGCGGCAATGGATGTATTAAATTAGATGGAGGCGAATCAAATTTATCAGGTAAAACAATTATTGACGCAACAAATCCCAATCGCAGATGCACCGCCAACAAACGGTGTTATAAAATTTTTTACAAGCCTAGATAAATCGTTAATGGAAGAATTACAAGAAAATTTTCCAAAAGCTAATTTTGTAAAAGCATTTAACAGCGTCGGTAATTCCTTAATGGTAAATCCAGATTTCGATGGTATTAAACCTACAATGTTTATTTGCGGGGATGATGCTAATGCAAAAAAGGAAGTAACTGAAATAACAAATCAATTTGGTTTTGAAACTGAAGATATGGGTGCGATTGAAGCTGCAAGAGCAATTGAACCATTGTGTATTTTGTGGTGCATTCCAGGATTTATCCAAAATAAATGGATGCATGCTTTTAAACTTTTGAAGATGTAACTAGTTTAAAATCTTAAACTATTTAATTTGACTCGCATTCATTTAATTAATAATGAATGTGAGTCTTTTTTTAAATCATTTCATAACAGCCTCAAGCATCAAAAACTTTATTTTGCTTATTAAAGAATTCTATTGTATTATTATCATAGCTGAAACTTTTATCCCCAAAAAATAAAATAATCTCAATGACGACTAATAAAAGTATTACTCAACGGCTAACTTGGGTTTATATAAGCGGCGCTGCTTTTTTAATTACCTTTATTCTTGCGATACTGCTGATAATATTTTCACAAAAATTATCAGCCTACGGTATTACAAGTTCATTCTTCTATATTCTTTTGATTCCATTGGGACTTTGTGCCGCCGCATTTTTATTTGGGGCTCTTAATTCTCTCGCCGATTATACAGGCAATGTAGTTTATGGTAAACTTAAATTATCTGGTCCTGTTGTAATTTTTTGTCTGGTTATTATCGGCGGTTTTTATTTAGCAAAACCCGATTCTACATTTTTATTAACAGTGCGGATTCAAACAGAAAATGATAAGCCAATTAAGGATGGATTTATAACTGCATATATCGGTTCACAAGGCGTTAAACATAAAATTGAAGAAAATGGAGAAGTGCTTTTTGCTGACGTTCCATCGCAATTCTTAGGCAAACAAATTAATTTCAAAATTGATGTAAACGGTTATCAAATGGCTAACAAAACCCCTATAACCATACCGGAAGATAAAATAATTAACCTTCAAATTGATAAAAGGAAATATTCAACTGTAGTTAGAGGAACAGTCATCGATTCATCGGGAAACACAATCTCAAATGTATTATTAGACTTTGACAGCGGGCTTGCTTCTGCAACCAGTGATGCTTCAGGAAGATTTGCTGTCAGCATTCCCAGAGCGGCAGGAAGTTCTATTCTGTTGCTAGCTTCAAAGAATGGAAAGATTGGTCACAATGATTATGTGGTTATACCGGAGCAGAATTCTTTAATAATAAATTTCAAATGATTTAATGAAAACTGGCATCTTAATTTTGTTTTTGTTTATTTTCACTTTCCCCGGAATTATATCCGCACAAACCATTACCTTAAAAGGTAAAGTTTATGATGAAAATAAAAATCCAGTTAAAAATATTTCATTAAGATTTAGCACTATAGGCAGTATCACCACAACAAATTCAGGTGAATTTATGATTGAATTGCCGGATAATCTTATTTCAGTAGACGTAGAAACTGAAGATAAAAATTGGATCATTCTTTATCCTATCGATAACAGAATTTTAGTTCCATCTGACAATAACGGTTTAATTAAAATAGTGGTGTCTAAAGAACATAAACCGCAATCGATAAAGCCTGAAGATGCCGCAAAAAACTTTGATAAATTAGAATCGTTGTTAATTGATATTGGAGTCGCCAAAACCGAATTAAAAAATTTGTTAGAAAATTATTCGCAAAAGGAAGCTGACTATTATAACTTACAAAAGGATAGCATACTAAATGCAATTTTGAATGATAAAAAAAGTGAAAAATTCGGAATAATATCTAGAGCTTTGTTAGACTATGTTGGCAAAATTAAAAACAGTAGAAATGATTTTAAATTGTTAACTCAAATCACAATTTACAATCATGAAATTACTGATGCCATAAAAAAATCAATTCAGGAATATAATGCCAGTTATAATGAGATAAATAATAATAAATACATATATCAAAAAAATGTCAAAGATTATTGGAATGATAAAAGTCTTGCTGATTCATTACTGCAAACTATTAATTATATTTTAGATGAAATTCATCAACCATGTTTTCTGAAATTGAATGATTATATTCTAGATATAAATAGAATTGTAACTGGACAAATTTCTGATTCCGAGGAAAGAAGTAAATTGAAAGAATCTACTTCTAAAAGAATTGAATCTGTTTTAAAAGAAATTAATATTAAAGTCCCGGCCATGGAAAAAAAGGTAAATGATATAATCATTAAATTAAAAGACTCAGCATGAATTAAATTTGAAGGGATAATTATGAAAAAGTATAATCTAATTTTTTTCTATCTGCTCACAGTTTTATTTGTATGTTTAAATTCATGTACAACGGATAGTAATAATCCAGTAGATACCGGCGGCGTTATTCCAAACTTCGATAATGATTGGCATGATATCAACGATTTGAATCATACATTTTCATTTTTTCAAATCGATAAAGGTGTTAACCATGGATTTTTTAACGGCAGTGAAATTTATCCCGACTCAAATATTTCAGGTGACTTACTTGGAGTATTTACAAATAATGATCTTGAATTTGATTCTCAAAGAGGGGCGACAATTGTTAGATTTAATGGTACAATAACAAGCGATACAACAATGAACTTAACGTACTTCGGCAGATCAATTACACTAAGAAAAGGAAATCCATAAAAATTATTTAATAGAATAAAATTTTTTAAATTAAAGTTTGAAATGAAAACAATCTTAAATCTTGACACTTAACTCTTCTAATTATAGTTTGGAATAAATAGAATATTTTTAATTTTGAATAAAGGTAATCATGGCACAAAATCATACATTCGATATAGTTTCCGAAATTGATTTGCAGGAAGCTGACAATGCAGTAAATCAAGCAGTTAAAGAAATTAATCAGCGTTACGATCTTAAAGATTCTCATACAACTGTTGAATTAAATAAAAAAGATAAAATTATAAACATTAATTCAAAAGATGATTATGCACTGAAGGCTAGTGTTGATATTCTTCAATCTAAATTTATAAAACGAAGTATTTCAATTAAGGCTTTAAAGTTGAATGAACCTGAGCCAGCAGCAAACAGCAGGGTGAGACAAAAGATTGATTTGCAAAGCGGGATTTCCAAAGAGAATGCAAAAAAAATTACATCATTAATTAAAAATTCAAAACTAAAAGTAAATGCTCAGATTCAGGATGAACAAGTAAGAGTTCAAGGTGCTAAAATTGATGATTTACAGGAGGTAATTAAAATGGTAAAAGAAGCCGATTTGGATTTTCCTACTCAGTTTGTAAATATGAAATAAAAATTAATTAATGAAAATATTAATAGATTGGTATTTACTCTCATTAATTAATTTCTAAATTGCAGTGTAACTTAAATTTGATTTGGGAGATGATGTTATGCAAACCGATGATGAATTGAATTGGGTATGTCAATATTGTGGAGTTAGAAATTTTGTTTGGGTTGATTTAACAATCCAGGGAAAACAAGATTTTGTGGAAGATTGCAGGATATGCTGCCGCCCCAACAGAATTATTATTACTGTTGACAACAATGTTCAAAGCGTTGAAGAAGAAAGCGCCGTTGTTATAGAATCCAGGCCAAGCGACGAATAATAATTAATGATCCAGTTGAGAAAGTCTCGTCAATTGTGGATCTTCTGGAACTTTCACTGCTGTTCTAAGTGAGATGATTCCAACTAGTCCGTTTATTATTAGAACTACAATAAATATAACTCCGCAGATTTCCAAAAAGCTCACTAGAGAACTCCTTTCAAGTTGAGGTTGGTCAGTTATCAACCTGGTATATTAAATGACGTTTAATCCATAATCATTCTTAAAAATGAAGAGCTGTCTTCGTCATCGTTATCGTTTTTTTCCACGTTAGCTTTTTCTTTACGATCTTTATTCCAATTATATCTTGAATCATCAAATTTGAAACCGCTTTTTGGCAGTTCATCTTCGTTCGAATCTTTTGTGTCTAATGTTGATTTCGGGCTTTTAACACGCAATATTGTTGGAACATCAAGATCTTCAGTATCAACTTCTTTATTTTCTAAAAAACTGAATCCGCCTCTGAAAATATCTGTTTCCTTCGGCTGTGTGTTTTGCGTCTTTGCAGTTTTAGCAGAATATATTTTTTGTGCCCCATCAAAACCAGTGGCAATTACTGTATATGATACATAGTCGTTCATGTCTTCTTTTCTCACACATCCAAAAATAACATTCGCTTCCTCACCGGCAGCTTCAAAAATTACATTGTTGCCTTCATTGATTTCCTGCATAGTTAAATTGCTGGAACCGGTAACATTTAACAGAACACTTTTCGCACCTTTAATATTTATCCCCTCAAGCAGAGGACTGGAGATTGCTTTTTGTGCAGCTTCAATTGCTCTATTTTCTCCGGTTGCAATACCACAACCCATTAACGCTTCACCGCTTTGATTCATTACAGATCTTACATCTGCAAAATCAACATTGATTAATCCTTCAACTGTGATGATGTCTGCAATTCCCCTGGTGGCTTCATAAAGCACTTCATTAGGCTTATCGAATGCTGCAAAAGCATTCATATTTTTATCCAGAATATTTAACAGTCGTTCATTTGGAATTATAATTAAACTATCTACATATTGTTTTAATTCTTGAATTCCAGCTTCAGCATTCAGCATTCTTTTCTTCCCTTCCCATCTGAATGGTTTGGTTACAATACCAACCACTAATGAGCCGATGCTTTTTGCAATAGATGCTACAACAGGTGCGCCGCCGGTTCCAGTACCGCCTCCCATTCCGGCAGTTACAAAAACCATATCGCTGCCTGCTAAAACCTCAGCAAGTTTTTCTCTATCTTCTTCCAAAGATTTTTTACCTACATTAGGATCAGCGCCCGCACCAAGTCCGCGGGTTATGCTCATGCCTACCTGGATTTTATGAGTAGCACTGCTGCTATTCAAAACTTGTGCATCAGTATTTACAGCAACATATTCTACACCGTTCAATCCCCTGGTAATCATACTTTCGATGGCATTGCAGCCTCCGCCACCAATCCCTACAACTTTTAGTACTGCAGACATTGGTTTTGCCCTGTCTATTGTTGCGAATCGAGACATAGTTTTCCTCCTAATTAGGTTATTATAATTCGTCAAAAAATTGTTGCACTCTTTTAACGAAGACAGATATTTTATGCTTCGTTTTATCCTTTTTGGGTTTTATTAATAATTGATACTCGCTTGATTTACCACCCGGTATGCCTCTGATTAATCCAGCCACCGTTGCAAACTCCGGACTTTCAATTTCGTTCGATAATCCCTCTCCCAGCTCCTGCGGAACACCCATTCTTGTTGGTAAACCAAAAACTTCTTCAGCTAATTCTGTACAGCCGCGCAGCAAACTTCCACCGCCGGTTAAAACGATTCCAGCTTTAATTTTATTTTTAAATCCTGTACTTCTAATTTCATTATCTATTAAAGTAAATAATTCTCTCATCCTTAAACTTATAATTTGAGTCAAAAGACTAACTGGAATTTTAGTATTCCCTCTTGCACCTACACCTCTTATCAAAATGTCTTCATCTTTAATTATTGCACTTTCTGATGCGTAGCCGAAATCTTTTTTTAATTTTTCGGCTTCTTCGGTAACAACACCTAAAGATTCTCTTATATCATTAGTCACTTGATTGCCAGCTACTCCAATAACTTTTGTATGCTTAATTGTTTTGTTATGGAAGATTGCTAAATCCGTAGTGCCGCCGCCGATATCAATTAAAGCTACGCCTAAATCCTTTTCACTATCTTCCAAAATGGAAGAACTTGATGCGATCGGCTGAAGAATATAATCCTGTACTTGAAGTCCGGCACGTTCAACCGATTTTTTAATATTTTGTATTGCCGGAATGGAAGCCAAAACAATATGATTTGTAGCTTCTAATCTTGAACCCGACATTCCAATTGGATTTTCAATTCCACCTTGATAATCCACAGAAAATTCCTCAGGAATTATATGAAGAATTTGTCTGTCGGAAGGAATTCTAATAGTCCTAACATCAGCTTCAAGCCTTTCAAGATCAGCTTTAGTTATTTCTTTATCTTCACTATTTATAGTTACGTAATTTCTATGTCGCATACTTGTAATATGTTCGCCTGCTACGCCAACGTTAACGGTAGTTATATCAAACCCTGCTCTGTTTGATGCAATCTGCACAGCAGATCTAATTGCTTCCGCAGTCTTTCCGATATTTGCAACTAATCCTTTATGCAATCCTTCGGAAACAGCGACTCCAAATCCTAATATGTCAATACGGTTTGCATCAGTTTTTTCTGCTATAACAGCGCAAACCTTAGTTGTTCCTAAATCTAACCCGGCAATTATATTTTTTTTCATTCAATTAAACCCGATCTATCTGCGTTACCGAGAAATACATCATTAGCAAAACGTAAATCGACATAATCACTTTTAGTTAAATCAATTTTTGTTTCTATTTTGCCTTCCCATAAAATTTCCAAGTAAACCATTTTTTTTGCTTCTTCCCCTCTTCCAAAAATTACCGACGGCCTTAAACCGGAAAATGTTAAAACGATATCTCCGCCTTTTCCCAAATTTATTTCAGATAATCTTTTTAAGATATTTGAGTTTGTTAATTTGATTGCTTCTATTATCCTGAAAGCATGTTTTGTATCTTCGTTTTTTAATATTTCTAAAGATTTAATTTTATCTTTCTCTTTAAGATTACTTATAATAGGAAAGTCTACATATTTAGTATTTTCATAATAAGGCAGCACTTGAAAATCATCGGTAATAAAGTGCGGCTCACCGCCATCCAATAAGATTGCTTTAATTTTCTTTTCTATTATTTCAATCGAAACAAGATTTTTATTTTCAAATTGCACATCTGCATAAGCAACATAAGGATGCTTCTCAATCCGGTCCTTAATAACAGGCAAAGTTAATCCGCTGTACGATGAAGCATCATCAAGTTTTGTAAAATGTAGATATTCACTTTGCGTAAGTAAATTATTTCCGCTTAATTTTATCATTTGAATTTTTTTTTCTTCGGTTTTATTGTTTAGCATAAATGTTAAAAAAATTAAAAGTGAAATTAATAAAACAAAAAGTACTGTTCCTAATATTTTACCTCTTTTTTCAGGCATAATAATTTACTTTTTAATTTGCTCAACAAACTTTTCTCCATATTTCCAAATATCACCTGCACCCATAGTAACAATAATGTCACCGTCTTTTTTTAATTCCATTAATTTATTCGGAACATCTTTTTTGTCGGGAACATAAATAACATTCTTATGACCGAATTTTTTGGCTACCTCTGCAATCAATTTACCTGAAATTCCTTCAATCGGTTCTTCACGAGCGGGATAAATATCTGTACAAATAAATATGTCGGAATTTAAAAATGATCTGCCGAATTCCTGATAAAAATCTCTCGTCCGTGTATACAGGTGAGGCTGAAAAACAGCAATCAATCTTCTATTCCATCCTGCTCTAACACCTGCCAACGTTGCACTTGTTTCGGTTGGATGGTGCGCATAATCATCAACAACTAAAATTTCTTTATTGTATTTAATTTCAAACCTGCGGTAAACTCCGGTAAATGATTCTAATGCTTTCTTGATAACTGTAAAATCAATCTCGAGTTTTTTAGCAATGCAAACTGCGACTAATGAATTCTTTACATTGTGAATTCCAGGAACCTTTAAAGAAATACGTCCAAGATCTTCACCCATAAAATTAACATTGAATGAACTTGAAAATTCATTATGCGAAATATCAACTGCTCTAATGTCGGCCTGAGTTGTTAATCCGTAAGTAATAATTTTTTTCTCTAAGCTTGGAATAATATCTTGAAGCGCAGGTTCATCTAAACATAGAACAACAAATCCATAAAAAGGAACTTTATTTGCAAATTCGATAAAAGCAGTTTTTATATCATCAAGATCTTTATAAGTATCAAGATGTTCTTTTTCCAAAGTTGTTATAGCGGCAATGGTGGGAGTCAATTTTAAAAATGTTCTGTCAAATTCATCCGCTTCAACAACAATAAATTCACCTTCACCTAAACGAGCGTTTGTTCCGCCAAGTCCGCTTAATTTACCGCCCACAATAATTGTTGGATCAATACCGCCTTCAGTTAAAGTCAAACCAACCATTGAAGTTGTGGTTGTTTTGCCATGCGTACCGGCAATACCAATTCCATATTTCATTCTCATACATTCGGCAAGCATTTCAGAGCGTTTAATTATTGGAATTTTTCTTTCAATTGCTGCCTTCACTTCCGGATTATCTGTATGAACTGCCGACGAATAAACCAATACATCAGCATCGTGTAAATTATCCGGTGAATGGCCTTCATAAATCTTCATACCAAGATCACTTAGCCGATTTGTAATTTCACTCAAGCTTCTATCAGATCCTGAAATTTCAAATCCTTGACTAAGCAGTATTTCTGCAATACCGCTCATTCCAATTCCGCCGATTCCTACAAAATGAACTTTTTTAATATTCTTAAACATTTATTTCTTTTCTATGGACTCTTTAATTGATTGAATTTTTTTCATTAATAATTCTTCGTTTTCATAATCATATGGACGAATAACCAATGGACGTTTTCTACGAAGAACTTTTATTCTAACCAGTCTAAATGCATTGGTGTTAATTCTTCTTCGGCCTTTTGAAATTTTTATTGATGAAATATCTTTTAATAAAAAACTTTTTCTCCTTGATCTATTTACATACGAAATTTCGTTATCTGTAATTTCTAAATATTTATTCTTGTATAAATTATAAATCAAGCTGATAATTGAAACAAAAACAATTAGCGCCAGCAAATACATAATTGGATCTTTAACAATTAACGTAAATTCATCTTCAACAAATTCACCGCGTACAATTATGTAAATTACAAGTACAACAAAATAAATTATTGTCGATTGATAATAGAACGACATATTATATTTAAAAATAAGCCGATTGTTTTGTGATTCACTCATAATTCCTGAGCCAGTCTAATTGCTCTTTCAGCTATTATTTTTGCCGCATCAGGTTTGGCCAACATTTTTGCATTTGCTGAAATATTTTTTAATTGTTCTTCATTATTTATTAAACTCATCACTGAATCAAAAAGCTTTTCTTTTATTTCTTTATCATCAATTAAAATTGCAGCGTTTTTTTCGGTTAACGATTTTGCATTATGAAACTGATGATTAGCTGCAACATTAGGTGATGGAACAAGGATAGAAGGAATACCAAGTAATAAAACCTCAGCAATTGTTGAAGCACCGGCACGAGCGACCAAAAGATCACATGCTGCATAAGCAAAATTCATATTATCAATAAAAGCATTCACCCAAATATTTTCTGATTTTAAATTTTTATATTTTTCAAAATAATTTTTTCCGGTTTGCCAAATAACTTGTAAGTCATTTTCTTCAATTCTTTTTATAGATTTTGATACAGCTTCATTTAAGGTATGAGCACCTAAGCTTCCACCAAGAATAAACAAAGTTTTTTTTGAAGATTTAAATCCAAATTCCTTTAAAGCATCTTCTTTACTTATTTTTGTTAAGCTTTCACGAACAGGATTACCCGTTAATAACAATTTTTCTTTTTCTCTAAAATATTTACTTGAATCTTCAAAACTAATATGAATTTCAGTTGATTTTTTTTCCAATAACCGCGTTGTAACTCCCGGATAACTATTTTGTTCAAGTAAAATTATTTTAGCTCCCATCACTGATGAGCCAAAAATTGCGGGGCCTGACACGTATCCGCCGGAACCAATTGCAACTTGCGGTTTAAATTTCATATTTATAAAAATTGACTGTATAATAGACACTATAAGTTTTAATGGGAATAACAGATTTTCTAAATTAAATTTTCTTGAAAAACCTTTAATCCAAATTGATTTAAATTTAAATCCAAGTTTTGGAATTACTCTTCCTTCAATTTTAGATTTTGTGCCTACAAATAATATATCAGCCTCAGGTAAAATAGTTTTTATTTTTTCAGCAACGGCAACCGCTGGAAATAAATGTCCGCCAGTTCCTCCGCCGGCGAATAAAAATCTGTATTGTGCTTTAGCTTCTGCCATTATTAAAATTACTTTTTAACTTTATTTTTTAAAGAACTTTCTTTCTTTTCGAGCATTGAATTTGAGATTGCTATATTAATTAATATTCCAACGGAAATGCACAAGAATAACAGTGAAGTGCCCCCATAACTGATAAAAGGCAATGGGAGCCCTGTAGTTGGAAATAATCCAGTTGCAACTGCCACATTTACAAATGCATAAATTATAATAGAAAATGTGATACCAAATGCAAGTAGTTGTCCAAATTCATCTTTAGCTTTTTTAGCGATTAAAATTCCCGCAATAAAAATTATCAAGAACAGCAAAAGGACAATAACTGAACCGATGAAACCAGTTTCTTCACCGAGAATAGCAAAGATAAAATCGCCATAAGCTTCGGGTAGAAATAAATTACTTTGCTGGCTATGCCCAATTCCAACTCCAAATATTCCTCCGCTTCCTAATCCAAGCAGCGCTTGCTTTACCTGCATATTAATATCGCCTCCGGTTTGGATACTATTAATAAAGCTCAAAATCCTGGTTCGAGAATGTGCAAACAGCATTGCAATAATACCGCCGGTTAACAAAGTAAAAAATGATGCAGAAATAATGTGTTTTATTTTAGCTCCGCCGACAAATAATAAAGCCAGAGAAATAACCACAAGCAATGCACCATTGCTAACATTAGGCTGTACAAAGACTAACGCTGCAATAAGAATTACCCAAAAGTACAAGTAAAAAAATCCATATTTAAAATTTGATAAATATTCTCGCTTACCTTCAATCAATGCTGATAAATGAATTATTAAAATTAGCTTTGCTGCATCAGCGGGCTGGAAGGTTGTGAAACCAAGATTTATCCATCTGCCAGCTCCTTTATAATTCGGTGAAAGAAATAAAGTTAAAAATAAAATAATGGTTATAGCTATAATTGCTTTTTTACTATGCTCCTTGTATAAATCATAAGGGATAAAAGAAAAAATTACCATGAATGCAATTCCGGATATCACTTTAAACAAATGTGAATTGAACAAGTAAAATATATTATCAAACTTGAAAGCACTGTAAGTGCTGCTCGCACTCATCACAATAGCTAATCCAAGAAACATTAAAATTAAAGCATCAAAAAAAACAGTTGCTGCTAATTTTTTCCCGCCGAATCGGCTTGCCTTTATGGTAGTTGCATCACTCATTTATAATTTATTCACCGCTTCTTTAAAAACTTTGCCTCTATGTTCGTAATTATCAAACATATCAAAACTTGCACATGCTGGAGAAAGTAAAATTATATCTCCTTCACGGGCTTCGCTGCTTGCTGTAATTACAACGTCTTCTAATGTTGGTTTTACATTTACTTTCACAAGTGAATGAAAGAAATTAAAAATCTTGTCAGCCGAAGAACCGATTGCAAATATTTTTTTTACCCGTTCAACAACCAAATCTTTTATCTGGTTATAATCATTTCCTTTATCTTGTCCGCCAAGAATTAAAAAAATTGGGCTATCAAAACTTTGTAGTGCATACCAAACTGAATCCACATTAGTTGCTTTAGAATCGTTCACATATAAAACACCGTCAATTTCTCTAACCTCTTCAAGCCTATGCTCAACGCCTTTAAATGTACTTAAACCCAATTTTATTTTTTCATTATCGAAGCCGAATATTTTTGCTGCATTTATTACAGCCATGGCATTGGCGTAATTGTGTTCGCCTTTTAGATTAATATCATTAACACTGCAGCTGAATTTTAGCTCACCGTTTTCATTATAAATTATATCTGAATTATAAAGATAACTTCCATTAAGCTGCTGATTTTTTGTTGAGAAATAAATGCTCTTGCTTTTATGTGATGTCAATGAATCAATTAAGGGCTTACTATCCTTATTCAATATCAAATAATCTGAAGCATCTTGATTTTTATATATCCGTAATTTTGAATTGATATAATTTTCAAATTTATTTTCATATCGGTTTAAATGATCCGGAGTAATATTTAAAATCATAGCAACTTTAGGTTTAAACTCGTCAATCATATCTAACTGAAAGCTTGATACTTCCAACGCAACAAATTCATTTTGTTTAACATCTAAAGCTATTTCCGAAAATGCTGTTCCTATATTCCCTGCTGAATATGTTTTATATCCGCAAGTATTAAAAACATGTTCGCACAAACTTGTGGTAGTAGTTTTGCCATTTGTTCCTGTAATTGCAATTACATTCCCTTTACAAAATGAAGCTGCTAATTCTATTTCACTTATAATTTTAATTTTTTTCTCATTCGCTTTTAAAATGACTTCTGCGTTTGAGGGAACGCCTGGACTTACCACCATCAATTCACAATCAAATACTTTTTCTGTATGATTTCCAATTTCAAAATCAATATTCTGTTCTTTCATTATTGAAATTGATTGAGAAAGTTTATACTCATTTCCAGTATCGCTGACGAATGGAATACCGCCGGCTTTCTTAATTAATTTCGCTGCGCCGATTCCGCTTCTTACGGCTCCAATTACAGATACTTTTTTATTTGTTAATTCTATCATCTTATTTTGAATGACGCTAAACTTGCAATTGCAAGTATTATTGTGATTATATAAAAACGAATAACAATTTTAGGCTCGGGCCATCCTACCATTTCAAAATGGTGGTGAATTGGAGCCATTTTAAAAACTCTGCGGCCTTCTCCGTATTTCTTTTTTGTGTATTTGAAATAAACCCTCTGAATTATAACCGAAACAGTTTCCATAAAAAAAACACCACCCAAAAGTGGAATAAGTAATTCTTTTTTTATTAAGACGGCTAATACTCCAAACGCACCACCTAGAGCTAAGGAGCCTGTATCGCCCATAAACACTTGTGCCGGATAAAAATTGAACCATAAAAATCCAAGTGATGCGCCGATTAAAGCGGCAACAAAAACTGTTAATTCTCCTGAGCCCGGTAAATAAATTATGTTCAAGTAATCGGCAAAAATGGCATTGCCGCTGACGTAACTTAAAATTGCCAATGTAAGCATCACAATTGTTGTTATACCAATTGCAAGCCCATCTAAACCGTCCGTAAGATTTACGGCGTTTGAAGTTGCAGTAATTATGAATACAACAACTGGGATATACATGTAAGAAAAATCAAAATTCACATCCTTTAAGAAAGGAACAGTTGTTACAGAATTAAATCCGGCAAACTGCGGTGAAAAATAAATTACTGATCCAACTACCAATCCAACAAAAATTTGTCCCAATAATTTATATCTGGCAATCAATCCATTCGGTAATTTTTTAACAACCTTTAAATAATCATCTAAAAAACCGACCAAGCTTAAAGATATAGTTCCAAATAAAATTAGAATTATATAAATACTTTTTATATCACCCCAAATTAAAACCGGTACAACAACTGAGAGTATCACGATTATTCCGCCCATTGTTGGCGTGCCTGCCTTTGACCAATGGAACTTCGGGCCGTCAGCTTTTTTTGCTTCACCAATTTGTTTCTTTTGTAAATATGCAATTATTTTTGGACCTAGATATATTGATAAGAACAATCCAGAAATAGCTGCAAGCGCAGAACGAAATGTTAAAAAACGGAATACATCAAATCCAGGCGGATTAAAAGTTTTATTTATATAATCAAAAAAATAATAGAGCATTTAGTCTTTTTGTTTTTTTTCAATGACATTTACGAATTCTTCCATCTTCATTCCGCGAGATCCTTTCACAAGGACAACTGAATCTTTAAAATCTGTTTTATTGATTACTGATTTTAATTCATCTCTATTTTCAAAATGTGAAGAATTAATTTTTATTTTTTTTAATTCTGCAGCTAAATATTTCATTCTACTTCCAAGAAGAAAGACTACATCAATTTTATTTTTCTTTATTACTGCAGCCATATTTTTATGTAATTTTACTTCTTCATCACCCAGTTCAAACATATCGCCAAGAATAACAATTTTCTTTTTAATTGATTTTATTTTTGACAACAGTGAAATTGAATATTTCATCGATTCAGGATTAGCATTGTAAGTATCATCAATTAAAAGAAAGTCTTTAAATCTTTTTAACATTCAGTCTTTTCTCTACAGACTTAATCTTGTTCAGTCCTGATAAAATTTCGTCTTTGCTCAAACCTAGCTTAATTGCCACTGCTGCAGAAGCAAGAAAATTTTTTGCATTCTGTTCACCGTATAATGGAAACTCTGTTTCTAATTTTTTGTTTTTATATTTAATATTAATAATCGGCTTTCCATCATCGGTATAATTTATTATTTCACCTTTGAAATCTGATTCATTTTTAAATCCATACGTAATTTTTTTTGCATAATCCTTGGCAACATTTTTTAATAGAGGATCATCATTATTAATAAATAGAATTCCATTGTTTGAAATGGTTGATTCAAGTAATGCTTTCTTTTCATTTAAAACACCTTTTTTATTTTTTAGATATTCTAAATGTGAATTGCCGATATTAGTAATCAATGCATAATCAGGAAAGGCTATATCAGCAGTATATTTTATCTCACCAAAATGATTTGTTCCAAGCTCTGCAACTAAAAAATCATATGAATTATTTGTGCTGAAAATTGTTAGAGGCACTCCAATATGATTATTATTATTAGCCATAGTTTTATTTACAGAAAATTTTTCGTTTAATAATGTTGCTAAAATTTCTTTAGTTGAAGTTTTACCAGCACTGCCTGTAATTCCAATAATTTTTGTGGTCAACTTATTTCTCCATGCTTTAGCAATGTCTCCAAGTGCTTTAGTTGTATCTTTAACACAAATCAAAGGAACTTTTAAATCATCGAAATCAGATATTTTAGTTTCATTTATTACAACTGCAATTGCTCCGTTTTTAACTGCGGCATTTACAAAATTATGTCCGTCGAATTTTTCTCCTTCAATGGCAATGAAAGAGAGAATCAGCAGGAACATTTCTTGAATCAATAGTTACAGCTTTTATTGTTTTAAAATTATCAGGATTAAAAATTTCAGCATTTGGTATATTAAAAATATCTTCAATCGATAAAGAATTTTTTTTCATAAATATTTTAGCGCAATTTCCTTATCTGAAAAATGATGTCGTAATCCGTTTATTTCTTGATAATCTTCATGTCCTTTACCAGCTACCAAAATAACAGCATAATCTTCCGATTTTTGAATGGCAGTTTTAATAGCTTCTTCTCTATTTTCAATAACTTCATAATTATTTTTTTTAAGTCCGGTTTTAATATCATTAATTATTTCAAATGGATCTTCGTTCCGGGGATTATCAGAAGTAATGAAGACTTTATCACTTAAGTCCGATGCAATCTTTCCCATAATTGGCCGTTTAGTTTTATCGCGGTTGCCTCCGCAGCCGAAAACTGTATAAATTGGAAATTTATTTTTAACAATCTTGTGAACTGCCTGCAATGCTTTTTCAAGGCTATCTGATGTATGTGAATAATCGACAATTACTTTTTTATTACCCTTTCCAACTACTTCAAATCTGCCGGGAACTTGCTTTGTTGTTTTGATTCCTTCAACCGCCAAATTAAAATCAATTCCAAATAAAACAGTAGTTGCGATTGCAGCACTCGCATTATACGCATTGAATTCACCAACCAGCGACGTTGAAACATTATAAGAATTATTTTTATGGGTGAGTTTGAAGTTAGTACCGCTCAAATCATAGCTAACGTCACTAATAATAAAATCTGCATTTGATGCCATGCCATACGAATGAAAACGCGCCTTTGAGTCCTCAAGAAGGCGTGTGCTATTGCTGTCATCCGAGTTATAAACACCAAATGCAGAAACACCAAGATTATCAAATAATATTTTTTTTGCTTTTAAGTAAGATTCAAAATCATTGTGAAAATCAAGATGATCTGAAGTTATGTTAGTAAAAACACCTGCGCTAAAACTTAAATTCCTTACCCTGTTCAATACTAAGGAATGAGATGAGACTTCCATTATTGCGTACTTGCATCCTTGTAAAAGCATATTATAGAAAAATGCATTTAAATCATTGGACTCAGGTGTAGTTAAAGAAGATTTGATTTCTTTATCACCAATAAAATTTGAAATCGTTCCAACCAAACCCGTCTTGGCACCTGAGTGCTCTAAAATATTTTTTATATAATAAGTAGTGGTTGTTTTTCCATTTGTACCAGTAATTCCAATAAGTTTTAATTTTTTAGATGGTTCTTTATAAAAACAATTTGATATTTCAGCAAGAGCTGCTCTGCTATTTTGAACTAATATTTTCGCTGCTTTGTTATGAATAATTATTTCATCAGGAATAGCATTCTCATCTTCAATTACAACAGCAATCGCACCTTTATTTAAGGCCTGCAAAATATATTTATGTCCGTCAGTATTAAAACCTTTAATAGCTACGAAGACAGAGTTCTTTTCAACTTTTCTTGAATCATAAACAATGTTTGCGACATCCTGCCTTTGCACTTCGCCGGTTACATTTATCACATTAACACTATTTAAAAGTTCAGTTAATTCCACTAATAAATTTTCGCTCCAACATTATTATTTTCACAAGTTAAAATACAAATCTGGCTTCTATCAATTTTATTACCCGGATTGACCGTTTGTGAAATTACTTTTCCGGAACCTTTTACTTTATAGGTAATTCCAAGTTTAGTTAGTATATGTATCGCATCTCTTAGAGAATAATTTGAAAGATCAGGCATAACATTAGGATTTTTCAAATCATTACGATTTATCTTTTTGGTCATTTCATTGTCTGCATGAATTACATTAATAGTTGTCTTCTTCTCATAATTTTTCAAGTCAACAGTTTTATACTCAAAGTTCTCATCTTTATAATCTTTAATTTGATCTTGAAATAAATCAGGATCTGAATTGATAATTCTTTCAGAAATATTCTTAAATATAGGTGCCGCAACTGAGCCGCCATATTTGCCGATTTTAGGAGAATTGACAAGCACAAAACAAAGTATTTGAGGTTTATCAACTGGAAAAAATCCAATGAAAGAGGAGTTATATTCTGATTTAGAATAATGCCCGTTAATTAATTTTTGAGATGTTCCCGTTTTTCCACCGACACTTATAAAATTTAGTTTTGCATTTTTACCGGTTCCATTTTCCACAACACCAACCATCATCTTTTTAATTTTATTTGAAGTCTGTTTGGAAATTACTCTTCTTATTTCCTTAGGTGTTATGTGACTTTTTTCTTCACCGCCTGCACTTTCAATTTTTTTAATAAGTTTAGGTTGATACAAAACTCCGCCATTTATTAATGCACAATAAGCTGCAGTAATTTGGAGCGGCGTAACAGAAAGCTCATATCCGTAAGACATAAATGCTTTTGTTAATGATCCCCAATTGTTTGGTTTTTTCAAAGTGCCTTTAGCTTCTCCAGGCAGATTCACGGCAGAGAAATTTCCAAATCCGAATCCACGAAGGTATTTATAAAAAGTATTGTCATTTAGTCTTTGGGATAACTTTGCCATTCCAATATTACTTGACTGTTCTAAAATTCCATCTACAGTCAAATATGCATGCTGATGAGTATCAGATATATAAACTGACTTGAATTTGTATCTTCCGTTTTCCACATTCAACAGTTCAGATTCTTTACATAAATTATTATCAAGCAGAATAGACATACTGATAGATTTAAAAGTCGAGCCAGGCTCATATGTGTCGGTTATTGCTCTGTCTCTTCTTTCAGCATCGCTATACTTCCAATACTCGTTAGGGTCATAATCTCCTATACTTGCAAGCGCAAAAATTTCCCCGTCATTTGGATTCATTATTATGCCAATAGCCGAAGTTCCGCCAAATTCATTTAAACCATTTTGCAGTTCATCTTCCAAAATAGATTGATAAGATCGGCTGATAGTTAAATAAATATTATCACCAGCTACCGCGGATTTTGTTTCTTTTTCAGAAACTGTAATCATATCCCCGATGGCATCTCTTTCAATCAAACGAGTTCCATCTTCACCAGTTAAAACACTGTCGAAACTTCTTTCAATACCATTCACACCCTGCAAATCATTATTTACATATCCAAGTAAATGTGATGCAAGCTGATCGTAATAGTAAACCCGGGTTGGTTCTTCACGATAAAATAGGCCGGCTATTTTGTAATCTTTTAACTGCAAGGCTTTCTCACTCGGAGCTTTTTTTTCAATGCAAATTGTTTTTCCCTTTTTTTTCAATAAAGCTGAGTAATAGGATTGAGGTTTATTAAACACCGCAGAAAACTTTTTCTCAACTGCAGCCTTTCCCTCTTTTGAAATCATGCGGAGATCAACATAAAAAGAAATATCATTTCTATTATACGCCAGCAAAACATTATTTCGATCATAGATTAAGCCCCTATCAGCTTTAATCTTTTCAACTTTTGTCTGCTGCTGTTCAGCGTAAAATTTTAATTCATCACTTCTGAAAATTTGAATGTCAACCAGGTTTGCAACTATTGCAGCGCAAAAAATAAAAATGAAAATTATAATAATAATTGCACGCGAATTATTCATATTTCCTGTCAATATTCTCTGATATTTCCTGAATTCTTTCTTTACTTACATCAATTTTAATTGATGGACTGTTTTGCTTAATCATTCCTAAATCATTTTTTGCTATTTCAACTATTCTATCTTCAGCAGTATAGAATTGATATTCTGCTATCAAACTTACCCGAGTATTATTTTTTGCGTTCAATTTTTCTTCGGCTAATACTTTTTGTTTGGTCATTACCTCACATTTCAATTTAATACTCACATATCCGAGCATCAAAACAGCTACTGTAATTAAAAAGAAAACTACAATCGCAATTAGAGGTTTGGAACTTTTTTTCATACTCTTTCTGCTGCTCTAAGTTTGGCACTGCGCGCACGGATGTTATTTTCAATTTCCCCAGGCGATGGAGTAACAGGTTTCCTGGTCAATATTTTTAATCGCTTTTCTTTATCACATTTACAAACCGGGTATTCTTTCGGACAGATACAATCCAAAGTTTCGTATTTAAATTGTTCTTTTACAATTCTGTCTTCTAAAGAATGATAAGAAAGAATTACGATTCTTCCTCCCGGCTTTAATAGTGATACGGATTTTTCTAAAAATAATTTTAATACATTTAATTCGTCATTTACATATATACGAAGCGCCTGAAATACTCTTGATAAAGTTTTTGTTTGATATTTTCTAGGCGTTAAATCAATAATTATATTGCCTAACTCGGTAGTTGTTTCAATTTTTTTTTGCGCTCTTAAAAGACAAATTCGTTTAGCAATTTTCCTGGAATTTTTTTCTTCACCATACTTGTAAATTATGTTCGCAATATCTTCTTCAGAATAAGAATTAATAATATCTGCTGCACTTACAACTTTTGATTTATCCATCCTCAAATCTAACTTCGCTTCATTTCTATAAGTAAAGCCTGACTCTGCATTATCAAGCTGAAAAGATGAAACTCCTAGATCTGCAAAAATACCGTCAAAGAACTTACCTTGCTGTGATTGAATGTTTAAAGATTCAATTTTAGCAATGATATCTATTTCAGAAAAATTATAATTATAAAGTTTTACTCTCTTGTCGTTTGCAAAATTTTTTTTTGAATAATTAAAAGCATCGCTGTCAACATCAGTAGCAATAAGAACAGCATCATCATTTAAGCTTTTTAATATACCAGTTGAATGGCCTCCAAATCCAAGCGTTCCGTCGAAATAGATTCCGGATTTATTCGTAATTAAATATTCTAAACTTTCATTAATCAGAACAGGTATATGATGTACATCAGGCATTTAACTAAGCCATAACTTTAGCTGCAATTGATTCATAAGTTTCATCTGACTGCTTTAAATACTCTTCATAAACTTGAGGATTCCAAACTTCAATTTTTTTCAATGCACCTAAGATTAAAACTTCTTTATCTATTTTTGCGTACTCAATTAAATTCTGAGGAATTAATATCCGGGATTGGGCATCCAATGTATCGTCGGAAGCATGCTGCATAATCATTCTAATAAATTTAGCTTCCATAGGATTGAATGGATTTAACTTTAAAAGCTTTTCTTCAAATTGCTGCCATTGATCAAGCGGATATATATCTATGCATGCGGCAGTCCCCTGTGTCATTACAAAAGTGTCATTAGCTTCCGCCGTTACATGTTTGCGTAACTTTGCAGGAATACTAATTCTTCCTTTCGAATCGATGGAGTATGAAAACTGACCTTTAAACAATAATTTTTCCTCAATTGGTATTTTTCACCACAATTACCCACTGCTCCCCAAAATAATGGAAAAATTAAACGAAAGTCAAGAAAAATTTTACTGTTTTATCATAAATTTTTATTAAAGGAGTTATTTTTTATTTGGCGTGTTTGTACAATTTTGATTTAAAATGAAAAGAGCCACCTGCCGGGATCGAACCGGCGACCTACGCATTACGAATGCGTTGCTCTACCAGCTGAGCTAAGGTGGCTTTAAAATAAAAAATGGTAAACGTAAAAATATCATTTACCATTTAATCTTCAAAAGAAATAAAAAAATTATCTAAGTTTTTTCTTATGTCTATTTTTCCTTAATCTTTTTTTCCTTTTGTGCGTAGACATTTTATGTCGTTTGCGTTTTTTTCCGCAAGGCATTGTTACCTCCTATTTACCTATTTTATTTTAATGTGATTGTAATAATTCTTTTGCTCTTTTACCAACTTCAGAATTCGGATCGATATCTACTGCTTTCTGAAGCCATTTTTTAGACTCTTCTAAATTTCCAGCTGCTAAGTTAACAATTCCTAGATTCAAATGCCCTATCTGATGATTAGGTTTATATTTTAATGCTTCTTTCATCTCAGAAATAGCATTTTTATAATCCTTCAAACTATAATAACAAACTCCCATATCTATTCGTGCATCTGCATCAGAAGGATTTGATTTCAAATATTCTTTGTAATTCTTAATCGCTTTATCATAAAATCCGGCATCGTTTTGTGCATGAGCCAATTGAAGCACAATATTTAAATCTGTTGGATTGGCTTTTGCTTGAGCTTCTAATTCATTTATCTTATTCAAAGCATTTAAATCTACGGAAGAGTTTGGACTTTGAGTTGAACTCTCTGAGCTCGAATTTATATTTGTGGCCACAGTAGATTCTGGTGAGTTAAATTGGCCTGACAATATTAAAATGATTGCTGCTAGTAGAAGCGCGCCTAAAATTATAATTAAAGTTGTTTTAGTATCAAGAGTTTTTGGCTGATTCTGATTTGGATGATTGTGATTTTTCTGATTCTGATTTTTTGCTTTCTGACTTGAAAAATTTTTTGCTTTTTTTTCAGGTTTACTAACTTCTTTTTTAACTCCAGTAAGATTTATTCCGCAATTTGGGCAGAATTTAAAATTACCATCAATATTTACTCCGCATTCAGGACAATAATTTGCCATCAGTTACTAACTTTCTCTTTCATTCCTTTATCAACCATCTCTTTAAAATCTTTTGAAAATTTAAACGTAGGAACAAAATGCTCTGGAACGAAAACAGTATCGCCGGTTTTAGGATTTCTTGCCTGGCGAGCATTTTTCTTTTTAACTTTATAACTTCCAAATCCCCTTATTTCAATACCATTACCATCTTTCAAAGCTTCAATTACAGTTTTAAAAAATCCTTCTATTATTGCCTCGGTCTCTAATTTTGTTAAACCAGTTCCTCCGGCAACCTTATCAACAATGTCTGCCTTTGTCATAATTTCACCTGAATTTTATTAATAAATAATAAGCAGTAATTTACATAACTCTTTATAAAATAATGAAATAAATTATTAAAGATTTAAGAAAAATCAAAGACAGATTATTATTTGTTGATAGAAAACAAATTTATATAAATTCTGCCAACTCCTGGCTTTTTATCTCATTTTGATAAATAATCTTATAAGTAATTTGAGAATATGCGATTTTTCTGCAAATCTAACTCATTTTTTGCGGTACAAGAATTGAATTTATAGAGGAAAAACAAATTTTGAGGAGTTAAATGGAATTGGTACAAATTATATTTTCAATATTAACAGTTGCCTTTGTAACTACATTTATTCTGCTTTCAATAACCTACATTTCATACAGAATTAAAGAAAAGAAAAGTTCCAATAGTTTACAAGCAGATTTTAATTCAAATTTAAAACTACAGCCGATTTCAATTAATCAGTCAAATCAAAATTCCAAAAGAAATTCAGTTAATTATTCAGATGTAATCAATAGTAAAAAACGTTTTGAAATTTTAAATAATTTAAATTCCTCTAATGATAATAAATTTGAAATGATGAGATTTACAATCTGGAAAAACTAATTCCCAATAATTAATTTTCTACAAATTATTCTTACCTAACACCTACAAAAATTTATCTACTTATTTTATTTCAAAGGAGGCTTCGCCGCCTCCTTAACATTTTTAAATTCACTCCAGATCACAGCTTTAACCTGCAGCATCCACTTTTTTTTATTATTTTCAATTACTTTTATAAATATTTTAATAAATAGCCATTAAGAAATATGAACACAAATATTAAAATTTTGCTTATTACATTTTTGATATATCATTCAGCAAGCGCACAGCAGAAAGTTAAAGTGCCGGATAAGATAAAATTATTTTTTTCTGAGATGATTGATTCTGTAAATAATGATGAACTTTCTCAAAATGATTTATCCAAATTTGTAGACGATGAAAGTTTAGAACTGTCAAAAAGATTAGATATTAATTATGAAGGACTAAGAAATAAATTTTTACTTTCTTACCAAATAGACGATTCGATTTTAAAGGAAATAAACAACAATAAATTAAAATACTATCTGAATGTAACAGATCTAAAAAATGATTTCTTAAGAATAGATTTTGTCATTCCCTCAAAAAGTTACGCCAAACTTTTTTACTTTAAAAATAATAAACTTATTTCTCCGTCAGAATTTTATACAAAAGATTGGAGAATATTCCTTTCTAAATATTTTAGAGTAAAAGTAAGTAACCCTGCTCTTTTTAATGAATACTCATTAAGAAAACTTGACGATTTTGTTGATACAATGATAAAACTGCTCCAAATTTCTGATGATAGAATGAACTTATTACAAAAAGAAAAAATAAACTACATATTGTGCAAGGATCAAGATGAAATTAAAAAGATAAGCGGATTTGATACAAGAGGAATTTATATTTTAGCTTATGATGAAGTAATAACAACTTTTAATACTCATTATCATGAACTCTCCCATTTACTAATGAATTATAAATTACAAAACCTTCCATTATATACTTTGCCGTTTTTTCAAGAAGGCTTTGCAGTAGCTGTTGGCGGACGCGGCGGAATTGGAAGAAACATTTTATTGCACATTGGATATTTTTTAGAGAAGTCAGGCTACTTAAATTTTAATGCGATTTTATCCAAAGAAGATTTTATGTCTGAGAATGCTTCGATGACATACCCCGCAGCCGGGCTATACAACTATTTTTTGATTTCAAGTTATGGGATTAATAGCTACATAAATTTGTATTTGAAATACAGCGGCACCTCAAAACAAGTGAGCGAATTCATTGCTTCACAAATATTCTTACCGCCGGTTGAAACCTATAAAAAATATTTAAATGATTTCGATGACAAATCAACAGTAAAAATTCACAAACCGGAAAATAATGATTACTATCATTTTAATGTTCGGACTAATTTACTTTTATCAACTAAAGAAAAATTGAATAATTACGTAAGCAAAAAATTTGTTGAGTTGTTTCCAAACATTCATTATAAAGGGCAAAAGTATTTATTAACTGCAGATAAAAATGAAGTGAATGTTTATAATCTTTATACAAATTCTTTAATTGCTTCTTACACCATGGGATTTACAATTAATGGAGAACAAGTTCCAATTGAAGATGGATATTTTTCTTTTTATGTAAAGAAAGATGTATTTGATGAAAACAGAAGTGAATTAACTTCTTCTGAATTTTGATTGTCATTCCAGACTTGACCCGGAATCTCTGATGTGAAAATAAATAATTAAAACAGATGCTGAAACAAGTTCAGCATGACAAATTCATCTATGCCTTAGGCAGTCTTTCCAAATAAGAACTATTGCTTAACACAGCAAAAGTTTCCGTCTTTCTTAATTCATCAAGAGTAAAACAATTCATATAGCTCATTGAACTTCTTAAACCATCGGAAATACCATCAATAACATTTTTAACTACGCCTTTGTAAGCGACCATTGTTTCTTCGCCTTCAATAAATTCATTTCGCATTTTAACACCAAACGAAGCTGAACCTCTGTATTTTTTCCAAAGCTGTCCGTTGTATTTAATTACTTCTCCGGGAGTTTCGCGTGTTCCAGAAAGCATTCTTCCCAGCATTACGGCATCCGCTCCAAGCGCAATTGCTTTGGCAATATCGCCGGAACTCTTAATCCCTCCGTCAGCAATAATTTTAATATTTAATTTTTTGTTTTCACGAGAAGTTAACACATTGAGCAATGAAGAAACCTGTCCAATTCCAATTCCTGTTTGAATTGATGTTGTACAAACACTGCCGCTTCCAATTCCCACTCTTACAGCGTCTGCCCCTGCATCAACCAACTGATTAAGCGTTGCACCATGAGCAATATTACCGACAATTAATTTTGCATCTTTAAATTTCTTTTTTACTTCTTCAGTTTTGTAAAGCACTTCATTGTTGTTTGCATTAGCAGTATCAATACAAATCAAATAATTTTTTTCAACAAGTCTTTCAACTTCTTTTAATTCAGTTGTCAACCCGATTGAAACCGCTTTAATTTTATTTGAGTTGGCCTCATCGTGTAAAATCCTATCAATAGAAGTATCAAATCGGTTTAAGATTCCGATGCAGCCTAATTCACTTAAAGCTTTGGCCATATCAACTCCAGTCACAGTATCCATTGAACTTGAAACAACAGGGACAGTTAATTCCAAACCTAGAAAATTATGTTTTGTACTTGCTTCCGTTCTGCTTTTAATTCTTGATACTTCCGTTGGTACTAAACTGATGTCATCGTAAGTCAATGATTGATGGTATTCGTTCAATTCTTTTTTTGAGTAAATCTTCATTTTAATTCTTTCTATTTGTATTTGTTCAACAATCCAACCCGTAAACTTATGTAATGAAGACGGTAAATTTCAAATTT
>CAVSWT010000021.1:0-29578 GCA_963731745.1 uncultured Ignavibacteriales bacterium
TGTTCATTTAATTGCGAGCTGTTGAGTGCCAAAAAGCAGTTTGTTTATTTTGCAAGAATTTGATAATTCCAATGAACATAGCAACATTAGTCATTAAAAAATAATAACAAAGGTTAATAGGCATAAAGTAAAGTTTAAATTTTTCAAGTATAAATCCTAAGATGCCAAATAAAAAAAAAGCAGTTTGTAAATAAAAAAAGTATTCAAAGAATACATTGTAACTAATTAAAAATATGTTAGAAAGAAAAAGAATGATTAATAATACCGGAGTTACCCATCTAATCATTTTATGTGACCACAAAGCATATGAAACCAGCCCAAATCTAGGATTTAATAAATTTTTTATAGCTTTAATTGTTGACATCATTATAGAATTATTTCTTACTTTTCTTTTAAATTCAGCTTCCAGAGATGGAGCTACAAATTCTTCTGCCACGGCATCTTCTATATATAAGAAATCCTTTCGATTTTCTAACACTTTAAGTGATATAAAAAAATCATCCATAACAGCATAGTTTGACGGAATTTTTTGAAAATATTTTTTTCTTATACTGAAAATTCCTCCATTCGCTCCAATTAAGATTCCTAGCTCACCTTCTTTCTGTTTTAATAGTGTTTCAAGATCCCAATAAATTTTTTCCTGCGATGCTGATTGTGATGCATTTTCATGTTCCAATAATTTAAGTTTTCCACTAACACCTCCAACATTTTCATCAACGTAATACTGAACTATTTTTTTTATCGCATCTTTTTTGTAAATGGTATTTGCATCTGAGAAAATCAGAATTTCTGAGGTGGCATTTTCAACTAAATCGTTAAGCACATTAGGTTTTCCTCTTCGCTGTTCAAAACGGTAAAACTTTAAATTGGGAATCTCTTGGGACAAATTTTTTAAAATGCCATTAGTAGAATCTGTGGAATTATCGGAACCAACTATAAATTCTATTTTATCTAAATCATAGTCTGATGACAAAAAATTTCTAATAGTATTTTCAATAACTTTTTCTTCATTATAAACAGAAATGAGAATTGATATTTTGGGTAAGAAATTACTATCCTTTGAATAATTTTTCGTTTTCAATTTTGATAATACCCAGATTGATATAGGGTAAAAGAAATAGGTGTGTATTAATAAACCTAGAGGAATCATAAATGAAAAATAAAACAAAATCATAAATTAATCATAAAGTTGAAACTTCTAAAATTGTTAATGATATCCCACATAACATACTTGCACTAAATAATAAATATATTATTTGCTTTTATTCGAAAATCACTTTTACGAAAATTCATTTGCAATAACTTTTTTAACCTAACCCGACACAATAATTTGATAACGAAATTAACAACTGCAAAAATATTTTGAAGAAGGCTTCTATACAAATGAAATTAACGACGACCATGCAAATTTGATAATTCACTTTTAATCATAATACTTATTAATTCTTCTACATTTGTCTTCGCTTTCCATTTTAGTAACTTATTAGCTTTTGAAGGATCTCCTTTGCTGAAAACAATATCAGATGGTCTCATTAAAGATTCATCAATCAGTAAATGATTGTTCATTTCCATGTTCATTGCCTGAAAAGTTAATTTAGTAAATTGTTCTAAACTTGTTGTATGTCCTGTTGCAATAATAAAATCATCAGGTCTATCATTTTGTAACATCAGGTGCATAGCTTCTACATATTCAGGTGCATATCCCCAATCCCTGCTGATATGAATATTACCCAAAGTCATGTTTTTCTTTAAACGCATTTTAATTTCACAAACCGATTTTACTATTTTCCGAGTTACAAATCTCGGTGGCCTCAGCGGAGATTCATGATTGAACAATATTCCTGAACAAGCATATATTCCAAATGCATCACGATAATTAGCCACTTGCCAGAATGCTGCGGCCTTAGCTACTGCATAAGGACTTCTAGGTTTAAGTTGAGTATCTTCTCTTGCCCCCTCTTTATCAGTTTCACCATAAGATTCACCAGATGATGCGTTATAAAACTTTGCATCTAATTTATGAAACCTCAAAACTTCTAATATGTTCAAAGTTCCAATACTAATGCTTTCAAGTGTTTCCACAGGTTGAATAAATGATAATCCCACAGAAGTTTGGCCAGCTAAATTATATATTTCATTTGGCCTTATTTCCAATATAGTTTGCATCACGCTTCTAAAATCGATTAATGACATTGAATGTAATTTTATTTTTTCATATATACCCAAGCGCTTTAAAGAAGAGAAATTAGATAGTTCAGCATCTCGTGAAGTACCATGTACCTCATATCCTAATAGTAATAAATGGTTAGCAAGATAAGCACCATCCTGCCCCGAGATTCCAATAATTAATACTGTTGATTTTACCATGCAATAATACTAGAGTTTTAAAATATTTTTAGGCTAGTGAATTAAAAGCTTCAACAAATTTTTCTACCGTATTATTAATATTGAATTTTCTTGCCTGTTCAATCCCGCTCATTTGCATTTTTAGATAAAAGTTATTATCAGCAATTAATTTTAAAATATCATTAGCAAATGCTTTATAATCCTCACAATGGTGTAATATCCCACCAGACCCAACTATTTCAATCAGTGAAGTATTTTTTGATGCTAGGACTGGCAATCCTGATTGCATTGCTTCCAAAGGCGGAAAACCAAAGCCTTCATAAAATGAAGGAAAAAGAAATACTTTAGAAATGTTGTATAATTTTTTCAATAGTTCATCATCAACATCCTTAATATAAGCAACATTTTGTCTTTTTAGTATTTCCTTTAATAATTTATTACCACCATATCCGAGCTTGCCAGCGAGTAAAAATTTAATAGTTTTATTTTTTATATAAATTTCATCCGCAATCCTTAAAATACCAATTATATTTTTTCGATTTTCTATCATTCCAAGATATAAAACAATATTCTCGGGAGATCCATATAATTTTTTAATTTCTAATTTCTCTTTTTCAGAAATCTCAATTGGATGGAAGTCTTTATTTGCGGCTTGATAGATAACTTTAATCTTTTTTTCTTCAGTTTTATAATATTTTAAAATATCTTGTTTGGAATAGTTTGAATCAGTAATAATCAAATCGCTACATTTTACAGAAAAGTAAGTAAAAAATTGTAAATATTTTCTATAAAAAAACGGATGAAATGATTTATCCACCTCATGAATTGTGTCATGCAGTGCTAAAACATATTTAATATTTTTTAACTTAATTAATGGGATGAGTTGATTTATGGAAAAAAATAAATCAATTTTATTTTTCTTTAAAAATTTTGGAAGAATAAAATTTATCCAAATTGGAGAAAATATTTTCTGAGGTCCAAAACTTTTCATCGTTTGAATATTTTTAAAATAACCCCCCATGTTAAAATCGATTTTTTCATAGGAAAATAGGAAATAATTATTTTTATTGTCGATTTTGGGTAACTCTTTTAATAACAAAATTAGGACTCTTCCAATTCCAGTTATTTTTCTTTCTAAAAGTCTGGCATCAATTCCAATTCTCATTATTTAACTTTCCTTTTACCCATATTTCTTAGTTTAAAATCTGAAAAAGACAGTTTTACGGTTTTTATTTTTTCCATTTCGCCTTTGATTAACCAAATTAGTGATTTAATAAAAACAGTCACAAATATATATGTATATGCAATAAAAAATTTGTTTTGTAATAATTTCTTAGAAAAGTATAGTCTGTTTCTAACCATATAGTATAATGGAAGGTTCTTATCATTTTTTGTAGTGGCAGCATTCACCTTGTGAAATATTTGGCTGTTAGAGGCAAACAATATTTTAAAACCCGAATTAATTGCCCTTTTACAATAATCCGCATCTTCCATATATAAAAAATAATTTTCATCCCAATAACCAACTCTTTCAATAACTTCTCTCTTTATTAGCATACAACAACCAGTGGCAAAACTTACAAATTTATTGGACGCGTGCCTATTTGATTGTTGACCTTGTCCAATAGTAAATGCTGATCCTCTAAATTCACTAGTGTAGCCGCCAGCATACCAAACAATGTTATGATTTGAATAGTAATTAATTTTTGGCACTGCCATGCCAATTTTTTTATCAGTTACAACATCAGCTATTAAATAATTTAAAAAGTCTGGTTCTACAATTGTATCATTATTTAACAAAAGCACAAAATCTGCTCCTTCGTTCATTGCATACTTTATTCCTAAATTATTTCCTCCGGAAAATCCTAAGTTTTCTTTACTTTTTAATAATTCAATGTTTGATAATATTTTTCTAATATTATTAATATCATTGGTTACTGAACCATTATCTATAATTACAATCCTAAAGTTGGGATATTTTATTTCTTGAAGAGAATTTATGCATTCAAGCGTATCATTATAGCTGTTCCAATTTAAAACTAAAATGTAAACTAATGGAGCTAAAGGTGTTTTTAAATCTGATTTTCTATTAGGCATTAATTAGTTGGATATGTTTAATTTACCGGAAATGTTATTACTAAAATCTTTATATCCTTTAAACATCATTTTTAGTTTTTTTAATCTTTGTTTTTCAAATAAAATGATTTTTAAAAAACTTTTCCAAAATTCTTTATCATCTATTTTAAAAAATTCGGGAAAAACACTTTTATATTTGTGTTTCAATTGGAATCTATTTCTAAATCTATAATAAAGTCTTAGGGGTGAATGATTTGTCGTATATACTTTTCTAAATACAAGATTAATCTCTTCAATATTTCCTAATCGATGTTTTAGAATAGAATTGTTACAAGCGTAAATTTTGAATCTTAGTTCATTTAGTTTTAAACAAAACTCATGGTCTGCATAATCGATGAAGAAATCCTCATTATATCCCTCAACAATTTGCCAAGCATTTAAATCAACCAAACTTCCTGAAGTCCAGGCGGTAATTATTTGTTTGCAAGGTTTAATGCGTGCAGGTTCAATATTTTTTCCTTTATAATGCTGTATGATAGGAGCTACCAGGGCAATATTATCTGCTTGTGTGAAACATGCTAGAAGATTCGATACCATATCAGGAGTAGCCTCGCTATCTTGATCCAAAGTCAAAACATAAGAAAATCCTTTACTAATGGCTTTCTCTGCCCCAATATTTAGTGCAGCAGCAATACCAAGATTGCATTTGTTTGGTACATACTCTAGATTATTTATTGAATGAATGTTACTCAAAATGAATGAATTACTCATTTCACTATTATCGATTGCAAATATCATATCCACTTGGTTTTGATATGACTTTATATTTGATATTACATTTTCGTCCGGATTATAAAGAACAACTATAGCTGCTATTTTATTCATTATTTTTTAATGAGCTAAGAAAACTTCTACAAATAATCTGATTTGAATGGACTTTTAAATTTGTAGTTCTTTACTCGATTTATTAGTTCTTGATTATTACAACTATGTGATTTTTGTGCGATAATTATAATGTGACAAGGATAAACGACCTCAACATTAATTATTTGTAATTCTAAGTAATTAATTAATTCAATCGCAGAAATCGTATTAAATACATGATGATGCAAACATCTATTTTCATAATTATTAAGTGATCTTAATTTAAAATTTTCAAATGAACCAGCAGATGAATCTTTAGCTAGATCATGAAATTCTAAAATTTCGTTGAGATGCGTTTGATCATCTTCACTTATATTGTTTTTATAATCATCAATTATATGGTTTAATGATGTTGGAATTCGTTTATGATCAAAAGTCCCATCTTTGTGAGGCAATATTAATATCATAATTCCATCTTTTTTTAGAACACGTACCCATTCATTCAAAGCTTTAATTGGATTGGCGATATGCTCGATTACGTGTGAGCTAATAATAAAATCATACTTATCTGCATTAATTCCATCCAAATTAGTAGAATCAAGTACAAATTGATATCCATTTGTTTTGTTTTCATCAAATTTAAAAGTAAATCCATTCTTAATCTGACCTTCCCAGATGGTGTCAGATGAAAAATTACAATTATCAAGACTTTTTATAATTGGATAAACAGGGATAATACCTTTTTTAGAAAATATTTTACTTGGCCCTCCAATTTCAAGACCGTTTTTATTTGATATTAAATCTTTACAAAATTTGAAGGTTAAAGTTTTAATTTGAATTGAATCTTTAAATATAACTCTTAAAATATTCCTTAAGTTATTTTTTTTTATTATCCAAACTATTTTTTTTATCATCTAACAAAATTTGTTTATTTTAATTATGATCACCAAACGGGAAACATTATTGCGTATTTAATTTTAGTTTTGAGAAAACATACAATTTTTCTTCTGCTGATAGAAAATATTTCCATGCTACAAAAGGAAAAAACCCAACAAATACCATCGTAAAAATTATTTTCATGTAAATGTCACCCATTAAAAAAGGGAAAATAAATCCCAGCAAAAATGGGACTATAATCATTTCTTTTCTCCTAGAAGTAAATCTTATAGAATAAAGTTTATAAGCCAGAATATATAATATAGTTGCATTTATTGAGGCTGAAATCATAAAAACAAATGCGGCTCCATTTATTCCAAAATGATTTATTGCAAACCACATTGAAAATAAATACAAAGGCACTTCAACCGTAATAATAAGGGTTGGAATTTTAGGTCTTCCGATGCCTTCAAAAAAATTTGTAGGAATTAACGAAATGCTATTCATAAAAACGCCGAGAGCTAATAATTGCAAAATTAAAGTACTCTTTGAAGCAAATTCAGAACCTAGCCATAAGTAAATGCCTTCATGCGAAAATGTCATTATGAGAAGAATACTAGGATACATAATTAAAAAAATGAGTTTAACTGCTCTCAAAAAAATTTTTTTTGCGATATCCCTATTGCTTAAAAAGCTAGCTGAAAAAACCGGAAAAAGCACACCAGACATTGCTGAAGGAATCACCATCAATCTGCTTACAACTTCGAAGGGAGTTACATAAAATGTTATCGCGGCGGCGGATATTAAGGCTCCTATAAGAAATCGATCTGAATAAAATATAATGGGAACTAAAATATTTCCTATTGTGATCCACATACTAAACTTAAGAACAGGTTTTATAGAATCAATATCTATTTTTATCTCATTACGAACACCTTGAAATGTTTTTATGCAATTATATAGATATAGAAACCAAATTATAATTCTTGAAAAGATTAAAAAAACAATAATCCAAAAAAGGCTATTAGTAATTATTAAAACTAATAAAGGGCCTAAAAAAGTAAAAATTCCTAAAATGGTTCTCATAATACTGATTGTGGCAAATTTTTGATAAGCTTCCAAGAAGCCTCTTAAGCCTGCCATTGTAGTAACCAATGGAATAGATAAAGCTAAAATATAAAAAATCTTAACAGTTTCAGGTTGTAAATTTTTTGAAATTTTAAAAATGTTTGCTAGTGATGGAATTAAGAAATACAATCCGATTGAAATTATCAAGCTAACTAAAGCTATAAAAAAGATTGATGTCCAAAATATTTTTGGTATTTGTTCGGTTGCGTTTGCACCTATTCTCTCAGCAACAATTTTCGTTAATCCTCTTGCTATCCCAAAGTCAAAAAAACTAAAATAACCAATTATCATCCAAGCAATACTTAAAATTCCAAACCGTTCATTTCCTAACCCTTTAATTAAAGGCGGTATAAAAACAATTGCAAACATTATCGGAATAACATTTCCTAAAAGATTATACACCGTATTTTTGGCAATAATTTTACCACTAAAAGTTATATTTAATTTGTCATTATTAATCACAAAATAATCAATCCCTTTAAACTTTAACATATACTGATTTAGGCCTAAAGATAGATATCAGCAATAAAAAATTATATTATATTAATCTTGTCTAGAAAATGAAGCAAATTTTTCTATTATTGGAATAAAAAATAAGTTCATTCCCAAACCGAAAGTCCAGTAAAGGATTCTACTAGCCATTACAAAGAAAGAAAAACCAACTATAATATTTAGATAAACAAAAATTGCAAACAGAATCAAGTTGTGGTTTTCATAAAAATTGAACCAGAGCCATGTTATTAATAAGCCGAGTAAAAAAGGCCCTACGAATATTCCACTAATACCAAAATCTGCATGCAACTCACGTAAATATGTACCGGTATTTGTCCACATTGGAATATTATAACCTCTTTGAAACTCATGCGGTTTTTCAACTATCCCAAATTTTGACATATATAAATATAATGTCATAAAAGTATTCTGCCCAACAGGTGTATTTTCTCCCTTTGAACTTAGGTATTTACTTAAAACACCAACATCGCTACTAAAATAGAGATATACTGTTGGAGATATAAGTAAATTGCCTTTTGTTTCTTTTAACTCCCTGCTAGCTCCAGTAAAATTCTCTGATGCCGGATTGCTGCGTGAAAGTCGAACTATAGTAGAAGCTGCTATGAACAATGAAAGAAATAATATAGATGCAAATAGCGCATTTTTTTTTGAAAATTTATAGCGACTAGATAAATCATTTTTTAGAAGATGTCTAAATAAAAAGAAAGTACAGGTAAATTCCATTAATGCAACAAGCATACCTGCACGTCCAGCTTGAGCAACTTCTCGTAATATAATACTTAGTATTGGAATAAAAGTTAGGATTGTGAATTTACCTTTATAAGCAGTATAAATTGCAGAAAAAAATACTGCGACATACCCAAATAAAAAAATGTAAGGAGTCGTTCCTATTAATTTACCATCAATATTTAGTCTATAAATAACTTTGGCGTTTATTATAACCCCAGGTATACTTCCGAATTTATGAATTAACATTATCCATAATTCATATGCTGAATAGAAACTTATTATGCTAAAAACAATAATAAAATATTTTAAAGCTCTTCCGCCATCTGAAAATAGTTTTAAAGATAAATTCTTTTTTATTATAAATGTAGGATTTTCTCTAAACAAACTTCTTGCACTAATAATTGAAAGAATCCCCAATAGAAATGAAATAAATGCGGAAGACATTACGAACCAAGTAAATGGTGTTAATTCCACGTAGGGGAGTAATCTTAATTCATATAAAAATATTGCCCCCCCAAAAACTGCACTATATAAAGATAAATGATTAAACCATTTACTAAATAATATTTTCCCTAGCAAAACTCCTAAAATTGTTACGGCTGAGACTAATAGAAGTGACATCTAAATCTTAATTTTATAAATCTTAATAATTTTCAAAAAGAAATTTGATTCTTTTACCTGAAGAGGATTACGCTCTTTTCTGGTAACAGCTTTTTCCATCCAAAAAACTAAGGGGATAAAAATGAAGGATGACAAAAAAAATGCACCTAAAATTATAACAGATTTTTTGGGACTATACTTTAACTGAGGAGGCACCGCATCATCAATTACCATAACTGTGGGGATGCTTTTTTGTTCTTCCACCTTTGCTTGTTCATACATAGGTAAAACGATCTCTTGAATAGCTTGCTGAATTTCAACTTCACGATAAACTCTCAAATATTTTATAGCGATATTCGGCATTTCCTTAAACGGGAAAAATATATTTGAAGTTGAACCTAAAGTTTTTGAACTCTTTAATTCCTGAACTTTGTTTTTTAACAAACCTAATTCTGCAAGTATCCCTTGATACTGAGGTGAGTTTTCACCATAGAGTTGTTTAGCAAAATACGATTCCATCTCTTTTTTTGTAAGCTGCGCTTCAATTTCCGCTGCTGCTTTTACTGTTACTTCTAACTGTTCAGGAACTGCGACAATATCATATTTTTTTTGAAATTTATATAATGAATCCTCAGCTGCTCTCAAATCATTCATATTTTGAGTATATCTTTTTTCAATAAAAATTCTATTATTCTTCGCTCGCTGTATATTAAATTTAATGTTTAAACTGTCAACTAAAGTCACTAAATAATTTGCCATCCTTGCGCTTTTATTTGGATCTTTATTAATAATGCTAAACTCTATCATTCCATATTCATTAGGATCGGCTGAAATATCACCCTTAAAAGCCTTTAAGGTTTTATCCATATTATTATCATTAATATCATAATAATCCATTAAATTGAATTTTTCGATTACTTCTGTTAAAGCGCTTCTGCTATTTAAAATTCCCAATAAAACATCTTCTGAGGTGTTCGATAATCCTAAAGCTTTTGAACCTAAAGATGCCAGCGATGATTTTCCGCCAAGTAAACTTGTTAGCCCGCCAAAAGCGGACTGGTTATCCGGCGGAATCATTATGGTTGCAGTAGCTTTATATTGTTTTGGGATAAGAAAGGCAATTACGGTTGCAATAATTACAATAATAAGAAGATTAATTAATAGAAATTTTTTCCACTTATATAAAACATAAATGTAGTCACTAAATTTGGGGTTTGATTTTGTTTCCATGCTTTCCATTTAATTTTTTATTAGCAACAAAGTTACAACTTTTATTATGTACATGGCAATAATTATATATGTAATTTTTTATGACTATTTGAAGTATTTGGTGTTTTGCTCTTAACTAGAGAATGGTTTTGGGAAGTTTTACTTTATCCCTATCTTAACAAAATCATTTTCTTCACTGAAGAATAATCCCCAGCTTGAATTTTATAAAAATAAATCCCGCTTGATAAATCACTTCCATTAAACTCAACATTATAATTTCCAACAGATTTTTCTTCATTAACTAAAGCTGCAACTTCTCTTCCAAGGACATCATAAACTTTTAATGCTTACAAATGATGATTTGGGAATTGAGTATTCTATTATTGTAGTTGGGTTAAATGGGTTAGGATAGTTTTGTGCTAAACTAAACGATTTGATTTTTGAATTCTCAGGAATAATTTCTGTAGTAAAGGAAGTGTACTCAACATCCACAATTGAACCTGTGTAGATTGAATAATCTGAATGGTTATTGTAAAACATTATCATTTTATCATGATTAGGAATCCATGAACTATCTTGCCATTGGAAACTTTCCCCATGTATACCATTATTATTATTATCATAGGTATAAATGTATCTATTGGAATTTAACCAACTGTTGTTTGTCCAATATTCATCAGTTTCAGAAAGACAATTACACGAATTATCATAAGTATATTTATATGTATATCTATCTTCCCAAACGTTACTCGTCCAACCTTTATCAAGTTCGATAAGGCAGTTACCAGAATTATCATAAGTATATGTCCACATCCAACTATTTAACCAAGTATCGTTTGCCCAAATTTCTTCAATCTCGGTAAGACAATTTCCCAAATTGTCATAAGTATATGTATCGTAATAGACATTTATCCACACTCCATTTAACCTGTCTGCATATTCAGAAAACACCGTAAGGCAGTTACCCGAACTATCATAAGTATATGTGAAACTATTTGAATTTATCCAGACGCTATCCGACCAGGCTTCAATAAGATCATTAACCCGGTTACTAGAACTATCATAAGAATAAGTGGATCTCCACGCATTTATCCAAACTCCACTTAACCCATCCTCTTCAAACTTTGTAAGACAATTTCCCGAATTATCATAAGTATAACTATATCTCCAATTATTTAACCAAGTTCCATTGGACCAGCCTTCAACAATTTCTGTAAGACAGTTGCCCGAATTATCGTAAGTATATGTGCGTTTAGTTTTATTTACCCAGATATTATCAGTCCAGTTTTCTTGAAGTTCCATAAGACAGTTACCTGAATTATCATAAGTATAAGTATATTTATAATAATCACTAGTCGCTTTGATCGGTTTAAAGAGATTTCCGTTGAATTTATTTTTTCCATTATACTTCTTAATAGACATTGAATATTTATCAGTGCTATTGATATTGCATTCTTTAATTTTTTCATTTCTATTTTGAGAGTTAATAGAAATCGAGGTAAAAATAAATAATACGAAAAAAAGTAATAAATTTTTCATAATATATTTCCGATTATTATTTTATCAAAATCATTTTCTTCACTGAAGAATAATCCTCAGCTTGAATCTTATAAAAATAAATCCCGCTTGATCAGTCCACTTCCATCAAAGTTAACATTATAATTTCCAATTGGTTTTTCTTCATTAACTAAAATTGCAACTTCCCTTCCAAGTACATCATAAACTTTAAGATTTACAAATGCTGTTTTAGGAATTGAGTATACTATTTTTGTAGTTGGGTTAAATGGATTAGGATAGTTTTGTTCAAGATTAAAATGCATAGGTGTATTTCTATCTTGGCTTTTCACTGAATTTATTATGTCAGAAAGAGGTCTTTTCACTACACCGTTACCATCAGTCCCAGCAAATACAAATGCGCTTGATACTGTTAAAGAGTAAATATAATTATTTACCAAACCTTCATTGAATGCTTTCCAATTCATACCGTTATCTGTAGAAAGGAAAATACCATTCCCATAAGTCCCCGCAAATATATTTGTACCCGATGCAGCAAGTAAATCTATATATAAAGATGTGAAACCATTATTTACAACAGACCAGTTTAACCCCTTGTTTGTAGAAAGGAAAACGCCTCCATCTGTTCCAGCGAACAAATTAGAACCAGAAACAACTATAGAATTTACGTATGTATTAGTTAAACCTTCATTTACAGATGTCCAGTTTGTGCCATTATCTGTAGAACGGAAAATACCGCCATAAATTGTTCCAGCATATAGATTTGTTTCTAGTATAGCAAGAGAACTAACATTTAAAATCTTTAAGCCTTCATTAACGGCAGTCCAACTTATTCCGTTATCATTGGATATATAAACGCCGTATCCCGTCGTTCCTGCAAAGAGATACGATCCAGATTTTACAAATGAACTTGTATTTATTAAATTACTATCAGAAATAGTCCAGTTGGTACCGTAATTACTTGAGCAGAAAATTTGATTATCAATACTGGCAAAGAGACTAGAATCAGATGCAAGAAGACAATTGGTATAAGTATAATTCGCATCCAATTTTTCTTAAAAGTTTTGTCCAAGTTGCTCCATTATCCGTAGAACGAAAAACTCTTACCATAAAATCGAGTTCCGGCATAGAGATTACCGTCTGAATAAGCAAGTGTTTGTACAGTTGTTCCAGCTAATCCTGGCATTTACTTCTGTCCAGTTAATTCCACTATTAGTTGAGCGGAAAATACCATTATCGGTTCCTGCAAAAATATACGGCCCATTGAAAGCAAAAGATGAAACGAAATAGTTAGGTAATCTTTCCTGTGCCACCCAATGAATACCATTATCTACGGAAAGATATATTCGCCCATATTCAGCTGAGGCAAATAAATTTGTACCTGAGGCAGCGATTGTATGGATAGATCCATTTATCGAATCATGATTAATCGCGGACCGATTAATTCCATCGTCTGTTGAAAAATACAAATGCCCGTCAGCAGCATAAAGATAATTTCCTGAAACAGCAAGAGAATATATACTTTGATATGCTAGGTCATTATTTACTCTAGTCCAATTTGTTCCATTATTTGTTGAAATAAAAAACCCACGTTGCGTACCGGCTAGAATATTGGACTTTGATACAGCTATAGACCAAACATCACGCCATTCCAAACCGTCATTCATAGCTGTCCAGTTAGATCCACTATTAGTAGTAAGAAAAACACCTGCTTGGGTTGCGGCAAAAAGATTGGTATCTGCAATACCATTACAATAAAAAGCAAAAGCTCTTACCGATGCAGCTGTTCCAATATTGATAGCTTTCCAGCTTACACCATTATTGGTCGAAAGATAAACACTGCCATAATTACCGCCAGCGAAGAGATTAGATCCTATAGCTTCAAGAGCCCACACTCCATTATTCAAGCACTTGTTCCAACTTATGCCGTTATCTGTGGAAATATAAACACAGTTCCCTATCCCTACAAATAAATTTGAATCCAAAACAGTTAAACAGTTAATAACACCACCGTACAGGCCACTGGTTTGCTGCCATTGGGCTTTTGCTTGAAATGAATTGAATATAAACAATAACAAAAATATTGGTAAGGAAAATCTGAAATTTTTCATATTAAAGCCTGACTTTTTATTTCACCAAAATCATTTTCTTCACTGAAGAATAATCTCCAGCTTGAATTTTGTAAAAATAAATCCCGCTTGATAAACCACTTCCATTAAACTCAATATTGTAACTACCAACTGATTTTTCTTCATCAACTAAAGCTGCAACTTCCCTTCCAAGAATATCATAAACTTTTAGTTTCACAAAAGATGTTGTGGGAATTGAGTATACTATTTTTGTTGTTGGATTAAATGGATTGGGGTAATTTTGTGAAAGTATATAGAACTCATACAAACTATTTTGATTACGTATTGATGTTGTAATAGTATCTCCATAAATAATTCCATTTATATATGCCCCTTTAATTGTTTCCAAAGTTTCTTGGAGAAAAGTAAAACCTTGAGTTATTACTTTAATTTTAATTATTCCAAAATTGAGCGCTGTTGTGTAGTAGAATTCCCATCTATGATCAAGAATTCCCACATGACTAGATGATTCTTGTGCTGCTCTATTTTGAATATTTAAAAAATTCATTTCATATAATTTTATATAATTGTTTAACCAATCCGTCGTATCTTTCTTGATTTGCGCATCATATTTAACAATATAAGGAGGGTAAAATGGGTAATTTGAATAATATAGGATATAAAATTTATTTGAATCAGCGTCCCAATATTCATAATCAATTTTTGAATTATAAGTAACTAAAACTTTATAGCTCTTAAAATAAGTTGTGTAAATTGAAATAATTGTATCTTTCATTACTTCATAAGTTTTAATATAAATGCTTGTATCTATTGAAGGAGTAGTGTGTCGTGTAATTTCAACAACATTAAATATCCACTTATTACCTATGTCTAAAGGAACAACAGATTGACCACATATTGATTTGAATACTGAAATAACGAATAGTAAGATTAAATAATGTTTCATATTATTTCTCCATTATTATTTTATCAAAATCATTTTCTTCACTAAAGAATAATCTCCAGCTTGAATTTTGTAAAAATAAATCCCGCTTGATAAATTGCTTCCATTAAACTCAATATTGTAACTACCAACTGATTTTTCTTCATCAACTAAAGCTGCAACTTCCCTTCCAAGAATATCATAAACTTTTAGTCTTACAAAAGAAGTTTTGCGGAATTGAGTATTCTATTTTTGTTGTTGGGTTAAACGGATTGGGATAGTTTTGAGATAATTATAATTTGTTGGCAATGCTAATTTTCATTAACGTCTACTAAATTCTTTATTACCGTGTCACCAAGAATAAACCTCTTCATTTCTGTATATTCCTTTAATAATAATTTGAATCCATTGTTTGTTAAAGAAATCCCATAATTGCCTATAGGAATTTTCAACTATTCCTAATGATTAAATATTCCGAATTTTAAGCCGTTATATGGTGCCTAATTACCTGAACTATGTAGAAAAAAACATGATTATTCCATAGTTTCGTAAAAGTTATTATGTAATCTTCTAAAGCTTTGAAGCATGTAATTATAAACCATCATTAGCGGCTAAGCCAATTGAGTGCAAAAATTTGTAATGATGCTAATATCAAAACCTTTGATAAGTGCTAAATTATGAATATTAGTATCGGTATATTGCATTGAAATTATACCATTATTGTTGCATATCCATATTTTGATTCTAGCCAGTTAGTAACTATTATCACTAAAGATAAATTGTACAGTTTTATTCTGTGAATCCATTACTAAGAGTATCAGTATTTCCTGTGTGAGTTATAGAATAAAAATTTTCCCGTAGTGGAACCGCTTTACGTAGTACCATTGATTTCATTTATCAATTGGAAATATAGTTTGTGCGGAAATAAAAACTGCATAATAAAATTATAGTAAAAATTTTATAGATATTTTTATTTTACTCCCTCTATTTTATTATAACCATCTTTTTCACTGAAGATAACTTTCTACTTGAAGTTTATAAAAATAAATCCCACTAGATAAACTACTTCCATCAAACTCAACAGCTTCATATCTTCCAACCCGTTTTTCTTCATTAACTAAAGTTGCGACTTCTCTTCCAAGAATATCATAAACCTTTAGCGTTACAAATGAAGTTTTGGGAATTGAGTATTCTATTTTTGTTGTTGGATTAAATGGATTAGGATAATTTTGTTCCAAAATAAATTCATCCGGTTTTTGATTATCATCTTTAATTGATGATATGATTCCTTCATAGCGAACTACTTGACCACCAGTTCCGGCAGCATAACCATACGCCATGTTTCCAATAGTAACAAAATCTATGGCAAATAGTTGTCCATTATCCAATACCATTTCATCTAACCATGAAGTACCATAATCAGAAGTATGAAGAACATGTGGATCAGTTGCAAACCAATAATCTTTCGTCCCAGAGCCAGCCATAGCATAAAAACTTCCCATCGTTGATGCATAAGTCCAAGTTTTTCCTGAATCTACACTTAAATATGCTTTTTGGCCTGAACTTGCCATCCCCTGTACTATTTGAATTAAACCATATGCTTGTAAAATAACCTTCGGTTTCGGAATACGACCAATTAACTCCGCCATCAACTGAACGATAAACTTTTTGATCACCTATAAACCATATATGTAAAGAATCAGTAAGGCACATTGAGTTATAATACATTCCTACTTCACTACTATCCGCATTCGGTTCTGAAGGAATATGATACCATGTTGCCCCTCCATCATTTGTTTTAATTATGTTCCATTTACCATTAACAGGATCTCCGTAAGCAATACCTTTCAATTTGTCCAACATTTGTATATTATTTATAAATCCTCCCTCTTGCGTGAAAACTATTTCCCAGGAATTTCCACTATTAGTAGTTCTATAAATATATGTTTTTGATAATGGTAAAGGTGAGATTGTTACAAATGCTGTATTTGAATCTATTGCATCCATATTCCAAATAAAGGCTTCACCAAAATTGCCACCATCTACTTCATTCCACGCAATTCCGCCATTAGTAGTTCTAATTACTTTACCAGAATCTCCTGCAGCCCATGCCGTATTTTGGTCTACTATCTTAACAGTATTTAAAAGTACTGAAACACCAGAAGTTTGTTGAACCCACGAATTTTGAGCCCTCACATTAAATGAACAGATTATGAATGCTAATAAATAATATTTGAATTTCATGTTAATCTCTGTTTTATGTTATAATATAACTGCTAACTTTTATTTAATTAAAATCATTTTTTTTACTGAAGAATGATCTCCAGCTTTTAGGTTATAAAGATAAATCCCGCATGATAAATTGCTTTTATTAAACTCTACATTGTAGTTTCCAATTGGTTTTTCACCATTATTTAAAGTAACTACTTCTCTTCCAAGAATACCATAAACCTTTAGATCTACAAAAGCAGTTTTTGGAATTGAAAATTCAACCTTTGTTGTTGGGTTAATTGGACTAGGTTTTTTTTTGACCAAGTTTCTCCATCATCTGTTGATTTAATGATTGCCCCCTTTTCTCCCACCCCAATAAAAGTATTATTAGAAATATAAATTATATTGCTAATATATTGATAAAATCACTGACGTTTATTTCGCTCCAGCTAATTCCTCCATCGGTTGTTTTATATATTTTAGAGTTCCCCAATTCGTCCCCCCAGTAATGAGAGAAGACAATCCCTGTAAGTGAATCCTTAAATGAAATACATCCAACTTCCCTATCAAATGTGTGAATTACATTCCAGCCATTTTGTGCATAGCTGCTAAATTGCATTAGAATTGAAATGATAAATATTAGACATGTCTTTTTCATGCAAATTCCCCGAGTAATTTGAGACAACATTATATTCTAAAATGAATATTTAATTTCTACCAAATAACTTAAACAATTTTTTGTTAATATTCTCAAGCTATTTTTTACTCCATTTTTTAATCTTTACTTTGCTATTTGTCACCTTATTGTAATTTCTCTCACTATTTTTAATAAGATTTTTTAACAAGTTAATCCTTGACTTTATCATTTTTTAATTTAATTTTGTATGAAAAATTTAGGATAGTTTTTTATAAGCGATTTGCTACAAGGTTAGATTTTTTTATTTTAGTTATACCAGAGTAGCAAATGAATGCCGATTTAGGGATTTTCTCTGGTCGGTTTTTTTATTTTTTAGGAACATTTTATTAGAGGAATAAGTATATAAGAATATTTGATACCCATAATCAGGTTAATTGTTTATAAACAAAATGAAAGGAAAGAAGCGATGAAGAATATTAAAGCTAAAATAGATAATCCATTATCTGACCTAATTAGCGATGACATTTATGATTTACTTAATTCCCAGGGATTAATTGATGAAAAGTCAGTAAGAGATTATCAAATACGTAAAAAATTTAAGCATCTTAGGGCTAGTAAAGTAAGTGCCGGAGATGCAATAGATACAATTCGTGAAGAATATCCGTATTTACAATTTGATACAATAAGAAAAATAGTTTACCAGATAAGTAAATAAATTATTTCTTGACAAAATGTAGATATGAGTTTATATTTCGATTGACTCTTTCAAAGGGTTCTCCCCTGCCCTTTGATGGTAACGAGTCGAGCCCAGTGGTACCCCCATCACTGGGCTTTATTTTATTTTTTAAGGAATAATGTAATGGCAAAAACAGTAAAGAGAAAAAATGTAAGACAAACAAAAAAGGCTTTTGTCTCACCATTTAAAATTTATTGGACTAAAAAAAATTATATATTGCTTGCTTTAGGATTTGTTGTTTTGATATTGGGATTTTTTGTAATGAGTCTCGGGGAATGGAATAGTACAGCTTCTTTAGTTTTTTCGCCTATTATTCTGATAATAGCTTATTTGTTAATTTTTCCAGGCTCGATATTTTACGAAGATAAAAACGCTAAAATAAATTCAGAGGAAAACAAAGTTGCTTCTGGCAAAAGTTAAAGGCAACATAGTTTCTACTCAAAAAAATTCTTATCTAAAAGGACATAAGCTCCTAATTATCCACCAAATAGATCTTGAAGGAAATTACATCCAAGCGAAAGATATTATCGCTTTAGACACAGTCAGTGCGGGAATCGGCGACACTGTTTTGGTTGTGCAGGAAGGTGGTGCTGTTCAACAGATTTTCGGGCATAGAAAAGCACCTGTTCATACAATTATTGTTGCTGTAGTTGATAATATTGAAGTAAAATAATTAGAAATAATTTTTCTTTATCGTGACCAAATTAAATATAGAGCAGCTCACTAATTTAAATCTTCTACTTTCAATTGATGGTATCGGCCCCGGAAAAATTAGAAACCTTCTTTCAAAGTTTAGAACCACGGAAAAAATTCTTTCAGCAGATTACCAATCATTGATGGAAGTTGAAGGAATAAGTACCAACCTTGCAAAAAGAATTCATAGCGCTCATACCAGGAAAGATGAAATTTTTTCTGATACGGAAAAGGAGTTATCTAAATTAAAAAAAATCGGCGGAAATATTATTACTGTTTGGGACACCGAGTTTCCATCTTTATTAAAAAAAATTTATGACCCGCCGCTTTTAATATATACAGTTGGAGTATTCAAAGAAGAAGATAATTACTCGATTGCGGTTGTTGGAACAAGAATGCCGACCTCTTATGGTAAACTGCAGGCCGAAAGAATTGTAACGGATCTTTCATCACAAGGAATCACAATCGTCAGCGGATTAGCAAGAGGAATAGATTCCATTTCTCATCATACTGCTTTAAAAAGTGGCGGTAGAACAATCGCTGTAATCGGCTCTGGTTTAGATGTAATTTATCCTCCAGAAAACAAAAAACTTTTTGATCAGATTATTAAAAATGGGGTTATAATTTCAGAATTCAATTTAGGTACTAAGCCTGATTCGCAAAATTTTCCGCGGAGGAATAGAATTATTTCCGGATTAAGTCTTGGAACATTAGTGGTCGAAACCGGAAAAACCGGCGGTGCAATGCAAACTGCTTCTTTAGCTTTGGATCAGAACAGAGAAGTATTTACTATACCAGGAAATTTGGGAGTTAAACAATCAGAGGGTACAAATCTTCTAATACAAAAAGGAGAAGCACAATTAGTAACATGTGCTGAAGAAATTTTAGTTTCACTTGAATTGAAATTAAAACCAATTCTCGGAAAGAACATTCCGAAGCCTCAAGTTGAATTAAATTTGTTTGAAGAAAAAATCATGGCGGCAATAACTCATGAACCTATTCAAATTGATAAAATTTCTTCGCTAACAAATTTGTCAACTTCTGATTGTCTTGTTCATTTGTTGTCTCTGGAATTTAAAGGTTTGGTAAAGCAGCTGCCGGGAAAGATGTTTGCTCTTTTATAAATAATATGTGGATTAGTAAAAGAGTAATGGACTATTAAATTTTAATATTTCTTTCTTCCTTTCCATAAAAATTTCAACCAATCTTTAAGCTTCTTTTCTTGTCCAATTTCTGTCGGAAAATAAAATTGTTTATTCTTTAAATCGTCTGGTAAATAACTTTCCTCCAAAAAATGATTTGCAAAGTCGTGAGGATATTTATATTCCTTCCCGTACCCAATTTCTTTCATAAGTTTTGTTGGAGCATTTCTTAAATGAATCGGAACCGGAAATAAAGGATTATTTTTAACTGCTGCCATCGCTCCGTCAATACCTAAATAAGATGCATTGCTTTTGGGTGATGATGCCAAATATGTTGTACATTGCGCTAAAATAATTCTCGCCTCAGGCATACCGATTTTATGCACAGCCTCAAATGCGGCTTCAGCTAAAACGAGTCCGTTTGGAGATGCATTTCCTATATCTTCAGAAGCAAGAACAACTAATCTTCGGGCAATAAATAAGGGGTCTTCACCGCCTTCCAGCATTCTAGCCATCCAATACAAAGCGGCATCGGGATCACTACCCCGCACACTTTTAATGAAAGCCGAAATTACATTGTAATGTTCTTCTCCTCCTTTATCGTATAAAATATTTTTTTTCTGAACAACATTTTCTAAAACAGCTTTTGTAATCTTAATTGGTTGAGAATTGTATTCCTGAGTTACAGCGGCTTCAAAAATATTTAATAATGTTCTTGCATCACCGCCTGAAAGATAAATTAAAAAATCAGAATCAACTTCAGCTATTTGAAGCTTTGACAAGAATTCATCTTCTTTAATTGCTGAATTTAAAATATCTAAAAGATTTTGCTTTGATAATTCTTCAAGAATAAAAACTCTAGCTCTGCTTCGAAGCGCAGGTATAACTTCAAATGATGGGTTTTCTGTTGTTGCGCCAATCAAAACTATAATACCTTCTTCTACCGAATGAAGAAGAGCATCCTGTTGTGCTTTGTTGAAACGATGGATTTCATCAATAAATAAAATTGTTTTCTTACCCATCAATTTATTCTGAGAAGCAATTTCAATTATAGCGCGTATATCTTTTACGCCTGATGAAACTGCGTTCAATTGATGAAACTCAGCTTGCGTTTTATTAGCTATAATTTTTGCAATAGTTGTTTTACCAGTCCCTGGCGGGCCCCATAATATAAAGGAGCTCAAAGCATCATTCTCAATCATCAAACGAATTGGCTTACCTTCACCCAAGAGTTCAAGCTGGCCTTTAAATTCATTTATTTCTTTGGGACGAATTCTTTCTGCTAAAGGTATTTGAGGAAGGTTAAATTTTGCCATGTTTATTTTTCTACTTCATTCATTTCAATTTTTTTTTCACCTTTACGCATCATGTCATATTTTTCTCTGGCAACTTGTTCAATCTTGGCAGGTTCTTTTCTTTTAAGTGAATCAATTGCAGATTCAAGAGCTTTATTTTCTTCGTCGACTATTGATATTTTTTGCTGCAGGGTATCAACATCATCTTTTAGCTGAATCAATTTTAACAATCCAAATTCATTGAAAAATAAGTAAGCAGCACCAATAAGAACTATGGTTAGCCAAATATAAAATTTTGTTTTTCTATTTTTGAATGAAAGCATTACAAGCTTAGCTGAATAATTTTTTCAATTAATTCATCAAATGAGATACCTACTGCTTTTGCCATCTTAGGAACAAGACTGGTAGCTGTCATGCCCGGAAGTGTATTTACCTCCAAACAGTATGCTTGATTATCTGGATTCAATCTAAAATCAACCCGGGAATAATTTTCACATCCAAGCGATTGAAAAGCCAATAGTGCCTGTGATTGAATTTTTTCAAAAACATCTGTAGTGATTTTAGCAGGCACTTCATATTCGCTCATTCCAGAAGTGTATTTACATTCGTAATCATAAATCCCATGTTTGGGTTTTATTTCCAAAACAGGAAGGGATTTATTTTCAAGCACTGCAACGGTTAATTCTCTTCCAGGGATAAACTCTTCAATTAAAGCTTTATCTGAAAAATTTAAAGCTAAATTAATTGCTTCTTCAACTTCCGATGCATCCTTACAAATTGTTAATCCAACAGTAGAGCCTTGATCATTTGGTTTTATTACGCACGGATAATTTAAGTTATCTTCAATTCCTTTTTTTATTTCCGAAACTTTATAGCTGTGTTTCTTTGCAACAATCCATTTAGGAGTTTCAACTCCGTAATGCTGCAGCAATATTTTCGTCATGGCTTTATCCATCGATATAGCACTAGCTAATACTTTTGAGCCGGTGTATTTTACTCCTCTTAATTCCAACAGCGACTGAATAACACCATCTTCGCCGCATTTACCATGCAGTCCAAGAAATGCAATATCAATATCGTCAAATAGTTTTGAATTGATCGCTTCAACGTAATTTCTATTTGAAATTTCTGCGAATTCTTTTTCATTAAAAAAATCATTTTCATCTTTTGGCTGAATAATTCCGTAGGCAGGGTTTATCAACCTAACGTTGTAACCTAAATTTTTAAGTGCTTTAAAAATAGCTGCACTCGAAGATTTTGAAACTTCTTTTTCCGGAGAAGTTCCGCCAAGAAGCAATGCTACGTTGAGTTTATTTTTTGTCATATTATTAAATTTATTTTTAGTAGAATTTGTTTCAACATATTGATTGTCAAACTGAATTTTTCAAATTGCGATTTTTATTCTCAATCACGTCTTTCAGTCTTCGACAGGCTCAGACTGGCATTGTCATTGTCACACTGAGTTTATCGAAGTGTGAAGTTTTATTGTCAATCATTTCCTTCAGTCCTCGAGAGGGCTCAGACTGACATACATCTTTAAATAACTAAAAAATATTTCTTTCATCAACATTCAATCCGTAACTATCTTTAGCAAGGCTTAATAATTCTTTTATTCTTTCAGGAGGTAATTCTTTAGCGCCGCCAAGCAAATTTGCTGCAAACAATGTTTGAGCTGCATGCTCCAATTTTTCCATTTTATTGTAAGCATCTTTTAAATTTTTCCCTAAAGTTACGGCGCCATGATTCTGAAATAGAAATGCCCATGCGTAATTAATGTATGGCTCCATGCTTAATGGTAATTCATCAGTTGACGGTGCTGCATATTTGCAAAGAGGAACTTTACCCAATGTTAAAACTACTTCAGGAAAAATATGTTTTGTTAATCCTTCCCCCAAAGATGCAAAAGCCGTGGCATAAATGGGATGACAGTGAACAACTGCATTAACTTCATGTCTTTTTGCATAAGCAAATAAATGGATTTTATATTCGGTAGAAATTTTGCCTCTTCCATTTACTATATTTCCCGAAGGATCTATTTCTAAAATATCATTCTCTGTAACATCACCTTTTCGAACAGCTGATCTGGTAATTAATATTGTATTATCGGGAGTAATTACAGAAAGATTTCCATCATAAGCAGATACATATCCTTTTGCATAAACTTTATGGCAGGTTTCAACTAATTCGCTTTTGAGAGACATTTGTTTTCAAGCTCTTCCATTAATTGCATGTTAATTAAGCCGTCAGTGCCAGTTGCAATTGGTTCTTCATTGTTGAGAAATGATTTTTGAACTGACCGTAGCATCAGCAGCATTTTATTTGCTCTTTTTCTAAACGCTTTTTTGGCTTCTCCATCAAGAAGAATAGTTAATTTTGAATGAACATTTTTTGCAGCAATTACCTTTTCAACACTAAGTGCACCAGTGTGGCCAATTATTTCAATTCTATTAAATGCTTTTTTTGTACTGTAAGAAACATTAAAATAACCGTAAGCGTTGCTTCTAAACTTAACTATAGCAGATGCGAAATCATCAACTTCACTTTTATAAATGATATTATCCACCACCCCATTAATTTCTGTTATCTCTCCGCCAAAATATCTAAGAAGGTCAATCATGTGCGTGCCGATATCACGCAGTGCACCGCCGCCGCTTAATTCTTTTTTATATCTGAAATTACTTCCCGGCGGAAGATCAATATTAAAATTAACGTTGATGGAAACTATCTTACCCAGCATTTGGCTGTTCAATATCTCTTTAGCTTTTATAACCAATGGATGAGCCCTGTGAACATAATTAACCGCAAATAAAACATTATTATCCTTACAGCATTCCACCATTTCTTTTGCCTGATGAGAAGTGATGGCTAAGGGCTTTTCACAATAAACATTTTTTTTTGCTTCAGCGGCTTTTGTTACCTGATAGTAATGATCAGAATTTGCACTTGCAATGTATACAGTATTGATATCTGATTTTAAAAATTCTGTATAATTGTTGTAATAACTATTAATACCGAATTTATCAGCAATTTCTTTTGCTCTTTTATTATCATTGCTGAATACCGCGTTCAAAGAGCTTTTTCGTAACAGCTGAAGAGTGGGAATGAAAGTAAATTCTGAAAATTTCCCGAGTCCGGCAACTCCCCATTTTATTTTTTTTAACTTCGGAATATTGTTTTCATCCATGCTCACGCAATCTTCTTAAATATTTTTAATCTATCCATCAATTTTATCACAGGCTTTGAATTCTGCATAATATAAAAATGCACACTTGGAACATTTTTATTTAAAAGCTCTTCAACTTGCTTAGCCGCCCATTCAACACCTATATCCAATATGTGTTCAGGTTTGGCTGCACTAACTTCGTCGACTAATTCATCTGGTAAATTGATATAAAAATTTCTCGGTAAGTTAATTAAATGAGACTTAGCAGTTAAAATTTTTAAGCCTGGAATTATAGGGACAGTAATACCTTCCGCTTTGCATTTGTTAACAAAATCATAATAAACTTTGTTATCATAAAACATTTGAGTTACTACATAATGAGCGCCGGCATCAACCTTTGCTTTAACATATTGAATATCCGTTTTTAAGTTCGGCGCTTCGAAATGTTTTTCAGGATATCCGCTTACGCCGATACAAAAATTTGACGGTTCAGCATCCAGTAAATTTTCTTCAAGATATTTGCCTTTGTTCATATCAACAATTTGCTTCACCAATTCAGAAGAATATTTATTTACGCTTTTGCCTTCCGGAACAGGTTTTTCATATCCATTGTCATCGCCTCTTATAGCGAGCACATTTTCAATTCCCAGATAACTTAATTCAATTAAAAAATCTTCAGTCTCTTCCCGCGTAAATCCTTTTGTAAGAATATGAGGAACGGCATCGACGTTGTACTTGTTTTGAATTAATGCGCAGATTCCAAGTGTGCCGGGACGTTTGCGTTTTATTTTCTTTTGAATTCCTTTTGGCGTTTCATCATATATAACTTCAGCTGAATGACTGGTAATATCAATGAACGGAGGACGATATTTAATTATGTCATCTAAAACAGACAATAATCCTTTTATATCACCGCCGCGTTTTGGCGGAATAAGCTCAAAACTAATTAATGGTTCTTTTGCTTTTTGTAAATGTTCTATTACTTTCATCTAATCTATTCTTATTTATTTTAAGTTAGGTAAATTTAATATAATAATTAATAAATTGTTTAATTGCTTAATCGTCGAATTGTCTTATTAACTATTTGTTTAAATCAATACAACAAAATAACCATTTAACAGTTAAACAATTCGACAATATAACTATGCTGCAAATTAGCGAGTGGGTTTAATAATATACTTATTCTTATTCTGTTCAATAGAATTTAGATCAGTCCTAACAGTTATATATTTTCTATGCAGCCACATATCTGTCATATCTTTATAATGATCACTCATTACATTTCCGCTTTGCCCGGTAGGAAGAATCATATAAAATAAATCGGGCTGTGAATAATCAAAAATATATCGCATTGAAGGCCCAAGATTATTTTCAAATTGATCATGAGTAAAGCGCGGATATTTTTTAATTGATTCATAAAAAGGATACTCAGTATTAAAAATAGTAGTACCATCACCACCAATACTGTAAGGTCCAATATTAATGAAATTATCAAGTATTGAAGAGACACCAGAAAATGCATGTTTAAATGTAACTTGATGAAGCTTTCCCCACTGCCATTCTTTTAAATCTTTTCCGAATTCATATTCCAACTCAGTTAAAGCATCGGAAAGACTTTTTCTGATAATTTCATTCTTTGTTTCAATTCTATTCTTTGTGTTTGTATTATCAAACCATGTGCAAGTCGAATCGCTTAAAACCTGAATTACACTGCGGTAAGGTACATTCGCAACAAATAGAAATTCATTAAACTGTTCTTCACCCATTTCATCATAAAAAATATTTTTTAATAGATGATTGAAGAACACAGCATAAATAGCCGGCACCTGACTGTATTCATCAAACTCATAATTCCATTCATCGAAAAGCTTTAATGTTAAATTTAAATTTTTGTCGGTTACTTTAACATTTTTAAATGCATTCAAAATATATTGTGTAATTTTTTCTGCATACGGCGAGATAAAATCATTCTGATACTTTTCATAATCTCTAACAGAATGTTTTTGTTTTTGACTCAGCAGTTCAACAATTCTTTCATACCTTGAAGGCGGCTCCCATAAGTTTGAAATGTAATATTTAAAATTCTTTATAGTTTTATTATTAGCAGAAGCTATAAAATTAGATGGCGGATTAAATAAGTTGGGCAAATCTTCTGCGTTTAGAATTCCTTTCCAATCATATCTGCTTGTAGTTCCTTCACAAACAAAAGCTGCGCTTTCATTATTTCGAATTGGAATCCGTGTACCCATTATATAACCGATATTTCCCTCTTTATCAGCGTAAACAAAATTTTGACCCGGGACAGAATAAGTTTTAAATGAAGATTTAAACTCATCCCAGTTTTTTGCTTTGTTAATTTTATAGAAAGCTAAAAACTCATCGCTATAATCATCACCAAGCCAGCGCATGCTTAAAGGAACAGTTTTTTCTTTTCTATCTTTATATAAAATTGAGTAAGGATGAATGTCAGAAATTAAAGGCCCATGTCCGGTTGATTTTATTTCGAATGCAACAGAAGTAGAGTCTTTAACTTTTATCGTATCCTTTATTACTTGAAGATTGTACCATTTATCATTGTATAAATATTTTTTCTTTGCCGAGTCTAATTTCTCAATATAAAAATCTGCATCATCAGTCATTAAATTTGTAACTGTCCAGGTAATATTTTGATTCTTTCCGATAACAATCATCGGGATTCCAGGCAAAGTAAAACCGGCTGCATCCCAGCCATCGCGTGCTTCACTTTTTATAACGGCTGCAAACCATTTTCCTGGAGCACTGAATGCAAGATGAGTATCATTTGCAATTAAAGGTTTACCGCTTGCAGACATATTTCCATTCACAACCCAATTGTTTGAGCCAATATGAGTTCCTCTTAATCCCATAAACTTTCTAAAAGCTTTATCTGTTTCTACAAATGATTTACTTATGGGCGGATATTTTTTTAATTCAGGGGGAATAATAAACGGACCGTTTTCGGGATATGCCGGCAAAATTTCTTTTACTTTTTCTTCTCCGAATTTTTGAACAAGATCAGTAAATGAAACATCAATCCACCAGCTTATATTTAATTCCCATGCCATCATCCGCGCGATTATTAAAGAATGTTCAGGCGTCCAGGGATATGGATCATAACCTAATGCATCAAACTCGACGGGATATTTTCCTTTAGCCTGCTTTATATAAAAATTAACTCCGTTTGAATAAGCCTGCAGAAATTTTAATTCTTCCGCGCTCATTTTTTTCATGTTTGCTTCAACAGTTCTTTTTATTCCCACAGTTAAAAACATTTTATCAAATGGAATTGTAGCACTTCCGAAAATTTCGCTTAATCTTCCCTCGCCGGCTCTACGCGCAATATCCATGGTGAACATTCTCTCCTGCGCATGAACATATCCCAATCCAAATGCAGCGTCTTCATCGTTTTCTGCAACAATATATGGAACAGCCATGCTGTCACGATAAACTGTAATATTATTTTTGATATGAACTGATGCTGCTTCCCCATTATAATCAGGTAAAGAAGTTTTTAACACATGATAAAAAATCACTCCGCCTACAACAAATACAATAATGAAGGAAACTAAAGCACCAATTAATATTTTAAGCCATTTAGGCATCATAGTATGAAATTATTTTTATTGGAAATATATAAAATTAAAAATTACAATATTATATGATTGAATGGTTGCATTGTTAAATTGTTAAATAGTTAGATGGTTAAATGAATGAAAGATTAAAAGATTTAAAGACTAAAAGATTAAAGAACCTGTAGGTGACGCAGATCTGCGTCCCCTACATTTATATAATAATGTCAAAGGAAATTCTGAAAGCAAATCCCAACAAGTGGCAGTCCCGGCAACCTTTGCCGATGGTTGTTTTAAATATTGTCAAAGAAAAAATCCGAAACCAAATTTCATACTCTAATACTGGAGTTGTATCAGAGCAAGTCCTGTTTTATCTCTTAATTAAACATCTTTAATTATAAAATTTTATAATTAAAGAAAATGCCTTAACTTTAATTAAGATTAGTTATAATTAAAGAAAATTCCTTATATTTAATTATAAGAATTTATAATTAAGGTAAAAGTTAAAAAATCCATGAAAATCGAAGAATTTAAAAGCGGAAGCTATTCGCAGCAATATGAATATAAAAGCTTCTCCCCCACTCCTATAAATAATGAATGGACATGGGAAGACGGTAAAATTAATACTTTATTATCGGAAGCAAATAGGAAGCTGGGTTCATTGGATACTTTCTCTTTGCAGGTTCCGGATATAGATATATTCATTAAAATGCACATTGCAAAAGAAGCAACCAAGTCGAGCAAAATAGAAGGGACTCAAACTGAAATTGAGGAAGCATTAAAAAACGGCTCGGATATAGCGCCGGAAAGAAAAGATGATTGGCAGGAAGTTCATAACTATATAAAAGCAATGAACACTTCGATAGAAAAACTAAAAACTCTCCCGGTTTCTACAAGATTGTTAAAAGATGCGCATAGAATTTTAATGAGCGGAGTAAGGGGCGAACACAGAAATCCAGGTGAATTTAGAGCAAGTCAAAATTGGATTGGCGGCGCATCATTAAAAGATGCAACTTATATTCCCCCGGTTCATACAGAATTAAATGGATTAACGAGCGGCCTTGAAAAATTTTTACATAACAATAAAGTTGAAGTACCGTATTTACTGCGTGCCGGTATTGCACACTACCAATTTGAAACTATACATCCATTCCTTGACGGCAATGGAAGAATAGGAAGATTATTAATTACGCTTTACTGGTTAGCACAAATTTGCTTTCAAAACCGGCGCTTTATTTATCTGATT
>CAVSWT010000022.1:0-20667 GCA_963731745.1 uncultured Ignavibacteriales bacterium
TAATATTTAATTTCTACAAAATAACTTAAACAATTTTTTGTTAATATTCTCAAGCTATTTTTTACTCCATTTTTTAATCTTTACTTTGCTATTTGTCACTTTATTGTAATTTCTCTCACTATTTTTAATAAGATTTTTTAACAAGTTAATCCTTGACTTTATCATTTTTTAATTTAATTTTGTATGAAAAATTTAGGATAGTTTTTTATAAGCGATTTGCTACAAGGTTAGATTTTTTTATTTTAGTTATACCAGAGTAGCAAATGAATGCCGATTTAGGGATTTTCTCTGGTCGGTTTTTTTATTTTTTAGGAACATTTTATTAGAGGAATAAGTATATAAGAATATTTGATACCCATAATCAGGTTAATTGTTTATAAACAAAATGAAAGGAAAGAAGCGATGAAGAATATTAAAGCTAAAATAGATAATCCATTATCTGACCTAATTAGCGATGACATTTATGATTTACTTAATTCCCAGGGATTAATTGATGAAAAGTCAGTAAGAGATTATCAAATACGTAAAAAATTTAAGCATCTTAGGGCTAGTAAAGTAAGTGCCGGCGATGCAATAGATACAATACGTGAAGAATATCCGTATTTACAATTTGATACAATAAGAAAAATAGTTTACCAGATAAGTAAATAAATTATTTCTTGACAAAATGTAGATATGAGTTTATATTTCGATTGACTCTTTCAAAGGGTTCTCCCCTGCCCTTTGATGGTAACGAGTCGAGCCCAGTGGTACCCCCATCACTGGGCTTTATTTTATTTTTTAAGGAATAATGTAATGGCAAAAACAGTAAAGAGAAAAAATGTAAGACAAACAAAAAAGGCTTTTGTCTCACCGTTTAAAATTTATTGGACTAAAAAAAATTATATATTGCTTGCTTTAGGATTTGTTGTTTTGATATTGGGATTTTTTGTAATGAGTCTCGGGGAATGGAATAGTACAGCTTCTTTAGTTTTTTCGCCTATTATTCTGATAATAGCTTATTTGTTAATTTTTCCAGGCTCGATATTTTACGAAGATAAAAACGCTAAAATAAATTCAGAGGAAAACAAAGTTGCTTCTGGCAAAAGTTAAAGGCAACATAGTTTCTACTCAAAAAAATTCTTATCTAAAAGGACATAAGCTCCTAATTATCCACCAAATAGATCTTGAAGGAAATTACATCCAAGCGAAAGATATTATCGCTTTAGATACAGTCAGTGCGGGAATCGGCGACACTGTTTTGGTTGTGCAGGAAGGTGGTGCTGTTCAACAGATTTTCGGGCATAGAAAAGCACCTGTTCATACAATTATTGTTGCTGTAGTTGATAATATTGAAGTAAAATAATTTGAAATAATTTTTCTTTATCGTGACCAAATTAAATTTAGAGCAGCTCACTAATTTAAATCTTCTACTTTCAATTGATGGTATCGGCCCCGGAAAAATTAGAAACCTTCTTTCAAAGTTTAGAACCACGGAAAAAATTCTTTCAGCAGATTACCAATCATTGATGGAAGTTGAAGGAATAAGTACCAACCTTGCAAAAAGAATTCATAGCGCTCATACCAGGAAAGATGAAATTTTTTCTGATACGGAAAAGGAGTTATCTAAATTAAAAAAAATCGGCGGAAATATTATTACTGTTTGGGACACCGAATTTCCATCTTTATTAAAAAAAATTTATGACCCGCCTTTATTACTTTATACCTTAGGTGAATTCAAAGAAGAAGATAATTACTCGATTGCGGTTGTTGGAACAAGAATGCCGACCTCTTATGGTAAACTGCAGGCCGAAAGAATTGTAACGGATCTTTCATCACAAGGGATCACAATCGTCAGCGGATTAGCAAGAGGAATAGATTCCATTTCTCATCATACTGCTTTAAAAAGTGGCGGTAGAACAATGGCTGTAATAGGCTCAGGACTAGATGTAATCTATCCTCCGGAGAACAAAAAACTTTTTGATCAGATTATTAAAAATGGGGTTATAATTTCCGAATTTAATTTAGGGACTAAACCTGATGCGCAAAATTTTCCGCGGAGAAATAGAATTATTTCCGGATTAAGTCTTGGAACATTAGTGGTCGAAACCGGGAAAACCGGCGGAGCAATGCAAACCGCATCTTTAGCTTTGGATCAGAACAGAGAAGTATTTACAATACCAGGAAATTTGGGAGTTAAACAATCAGAAGGTACAAATCTTCTAATCCAAAAAGGAGAAGCACAATTAGTAACAAACGCAGAAGAAATTTTAGTTTCACTTGAATTGAAATTAAAACCAATTCTCGGAAAGAACATTCCGAAGCCTCAAGTTGAATTAAATTTGTTTGAAGAAAAAATCATGGCGGCAATAACTCATGAACCTATTCAAATTGATAAAATTTCTTCGCTAACAAATTTGTCAACTTCTGATTGTCTTGTTCATTTGTTGTCTCTGGAATTTAAAGGTTTGGTAAAGCAGCTGCCGGGAAAGATGTTTGCTCTTTTATAAATAATATGTGGATTAGTAAAAGAGTAATGGACTATTAAATTTTAATATTTCTTTCTTCCTTTCCATAAAAATTTCAACCAATCTTTAAGCTTCTTTTCTTGTCCAATTTCTGTCGGAAAATAAAATTGTTTATTCTTTAAATCGTCTGGTAAATAACTTTCCTCCAAAAAATGATTTGCAAAGTCGTGAGGATATTTATATTCCTTCCCGTACCCAATTTCTTTCATAAGTTTTGTTGGAGCATTTCTTAAATGAATCGGAACCGGAAATAAAGGATTATTTTTAACTGCTGCCATCGCTCCGTCAATACCTAAATAAGATGCATTGCTTTTGGGTGATGATGCCAAATATGTTGTACATTGCGCTAAAATAATTCTCGCCTCAGGCATACCGATTTTATGCACAGCCTCAAATGCGGCTTCAGCTAAAACGAGTCCGTTTGGAGATGCATTTCCTATATCTTCAGAAGCAAGAACAACTAATCTTCGGGCAATAAATAAGGGGTCTTCACCGCCTTCCAGCATTCTAGCCATCCAATACAAAGCGGCATCGGGATCACTACCCCGCACACTTTTAATGAAAGCCGAAATTACATTGTAATGTTCTTCTCCTCCTTTATCGTATAAAATATTTTTTTTCTGAACAACATTTTCTAAAACAGCTTTTGTAATCTTAATTGGTTGAGAATTGTATTCCTGAGTTACAGCGGCTTCAAAAATATTTAATAATGTTCTTGCATCACCGCCTGAAAGATAAATTAAAAAATCAGAATCAACTTCAGCTATTTGAAGCTTTGACAAGAATTCATCTTCTTTAATTGCTGAATTTAAAATATCTAAAAGATTTTGCTTTGATAATTCTTCAAGAATAAAAACTCTTGCTCTGCTTCGAAGCGCAGGTATAACTTCAAATGATGGGTTCTCTGTTGTTGCGCCAATCAAAACTATAATACCTTCTTCTACCGAATGAAGAAGAGCATCCTGTTGTGCTTTGTTGAAACGATGGATTTCATCAATAAATAAAATTGTTTTCTTACCCATCAATTTATTCTGAGAAGCAATTTCAATTATAGCGCGTATATCTTTTACGCCTGATGAAACTGCGTTCAATTGATGAAACTCTGCCTGCGTTTTATTAGCTATAATTTTTGCAATAGTTGTTTTACCAGTTCCCGGCGGGCCCCATAATATGAAGGAGCTCAAAGCATCGTTCTCAATCATCAAACGAATTGGCTTACCTTCACCCAAGAGTTCAAGCTGGCCTTTAAATTCATTTATTTCTTTGGGACGAATTCTTTCTGCTAAAGGTATTTGAGGAAGGTTAAATTTTGCCATGTTTATTTTTCTACTTCATTCATTTCAATTTTTTTTTCACCTTTACGCATCATGTCATATTTTTCTCTGGCAACTTGTTCAATCTTGGCAGGTTCTTTTCTTTTAAGTGAATCAATTGCAGATTCAAGAGCTTTATTTTCTTCGTCGACTATTGATATTTTTTGCTGCAGGGTATCAACATCATCTTTTAGCTGAATCAATTTTAACAATCCAAATTCATTGAAAAATAAGTAAGCAGCACCAATAAGAACTATGGTTAGCCAAATATAAAATTTTGTTTTTCTATTTTTGAATGAAAGCATTACAAGCTTAGCTGAATAATTTTTTCGATTAATTCATCAAATGAGATACCTACTGCTTTTGCCATCTTAGGAACAAGACTGGTAGCTGTCATGCCCGGAAGTGTATTTACCTCCAAACAGTATGCTTGATTATCTGGATTCAATCTAAAATCAACCCGGGAATAATTTTCACATCCAAGCGATTGAAAAGCCAATAGTGCCTGTGATTGAATTTTTTCAAAAACATCTGTAGTGATTTTAGCAGGCACTTCATATTCGCTCATTCCAGAAGTGTATTTACATTCGTAATCATAAATCCCATGTTTGGGTTTTATTTCCAAAACAGGAAGGGATTTATTTTCAAGCACTGCAACGGTTAATTCTCTTCCAGGAATAAACTCTTCAATTAAAGCTTTATCTGAAAAATTTAAAGCTAAATTAATTGCTTCTTCAACTTCCGATGCATCCTTACAAATTGTTAATCCAACAGTAGAGCCTTGATCATTTGGTTTTATTACACACGGATAATTTAAGTTATCTTCAATTCCTTTTTTTATTTCCGAAACTTTATAGCTGTGTTTCTTTGCAACAATCCATTTAGGAGTTTCAACTCCGTAATGCTGCAGCAATATTTTCGTCATAGCTTTATCCATCGATATAGCACTAGCTAATACTTTTGAGCCGGTGTATTTTACTCCTCTTAATTCCAACATCGATTGAATAACACCATCTTCGCCGCATTTACCATGCAGTCCAAGAAATGCTATATCAATATCGTCAAATAGTTTTGAATTGATCGCTTCAACGTAATTTCTATTTGAAATTTCTGCGAATTCTTTTTCATTAAAAAAATCATTTTCATCTTTTGGCTGAATAATTCCGTAGGCAGGGTTTATCAACCTAACGTTGTAACCTAAATTTTTAAGTGCTTTAAAAATAGCTGCACTCGAAGATTTTGAAACTTCTTTTTCCGGAGAAGTTCCGCCAAGAAGCAATGCTACGTTGAGTTTATTTTTTGTCATATTATTAAATTTATTTTTAGTAGAATTTGTTTCAACATATTGATTGTCAAACTGAATTTTTCAAATTGCGATTTTTATTCTCAATCACGTCTTTCAGTCTTCGACAGGCTCAGACTGGCATTGTCATTGTCACACTGAGTTTATCGAAGTGTGAAGTTTTATTGTCAATCATTTCCTTCAGTCCTCGAGAGGGCTCAGACTGACATACATTTTTAAATAACTAAAAAATATTTCTTTCATCAACATTCAATCCGTAACTATCTTTAGCAAGGCTTAATAATTCTTTTATTCTTTCAGGAGGCAATTCTTTAGCGCCGCCAAGCAAATTTGCTGCAAACAATGTTTGAGCTGCATGTTCCAATTTTTCCATTTTATTGTAAGCATCTTTTAAATTTTTCCCTAAAGTTACGGCGCCATGATTCTGAAATAGAAATGCCCATGCGTAATTAATGTATGGCTCCATGCTTAATGGTAATTCATCAGTTGACGGTGCTGCATATTTGCAAAGAGGAACTTTACCCAATGTTAAAACTACTTCAGGAAAAATATGTTTTGTTAATCCTTCCCCCAAAGATGCAAAAGCCGTGGCATAAATGGGATGACAGTGAACAACTGCATTAACTTCATGTCTTTTTGCATAAGCAAATAAATGGATTTTATATTCGGTAGAAATTTTGCCTCTTCCATTTACTATATTTCCCGAAGGATCTATTTCTAAAATATCATTCTCTGTAACATCACCTTTTCGAACAGCTGATCTGGTAATTAATATTGTATTATCGGGAGTAATTACAGAAAGATTTCCATCATAAGCAGAGACATATCCTTTTGCATAAACTTTATGGCAGGTTTCAACTAATTCGCTTTTGAGAGACATTTGTTTTCAAGCTCTTCCATTAATTGCATGTTAATTAAGCCGTCAGTGCCAGTTGCAATTGGTTCTTCATTGTTGAGAAATGATTTTTGAACTGACCGTAGCATCAGCAGCATTTTATTTGCTCTTTTTCTAAACGCTTTTTTGGCTTCTCCATCAAGAAGAATAGTTAATTTTGAATGAACATTTTTTGCAGCAATTACCTTTTCAACACTAAGTGCACCAGTGTGGCCAATTATTTCAATTCTATTAAATGCTTTTTTTGTACTGTAAGAAACATTAAAATAACCGTAAGCGTTGCTTCTAAACTTAACTATAGCAGATGCGAAATCATCAACTTCACTTTTATAAATGATATTATCCACCACCCCATTAATTTCTGTTATCTCTCCGCCAAAATATCTAAGAAGGTCAATCATGTGCGTGCCGATATCACGCAGTGCACCGCCGCCGCTTAATTCTTTTTTATATCTGAAATTACTTCCCGGCGGAAGATCAATATTAAAATTAACGTTGATGGAAACTATCTTACCCAGCATTTGGCTGTTCAATATCTCTTTAGCTTTTATAACCAATGGATGAGCCCTGTGAACATAATTAACCGCAAATAAAACATTATTATCCTTACAGCATTCCACCATTTCTTTTGCCTGATGAGAAGTGATGGCTAAGGGCTTTTCACAATAAACATTTTTTTTTGCTTCAGCGGCTTTTGTTACCTGATAGTAATGATCAGAATTTGCACTTGCAATGTATACAGTATTGATATCTGATTTTAAAAATTCTGTATAATTGTTGTAATAACTATTAATACCGAATTTATCAGCAATTTCTTTTGCTCTTTTATTATCATTGCTGAATACCGCGTTCAAAGAGCTTTTTCGTAACAGCTGAAGAGTGGGAATGAAAGTAAATTCTGAAAATTTCCCGAGTCCGGCAACTCCCCATTTTATTTTTTTTAACTTCGGAATATTGTTTTGATCCATGCTCACGCAATTTTCTTAAATATTTTTAATCTATCCATCAATTTTATCACAGGCTTTGAATTCTGCATAATATAAAAATGCACACTTGGAACATTTTTATTTAAAAGCTCTTCAACTTGCTTAGCCGCCCATTCAACACCTATATCCAATATGTGTTCAGGTTTGGCTGCACTAACTTCGTCGACTAATTCATCTGGTAAATTGATATAAAAATTTCTCGGTAAGTTAATTAAATGAGACTTAGCAGTTAAAATTTTTAAGCCTGGAATTATAGGGACAGTAATACCTTCAGCTTTGCATTTGTTAACAAAATCATAATAAACTTTGTTATCATAAAACATTTGAGTTACTACATAATGAGCGCCGGCATCAACCTTTGCTTTAACATATTGAATATCCGTTTTTAAGTTCGGCGCTTCGAAATGTTTTTCAGGATATCCGCTTACGCCGATACAAAAATTTGACGGTTCAGCATCCAGTAAATTTTCTTCAAGATATTTGCCTTTGTTCATATCAACAATTTGCTTCACCAATTCAGAAGAATATTTATTTACGCTTTTGCCTTCCGGAACAGGTTTTTCATATCCATTGTCATCGCCTCTTATAGCGAGCACATTTTCAATTCCCAGATAACTTAATTCAATTAAAAAATCTTCAGTCTCTTCCCGCGTAAATCCTTTTGTAAGAATATGAGGAACGGCATCGACGTTGTACTTGTTTTGAATTAATGCGCAGATTCCAAGTGTGCCGGGACGTTTGCGTTTTATTTTCTTTTGAATTCCTTTTGGCGTTTCATCATATATAACTTCAGCTGAATGACTGGTAATATCAATGAACGGAGGACGATATTTAATTATGTCATCTAAAACAGACAATAATCCTTTTATATCACCGCCGCGTTTTGGCGGAATAAGCTCAAAACTAATTAATGGTTCTTTTGCTTTTTGTAAATGTTCTATTACTTTCATCTAATCTATTCTTATTTATTTTAAGTTAGGTAAATTTAATATAATAATTAATAAAATTGTTTAATTGCTTAATCGTCGAATTGTCTTATTAACTATTTGCTTAAATCAATACAACAAAATAACCATTTAACAGTTAAACAATTCGACAATATAACTATGCTGCAAATTAGCGAGTGGGTTTAATAATATACTTATTCTTATTCTGTTCAATAGAATTTAAATCAGTCCTAACAGTTATATATTTTCTATGCAGCCACATATCTGTCATATCTTTATAATGATCACTCATTACATTTCCGCTTTGCCCGGTTGGAAGAATCATATAGAATAAATCAGGCTTTGAATAATCAAAAATGTAACGCATTGAAGGGCCAAGATTATTTTCAAATTGATCATGAGTAAAGCGCGGATATTTTTTAATTGATTCATAAAAAGGATACTCAGTATTAAAAATAGTAGTACCATCACCACCAATACTGTAAGGTCCAATATTAATGAAATTATCAAGTATTGAAGAGACACCAGAAAATGCATGTTTAAATGTAACTTGATGAAGCTTTCCCCACTGCCATTCTTTTAAATCTTTTCCGAATTCATATTCCAACTCAGTTAAAGCATCGGAAAGACTTTTTCTGATAATTTCATTCTTTGTTTCAATTCTATTCTTTGTGTTTGTATTATCAAACCATGTGCAAGTCGAATCGCTTAAAACCTGAATTACACTGCGGTAAGGTACATTCGCAACAAATAGAAATTCATTAAACTGTTCTTCACCCATTTCATCATAAAAAATATTTTTTAATAGATGATTGAAGAACACAGCATAAATAGCCGGCACCTGACTGTATTCATCAAACTCATAATTCCATTCATCGAAAAGCTTTAATGTTAAATTTAAATTTTTGTCGGTTACTTTAACATTTTTAAATGCATTCAAAATATATTGTGTAATTTTTTCTGCATACGGCGAGATAAAATCATTCTGATACTTTTCATAATCTCTAACAGAATGTTTTTGTTTTTGACTCAGCAGTTCAACAATTCTTTCATACCTTGAAGGCGGCTCCCATAAGTTTGAAATGTAATATTTAAAATTCTTTATAGTTTTATTATTAGCAGAAGCTATAAAATTAGATGGTGGATTAAATAAGTTCGGCAAATCTTCTGCGTTTAGAATTCCTTTCCAATCATATTTACTTGTTGTCCCATCACAAACAAAAGCTGCACTTTCACTGTTTCGAATTGGAATCCGTGTACCCATTATATAACCGATATTTCCCTCTTTATCAGCGTAAACAAAATTTTGACCCGGGACAGAATAAGTTTTAAATGAAGATTTAAACTCATCCCAGTTTTTTGCTTTGTTAATTTTATAGAAAGCTAAAAACTCATCGCTATAATCATCACCAAGCCAGCGCATGCTTAAAGGAACAGTTTTTTCTTTTCTATCTTTATATAAAATTGAGTAAGGATGAATGTCAGAAATTAAAGGCCCATGCCTGGTTGATTTTATTTCAAATGCAACAGAAGTAGAGTCTTTAACTTTTATCGTATCCTTAATTACTTGAAGATTGTACCAGTTATCATTGTATAAATATTTTTTCTTTGCCGAGTCTAATTTCTCAATATAAAAATCTGCATCATCAGTCATTAAATTTGTAACTGTCCAGGTAATATTTTGATTCTTTCCGATAACAATCATCGGGATTCCAGGCAAAGTAAAACCGGCTGCATCCCAGCCATCGCGTGCTTCACTTTTTATAACGGCAGCAAACCATTTTCCTGGCGCACTGAATGCAAGATGAGTATCATTTGCAATTAAAGGTTTGCCGCTTGCAGACATATTTCCATTCACAACCCAATTGTTTGAGCCAATATGAGTTCCTCTTAATCCCATAAACTTTCTAAAAGCTTTATCTGTTTCTACAAATGATTTACTTATGGGCGGATATTTTTTTAATTCAGGGGGAATAATAAACGGACCGTTTTCGGGATATGCCGGCAAAATTTCTTTTACTTTTTCTTCTCCGAATTTTTGAACAAGATCAGTAAATGAAACATCAATCCACCAGCTTATATTTAATTCCCATGCCATCATCCTCGCGATTATTAAAGAATGTTCAGGCGTCCAGAGATATGGATCATAACCTAATGCATCAAACTCGACGGGATATTTTCCTTTAGCCTGCTTTAAATAAAAATTAACTCCGTTTGAATAAGCCTGCAGAAATTTTAATTCTTCCGCGCTCATTTTTTTCATGTTTGCTTCAACAGTTCTTTTTATACCCACAGTTAAAAACATTTTATCAAATGGAATTGTAGCACTTCCGAAAATTTCGCTTAATCTTCCCTCGCCGGCTCTACGCGCAATATCCATGGTGAACATTCTCTCCTGCGCATGAACATATCCCAATCCAAATGCAGCGTCTTCATCGTTTGCTGCAACAATATATGGAACAGCCATGCTGTCACGATAAACTGTAATATTATTTTTGATATGAACTGATGCTGCTTCCCCATTATAATCAGGTAAAGAAGTTTTTAACACATGATAAAAAATCACTCCGCCTACAACAAATACAATAATGAAGGAAACTAAAGCACCAATTAATATTTTAAGCCATTTAGGCATCATAGTATGAAATTATTTTTATTGGAAATATATAAAATTAAAAATTACAATATTATATGATTGAATGGTTGCATTGTTAAATTGTTAAATAGTTAGATGGTTAAATGAATGAAAGATTAAAAGATTTAAAGACTAAAAGATTAAAGAACCTGTAGGTGACGCAGATCTGCGTCCCCTACATTTATATAATAATGTCAAAGGAAATTCTGAAAGCAAATCCCAACAAGTGGCAGTCCCGGCAACCGTTGCCGATGGTTGTTTTAAATATTGTCAAAGAAAAAATCCGAAACCAAATTTCATACTCTAATACTGGAGTTGTATCAGAGCAAGTCCTGTTTTATCTCTTAATTAAACATCTTTAATTATAAAATTTTATAATTAAAGAAAACGCCTTAACTTTAATTAAGATTAGTTATAATTAAAGAAAATTCCTTATATTTAATTATAAGAATTTATAATTAAGGTAAAAGTTAAAAAATCCATGAAAATCGAAGAATTTAAAAGCGGAAGCTATTCGCAGCAATATGAATATAAAAGCTTCTCCCCCACTCCTATAAATAATGAATGGACATGGGAAGACGGTAAAATTAATACTTTATTATCGGAAGCAAATAGGAAGCTGGGTTCATTGGATACTTTCTCTTTGCAGGTTCCGGATATAGATATATTCATTAAAATGCACATTGCAAAAGAAGCAACCAAGTCGAGCAAAATAGAAGGGACTCAAACTGAAATTGAGGAAGCATTAAAAAACGGTTCGGATATAGCGCCGGAAAGAAAAGATGATTGGCAGGAAGTTCATAACTATATAAAAGCAATGAACACTTCGATAGAAAAACTAAAAACTCTCCCGGTTTCTACAAGATTGTTAAAAGATGCGCATAGAATTTTAATGAGCGGAGTAAGGGGCGAACACAGAAATCCAGGTGAATTTAGAGCAAGTCAAAATTGGATTGGCGGCGCATCATTAAAAGATGCAACTTATATTCCCCCGGTTCATACAGAATTAAATGGATTAATGAGCGGCCTTGAAAAATTTTTACATAACAATAAAGTTGAAGTACCGTATTTACTGCGTGCCGGTATTGCACACTACCAATTTGAAACTATACATCCATTCCTTGACGGCAATGGAAGAATAGGAAGATTATTAATTACGCTTTACCTGGTTAGCACAAATTTGCTTTCAAAACCGGCGCTTTATTTATCTGATTATTTTGAGAAGCACCGGCAGCTTTATTATGATAATTTAAATAACGTAAGAATTAAAAATGATATGGCTCAATGGCTTAAATTTTTTCTTGTTGGAATAATTGAAACCAGCGATAAAAGTATTATCACATTTAAAGAAATATTGAAGCTGAAAGAAAAGATAGAAGATAAAATTCTTCCCGGACTAGGTAAGAAATTACCAACAGCAAAGCAGTTGATGAAATACTTATATAAAAAACCAGTGGTAAATGTGCAAGAAATTCAGACTGAATTGAGAGTATCTTTGCCTACAGCAAATTCAATCATCGCTGATTTTGAAAGATTAAAAATCCTAAAAGAAAAAACAGGCTGGAAAAGAAACCGTGAGTTTGAGTTTTCCGATTACCTAAATTTGTTTAAAGATAAATAATGAGAAATAACATTTTTAAAAAAATTTCAATAGGCAATAACTTCACTTCCTCCGTGCATTATCAACACTCCAAATTCCAGCTCCGTAGGAGGCAATAAATAAAAATACAAAACAATAAAATACAGCCTTTTCTCCGCCATTGATTATCGGCCAGAAAGCTTTAAAAGCATGTGCTTTAAAATATGCTGCTGCCATCTCACCACTGCAGATAAATGCCGCCAATCTTGTATGCCAACCTATAATTATCATAAAACCAAATATTGTTTCAATAACCGCAGCGAGTACAAGCAGAGTATTACTTAGCTGCAGTGTGCCATTTATTATTGAAATATCTTTTTGAATTCCGTGGCTGATAAATAATATTCCGATTACAATTCTCATCAAGGCGTAAATTTGATTAGAAAAATTGGCCAGAAAATTTTTTGATTTCATCGGTTTCTCCTTTCATATTTAATCACAATTGATTTGAACATTTATCTTCATTCTTATTATACATAATAAAATCTTCATAACAATGTAAACCTATTTTTCTCTTTTCCATTCGTCATTGTAGTTGGTATAAATTGTTGAGATTGCTTTCTGAAATTCATTTCCATTCCATTCTTTTATTTCAATTGTGATTCGTCCGGGCTCAATTATTATAAAATTGAATGCATTGGGTTCATTGCGAATCCTATTTGAAATTGCGGTTCCAGCTTGTGCTGAAATTACTGATCTTTTTCTAGATGGATAATAAGGCCTTATATCTCCGTTGTAACCATGATGAATATGTCCGGCAAGAAGCAGGTCAACTTTGCAATCATCAATTACATCTAAAGCTTTAACTGATCTGCCGATAAGCTGGATTCCAGAGTCTCCAGGCGGCGGAATAAACGGATGATGAGTTACAATTATTTTGAAAATATTGTCATCAATATTACAAAGCCGTTTTTGCATATCAGCGATTTGTTCAATGGATATTCTACCATTTTTCCAGGTAAAAGATCTTGCAGAGTTTATTCCAAGCACTGCAATTTCATCATCAACAAATATTGGGTTTAAGTTTTCTGTAATATATTTTTTATACCTATTTAATGGAAAGAAAAATCTATTAAATATATCAAACAGCGGTACGTCATGATTTCCTGGAATAACAATTTTTGGGAAATTAATTTTTTCAAGATATTCTTTTGCAGCCTTGAATTGATTGTTTCTCGCCCGTTGTGTTAAATCGCCGCTGATTACAACTAAATCAGGATTGAGAAAATTAATATCTGCCAATAAACCGTCTGCTATTTTTTTCTCTTCTGTCCCAAAATGTAAATCAGATATATGAATTATCTTTCTCAACTATTCAACCTCCTTTCGGAACAATCACTTTTAGCGCACCAGGTTTAATATTATATTCAAGCGGAGGTTTTAATTTAACCACTTCACCATCAATTGAAACAAGCAATACTTTTTTATTTACTTCAATTGTCACAGCATCAGTAATATCGCAATTAAAATTTTCAGTCTGATTCAACTTATTTATCAAAGCTAAAAATGCAAATTTGAACATCGATATTCTGCCTGAAGTATCAGGGTAATAAAGGCTCAATTTTCCTTCATTTAATTTTTCACGTCCGCCTAAATTTAAAAAATCAAAAGCGTATTCGTTATTGCCAACAAAAACGAACGGCGTTTTACATCTATTACTATTTTTATCCGTTTTAACATTTACGTGATGAAAAGGAAAAATTGGGAAAAGCTTAATCATTGCTGAACCCATTGCTATCCATTTATTTCCCCCAAATTTATTAATCTCTTTTTCTCTTTTGCGAACAATCTTAGGATAAAAGCCAATTGATGAATTATTTATAAAAATTTTTCCGTTCACTTCACCCACATCAATTTTTTGGATATTATTTTCTGTAATTATTTCTATGGCTTCTTCCAACATTAATGGAATATTTAAATCCTTTGCGAAATGATTTAATGTTCCAAGCGGTAAAATGCCCAAAGGGATTTCTTTATCAACTAATGCGGATGCAACGCTGCTTAAAGTACCGTCGCCTCCAACCGCAACAATTGCATCAATTTTTTGAGCAATTGAATCTTGAACAAGTTCTTCTAATTTTTCATTTTCTATTTTATGCACTTCTGCATTAATATTATGATTATTAAATTTTTGAACAATCTCATCCTCAATATTTGTAGTTGAACCCTTTGACCTCTGCCCTGCTTTTTTATTTATAATTAATTTAATGGTTGTCATAATTTATTTTCTATTTTAAGTAATTATAGTAAATAGTGACGAGAGATAGGTTCTAACCTGATTCATATCACAGATAAAAAATCAAATAAAAAAGCAGATCGTATATTCACAATCTGCTTTTAATGATTAAGGAAAAAGAATAAACTAATTAATTTTTAGTTACGCCATTTGTTTTTTTATTTTTAATATCCTTCGATCTTTTAATTACAAATAGTACGGCTATAATGATAATTATTAAAGCGATAATTAAGTAAATCCACTTAAATCCTTCAGGGCTAACTTCAGATTTCCACAGCGAAATATGATTTTCAATCGTGTCCTTTTGAGCCGTTGTAAGCATGTTATTATCAATTAAATACGGAACCCAATTTGGTTTAACATCACCGAACCAAACACTATCAGCAAAATTATTATAACTTTTTTCCGCACTCTCCTCACCTTTTGCTTTAATATTTTTTCGTTCATCATTTATATATGCGGTAACTTTGTTAGTAAAATCTTTGCCGCTTGTGAATCTGCTTAAAATTATATTATGCTGATTGAATTTTTCCCTGACTGAATTCCAGATTTGCTGGGTTAAGGCGTCATGCCATGAAGTGAATGAAGAATCTATTTCTTTTAGATGATTAACATTTTCACCTTTTTCCGAATATATATCAACAATTTTTGGACCTATACTATGCCACAAACTCATAAATTCATTTTGCTGTTTTTTAATAGCATCAATATCTTTAGGAGTTAAAGTAGTTACTTCTAAAAATTTTATGTTATCATTTATTGATCTTTTCAAATTTGCGATGATATTATTTTTCTTTATTTCAGAATAAACTTTTTGTTTTTCTTTAGAAGAAAGCTGCTGCCCGCCGCGGTAAGGAGGCGGTAATAGGCTGTCCAGCATATTCATTACCAGCTCATCTCTTTTCTTCATAGATGCTTGAAGTTCAGCAATACTTTTTTCTAATTGAGATATACGGCTTTTGTCCTTTTTACTTTGAGCATCCAATGTTTGAACTTTATTTATCAACTCTGTATTTCGCGTATTCAAAATATCAACTTGTGACTGCAGTTGTGTAACTTCTGTTTGTAAATCATTTATTTGGGAAAAATCAGTTTTGCGAAGTGTTAATGTTGCTTTAAGCTGTTCAATTGATGAATCAAAATCATCAGGATAAAGTCCTTTGTCTAAAAGATCTTTATGCTTAAGAAAATCTAAACGAAATTGTCCTATTTTATATTGAAGTTTATCGAGCTCGTCTAATGAAGTTGCATTTTTTATTGACTTCTCAATTTCCTGTTTTTCATTTTTAAATTTTTGAACGATTTCGTAATCAGATTGAGCTTGTATAGATGAACTTGAAATTACAAATAATGCAACAATTGAAATAAAAATAAAATTTAATTTTTTCATTTCTGTTCCTCCTCAACAATTCCTTCATCATTTAAATTTAGATGATTAGAATTGTAAGTTAATTCGATATAAGGAGGTCTTTGATTTAAAGCCGGGCTCTTCATTTTTACAGAATCTGAAATTTCAATTTTATTTTTTAACTGCAATGCACCATCAACTGCATTAAAAACATAGACATCTTTAAAATCGTTCGCCGTCATAAAATAATAACCTTTTGTGTCTCTAATTACTCTTAATTCTTTGTTTTTAAATCCAAGCGAATCACCTGTTTCCTGAAGAAAAAGCTCTTTAGTATTAAATGATATCGCATACCTATTTTCCTGTACGTTACCTTCATTATCGACCTTCATCACGGATTCAACCGGCCAGGAAAAATCTGCCGGCTGAAGCATGAGAGCGGTACAGCCGGAAATAAATGAAATTGCTAGCGCAAGGAAAATTTTAGGAAGTTTCATTGCTTATGTCCCTTTTAAAATTGGTGATTTAAAATAAGTGTTTTCTCAATTATCAAATTTTTTTACTTATTTATGAGATAAAGATTATTAAAAATATATTACAAATTAGTAATGTTCATCACATAACAGCCTATTTTATAAGGCTTTTCGGGACTTAACTTTGCTGAATAAATTAACAAAATTTAGTATTATAAAAAAACCCTTCCTGACTTTATTGGTAAAAGTTAAGAAGGGATGAAAACTGATTAAGCAAGTTAAATATTTTTAAATTTATTTTTTATAATAATTCATTGCTTCAGGCAATTCTTTTTTAATATCATTTATCCTGGTATCATTAGCAGGGTGATCACTTAAAAATTCTGGCGGAGCTTGGCCGGCTTGCGCAGACATTCTTTGCCAAAAATCTAATGCGCCATTTGGATTGTATCCGGCAATTGCCATAAAAATTAATCCAAGATGATCTGCTTCACTTTCCTGTGTTCTACTAAAAGGAAGAAGCACTCCAACTTGTGCACCAACGCCGAAAGCTGTCATCCAAAGCTGCTGAGTCTGTTCAGGTTTATTTTTAATTGCTTCAGATAAAGCCATGCCTCCAAGTTGAGCTATTAAACCTTGACTCATTCGTTCATCACCATGCCTTGCTACTGCATGTGCAATCTCATGGCCTAATACAACTGCTAAACCATTTTCATCTTTTGTAATTGGCAATATGCCTGTGTAAACAACCACTTTTCCACCGGGCATGCACCAGGCATTAGCTTCTTTGCTTTCGATAAGATTATATTCCCATTTGTAATCGCTTAACTGGCTGGACATATTTTTATCAGCAAAATATTTTTCAACTCCCATTTGAATATTTTTACCAACTTTTTTTACTAGCGCTGTTGCCGCTTGATCAGTACTTATTTTATTCTCTTGCAAAAATTGATCATATTGTGAAAAGCTCATAGAAAGCATTTGAGATTTTGGAATCAAGTCCAATTGTTTCCTGCCGGTAATTGGTACCGTACTACATGAAATAGCAAATAAAGATGTAAATAAAGTTAAAGCCCAAAGTTGTTTAAGTTTTCTCATTGCGCCCTCAATATAGATTTAATAATAATTATGAGTAAAAGATAATAGATAAAATTGATTTTCAAAACGGCTGCGTCTCATCATATAAGATGTCGCAGCTATATAAATGCTCCGGAAAAATGAAAGTACGAAAATTAATTTTTATGGATTGCAAAACATTTTAAATGTGATAGTGCAAGAGAATAAATTGGAACAATTTTCCTCTCAAGAATCCGCACTAAAGAATAATGGCAGTTTTTGGGATAGTTCAAAAAAATATCTTAATAGTTTTTCTTGGCGATAATTCAATTAAAAATGATTTGAAAGTTAAACTGTATTAAATGATTTTAAATAAAATTATTTCTTCATCCTTACAAATTTTGCTCTAATTTATTTTAATAAAACTAACTTTTTTATTTCACTAAAATTACCAGCGGTTATTTTATAGAAATAAATTCCTGATGATAATCTTGATGCATCAAATTCAACTTCATATGCCCCAGACTGCTTTTGTCCATTAACCAGGGTTTTAACTTCTCTTCCAAGAATATCATATACTTTAAGCTGTACTAAAACCTCCCCTTTGGGGAGATTTGGAGGGGCTGGAATTTCATATTTTATTTTTGTAGAAGGATTGAATGGGTTTGGATAATTTTGAGATAAGCTATAACTTGAAATTTTTTTAGGTTCTTCATTAACAGCTGTAAAATAATTAGAATCCTTAGCGACTGTTATTGATAATCCACTATCGGCAATAATGGTTCCAAATTCATTATTATAAACTGAAATTCTTTTAAGATTAAAACCTTTAAGCTGTGCAGTTAAATCCGGATCTTCTAGCCAATCATTTCCCCCATCAGTAGTGAACCGAACTGTCCCATTGTCCCCGATAACAACACCTGAATCCGGTGAAATAAAATAGATATCATTTAAATTTTCAGAGGTTTGCAAATCAATATATTCAATTTTTTCACTCGTAGAAAAGTTATCTGTAGTTTTTATAAATGTTCCGGAATCTCCAACTATATATGCGTTTAATCCATCAAAATGATATAACCTGTTAATTGCTGGTAAAACCTCATTAACTTTTGATATGGAGCCACCCGGTTTTATGAGATCAATTTTTTGCCAGGTTACTCCTCCGTTAAATGTTTGAAAAATACTTAAATCTTCTCCAACTACCTGGACGAATGAAGAGAGATAGGAATCAATATAAACATCAGTTAATTTTAAAGTTGACGAAGGTGGATTAACTAGTTCCCAATTTAACCCCGAATCTGTTGATTTAATAATAGTACCTTCTGCACCGACAGCTATTAACGTTGTCGAAACGAAAAAAAGTTTATAAAGATCCTTTGTGGTTGGACTATTTACTTCTTCCCAATTTTGGAAGTATCGGACAATAACGCCCCCTGCACCAACCCCTAGAGTTACATTCTCGACATAAGTCAAATAGTAAATATTTCGTGATCCGGATGTTCTATAAATTTCAATTGTTGTACATCCAGAATTTTCCAAATCCGTAAAACCTATTACTCCATTTTCAAGTGAATGAATTGTCCCATTGCCTCTTGATAAAGCAGCATAGTAACGCACATTAACAATACAATTATTACGAATTGCTGAACATTTTAAATTTACATTACCTAAAAAAAACGGTATTAGTAAAATCACTAATAAAAGGGAAAACTTTCTTTTTTCCATTCTGCACCTGACTTTCTCTAAGTTAAAAGCCAATGATTAATTATGGCACAATTACACTAACGGAAATAAGGCCTACAATCACGTATACAAGAAAATTATGTGGGGGTTATAAAATAACTGAATTTGCCATATTAGTTTTAATCACTCTTATTTCAACAAAACTAATTTCTTCGTTTCACTAAAATATCCGACTGTAATTTTATAGAAATAAACTCCTGATGATAAACTTTTATTCATATCAAAAGAATTAAATTCAACATCGTAAATACCAGGCTGCTTTTCTTCATTAACAAGTGATGATATTTCATTTCCCAAAACATCATAAATCTTAATTGAAACAAATTGCTTGTTTGATAGACTAAATTGAATATTAGTGCTAGGATTAAATGGATTTGGATAATTTTGAAAGAGTTTAAATTCTTTGGATCACTTAAAAATTCCGGCGGAGCTTGGCCGGCTTGCGCAGACATTCTTTGCCAAAAATCTAATGCGCCGTTTGGATTGTATCCGGCAATTGCCATAAAGATTAATCCAAGATGATCCGCTTCACTTTCTTGTGTTCTACTGAAAGGAAGAAGAACTCCAACTTGTGCACCGACGCCGAAAGCTGTCATCCAAAGCTGCTGAGTTTGTTGAGGTTTATTTTTAATTGCTTCTGATAAAGCCATTCCTCCAAGCTGAGCTATTAAACCTTGACTCATTCTTTCATCACCGTGCCTAGCAACAGCATGTGCTATTTCATGTCCCAGTACAACTGCTAAACCATTTTCATCTTTTGTAATTGGCAATATGCCTGTGTAAACAACCACTTTTCCACCCGGCATGCACCAGGCATCAGCTTCTTTGCTTTCGATAAGATTATATTCCCATTTGTAATCGCTTAACTGGCTGGACATATTTTTATCAGCAAAATATTTTTCAACTCCCATTTGAATATTTTTACCAACTTTTTTTACTAGCGCTGTTGCCGCTTGATCAGTACTTATTTTATTCTCTTGCAAAAATTGATCATATTGTGAAAAGCTCATAGAAAGCATTTGAGATTTTGGAATCAAGTCCAATTGTTTCCTGCCGGTAATTGGTACCGTACTACATGAAATAGCAAATAAAGATGTAAATAAAGTTAAAGCCCAAAGTTGTTTAAGTTTTCTCATTGCGCCCTCAATATAGATTTAATAATAATTATGAGTAAAAGATAATAGATAAAATTGATTTTCAAAAAATGATGCGTCTCATCATATAAGATGTCGCAGCGATATAAATGCTCCGGAAAAATGAAAGTACGAAAATTAATTTTTATGGATTGCAAAACATTTTAAATGTGATAGTGCAAGAGAATAAATTGGAACAATTTTCCTCTCTTAGGAATCCGCACTAAAGAATAATGGCAGTTTTTGGGATAGTTCAAAAAAATATCTTAATAGTTTTTCTTGGCGATAATTCAATTAAAAATGATTTGAAAGTTAAACTGTATTAAATGATTTTAAATAAAATTATTTCTTCATCCTTACAAATTTTGCTCTAATTTATTTTAATAAAACTAACTTTTTTATTTCACTAAAATTACCAGCGGTTATTTTATAGAAATAAATTCCTGATGATAA
>CAVSWT010000023.1:0-212640 GCA_963731745.1 uncultured Ignavibacteriales bacterium
ACTGTGGCTATTTCAACAAAATTAATTGAATCTTTTTTCTTATATATTTTATATTTACTAACATCCGATTCAAGATTAGGGTCCCAAATTAATTTTGGGTTACCATTGTAATCTTCAATTGTAAGATTTTGAGGTTTTGCAGGTGCTAAACTAATTGGGTCTTTTATACGCACTGCAATTGTATAACTTTTATTTGTTGGGTTAAATGATAGTATTTGTATCCCAATATTTGTTTCTGAAAAAGAGGTTCCATTCCAATAATCACTTGGAGGATTTGACCAAGGAGTTAGAACATCACCTACTTGATAAAGATCGAGACTATCACCATTAAGGTCAGTGGTTTCGCATGTACCTCCATGACTATATTTACATTGATAAGGACCGCCGCCATATGGGGTTAAAGCACTTGGATGCCATGTAGCCTGCCAATATTGACCCTGAAAGTCTTCAATAAATATATTTTCACTTTCTGTATATCCATTTTTACGATCTGCTTTTTCTTTATCAATTACATCATCGTTCATACTGCTATTATTCGTTCCATGATATAACATCTTCCATCTGAAACGACCCTCGGCATCTAACTTTATTACCCTACAAACGGAAAGATATTCGTCATCTTTAACGAAATGATAAATTAAAATTCCGGGTTTTAAAAGACCATTTCGACCGCAATCCACTGCATAATATGGTTCAAATTCACTAATCCATTGTCTATTTTCAATCAGAAAAAATTGATTTGTGCCCGGAATATCAATTTTAAAAAGTCTGGAATTTGTGGGTCCTTCAGGTTCATTTATAGTTGATGCTAAATCATATAATACATATCCATCCCCATTTGAGGTAATAGTTTTTGGAGTTATCCAACCGAGACGCCACTTTTCATAACCACTATAGACACTTCTCCAGCCGCCTGCATAAGTCTTTAAGCTTGAACTATAACGAGAACTAGAAATTTTACGAGGTAAATCTGCAAAATGTTGTCCATAAAGATAATGGGTCATTTCATGTGCAACATGGTTAACTATTGTCTTTGATCCATTTGATTTAAGTGAAGAATTAATAGCCCAATTTACATGCGGTTCAAACATTCCTATCCCTGAACCTGGAAAACAGCTGCCAATAATTTTTACCCCATCTCTAAAATGGGTCGGACAGTCTAATTTTGCATAACCAACACCAAATCTATAATTGTCTTTGTAATTTTCATCATGCAGGTTTCTAGTTATAAACCATATCATATCAACTTGAGAATCTTTACCGGGTTCATTATTAAATTCTCCAGAATATGTCCAATTATCATACAAGCTGAAGTCAACATTATAAGGCTGATCATCTAATTTGTCTAAAACTTCCTTTTCGATTGTTGACCGAGCAGCTTTTGGATTAGATGGATAGGCTAATTGATGATAATAATTTTCATCATGATCCGTGGTTACATAAGTAAACATCACCGATAACATGTAATTTTCCATAAGAATTCTCATAAAAATATCTACTTACTGTTTCAGGGTAATAATCCCCGGTTGAGCTGTATTTATTATTGACAAAAGATTGTGCCCAGTCAGGGAGTAAATGGAAATCCGGCCAAATTTCTGTTTCTTCAATATCATCAGCAAATCGAACAAAAATTACAAGTACTCGCAATATACCGGTGCTTGTAATATATCGACCCACATAGTGTTTAGGCAAAGTAAAACTCTCATGAGTTTCCGGTATATCACAATTAATATTAAAATTTTGCGGTTTCATATATTGACAGGGTATAAATAATAATATATTTAACAGAAATACAAATGTTTTGCGCATATCCTTTCCTCCAAAAGTTAATCAGAGGATAACTACGCGCTTATGGGATGGATTTTCTACCAGATTTGTATAGAACTTTTACAGATTTGTAAATTCTATGAAATGAAATATTTGAAAAAGACTAATTTTTGATAATTTATTTAGTGTATTGAGATGGGGAAACGCCAAATTGTTTCTTAAAACATTCCGAAAAATAAGCGGGATTATTAAAACCTACTTCATATGCAATTTCAGTAATATTTCCAAAATTCTTCTCGATTAGATCAGCAGCTCTTTTAAGTCTAATTCTTCTAATTAATTCAACCGGTGATTCACCGATTAATGATGTAATCTTTCTATGCAGAATAACCCTGCTTATTGCTAAATTTTCTGCAAGGAATTCAACATTGCATGAAGAATTTGAAATATTTTCTGTTATTATCTTATATACTCTTTCCAAGAATTTTTTATCAATAGAAGTAATTCTTGATTCATCTAATTCAATAAGTCCGTGTTTTCTGAAATGCTCATGAATTCTCTTTCTTTGTTCCAATAAGTTTTTTATTCTAACTATTAATTCTTTTTCTTCGAAAGGTTTCATTATATAATCATCGGCACCAGTTTTATATCCATTCAATTTTATCATCGCTCGTGGCTTTTGCTGTAAGTAGTATTATAGGTATATGACTCGTTCTTTCATTTATCTTTAGTTTATCACATAGTTCATATCCATCCATCTTAGGCATCATTACATCACTTATAATTAGATCAGGAATTTGTTCTATCGATAACCTAAATCCTTCTTCACCATCTTCGGCTTCACTTATTTTATAATATTCTGATAAGATTTCAATAATATATTTTCTTAAATCGTAGTTATCTTCAACAATTAATAAAACTGGTTTTTCATTGTTAAAGCTAAAATCCAACTCCAGCTTTTTTTTCTTTAATTCATTATCATATTCTTCAATTACTAAATCTGTTACTTTTCTTTGAGTTTCAATTGATTCGACAATTTCTTGAGGGAATAAATGTTTCTTTCCTAAAGGAATGTAAACAGAAAATTTAGATCCTTTATTATCTTCACTCTCTACTTCTATTTTCCCTTTATGCAGTTCAATTAGCTCTTTTGTTAAGGCTAATCCTATTCCCGTACCTTCTTGTTCTCTTTTATGCGTATCATCAACCTGATAGAAGCGGTCAAATATTTTAGAAAGTTTCTCTTTTGGTATACCTATCCCTGTATCCCTAATAGATATTCCAACAAATCCTTGATCGTCAAGCTGAACTCGTTTCAGCTTCGTTGACTCGCTAGGAGATTCCGAAACAAGCCTGCCTGACGGCAAGGCAGGTTCGGAATGACTATTACTATTGGATGAAGAAAAATAACGCGTCACATTAACTTCAATCTGTCCGTCTTCCGGTGTAAATTTGAATGCATTTGACAATATATTGGTTACTATCTTCTCTATTTTTTCTTTATCTATGTATGTGATAATTTCTTCTTCAGTTGAATCAAATTTCAGTTTGATTTTCTTTCTTTCAGCATAAGATGAAAAAGACAGAACAAGAATCTTAATTACAGAGACAATATTTTGAGGAACTGTCTGCAATTTCATATTACCTGATTCTACTTTCGATAAGTCGAGTAGTTGATTGACAAGTCTGAGAAGCTTTCCGGCATTTTTGTAGATTATTTTAAGCTCGTTCTTTGTCTTGTTGTCTTTTATTTTTTCTGATATTTGTTTTATCGGTCCAAGTATTAATGTTAGTGGTGTCCTAAACTCATGTGAGATATTTGCAAAGAAATTAGATTTCATTCTATCCATCTCTTCTCTTTCTCTAAGTACAGCCTCATCCATTTTAACCTGGTTTTTAAATGATAATCGGTTCAACTCATACCTTCTTAAACCATATAATGTTGAAAGGAAGAGCAACCCATACAATGAATAGGCCCACCATGTTCCCCACCAGGGCGGTGTAATAATAATCGAAACTGAAGTCCCAACCTCATTCCAGACTCCATCATTGTTTGAACCCTTTATTCTGAGAACGTACTTACCCGGATCAAGATTAGTATATGTCACGTAACGATGGGAAGCGTCTGAATATACCCAATCCGGATCAACGCCTTCCATTTTGTAAGCGTATTTATTTTTGTCGGGTATTGTGTAATCTAGAGCTGCAAATTCAAAAGAGAACACAGATTGGTTAAATGGCAAGATAATTTCATCTGTATTTGAAATTGTTTTTGAAAGGGGAGAATCATTTCCCGGTTTAACTGATTCATTAAATATCTGAAAATCAGTAATCACGATTGGGGGTATGTTGGTATTCTTTTGAATCTTTGCCGGATTAAACACAAGAATTTTATTATTGCCACCAAAATATAAATCACCCCTTTTGTTTTCATAATAAGCGTAACGGTAGAAATCTTTGGCTGGCAATCCATCTTTTTCATCAAGGAATCTTAGACTTCTATTTTGGGTATTAAACCTGCAGATACCACTTTTTGTATGCAGCCAGAGGATACCATTTTTACCTTCAAGTATTCCCATAATATCAATATTGAGTAATCCGTCTTTATCTACATACCGAAAAAATTTATTTTTTATTCGATCAAATTTTTGCAATCCATTCGTAGTGCCTATCCAAAGATTACTTTCATCATCTTCATATATAGAACTTATATAATCACTGGCAATACTTAGAGAATCATCCGGATTATTTTTAAAATGATAAAATTTTTCCTTATCGGGATCAAATCTGTTTAATCCCCCATGCCGGGTTCCAACCCACAATACTGGTTCATTCTTATAATTGGAGAAAAAAAGAGAATTTACTTGGTTATCGCTGAGACTATATTTATTGTTCAAATCTCTAAAATAATGCTTGAATTTTTTTGTATCGGGATCAAACCTGATCAATCCTCCAACAGTTCCAATCCAGAGTATTCCTTTTTCATCAATTGTGATTGACAGAATTACATGAGTAAGATTGATTTTTTTCAAGTCCTCTTTTGATTTATTAAAGTATTGATTGGAAAAGGTTTTGTTTTTCTTATTAAACTTTAACAGTCCCCAATAAAGCGTGCCAATCCAAATATTATCAGGATCAGATTTGGTCTGACAAATTGCTCTGATGGGGCAGTTAATGTAATACTGTTTTATTTCCCGGGTTTCCATATTATATCTTAGAAGACCTTGTTCCTCAGTGCCAATCCATAGTATAAGCCCATTTTCATAAATATCTTCATGAATGGATCTAACTGAACATTCACTCTCATTTATGTCAACGGTTATTACTCTAAATATATCCTTGTCTTTAATATATTTATTGACTCCTCCACCCAATGTACCTATCCATATAATGCCATTTTTATCTTCATACCAGCTTTCGACGAAATTACTGCTTACACTAAAAGGATTATGGGGATCTGGATATAGATCAAATGCAATATTCTTAGCCTTATTTGTGATATATAGGCCTCTTTGATTCCTTGGGTGTATCCAAACCTGTCCATTTTTATCCTCCATATAATATCCGATATCAATATATCCGACATCCGGAACTGGTATATTCAAAGATTGGTAAAGAGATTTTGAAAAATTTGTTATCTTATCATTCTTCTTATTTAGTTTATAAATAACACCACAAACATTAAAAGTAATAAGGCTGTCTCCATCAGCAATATATTCTTGAAACCAATATATCGCCTCCACCCAGGAGAGGATTTCTAATAAAAGGATAGCTCTCGGCAGATAAATTATTTTTATTAATAAATCTTTCACTGCCTTTGTTAAGTAAATTTATTCCTGATGCTGTGCCAATCCATAATAATCCCTCGTTATCTTCATAGGCAGAAACTACGTAATCATCGCTCAGAGAATAGGGATCTTCTGGATTGTTTTTGTAATTTACAAATTTGATACTATCATTTGTATCAAGAATCTCATGCGCAGCAACCTTCGATAAACCACCAGCCGTGCAAATCCATAAATTACCTGACTTATCTTCATATATATATTGTATAAAGTTATTACAGATGGAATTTGGGTCTTTGTCATCATGTTTGTATTGAAAAAATATCTCCTTATCCCGGTCAAATCTATTCAGCCCTCCACCCAATGTTCCGATCCAAAGATCCCCCTTTGAGTCTTCAATGATTCCCCCACTTATCCAATTATGGCTAATACTTTTGGGATTACTAACATCATGTCTATATATTGTGAATTTATAACCATCGTATCTATTCAGCCCGTTGCGCGTGCCAAACCACATGAATCCTTTACTATCCCGCATAATACATTCAACAACGCTGCCGGAAAGTCCATCACCTACCGTCAAGTGCTCAAACTTCATAATGTGGTTTTGAGAAAAAAGAAGTTGAGGTGAAAAAAGAATAAACAGGATTAAGAAAAGATTTATTCTGGTAATACGAACGAGTTTTTTAAATGATAGTAAAGTCAAAATAGACTCACTGGTTTAGGATACAAGTTAGAATAATAAAATTTATTTACAAATTGAACCAATAAGTGAATTTAATCATAAAAATATTATCCGGTTCTGCATCAAGTAATCTTGTAAAAGATTTTTTTAATTGGAAGGTTCCTACATCTTCAACATCATATCGTGTTTGAGTCCATACAAAGTAAAAAACTGAACCTGGCAAATATTCCCATCGTAAAACTGCATTACCCCTTAAAGATTTATAATTAAAATTGGGATTATAAAATTGGATACTTCCAGCAGGCCCATTTCCATCAGGATCGGCAGTTAAATTTTCTTGATTAAAGGTTGATCCTTCTTCACCATAAACTAAAAAGTTATAAGTGCGAGGTTGTTTCAATTCTTTATAATTTTTATAACTGCCCGATGAAATTAGAGGCTGTGCATATAATTGTAAACTAAGTTTCGGAGTAAAAGTCCAGTTAAGTCTTATGTTAGCTCCAAAAGTATTTTGATTCAACTCTGCAAAAACATATCTCTTTCCAAATGTATTTATTGCTAACGGATCTTCAAAAGAGCCAATCCATTGTGATTGTTCCATATCTTTTTCATAAAAAGGGCCAATGCTAAATGAAATATTTGAAGCCGGACGCAATTCAACATTTAAATTTAAATGCCAATTTCTTGTATAGGTTGCTTGATAAGTACTAGTGCCCAGAGATAAAATCCAGTTTTTTCTGCTGTCCGTATCAATATTTATATCTGCTCGATAACCAGGTGCATTAAGAGTTAAGGGCCCTCCTCTGGTTCTTATATTATTAATTGTTTGAGGATTGTATTCAAGAATCCAAGTAAAATTATAATAGTTTAGAAGCTGCCAATTGCCAAAGTGGCGAACTCCCTCCCAGGTAATGTTTCCTATCATAATCATAGTTACGGAATAAAGCTACGCTAAATTGCAAATAACGGTAAATATCTGTAGGGTCCGACCAATAATAACCTCCTCCTATATGCATATTTACAATATCTGTTCTGGACAAAAAACCAAGATCATTTAAATCAAATTCAGGGGAAACAATGCCAAATGCTGAATTGACAAAGAAATTTCCTTTTTGTTTGTTTAAAACAATTCTACCGGCATATCCTGTTAATGATGTTCTTGAGCTATCAACACTCAAAATGGAATTGTCGGGACGCTGAAAATAATGCTGTGAATTTGTCTGCAGGTCAGTAATTCTTTTTGAACTTCCATTAACGTTGCTTATTCCTCCCCATCCTGTAATAACCCATGTTTTGGAGGAATCCAAAAAAGTCCATCCATCAATTCCTGCTGTATAGGCAGATTTATTAATTTCATCTTTTAATCTATCGTCTTTAAAATTTCTTGCAGCTAAAGTTGAAATAAATCCGATGCCTTGTCTTCCTTCATTAATTTCCTTTTGTCCTCTAACTATTCCATAATAAGTTAAAGGTTCTACTTCCGATTCAGAAGAAATACTATTTGATTGATACCTAGCGTATTCTCTTTTAGTCAAAGCTTGAATAACGCCAAGATTCCAATTTTCAATTTTACCTGTTAATTTAGCAGCTCCTAAAATATGAGTTCCATCGGGATAATCGACATAGTTGGCATCAGGTGTTGAGCCCTGGGGAGTTCTTCCAATGCGGCGGCTGTAAAAATAATTTGGGCCAGGCCAATTAAAATCCCAGTAATTTATTGAACCTCCCTGCCCAAATTTAAATATGGTTGAGCCTTCAACAAAGAAAGGCCTTTTTTCATAAAAGAAAGTTTCAACATCGCTTAAATTTATTACTGCCGGATCAATTTCTACTTGCCCAAAATCAGGATTTACAGCAGCATTTAAAGTTAGATTTGTTCCAATACCCATTTTAATATCAGCACCTATTCCGGGAATATACTCGGAACTACTTTTAAAAGGATTTTCTGCCTGCGGATGAGTGTATTCTGCTCTTGTTGTTATGTAAGGAAGAATTTCAATGCTTGACAGAGATTCAATTTTATTAATTCCTTTTATATTTATGAAGTGAGAAACAAAACCGCTGCTTTCATTTTTAGGGATATATACTAAATAATCCTTCTCTTTTTTTCGTGCAATATCTCTTCTCATATTTACTCCCCAAACATTCGTATCTTTATTTTGAAAATGCAATTGGGAAAAAGGAATTTTCATTTCTACATTCCAGCCCCCTGAATCGATACGTGCTTTTCCTTCCCAAACTCCATCCCAGGTTTCGTCACCATAGTAATCATTATAAAGAACACCATCATATAAAGTACCGGCAGCAGAAACTGCAAAATAAAACCCGCTTCGCTTATCATTATAAGGATCAAGGAAAAACATAAAGAGGTCGGAGTCGGTAAAATTATCTCTTCGTGCTAATCTTGCAACTATTGAGTCTGGAGAAGAATCTAATAATCGAGCACCGAGATATAATGCATCATTTGTATAAATAATTCTTACAAAAGTTTTTTCGGTTGGAGCTGTTCCCTCAATGGGATCCAATTGTGTAAAATTAGAAACTGAAAATTCATTAGACCAGACACTTTCATCTAAATAACCATCAACGTTAATAACTTCATTTGTTTTTTCTGCAATAACTTCTTTAACTTGATTTGGAATATGCGTGCCGGGCAAAGCCTGCAGCAGAGTATTTGTTAAAATAATTATCGCGCACAATGTAAAAAATTTCATTCCATAAACCTTATTATAAAATCTATTTACTTTTTTGAATAATAATATTCTAGTAGACAAAGAACTAATCCACTTGATAAGCTTAGTCTATCTCCTGGAATATGTTTATAAGATTTAAAATTAATTCCATCAAACCTGTCAAGACCGCTGTTTTTTCCTATCCAGATATAACCCATTTTATCCTTAATAATACAATTAACTACTGGTGAGGATAATCCTTGATCAGTGGAATAATGTTCAAAACTTATTTCATTAGTTTGAGAGTAAAGTATAGGATTGATGAATAAAAAAATAAACCCGAGGGAAAGAATTTTCATGTATCTAAAATTGGAAGGATAAATTAGCATCCCCCAACAAAAAAGAATGGCATCTCTTAACATTTTTATACTTTGATTTAAGTTTATAGGCTAAATTATTTCTGGGGCAGAGTATCTCGAACAGGATTTAGTAAGACCGTTTTTTATAAACCCTAGAGGAAAAATGTTGTATTCATTTTATGGTATTAAAAGGATAAAGTCAATAAACTTTTACTTAAATAAATTTGAAGATCAAGATCTGATTTAACACTAGATATTTACTTAAAAATATTTTTTACAGCATCAACCAAGTTTTCAACTCCAATAATTTCAATTCCTTGTGATGCGGTAATTCCCTTTAAATTATTTTTTGGAATAATAATTTTTTTGAAGCCTAATTTTTCGGCTTCTTGTATTCTTTTTTCAATATGTCCGACGCTTCTAACTTCTCCGCCTAATCCAACTTCTCCAATTAATACAAATTGATTGTTTACAATTTTGTTCAAAAGACTGGAAATAATTGCACAGCAGACAGCCAGATCGACGGCGGGTTCGGCAATTCTAACTCCGCCGGCCATATTTAAAAAAACATTATTTGCTGAAACTCTATATCCTCCTCTTTTTTCAAGAACCGCAAGTAAAATTGAAAGTCGCCTTTGATCAAATCCAGTTGCGACACGCTGCGGATAACCATAGTTTGAAGGAGTAACTAAAGCTTGGACTTCTAATAAAATCGGCCTTGTTCCTTCCATGCTTGAAGTTACAACTGAACCAGAGGTTTCCCTTTCTCTTTCACTTAAAAATATTTCACTGGGATTTTTAATTTCAATTAAACCTTCTTCACGCATTTCAAAAATGCCTATTTCATTTGTGCTGCCGAATCTATTTTTTTGTGCTCTCAAAATTCTAAATGAATGCTGCGAATCTCCTTCAAACTGAAGAACTGTATCAACAATATGCTCAAGCACTTTTGGGCCCGCAATCATTCCTTCTTTTGTTACATGTCCAACTATTATTACACAGAAATGTTTTTTCTTAGCTTCATCCATAAGCAGGGCAGTGCATTCGCGAATTTGTGTAATTGTGCCGGGGGAATTTTCAAGCTCGCTTCTATACATGGTTTGAATGGAATCAATTACCACAACCGAAGGAGTCAATTGACTTATTGCGGAAAGAATAACACTTAAATCTGTTTCAGCTAAAACATAAAAGCTGTCGGATTTTATTTTTAATCGTGATGACCTAATTTTAATTTGCTTTGCAGATTCTTCGCCGGTTACATATAAAACTTTTTCGTTTATTTTTCCTGCGGCTTGCATTACCAATGTTGATTTACCAATTCCAGGATCGCCCCCTAACAATGTAACCGAACCTGGCATCAATCCACCACCTAATACTCTATCAAATTCATTTATGGTGGTTTTAATTCTTTCGTCTTCTGTGGCAGATATTTCTTCTATTCTGTTAACGGAAATTTTTCCTTTGTATGCCGTTGGTTTTCTACTATTAGATTCAATGATTTCTTCAGTGAAAGAATTCCAGCTATCACATTCCGGGCATTTCCCAACCCACCGAAGTGATTCGTAACCACAGTTAGAGCAGATATATTTTATTTTTGTTTTCATACGAAAGTTTTACCACTTAGACACTAAGAACACTTAGCCACACTAAGTTTTATTCAGCTGGAAGCTTTGAAAATTCTTCTGTAACTAAAGGTATTAAACTTTGAGTTATATTTTCACAATGAAAATTAATTAATAAACCTTTTGGCTTTCCAGTTAATTTTAAATAAGAAAGTAATTGTGCTTTATAAACAGGTATCAATACTTCTACAGCTTTCAATTCGACAATAATTAAATCTTCAACAAGTAAATCAAGAATTAAATTAGAACCTAAGTCTTTATCTTTATATTTAATTGGAACTGGAATTTGCTTAAGCACTTTTAAACCATTTGAAGAAAGTTCTTCAATCATACAAGTTTCATAAACAGATTCCAACAATCCCGGACCTAAATTTTTATGAACTTCAATTGCACAACCAACCACTTTGTAAGAAATCTGGTTTATATATTTTTGAGTTATCATTCTCTCTTTCTAAGTGTTTCTTAGTGCACTAAGTGCCTAAGTGGTAAAGCTGGCTTTCAATTCTGTCTTAAAATTACTTCTTCAACTTTTTCCAAAGCAACTGGAATTGCAGAAACATCTTTTCCACCGGCAGTTGCAAGATGAGGCCTTCCGCCGCCGCCGCCGCCTACAAGCTTTGCAAGTTCACCAACAATTTTTCCTGCACTAAACTTTTTCTCTTTTATTAAATCATCTGAAACAACGCAGACAATTCCAACTTTATTATCAATTGTTGAAATTAAAACTCCAATTCCGTTTTTTATTTTATTTCTTATTTCATCACCAAATGATTTTAATTCATCCATTGTTTCAGCATCAACTTTGGATTTATATACCTTAATTCCATTTACATCAATTGGATTTTTAATAACAGAATCAAGCTGTCCCAATTTGCTTTGCAGCTTTAATTCGTTTATCTCTTTATCAAGCTTTTTCTTTTCTTCCAAAAGTTCTGCGATTTTATCTTCTGATTTTTTTAGATGATCGATTTGAGAGTAGATATAATTTTCAATTCCAAGTCCGGTGACAGCTTCTATTCTTCTTACTCCGCTTGCGATTGAAGATTCACTTATGATTTTAAATAAACCTATTTGAGAAGAATTTTTGACATGAGTTCCGCCGCAAAATTCCATGCTGAAATCACCAAACTGAACCACATTTACTTTGTCGCCATATTTATCACCAAAAAACATTAGCGCGCCCATTTTCTTTGCTTCATCAAAAGGAACATTGCGATGATGCTGAAGTTGTATGTTTTCCATTAATTTTTCATTCACTAGAGATTCAATTTCTTTAATTTCAGTATCGCTTAATTTTGCAAAATGGGTGAAGTCAAAACGCAGTCTGTCAGGACCAACATACGATCCGGCTTGATGAACATGTGTTCCCAAAATTTTTCTCATTGCTGCATGAAGGAAATGAGTAGCAGTATGATTTCGCATAATATCCCAGCGGCGTTTTTCATCTACTTCGGCAAATACTTCTTCTCCGGGTTTGATAATTTTTTGTTTTTCATTTTCAATAACATGAATTGTGTTGTTATCAACTTTTGTAACATCAATAACATTTAAAGGAGTTTTATCAATCACTAAATTTCCAAGGTCATCAATTTGTCCGCCGGCTTCAACGTAAAAAGGAGTTTTGTTTAAGATGATTAAATCGTTTCCATTTTCTTTTTTGTGCCCGATAATTTTCGAATTTGATTTAAGTTCATCATAACCGATAAACTCAGATTTTTTATCGCCGACTAATTCAAAAGAATTTAAATCATTCAAAGAGATATTAACCGAAGCAAATTTTTCTTTTGACGCTTCTCTCCCGCGCTGCCGCTGAAGATTCATTAATTCATTAAAACCTTTTTCATCAATGCTGAAACCTTTTTCTTGAGCCATAACATTAGTGAGATCGACAGGAAATCCGAATGTATCATATAATTTAAATACATCATCGCCTGAAATAACTTTTTGATGTGTTTTTGTTAAATCTTTTACTACTTCATCAAACAATTCAATTCCTCTGTCAAGAGTAGCATTAAAGCTGTCTTCTTCAGCATGAATTATTTTTTTAACATAATCTTTTTTTTCTTTTATTTCCGGAAAGACGCTGCTCATAGTTTTCACAAGTACATCAACCAACTCAAAGAGAAAAGGTTTTTTAAGATTCAATTTTCTTCCGTATCGTGCGGCTCTTCTTAAAATTCTTCTTAATACATAACCTCGGCCATCATTGCCGGGAACTGCGCCATCGGCAATTGCAAAAGTTAAAGTTCGTATGTGATCTGCAATTACACGCATTGCAATTTGGTCTTCTTCTTTCTCATATTTAATTCCGGATACTTTTGATATTTCATTTATGATCGGCATGAAAACATCAGTATCATAATTTGAGTTTTTCTTTTGAAGAACAGCACAAACTCTTTCAAATCCCATTCCTGTATCAATATGCTTAGAAGGAAGCTCATGCAGTTTCCCCGTTTCATCGCGGTTGTATTGTATAAAAACTAAATTCCAAATTTCAATACAATCCGGAGTTCCGGCATTTACATACTTAGGATTATTATAATCATCACTAAGATTAATATGAATTTCAGAACAAGGCCCGCATGGACCAGTTTCACCCATTTCCCAAAAATTATCTTTCTCATCAAACTTTAAAATGTGGCTGGGATCTATATCTGTTTTTGTCTTCCACAATTCCATTGCTTCATCATCGTCTCTAAAAACAGTAGCCCACAATCTTTCTTTGGGAAGCTTCCAAACTTCTGTTAAGAGTTCCCAGCCCCATTCAATTGCTTCAGCTTTATAGTAATCACCAAATGACCAGTTGCCGAGCATTTCAAAAAAAGTATGGTGATAAGTGTCGTGTCCAACTTCCTCTAAATCATTATGTTTTCCGCTCACACGAATACATTTTTGTGTATCTGCAGCGCGTGAATATTGGCGCGAGCCCGTTCCCAAAAAAACATCTTTAAATTGATTCATTCCAGCATTCGTAAAAAGCAAAGTAGGATCATCAAAAGGAACTACGGGAGAACTTGGAACAATTCTATGCTGTTTAGTTTTAAAAAAATCTAAAAATTGTTGTCTAATTTCACTTGAAGTCATTTTTAACTCTCTGAATTAAGTATTTGATTAACTGTAAATTGGCAGAACTGTAAAGATAAGAAATAATGATAAAACCATAAATGGAAAGAAATTTGAAAAATTATGCTGAGCATAGTTGACGGATATTAGAGGTATTAAAACAAAAAACCCGGCTCTTAATAGAGACCGGGTTTTCATGTCACAATAATTTAAAATTTAATTTTCGTTTGCTGGCACCAAAAGTTCTTCGTCAATAACTTTCTTCAAATTTTCTTTTGGTAAAGCTCCTACTGCCATTTTAGGCTGACCTTCCATAGGAATGAAAAGTAGAGATGGAATGCTTCTAATTCCGAATGCACCAGCTAATTCTTGTTCTTCATCTGTATTTATTTTATAAAAATTAACTTTGCCATTATATTCTTCGGAAAGCTCATCGATGACAGGTCCAACCATCCGGCAAGGGCCGCACCAGGGTGCCCAAAAATCAATAATTGCAGGAACGTCACCGTTATATTTCCAGTCTTTATTCTTTTCATAATCAAAAACTTTTTCTAAAAATGTTTCTTTATTTAAATGTACGGTCATTTTATTCTCCTAATTTAAGATTTATTTAAAATTCCATGACCCAATTCCGCCTTTTAGATTGGCAGAATTAAATCCTTGTTTCTTTAATATTGAAGCAGCATTTAAGCTTCTATTTCCAGATCTGCAATAACAAATTATTTCTTTATCTTGAAACTTTTTCAATTCACTTGATCTATTTCTAAGTTCATTTATTGGAATATGAATTGAACCTTTAATTTGCTGTGTTGATCTTTCTGATGCTGTTCTAACATCGAGTAAAACGGCATTCCGATTCTTCTTTATGGCTTCATTTGCTTCGCTTGCAGAATACTGTTTAATTGATTTAGTAAGCAGCATTTTTTTTACAATAGTATAAACAATAAATCCCGCTAAAAGTATTAGTATTATTTGAAAAAAATTCATAAAATATTCTTGTTTCTGGTTTCCAAAATAAAGTAATTTATCTACAAAACATGTGATACATTTTGATTAAAAAGGATTCAGAATTAAAATGATGAAATGGGGGAGTGTGATTTAATTAATATTTAGTTAGAAAGTCAGCCTAACTTTATTCGTGCATCAACAATAGAAATTTCATTGTGATTTGTGATAATCAAGGGATTAAAATCAAATTCAAAAATATTTGGATTATCAAGCATCATTTGAGCAGAAGCTTTAATTATTTGTTTTATAAGCTGCAAATCGGTTGGTTTATCTCCACGTACTCCATATAAGATTTTACCAATTTTTGTAGATGAAATCATTTCCTCAATATCTTCATCAGAAATATAAGCTGATTTCATTGCCGTATCATCGTATATTTCGACATATTTTCCGCCTGTTCCAAACATAATCACAGGCCCAAAACTTGGATCCCTAAATCCCCCAATAAGCAATTCATATTTAGCTTCTATGTATGGCTGAATCAGAAATTTTTCAAGCTGAATATTGTGATCATTGAAACTGCTTAAAATTTTCATTTCTGCTTCAAAAAGTTTTTCGCGATTTTTGATGTTTACACTTACACCATTAACATCTGATTTGTGAATTACATCGCTTGAAATTCCTTTGAGAACTAACGGATAAGATATTAGATGTTCATTTTTATTTAGCAAACGGTAGTCAAATAATAAAGATTCCACTAATGGGAAATTGTAATCTTTGCATAATTTATTTATTTCTTCTAAACTAAGAAAGCGCGACTCGTGTGAGTATATTTCTCTAATGTTTGGTTTAATATAATTTCTTTTGGTTTTTCTGTCAGAATAAAAAATCATATTTGAGATAGTTGAAACTGCGTCTTCCACACTTTTGAAAATATGTTTTTTTGTTATTGATTCGTTTTTGTATTTATCCCAAAATTCAGGCAGCGGCATGACTATCTGATAAATTGGTTTTCCGCTTAATTCATTTACAGCTTCAATTACTTCAAAGGCACTAACCATTACAGGCTCAACAAAAATGGATATTATAGCATCCACACTTACATCTGCAATTAAAAATTCATTTACTTTTTTATAGATATCTGCTGTTGCTCCGGGTAAAAGGTCAATTGGGTTTTCAGCACTTCCTTCAGGATGAATAATTTCTTTTAATTGTTTTTTTGTGCCTTCGGAAATTTCTGCAAGCTTTAAATTATTTTCTTCGAACAAATCAACAGTTAATATACCGTATCCTCCGCCATTGGTTACAACTGCTATTCTATTTCCTTTTGGAAGTTTAAAATTTTCGAACCCTTTTGCCGTATTAAACATATCGGGTAGTGTTTTTGTCCGTATGATTCCAAATTGATTTAAAAGAGATTTGACAACTTTATTGTTACTGCCTAAAGCACCTGTATGAGACGATGCTGCCTTCATTCCTGAAGTAGTATTACCGGCTTTTAATACAATGACGGGTTTATTTATTTCACCATTTGCAAAACCACTAATTAATTTTTCGCCGCTTGAAAAGCTTTCAAGATAAATGCAAATAGTTTTTATGTTTTTATCCTGTTCCCAAAAGGAAATAAGTTCATTTTCAGAAACATCAGCTTTATTTCCTACACTTATAAAATGTGCAAATTTTATTTCAGTGTTTCTAAGCGAATTTAAAATTGCTGCGCCAATAGAACCGCTTTGCGATAAAAATGCGATGCTTCCTTTTTCAGGTTTTTCTGCAACAAAAGTAGCGTTTAATTTTATATCATCTAAAGTGTTTATTACTCCCATGCAATTTGGACCAACAAGTCTTACCCCGGCTTTTTTAATTTTGTCTATGATCCTATTTTCAATTTCTTCTCCCTCATTACCAATTTCTTTAAATCCCGCGGTTATGAGAATAATTGCGTTAACTTTTTTCTTTAGTAATTCATCTATTGAATCTTCAACATAAATTTTAGGAACTGCAACAATTGCCAGGTCAATTTTATCTTCAATATCTGCAATAGATTTAAAGCATTTTTGATTTAAAATTTCATTAGCATTTGGATTGACGGGATAGACTTTTCCTTTGTATCCGTAAGAAACTATGCTGTTCAATAGTTCATACCCAATGCTTTTGTGCTTAGATGACGCGCCTACTAAGCATATTGAATTTGGATAAAAGAAATTGGTTAACTGAGAGTCCATTAAAGTTTCCCTTTAAAAATTGGGATAATTCCCCGACGAAATTTTCCAACATATATGCCACTTCATTTATAATAATATTGTGTAAAAGAAAAGGATTGAAATAAAAAATTGTCATTTGTGAAAATTCCAAGACTAATATCTTAGGATTATTCTTAGAATTGAAAAGCGATGCAACAGTTTTTAATGTGACGTAAGTTCGAAAATATTAAAACTGCTGAACAACTATGAATCCTTTTACTGGTACAGGGGTGGGACAAGTTTAACTATTTTGTTAAAGATTTGGCTTATTTATTTTTAAAATATATTTTGCTGTTATAGAAGTAAAGGTTTTAACAATAAAAATAAATGAATTCATTTTACTCTTCTCAAAAACACTTTAATCACAGAAATGTGATCTTTTTTATTCTTCTTATTTTATTTAGTCAGAATAACTTTGCACAAAAATATTACTTTTACACCAACAAGCCCTACGGCAGTGAATCACTTTTCAATCCTATAACATTATTTATAAATGGGGGTTATGATGTAACCCAGCTGCAATCAGTTTCGAATAGAATTAATCAGCCGCGATACGGCCACCAGCTTAGAACCGTACTTCGCAGCTTAGGAGATCCTTTTCATACTATTTCGGATTACGGATGGTCTCATTTTTTACGAACGGAATTTTTCCCGATCAGCTTCACAAAAAATAATATGCAATGGGTTCCTAATTATCAGCAGCATTTAATCGGCAGCGGAATGCTTTTTACTGCTATGAAAGAATGGTATCAAATACATGGTTATCCTGCTCCCTGGCTTTTGTCTTCAATAACTCTTATGTCTCAGCATCTTTTTAATGAAGTTATGGAAACAGGTCCGAGCGAAGTTAAAAGCGTAGATGAAATCTCTGACATTTATATTTTTGATTTAGGAAGCATTGTGCTTTTTAGTTTTGATAATATAAATGAATTCTTTCATGATAAATTAAATCTCTCCGACTGGTCATTGCAGGCAACAATTACTTTACCATACGGAAGAGTAAACGCAGGCCAATATTTTTCCATGAAATGGAAGCTGCCGTTCACGGAAGATTATTCATTATTTTATAGGTTTGGTATGGGAGCCTTACTTGGGTTGTCAAAAAAAATGGACTTCGAAGATAATTTATCTGTGGGGTTTGGATTTAAAACAAAACATCTTGTTGATATTGATACTGTTTACCGTCAAAGAACTATTGAAACTGGATGGCATGCAGGAATTTTTTATGATAGAAATAATTCACTTCTCGCATCATTAGTATTCAGCGGAGTGAAAGAATATTTTTGCATGGCAGATATTTATCCCGGCATAATTAAAATTGGAAATTTTTCTCCGGGAATTTGGGCAGTATTCGGAAGAAACGGTAACAGCATGTTTGGATTTTCAACCAGGTATGTGTTTAGTATCGGGTATGAAGTTAACTCGCCAGTGAGATGAAAGGAATAAATTGAAATATACAGATCATGTTGAACACTACAAACTTGATGCAGAGTATTATGATTTTTTTACTTATGACAAGTTCATGGAACAGGAACATAGGCGAAGGTATGAATCAATATTTAATTTGCTGAAGGTTAAAGAAAATGAAAATATTTTGGAAATCGGTTCCGGTGCAGGGCATGCATTAAAACATATAAAGTCGAGTAAATATTTTCCTCTCGATGTATCAACTCATAATTTGATAAAGATAAAAAGTAAAACTGAAAAAAAAGTTTTCCCTACAAGTGGAGATGTTTTCAATTTGCCATTTGCTTCTAATTCATTTGATAAAATAATTCTATCTGAAGTGCTTGAACATTTGGATGATCCGCCCGCCGCTTTGAAAGAAATTTTTAGAGTTTTAAAGAGCGGCGGGAAATTTCTTGTGTCCGTTCCTTACAAACAAATTCTTACTTACCAAATTTGTATTCATTGTAATAAGCCTACTCCAACTTTAGCTCATCTTCATTCATTCGATAAAGAAAAGTTATCAAGCATGCTGAGTAATGCCGGCTTTAAAATAATAAAGAGCTATAAATTTTTAAACAAAGCTCCGCATAGGCTTCATGTATATAGAATGCTAAAGTTTCTTCCGTATTCACTTTGGAAATTTTTGGATTCTTCTATTACACTTTTGATTGATAAGCCTTGCTCGATAATGATATTGGGAAGCAAATAAAATATCTTACCATTTATCTGTAAAATAATTTAAAACAATTGGTATTAGAAATAAATTAAAACTCAGGAAATAATCTAATCGCTATCTTTACCTTTTCCCCAAACTCATTTGCTTTAGGATTTGAGTTAGGATTTCTTTCTGAACCATCTTTATAAAATAAACCTGTTGAATATAGAGTCCCTATAATTTCTGGTTTATCATTTATAGGATATCCGAGTTTTTGCCATCGATTCATCATAATTCTTATATATGCTGTTGCATATAGAATATTCAAAGAATCGTTATCTAATTTTTCAATAATTTCTTTAGGCGAATGACTAATATTTAAAATGTTTTTATACTTCTCCCCGCAATAAAAATCACTTATATCTTTATTTAATTGAACTTCAATCCAGTATGCAGTTTTCATTTTAACCTGGCAGAATCCAATCGAACTATTTAAACCAGCTTCTGCTAATAAATCATCTAATGCTTTATCTTCCCAAGTATAGTTTAATGTCCTTTCGACATAGATTACTGCAAATAAAATTTTATAATCAAATTTGAACTTTTGAGAGGCGCTTTTAATCAGTTCAACATGGTTTTTAATTTTAACTAAAGTTGTATCTGGATTTTCTGCAAATAATTTCAAGCCGAATAAAAACAAAAATGCCGGGATTATAATATAACCCCGGCATAAATTATTTAACTTAAGCATACTACTTCAACATTATCAGTTTACCCGAATGCTGAAATACGTCATTCGTACTTAATGATTTAGCTTTAAGAACATAAAAATAAATCCCGCTTGACACATTTGAGCCGTAATCGTTTGTTCCATTCCATTTAATACTTTGATAGCCTGCAGATTTAGATAATGAAAAAGATTTTATCACTCTTCCCATTATGTCATAAATTACAAGTTCAATTAAAGATTGATAGGGCAGTGCATAGCTAATATTTGTGTTTGGATTAAATGGATTAGGGAAATTACCAAGCAGCTCGTATCTTTCCGGAAGATTCTTTACTGCTAATATTTCTTCAGCATCTCCTTGTTTTGCAACATTAAAATTATTTATGTTGTCCCCTAAATGCTGATGAGCATCAATTGATGCTGGAGTATTTGGAAAAAGTTCATCAATTTCTTTTGAAACAGCCCTTGCCATTTCAATATTATTTTTATCATTAAAGTAGTATAAAAATTTACTAAATAAAGCCGCTTCTGCAATATAGCTTTTGCCGTAATTATTCGCAGTTTGATCAATCGAAGATAATCTGCTGTTAATATCATAACCGGCTAATATTAATTCAGCAGAACCGTATAAATCTTTTACTAGGTTTTTACTTTTTATAGTGCTTAAATAATTAACAAAAAAGGATTTATCTTTTACCTGGCTTGCTTTCCAGAGTAAATCCAAAGCATAAAAAGATAAAGATGAATCTGGAAATTCATCTATTATATCTTTACAAATTTTTTCAGCAAAATCATATTTTTCCACATCAATTAAATTCCTGGCATATAAAAGTTTCCAGAAGATTTGCCATGAGGGATCGAAACCGCTGCCTGCAATTGAATCTGTTGCAGAACTGCCTGAATTAATTTCATAACTTACAAATTCATTGTTAAAAGCTAATTCTTCAGGTGATTGATTTCTATCGACAATAACTTTGCTGAGACTTGAAGTTAAATAGGGAGTGTAGTCAATTGTACTGCCGGATAAAGCTCTTATTTTATTGGCATCCGGTGGATTGCTCCCCCACCAATTTAATTCTGCTAAAATAGTACAGTTATTTTCCGCTTGGATTTCCGCAAAACTGTTTCCATGAATTTTATTATGCCCGGCTTGAATTGTACATGTTTCTCTCCCAAGAAATGGATTTGAATTTCTTAACGCATAAATTCCTTTATTGTTGTTATAAATATTATTATTTCCATAATATCCTGCTTCTCCTAAATATGCAGATGAATAATCTGCTAATCCAATTCCCGTATAATTATTATAAACTTCGTTATTTCTAATATGAGGCGAGGAATAATAATTAACTATACCACTGCCATTATCGTGCACTAAACAGTTTATAATTATTGGTTGCCCCGAAGCGTAATTGGTTCTGTATAAATAAACACCTGAGGAGAAGCAGTTTTTTATCTCGCAATTATCTATTGTTCCAACTGCTTCATTTACATAAATCCCTCTGTAAGCATTTTTAATTAGAGCATTTGAAATGTTTACACTTCCGCCGGAATTAATCTTAATCCCATTTTGAGTTGAAGAATTTGAGGCAATGAAGTCAAATGTGATTTTGTTGTTTGAATTGCCTATTGCATTTAATGTCCCATTTATTGTTAAAGAAGTAGAAGAATTAAAAGTTAATGTTAATGCTTGCAGCACTTCGGGTTGTGGGTATAAACTTCTGTTTATTGAAAATGTCTTACCGAAATTTACTGTTACATCTTCGTCTACTATGACATGAGTAAATAATGTATCTCCAGGCATGCTCGCGTCGCAGGGTACATTACCATTTAAGTAAAAATCTGTACCAACAGGATTATCCCCTTTATTATACAAGTCTGCCCAAACTCTTATTACCTGTCCTTTTCTCGGAGTAACATCACCATAGTTACTATAAACATGAACAGGGGTAATTAAAGGTCTGTTATAATCATAGTCCGTGATAATATCTGCATAATCAGGTGAATAAGGATACTCGCTATCAAGATAATCAATGTAAAAATAAAATGGTCCTTCTTCAAACCTATTATCATTGATTGTAATTTTGTATAAACCGTAACCAATCCATGTTTTGCCAGGTGTAGGAGAACCACCTTCAATATGTTGGATATTCCATCTATCATTTCCATAAAGTATATATGAAGTACCAGTAATTGATTGTGTTGTTCCAGATTTAGTATAAGTATTACTATAAACCTTTTGCTCTAATGCCGAACCACTAAATCCCATACCTTTCAATGAAATATTTACATTAGCTTGATGACTATTATCTGAAAAGTTTATAGTCCGAATAGAAAATTCACCCACATATTCAGGTGATTTTTGAGAAAAGATAGTAATACCAAATAAAACTATTAATAAACTTACCAAATATATGATTTTCACTTTATACCTCTATCTTAGTTAATTTATATTTATTACTGAAGACAATAAAAGTATAAATAAGGTCCGGAATCCCATGCAAAGTATAATGAACCATTATAAATTGAAGGCGAAGCAGATATACCTCCATCGTTATACGGATACTCCCTTCCAAACATCCACATTAAGTTTTGCCCGTTGTATGCAAAAAGTGCGGAGTATAAACTCGAGCCCATATATACGAACCCATTACTTCCTATAACTAGCGGACTATTAAAATTAATAGGTGTAAAAGGAAATTGAACATCCCATTTTAAATTACCGGTAGAATCAATACAGTTAAATTTATATGTTGCAGCATAAATATTACCCATATTATCCAAACAAGGATCTGCACTTATAATTTCCAGAAGGTACTTCCACTTTAATTTACCATTAGTATTCACTGCTGATAGATAACGGGACCTCTGCGAAGCAAAATAAATTGTGCCATCTGCTCCTATTTCAATTCCAAATGGATCCATATTTGTACTGCTGCTGTCAATATATGTCCATTTTATTGTTCCATTTGGATTAACTGCCGTCAAAGTTCCGTAGGAAGAATAGTAAATTGTTCCGTCAGACGAAATTGAAGGCGAACAATAGCCATCACCCCCGCTTAACTCCCATTTTAGTGATCCATCAGTTGGATTTATAGCTTTAAGTAATTTATAGGTTGTATAATAAATTGTTCCATCCTTACCAACAGCGGGAGACGAAACAATAACTTCCCCGGGGTTATGTATCCATTCGAGTTGTCCTGTTGAGGACAATGCATAAAGACCCCCGCCGTTACCATCATCTGCAAGGGTTCCAATATAAATAGAACCATCATTTCCAATGGCAGGCGATGACCATATTCTGTGAATAGGTGTATATCTCCATTTTATTGTTCCGTCCAGATTAATTGCATAAACCGAGCTTGAATCCCAATTACGTGGATTTTCCGTCCCAATATAAATTGTCCCGTTGTCCCCTATCGCCGGGGAACCTATTAAATCCCCATCAATTGGAATTCTCCATTTGATAGTTACGCTATCGCCACTCGGACCTGTTATTCCTTCAATTGGGGTGTTTACATTTCCGGTATGTCTGGCGTCATGTCTAAACATTCCCCACTGCGGAACTGAAGATTGAATCCTAGATGGAGGGCTAGTCGGACTTTGACAGCCGAATTCTAAAAAGATAACCACAACAAATAAGCAAAACAAAAAAAGGGAATTTCTATAGATTGTGAGAATCATAATGTCTCCATATATATATTTGGGGAACTAAACAGAAGAATTAACAAAAACGAAAATAAAAAACGAATTTTTAACATAACATTAGCCTCCTCTTATTTAAGTAACATGGTTTTAATTAATTGAACTGCCTTTAAAGAAGCTCCCCGAAAAAATATACACCATATGACAGCTCACTACCGACATCCAAAGTATCAAGCTTTACTTTTCCTTTTACCAAAAAAATTTCGGCTGAATCCTTATCATAATCATTTAGGAAATAAATTAGTTTGAATGCACCGTTGTATATTGAATCTTCATCTGTAAATAAAATTGTATAATTACCACTTGAATCCGTGCTTACGCCTCTATTGAGGCTATCTATATAAACTAAACAATTACTATTCTCAGTTTGGTTCTCAAGTATTACTTTGCCTGTAAGTAGTAGAAGTATATATTTGTTTTTCTGGAGGGTTTGTTATTTCATCTGTGCAGCTTATAATAAATAATAATGATGCAGCTAACATGTAAAATATTTTTTTCATAATCTTTTTTCTTTAAAAAAAGTTAACAGCTTTCTTATTGTTATGTATAACCAGTAAAAATTTTTTTTTTATAATTAGAAAGCGAATTCTGGAAGTAAAGAAACAAAATGAAGAAATCCGCAACGCTAAAGTAAGAATTGAAATAATTACCAGGATATGCATTTAAGAATTGTATTATCATAAATTCTCCCGCAGACAGTTAGAGAGAGACGAGAAAATTTTATGACTTTTTATTTTCAACCCCCAATTCCCTTTAAAATCTAAATTAAACGTAAATCATATTATTTAAAGAGGCAAATTTATTTTTGTTAAATGGAATTTTTATTTCATCTCCTTACTCATATTCTTTATTTCATAAATACCTATTAAATTTATTCATCTTTCATTCTTTTAATTAAAAAAGTCATTTAAATCTTCTCTCGATTGATTTGCGTGTTTAAAACTATTTCAATTTCATTTTAAGCCCTGTTCAATTTTGACTTTGGGAGTAAATAATAAGAAAAAAATTGAAGTTAAATATTCTTTAGCTAAAGTTTGATTCAGCTATTCACACGCCGCAGCTAAAAAATTCAACATATAATAGTTTCGAAATAATGATAATTGGATAAATAATTATTCAAATGGTTCAATGTATTGTAAAAATTTATTAACTTATTTCTGTTTAAAAGAATTTTCATAAGATATAAATAATCATTCATACAAAATTGAGGTTTTAAATGAAATCAATTTCTTTCTCTGTTTTTGTTGCTCTAACATTCTTTATTTCCACCGAAGTATACTCTCAAAAAGTTTATGAATCGAGAGATGAAATTCCTGCTGAGTATAAATGGAATCTTAATGATATTTATAAAAATTGGGACGAGTGGGAAGAAGGGATGAAAGAAGCTCAAAAGAAAATGGATGAAATAGTAAGTTATAAAGGGAAATTAAAAGAGAGTGAGTCAAATTTACTAAAGGTTATGAAGTTAAATGATGATTTGGGAATTTTATCCTATAAGGTTTATCGCTATCCTCAATTAACAAGAGATTCTGATACAAGAGATCAGGCCATAAATGCAAAAATGCAGCAGGTACAAATTTTATTTGCAAAATTCGGAACCGCAACTTCCTGGATAAATCCTGAAATGCTGCAGATTCCATGGGATACGATGAAAGAATGGCTGAAAGATCCGGAGTTTAAACCATACAGATTTGGAATTGAAAATCTTTATCGTCAGCAAGAACATGTATTGGATGAGAGCAAGGAAACAATTTTATCCTACTATTCTCGCTTCAATCAAACTCCGTCAGATATTTATACAAATCTTTCCACCACTGATATTGATTTTCCGAAAGTTACTTTAGCCGATAGCAGCGAGGTTCAGGCAACGAATGGAAATTATGGGAGAATCTTGGCAACCGATTATAATCAAGATGATAGAAAAAAAATATTTGATGCTCATTACGGAACATACAAAGAAAATGAAAATACCTATGCTGCGATTTATAGTGCAGTCTGTCAAAGCGATTGGGCTGCAGCGCAGGCAAGAAATTATAAATCTTGCTTAGAAGCAAATTTAGATGGAAACAATATTCCGGTTGCGGTTTATGAAAATCTTGTAAACACAGTAAAAGCTAATACTGAACCATTAAAAAAATATAATGAGCTAAGAAAGAAAATTTTAGGCTTAAAAGAATATCATAGTTATGATGGATCTATTCCTTTAACGGATTATAACCAAACTTATTCTTACGATGAAGCAAAAAAATATGTTATGGCTTCCGTAATGCCATTGGGAAAAGATTATCAATCCAAATTAGAAACAGCACTTAAAGGCGGATGGATTGACGTATTTGAAAATACCGGTAAAAGATCCGGTGCTTACTCGGCAGGAGTTTATGGAGTGCACCCATACATGCTTTTAAATTATAATGAAACTCTTGATAATGTTTTTACTCTTGGTCATGAACTTGGACATACAATGCATACATTGTTATCATATGAAAATCAGCCGTTTGCAACATCAAGTTATACAATATTTGTTGCAGAAGTTGCTTCTACTTTTAATGAAGACCTTTTATTAAAATATATGTTGACTCAAACAACAAATCCAAAGGAAAGAATAAATCTTTTACAGCAGGCAATACGAGGAATTACAGGTACTTTTTATTTCCAAACTTTACTCGCAGATTTTGAATTGCAGGCACATAAATTAGTGGAAGAAGGGAAACCGGTTACCGCCGAAGTTTTAAATAATATTGCCGATGAATTATTTACAACTTACTACGGTGATTCCTATGATAAAGATGAATTACTAAATAGAGTTTGGGCAAGAATTCCGCACATATACAGATCACCATATTATGTTTTTCAATATGCAACTTGTTTTGCTTCATCTGCAAAATTGTATAATGACGTAACGACCGGCACTGAAGCTGAAAAGCAGGCTGCAAAAGAAAGATATTTAAATCTTTTAAAATCCGGTGGAAATGATTATCCAATGGAACAGCTTAAAAAAGCTGGTGTTGATTTAACAAAACCTGAAACAGTTAACGCGGTAATTGAACAATTCAGTAAACTTGTTGACCAATTAGAAAATGAAATTAATAAACTAAATTAAAAGTTTGCGATATAAATTAAATTTTTAATTCTTTTAGTTAAGAACAATTTTAACCTCACTTAATTCTTTCATTTAGTTTAAAAGGAATTGGGTGAGGTTAATTTTTAATCTTCAAGCGTAAAGCCTACTTTTACTATTACCTGCCAATGATGAACTTTCTGATCTTCAATATGCGCTCTTGTTTCCAATACTTGGAGCCATCTCATATTGCGTACTGATTTTGCGGCTTTGTCCAATGCATTGTCAACAGCATTCTCAATGCTTTTAGTCGATGTTCCCGCCAGTTCGATTATTTTGTAAACATGATCAGCCATTATTACTCCTATTTTGATTTTGGAAAAAGCTTTGCAAAGGATAATACTAACAAATTAAAATAAGCACAATCAAATAAAAAATTTTGTGAGTTAAATCTAAACCATCGTTTTAATGAACGAGATGTAGTTATATAATAATATGTAATAACTTTCAACATATGAATGAGAAATATTTTTATTAAATTTAATTTTACTATTCAAATTTTACCCGAAATTATTATGAGTTTAGCAAAAGTTCGTGCAGAAGTTAAAGAAAATTCAAACAAAGAATTAGCTGTTTTTCTTCAAAGATTTTTCAAAACGGGGCCCGGGCAATATGGCGAAGGTGATAAATTTGCAGGTATAAAAGTTCCGGATTCAAGAAAGATTGCTGTAAGGAATTCAGACCTGTCACTGGGTGAAGTAAAGGAATTATTACATTCTAAGGTTCACGAAGAAAGATTAATAGCTCTTTTAATTTTGGTGCATCAAAATAAAAAAGGTGATGAAGCACAAAGAGAAAAAATATTTAAATTTTATATTAGAAACGCTAAGTTCATCAATAATTGGGATTTAGTTGATTTATCCGCTCCTCAAATTACAGGAGCGTTTTTAATTGATAAAGACAAAGATATTTTATTCAAATTGGCTCATTCTAAAAATCTTTGGGAAAAGAGAATCGCCGTACTGTCAACATTTGCTTTTATAAAAATCGGCAGATTTTCAGAAGCACTTGAAATCTCAAAAATTTTATTAAATGACGACCATGATCTGATTCATAAAGCTGTTGGCTGGATGTTAAGAGAAATCGGTAAAAGAGATTTGAATACCGAAGAAAAATTCTTGAAAAAATTTTATAATCAGATGCCGCGAACAATGCTTAGATATGCGATTGAGAAATTTCCGGAAACAAAAAGGCAAAACTATTTAAAAGGAAAAATTTAAAACCATCAATGCTTATCAATGAAGTATATTAATTCAGTAAATAGACTAGGGGATGGAGTCCAAATTACAGTTGGAACAAAAAGCATAGTATCGTCTTTTCCCTTTTATGAGGCATTAGGTTTTACCAAAGTCGCTAAAAATTCCGAATCATATAATTGGCTGCTGCTTACGGATGGTCTGATAAAATTGCTGCTTCATCAAGACAAATTTACTGGCATTGGATATTTTGCTGACGACATGGATAAACGAACAATAGAGATGAGACAAAACGGGTTTAAATTTATTCCCTACAAATTAAAGTTAAATCAATTTTATGAAGTATTTAAAGATAAAAATGATTTGCATATAAGTCTTATTAAACAAAATGTTGCGGAAATGTTTAAGCCTGAAGGGAAATCACATTCCAATTGCGGTAAGTTTAGAGAAATACGAATAATTACGGAGGATATAAAAGCTTCGGCTGATTATTGGATTGATTTGGGATTTGAAATTACTGAAGACAGTTCCAAGTCTAAAGATTTTATTGCGGTGGAAGATGGATTGATGAGGCTTGCGTTTTATTTGCCAGGCAAGCTTGATTATGATTTAGCAGGACATGCAATAACGTATTCATCAAAAACTATTAATCAAAAAGTTTTAAATCTTAAAAGCAGCGGAATTAATTTCATAATGGAAAGTAAAGATTCCACTGGAAAAATTACTGAGGCAATTACAGTTTCTCCTGAAGGCCAAACCTATCTGTTCACTTCTAATATTGAATAAATTAATATAAAGTATTTAATGAGAAAACAAGTTAACGATCCTGTTGGGCTTGGAGAAAAATATTCAAGCTTAACTAAAAGAGTCATCAATAAAGACGGAACTTTTAATGTTGATAAAAAAGGGGTTTCTTTTAGTTATAGAGATGCATATCAATATTTAATTAATGTTTCGTGGACAAAGTTTTTTGTTTTTATTTTGTGCTTCTATCTAGTGACTAATTTAATTTTTGCAGCTTTATATTTTATTAACGGTTCGGAATATCTTGTTGAAATTAGAAACGGAGATGCTGCAGATAATTTTTTTAACGCATTCTTTTTTAGTGTTCAGACATTTACAACTGTCGGATACGGAAAAATTGCTCCTATTGGTTTGTATTCAAATATTATTGCTTCGTTGGAAGCTATGACCGGCTTAATGTCATTTGCTTTGATGACAGGGCTGCTTTACGGCAGGTTCTCGCGGCCTTCTACAAGAATTTTATATAGTAAAAATGCCATTGTTGCACCATATAAAAATTTAAATGCGTTAATGTTTAAAGTTGCAAATCAGCGGCGTAATAATTTAATGGAATTAGAAGTTAATATGCTGCTGGTGCTTATAAATAAAGCCGAAAATGATTTTAACAGAAAATATTTTAATTTAAAGATTGAACGGACAAGCGTTTATTTCTTCCCATTAACATGGACGATTGTTCATCCTATTGATGATGATAGTCCTATTAAAGGAATGACGGTTGAAGAATTAAAAGCTCAATCAGCAGAAATATTGATTTTATTAAAAGGATTTGATGACACATTCAGCCAGGTTGTACATTCAAGATATTCTTATAGATTTGATGAAATTATTTGGGGTGCAAGATTTACACCTTCTTTTCATATTAAAGAAAATGGAGAGATAATATTCGATTTGAATCATTTGCATGATTTTGAATTAGCTGAACTAAATAAGTGATGCCGTAAATTTTTAATTATTTTTTATTTAAAATCATTATTTTTAAATGAATTAAAAATAAACATTAGGGGCAGACATGATAAAGAAACAAATCATCGATGAATTTTTTAATCTAAACCAAATTGCTGTAGTAGGAGTTTCAAAGAATCCTAAAAAATTTGGAGCACTTTGCTATCACTTTTTAAAACAAAATAATTACAATGTTATTCCTGTTAACCCTAAATACGATGAATTTGAGAATCAAAAGTGTTATCCAAATTTAGCTTCAATTCCCGGGAAAGTTGGCGGCGTATTAATTGTAGTTCCGGGCAATCAAACAGAAAAAATTGTTGAAGAAATAAAAAGCTTAGAAATTGAATATGTTTGGATGCAGACAGGTTCGGAATCAAAAAAAGCAATTGAATTTTGTGAACAAAATAATATAAATGTTGTACACAATGAATGTATTTTTATGTTTGCAGAACCGGTTAAAGGCGGACATAAATTTCATCGAACGATTAGGAAAATTTTCAGAAAGCTTCCGGCGTAGTGAGTTTAGTTACGGTGAACAAAAAAGCTATTGTATCAATTAACCAATAAGCTTATGTTATTAATAAAGCACAACTTTAAATAATTTATAATTAATTTTAAGTATTAGATTAAATTTTTAGAAATAAAGGAGACTTATGCAAAAAAATATTTACTTGATTTTATTTTTAAGCTTAATTTTATTTCTGATGGGTTGCAATGAGTTCTCTACCTTGGGAGACAGGAACAAAAATAATAATCAGGTAGTGATGAAAGTTTTGGCTATAGATGTTGAATCAGACTTTAAAAATGATTCTGTTAGTGTAGTGATGGACGACAGTGTTCTAGTCTCTCAGCGAGTTACTACAAACAATACATTGAATGCTTCATGGTTAAGCGGACCTCACGAATATCCTGAAGGCAATCATACACTTAAATTTAATATCTTTAATTTAAACAAAAGTAAATCTCATGATTTTACTTTAAGCGATACATTAACTATAAGGGTAAATTATAATCGAAGCAATGGTGAGATTTTATTCCAAGAACATAATGGATTGATTGTGAGAAGATAAAATAATAAAAAAATTTCTAAAGGGAGTTAATTTTATAATGAAATTTTTAAACCTTGTATTTTTATCTTTGTTAATTATAAAGATATCGTCCTCTCAACCAAAGGATCAAAAAACTGATTCTGTAGCAACATTAATTGGAACTGTTATTGATTATGCTACTCAAAAACCACTTTTGGGTGCAAACATAATATTAGAAAATACCTCCCTAGGAGCTGCTTCAGATGTTGATGGTAAATTTTCGATTAAGTATATAAAACAAGGCACGTATACAGTAAAATGTAATTTAATAGGTTATGAATCCGTAAAACAACAGGTTGTACTAAAACCAAATGAAATTAAAGACATAAATATTAAAATTTATGATGAAGACGAATATTGGTCAAGAAAAGTAGAAGAAGATATTGAAAATGGAGATGTTAAATTTTTAGTTGGCGGATTGGCAATTTTGGATGGAGCGCATGAAGAAGCTGCTGCTAAATTTGGTTTTAAATACGAATTAATGGGATGCACTTTTGTATATGGTAATAAGTATAATGAACAGGTTGAAGCATATTTAGAGAGGAAATATGGACCGAACTGGCGAAAAAAATTTAATGAAGAAGTTCAAAAAATAAGGGACCGTGAAAGCAAGAATTGACAAATACAACATATTGATGAACATTCATTAAATCAATTTTTATACAGACCATTCATTACAATAACTCCCCTTGTATTTGTAAATTTAGTTTTCAATGGCTGTAATTCACAAAGTAAAGAAGAAAATATATAACAGCTTACTGAAGATAAAAATGTATACCGAATATTTTGATTATGTTAAAACATTTTTGACCACAGTTTTATCAATTGGCGTATTATTAAGAGGGTCAGGCTGATTAACAGAATACAATACAATTCAAGTACTATTGATTAGCATTTTACTTTCCTTCGAATTTAAAAGCTTATATAGCTTTTGAGTTTTCTATTTGATAGAAAAAATTAAAACCATTAACCCGATTTATGATTCAGATTTAGTTGCCTTTACTCTCACATCGTATTTCATAGAAATTTTATTTTCAGTCATCTGCAGCTGCGCATTCACACCTGGCTTAGACAATTTAAAATCTGAAACTGTAACGGTATCAATCGCAAATCCATTTGTAAGCGAATTTGATATCATTGAACTTAGATCGGTGCGTGCGGCTTTTTCATTATTATAAGAAACATTTGCTTCCGCCTGATAAATTCCATCTGAGTTCGAAACGAATATCATACTGTTGGAACCGTATTGGTAAAACATACACAGCATTTCGGGATTACTGTTGTCCTGGTGTGCAGGTTTTCCAAATTTTTTAATTACATCTGATTGCTTCTTCCCGATAAAATTATGAACGTTAATATCTTGTGCGGAAAGAGAAAATGAAAAAAGGAATAAAAAAATAACTGAGAGTAGTAACTTGAAAGATTTCATAAATCCCCCGATTTATTAATACAATTGTAAAAAAATTATAGAGATATTGTGAACGCGGTATGGTACCGGATAAGATAAATTCGGAATGTATATTTAAAACCTCACCCATATTTGCCCCTTTGGCAAAAAAGTTATGTTAAATATGATCTATATTTGCTTAAGAATCAATAGCTGTGTAATTGATATTGAAACATCCAAATGTTAACTACATATATTTTTTAGGATGATTGTTATTTATTAAAAAATTATATTTCAATTATGACTTCAGTTAAACCAAATAAATTAATATTTCATCCTTTAACAAAAGATAGATGGAAAGACTTTGAAGAATTGTTCGGGCCGCGCGGAGCCGTTGCAGGCTGCTGGTGTATGTGGTGGAGAATTTCAAGAGCGGAATATGAAATACAAAAAGGAGATGGAAATAAAAAGTCTATTAAAAAAATTATAAACAGAAATGAAGTTCCTGGAATTTTGGCATACTCAAACGGCAAAGCTGTTGGCTGGTGTTCAATTCAGCCAAGAGAAGTTTTCCCGAGATTTGACAATTCTAGAATTTTGCAAAGAGTTGATGATAAACCAGTTTGGTCAATTGTTTGCTTTTTTGTGAAAAGAGGATTTAGAAAAGCCGGTATGAGTGAAGAGTTAATAAAAGCTGCTGTTAAACATGCTAAACAATATGGGGCAAAAATAGTTGAAGCTTATCCCACAGAACCTAAATCTGAAAAAGTAGCCGATACTTTTGTTTACACTGGTTTTCATTCCTCATTTAAAAAAGCTGGATTTAAAGAAGTTAAAAGAAGATCTGAAACTCGGCCGATAATGCGGTTTTATATTAAATGAATTTGAATCTAAAAAACACCAAATAATTTTAATGCAATTATAAAAATAGCAGCAATCAAAAACATTCTTATAAATTTTTCTCCTTTTTTAACAGAAAGTTTTGCACCCCACCAGCCGCCGATTATATTACCCGCAGCTAATCCAATTCCTAATATCCAATTTATGTTTTTTGAAATTATAAAAATGAGTAGTGCCGGAATTGTATAGATTAAAACTATAAAAACCTTATGCATATTTATATAAACAAGATTTAGCCTCATTAAATATTTTAGAGCTGCCATCAAAATAAATCCGACTCCCACTTGAATAAAGCCGCCGTAAAACCCAATGAAAACCATTGCAATGTAAGTCTGCCAGCTTATTTTATTATGTTTTATTTTCGCTGACATTTTTTTTTGTTGGAATAACCATTGAAATTATAATTCCAATCATAACAACAGCCAAAATTTTTTGAAATAGTTCATCACTAATTTTAATGGCAAGCAATGCCCCGAGAATTGATCCGGGTAAAGTGAGAAGTGACAGCTTTAGGCTGATATCGAATTGCTTATAATTTTCCTGCTTGAATGAATAAACAGCAGAAACGTTTTGAAGTAGAATTGCAATTCTGTTAGTTCCGTTTGCAGTAGCTGAATCGAGTCCTAAAAATATTAAAGCCGGTAAAGTTAAAGTGGAACCACCCCCGGCAGTGACGTTCATAAATCCGGCAATAAGGCCTGTACCGAATAGAATTAATATTGAATAATAATACGGCAATTAAATTCTAATTATTTCTTCTTCTCATGCTTAAATGTTTCGGCAAAGTTTCATCTTCAAATTCTTTAAATTTTAAATTATCATCATTAAATCTGTAATCCTTATAGTAACTAGATTTGCCGTTGCCGTTTTTATTTTTGTATGAACTTGACGCGGCTCTTAATGCAGCTTTCAGGCTTGAGATTTCATTCTCAATTTTTTCGAGCGGAGAATCATATTTGCCATAAGCAAATTTCCTAACCTTTTCGAAAAGAGTTTCGGCTTTACCAAAAAGCTCACCACGTTTTGAAATTGCATTTGTAATCATCGCCTGACGCTTTTTAGAAGCCTCGATTTGATAAAATTCTATTCTGTCAATTATTTCACCGCGTAATTCTCTACCGCTTTTGGGGGCAAACAGTAATGTTAACGCACTCCCGGCAATTCCTCCGAGTATAAAGGCCAATAACGAACCGTCTGTATTTTTGTTTTCTTTTGCCATTTTATCTCCAATTAAAATCAGTGACATCTATTATAAACAAATGGGTAATAATGTTAAAACAATATTTTTAATTAGTCAATATTTATATCAGGCTATTTGTTAACCCATCTCACATTTGATAAAAATTAATCAAAAAATTTCTAAACCTTGTTGAGTAATAGAAAATTAATTTCTTATATTCCTTTTGAAATCTGCTAAGTTCTTTTCTACCCCTGGTTATAAAGTTTAAGTGAAATACCTGAAAAATATACTGAGAAATTATTTTCTTTCAATATTCTGACTTTAAACTAAAAATTTGTTGCAATGTTCAGATTAACAAATTTTCATTATGAAAAAAGCCGAAGAAAAAAAATCAAATAGAATTGATGTAATTAATCAATCGTTTGATGTTTATTTGGATTTTGTTTTTGAAGATGGATTATTTTACATAGTCATAAACAATAATAGTGATGCTCCTGTCTTTAACGTGCGTGTAAAATTCGGAAAAAAGATTACTGGCTTAAACGGAAAAAAAGAAATTACATCGCTTAATCTTTTTAAGAACATAGAATTTTTAGCCCCGCATAAGGAAATAAAAACATTTCTAGATACAAGTGAATCGTATTTCAGAAGACAACAGCCTACAAAAATTACTGCTGAAATTGCTTATAAGGATGTTCGGAATAAAGATCATCAAGTTGTAATAAAACATGATTTGGAGATATATAGAGACATCGGTTTTATTGTAAAAAAATAATAAAAATTTATGAGGAGGTTTAAATGTCAGAATATCCTTTGGTTTCATTTCATTTTCAAGTGCAGTGGGGTGGAACAAGAATCGGTTTTACAGAAGTAAGCGGCTTATCATTTGAAACCGAAGCGATAGAATACCGTGAAGGTGCTAGCCCGGTATTTTCCACAATCAAAATGCCTGGATTAATAAAGTATCCCAATATAACTTTAAAGCGGGGTTTAGTTAAAGGCGATAATGATTTTTTTAATTGGATTAATTCAATAAGGCTCAATTCGGTGGAAAGGCGAGATATAGTAATTTCCTTACTAAATGAAAATCATGAACCGGTGTTAAGCTGGAAAATTATTAATGCATTCCCTGTAAAAATACAATGCAGTGATTTAAAAGCCAGCGGAAATGAAGTTGCAATTGAAACTTTGGAAATTGCACATGAGGGCTTAACTATAGTGAATGATTAGCTTGATTAATTTATTTAATTGGAGTTAAAGAGTATGCGATGCGATGAAATAAGATTGTATCTTGAAAGTTATGTGAAGAATGAATTACCGTACAGCCTTCATAAAAAAATATTTAATCATATTAATAATTGCCGCAATTGCAGTCTTGATGCAGATATAGTTAAGCTAATCTTTCATGATTCACAAGTAAAAAATCATTCCAACAAATACATTTCACAGGAACAAGAAAATGAAATTCTAAAAAATAAAATTAATGATTACCGAATATATTCATATGATGAAGATTCCTATAACTTAAAATTAAATCAACAGTCGGTATCAAAAATAAAAATCAAAAAAAATAGAGACGGAAAATTTATCATTCTTTCTACAATATTAGCGACGGTTGTGTTTGCGGCAATAATAGGATTTTTATTTTATAATCATGAATCTGCCGCATTTCTTTCGGTTGATAAACTTTATGGAGACGCTTTTATTGCTTCGGATAAAATTGATACTTACGGAATGCTAAAACCTGACGAATGGTTAAATACAAATGAAAATTCTAAAACAAGAATTAAGCTAGGCGTATTAGGGGAAATAGAAGTTGAGCCTTCAACGCAAATAAAGCTTTTAAATCTTAATGCTTCTGAAAATCATTTTTATCTTCAAAACGGTGAAATCAATGCATCTATTTGGGGTGCACCTCGGCATTTATTTATTGATTCGCCAAAAGGGGAAATTATAGACTTCGGCTCTTCATTTAATTTCAATGTGGATAATGATAAAAGCAGTGTTCTAAAAGTAAAATCCGGTTGGGCCGCACTTCATTTTAAAAATCAGTTTGTTATTATTCCTGCCGGGAATGAGTGCATTACTACTGATGTTATAGGTATCCCATTCAATATTAATTCATCAAAAGTATTTAAAGAAAAATTAAATGAATTTGTGGCAAATAAAATTAATGTTTCTGAATTATTAAATATTGCCGACAAGAAAGACCTAGTAAGTTTGTGGTACTTACTTATATCTTCATATCAAAATGAACGAAAAGAAATATTTAATAAAATCAAAGCTCTTAATAGTAATGCAAGTAAATTAAATGAAGATGAAATTTTGAAGCTTGATGAGAATGCTTTAAATAATTTATGGGAAGTATTGGGGATAGGAAGAAAAAATTATTGGAAAATGCTTCATTCATCATCTACTGAAAAAACTTCCAAAGAGATTTAACTCACATTAAAAAAGTTATAAAAATTTATTTTTAATAACTTATTATATAAATTTCATTTGAATTACATTATTTTTTACACAATCACTAATTAAGCTTTAAGGGAAATGAATGGCAGATGAAGTTCAGCTTACAGCCACGAGAGTTTACCAAGTCTCGGATAATATCCCCATTTATATTTCAGTATTAATTGGGAATGCGAATGTAGGCAGCACAGTATTGTACTATAAAGATGAGATGATTGGCGGGGATACGGGCCATATTGAAAAGCTTCAAGTTGGTAATGAAAATGAATCATTAAAGTTTAATCTTCTGAAATGCACTACAAAGGTTAAAGACGTAAATCCACTAACAAATAAAACCTACGTTACATATCTGCTTGAAGGCGGAGTTAAAGATGAACAATTTGAGTTCACTATTGATGTAAAGCAAGAAGGTGGTTTTGCGGTTTATTCTGTGACCTTTGTGTTTGTTTAAATAAAAGGAAAAACATGAAAGCATTATTACAGTTATTGAAAAAAGTTATTCTAATTTTAGTTTTAGTTATTGCTGTAAATAGAATTAATTTTTCTCAGGAGTTTGGGAATCAGTTTCCTGCATTTAATTCACTTCGGACACCAACTTCTCCGGCGTTTACAGTTTTGGGTGTAGAACCAAATTCAGTGGAGCGACCGACAACTCCATCAGCATTGGCATTTTCAATTTTAAATCTCTCTAGTGATTTTAAAAGCCTGGCAAATGATTTTTCATTAGAAGTTAGTCCATACTGGTTGATGGGAGCTCCTACTTTAACCTGGCGTGAAGATGCTAAACGAAATATGCTGGAAAGCATTGCCCGCACATTCACGATATCAGTAGCAACTGCCGAAGTAGGGGGATCTTTATTTCCGTCCACAGGATTATCAGCCGGTATACGCGCTTCGCTTGTCTCAGGTTCACTCAGCAATGAAGCAAGAAAAAATTTAGAATTAATGGAAATGATATTAACTAAAGAAGCAGGAATATTTGCTTCCTTTCAGCAAAAAAGAAGAAAAGATTTGGATAATGAATATAAAAAACAGTTAAAAGCGAATGAAGGCAACTGGAAAAAAATTGAGGATATTACGTACGTTTATAATTCAGCAATTTCAAATTTAAATCAGCTTATATTGGAAGACCCTGAATACCAAGATTCCGTTGAATCTGTAAGAGCTAAGGTTCAACAATATGCAGTGTGCCGTGAAGGATTTTTCCTTGATCTTTCAGCCGCCGGTGCATGGAATTTTGATAATGGAATTGTAGACAAAGGCCGTTTTAGCCGACTCGGGATATGGCTGACTCCAGGAATAGTAACAAATTCATTTAGTTTTTCAGCAGTGTTTAGATTTCTTCACTATGGAGTAAGCATTGATAATATTGATTTCGGCGGCAGACTGAGTTTTACTAAAAATAAATATGCATTATCAATTGAGGGAGTGGGAAGGTCAACATTAAATTCCTCATCATCCAAACTTGAGGTTAAAAGTGATCTGAGTTTTGATTATGAAGCGATATCAGGAGTGTGGCTAAATCTTACATTTGGAAAGGCATTCAATAGTGAAGATGAAAAAAGCTTGATTGCTTCGGCAGGAGTTAATTTCAACTTTAACTCACAGAGATTTTCTGCAAATTAATTGAAATTATCTATAAGCAAAATTAGATTTAACAAAGCGAACTTGCTTTTCCTCTTTATCTGACAAATCAAACAAAACAAATCTATTAATTGAGTTTTGAAAGAGCGTGTAAAATTTTTAATTTTGCAACGCACCCATAGCTCAGTTGGTAGAGCATCTGACTCTTAATCAGCAGGTCGCCGGTTCGAGCCCGGCTGGGTGCACACTTATTATGCGAATATTTAATTTATTCGCATTTTTTGTTTTAAAGGATTTTTTAAATCCCGCTGATTATAGTTGGAAAAAGTCGAGAGTAATTTGAGAGTTTTGATATACTCTGTTTACTGACTAATTGTTTTATTTGATAATTGTAAAATAGGGAATAACCAAATAAACTCTTAACTCTAATAATTATATATTTTCATTTCTATTTTTGATTTTCAAAATTCTAATGTTTTCAAAATTTATCTTAGCTAAGGGTATTTATAGTTATTCAAAAGAGTTTCAATAGCTGCAATTAAATAAATCAATTATTTATAGCCATCAGTTTAATATAAAAATTCTGATATATTATAATAACCTAATAAATTATAAAATTGATACTACACTTATGTATTATTTTAGAAATATTTATAAAAATAACTGAGATATATTTTTGTGAAAAATGTTAGAAACATTCTTTCGAGACGATTATATAATCAATGTTTAATTAATCCTCTGCTAACTTCTCCTGAAGTTCTAGTTAAACAATTTGGAGCAATTCAAGCACAGGATTTCGCTGCAGCAAAATGGGCTATTAATCAAAGGTTAATAAATTCTTCCGAAGCATTAATTGATAAGTTTTTTGATGAAGGCAAAATAATTCGAACGCATGTTATGCGGCCTACCTGGCATTTCATTCATACTGATGATATCGAATGGATGCTGAGATTAACTGCTTCCAATGTTAAAGCTGCAATGAAATCTAATGAAAAAAAATTAGGATTAACTAAAGATGATTTTATAAAAAGCAATAAGCTACTCACAAAAATATTGCGGGGAGGTAAACAATTAACGCGGAATGAGATTTCGGTTGAGTTCAATAAATCTAAATTTAAAGTAACTAACTCATTACGATTAATTCATTTACTTATGCATGCCGAGTTGGATAGAATTATTTGCAGTGGTTCTAAAAAAGGGAAACAGTTTACTTATGCATTGTTTGATGAAAGAGTAAATAAAACTAAATCATTGAATTCTGCAGAGGCATTGGCTGAACTTACTAAGCGGTATTTTGGAAGTCATGGCCCGGCAATGATTAAAGATTTTGCTTGGTGGTCGGGATTAAAAATGGCAGACGCAAATAAAGGAATAGAAATGAATGATTCTATTTTAGTTAAAGAAATTATAAATGATCATACATATTGGTTTACAGAGAACTCTAGTTTAACTGTTAATTCCTCAAATAAAGTTTTACTTCTGCCGAATTATGATGAGTATATTGTTGGATATACTGACAGAAAAGAAATCATAAATAAATTTTTGGTCAAAAATTTAGATCTTCGAAATAATGTTTTATTTAATAATACTATAATAATTGATGGAGAAGTGAAAGGAACTTGGCGGCGAATTTTCAAAAAAGATAAAATACTTATGGAAATCAATTCGTTTAGTAAACTTAATAAAAAAGAGAGGGTTAGAATTAGTGAAGCTGCTGAAGATTTTGGAAATTATTTAGGTAAGTTAGCAGAATTGACTTGGGTTAATTAAATTTTTTAGCATATCAATTTTATTTTATTGGAATAAACACACTAGCTATTAAATAAACAATATAAGTGCAAAAGCGGTTTAAATTGCAAGAAAATAATTTTTTAGCCCAATTTATATTCTTGCATATTCAATTAATAAATGCTAAGTTTGATTTACTTTTTCGCCCTTTTAAGGGCGATTTTTATTTGTATGAATTTACCCGAAAAAAATATTGAGGAAATCTCAAAAAAAATCATAGAAGAAAGTGGTTTTTTTCTTATTGAATTTATTGTAAGGGGAAATGCAAATAATAGGGTATTTGAAATATTTATTGACGGTGAAAAAAATGTTTCCGCCGATGACTGCGCTAAAATTAGCAGGGAAGTAAATAAAGTTATTGAAGATAACCAATTGATCAGCTCTTCATACAGACTTGATGTTTCCTCTCCCGGTGTTGAAAGACCTTTGATTTATTTGAAACAATATCCAAAACATATCGGCAGAAAATTAGAAGTATCGTTTAATCAAAATAACTCATCAAAAAAAATCATCGGCATCTTGAAAAGTATTGAAGCCGAAAATTTATTTTTTGAAGTTAACAAACAAGAATTAGTGATTAATTTTAATAATATAAAAAAAGCTAAAGTAATATTAAGTTTTTCTTAATGGAGGAAATTGAGAGATGAACTTTGACATAGTTGAATCCTTTGCTCAAATGGTAAGGGAAAAAGGTATTGATAAGGATGTTTTGGGCGGAATAATTGAAGAGATATTCGGCTTGCTCGTAAGGAAAAAATATGGCGAAGAAGCCAAGTATGATGTTGTAGTAAATATGGACAAAGGTGATATCGAAATATTTTTAGAACGTGAGATTGTCGAGACTGTTGAAGACCCGAATCTTCAAGTAAGCTTGGAAGAAGTTAATAAAAAAGGCAACGATGAAGAGCTTGATGTAGGAGATGATTTTGTGGAAAAGCTTCCCTTGGTTTCTTTTGGAAGAAGATTAATCACTTTAGCAAAACAAAGTCTCAATCAAAAAATAAGAGAAATTGAAAAAGATATTGTTTATAATGAATATAAAGAATTGCTTGGTGAAATCGTTGTCGGAGATATTTATCAAATTCGGAAAAGTGATATCCTAGTCAATCATAATAAAAATGAATTACTCTTGCCTAGGAATGAACAAATTCCTTATGAGCGTTATAAAAAAGGCGAAACAATTCGTGCAATTGTTAAAGAGGTTAAAAAAGGTAATAGCGGCCCTATAATAATAATTTCAAGATCTGATAATACTTTTCTTAGAAGATTATTTGAAATAGAAATACCGGAAATTTATGACGGAATTATTGATATTAAAGCTATTGCCCGTGAACCCGGTGAACGTGCAAAAGTTGCTGTTGAATCTCAAGACAATAGAATTGATGCTGTTGGAGCTTGCGTAGGAATGAAAGGCGTCAGAATTCATGCAATTGTTAGAGAGTTGAATAATGAAAATATAGATGTTATAAATTATTCCGAAGAACCAAATATTTTTATTCAAAAAGCTCTTGCTCCGGCTAAATTAAAACGTATTGAACTTGATGAAGATAATAGAAAAGCAGTGGTTACCGCAGATAGTGATCAGGTTTCTTTGATTGTTGGTAGAAATGGTGTAAATATACGACTTGCGATGAAATTAACAGGTTATGAAATTGAGATTTTAAGAGAAGAAAAACCTTTCGAAGAATACGAAGAAGACATCGAGCTTATTGATTTGAAAGACGAATTAGGCCAGGAAACTTATGAGCTATTAATTAATCATAGGTATGATACTGCCATTGAAGTATTGGCTGCTGGTCCTAAAAAATTAAAAGAGATCGAAGGGCTTGACGATGAAAAGATAAATGAAATTCTTGAAATTATTAAATCTCAATTTGAAGAAGAGGAATAGAATTTTATATATTAAGCAAAAAAGCATAAAGGCAATATGGCTGAAACGAAATCCAAAAAATTAAGAGTTTATAAGTTAGCGTCGGAAATAAATTTATCCGCGGAAAACCTTATAGAATTTTTGCGTAAAAAAGGACACGATGTAAAATCTCATATGTCTATGCTAACGGACGAAATGATTACTGATATTAATGATCATTTCAAAAAAGATATTGAGAAAGCAGAAAAACATTACAAGAAAATTGCTGAATTCCAAAAAAAGCGTGAAGAAAAAACTGACAAAGATGAGAAATCAGCTAAGGTTGAAGTAGAAGTTGAAGAACCGAAATTAGAAACTCCTGAAATTCCAGTTGAACAGATCGAAGAAGTTGTTGAGGATAAAGAAATTGTTCCTGAACAAACCGAAACTGTCGAAGAAAAATCTGAAGAAAAAGAAGAAGCAGTTGAACTTCCGGAAACAGAGGAAGCTAAGGTTGAAGAAAAACAATTTAAAACTCCTAAAGAGACTGAAGCCGCTAAAAGAAAAGGCCTTACTGTAGTTGGCAAAATGGACTTGGGTGAAGATAAAAAGCAAGAACCAGGTGAAGAGAAATCCAGAATTGTTCCTGCAACCGAAGCGCCTAAAAAGAAGAAAAAACCGAAAGCACGAAAAAAGGCTGAAGAAACAACTGAAGAATTACCTGTAGCAAAAAAGAAAAAACGCGTTAAAAAATTTGAAATAGATGAAAAAGATGTAAAAGCTGCAATTAGAAAAACTCTTTTAAGTATGGATGATACTGTTGCTTCAGGCAGAGCAAGTGTACGAAAAAGAAAACGTAAGGAACGCGAGGCAGAAGAAGAAAAAAGACTTGAACAAAAAACTCTTGACAAAAATAAAATTGTTGTTACTGAGTTTATTGCTGTTAACGAATTAGCAAACCTAATGAGTGTTCCTGTCGGTGATGTGATTTCAAAATGTATAGAGCTTGGTTTAATGGTTTCAATTAATCAAAGATTGGACGTTGAAACTATTACTCTGGTTGCAGATGAGTTTGGATTTGAAGTTGAATTTCAAAAAGAGTATACCTCTGAAATTCTGGAAGATAAAGTAGATGAGCCTGAATCACTAAAGCCTCGTTCTCCGGTTGTGACTATTATGGGACACGTAGATCATGGGAAAACCTCTTTGCTAGATTACATTAGAAGCACAAATGTAGTAGCCGGAGAATCCGGTGGAATTACACAGCATATAGGTGCGTACAAAGTAGATGTTGGTAATGGTAAATATATAACTTTCTTAGATACTCCAGGCCACGAAGCCTTCACTGCCATGCGAGCCCGCGGTGCTCAACTAACTGATATTGTAGTTTTAATTATTGCTGCTGATGATGCGGTAATGCCTCAAACTGTTGAAGCAATAAATCATGCTCAGGCTGCAGGCGTTCCAATAGTTATAGCAATAAATAAAGTTGATAAACCGGGAGCAAACACAGAAAAAATTAAGAAACAACTCGCAGATCGAAACGTTTTGGTTGAAGATTGGGGCGGAAAATATCAATGTGTTGAAGTTTCCGCTAAAACAGGATTGAATGTTGATAACCTTCTTGAAGTAATTTTATTGGAAGCAGAAATTCTAGATTTAAAAGCTAATCCGGATAGAGAGGCTCGCGGAGTAGTAGTCGAATCCGAGTTAGATAAAGGAAGAGGAATTACAGGTACAATATTAGTTCAAAAAGGAACATTAAAAATTGGTGATCCATTTGTTGCGGGAATTTTTCAAGGTAAAGTTCGTGCAATGTTTGATGAGCGCGGAAATAAAGTAACGGAAGCTCCGCCTTCAACCCCTGCCTTAGTTTTAGGATTTGAAGGTTCGCCGCAAGCAGGCGATACGTTTGTTGTTGTTGAATCGGACAGGCAGGCAAGGGAAGTTGGACTGAAGCGTCAGCAATTAAAACGCGAACAAGATCAAAAACAAGTTCATCATATTACTCTTGATGAAATTGCAAAACAGATCAGTATTGGCGGAGTGAAAGAACTGCCGTTGATTGTTAAAGGCGATGTGGACGGCTCTGTTGAAGCTCTTTCAGATTCACTAATGAAATTATCTAATGAAGAAGTTATTGTAAGAGTAATTCATAAAGGGGTCGGTGGAATTTCTGAAAGCGACGTACTTTTAGCGGCTGCTTCCAATGCGATTATAATAGGCTTCCACGTGCGGCCGAATGTTAATGCAAGGAAATTAGCCGAAACTCAAAAAGTTGATATCCGGTTATACGCTGTAATTTATGATGCTATCAATGAAGTTAAATCCGCTTTAGAAGGATTGCTTTCACCTGTTCTTTCAGAGGAAGTAACCGCTACGGTTGAAATTAGAGAAACATTTAAAGTTCCTAAGATTGGCACTATAGCTGGTTGTTATGTTCTTGATGGAAAAATTTCACGTAACAGTAAAATAAGATTGATAAGGGAAGGAATCGTAATACATGAAGGTGAAATTGCATCGCTTAAAAGATTTAAAGATGATGTTAGAGAAGTTGATGCCGGCTACGAATGCGGTTTGAATATTGCTAATTACAATGACTTAAAAGTTAGTGATATAATTGAATCTTACAAAATTATAGAGACAAAGAAAAAGTTAACATAAGTTATATCGAATTGTGGTGAGGGTGTGTTATTATGGGTCATAGAATTGACAAAGTTGAAAAATTATTAAAAGAAGAAATCAGTTTAATCTTCTTATATAAGCTGCAGGATCCTGCTTTTGGATTTATTACTATTACGAATGTTAAGGTATCGCCGGATTTAAAACTTGCAAAAGTTTATTTATCTGTTTTTGAAAGAGAGCGACGCGAAGAAGTTTTAGAAAAAGTAAATTCAAAAATGGGTTTCATCCGCTCTGAACTCGCCTCCAGGATAAGAATAAAATTTACTCCTGAATTGAAATTCTTTTTAGATGATACGCTTGATTATGTTGAGAAGATTGAAGGCTTAATTAAAAAAATACATGAAAATGATAAAAAAGGAAACGAATAATTCCGAGGATATTGATTTTGATTCCGGCGAAGTTATTCTAATAGACAAACCTCTAAAGTGGTCATCTTTTCAAGCAGTTTATCAAATCAGAAAACACTCTGGCGTAAAAAAAGTTGGTCATGCAGGTACGCTTGATCCGCTTGCAACCGGCCTTTTAATTATCTGCACTGGGAAAAAAACTAAAGAGATAACTAAATACCAGGAATTGTTTAAAACTTATAGTGGTATTATTACTCTTGGTAAAAAATCTTCTTCAATGGATAGCGAAACTGAACTGATTGAAGTTGGCGGCATGGAAAAACTTTCCGAGGGAAAAATTCTAGAAGTAAGAAAAAAATTTTTAGGAAAGATAACTCAAACTCCTCCAATGTATTCAGCAATTAAATTGAACGGAAAAACTCTTTATAAATTAGCGCGTAAAGGCAAGACCGTTAAAAGGGAACCTCGAGAAGTAGAAATTAAAAGATTCGACATCAAACTAGATTTACCAAACGTTTATTTTGAAATTGAATGTTCAAAAGGAACATATATTCGTGTGATTGCAAATGATTTCGGAGAAATGCTGGGATGCGGCGGATACTTAAGTTCTCTTAGAAGAACAGCAATAGGAAATTATAATGTTGAATCTGCTCTTAATATTGAAGAATTCATAGAAAAATTTTCTGTAATCAATAGTATTATAGATAATTAAGTGATTCTAAAAATGAAAAATTTTGCGGTTTTTCAATTTCATTTTAAGATTGTAAAATCTTATATTTACAAGCTATTGCAGATAGATAATTAAAATATGCGAATTTTTGACAGTATATCAAACGTTTCAAAAGATACAAATACAACTTTAACGTTAGGCACTTTTGATGGAGTGCATGTTGGACATAGAAAAATCATTGAAAAGATTATTGAAAAGTCGAATGCGCACAATGGAAGAAATTTTTTAATAACTTTTTCACCTCATCCAAGAAGCGTTATTTCAAATAAATTTGATAATATTCTTTTATCTACTATTGATGAAAAAATTGGTATTTTTGAAAAATTAGGTGTTCAAAATCTTTTGGTTATTAATTTCACAAAAGAATTTTCCCAATTGAAACCGGAGACATTCATAAAAGAATTTCTCATTGATAAAATTGGACTAAAAGAAATTGTAATTGGGCATGACCATCATTTTGGAAAAGGAAGAGGCGGCGACGAATCAACTTTAAGAGAATTAGGAAATGAATTTGGATTTGATGTAAGTGCAGTTGAACCGGTTAACGTAAATGGTGAGATAGTTAGCAGCTCCAAAATTAGAAATGCTCTTTCAAATGGTGATGTTATGAAAGCTATGAATTTTTTGAATAGATATTATTCATTTCATGGCAAAGTTATAGAAGGCGACAAACGCGGACGTGAATTGGGTTTTCCTACTGCGAATATTGAGCTGGATGATAAATTAAAAATGCTCCCGGCTCTTGGAATTTATTTTGTAGAAACATCAATTGACGATAAAAAACATTTTGGATTGTTGAGTATTGGAAAACGTCCAACTTTTTATAGCTCGGGAGAAATAACCCCCGAAGTATATATTTACGATTTTTCAGATGATATTTACGGAAAAGATATTACAATAAAGATAATTGAAAGATTAAGAGAAGAAATAAAATATGATTCTGCAGATGAACTTATTGTCCAAATGAACAAGGATAAATTTACGGGTGTAGAATTAATTAAAAGATACAAACAGGTTTTAGCAAATAATTAGTTCCGGTTTTAATTTTCTGGAACTACATTTAAAAATAAATACAAAGGATCAATAAAAATGACAAAAGAAGAAAAGCTGGAGTTGATTAAACAGCATGGGACAAACGAAAAAGATTCAGGGAAACCCGAGGTTCAAATTGCCTTGTTAACTAAAAGAATTAATGATTTAACTTCGCATTTTGATGTACATAAAAAAGATCATCATTCCCGAAGAGGCTTGCTGACCATGGTTGGAAAAAGAAGAAGATTATTAAATTATTTAATGAAAAAAGATATTTCTAGATACAGAGCAATAATAAAAGAATTGAATATAAGAAAGTAAAAAGGATTTTAAATGTTAGTAAAAAAAGAAGTAGAAATAAACGGTAAAGTTTTTTCAATTGAAACCGGCAGATTTGCAAAGCAAGCGAATGGATCTGTTATGGTTACATATGGCGAAACGATGGTTTTGGTTACAGCCGTTGCAGCCGAAGAACCTAAAGAAGATCTAGATTATTTCCCTTTGCAAGTTGAATACCGGGAAAAAACTTCTGCCGCTGGAAAATTTCCCGGTGGATATATAAAACGAGAAGGGCGTCCCACTGAAAAAGAAATTTTAAGCGCCCGCCTAGTCGACCGGCCAATAAGACCGTTATTTCCTGAACAATATAAAAATGAAACTCAAGTTGTTGCGTTGGTATTTTCATTTGATGGTGAAAATGACGCTGACGTGCTTGCCGCAGTCGGAGCTTCCGCTGCTTTAACTATTTCAGATATTCCATTCGACGGCCCGATGGCCGAAGTTAGAGTTGGAAGAATTAATGGAAATCTGATTGTAAACCCAACTCATCAACAATTAAAAGAGAGTGATATAGAGTTAGTTGTTGCCGGTACATCAGATTCTATTATGATGGTTGAAGGAGAATCTAAAGAAGTCAGCGAATCCGAATTGCTTGAAGCATTAAAATTTGCTCAACAAGAAATAGCGAAAATTGTTCAGCTTCAAAATGAATTACGTGAAGCAGTCGGAAAAACTAAAAAAGTAGTTCCGGAAAAAGAGATTGATAACACATTAAAAAATGATGTTTATCAGTTGGCAGAAACAAAATTTAAAGAGATTGTTTATTCAGTTCTTTCAAAAGAAGAACGCAGCAGCAAAAATAAAGAATTGGTTTCAACAGTTAGAGAATCTCTTGCTGAAAAATATCCCGAGCAGGAAAAACTCATTGGTGAAATTCTGCATGATCTCGAAAAAGATTTAATGAGAGAAAGAATTCTTAAAGAGGGAATTCGTTTGGATGGACGGAATACAAAACAAATTCGTCCTATCACGGTTGAACTTGGTGTTCTTCCTCGAACACATGGCTCAGCGTTATTTACAAGAGGTGAAACTCAAAGCTTAACTACCATAACACTTGGAACCAAAAATGATGAACAAACCATTGACGGTTTAGTGGAAGAGTACAGCAAAAAGTTTATGCTTCATTACAATTTCCCTCCGTTTAGTGTTGGTGAAGTTGGAAGAATGACTGGAGTAGGAAGACGAGAAATTGGCCATGGCAATCTTGCTGAAAGAGCGCTTAAAATGGTAGCCCCTACTGAGGATAATTTCCCTTATACAATGAGAGTTATATCCGATATTCTTGAATCGAATGGTTCTTCATCAATGGCAACAGTTTGTGCTGGATCATTAGCTTTAATGGATGGTGGAGTTCCTGTTAAATCACCTGTTGCTGGAATTGCGATGGGCTTGGTTAAAGAAGGCGAAAGTTTCGCGGTTTTATCTGATATATTAGGAAATGAAGATCATCTCGGTGATATGGATTTTAAAGTAGCAGGGACCGAAAAAGGGATAACTGCTTTTCAAATGGATATCAAAATAAAAGGTATTTCTTTTGAAATTATGGAAACTGCTTTAAGTCAGGCCAAAGACGGAAGAGCCCATATTCTTGGAATTATGAATGAAGCAATTAATACTCCTCGTGAAAACCTATCACCATACGCTCCTCGATTATTAACTATAAAAGTTGACGTTGATCAAATAGGTTTAATAATTGGCCCCGGCGGAAAAACGATTCAGGGAATGCAGCGTAAATTTGGTGTAGATATAAATATTGAAGAAGACGGTACTGTTAGCATTGCTTCTCCGGATAGAGATAGTGCTGCTAATTGTAAAGAGTATATTAAAAAAATGACTGCTTCTCCAGAAGTTGGCGAAATTTATGATGGTGTAATTACAAAGATTATGGACTTCGGGGCATTTGTTGAAATACTTCCGGGTAAAGAAGGTCTATTACATATCTCCCAGATTGATAACAAGCGTGTTAATAAAGTTACTGATTACTTTAAAGAAGGCGATAAAGTAACAGTTAAGCTGTTAAAAATTGAAAATGGGAAATTCTCATTAAGCAGGAAGGAACTTTTGAACGAAGAGAAACCGCAGCCGGTTAAAGAAGCTTAAAAATTTTAAGCGAAAAGTCGTTCATAAAGTTCGAGTTTAAGAGAATAAATTAAAATCTGAAATTAGTTTTTAAATTAGGTTTAAGTCTTAGTAATTAAAAAAGGTATGTTTGCATTTGGATACTATAGTATCAAAATTAATATTATTAATTTTCTTTAATTCAGTTTTTCACTATATCTGCGGAGAATCTGACTATAGCGGAAAAGAAGCCGGCATGCCGTATTATAAAAAATTTTATATGAAATACTGTATTTCATCAAACGAGCTTGTTCTTTATGTCAAAAGAAATTATTATCAATTCTTCTTCTACGCAGACCCGCGTAGCAATTACGGAAGATGGAAATTTAGTCGACTTTTTTGTTGACTATCCGGAAAACCGGCGCACAGTCGGTGATATTTATTTGGGGAGAGTCGCTAGGGTTTTACCCGGCATTAAGGCCGCGTTTATTGATATTGGAATGAAGCATGACGCATTCCTTCATTTTTCCGATATTGGGGAAGCAACAAAACAAATTCAAGAAATGATAGGCGAAGATGATTCGGATATTGACGAGGACGATGAATCTGATTCCGCCGGCAAACCCGCAGCTGTACCTCCTCATCCAAGAAAAAATAACGGAGAAAAACCTGTTGTTCCCAAACTGAAAAAAGGCGAAGACATTATAGTTCAAATAACTAAAGAACCTGTAAATAATAAAGGTGTTCGAGTAAGTTCCTCTGTATCACTTCCCGGTCGATTTTGTGTATTACTCCCGTTTGATGGAAAGATTGGTGTTTCAAAAAAAATTCAGGATTTTAGAGAACGAAGGCGTTTAAGATCAATTGCCAGAAGTATCCTGCCGCCAAGCTATGGACTTATTATTCGTACGGTGGCACGTAATCAGACTGAAGAAGCTTTGCGTGATGATTTAAATAATTTAGTTAAAACCTGGGAAGAGATTGAGGAGACGATTAAAGCTGAACAGCCTCCATCACTTGTTTACCAGGATATGAATACCACTTCTAGTGTAATACGTGATTTGTTTAGTGCTGATGTAACTAAGGTTTTTATAGATTCCAAAAAGCAATACAAACAAATTAAAAGTTATGTCCAATTGGTTCAGCCTGCGCTTGCTGATAAAATTGAAGCTTATAAATCTTCCAACCCCATATTTGATTCTTTTAAGATAGAAGAACAAATCAAAACTTTAATGGGAAGAAAAGTTCCTTTGCCGAGCGGCGGGTATTTAATAATTGAGCATACTGAGGCAATGGTTGTTATTGATGTTAACAGCGGACGATATGCTAAAAATAAAGAGCAGGAATTAAATTCACTTAAAACTGATCTTGAAGCTTCGAGAGAAATAGCTCGACAATTAAGACTGAGAGATATTGGTGGAATAATTGTAATCGATTTTATAGATCTTGAAGAGGATAAAAACCGTAAAAAGATTTTTGATGAATTAAGAAAAGAATTTAGAAAAGATAGAGCTAAAGTTTCACTTCTTCCTATGTCAGATTTTGGGCTAGTACAAATTACCCGACAGAGAATCCGCCAAAATATTATGCAGGCAATGAAGGAAGTATGCCCATATTGTCTTGGTACGGGATTGCTTACTAAACATTCTCATCTAGTTTATGATTTGGAAGAATGGCTGGTAAAATTAAGAAGAACTTCTAAGATTCGTTCTATTACAGTCAAATGTCACCCGAGTGTTGCCGAAAAATTAAAAGAAGGCAAAATAAAGTCTTTAACTAAAATTCAGTTTAAATATTTAGTAAAGATTGCACTTGTTGAAGATGAAAGCATTCCTTTAGGACAATTTAAATTTTATGCAACAAAAACGGGAAAAGATATAACTGAGGAAGTATCTTAATATTCAAAAGATACTAAGAAAAAATTTTGATGAATTTCCAAAAGAAATTTCAAAATGAATATGCAAAAGGAAATCTTAAATGAAAAAAACTAAATTTTATAATATTCACGAAAAGCTAGGAGCAAAAATAGTTGAGTTTGCCGGCTATTTAATGCCGGTACAATATTCATCCATTATTGGTGAACATAAGGCTGTCCGTAATTCGGTTGGTGTTTTTGATGTATCGCATATGGGAGAAATATTTGTCGATGGAGAAAAAGCATTGGAGTTTGTCCAGCATATTACAATTAATGATGCGTCAAAGTTAGTTCCCGGCAAGGTTCAATATTCTGCGATGTGCTATCCAGATGGAGGCATTATTGATGATTTGCTTGTTTATAAAATTTCAGAAACTAGATTTATGCTGGTTGTTAACGCTTCAAACATCGAAAAAGATTTTAATTGGATGGCAGAGAACAATAAGTTTGGTGTGAATTTAAAAAATTTAAGCGATGAATATTCTTTGCTTGCTGTACAAGGGCCTTACTCTAAAGATGTAATTCAAAAATTATGTACATCTGAATTACAGCTTGAGTATTACACATTTAAGGAAGAAAACATTTCCGGAATTGACATGATTGTGTCGCGAACCGGTTACACAGGTGAATTAGGATATGAACTTTACTTTAAAGCAAATGAGAACACAGCAGAAAAAATTTGGAATGATTTATTTAATGCGGGGAAAGAATATAATATTCAACCAATAGGATTGGGTGCTAGAGATACTTTAAGATTGGAAATGGGATTTTGTTTATATGGAAACGATATTGATAAAACTACAAATCCGCTTGAGGCAGGTCTAGGCTGGATTACAAAATTAAATAAACAAGATTTTATTGGTAAAGAAGAATTGTTAAAAATTAAAACCGATGGGTTAAAAAGAAAATTAACTGCATTTGTGACTGATGAAAAAGCATTCCCAAGACACGGATATGAGCTGACTGTAAATGGAAATCATGCAGGTACTATTACTAGTGGTACTGTGAGTCCCATACTGGAAAAACCAATTGCATTAGGTTACATTAGTGTTGAAAATTCTAAAGAAGGAAGTAATGTTAACTTTTTGATACGGGGAAAAGAGATTCCGGCAAAAGTTGTCAAACTTCCGTTTGTAAATAAATAAGATGATTGAAGCAGGCTAATTATATGAAGGTTAATGTATTTTTTACTCCTCTTAGTGTGGATGAGCTTTTTTTTACTGGTAAAACTACAGTAGTTATTGATGTGTTAAGAGCTTCATCTACAATTGTTTCAGCTTTGCAAAATGGTGCAAGAGAAGTAATCCCGGTTTCGAGTGTTGAGTTTGCTGTTAAGGTTTCGGGTGGAATGTTTGGCGGCCAGACATTAATGGGTGGTGAAAGAAACACAAAAAAAATTGAGGGATTTGCCTTAGGTAATTCTCCTCTTGAGTATAACAAGGAAGCCATTGAAGGCAAAACTATTGTTTTATATACAACCAACGGAACACGGGCAGTTGTTAAAGCCAAATTCTCAGAAAATCTATTTGTGTGTTCATTCTTAAATCTGTCTGCAATTGCTTCGCACTTAATAACATTGAATAAAAATGTTGAAATCCTTTGTTCAGGAAAAGCAAATAATTTTTCTATGGAAGATACTGTCTGTGCCGGTAAATTGGTTTCTGAACTTTTAAAATTAAAAGAGGATATCGAAATAACGGATTCGGCAAAAGCAAGTCTAGCCTTGAATAAATCCTTTGGTAAAAGTATTGTTAAAATGCTGAAAGAAACCGAACATGGCAAAGTATTAATAGAAAATAACTTTGAAGAAGATGTCAAGTTCTGCAGTAAACTTAACATCTCAGACATCATTCCTTATTACACTTCTAATGTTATTAAAGTTATGCCGATAAGTAACTTGATTAATAATCCTGACAAGTAAGCAATAAATGGCAGTTAAGAAAAAAAGAAGTAATACAGCTAAGTCATCCGGCGGGGAAAATTATTTCACCATTTCAATTGAAAAGAAAAAGAAAATACTCGGATTTTTTTTAATTGTATTTGCAATTCTTTTGCTTATCAGTATTTTATCTTATTCAAGAAAAGATCAGGCATTATTAAATTATGAAATTTCCAATCTAATAGATAACGGTGGAAGATTACATAACTGGCTTGGGATAGTCGGCGCTTACATTTCAAATTTTCTTATTAATTCAACTGTTGGAATATTTGCTGTTGTATTTCCGGTAATGATATTTATGTGGGGGTTTTCATTCTTACAAAAATTAAAATTCCGAACTTTAATTCACACTTCAAATTTCTTAATAATACTAGCATTAATTTTTTCGTCATTCTTCGGCATATTAAGAGTGAGATATGATCTTTTCTCATCATCGTATGAATTATCCGGATCTATAGGAGATTATTTAGGTGATCTAATTGGAAAGTTGATTGGCGGAGTTGGTGGAATAATTCTTTTAATTGCAGCTTTGATCATTCTATTAATTGTAGCATTTGATATTAAAATTGAAAAGATTTTTGAATTTATTAAAAATGCATTTTCAACATCCGTTGGCACAATTAAAGATGAACTGGAAAAAAGTAAATCCGAAGAACCAGATTCCAATTTAGCTAAAATAAAAGAACTTGGTAAAGAAAAGAAAAAGAAGAAAAAATTAGATAAGAAAAAAGAAGAAGAGGTTTCCGCGAATGATCTAATGCAGTCTGAAGCCGAGGATCAAACTAAAATCAGAATAATTAGAAAAGACGACGGCACGATAAACAAAAAAGAAGAAGAGAATATAGTTTTAAATGATGAAGGTAAAAAAGTTGACCTTGAAAAAACCGGTGAGATTCATACCAAGGATATTGATAGAGATAAAGAACTGAGTCTACCAAATAATTGGGAAGAAAAAATTGAATTTAAAAAACCCAGTCTGGAACTGCTTGATTTAGCGCCTGAAGAAAATATTAAAGTTGCCGAAGAAGAACTTACACGCAATGCTGAATTGTTGAAAGAAAAATTAAAGTTATTTGATATTTCGATTCAAGATATTTCAGTTACACCCGGACCAGTTGTTACATTATATGAAATAGTTCCTGAACCCGGAGTGAAGATTAGTAAGATTGTTGGATTAGAAAATGATATAGCTTTAGCACTTGCGGCTAGAGGAATAAGAATAATTGCTCCGATTCCAGGTAAAAGTGCCATCGGGGTTGAGATCCCAAATGCAGAAGCTTCACTAGTAAACGCTCGTTCAGTATTAACTAAAATTTCGGAATCAAAATTAGAATTGCCTTTAGCATTAGGCAAAACTATTAACGGTGATGTTTACATTACTGACTTAACAAAAATGCCGCATATGCTAATTGCCGGATCAACAGGCTCTGGTAAAAGCGTTGGAATAAATATGATTATTGCCAGCCTGCTTTATACTAAACATCCGTCCGAAGTTAAGCTGATTATGATCGACCCGAAGAAAATTGAATTGTCATTCTATAATAAACTCCGCCGCCATTATCTTGGAGTTTCTCCAGACCTTGAAGAAGAAATAATTACTAATCCGCAAAATGCTGTTTTACTTCTCAAGTCTGTTGAATATGAAATGGAAAAAAGATATGATAAACTGGCAAAAGCGGGAGTTAGAAATTTAGTTGACTACAATAAAAAAGTTTCCGACCCGAAAAGAAAACCTGCCGATACTGAAACTATGAAACATCATTTTCTTCCTTACTTAGTTGTAATAATTGACGAGCTTGCTGATTTGATGATTACTGCCGGAAAGGAAGTTGAAGAGCCAATAACACGCCTCGCTCAGTTGGCTAGAGCAGTGGGCATTCATTTAATTCTTGCTACTCAACGGCCATCGGTAAATGTTATTACAGGAGTAATTAAAGCTAATTTTAGTGCTCGAGTTGCTTATCAAGTAGCAACAAAAATTGATTCCCGTACCATATTGGATATGAATGGAGCAGAACAGTTATTAGGCAAAGGGGATATGTTATTCCTTCCAACAGGTTTACCAAAACCGATTCGTATTCAGAATGCATTTATTTCAACAGATGAAGTTGAACGGATAACAAATTTTATTTATTCTCAACAGGCTTACTCAAAACCTTATTTTTTGCCATCACTTTATGAAAAGAAGAAAGAGACTTCTGCTGGATTTTTATCTGATTTAGATCCAATGTTTGAAGATGCTGCAAAAGTAATTGTTCGACATCAGCAGGGTTCAGTCTCTCTTCTTCAAAGAAGATTAAAACTTGGATATTCACGTGCAGCTAGAATTGTTGATCAATTGGAAGAAGCCGGAATTGTCGGACCAAACGACGGCAGCAAAGCGCGAACGGTTTTAGTAGAGAATGAAGAGCAATTAGAAACAATCCTACGTTCCTTATAATTTCTTATTATAGTTTTAGCAATTCACTAATTAACAATTTAAGTCTTAGATTAAAGTTTATGGTTAGATGAATTTAACTTTTGCTTGGAGTTTGAATGGATATTTTGGAGTAAGCAATACTATATAATTAATGAATAAAATTTTTATTCATTTGGATCGGAACTTATTTAATTCGGTAGATCAATTATTTTTCGAAATCTTCATAGCAACCGGATGCTGATTCAGGAATAGGAACATAAATCGCATCTTCTTCCACTAAAAGATTCCATATTTTATTTGATATTTCTTTTGGGTTTAATAAGCCTTTATTTAAAGCTTTTTTATATTCAACCTCAATTATCTTCCCTATTTCTTGCCTTAGTTCTTCCATTTTTTCTCCTGTTATTCTATTTAATAGTTTATGTAAGAGCATGTAAAGACTAACTATTTCATTACAAAATTACATAAAGTATGCCAGTAGAATATTAACTTAATATTATCTTTTTATTTCAAAATTGAATAATAATTTGATTTGAAATGGCGAATATTAGATTTATGGTTCAGTATGAGAGGGGCGTTAAAAGGATTAAAAAGTTGTCTTAACAAAAATAACTTAACTTAAAGTTATTCTTTTTTAACAAAAAATGAATTAATAAATTTTTAAAATAAAAGTGCTACTTATCCTTTTTCTCAAAATAATCTTTTGTTTCAGCCGCTACTATTCCAGCCAATCCCAAAAGAGCAATTAAGTTAGGAATTGCCATTAGGCCATTCATAATATCCGCAAAAGCCCAAACGGTATCTAATTTTGCAACAGCACCAAAAAAAACTGCGATTACAAACAAAATTCTATATGGTTTTACTGACGAAGCTCCAAACAAAAATTCTAATGATTTTTCACCATAATAGCTCCAGCCTAATATAGTTGAATAGGCAAATAAGATAATTCCAATAGAGACTACAATCCCTCCCCAATTACCGGGTAAGGCAGTTTCAAATGCTTTAGATGTAAGTGGAACGCCAGTTTCTCCTGAATTCCAGACGTTACTAACAAGTATGGCAAATCCAGTGAATGAACACACAACAATTGTATCGATAAAAGTTTGCGTCATAGAAACTAATGCTTGCGTTACCGGATGTTTGGTTTGTGCAGCGGCGGCGGCAATTGGTGCACTTCCCAAACCAGATTCATTTGAAAAAACTCCTCGGGCAACACCCATCCTTATGGTAAGCATTACTGTAGCTCCTGCAAAACCACCCGTGGCAGCAGTACTTGTAAAAGCTTCTTTTAAAATTAATCCGATTACTGATGGGATTTGCTCAAAATGAATTATAACTACAAATAAGGCGGCAAGCATGTAAAACACTACCATTACTGGGACAAGAATTTCTGTTACCCTGCCGATACTTTTTATTCCTCCCAATATTACAAGGGAAGTTGCTGCAGCTAATATTAAACCCGTTGCCCAAAGCGGGATATTGAATGAATGCTGTACTGCATCTGCAACAGAGTTAGATTGTACCATGTTGCCAATTCCAAAAGCTGCAATTGAGGCAAAGATAGCAAATAATACTCCTAGCCATTTTTGGTTCAATCCTTTTGAAATATAATACATTGGTCCGCCGCTCATCGCACCGTTTTTATCTACTTCTCTAAATTTCACGGCAAGAACCGCTTCTGCATATTTGGTGGCCATTCCAAACAAACCTGTAATCCACATCCAAAATAGTGCGCCGGGACCGCCAACTGCAATTGCAGTTGCAACTCCTGCTATATTGCCTGTCCCCACAGTTGCCGCTAAAGCAGTCATCAAAGCCTGAAAATGAGAAATGTCTCCCGGTTGATGTCCGTCTTCTTTTCGTTTTATTAGAGCAAGCCAAAGCGAGTACAAAAGTTTATGAAATTGCAATCCCTTGAGTTTAAATGTTAAATAAACTCCGGTTCCAACCAATAAAATTAACATTGGCGGACCCCATACATAACCGCTGATTTCTGTTAAAAACTTTTGTAATTGTTCCTGCATAGACTTAAGCCTAATTTCTTTTTAATAAAAATATTGATTTTTTAAAAGTGAATTTTTATTTACAGATAAGTACATTTATAAAATACTATTTTAGAAACTATAATAAAAAATATTAGCTTAAAAGAATTTAAAATCTGAAAACCTTATGGATAAAAAACAAAGTGATTTTTATGTTAAAATGAGAAAAGAAATTTCAGAATGGTTAAAAACCAGAGCGGGGATGAATAATAAATGGTCAAACTTTATTCTACTCGCACCTGATCTGTTTCATTTACTCTGCAGATTGGTAATTGATGAGGATGTGCCTAGTTCGAAAAAAATAAAAATAGCCGCAGTAATCTTATATTTTATTTCCCCTTTTGATTTATTACCTGAAGGAATTTTAGGCCCAATTGGATATTTAGATGATATATCATTAACAGCTTACATATTAAATGATTTGTTATTAAACATAAACCCTCAAATCATAAAAAGGAATTGGGCAGGTGATGAAGATATTTTAAATCTCATCAAAACTATTTTAGTAAATTCAGAAAAATTTATTGGAAAAAATATTTGGAAAAAGATTAAAAAGATGTTTTAGCAAATTCTAAATCCATTTTAGCATTTTGCTGTTAACTAATATCTATTGATCAAAGCATTTAAAGCTAGAATAATTCAATCACTGGAAGCCGATTTTAATTTGTGCATAATAAGCATATTCTTGAACATAATTGTCGAAAGCATATGCTCCATCCAATTGAACTATGTTAAAAATATTAAAACCTAAACCGACAGATAAATTGTTATCGGCCAGTCCCATCCTGAAAGCCAAACCTAATTTACTTGAAGTTTCCAATCTATATTCAGTTCCAATTCTTAATCTATTTTCATAAGACTCATAACGGCTGTCTTGGTTTGCTGCATCGGCTAATTCAAATGATGCGTCCCAATTTTTATTAATTGAATAAATGGCGCCGAGGTTTAATAATAGTGGTAATTTTAAATCGAATGGTAAAAATATATTAACGTTTTGTGAAACAGCTTGAATTACTGTATCACGATTATTGTTTAAAACTATGTTGCCATTTACATCTCTTTTATAATCATAGCCCGATTGAACAATTTCTGCGTTCATAGTTGAGGTGATGGTCTGGATAGGAATTATATTTTGAATTGCTAAGCCAAGGCTTAAGCCAAAATCAAAGTTATAAAGACCACCAATATCCATCGTAACACCTGTTTTATTAGCATCAAAATCTTTTTTAAATACATTTAAGATTTGTTCAAAGTCGTCTGTAATAATTCTTTTTGCAGAAAATCTTCTATTTATGACTTTCAGATTGGCTCCCAAATTAAGATTTGGTAAAATGTGAAATCCATAGCCTGCAGCGGCAACCAAATCAATATACGAGACTGAATATGTAACCGGATATGCTTCAAAACTTATGTCCCCTTCGGAATCAACAATTGTTTGTAGAAGGCCTGCAATACTATTTATAGCGGCAGATACTTCTTGCTGGTTATTTAAATCATTAGGGATGTGAACTTTTAAAAGAAGGTCGACTACAGGGTTTTGCTGAACTAAAAATCCTGTCTGTCCAACTGCATAAAACGAAAATCCAAAATTTTGAATTTGAAGCGAAAGTCCCGGAATGATTTTTAATCCGTGAGTCGTCGGAGATTCACTACTTCCTATAACATTGTTTAATAAATCGCGGGGAAAGGCTAGTCCATCTTGAATGTGCTGCAGTGCTGCCAATTGCTGTTGAACATTTGAAGCAGATTTAAATTCATTTACAGCCTGCCAAACTTCTTTAAGTGAAAGTGCTTGTTTAAATTCATCTAAATTATCATTTAAAAAAGTTGCGGCTTTAAATGTTTCCGGTGGAAGACTTGCTTGAACGTTTAATGCTTCAATCGATATCCTTTTGTTTCCCAGGAAGGCCGGGTTGCTCATCATATTATGATATCTTTTATTCGCGACCTGTGTTTTCCCCATGCCTATAAATTTTACATCTTCCTTTTCATCCGGTAAATAAAGCTCGGTAGATTCTGAGGTATAATTAACATCAGGAAGTTGTATATATCCGGGTTCTATTTCGTATCCGCCCTGAGCTTTTAAGGGTACCATATATAAGAAACAAAAAACAATGCATATAAAAAATTTATTCATAAATTTATTTGCCTGGTTTAAAATTAAACGATGAATCTATTAGATATAAATTTGCCGGAAATAAAGCAGCTTATTTTAACTGAAGCTATTTAAACGTTTTTTTGATATAATCCGATTGTATTCCCGTCAAGATCATTAATAAGTGCATAATAACCCATAGCAGGGATTGTAGTTTTTTCTCTAAATACTTTTCCACCTGCTTCAACAGCAGTTTTAAGCATCGTAGAAATATCATCAACTTTAACATGAAATATTGTGGAATCACCTTTACTTATTTCATTGCTAATTCTTAAGCCGACTGTAAAACCTTTGTGAGTATTAAAAAGTTGATAACCATTACCGAATGATTTAAAGTCCCAACCAAAAAGTTTATGATAAAATTCATTGGATTTATCTAAATTTTTTGTTGGAATCTCAACATGTGCAATTAAATCTGATGCCATACTAAACCTCTATAATTGTAAAATAATTCTAAAAGAAGATATAAATAATTTTAAGTCTTTTACAAATTTTAAAATAAATTTATATTAAGTAAATAATAATAACTATGGGGAGATAAAAATTTGTATAAGATTTTTTGAATGGGAAATTCTTGCTTTAAAATTAAAAACCCTGCCATATTTTAACAGGGTTTTATAATTTTCTTTTTACTTTATGTTAATGAGCAGACCCATAAATTGTTACTTCATCTTTTCCATTTGATCCATTGCTTGAGATTGTAATGCTTACAGTTCTTACAGCAGCACTCGAATCAGTATCAGTTACGGAAAACCCAAACTGAGTCCATGCTTTACTTTGTGTATCGGGAAGTTGAACGGCTTTTTGGCCTGTCAATTTAACATTATCACCATCAACATTAACTGTTATAGAAGTTCCACTTGTTAGTGGATTTCCATTTTGATCTTGGACAGAATAAGAAAAAGATTGTGTCCCTAAATTAGGAATGTTAATAGTGGATGGACTTACATTAATATTTGGTAACCCTGAAAATAAAACCACTATTTGATCAGTTATTGTATTAGAATTTTCATCTGCAGTGGAAGCAGTAATTGTCGCAAAACCAGCTCCAAATACTGGGTGTGTTGGCTGAGGTGCGGAAGAAATTAAATTAACAAAGCCAATGCCCATTTCGTCTGTCTGTGTTGAACCATCTATAATTCCGCCTGTTGATGTAAAATAAACTGCTGTGTTTGGACGAACAGGGTTTGCGTATTTATCACCAACGTATGCGCTGATAACATCTGTTAATCCATATCGATTATAACCAGCGAAATTTACAAGGTCAGGAGCTATACTGAAATGTGCATCGTCCGGAAGTCCGCCATGAATAGAAATACCTACAGGTAAAGAAGTTATTTTTTTATTTGACAATTGTATTTCTGCAATAATCTGGACTGTTCCGGCTTTGGTTCCGGCAGTTAAGTTTACAATTGCTTCACCTTTATTATTAGTTTTTACGCTTGATGGACTCAGCTCTTCACCACCACCTGGCTTTGCTCCGAATTTGAAGTTTACATCTACTGTATGATCAAGATCGATCGGAGTACCGGCAGAATCCTGAACAATAAAAGTTATCCTTGCTGTTTCTTCGGAACCACTTTCTTTAACGCCAATAAAATCGGACGATTGATCTTTTAAAAAGATACTTACAGGATCACCTGATGGAATGGTCCCAGTGTTATTCGGTTCAAGTTCTATTCGTTGGAGTGATTTATCTTTTCCTGCAATAACATATTCACTTGTGGAATCTGTAATAAATCCGGTTTTAGAAACAACCAGTACAATATTAATATTGGAAGCTAAATCAATCTCAGTAGTATACTTTCCCTGCGTGTCGGTTGTTAAATCTTGAACATCTGTATCGGTAAATACCAGAACAGATGCATCTTCCAGAGGTGAACCTGTCAAACTATTTGTTACCTGGCCGGAAATAGTTGATGTTAATAATTGAGTATCAGTATTATTATTTCCTGTTTCTTCTCCGCCGACAATCTGGGAAGAATTGTCCTTGCAGGAAAAAATTAAAAAGGAAGATAGTAGCAATGAAATAATAATTGTAAAAAACTTTTTTGTGGTGGTCCTCTGCATGATGTTTATCTCTATTTATTTAATTAAAGTTATGTTTTGCCAAAAGAGAAATTTTGAAAATTGGTTTTGGGAATGGAATGAGCAACTATTATACCGTTATTAATAATCAGCAAAATTTATTGATTTTATAATGATTTAGGCCGTTTTGTAATTTCTACCTTAATTTTAATTTGCATTTGTAATTTCTACGTAATTACAAATTTCTATGATTGAGTTGATTTGTTCTCGTGAATAAAGGATAAAGTATTTTGTGAATGGAAATTTAAATTCCTTTTGTATCGGCTTTTATCATTTGCCAAATGGTGAGTAATATTATTTGAATATCTAATCCGAATGACCAATTTTCGATATACCAGATATCAAATTCAATTCGTTTTTGCGTCCTCTTTTTATTCTCTTCAAAATCAGAAACGTCACCGCGGTAACCATGAATTTGAGCCCAGCCAGTAATACCCGGTTTAACCCAACCTCGTAATTTTAATTCATTAACCATTTCTTTATACAGATTATTAAACACAAGTGTGTGAGGCCGCGGGCCGACTAAAGACATATCGCCTTTTAAAACATTAAAGATTTGTGGAAGTTCATCAAAGTTGGATCTTCTTAAAAATTTACCAAATTTTGTTATTCTTGGATCATCTTCAATGACAGGTTGAAATTTTTCCATCTCACTTTCTGTTTTCATTGTTCGAAATTTATAGCACTTGAACATTTCATTGTCAGCACCTACTCTTTCCTGAATAAAGAAGATAGAACCTGGCGATGTGAACTTTATTATTATTGCTATTAATGGAAACAACCACCAAAGAACAAGCAGAGAAATTAAGGTTGAAATAAAAATATCAAATGCACGTTTTAATAAATTTCCAATGAATTTCTGCTAATGGCTCATCTCTAACTGAAATTATTGGAAGATTTCCAATCATATTAATTCTGAATTTTTTAGATAAGAATCGCACATAATCGGGAATGATATTTATTCTTACAGCATGCTTGTTGCAAATATTTAAAATATTATCAAGTAAATCCGAAGCATAAAATGGAAGTGCAATAACAACTTCATCAACTTTTACTTTTTGCAATATTGAATCAAGGTCATCAATTTTCCCAATAATTTTTTTATCTGCTCTAACTTCATCATCTATAAACCCCAAAAAATTATAACCCAGGCCTATATTATTTTCAATCATATTTGAAAAAGAATTGCCGGTTTCACCCGATCCGATAATGATTAAATTTTTATTGTTTTTTTCTCTTCCTTGCCGGCTATGAATTAGAAATTTAAGTATTTCAATTCTTAAGCTCACCGAAATAATCAGAAGAAAGGTATAATAAAGAATAAAATTTCTGGTAAACAAATTTTCTTTAGTTATAAAGATGAATATTACAGAAGTAATTGCCTGCACAATGACAATTTTAAAAATATTTGTAAATTGAAATGAATATAGTCTGACACCAAAATCTTCATAAAAGCTGACAACATTTGCAGTAAAGTACCATAAAAAATTCAGCGCCATTAAGAGAACAAACATATGAGTTCTCGAGAGTAGTATTTCAAATGGCTGAGCTAAAGCTGCGGCAATTATAAAGCTTGCATTCAGCAGAGCGAGATCTAAAAATAACCTTAAATAATAAATTGACTTTTTATTTGCGATCATTTGAAAGACTATCCGAAAAATTCGATTACTTTTTCTTGAATGTAATTTTGTATTTTTTGTTCGAAGGAAATGCGATCGTACTGTTTTGCATCATTGCTTATCGAAGTTAAGTCAAACTTATTTTCATTTGATTCAAATTTACTAACAGCTTCTATAATTTCAGTTGTAGTTTGAGAATTGAAATGCACGCCATTAACTAAATCTTTTATTGTTTCGGCAGTACCGCCTTTGTTTAATGCAATCACCGGCGTTCCGCATGATAAAGCTTCAACCACCATAATTCCAAAATCCTCTTCAGCAGCAAACACAAAAGCTTTAGCTTTTTGCATATGGGAAATTAAAGCTTGCCCTGTTTGATAACCTAAAAATTCAATATTTCTACCTGCTCGATTTTTTATCTTTTCAGAGTCCGGCCCATCGCCGATTACAACTAATTTTTTATCCGGCATTTTTGTAAATGCTTCAACAATCAAATCAATTTTTTTATACGGAACAAATCGCGACGCAGTGAGAAAATAATTTTCTTTATTCAATTCGAGGCTGAATTTTTCAGTATCAACTGGAGGATAAATTACATCGGCGTGCCTGTTATAAATTTTTTTTATCCTTTTCGCAATATAATTTGAGTTAGCAATAAAATAATCAACTCTATTCACGGAAGATATATCCCACATTCTTACATAGTGCAGCACTGATTTAACAATTAAGCTTTTAAGACCTTTGGTGAGATTTGATTCTTTTAAATATTGAAAAGTTAAATCCCAAGCATATCTAATTGGTGTATGACAATAACAAATATGCAGCTGGTTTGAATGAGTTAATACACCCTTGGCAACTGCGTGAGAACTAGATAGAACCAAATCATAATTTGAAAGGTCGAACTGCTCAATTGCAAAGGGAAATAACGGAAGATAATTGCGATGATTTTTTTTTGCTCCAGGTAATTTTTGAATAAATGACGTTTTAGTTTCTTTATTATTCAAAATTATTTTTCGCTCATCTTGATTAAGGAAATTAATCAATGTATATATATCCGAATCCGGAAAAATATTAATAAATGATTCTATGCATCTTTCAGACCCTGCATAAGTGACCAACCAATCATGTACAATAGCTGTTTTCAATATATTAATTCTTAATAACTTTTAATTCAAAATAAAGTTCCGCAGCCGGTAAAATCCAGCAAAAAAATCTTTCATATATTCTCTGAAATTTATTAACCAAAAATTCTATTCCTAACCATTTAATTGGATTAAAAAAAGGTTTTTTATTGTCATGAGTAAAATACTGTCTAAATGAAATATATCTTTTTATTATTTTAAAATTAACTTCAGGTAAATAAAAAGAATGTTTATAATTAAGTGATTTATCAAAATAGTTAAAACTTCTGCTGGAAAAAAAAATTGTGTGTGTTGGATCCGAATACATATTATCCGAAGAAAAATGAGGCAGCGAAATTTTTATAACAGCATTCGAATCACAAACGCGGTACACTTCGGAAAGAATTCCGAGAAAATTTTTTGAATGTTCAAGTACATCATCAAAAATAATTTCTTCAAATGAATTGTCTTCAAACGGCCAGGGAACTACATTCATATCGTGAACCACATCAACTGCAGGCAGATTTACTATGTCCATTCCGAAATAACCATCGCGTTTATTATCCCCGCAGCCAACTTCTAATTTTTTATTCATAAACAATATTTTTTTGTTAAGATTTACTTATTGTCGAATCCAATAATTTTACAGCTTTGTTAAAAACCATTTCAACAGAAATATTTTTCATGCAGATGTTGTTGCTGCAGTCTGCAAATGATTTTCCGTTATAACATGGAGAACATGGAAGTTTATCGCCAATCCAAATTGACTGTATTTTTTCGTTTTTCCCAATTCTTTCTATAGGATTTACAGGTCCGAAAAGAGCAATCGTCTGTATATTAGAAAGTTTAGAGACATGTAATAAACCAGTATCGTGAGTAATTAAAAGATCGCACTGGTTATAAAGGTAAACCAATTCAACTAAAGAAGTTTTACCAATTAAATCTGATACCGGAAGATTGCTTAATTCGTCCATTACATATTTATCATCATTTGAACCAACAATTATAACTGAACTATCATCGTACTTACTAATTAATTGTTTTATTAATAATGAATAATTTTCCAATGGCCATTTTCTCTGAATTCCCCCATTAATTAAATTTTGTGCTCCGCCAGGAGTCAAGATAATTTTTTTGGTTTTTAATTCATTCAACAATTTTATTAAAGAGTCACTTGGCTGCGGATTAATTTTTTTAATCACCGGCTCCGGCATTTCCCAGTCATCAATTCCGTGCACAAGTCTTGCATATTCAGCTGCATGATATCTGCCTTGCACTAGCTGGTTTTTTCTTTCGGATTTTGTAAAGCTGCGATATTCTTTTTTGATTGTGGTTAATAAAAGTAAATCATATCTGCTATCGCGATGAGCATTAATTACCAAATCAAATTTCTGCAAAAATAATTTCATCCAAATTTTAACTATGACAATTAACTGCGAAATTTTTGACCCGGTTAGTAATTTTTTTTCATCCAGTGTATGAACATATTTTACTTCTGGAACGCATTTAATTATAGGTGAGATAATATTTCCGCAAAGCCAGGTGATTTCCGCGTTTGGATATTTTTTTTCAATCTCATGAATCATGGAAAGCGACATTATCGAATCGCCAATTGCGCCGATTTTAAGTATAAGTATTTTGGTTTTTACTTTTTGCATTCCTCTGAACAAATGTCTAAAAATATTATCTTTACTTACAAATTTATAACATTTTACACTGAATAAGTTAAATATTATTTAACTTTGTTTTCAAGTTTGCACTGGCCTTAAAGAAACTATTTTATTATTAATGATATCAATAATAACTCCTACATTTAATTCTGCTAAGACGATTAAAAGAAATGCATTATCTATTCTTTCACAAACCTATAAAAATTTTGAGCATATAATTATTGATAATCAAAGCACTGATAAAACAATTGATATTATTAATTCTGTTTATATTGAAAACAAATCGTCTTCAATGCTTAAAGTTATTTCCGAAAGAGACAATGGCATTTCAGATGCGTTTAATAAGGGAATTAAAAATGCAAATGGAGAAATAATTGGAATATTAAATAGTGATGATGCCTATTTTAATAATCAAGTTTTTGAAAAAGTAATTGAAGCCTTTAAAGATGATAGTATTATTTTTGTCCATGGCGATATTTATTTTGAAGACCAGGTATATGGTTCGAATATCCGTAAGCCGCTGTTATGTCCGATAACTAAAACTATGCCCTATAACCATCCTTCGATGTTTTTTAGAAAGGAAGTATATGAAAAATATGGTTTATTTGATGAGGCATATAAATATTCTATGGATTATGTTCTTATAATGAAATATGAAAAAGAAATTTCTGAGTTTAGAAGTAAGGGTAGGTATTTAAGCGGTGATCCTATTGCCATCATGCATTCAGGCGGTGCTTCATGGAAGAATGAGCTTAAATCGGTTGAAGAATATAAGAAAGCATTAAAGCAATACGATTTTTGGAATTTCGATTCAAAGAAAGAGTATATGTTAAGAATTTTAAGGATTCGCGCTAAAGAATTTTTTGACAATTTACATTTAAACTTTTTAATAAAACTTTGGCGGAAAAATAAATGGAGTTAAAAAAGTCACATGATTAATCTGCTTAAGGTCTATTTAAAAAAGTTAAAAAAATATTTTACCAGCGAACTAAATCGTAATGTTGAAGTCAACTCGTTTTTAATTGCCAAATTACATATTCAAAATATAAATCAATTAAATTCAGTTGAATCCATGGAAGAAGTTGAATTTAAAGTATTTTCCGAATGGGGAGAAGATGGGATTGTTCAATATTTAATAAATAACGTAGAAGTACAAAATAAAATTTTTATTGAATTCGGAGTTTCAGATTATAAAGAATCTAATACGAGATTTCTTTTAATGAACAACTTGTGGAAAGGTTTAATTATTGATTCGGATAAAAGTTTTATGAATTCGATAAAGAAAGAAGAAATATATTGGAGATATGATCTCACTGCTGTTCATTCATTTATAACAAGAGAAAATATAAATAATATTATTAAAGACGCCGGTTTCGAGGGTAAAATAGGAATTTTAAGTATTGACATAGATGGGAATGACTATTGGGTTTGGGAAGGAATTAATACAGTTGATCCTTCTATTGTGATTTGTGAATATAATAGTATCTTCGGAAATAAAAGTCCTATTTCTATTCCATACGATAAAGATTTTTATAGAACGAACGCTCATTATTCAAACCTCTACTTTGGGGCTTCACTTCCAGCTTTGGTTCAATTGGCTGAAAGAAAAGGTTATGATTTCGTCGGATCAAATAGTGCAGGGACGAATGCTTTTTTTGTTAAAAAAAATCTTTCCGGAAAACTAAAAAAATTTTCATCCGCAGAGGGCTATCACAAAAGCAGCAATAGGCAATCTAGAAATGTGAATGGCGATTTAAGCTTTTTAGATTGGGAAGCCGGTAGAAAAATTATTGAGGATATGGAAGTGGTGAATACCGAAACCGGACGAACTGTAAAATTAAAAGAAATATTTAATTCAGAATAAAATTTATTACACTTTGTAGAGTGGTAAAATCTAATTGCAAAAAATTTTTCAAAATATACGCCAACGATTTCAATTTAAGGGATCTTTCCGTACTGCCACTGCAAAAAAAAATATTGTTTCATTATTCATCTTTAATGGTTTCAATTTTTTATTCAATCTTATTATTGTAAGATTGACTTTGGAGTATTTGGGCTCAACTCAATATGGAATTTGGTTAACTCTCTCTTCAATTTTAACCTGGTTTAATTATCTTGATTTTGGGTTGGGAAATGGGCTGCGAAATAAGTTGGCTGAAGCTTTGGCTAATAACGATCTTAAATCTGCTAAAATCTATGTTAGTACAGCTTATGCAATCTTCTCTTCATTAATTTTAGCTATCATTATAATTTTTGTATCTATTTATAAACTAATCAATTGGCTGGAAATATTTAAAGCTCCGGCTTACTTACAAAGCCAGCTTGATACTCTTATACTTCTATGTGTAATCTTTTTTTTAATTCAGTTTGTTTTGCGGTTGCTAACATTTATTATAAATGCAGATCAAAAGACCGGGATTAATGGTTTCTTTAGTTTCAGTATAAATTTATTAACCGTTATTTTGATTTACGTATTATTAAAAACCACATCATCTTCAATTTTATTTATCAGCGTTGGGTCAACATTTATTCCGGTCATTGTATTTATAGCAGCAACAATGATATTTTTTAATACAAAATATAAATCTATATCGCCTTCATTTAAGTCAATTAAATTTTCAAATTTAAAAGATCTGCTGGGATTGGGGACACAATTCTTCATCATACAAATTGCAACTCTTATAATAGTAGCTACAGACAATATGATAATTACACAATTATTCGGCCCTTCCGAAGTAACAGTCTACAACATCGCATTTAAATATTTTAACTACATTCCAATTATATTTTATGTTATTTTAACTCCAATGTGGTCAGCTTATACAGAAGCCTATATGAAAGATGATTTTGAGTGGATTAAAAATGCGATAAAAAAAATTTTCAAAATATGGTTACTTCTTAGTTTGGTAGTTGTTGTTATGATCTTCGCTGCAAATTGGGTTTATGATATTTGGATCGGATCGCAGGTAGAAATTCCTTTTCTACTTACCATACTTATGGGTTTATTTGCTATCGTATCAAACTGGAATAATATTTTTGCTTATTTTTTAAATGGCGTCGGTAAAATTAGAATATCATTATTTTATTCTATTTTTATTGGGATCATTAATATTCCTTTATCCATCATCTTAGCAAAAAATTTTGGAATAGGAATATCCGGTGTTATAGCAGCAACACTTTTATGTATGATTATCGGTTCAGTGTGGGCACCGATTCAATATTATAAAATTATCAACAAAAAAGATTTTGGAATTTGGAGTAAATAAAGAGTAAGTAGTTTATGAGTTTTTCACAGTTAATAATGAATGAAATTCTGAATTCTAATTCGAATAATATTTTCGGCAAAATTAAAGAAAAAATTTTGCTGAATATGCGCGACAGATTTATGAAAAACAATCACTCGCTTATCAAAGTTGAATTAGCAGGAAGAATTATTCAACTTCCATTCTCACATAATTTACAAATCAATAAAAAATTTCTTCCTTTATATGGCGAGAATATTGGAAGAATCGCTGATTATTTACACGAAGAGTTTAAAGACCTTAAAGTTATCGATATAGGGGCGAATGTTGGCGACACTGTTTATATCGTAAAAGAAAAAGTTGACGTTCCTATTTTATGTATTGAAGGAGATAATTTTTACTTTAAAATACTTACGGAAAATATTTCTCAATGGGAAAATGTAATAGCTGAAAAAGTTTTTATTGGAGATAAAGCTCAATCTACGGGCAGCTATTCTTCTTCAATGGGTAGCGGAAGAATTATTGAAAATAAAAATTCTGAAAGCAATATAAAATTTGAAGATTTACCGGCTATAATTGCCAGGTATCCAGAATTTAAATATTCAAAATTTTTAAAGATAGACACTGATGGATTTGATGGAAGAATTATCAAAAGTTCAATCGATTATTTGAAAAATGCAAAGCCGATCATTTTTTTCGAGTACGATCCGTATCTGCTTCATCAATTAAATGATGATGGACTTAGCATATTTAAAACACTTTTAGAAATCGATTATGACACTGCAATATTTTACGATAATAGCGGCGACTATCTTTTAACATCAGGTTTGAATCAAAATAATATTATAGAAGATATTCATAATTATTATAGCGGTAGAAACATTGAACGTTATTGCGATGTTTGCGTTTTCCATCGCGATGACAAAGATCTTGCTCTAAAGATTAGAGATAAGGAATTGAAATATTTCTCTGTAAAAAGAAAATTTAATTTTTAACAAATTCGGCTTCATATTCGTGTATATAAAAATTAAAAATCTTATAAACCATTTTGTTTTTATAACAATCGATTTTCTTCTAAGCGGGAAACATATAACAAATCCAAATTCACTATTATTAATCAGGCTGGATGCAATTGGTGATTATGTTTTATTCAGAAACTTCATACAAGTTATAAACGAAAGCTCTAGATTTAAAGGTTACGATATTACTCTTTGCGGAAATATTTTATGGAAAGATTTAGCGGAAACATTAGATTCTGATAAGATAAAGAATTTCATTTGGATGGATAGAAAAAAATATTCGGGAAATTATTTTTACAAATATCAATTTCTAAAAACGATTCGTAACAGAGGATTTGAAATTGCAATTGAAACTGAATACTCAAGGGAAATTTTATTTGGCGATGAGATAATAAAAGCATCAAGGGCTAAGCAGCGAATTGGAAATAAAGGAGCAATAGATAAACATTCTAAGTGGAAAAAAAATCTTTTCTCTGATAAATGGTATACAAAATTATTTTCTTCCTCTGAAAGTCCCATGTTTGAATTTTATAGAAATAAAGAGTTTTTTGAAAATTTATTGGATAATAAAATTGAAATTACTGCTCCCTTCATCAATGTGGATGAAATTGCATGCAGTTTTATCCCGGCTAAACCGTATGCAGTAATATTTCACGGTGCTGCTCGTGAAGAAAAAATTTGGAATCAAAAAAAATATTCTGAAGTGGCACTTCATCTAATCAAAAGTTATTCGTTAAATATTGTATTGGCAGGCGGAAAAAATGAAATCGAGAATTCATTTAAGATTGCCTCCTCACTTCCGAAAGAAAAGGTTTTTGATTTGACCGGTAAAACTAGTCTGCCTGAATTAGCTAAAATTATAAAGAGTGCTGAACTGCTTATTTCAAATGATTCTGCTGCAGTGCATATTGCATCAGCTGTCCGGAAGAAGTTAATTTGTATTTCAAACGGGGAGAGGTTTGGCAGGTTTTTACCATATCCAAATGAAATATTTGATAAAGGATACTATGTTTATCCGGCTATGATTAAAAACAATAGCAAGACATTTGATGAAAATTCTAAACTTTACATGTTTGAATCTAAACTAGATATAAATTCTATCTCTTCACAAGAAGTTATTAAATTATGCGACGAAATTATGACGGATTAGGAATTATTAATTTTTGTGGATGAACTTGGGTCAAATATAAATATTGGCAATGAGCGTTAATCTTTGATAAATTAATATCGAATTTTTTTTAATAAAAATCTTGAATAACTAGATGAAACTCTCCTCAATCATAATTGCAAAAAATGAAGAGAACAATATTGAAAGGTGTATTGAAAGCCAATTACCCTGCATCGATGAGATTTTTGTGCTGGTTGATAAAAATTCGAGTGACAGAACTTTAGAAATCGTGAAAGGTTTTAATAAAGTAAAATTTGAAGTCGTTGAGTGGATGGGTTATGCCAAAACAAAACAATACGCTGTTGGGCTTACTTCAAATGATTGGGTTCTTTGGATTGATGCTGATGAAGCTGTAACAAAAAAATTATCAGATGAATTAAATGAATTCAAAAACAGTGATCCTAAGTATGTTGCTTATTCAATTCCTCGTAAAGCATACTTTCTTGGTAAATGGATAAAACACAGCGGCTGGTATCCGGGAAGAGTTGTTCGACTTTTCAACAAAAACAAAGTTAAATTCAATGATAATGATGTACATGAACAATTAATTTATGAAGGTGAAAGTGGCCGGTTAATGAATGATATTGATCATTACACAGATCCAAATATGTTTCATTATTTCGAAAAATTTAATCGATATACTACTTTGGCTGCGAATGAACTGGAATTCAAAAATTATAAATTCTCATTGTCGGATTTAATAATCAGGCCGGCATTCATATTTATTAAAATGTTCTTTTTAAAAAAAGGCTTCCTTGATGGAATGCACGGATTCATTTTAGCAATTTTTTCTTCTTTGTACGTCTTTACAAAGTATGCAAAATTATGGGAACTTAATTTACCTGCCGGTAAGGCAAGGTTAAAAAAGGAGGGGTAAAAATGGAATCTTCAAATAACCATTCACTATTATTTATACAACTTATAAATCAGAATCAGCATATAGCTTTTATGTCAATGGGCAAAATTGAGAATCCTGTTTCAAAAAAATCCGAAAAAAATATTGAGTATGCTAAGTTTGCTATCGATACACTGGATATGCTTCAGCTCAAAACGAAAGGCAATCTTAGTGAATATGAAGAGGAATACATACAAAAAATAATCAAAGAATTAAAATTGATGTATACTGAAGTATTTAAAAAATAAAATCAAGACATTAGACATTACTAAAAAATATATAATGAAATTTTTCTCATATTATTTTGTAATGAAAGAGGCAATAAAATGAAAATAGGTATTATAGCTAATACAAATAAGGAAAATGTTGTTCAAGTTGTTTCCACACTTGTTCAAAAGCTGAAGAAATCCGGTTTTGACTTTCTTCTTGGCAAAGACTTAATGGAATACAAAGAAGGAATGACAGAAAAAATTGATAACGCAGCTTTCATTTCAAATGAAAAGCTGGCTGAACAAAGCGATATGATTATTTCCATTGGTGGCGATGGAACTATGCTGGCGTCGGCAAATCTTGCCCAGATTAATGATAAACCAATACTTGGCGTTAATCTGGGGAAACTTGGTTTCCTGGCTGAAGTTAATATTAATCAAATGGATTTTTTAATTGAGGATATTAAAAATAATAATTATTCAATTGAAGAACGGATGCTTATTGAAGCTGAATGCATAGCACATGAAGTTGAAACACTTTATGCAATAAATGATATTGTAATTGATAAAGGCGGCTGGCCAAAGATGATTGAAATAACGATTAAAGTAGATGGTGAACTGGTCACAACTCTTTCGGCTGACGGAATAATTGCCGCTACCCCCACCGGCTCAACCGGATATTCAATTTCATGCGGCGGGCCTATTGTAAGCCCGAAGGCAAATGTAATAACCCTTTCTCCAATTTCACCGCATAGTTTAACGATGAGGCCGCTTGTTCTGCCTGGTGACCAGGAAATTATTATTCGTGCTGATTCACTTCACGATAAAGTTCAAATTAATTGTGACGGTCAAAGGGTTTTTGGGTTTGCTCCTCCGCTTGAATTAAAAATTAAAAAGTGTACACGTTCATTAAAGACAATTCATACTTCCAAGGCAAGCTACTTTGAAACTTTGCGGAACAAATTATTGTGGGGTATTGACCTTAGGAAACATTCACTAAGTAAATAAGGAAAACTATGAGAAGAATTTCTCTGTTATTACTTTTATCTATTTGTTCGATTAACTTGACTGCACAAACAACTGAAGATACATTAGATGTAAATAAGATAATAATTGATGCTGATTCTGATAAACCAATGTTGATTGGATATACTACCCGTGAAGCATTTGCTGACACATCATTTTCATGGTGGTATGATTCTGAATATAAAAATTATGATGTTGATGTTGACGCCTTAAAGCCATTGTTTGAAGATAGCACTTTAATGCAAGATTTAAGCATCACTGTGGTAATGGGAAGCTGGTGCAGCGACAGCAGAAGAGAAGTGCCTCGCTTTTTAAAAATAGTTGACGGCCTAAAATTGCCTGAAGAAAATATAAATCTGTATAGTGTTGATCGAAATTTAAGTGCTGGAGTGGATGATATTAATGATTTGGATATTAAGCTGGTTCCAACATTCATTTTTTTTAAAAATAGTGTTGAGCTTGGAAGAATTGTTGAAATGCCGGAAGAAAGTTTAGAGATAGATATGGTTAATATTCTAACAGGGGATACAAGTTCTAAGGTTGAAGAGGATTTAGGAAAGTAATATCTAGCGATTTTTTTTATTATATATATTTATTTTTATTGCGCAACATTTGTCACAATGATATTGACTAAAAACCAAATGCGGGAATTTCTTTATAACATTAAAATATTTCTACCTGTAACCAGTTTAATTATAATTTCCTTTTTTAGCTGCAATACCACAGAACCAAGTAATGATTCTCTTTCTTTATCTGTTGAAGATGTTAGCTGCACTGAAGCATGGCTGAAACTTGAAATTAAAAATACAACCTTGCCGGCAGAAGTAAATTTTTTTGTTGATAATGCTATAAAAGCTAATTATAATATTTCTACAAAAGATACCGTTCTATATGTAGATTCGTTATTACCCAACAAAACTTACTCCGTTAAGGCACAGTTATCCAGTAACCAGAATCAAACATCCAGCATCCAGCTTACTACACTTGATACCACAAGCAATAACTTCACTTTTGAAACTTATGAGTTTGGTGACGGCGGTTCTTCCAGCTATTTTAATGATGTATGGGTTTTTAATGAAAATAATATTTGGGCAGTGGGTTATATTAGTCCTGAAGATACAACGATAAATGGGGTTCACATTACAAACCCAAACATTATAAAATGGGACGGACAAAGCTGGAAGATACAACCATTTTCTGGAACAAGCAGTGGAATATAAGGAATGTGGGCTTTAGATACTTCGTTAATATATTTTGCAATCGGGAATGTTTTAAAATATAAAGATGGGATATATAGTGATTTAGTCATTCAAGGAAATTGGACACAAGGACAAGAAGTAGAAAAGCTTTGGGGAAGCAGTGAACAAAATATCTGGGGGGTAGGGCCTGCTGGCACCATAGTTCATTTTGATGGAACTACATGGACTAAAATTGATTTTGACAAGCAGTGGCATTTTTATGAGGTAACAGGGAATAAAGAAACAGGCATTGGTTATGCTGTAGCAGTAAATTCATATGATGATTGTATTATTGTTAAGTTAAACAATTTGAAAACTGATATCATTTATCAAAAATCAATATCAGAAATAAAATTTTATTCTTATTCAATTACTGAACTGAATAATCATTTGTATATCCCTAATATTTACTCACAGAGTTCAATCTATCGTATTGATGAAACCACTAATAAACCCGAATTAATATATCAAATACCAGAAAGTTTTGGAGTAGAGCAATCATTTGCTGTTAGTAAGAATAATATTTATTACTTCGGACAAGATCTAAGTGGAATAGGAGTTTGGCTGCTTCACTTTAATGGAGTAAGTTATAAAGCTTTGAGTATACCTTCAATTGATCCAGATAATAGGGGTAGTTTACATGCCATAAAAGATTTAGCAGTTTCGGTAGGTTTCACCAATAATAAAGCTTACATAATAAAAATTAAGCGACAATAGTAGAAATATAAAATCTACAATTATCTTCCATAAGATTTAAACTAAAAATGCCGGAATAAAATCCGGCATTAACTATCTTATCTCGGCAATAAGTTAATTTTCTACTTCTTCCAATTCATGTACAACAGTCTTTTTAACTTTTGTAATTCTTGGCTTTGAAGTTTTATCTGCTGTAGAAACCTTCTTTAACTTGCCGTTTGTCTTAGGCGGATTCAATTTATCTTTATAGTTTTTATAAGAATAAATCTTCTTCTGATAATTCCTTAATATGATTTTATCTTCATCTTTATGCAGAACATAATTAGGAAGAAGAGGAATTTTTCCGCCGCCGCCGGGTGCATCAATTACAAAATGAGGAATTGCTAATCCACTGGTATGTCCGCGTAAGATTTTCAATTATATTTATTCCAGTTTCTATTGAAGTACGGAAATGATTAGCTCCTTTTGTCTCATCAGCCATATACATATAATAAGGACGAACTCTAATTCTAAGCAGCTTCTGCATTAATTCTTTTACTATTGCCGGATCATCATTCACCCCTTTCATCAGTACCATTTGGTTGCCGACAGGTACACCGGCATTTGCCAGCATTTCACAAGCTTTGCTGCTTTCGGGAGTAATTTCCCACGGATGATTAAAGTGAGTATTTAAATAAATTGGATGATACTTCTTCAGCATATTGACAAGGTTTTCTGTAATTCTATGCGGAAGTACGCATGGCATTTTTGAGCCAAGTCTTATTATTTCAATGTGAGGAATTTGTCTCAATCTTGCCAAGATTTTTTCCAGCATAATGTCGGTCAGCATTAAAGGATCGCCGCCGGATAAAATTACGTCTCTAATCTCCGTGTGCTCTTCAAGATATTTAAACGCGCTTTCCAACCCTTTCATAGAAATTTTTTCGTAGTCACCAACTTTCCTTTTTCTTGTACAAAAACGGCAATACAATCCGCATTGACTTGTAACCAAAAATAAAGCACGATCGGGATAACGATGAGTAATATTTGGAACAGGGCTCATTGCATCTTCCATCAACGGATCTTCTTCAGCATCAAAATCATCCAGCTCAGCTTTATCCGGTACACATTGCCGCCAAATGGGATCGCCCGGATAGCGAATTAGGCTCATATAATAGGGGTTGATTCGTGCTTGAAAAAATTCATCGAGATCTTCAGCAACTTTTCTGTCAATCGCGAATTTTTCGACAAGCTCATCAACCGAATGAACACTGTCTCTTACCATCTGCTGCCACAGTTCCATGTTAACCCTCTATTTGTTTTTTATTATCAAGATATTTACCGAAAGTTATTAGGTTGTCGCCTAATGAGTAAAAATCATTAATCTGGGTTACAATTGAGTATTTATTTCTCAAGTAAAAATTTCTTGTTTTAGTGTAACTTTCTTTTGAAGATGTCTCTGCCAAAATCCATCTTCCTTTTTTTCCTTCTACAAATTTTTCCGCATGGTCCAGAAGAGATTTGCCAATTCCTTTAGCTTGAACAGTCGGGTCAACTACAATCCAGTATAGATCGTAAACACCGTCAGTCAATGGCCGCCGGCCTGTGCAATGATAACCCAATATTTTATTGTCTTCTTCAAAAATAAAAATATGGTAATCCTTCTGTTCTTCATTATATCCTGCAATCTCTATCAATTCCATTGCGACATTAACTTCTTCAGTAGAGAAGTTTGGAACTTTATTTAAAATCTTTCTAAGCTCTGAAATATCAGCTTGCTTTATTTTTCGTATCATTCAATTTTCTTGCCAAGGCAAAACTTGCAATTGTAAAAAGTAGATCACTGTATGATAATCCTGATGCTGCAGCTGCTCGAGCGAAACCCGAGTCGGTGGAAATATCAGGATTGGGATTAACTTCAATAACGTACGGAACATTATTTTTACTTAGCCGGATATCAACACGAGCATAGTCACGGCAGTTCATTGCTTGAAAAGCAGCAAGAGCAGTTTGCTCAACCCTGGTTTTAACAGCAGGTGAAATTTTTGCAGGGCAGCTCGGTTTTGTATTTTGATAGTAAACACTTCCTTCAACCCATTTTCCATCATAAGTAACAATTTTAGGTAATCCTTTAGGTAATCCAGTGAATTTAATTTCAGAGATAGGAAGTATATTCCCTCCTAGTACGGCTGCGTTAAGTTCACGACCGACAATATATTCTTCAACAATTATATCCTGTTTGTAAGTAGTGAATAAAAATTTCAATCTTTCTTTGACGGAATTAAAATTATTGACGACTGAAAACTCAGAAATACCTATGCTTGCATCTTCATTCAAGAGTTTTAGGATGACTGGGAATTTTAAATTGAATTCCGTTTCTTCAACCTTTTCATTTTTCCTAATTATTTGTGACCTTGGAGTATTAATTCCAAATGAACGTAATATGTTCTTTGTTCTTTCTTTGTTCAAACAATTTCCAAGACAGGAAGGTATATTCCCCGTGTAATGATATCCCAATAATTCATAAATTCCTGCAATACAATATTCATAAATGGCAATACCTTCAACAGCTTCTACGAAGTTAAAGATAACATCCGGGTTCAATTCAGTAATTTTTGCAATAGTCTTTTCAATATTACCGGCGATGGGTAGAGATAAAACGTCTAAGAATTTCTCCTTTAAACTTTTGGTTAGGATTCCTAGTTCTTTGGTGAAACCATTTTCAGAAAGGTCGGTGGAAATAAAGCTGCCTTTTTCCGGTTTACCATTATAAACAGAAAAGATGCTTACCGGAGAATTGTAGCAAATCAAAATTTTTGAGTTTGTCATCATAATATTTTATATCTTTTAGCCGCTGCCAAAAGAACCGTGTTAATCATATCGTTATAGTTTAAACCTGCTGTGCGAGCTGCCTTTGGAAAACAAGAATTTTCTTCGGGGTTAGGAAGAATTCCAGGCAATGGATTAACTTCAATTATGTTCGGTTCATCATTAGCATCCAAACGAACATCTATCCTGCTCCAATCCTTACATCGGAGAACATTATATGCACTTAAAACTGTTTCTTTGATTTTTGTTTCAAGAGAAGCATCAATTTTTGCTGGACAAGTAAAAACATCCAGCGGATTTTCCTTCGTATCTAAAATCCATTTAGCTTCGTAAGAGTATATCGGTATAAAATCATCCGGAAAATCTTTATAATTTATTTCGACTATCGGAAGAACTAGTGCGTCTTTTCCATTTCCGATAACTGCGGCAGTAAATTCTTTCCCGGGAAGAAACTCTTCAATTAAAGCAGGCTGACTGTATTCGTTTAGTATTCTCTCCACTTCACTTTTAAGTTCATTTTCATCTTTAACAAATGAAGAGGAGAAAATACCTTTGCTTGAACCTTCCGAGATTGGTTTGACAATCAGAGGAAACTTTAAATTTAAAATTGAGACTTGATTTAAACTATCTGCAATATAAAATTTTGCATTAGGAATTTTATGATAAGACAAAATCTCTTTAGTTCTAGCTTTGTCAAGGCATATAGCTAGAGTTAAAGGATCAGAGCCAGTGTATGGTATTTGCAGCATATCCAGTATAGCTGGGATTTGTGCTTCGCGGCTTACACCATTATATCCCTCAGCGATATTAAAAACTATATCAGGTTTTAATTCTTTAAACTTTTGAAATGCTGAATGATCAGCTTCAATCAAGGTAACGTTATGAAAACATTCAATTGCATCTTTAACTGCATTAATAGTATTCCACGTATCCCACTCGGCATACGTATCCACCTGCTTTTGTGATTGTCCTGTGGGGTTGTTTTGGAAAGAGGGTACTTCTTCAGGGAAAGATTCACTTTCAGGTTTTACATTGAAGGTTAATGCAACGTTCAGTCTTAAACTAAACAAAGAAGATAAAATATTTTCTCCTTAAAAATTTTTTTACAAATATAACTATTATAAATTCTAAGTCAACAAGTTTTAAAGATCAAGCAAAAAAAAATTTTAAAACTTTTTAAAAATATTAATTAAAAAATTTTTTTTAATACAATATTTTTTTTGCACACGAAATTAAAATCAAAATTAATTATTAATCAACTTTATTTTAAAATATATTTTGCAGTAATAAATTGTGAAGAGAAATATTTTCAATGAAAATGTTTTTAAGCGATGTTCGCAAACTTTAAATTGTCTTTGTACCGGTCGGTAAGTGTCTTTCTTATTATATAGTTATTGTGTTGAAGCTGCGGATCATCTTGAATAATTTTAAAAGCTGTTGCTTTAGCATCAACAATTATATCTGTGTCCTTAATAACATCTGCAAATTTCAATTCTGGAAACCCGCTTTGCTTGGTACCGAAAATATCTCCAGGCCCTCTTAATTTTAAATCTACTTCTGCAACTTTGAATCCATCTATATGCTTTACCATGGTCTGCATCCTAACGAATGTTTTATGTTTTTCTAATTGGGCTTGAGATAAATATTCAAAATCAAAGTTAAGTTTATTATTAATCGCAGCATATTCATCTTTTGTAACTAAAATGCAGTAGGCTTGCTTATTTCCGCGCCCAACTCGACCTCTTAATTGATGAAGCTGCGACAATCCGAATCTTTCTGCATTATTGATTAATATTATATTCGCATCAGGTATATCAATTCCAACTTCAATTACAGTGGTTGAAATTAATACATCATATTTTTTGGAAAGAAATTGAAACATAATATTTTCTTTTTCCTGCCAAGACATTCTTCCATGAATTAATCCAACTTTAACATCTTTTAAAAAAGATTTTGATAATGCTTCGAAGTATGTTTGTGCGGCTTTCAATTCCAGCTTTTCTGAATCTTCTACAAGCGGATATACTATGAAAGATTGATATCCTTCTTTGGATTTATCGACAATAAATTTATAAATGTCCGGAAGTTTTGTTTCGCCTCTTAAAATTGTCTTAATAGGAATTCGATTTAACGGCATTTCATCTATAACTGAAACATCGAGATCTCCGTAAATAGTTAATGAAAGAGTACGTGGAATTGGTGTAGCACTCATCACAATTACATCAGGGGTTATACCTTTACTTAAAATTTTTGCTCTTTGTGCAACACCAAATCTATGCTGCTCATCAACTATAACCAAACCAAGTTTTTTGAATATCACTTTTTCTTCAAACAACGCATGTGTTCCTATTATCATATCCGCTTCATGAAGTTTTATGTTTTCAAGGTTTTCTTCTTTAACAGATTTTTTTTGTCCCCCAATTAGCAAACTGATTTTTATCTCTTTGCCGGAAATATTTTTTATTAATTTAAAAATATTTTTTGAATGCTGATCGGCTAAAATTTCTGTCGGCGCCATCAGCACCGTTTGATAACCATTATCAATGGCAATTAACATTGCAATTAATGCAACAATAGTCTTTCCGCTTCCAACATCACCTTGAAGCAATCTATTCATTGGGAAAGGCGATTCCATATCAGTTCTTATCTCATGGAGAACTTTTAATTGCGCTCTTGTTAGTTCAAAAGGTAAGGTTTTTAAAAAATCATTCACCAAAGTTGATTTTACCTTTAATGATAATCCTTTTTGTTTTGTCTTATAATTATTTTTTCTAAGTGCGACTAATATTTCGAGATAAAATAGTTCTTCAAACTTAAATCTACGTTCGGCTAGATGAAATTTTTCTTTATCTTCAGGGAAATGAAAATTTTTTACCGCATCATTAATTCCCATTAAATCTTTTTCATTTAAAATGAAATTAGGCAGTGACTCTTCTAAACTATCGGCATATTCATCAACTGCAAAATTAATAATTCGACGTAAACTCAGGTCACCAATGTTTTTTTCTTTTAATTCCTTTGGAATTCTATAGAAGGGAATTATTTTGCCGGTATTTAAATAACTTCGAGATTCATCTTCGGTTATTTTATCATAATCTGGATGAGTAAATTGTAAGTTATTATATTTTGAAAGCTGCGGCTTCCCTGAAATTGCAAAAATACCTTCTTCATTAAATACAGAATAAAAATATTTTATTGCATGAAACCAGACACATTCAAAAAAACCGGATTGATCTCTAAATTGAACTTTGAGAAATTCACGTCTACCGTATCTTATTTTTTCTTTCTCATAAACTTTTGCGACAATGGTTATTTCACCTTCGTAACCCTTCATCAAATACCCATATGCTTTTCCGGCGGTTAAAGTTGTTGTCCTGTCTAAATGCCTGTAAGGAAAATAAAAAAGTAAATCCCGAATTGTTTCAACACCAACTTTTTTAAATGATTGAGCACGTTTCGGACCAACGGTTTTTAAATATTGAATAGAGAGGTCAAGATTTTTATGAGTTGATGATTTCATTGTGCGTTAAATTAATTCAACTGTTTTCTTTATACAACTATGCAATAAATATGAAATGCCTTTTAAAAATACTTTATTATCTTTGAAGAAAAAAAATTAGAATGTTTGAGTTAACCACTGAAAGATTAAAGATAATCCCTCTAAATATAAATCAGCTTCAATTACTTAAAATTGATGAATCAGAATTTGCTAGAAGTTTAGGCCTTAATGCAGGCATACAGGAAAGATTTTCTGATCATATTGAAAAGGAGATAAGCGATGCATGGCATTTCTGGATCGAAGGTGTGAAGAAAAATCCTTTTAACTATACCTGGTACACAAGGTGGGAGATTGTTTTGAAGCAGGAGAATATATTGATAGGCACTTGCGGATTTAAAGGTTTGCCCAATAGTAACGGCGAGGTGGAAATCGGTTATATGATAAAACCAAGTTATCAAAACAAAGGCTATATGACTGAAGCGCTGATAGAAATTGTAAGATATTCATTCATGCATCAGCGCGTAAAACATGTTTTAGCAGAAACACCCCAGGATAATTTTCCCTCCCATAAAGTTTTATTAAAAGCCGGGTTTGTCATTTTTAAGGAAAAGGAAGAAAATTTTTGGTGGAAGAAAAGCAGAGAATAATTTATTTGTAAACAATAGTTAGCGAGGTAAATATTGGATTGGAGTCAACTCTTATCCAAGCGGTTATTAGGAGAATCAAAAGTTAAAACCGCAGAAATAAAAGACGGCAGAAGCCCATTCCAGCGGGATTTTGATAGAATAGTTTTTTCATCTGCTTTTAGAAGACTGCAGGACAAAACACAGGTGTTCCCATTACCTGAAAGTGATTTCGTTCATACTAGACTTACGCATAGTTTAGAAGTTTCTTGTGTAGGCCGTTCTTTAGGCAATTTTGTAGGCGCCCAGGTTTTAAAGAGAAATCCAAATCTAAAAAATATTTTTTCTGCTTTTCATTTTGGTGAAATTGTTTCTGCTGCTTGTCTTGCTCACGATATCGGCAATCCGCCTTTCGGCCATTCAGGTGAAGATGCTATATCCGAATACTTTAAAAATGGAAACGGAAAAAAATTCGAATCTGAAATTAGGGATAATAAAAGATGGAATGACTTAACCAGATTTGAAGGAAATGCACAGGGTTTTAGGATTATTACTAAACTTCAAAATCCTCAGATTACAGGAGGATTAAGATTAACGCATGCAACATTAGGTGCATTTACGAAATATCCGAAAGAGTCTTTAATTGAAGATGAGTTAATTGATAATCAAGAAGAGAAAAAATTTTATACAAAATTCGGATTCTTCCAATCTGAAAAAAATATATTTCATCAAGTTGCAGAGGAAACGGAATTATTAAATAAAGGAGACAACAATAATTTTTTATGGTGCAGACATCCTCTTACTTTTCTTGTTGAAGCTGCGGACGATATATGTTATAGAATAATGGACCTGGAAGATGGATTTCGGCTTGGACTTTTATCCTTTAGTGAAACCGAACAGCTCTTAATGTCGCTTTTACAAAGCAAAAAATTAAATTCGTATAAAACTAGAGATGAAAACGATAAAATAGGTTACCTTCGTGCAAAATCCATAAATAGTATTGTTAATGAAATTTCCGAAGTATTTTTGGAAGAAGAAACAAATATCTTAAAAGGAAAATTAGAAAAGGATTTAATTTCTATAATAAAAAAATCAAAAGAACTTGAAGAGATTAGAAAAATATCTATTCAGAAAATATATTCATACAAGAGTGTAGTTGAGAGAGAAGCCGCCGGTTACGAAGTTCTTGGCGGCTTACTTGATATTTTTATCAATGCTGTAAACGAAGCTTCAAATGATAAATCAATTAAAATTGCTCCTAAAAATAAAACGTTATTAAAACTTTTACCTAAGCAATTTTTATTCGATGAAAATAACCAGGGTGATTTATATTCCAGGTTATTAAAAATTACTGATTTTGTTTCTGGTATGACAGATTCATATGCAGTTTCATTGTATAGAAAAATAAAAGGGATTAGTTTGCCGGATAGATAAATAATTCAAAAATTGAGAACTCTATTCCATTTTCATATCACGTGTCATCAAGTCGGTAGTTGCTTTTACCGGATCCTTACCTTCAAATAAAATATTATAAACTTCTGTTGTAATCGGAGTTTCCACTTTTAATTTTTTTGCAAGTTGTGAAGCCGAACGAGATGTTTCAACTCCTTCAGCAACCATTTCCATTGATTTTAAAACTTGCTTTAAAGATTTTCCTTTACCAATTTCTTCACCGACAAATCTATTTCTGCTATGTCGACTCATACAAGTAACAATTAAATCTCCCATTCCAGATAAACCTGAAAAAGTATCAGCTTCAGCACCAAGCGCTTGACCAAGTCTGGATATTTCTGCGATACCCCGAGTCATAATTGCAGCTTTAGTATTATCTCCGAAATTAGCCCCATCAATTATTCCTGCTCCAATTGCAATAACATTTTTAAAAGCGCCGCCAAGCTCAACTCCTAAAATATCTGTCGAACCATAAACTCGAAAGTATGAAGTTATAAATGCAGCTTGAATAGTTGTGGATGTTTCTTTACTTGTTGATGCTGCAACCACTGCAGTAGGAATTCTTTTGCTAACCTCTTCTGCATGACTAGGCCCGGAAATAACTCCAATTTGATCTTTGTCTATAGATTTGTATTCATCTTTAAGAACCTGGGACATTGTCATTAAAGAATTGATTTCAATTCCTTTTGCAACGCTTACAAAAATTGAATTTTTAACATTATCGAATTTAACATCTTTAATAACGCTTCTTAAAAATTGTGAGGGAACTGCTAATATAATAAGGTTTTGATTTGTGGTTGCAAATTCAAGATCATGTGTAACAACTATCTCATCGGGAATTTTAATGCCTGGTAAATAAATTTTATTGTATCTAGTTTTTCGAATCGTTCTAGCGTAAAGAGATTTGTATTCCCAGAGAGTAACAGAGTGTCCGTTATAGTGAAGCAATATAGCTAAGGTAGTTCCCCAGCCTCCTGCGCCTAATACAGATATTTTCATTAGTTAAGAAGATTTCTTTTTCGCGAAACTAAGTTTGTTTTCGTTACCGTTTATTAAACGCACTACATTTTTTCGATGAGTAAAAACAACAAGCAATGCAACAGCAATTAAAAAAGGTAAAAGGGTATGATAGCCAGGTACATCAACATTAAAAATATTTTCTCTTACAACTAATGTTAATGGAACGGCGATTGCGCCTAAGATTGATCCAAGAGAAACATAGCGTGAAATTGTGACAACAACAACAAAAACTCCAACAGCAATAAGCATATCAGTTGTAACAATCATCAGAAGCATTCCCAATGCAGTCGCAATTCCTTTGCCGCCTTTAAAGCCTGCAAAGACAGTCCAAATGTGCCCAATAACTGCTGATATGCCTGCAATAATTTGAACTAAAGTAAAGTCATCAAAGGGAGTGAGATTTTGAAATGGCATTGATCCGTAATGTAATCGTGCGACAACAATTACAGCCAAAACTCCTTTAAACGCGTCGAGGATAATTACTAAAACTCCATGTTTCCAACCAAGAACACGCATAACATTGGTACCGCCTGCATTTCCGCTGCCATGTTCTCTTATATCAATTCCTCTCGCAAGCTTACTTACAATTATGCTCGTCGGAATGGAACCGATTAAATAAGATAATAATATTATGGTTGCTAAAAGAAACATGCTATCCATCTTTTAAATCAATGAGTTGCTAAAGTAAGAATATAACTTGAAACTTGCAATTAAAAAATAGTTGGTAAATTTGAGCATTTTATTAAGATTTTAATGAACTTATTCTATTATCGGTGAGTTTATTGAGTTATTTAATGCTGCGAAAAATTAATATTTGAATCAATTATTCAACTAATTTTTTAAAGATTTGCAAATCTTCTTTGGTGGTAATTTTGAAGTTTAAAGACGATCCTTCCACTATATGAATTTTTTTGCCCAGCTTTTTAATTAAAATTGATTCATCAGTCCCATAAAATTTTTTCTTTTTAGCCACATTCATGGCTCTGGAAAGATCTGAATACCTAAAAATTTGTGGTGTTTGAACGTTGTAAGTTTCATTTCTATTTAGATAATTTTTGACAATTTTGTTACCATTAATTAATGTATCCTTTACTTTCAAACAAACCAAAGCATTTCCTTTGGTTTTTGCAGTATTTATTGCGTCGGTTAATACATTTTGGGGTAACAAAGGCCTCGCCGCGTCATGTACCACAATTAAATCATGTTTATCTGCTTTAATTGAAGTTAATGCGTTGAAAACCGAATCTTGCCGCTCTTTTCCGCCTTCGACAACATTTATGAGCTTAGAAATATTATATTTTTCTTTTAATTTTTTAAGTAATGAAAAATATGAAGTTGAAGCAGCAACAATGATTTCGTCTATTAAATTATTTTTTTGAAAGACTTCGAGAGTATGTACAATTAATTCTTTTCCACTGAATTTTAGGAATTGTTTAGGAGCGGTTGATCCGCTCCTAATTCCTTTTCCACCTGCAGGTATGATGGCAATAATTTTCATGATTAGAGAATTAACATTGCATCGCCATAACTGAAAAATCTATAATTTTCTTTTAATGCTTTTTTATAAGCTTTCATTATAAAGTCTACATCAGAAAATGCTGCAACCAGCATCAACAAAGTTGATTCAGGCATATGAAAATTTGTTATTAATTTATCAGTGATTTTAAAATCATATTGTGGATAAATAAATTTATCAGTCCAGCCTCGGCCTGGTTTAACCAATCCATCAGCAGTTACACTTGTTTCCAGTGCCCTGCAGGTACTAGTTCCTACCACAAAAACATTATGCTTTCCGTTGATGGTTTTATTAATAGCGTCAGAAGCTTTTGCAGTGATTTCAAAAAATTCAGAGTCCATTTTATGCTTCGTTAAATCTTCAACTTCAACAGGCCTGAAAGTTCCTAATCCTATATGCAGAATAACCGGAATAATTTGAACGCCCTTCTTTTCAATTTTAGCAAGTAGTTTATCAGTAAAATGAAGGCCTGCTGTTGGTGCAGCAACTGCTCCATCAATTTTAGCATATACGGTTTGATAATCTTCCTTGTCTCTTGCTTCTGCCTCGCGTTTTATGTAAGGCGGAAGAGGAGTTTGTCCAATTTTTTCCACTGCTTTAAAAACATTTCCCGGTTGATTAAATCTTACTGTTCTTCCGCGGGAAGTAGTATTGTCAATTACTTCGCACCATAATTTATCATTAAAATAAATTTTATTGCCTATTCTAACTTTTCGAGCAGGATCGACAATCACATCCCAGATGCACTCGTCTGCATTTAATTCTCTAAGTAAAAAGACTTCAATTTTTGCATTAGTTTTTTCTTTCTTACCATATAAACGCGCTTGAAAAACTCTTGTTTCATTAACAACAAGTGAATCCCCTTTTTCCATATAATCTACTACATCGGAAAAAATTTTATTTTCTATTTCCTGAGTTTCTCTGTTCAGAACCATTAATTTTGCTTTATCCCGCGGTGATACGGGATGCTTGGCAATTACAGTCTTGGGATAATTGTATTTGAAGTCTGATAATTTCATTCTTCGTTACCTCATTTAATTAAACTAAATATTAGCACAGGGAGTTAACATTTAACTCCCTGGTAATTGTTATTTATTATTTCTTTTTTGAAACGGATTTCTTCTTTTGAGAGCTGCTAGATTTACTCTGTTTTTTAGAACCCATTTCTCTTACAACAGCCCTAGCAGCTGCAAGCCTTGCAATTGAAACTCTGAAAGGAGAACAGCTTACATAATTTAAACCTGTCCTATGACAGAATTCAACTGAAGAAGGTTCTCCTCCATGTTCGCCGCATATTCCAACTTTTAAATCCGGACGAGTAGATCTTCCTCTTTCCGTACCTAGTTTAACCAACTGGCCCACACCATTTTGATCTAAAACTTCAAAAGGATCGTTTGCTAAAATTTCATCTTGAACATAAAGAGGAAGGAACTTGCCAGCGTCATCTCTTGACAAACCAAATGTAGTTTGTGTAAGATCGTTAGTTCCGAAACTGAAGAACTCAGCATTTTTAGCAATTTCGTTTGCCGTAACACATGCGCGAGGCAATTCAATCATAGTTCCAACCATGTAAGAAACTTTTTTATTTTTTTCTTTGAAGACTTCTGCAGCCACTCTTCTAACAATACTTTCCTGCATTTTGAATTCATTTAGATCACTAACTAAAGGGATCATGATTTCAGGTTTAACTTTTATTCCGTCTTTGGCCGCATCACAAGCAGCTTCAATAATTGCTCTTGCCTGCATTTCTGTAATTTCCGGATACAATGTCCCTAAACGGCATCCTCTGAATCCAAGCATTGGATTGAACTCATGTAAACTATTTATCTTTTCAATTATTTTAGACTCGCTTACATGTAAAGCGTCTGCCATTTCCTTTATATCTTTTTCAGAACTTGGTAAAAATTCATGAAGAGGTGGATCCAAAGTTCTTATCGTCACCGGCAGACCATGCATTGCTTTGAATATTCCATAAAAATCCTCACGTTGGAGAGGTAATAATTCATTCAGTGCGGATTTCCTATCTTCTATTGTATCTGCTAATATCATTTTACGAACAGACATAATTCTATCACCGCCAAAGAACATATGTTCAGTTCGGCAAAGCCCAATTCCTTCCGCACCAAACGCAATAGCATTTGCTGCTTGATCAGGCTGGTCTGCATTAGTTCTAACATTTAATCTTCTGAAACTATCAGCCCATTTCATCAAACTATCGTATGTTTGAAAAACTGGTGATTCTTTTGCATCCATAGTTTTTGAAATTAATACCTGAATTACTTCAGAAGGCTTAGTTTCTAATTTTCCTGCAATCACTTCACCCGTTGTTCCGTCGATTGAAAGATATTCACCTTCTTTTACAACTATATCTTTTCCTTCAACTCTAATTTCACGATTTTTATAATTTATTTTCAAGGCACCGCAGCCGGCAACACATACTTTACCCATTTGTCGCGCGACTAATGCAGCGTGAGAAGTCATTCCGCCTCTTGCAGTAAGAATACCTTCAGATGCATTCATCCCTTTAATATCCTCAGGAGAAGTTTCAATTCTTACAAGAATTACAGGGTCACCACTTTTAGCCATTTCTTCTGCATCCTGTGCACTTAATGCAACTTTACCTGAAGCAGCACCAGGTCCGGCATTTAAACCTTTTGCTAATAATTTTCCTTCATCAATTGCTTTTTTCTTTTGTGTTAGATCGAAAATCGGTCTTAACAATTGGTTTAATTGATTAGGTTCAATACGTAGAATTGCATCTTCCTTTGCAATCAATTTTTCTTTGACCATATCAACAGCCATCTTTACAGCAGCAAACCCGGTACGTTTACCTACACGGCATTGTAACATCCATAATTTACCTTGCTGAATGGTAAATTCAATATCCATCATATCTTTATAATGTTTTTCAAGATTTTTTCTTATATCATCAAGCTGCTTATAGATTACCGGATCATCTTTTTGCAATTCAGCAATTGGATGCGGCGTTCTTATACCTGCAACAACATCTTCACCTTGAGCATTAAATAAATATTCTCCATAAAAAACATTTTCGCCTGAGGCAGGGTCACGAGTAAATGCAACTCCGGTTCCTGAATCTTCACCCATATTTCCAAATACCATTGATTGAATATTAACCGCAGTTCCCCAACTGGCAGGAATACCATTTAATTTTCTATATACATTTGCACGATCATTCATCCATGAACCAAATACTGCGCCTATAGCACCCCATAATTGATCAATTGGTTTTTCAGGGAAATCAAAACCGGTTTTATCTTTAATTGCGGCTTTAAATTCTTGAACCAATTCTTTAAGATGATCGGCAGTTAATTGTGTATCAAGGTTAAAACCATGCTTTTCTTTTTTAGCATGAAGGATTGCTTCAAACGGATCTTCATCATGCTTTTCAACCGGGCGAAGCCCTAAAACTACGTCACCGTACATTTGTACAAATCTTCTATATGAATCATAAGCGAATCTAGGATTATTTGTTTTTTCAATTAACCCTTCAACAGTAGTGTCATTTAAACCAAGATTTAAAACAGTATCCATCATTCCCGGCATTGAAGCTCTTGCACCGCTTCTAACCGAAACCAGCAACGGGTTTTTTGAATCACCAAATTTTGCACCCATTTCTGTTTCAACCTTTTTTAGAGCATTCAGAACTTGATCTTTAAGTTCTTTAGGATATTTCTTTTTATTATCATAAAAGTAAGTACACACTTCTGTCGTAATCGAAAATCCAGCAGGAACGGGCATTCCTATATTAACCATTTCTGCAAGATTGGCTCCCTTACCTCCGAGCAAATTTTTCATCTCTGCTTTGCCTTCAGCCTTTTTTCCTCCGAAGAAGTAAACGTATTTCTTCTGCTTAGCCATAATTATATTTCCTCCTGTTAATTAGACTGCATAACTCTAACTTATATTATATTTTTTAAATCTTAAGCTATGCTGTTTTTTTTGTTATTAGTTTAGTTTACTTAAAATGAATTCATTGAATTCTTCTTTTTCTTCAACTTCCAATTCGATTTTTAAATAAAAGATATCAATGTCATCAAGCTCTTTTGAATATCTCGATAATTTAACTGCATCTTTGTGTGTTGTTAAAACCGAATGTGAATTTGTTGAATAAAACTTTTTTCTTATTTCCTCAATTTCTTTTATAGAATAATTTTTATGATCTCTAAAAATCATCCTGTTCTGTGTATCAACCTTTGATTGACTTAAAACATTTATGAATGAATACGGATTCGCTATGCCTGAGACCAGTAAACTTTTTTGGCCTGTAAATTCCTCCACGGCGTAACCGGTATTTTTAATGACATCCACAAAATTAATCGTTTTATATTTAGCATGAAAAATTTTTTTCTTATCAAAATATTTTTCTAGATCAGCCGGAATTTTAGCAGCATCTGAAAATTTACGATTAATAATTACCGCATCTGCTCTGCTTAATGACGAAAACGGTTCCCGCATGTTTCCAGCCGGAAGCAGAGTTCTCATCAAATTGCTTTTATCAATTAAAAACTTTTGTTCGCAAATAACCAAATCAATGTCTCTTTTAATCCATCTGTGCTGAAAAGCATCATCCAAAACAATTGTATCAATCTTTGTGTCATTAATAAATTTTTTTGCTCCTTCAAATCGATTCTCAGAAACTGCACCCGGCACAAGGCATTCACTTACTGTTAAATAAATTTCATCGCCGCAATCATCAACCGGAGCTAAAATTTTTTCTCCGTCTGAAACAAGAAGATATCCGTTTGTTTTTCTTCCGTATCCCCGGCTTAACACTCCGACTTTCTTTCCTTCTTTTTTTAGAAGATTAAGCAGGTAAATTACCGCAGGTGTTTTTCCTGAACCGCCAACAGTCAAATTGCCAATTGAAATTACTTTTGCGGAAACTTTATCAGCTTTAAATATATTTTTATCAAACAGCCAATTTCTAACATGGATAACAAGCGCGTAAATTGGAATAAATGGATATAATATTTTTCTAATAAAATTCATCTTTAAATATTTTCAGCTTCAGTTTGCAGCTTAGTAAGTAATGTTTCACAATCGTCAATTTTTTTTGAAGTATCTTCAAAGTTTAAATTACCGTCAATATAAATTGCATCAGAGTAAACTACTTTTACTTTTGAAAACAATTTCGGTATTTCAAACTTATCCCAGCTTTTCAATATTTTTTTCTTGCTTACACCAATTCCCATTAAAACCAAGGGCACATTACTTTTTTTAGCGGTGATAACAGCACCGGGTTTCAATTTGTGAATCGGCCCTTTCGGACCATCGGGAGTTATGGCAATGTTTTTTTTATTTTTAGCGTAATCAACCATTATTCCCAGTGCAACGTTTCCACCTTTGCTGCTTGAACCGCGAACAACTAGATAATTCCAGTGCTTTAATAAATTTGCAAGAATGTCACCGTCTTTACTTTTGCTTGTTAAGGCTACAAAATTTTTATTGCGATGAATATACCAGGGAACAATCATTGTCCCATGCCAAAAAGCCAGAACAAAATTTTTCTTCTCTTCATCAAGCTTTTTTATTGTACCGCCGTTTACAAAACTAAATTTCAAAGTTTTACAAAGAACACTAATTAAAAATACGAGCAGATGATTGCCAAAAAACCTTAATACTTCTCTTCGGAATTGTTTAGCTTTCATTCATCAAAGTAATAATTGAATCCGCAGCTCTACTGGAAGCGCCAATAGTTCCGAGTCTCATTTTTATATTTTTTAATTTTTCTTTAATTGAATTATACAAGTTAGCATTTGAAAGAATTTTTTTACATTCGGTATAAATTGCATCTTTATTAACATCGTCTTGAATTAACTCAGGCAAAATTCGTTCACCTAAAATAATATTTGCCATAGCAATATCTTTTACTTTTATTAAATTTTTACCAATCAAATAAGTCAAGAAACTTGTTTTATAAACAATTACCGACGGTAACTCAAATAAACCTGCCTCCAAAGTGGACGTACCGGATTTAACTATTCCAATTTTCGCATTTTTCATTAAATCGTAAGTGAATCCTTTAATAATTTTATAGCTGCCTATTAAATCTAAATCATTAAAAACAGCATCGTCGATGTTTTCAGAACCCGCAATTACAATCTGTAAATTAAATTCACTCGACAATTTACTTGCAGCATTAAATGCTTCCGGTAAAATTTTTACAACTTCATTGTTTCTGCTGCCTGGAAGAATTAATAAAATTTCTTTTGATTCATCCAGATTAAATTTTTTATACAATTCTGCTTTGCTTAAAAAATTGTATTCGCTGATTCTCTCAAGCAACGGATGCCCGACAAATTCAACATTTATGTTTTCTTTTTTATACATCTCCTCTTCAAAAGGAAAGAGGACAATCATTTTATCAACCAGCTTTTTAATCTTCTTAATTCTGCCTGCACCCCAAGCCCAAATTTGAGGTGAGATATAATAAACAATTCTGACATTCAACGATTTCAATTTCTTAGCAAAGTTTAAGTTGAACCCTGGGTAATCAATAAGCACTACGGTTTTAATATTTTTTTCTTTTATAACTTCTATCAAATCATTCTGTACACGTTTAATAAAAGGAATATGTTTTACAACTTCAACAAATCCCAGAAACGCCATTTTGTTTATGTTATAAATAACGTCCATTCCTGCTTCTTTCATTTTGTCGCCGCCGATTCCATATACGGAAATATTTTTATTCCTCTTCTTCAACTCACCAATTAAGGAAGCTCCGTGCAAATCACCGGAGACCTCGCCAGCCACTATCATGAGTTGATCATTCATCAAAATTTAAAATCTTCTTACAAACCATAATAAAAGAATAATTAAAGTAATTATACTGAATGCCTGCAGACTTCTCTTTTCAGACTTCAGGCCTGCCTTAAAGTTAAACGGCGGCTGTCGTACAATACCTGCAGGTTTATATCTTGTAAATCGAGGAATAAATTTAGGAACATGTTTAAGATATTCAGCATATTCATTGCTAAATGCTTTTTTCAAATATCCTTCCTCTTCACTAACTATAAAATTATATTGAACATAAAAAAATATTAATGCGATGATCTGCAGATAAGGAAAGATAGCATATGACATTACTCCTACTCCAAGGTAAAGCAATATGTTGCCGACATAGAGTGGATTGCGGACATGACCAAACGGTCCGCTAATTATTAAAAATGTTCCTCCTGCACCGCCAGTAGTTCTAGTTTCACTTCCGGCCCAACTTACACCCCAAAGACGTATGAACTCGCCGGACACTGCAATTAAAAATCCGAAGATTAAACTCCAAACATTTGGATTTGCAAAGAAAATCATAACCAACAAAAATGGTATTGGAGTATAACTTCTATATTTAAAAAACTTTGAGGCAATGTTTGACATTAAGTTACTCCTGCATGTATGCTTCTTTTCGTTTTAAATCCGCTTGATGTCTTTTCTTCAAACGCTTTTTAGATTTTAAACTTTCCAATCTCTCAACTACATCATTAAAATTTGTGAACGGGAAATATGAAATTCTTTCAGCTTCACAAAATTTTAGTAAATCGGTTTTAGCAAAAATGAAATCGCAAAATTGGGCTGCGAATCTGTCTGAATTTCCATCACCAATATAGACTGTATAATCATCATCCGAGCTTAAATTAATTATATGATTTCTTTTACAGTTTGCAGAACTTCTGCAATTTTCATGTTCGTAAGGAAAAGAAGGCGATAACCGATTGTCTTCTGTAAAGACAAGTTTATTCGCAAAATATTTTAAATGATTTAACTTTTCTCTATCAAATATTCTTTTAATGTAATAATCAAATCCATCACTTAGAACAAATAGTTCAAAATTATTAGATTCACAAAAATTTACCAGCTGATGAAATGATTCTTCTATATTTAATGAGTCTATAAAATCATTAAGAGTTTTATTTTCAATTTTTTCAACTGAATTGCATAATTCAATCCAGCATTGTTTAGCAGAAATTTCATCACTGAGAAGATTTTCAATTATTTTTTCAACTAAAATTTTGTTGCCAAATTCTCTAAAAATACTTTCCCCAATATCCTGGCTGCTAATAGTCCCATCAAAATCGACAAATATTTTAAAAACTTTTTCCATTAATTAGTTATCACCATCTTTTTTACATCCACAAAATCATCAGCTTTAAATCTGTAAAAATAAATTCCCGGATCTAAATTCCTTGCATAAAATGTAATTTGATTTTGGCCTGCCGGGTAATATTCACTTTCAATATTATATATCGTTTCTATTTTACTATTAAAAAACTCCACAGAAACTTTTGCTTTTTTAGGAAGATAAAAAGTGATTAAAGTTGAATCCGTGAACGGATTAGGAATATTCTGTGAAACAATTGCGTCCGGCGAGCCTATAAAATAATTAATATTTGAAGCAGTTGAAGCTGATACATAATTGTTTTTATTTTTTTGAACAACACGTAATTGAAGTGTCCCGTTGAAATCAGGTTTAAATAAATATTTATATTTTTTATTTGGCTTCGAACTATCTGCAAAAAAAGATTTAATAGTTTTCCAATTCGGATTATTCTCATCAGTTTGTTCAGCATACTGAATATCGTAATTAGTTCCTGCTTTTTCATTAAACGCATTCCAGCTGACTGAGATGGAATCATTTTTTAATATAGAATTAAAATTTAATATTTGAGAAACATATGTTCCGCTGCTGAAAATTTTTTGAGCATAAATACCCCGATTATTATTTCTTCTTCCTTTAAAGAAAACAATTACTCCGTTGTTATTATCAGAAATTGATGAGAGATAACTTTTTTCAGAATTATCATAAGTGCCTGTCGGAATGCCGTTAACATTCCATAATAATTCTCCTGAAGGTGAAATTTTCTGCGAAAAAATATTTCCACGCTTACCTTCTATTCTCCTATCAAGCCAGGTGATTATTGCGCCTCCTTTTTGATCGCTGATAATTTTCTGACCAAACTGATCTTTAACTTCACCAGAAATAAGAAGGCCGTTATCTTTCCAAATTTGTTTACCGTTTAAATTAAATTTCTGCGCAAATATATTTTTGTCATTTCGTATTTCATTAGTCCAGCTTGCAATTAATGAAGAATCAACTGTACACACTTGCGGGAAGTACTGATTACCTTTTAGATGAGTAACTAAAGTTCCGCCGCTTCTCCATAAGGGCTTTTCCATGGGTGAAATTAATTGATGATAAATATCTTTGTCGGGGTTCAACACCTGCCAGGCTATATAAACTTTGGATTTTAAAGTTACATCCGCAGAATATGAAATAACACTTTGAGCAGTATTTGAAATTGAGACAGGTGAATCGCTGAAAAGCGGTGTGCAGACAGAATCAACTCGCATGGAATAAATTATACTTTTAAAATTTATATCTTCTACCCAAAGGACAAATGCCCCGCCTTTTTTATCAGATAGAATTGTCGGAAGACTTTTTCTATTAGTAGAATTATATAAAAAATTATTTTTGATGCTGCTAATTATTTTACCTTTAGGAGATATTTTTTGAATCATTAATGCGAAACTATCCAAAGAAGCGCTTTGAGTAATATATACTACAAAAACATTCCCTTTTCGATCAGATGATACATCATAACCAAGGATAATATTATCACCCCTGGTTATTTGGATGCTAGAATCTTTCCAGCCAAAATTACCGTTCGCAAAAACTTTTTGAGCGTATAAATTTGAATGAATGCTGTCCTTCAATTGTTTCCATAATACAACTGCCGATCCGGGGAGACTAGCTGTGGAAACCGGATTGAAATTATTGGACGAGTTAATGGAAACTAACTTGCCGTCAGCTCTAAAACTTTTATTTCCTTCCGCGTCTACGTGCATAAAATAGATATCGTTTTTATCTTCCGGCAGCTGCCGTGTTTTATTGTCTTGCCAAAAAATAAATGCACCTCCGTTTTGATCGGCAGTGGTGGAAATATTAATTGGGTCATTTGTATCAATTGCCAATTTAGTATTTACAGCAGGATCATTAACCCATTGTGCTTGGGTTAAGTAGAAGAAAGCTGTAATGATTACAATGAAATTAATTTTTAGCAGTGAACTTTTAACAAATTTATTTATTACGAACTTTATTTTGCCGGGAGTTTGAATCTTACGAGACAAAATCCAGGTCCTCATTAAATCTTACGCTCACAAGCTTTGAAATGCCTTCATCCTGCATAGTGACACCATACAATGTGCTCGCCGCTTCCATTGTTCTTTTATTATGAGTGACAACAATAAATTGAGTTTCATTACTGAAGTCATTAATAATTTTGGTAAAACGATCAATGTTTGCATCATCAAGCGGCGCATCAATTTCATCAAGAATACAAAATGGGCTTGGTTTAACCAAATAAATGGCAAACAGCAATGCAATTGCAGTTAAAGTTTTTTCGCCGCCGGAAAGCAATTCGATAGAAGTTGGACGTTTGCCTTTTGGTTTTGCTACGATTTCAATTTTTGCTTCAAGCGGATCAACATTTTCTTCCAAACGTAAATCTGCTTCATCACCGGGATTAAATAATCCGCGAAAGATTTCTACAAAATGTCCGCGTATTTTTTCAAATGTTTCTGAAAATAATGTTTGTGCCGTATTATTAATTTCTTCAATAGTCTTTACAACATCTTTCTCTGATTCAAGCAAATCATTTCTTTGCTTAACTAAAAAATCAAAGCGCTGTTTTTCTTCTTCATATTCAGAATAAGCAAGAAGATTAATTGGGCCAAGATTCCTGACCTGCTGTTTCAATGCATGAACTTCTTCGGTTCTTTGCTTGAAATCAAATTCATTTAAATCGTCAAAAGATTTTAATTCAAGTGCAAGGCTGTAATTTTCTTTAATCGCTTCTAATAGATTATTAGTTTTTATTGCAAGCTCATTCAGCGACATTTCAGCATGATGTATTTCATCTGATACAACATCTCTGTCGGTTCTAAAATTTTTTTGATTTGTTTCAAGCTCATTTATTTTAGATCGAATCGCCTTGTACTCTTCATCAAGCTGATTCTCTTCTTTTAAAAGAAATTCTTTTTGTGTTTCTAATTCTGCTTGTTCGTTTTTGTTTTCATCGATTAATTTAATTAAAGATTCTGCTTCTTCTCCGGATGTTGAAATATCAACTTCTCTTTTTGAAATTGTTTTTTGAATGCTTTCAATTGAATCTTCCGCATGCTGAATTGAATTCTCAATATTTTTCTTTTCTCCAACGAAAGCCGTCAGATCAACATTTATTTTATTAAGATTAGTTACAACAGAATTATAATTTTCTTCAAAACTCTTGAATTCATTTTCCAGATTTAATTTTTCAGTGTCTGCTTTTTCTTTCTCAGTTTTTTCCGTCAACAAAATTTTTTCCAGCGTTCCTCTTTCAGTATCAATTTTATTTGATTGAGAAGCTAACTCCTGAATTTCATTTCTTGCTTTTTCAATTTCATCAACGGCTTTTTTCTTTTCAAATTCAAACTGAGCAATTTGCTTTTCCACGTTTGATAAGTCGTTTACTAAAAGCCTTCCCTTCTCAGATAAAACTTTTAGATCGATCTTATTTATTTGTTCTTCAACAGATTCAATTTTTTCTTTTAAATTACTCAACTGCTGTTCACGCTGCGGATATTCATCCTTTAAATTTTCAAGCAGTTTTTTTCTTCCAAATAATGAATCATCCAGCTTCGGCGCAGAACCGCTTTCTATTATTCCATCTTTGCCCACATAGTCACCGGAAAGGGAGGAAAAATTAAATTCTTTATATCTTTCAGAAAGTGTTAAAGCTGTTTCGAGTGAATCAACAATTACAGTTCTGCTTAAAATCTTATTAAAAAATAATTTCCATTTTTCATCGGTTTGAACAGCATCTTTTGCAAAAGAAATAAATCCCTTTTCTTCCGGAATTTTTTTTGATTTTCTATTTACTGAATAATCATAAATTTTTTCCGCTAATTTTTTTCTGCTCGTTCCATTCAAATTAGGAATTAGGAAAGAAGCTCTTCCAAGTTCATTTGATTTTAGATAATCAATTCCGTTCTTTAAATCATTTAATGTTTCAACAAGAATATTATTTAAATTATTTTTTAAAGCAGCTTCCACAGCAAGCCTTTGATCATCGGATGAATTGCCGATATGAGCAAGTAAAGTTTTATCGCCGGCAGACCAATCATCATTTTCAAGCAAAGCTTTTGCGCCTTTTGAAACCCCTTCTAGATTGTCAATCAAACCTTGTATAAAGTTTATTTTATCCTTTATCCCGTTAATAATTCCGCGTTCTTCAAGTTCTTTGGTCCTAAGTAAATTTAATTCCTGTTCTAAATCTTCTTTTTCTTTTTGTTTTTTTACATAAAGTTTTTCAGCTTCTTCAATATTTTTTTCAGCTTCAATCTTTTCTTCCTGAAGCTGTTCAATAAACCCAACTGTTTTGGCAATGTTTCCGGTCAACGACTGGATTTTATCATTCAGCTTATTTATTGCAGAATTTTTTTCATTTAATGATTTTTCAAGATTTGAATAATCATTTTCATGATTAGTAATGTCTTTAAACTTACTGAGAATATTTTCCGATTGACGCTTTAAAACTCTCTTTTATCTTCCAGTTCAATTTTTAGATTATTAACTGAAATCTCAGAAGAACTTTTCTCTTCTTCTTTTAAGGATATTTTTTGCGAAATCTCCTGAATATTATTTCCGCCTTTAGTGATTAGCTGCTCAGCATCTTTTAATTGAATATTTAATTCTTCAAGCTCCTGCTTAAAGCGGTCAATATTTTTTGTGAGTGAATTTTTTCTTTCTTCATTAACGGAAATATTTTTTTGAATATTATATATCTTTTCGGTTTGAAAGGTAACTTCAGCGCGTTTAGCTTTTAATAAATTTTCTTTTTCTGAAAGCTCTTCTTTTATTTTTTTAATTTCTTCATCAAGCTTTGCTAATTCCGACTCAATAGAAATTTTTCTTTTAAAGTTCTCTTCTTTTTTAAATTTTGCTTCATCTTTTAGAAAATTAAAATGAGCGTATTCACGTTCACTTAAATCCAATTCAAGCTCACGAAGAGTAGTAGAGAGCCTGTTGTATTTGTCAGCTTTCTTAGCTTGACGCTCAAGCGAGTTAACTTTCTTTTCAACTTCAGAAACAATGTCATTAACTCTATTTAAATCCGTTTTTACTTCATCAAGTTTTCTTAGGGCAAGTCTCCTGCGCAGTTTATATTTATTAACTCCAGCAGCTTCTTCAAACATGGTTCTTCGTTCTTCCGCTTTGCTGCTAAGAATTGTTTCAACCATTTTTAATTCAATAACAGAATATGCATTCGCGCCAATGCCCGTATCCATAAATAGATTGGTAATATCTTTAAGACGGCATAAGTTTTTGTTTAGAAGATATTCGCTTTCACCAGATCTGAAAATTCTTCTAGTTATTGTAACTTCTGAATATTCAGTAGGAAGAATGCCTTTATTATTTTCAATAGTTAATGAAACTTCAGCCATTCCCATCGGCTTTTTGTTTGCGGTTCCATTGAAAATAACGTTTTCCATTTTATCACTTCGCAGTGCACCGCTTTTCTGTTCGCCCAAGCACCATCGTATAGCATCAACAATATTAGTTTTGCCGCATCCATTCGGGCCTACAATTGAAGTTACGCCCTGGTTAAATGCGATATTTGTTTTTTGAGCAAATGATTTAAAGCCGAGTATTTCGAGTTTTGATAAATACAATTCTTAATCTATCCGAACAAATTATATTGATTGAAAGTTAATTGAAGATATTCAAATACAGAGTTATTTAATTCGAAGTAAATGAAGATACCGGAAACGAGAACAAGGATGAAAAGAATGCTGTAAAGATAAACGCTTCCCGCGTTAACATCAAAGATTACGTAGATGCCTTTCATCAAGCGGTAAAAAATCCAGATGTTAAATAATATCAAAATTAGAAATATATATAATGTTCCAACTTGAGCATTTAATATTCTATAAAGAATTATTCCCACTGGAATTAAAAGCACTAAAGGCAATAAAGACCAAGATACAGTAAAAAATGAACTTGATAAATAAACTTTATTTCTAACAAAAAATGAGGCAAATTGTATAATTAATATTAAAGCTAATAATGCAGCAGCGGTAAAAATTGAAAGCCAGATAATTGAATAGAATGGATTCCAGGATAAATAACTAACCGTTTTCATTAGAGTTTGACTTCCGAAAGAAAGCAGCACTCTTTCAAATACAATATGATCTTTAAAGTAATAAAGTAAATTGCTTAAAAGCAGTCCGCTTACTAATGAAATGACAATTAAAAGTATTACTGAATGGTAACCGGAAATTATTCTTTGATCGCGAACATCGGCATAAAAATTATAAGGACGTAAAAGTGCGCGAGATGCATCTTCTCTAAATTTTCTCCCGGAGTTTACAAGTATACCTATTAAAATAGCCAGCACAATTCCAAAGACAATAAATATCATTGGAGAATCGTCTTTTTTACTGCCGATTGGAATTGTAACATTTTCTGAATTATGCAGCATTGACGAAATTACTTTATAACTAAGTCTATCGGTTTCCCTGTCTTCACCAATAATTCCAACTTTATATAAATTTTCATTATTAAATCCGCCGATGATTGAAGTGAAATCGCCCCGGTAATCAAACATTGAATTTAAAAAATAGCCTGACAAATTATTCTTATTGGAAAAATCTATTACATCTTCAAAAAACTTTGCCTGCGCTTCAAATGAATGTTCATTTACATATCCATCTGAATTGCCGGCGCTTGCAATATAAGTTGCACTGCTTATAAATATTTTTCCTTTGCCTAATTTTTGCTGGTCTTTATTTATATTTTCGATTTCCGCAGAAGTTGGAAGTGAATTTAATAACTCAATTCCGTAAAGATCTAATCCCGGTATTTCTTTTAAATTTGCTCTTTGGAATGAAGCATAGGTTAACCCATTAAAATATTCTTTTGTAGTATTTACCAATGATTGAATTAGAGAAATATGTGCATCAACATCGGGTAAATAAGAACTTCCTAATCCAATACCGGCGACAACAGCGGAATAGTCTTTAAATCCTTTAATAAAATTTTTAAGATAATTTTTGCTTCTTGCAATAAAATTTTGATTTTGTGTTAATTGCTTTGGTATCGAATTTAGAGGTATTTCAATAAAAGCTAGCAAACCATAACGCTGACATAAATCAAGATAATATGGATGAGGTACAAAATCTGCAAACCTAACAGCATTGAAACCTGTGCCCTTAATAATTTTTATATCTCTTTCCATTTGATTATAAGAAACGAGATTTCCATAGTCATAAAAAGAAGGAACGTACGTAACACCATTCATCTTAAAAGGATTTCCATTAAAAGTAATTGAATCCTTTCCAACGTTTAGTAAATATAGCGGGACTTTTTTATTTGTAACGTCAAGCAATTCTTCATCTCGCCAAAGCTCAAATTTCACTATATAAGATTTTGGATCTTCGGGACTCCAAAAAGTTGGCGACGCTGTTTCAAGATTTAATGATGACTCTTTTTCCTGGTTTCTTTTTAACTGAAACTTTTCTTCAGGTGTGGAATGATACGCTAGACCATCAGGCCCAATCAGATTAATTTTTATGTTAAATGGTTTGTCTATGATAAGTGAATCGGGGAGCTTTCTAAAATCCTTATTTTCTATTTTAGAATTAAACTTAAAATTTACACGATTTTTGCGTGAATCAAACTCATAACTAACATTGTCATCAACGATAGAAATATTTGGAGTTAAATGGATATAAACATCTCTAAAAATTCCTCCGAAATTTCTTGGGAATAAAAATCTTTGTTTAACCGGAATGGTATTTTCAGAATCTAATTCATAGAAGAGCTTAACTGAAAGTATATTGTTTGAATTTTCTTTTAAAATATCTGCGGGTAAATCAAGACTGAAAGGGAACTCGCCGCCGGAATGACGATATATAATTACATTATTAACTGAAATATCTGCAGTATAATTGAGGCCGAGGAAGCATAATTTCATTTTGAAATTATCTATATCGCTTTTTGATAAAGAAAAATTTTTCTCAAAAATTAATTCTCCAGTACCTTCAAATTCAGAAGGCAAGTTTACGATAACTTTTTTAACTTCTTTTTCCTCAGAAGAGAAAACATGCCATTCGCCATTTAAAGAAATAATTTTTCTTGTTTGTGTTATATCGAAGAAGAGACTGTCGCTGGACCTAATTTTATAATTAGGAAGCTCTTTAAAAACTATTTGTCCGTAATTTTTTGAAAAACTTGAAAGTATGATAAAAGCGATTGCAAAACATAAATAATTACGGAAACCCATCCGGTATCAGCGTTCCTAAATTGTTGAAAATAAACCCACAAATATAGTAAAGAATGGAGGGGAAATCAATCTGCTTAAGGGAAGTTAAAAGTGGATCCGGGTTAATCCAAATCCACTGTAATTAATTATTATTTAAGGCTTTACGCAGATTTAATGATTCCCATAAAAGAATCTGATTTTAAACATGCACCGCCAACCAATGCGCCGTCAATATCTTTCTGATGCAGCAGTTCTTTTGCATTATCGGGTTTTACACTGCCACCGTATTGAATTATTAAATTTTCGGCAGAATCGTCTCCGTATTCAACTTCAATTAAGTCACGAATAAATTCGTGAACTTCTTCTGCCTGTTCCGGGGTTGCGGTTTTGCCTGTCCCGATTGCCCAAACCGGTTCGTATGCAATAATTATCTTCGCTAACTCATCCTTTGATATTTGCTCAAGTCCTTTAATAATTTGTCGTTTGATAACATCTTTAGTTATATCTTTTTCTCTCTCTTCAAGTGTTTCACCAACACAGAAGATTGGCTTCAGACCTTTTTCCAAAGCTTTTTTTATTTTTTTATTAATAAGTTCATCGGATTCTTTATAAATCGCTCTTCTTTCACTATGGCCGAGAATTACGTATTCACAGCCAACGCTTTTAAGCATTTGTGCCGAAATTTCTCCGGTGAAAGCTCCGCTGTCATTCTCATTCATATTTTGAGCGCCAAGCTTAATAGCAGTTCCTTTTACCAATGAGTTTGCTTCACTCAAAGATGTAAACGGAGGACAAATGATTATGTCGCAATTTATTTTTTCACTAGATAAAGCTGAAGTTAATTTAGAAATTAAATTTTGAGTTTCGGTAAGATCATTATTCATCTTCCAGTTTCCGGCAATTACTTTTCTGCGCATGTATTTCCCTCTATTTAAGAATTAATAAAAAATGTCAAAGTTGAGCTTAAAAATAACAAAGGATGCTTATTACATCAAATATAATTTTGATAGAAAACTATTTTGAATAGTATTTATCCATTTCCCATTTAAACGGATTAAGTGCAATATATCTTCTCGTATTAAATAAATCATTTTCGTTTCTAATAATATGTTCAAAATAATTTCTTTGCCATTTAAATTTTGTGTAAATGGTTTCATTACTCCATTTCTTTACCATCGCCTTATAAGTTCTTATGACAATACCAAGTGCCCCTTTTTGCGAAGAGATTTTTGAAAAATAATTATCTTTCCTTTTTGTAGGGATGTTCAATTGAACATTCCTACTGTTAATAATAATTATTCCATGTATATGATTTGGCATTATGATAAACGAATCTAATTCAATATAATCAAAATGTTCCGGAATTTGCTCCCAAAATTCTTTTGCTTTATTACCGATATCTGATAAAATAATTTTTGAATTTACAATTTTTCCAAAATAATTTATTCGTTCATTGGTGCAAATTGTAACGTAATACCAGTTGGGATTTGAATAATCAAATTCCTTCAATCTGATTGAGCGGCGATTATTACTTTGGGGTTTCATACTTTAAAAATAAAAATAAATAATATAAGTAGGGGCGTTCAATTGAACGCCCCTACACATAGATTGTATTATTAAATAATTCACATTTAATTTTTTTATCCTATTTTTGATCTCAAACTTTTCAATTCAACGAATATGAAACTCAAACAAATTCCAAAGCAGGTAATATTCCTTGGACTAATAAGTCTATTTACGGATATGGCAAGCGAAATGTTGTATCCAATTACACCAATATTTTTAACAGCTGTTCTTGGCGCTTCAATGGCAACAGTTGGCATAATTGAAGGTCTTGCGGAATTTACTGCAGGGATATTAAAAGGATACTTCGGCAGAGTGTCGGATAAAGTTGGAAAGAGATCAATCTTTGTAACTTTGGGCTATGGCATATCTGCTTTATCAAAACCGCTGCCTGGCATTTTCCCATTCATATCAACAGTGGTTTTTTCAAGAGTTACAGATAGAATTGGAAAAGGAATTAGGACAGCTCCCCGCGATGCTTTATTAGCCTCATATTCAAGCGAAAAAAACACAGGATCAATTTTCGGATTTCATAGAGGAATGGACACACTCGGTGCTGCAATTGGGCCATTTGCAGCTTTAGTTCTGCTGCATTTTTATCCTAATGATTATACGTTAATTTTTTTAGTGGCATTCCTTCCTTCCATAGCAGCAGTTTCAGTTACCTTCTTAATAAAAGACAAGCCTGTAAAACAAAAGCAAAAAGTAAAAAATAATTATAAAGAGTTTTGGACTACTGCACCTGCTGAATATAAATCGTTAATAATTTTAGTAACTATATTTTCACTTGTGAACAGCAGTGATGTGTTTTTAATTTTAAAATCACAAAATATTTCTAATTCAAATTTTTTGGCTATACTCGGCTATATATTATATAACCTGGTTTATGCTTTCACTTCTTACCCAATGGGTAAACTTTCCGATAACTTAGGCAAAAGAAATATTTTTATCTCCGGGTTGTTCGTTTTTTCTTTGGTGTACATTGGGTTTGCTTTGACATCAAATTTTTATTTTATCTGGATCTTATTTGCGCTGTATGGAATTTATGCCGCAGCCACTGAAGGAGTTACAAAAGCCTGGGTTTCCGATTTAATTCCGGATGAAGTTAGGGGAACCGGAATTGGCATATTAACAATGTTTTCAAGCATTGCAATGATGCTCGGTTCTTTTATTGCGGGATTTTTGTGGGATCAGTTTGGAGCGCAGGTTCCTTTTCTTATTTCTTCAGTAGTCAGTTTTTTGATTGCAGTAATTTTATTGTTTAGGAAAAAATAGTTGCTTGTTCTAATTGTCTTAAAATTAATGAAAGTGATTTTAGTTAATCAGGATTAATAACTTATATGAGAATATGTCATTTCGACTGAAGGGATAAATGTATTTCGTAAAAAATGTTAAAGATTTCTCACTCGAGGTTTCGATCGAAATAATCATCTTTATGAATTTCTAAAAAGTTTAGTACCTAAAATGTTTTATCTGCTCACCTTTTTTCCCGATGTCTGTCATTGCTTCAATTCCTATTTCAAGATGAATTTGTGAATATTTTTCGGTCACAACTAAATCCGATTCTTCAGTTTTAATTCCTTCCGGCACCATCGGCACATCGGAAACAAGCAGCAAAGCACCGCGCGGAATTTCGTTTACAAGTCCTACAATAAAAAGCGTGGCGGTTTCCATATCAATTCCAATCGCTGAAAGTTTCCGGAGATATTTTTTAAATGCATTATCCCACTCCCAAACTCTCCTATTAGTTGTATAAACAACACCGGTTCTGTATTCTAATTTTCTTGCAACAATTTTCTCGGAGACAAATTTATGAAGTTTAAATGAAGGCATTGCCGGAACTTCCGCAGGCATATAATCATGACTGGTTCCTTCGCCTCTGATTGCAGCGGTTGGCAAAATAAAATAACCTAGCTCGGTAGATTTTTTTAATCCCCCGCATTTACCTAAAAACAAAACACCTTTAGGCTTAATTGCAATAAGCAGATCCATAATTGTTGCAGCATTTGCTGAACCCATTCCAAAATTAATTATAGTTAAGCCGTTTGAATTGGTTGCTGTCTGCATCGGCCTGCCTATACCATTTATGTTGCACTTAAATTTTTCGGCAAAGTTTGTAACATAATTGTGGAAATTTGTTAATAATAAATATTCTCCAAATTCATCTAAATGAGTTGCTGTATATCTGGGCAGCCAGTTTTTTGCAATATCAAGTTTAGTTTTCAGCATATTATTTTGTTGAATTTATTTGAAATCAATTTGAAAAAAATAATTAAATATGAGGTTATTAAAAAATTATTTAAGTAATATCCTTGAAGTTACTTCTGAGTTTTTAAATAATTTACTCATTCTTAAGACACGAAAAGACAATAATTATTATTATGAAGAAGAAAATCTTTTGAGTTATAATTATAAAAATTAAGTTATAAATTATAAGTAAGAATAATATTCATTTTAACCTAAATTAAAATTTCATTTATGAGCAATAAGCCCGAATCAAATCCTGTTTCTGAAAGATCGAATAAACCATTATCAAAAATCGATGCTAAAGTTTTAATGTCCATAACAATCATAATAATAGGCGTCGTCACGTTTACCATAATTGCTATTAATGTTTCAGCTGGAAATACAAAAAGTTTTGATATGTGGGCTTTAAAATTTTTCCGTCAAACAAACAACCCTGTTCAATCAATCGGAAATGAATTGGTAACAAGTTCGGTGAGGGATATAACGGCATTAGGAAGCGGAATAGTTACCATTCTTTTTACTCTTGCCGTGCTTGGATTGCTTCTATTCCAAAAAAAATACAATATGTTTTATTTAATATTAGGCGCAACACTTGGGGGGGGATTGCTGGGATTTTTGTTAAAAGAAATTTTTGGAAGAGAACGTCCTGATGTAATTTATCATTTAGCACCGGAAACATCTTTAAGCTTTCCAAGCGGACATTCATTGATGTCTATGGTTATGTATCTTTCTTTTGCAGCATTGCTCATGCGGATTCCATATGATAGAGCAATCAAAATTTATATAATTTCGATTGCACTTTTTTTGTCACTAATTATTGGTATAAGTAGGATTTATCTTGGCGTACATTATGCAACCGACGTGCTTGCAGGTTGGTCTATCGGAGTTGCATGGGCTTCTTTCTGCTGGCTGATAGCTCATTTTGTAGAACAAAATAAAAACAAAAAAGAAGTTTAAGGTTTGCCTGCAATGACTGAGGATAAACAAAAAATATTTGATGCCTTAATTCTCCCGGGTTCATTTGTGCTTTTTATCTGGCTAATAAAATTGGTGGAAGTCATCTTCCATTTAAATTTTACATCCTTTGGTATTTTCCCCAGAGACTTCTCACATCTTCCGGGTATCATTTTTTCACCGCTTATTCATTCAGGATTTTCCCATCTATTCTCGAATACAATTCCAATCATTTTTTTAGGATGGGGAGTTGTATTCTTTTATAAGAATGCTTCAGTAAAAGTATTTCTTTCGGTCTATTTTTTTTCTGGATTATTGGTTTGGCTCTTTGCCCGTCCGGCATATCATATCGGTGCAAGCGGGTTGATTTATGGATTAGTAACTTTTTTATTTTTTAGTGGAATAATCCGTCGCGATAACAGATCCATTGCTTTAGCACTTGTGGTGACTTTTTTATACGGCAGCTTAATTTGGGGAGTGCTTCCTGTTAATAACGGAGTTTCTTGGGAGTCACATTTTTTTGGTGCAGTAGTTGGATTTGTATTAGCATTTCTTCTTAGAAAAAGTGATCCATATAAAAAGTACGATTGGGAAGATGAAGATTATATTGAAGATAAAAATAATCTGGAGATCTCTTATGGCCGGAAAAATCCGTTTGAAGAATAGTCTTTCCTAAAATCTTTAAATAATTTTAATTCGAGTTTTACTTATAAAAAATATGAAATGATTCTTCTTGTTAATCTTAAAAGAAGTTTAATGTTTTGTTGCAGCATACCATATCGTTGCTAAAAAGGCTATTCCAAAAGCTGCATAAAGAAAAACCGGCGAACTTTCTTCGAAAGGAATTTTATTTACCGAAATAATATCCGAAATAGGAATTCTCTGATATGAGCCATCAACTAAAGTTCCATCTAGAAAATCTCCTTTAACCGCAAGCAGCCTTTCTTGATAAGTATAATCATAAGTAGACCCCTCTTTAGTTTCAATTACAGTTACTTTAAATCTATCTCTGTCTATTTGTCTTTGTATTAAATCGTTTTTAGTATAGCATCCGGAGAATATTAAAAGCAGAAATAATATTATAATTGAGTATTTAATTTTCATTGGAAGTAAAATTAAAGAAAATTTTGTTTTCTCGAAATTCTTAACCAAAAGAATTATATTAACCCTATAAATCTATGATCAAAATTAAATCAATTTATGCGGCAATATTATGAATAAAATAAATCGAAGAAAATTTATTGTAAATTCATCTCTCATCGGCGCGTCAGCCCTTGTCTTAGGAGCTAAAAGCACTTCCGGTATATTTATTAAATCAAGATCGTTTGATATACTAATTAAAAATGGAAATATAATTGACGGTACCGGCAAAAAAGAATTTATTGCAGATGTTGGTATAAAAGACGGGAAGATAATTGAAATTGGAAATATTGCTGATGCGGAAGCGGCATTTACGATTGATGGTAAAAGCTTAAAAGTAACGCCTGGATTTATTGACATTCATTCTCATACAGATACTGATTTAATAATTAATCCCAAAGCAGAAAGTAAAATTAGACAAGGTGTAACGACCGAAATTTGCGGACAAGACGGATCTTCGTGGGGACCCATTGCAGATAGAAATCTGACGAAACAAATCCAAAGTTTTAAGGAGGAATATGGCGATAATCTTAGCTGGAGAACTATGGGAGGATTTTTAGATAACTTTTCGAATAGAAAATTTTGTGTAAATCTTGCTTCAATGCTCGGATTAGGAACTATCCGAAAAGTGGTAGTTGGAATGGACGACCGTCCCGCGACTAAAGATGAAATGAAACAAATGCAGAAGGAAGTTGAAAAAGCAATTAACGAAGGTGCGATTGGTGTTTCGACAGGACTTGAATATACTCCAGGCAGTTTTGCTTCAACTGAAGAACTGGCTGAATTATGTAAAGCCGTACCAAAAGAATTTAGACTTTATGCAACTCATATGCGCAACGAAGCTGATACCGTAATTGAATCGATGAAAGAAGCAATCAAGATTGCAAAAAATTCAAATTCTAGTCTGGAAATTTCTCATTTAAAAATGCAGGGAAAATCAAATTGGTATAAAGTTGATGAAGCTCTTGCGTTAATTGATAAAATGCACGATGAAGGATTAAATATTAATGCTGATAGATATACTTACCTTGCATTTCATACAGATCTTGCGAATCTCTTTCCGCTTTGGTCACGTGATGGCGGCACTAAAAAGTTTATTGAAAGATTAAATGACAATTCACTTTTACCGAAGATGAAAGAATATGCTGAAAATAAAGTCAGCGATTTTAACGAAGATTGGAACGGAGTTTTAATTTCAGGCATTGGAAATAAAGAATTAAAAAAGTTTCAAGGGCAAACAATTAAACAAATCGCGGACGAAGAAGGCAAAGATTATTTTGATGTGTGTGTTTCTTTACTTAAAAAAACTGATAACGATGTATCAATGGTTGGGTTTGCAATGAGTGAAGAATCAACTATGAAAATTCTTTCTCATCCTTTGGTAATGATTGCATCGGACGCAGGCTCGCATGCACCATATCCGCCAATGAACAGGACAATAGCTCATCCAAGAGCATACGGAACTTTTCCAAGAGCAATTGCAAAATATGTGAGAGAAAAAAAGATTTGTTCGCTTGAAGAAATGATAAGAAAGATGACCTCAATGCCAGCTGATAAATTAAATTTTAAAGACAAAGGCAGATTGGAAAAAGGCAAATCAGCTGATATTGTTTTGTTTGATTATAATAAAATACAAGACAGAGCTACTTATACTGATCCTCATCAATATCCTGAAGGTATTCCATTTGTAATTGTAAACGGTGAAGTCGTGATTAAAAATGGAGAACACACAGGCGCAATGCCGGGAAAAGTTATAAAAAGTTAGTATTTAATTGTGAAGTATTAATTTTACGGTTTCATAAAGTTGAATGAATATGAGACAAAATAGTCCCAATTAATAATTAATATTTTTGATTCCTTATCGCGGAATCTTGCTAAATTAGGTTAAAAATAAAAATTTTGATTACTTATTAATTGTTCTTTCCATGGCAAAGAAATTGCTCTAAATACATTTCAGTAGTTTTAAATTTTAATTAATGCACCTTTATAAATAGTTACAAAAAATAATTTCTAGATAAAATATGTCAGAATTTATTATCTACTTAAAAAAAGATAGTAAGCGTAATCAAAAGCTTGAGAAGATCACTTTTTTATTAGCGGGATTTAGTTTTCTGATTGCCGTTATGGATAATTATAATTCTGATCATAAGGTGATTGATGGACTTGATTATATTTATAACGCCGCTATGCTTGTGGCCGGAATTACTAATATTATATATGGCATCTTGTTTAATAGGCTCAAAGATAATTCTGTAAAAGAATTAATAACCAGGCTGTTATTCACTTTAACCGGCACAATATTGATTATTGACGGCGTTCATAAAATTCTTCTTCAGCATTATTTAATCCAATACTTCCTTATTGCTGCCGGAATCCTTTATATCTTTCTCGGTTTTTATTATAAACAAATTCAAAAACTTAAATCTGTAAGATTAAACAAAGAAGGAATTTCGTGGAGGACATCTCCATTTGTTAAACACACCTTTTTATGGAACGATATTTCTTCTCTTTATTTGGAGGAGAAAAGAATGACAATAACACTTCTCAATAAAAAAAATTATAAAATAAATTTATCTTCAATCAAAGATGACGATCACGACGAACTTGTAAAAAAAGTTCAGGAATTTTCCAATCTCAGCAATAGCGAGCTTGCGGCAAGCAGCATTTACCTAAATTAGAAAAATAAAATGTTATAATTTTGTGATGAATTATCATCACTCTTTTCGTATTTAACTTATTATAAAACTTCATTCTAGTTACTAATTCTTTAGGAACGCTTAATGCATAAAGTATTAATATACGCTTGTCTGCTTTTCATGATTACTATTTCGGCACTTGCTCAGGAAACAAATTTTAAAATTAAGACAATAGACAACTCCGTAATTGAATTAAAAAATTTGTATTCCAAAGGCGCTGTGCTTGTAAATTTCTGGGCCTTATGGTGTGAACCATGCAGAGCAGAAATGAAGTATTTAGATGACATATATAATAAATACAAAGAAAAAGGATTTACAATTTTAGGTATCAACCAAGATTCACCTAAAAGTGTTTCAAAAGTTAGGTCGTATATATCTTCGCAAAAAATTAATTACCCCATAGCGTTAGATCCGAATTCGCAATATTTACAAAAATTAAACGGCCAATCAATTCCATATTCTTTATTGTATGACTCTGATGGAAAACTTGTATACAAGCATAGTGGCTATTTACCGGGAGATGAAATAGAAATCGAAAAACATATTGCAGAAATTCTCTCAGGTAAAAATTGATTAAACTAAAAAAATTAATAATAAGTCTAGCGCTGCTGATATGTTCTGAAGGTTTGTATGGACAAGATATTTTTCCATCGGTTTCCAATGTACTTAGATACGGAAGCGGCCATAGATTATACGGAATGGTTGATCAGCCGTTTAATTACTTCGAAAATTTAACAGACTTAAGAATTTCGTTGCCTGAAAATTTTGTGATTGGTACAAGATTTCTTTACGACAATCCGCCTGAAGTTGGTTCTGTTTTTAAAGGAATTAAAAGAAGATTTATTGAGTATAACGGTGATAGTTTTTATTTACGAGCTGGTAATTCATCAACATTGTTTGGAAGAGGATTGGCTTTGAACTTATTCGAGAACAGAGGTTTAGCATATGACACCTGGATGGACGGAATAAAAGCATCTTACAACAACAATTATATAAAAGCCACAATTCTTGGCGGCACAATTGACTTTCGTGATTCTATTAATTTTGTCAGAAATGAAATATACAATATTAAGGCAGTAAACTTCGAAGTTACACCAATTAACTCATTAAGTTTTGGAACTACATTTATTTCAGCTGATGGAAATATTCCAACTGGCGTCGATCCAGTTGTTTCACCGCCAAAAAATATTAATGCTGAAATTCCTGAATTGTATCTTTCATTAAATATGAGCGAGATACAATTTTATTTTGATTGGTCGCATAAATGGACAAATATTTTAACAGATAAATCATCTTCAAATGGTTCAGGAATTTATTCTGCTTTTTCATTTTTAGGCAGTGGATTCGGAATAACAATCGATTATAAAAATTATTTGTTTGATGAACGCGATCCTTATGAACGAAATGATTTTACACGGGCAACAAGAATGCTGCCGTTTCAAAATCCGCCGATTGTAATGAAAGAGCAAAGCTCAATTTTATTATCCAGAGCAATTCATGAAGTAGATTTTAATGATGAAGTTGGATTTCAAATTGAAGGTTACTACTCAATTGACGAAAACACTACTTTAAATGTTAATACAAGCCTTGCCAGCAGACATAATTTATTTCTTTTGAACCCCATGGATTTTTCTTTTTCGAAACAAAAAAGAGAAAGCAATTTTTTGCCCTCGTCAAAACACGAATACTCGCCATACTGGGAATTTTTAACAGAAATTGAACATTATTTTGATTATACCACTGTTCTACGAATAGGTGCTGCGAGAAGAACAAAAACCATTTATGAAGACTTTTCTGGAATTAGCGGAAGCCATATAATTTTATCCACTGTAATACCTTCACAATTTCAGTATACTTATAATCAAAATTATTCTTTCGTATTTCAATATGAATTTGAAGCAGTAAATGATAATTATAATTCAGATCAACAGAAATTTAATAATCAATTTATTTCCTTAACAAATTCCTTTTTCTCAAAATATTCTGCTGCGGTAAGATATGAATTCACGAATAACAAATATGACCTTTCAGGCAAAAAAAATTGGCTGACAATTGAGGCAGGATACAGAATAGATCAGTCAAATACATTAACATTATCATATGGAAGTGAGAGAGGTGGACAGACTTGCTCGAATGGAGTTTGTAGATATATTCTGCCTTTCAAAGGTCTTAGACTTTCATTTGTAAGTACAATTTGAGGTAATAATGAAAAAGATTTTAACAAAATTTATTATTCTTTTAACAATATTTTTTTCTATCAATTACGCCGCCGAAAAAAAAATTTTGCTGGAAGTTTTAACCAATTCACATTGCCCGCTATGTCCGCCGGCTCATACGGTAATTAACTCTTACTTAGCGAACAGTGCGAATGCATCTAAAATAAATTATATATTTTATCATATGGTTTTCCCATATTCTGACGATAAACTTTATAATGATAATCCACTCGATGCTTCGGGAAGAAACACTTATTATGGTCCTTACTCTTCAACACCTCACGGATTTTTTAACGGCGTAACGCAGTCTAGTAATTATTCCGGCTGGGGTAATTCATTGGATGCATTAGTTGGTGAAGAAAGCCCGCTTGAAATTTTATTGAGCGGATCTGGTCAAGCTGGCCAAAGTTTAAAAATAAAAGCTGAGGTTACAAGAACTGGAGACATTTCTGAGAGTGATTTAATTATACATTTTGTAGTGGTTGAAAATTTAATTTACCAGGGTAGAAATGGAATTTCTTATCATCGACATGTAATGAGAAAAATGATTCCATCTGCTGAAGGAGAGGCGTTTTCAATCGATGCTAATGAAACAAAAGAAGTTGAGAAAGATATTCCTATCGATTCTAAATGGGCTGCTGACAGCCTGGCAGTTGTGGTATTTGTTCAAAGCAAGAGTTCAAAAAAAGTTTATCAATCAGAAACTATAAATTACAATCAGTTAATATTAACTGATGTAAAAGAAAACAAAAATCTACCAAAAACATTTAAGCTCGATCAAAATTATCCGAACCCATTTAATCCCACAACTAAAATTAGCTGGCAATCTCCTGTGGATGGTTGGCAGACATTAAAGGTTTATGATTTATTAGGAAATGAAGTCGCCGTTTTAGTAAATGAATATAAACCGGCCGGGAAGATATGAAATCACTTTTAATGCTTCAGAAAATCAGCAGCATTCATCTTTGCCGAGCGGGTTTTATATTTATCAATTGAAAGCCGGTAATTTTATTCAAACTAAAAAGATGATACTATTAAAGTAAAATTGAAAAATTAAATTTCTTATTTAAAGAAGACGGCTTTAATGGCCGTCTTTTTTTTGTCTTAGCAAATTATTTTTTCCCTTAAAAATCATAATTGCATAATTGTCAATAAATGTTTGTTAAGCTTGACAATAAATTTAAGCATACTTAACTTTGCAACCATATATCACTTAACATTATTTTCAAATGCAAAATATTTCAAAAGAAGATTATCTGGGAATTATATATAAATACAAGGAAGAAAACGGGGAAGTAAAAGCAAACGTTATTGCCGAAAAACTTCAGGTTTCAAATGCTGCTGTAACTGATATGCTCAAGAAATTATCCAAGGGTAAATATATTAAGTATCAGCCGTACAAAGGCATTAAGCTAACAAACAGCGGTGAAGATCTTGCCAGAAACATAGTTAGAAGGCACAGAATATGGGAGGTTTTTCTTCATCAAATTGTTGGCATTCCCTGGGATAAGGTTCACGATGAAGCTCATAATCTTGAACATTCAGCTTCGGATGATTTAATAAATCGTATGGAAGAGATGCTTAATTTTCCTGAGTTTGATCCGCACGGAGATCCGATTCCTTCAAAAGATGGATTAGTTCCGCAGCAGAAAAAATCTATTCCGCTTTCCATGCTTAATAAAAATGATAAAGGAACTGTCTTAAGAGTAAATGATTTTAATAATGATTTTTTAAAATACATTTCCAATATAGGCATTGAATTGGGTAAAGAAATTAAAGTGAAAAATGTTTTAGGATTTGATCATTCCATGCTTGTGTCAATAAATAAAAAAGAAATAAATATAAGCAGCACGATTGCCGCTAATATTTTTGTTGATAAAGAATAATTTTATGGAAGATAAAACCGTACTTTTAGAAAAATCTTTATCCGAAATACACTCAACTGTAAAGATTGATGATTCTTCCAAATTTTGGAGACGTCTTCTATATTTTACAGGCCCTGCTTTTATGGTTTCAGTTGGTTATATGGACCCGGGAAATTGGGCAACCGATTTGGCAGGCGGTGCGCAATTTGGATATAAATTAATTTGGGTAATTCTTCTCGCCAACTTAATGGCTATTCTTTTTCAAGCTTTATCAGCAAGGCTGGGCATAGTTTTGGGCCGCGATTTAGCTCAAGCCTGCAGAGATCATTATCCCAAAGCTTTAAATTATATTTTATGGATAATTTGTGAGATTGCAATTGCAGCCTGCGATCTTGCAGAAGTGTTAGGTTCAGCGGTTGGTTTGTATTTGCTTTTCGGTATCCCGATTATTTGGGGAGTATTAATAACCACATTCGATGTTTTAATTTTAATGGTATTAATTCATTTTGGAATAAGAAAAATGGAAGCTTTCATATTAGCTTTGATAGCAACCATAGGTATTTGTTTTGCTTTCGAAATGTTTCTTTCAAATCCAAATTTTGGTGATATTGCTAAAGGATTTATTCCTACTTCTCTTAACGCTGATGCTTTGTATATTTCACTTGGTATAATCGGCGCAACAGTGATGCCTCACAATTTATATCTTCATTCCGCTCTTGTTCAATCAAGAAATATTAAAAGAACACAGACGGGAATTAGAGATGCAAATCAATTTAATTTAATAGATTCTGTTGTAGCATTAAATGCAGCGTTTTTTGTTAATGCTGCCATTTTAATTTTAGCCGCTGCAGTATTTTATACATCCGGTCATTCAGAAGTAGCTTCAATTATTGACGCACACTCTTTGTTAGCGCCTCTGCTAGGGAATAGCATCGCCCCAATTGCTTTTGGAATCGCTCTATTAGCTGCCGGACAGTCGTCAACTATAACGGGAACTTTTGCCGGACAAATTGTTATGGAAGGATTTGTCGGTTTAAAAATGAGGCCGTGGCTTCGTCGCCTTAATAACACGAATGATCGCAATTATTCCAACGGTAATTGTGATGAAAATTTCCGGTGACAGATCAGTCGATACATTGCTTGTTCTTTCGCAAGTAATATTGTCATTACAATTGCCGTTTGCACTTGTTCCTTTGCTTCATTTTACATCCAGTAAATTTAAGATGAAAGAATTTGCTTCAATATTTTGGATTAGAGCCATAGCATGGATAGCTGCTGGTTTTATCATAGTTCTGAATTTAAAATTAGTTTATGATTTTATTGCTGAGAATATTTCAGCAAGCGGTGCTGCCGGCGATCTAACAAAATTTTTATTAATCCCAATAGTTACATTTCTAATTGGCATTTTAGGTTGGATAATATTTGAACCCTATTTGAAGAAGGAGCAATTAGTTAAATTAGAAAAAATGTTAACTAAGAAACCAATTGCATCGAGGGCAGCAAAAACAATGGATATTCAAAAAAGCACATATAAGAAAGTTGGAATTGCGTTAGAAGGGAATACTCAGCGGGATGAAAAAATAATAGATGGTTCATTGCCATTATTAAAAACACTTGCTGTTAATATTTATTTAATTCATTGCGTTGAAACAGTTGCCGGACGGTTTATAGGCGATCTTGTCGGTGATGAAAAAGCAAATGAGATGCACGATTATTTATTATCTTTTGTTAATAAATTGAAAAAAGAAAATATTTCAGCAATGCCTGTAATAGGCGGCGGCGAACCGGAAGATGAAATTGCAAGAATCTGCAAAGTGGAAAATCTCGAACTACTAATTGTAGGAAGCCATGGTCACAAGTTATTGGGAGATATAATTCATGGCTCTACTGCTAATGAAGTAAGACATAGAGTAAAGATACCGGTGCTTGCAATTCCAGTTGAGGAATAATATTTTTTAAATCTAACCAAAGGGTAATTATTAATTTTGCTTTTAGAATCTTCATTTAGATTATGAAAAAATTCCTATCACTTTTTGCAATATTAATTCTGCTTACAAATTTAATTACTGCTCAAGGTGTTAGCTTACAATATGATACTTCCACCGTTCAAGTAAAATATGCTATAAAGATGCTTCGGAAGGCACTTTTAGAAAAAGGATATTCGATACAAAAAAGAGAATCTGATTATTCAATTTCTATCATAATAAATTCAGAAATTTTAAAAGCTGAAGAATACATCTTAAAACCGAACGGAAATAAGATTACAATTACCGGAGGTGATGGAACAGGTGTCATTTACGGTGCGCTTTCACTTGAGGAGGATATTCGCAATGGCGTTACTCTGTCAAATGTAAGTGAAAGAAGTGAATCTCCAAAATTACAATTCCGTGCTATTAAATTTGATTTGCCATGGGATACCTACCGCCACAGCTATGCACTTTACCAGCACCAGGAAACATGTAAAGACCTTAAATTTTGGGAAGCATTTCTTGATATGATGGCTGAGAACAGATTTAATTCACTTACACTATGGAATCTCCATCCGTATACTTTTTTAATTAAGCCAGAGGACTTTCCTGAAGCAAGTCCATGGAATGCAAAAGAAATGGATGAATGGAAAAAGTTGTTTCATGGAATTTTTAGAATGGCAAAAGAACGTGGTATCGATACATACATAATGCCTTTTAATATATTTGTAACACCTGAGTTTTCAAAAGCTCATAATGTAGAAATGTTTAACCTTGATCATTTCCATTATGTTAATGCAGATACATCCGAAATTATAAAACGATATACCCGTGAGTGCGTTACACAAATGCTTGACGAGTATCCTGATCTAACAGGCATCGGGCTTACGCTTGGTGAGGGAATGGGAGGAATGACTCCGCAGCAGCGTGAGAGTTGGATTAAAGAAACTATTATTAAAGGGATGAGTCTTGCAAACCGAAAGTCAAAGCTAATTCATAGGATTCCTTTTTCCGGCAATACCGGATCATTAGGCGCAACCAACATTGAAATGGAACAGATTACCCGCAAAGCAATAGAACAGGAAGCGGCAATGGATTGTTTTGAAGGGCCAGTTTGGGCAAGCCTTAAATTTAATTGGTCGCATCCACTATCAACAACAAAGCTAATAAAAGTTCATGGCGGCAAAATATATGGAACTTATTGGGACCCTAAACCGGAAGGCTACAAAATAGTTTGGACTGTTCGCAATGAAGATTTCTTTTGTCTGCGATGGGGAGTCGCAGATTTTATCCGGCAGCATATAGCTGAAAATACTCCTGATTATGTTGGAGGTTATTTTATAGGATCCGAAACATATATTCCAGCTAAAGATTATTTCACCAAGCCTGGATTTTCAGTTAATTGGAAATATGCTTTTCAGCGTCAATGGTTATTCTATAAATTGTGGGGAAGATTACTTTACAATCCTTTTACTTCTGACAGTATATTCAGGAATGAATTTATCCGGCGTTATGGAAAACAAGCCGCAGTACTTTATGATGCTTACGGACTTGCCGGTAAAACTCCTTTGCAGTTAGCTTCAACATTCGATTGTACCTGGGACTTTACTTTATACAGCGAAGGATTTATGGCGCTTAACCCGGAAGATAAAAGAGTGGAATATATTTCTGTTGACCGGCAAATTAATCAACCGCCTCTTGATACTGATTACGTTTCTATAGCAGAATATGTAAAAACAATTTCATCAGGAAAATCTTTCGGAAAAGATAAAATTATTCCACCAGATTTAGTAGCAATGCTTGAGAAGGATTATAATAAAGCTCTTGAGCTAGTTAAAAATATTAATGTTTCCGGTAATGATCCTCTTATGTTTGAAGTTTCCGATGTAAAAACTTGGGCTAATTTAGGATTATTTTTTGTCGAAAAAATTAAAGGGGCAGTTGCGCTGGAAACATATAGAATAAACGGCGGCGAAGAATACAAACAGAATTCAGTTAAGCATCTTGAGAATGCACTGCATTTTTGGGATGAAATTATAAATATAACCAGCCCAATTTATAAAGATATGCCTTTGGTACATTACAGTGAGCAGGATGGCAAATCATGGAAAGAGAATGACAATCTTCGCTTTCATTGGAGACTGCTTAGGCCAGATGTTGCCAGGGATATTGAAATTGCTAAAAATTCAAAAGTAAATGGTGGTAAATGAACGAAGTAAATAATGTAGATAAAAAAACAATTTCAATCTGGCATTATCATTTGCAGGATGAAATAGATGCAGCATATTTATATAGGACGCTTGCAAGTTTAGTCTCTGAACCGAAAAGAAATAAAATTTATTTGCAGCTTGCAGAAGTTGAAGATAAGCATGTGGCAATTTGGAAAGAACAATTAGAAAAATATAATCAAAAAATTGGTGCATTAAATCCTTCAACAAAAGCGAAATTTGTATCATGGTTTTCTATAAAATTTGGCCCTTCTCTTTTAACGAGAATGATGTTAAAGGAGGAAGCAACCGAAGTAAAATCATATCTTGGATTATATAATTCAACTCAAGTTGATTCAACAAAATCAATTGCATTAAAGTTAGCACGCGATTCTGCACAGCATGCAAATAAGCTGATGAAAACAGATGGAGTGTCTGAAGAACCATGGCATAGCTCTGAATCCGGAGGTATGCTAAGAAATGTTGTTTACGGTTTTAATGACGGCTTAACTGCAAACTTTGGATTAATTGCAGGAATGATTGGAGCAGCTGCAGCACCTCATATTATTTTAATGACCGGTTTGGCGGGAATGATAGCAGATTCATTATCTATGGGATCTTCAGGTTATTTAGCAGCAATAAGTGAAAAGGAAGTTTTTGATCATGAAAAAAGAATGGAAGCTGAAGAAATTAAATTAATGCCTGAACTTGAAACAGAAGAGCTTGCTTTAATTTATGAATCAAAAGGAATGGAAACGGGCGAAGCAAAAAGGTTAGCTGTTGAAGCAATGAAAAATCCCGAACAGGTTTTGGAAGACAAGGTGAGAGAAGAACTTGGTATAACGGAAAGCCTGCAAAGTCCGCTTAAAGAGGGTTGGATAACAGGCACTGCAACCGCTGTGGGAGCTTTGATTCCTATTTTTCCATTTTTCTTTTTTAGCGGAAGTGCAGCAATTTGGACTTCATTTATAATTTCAATGCTTGCTCACTTTGGAGTTGGAGCAGCGAGAAGCTTTTTTACAGGAAGAGGGATTTTTAAAAGCGGCTTTGACATGTTTATAGTTGGATTCGGCGTTGCTGCTGTTGGTTACTTTATTGGTGAATTGATTTTAAAGTTCTTATAAAAAAGTTAAACCTTGAAGTTCACTAATTGAGTGAACTTCACGTAACAATAAATCCTGCCTGGAAATAAAAAATTACTTTGTTAAAATCATTTTTCTTGTTTGTATAAATGAGCCAATTCGTAATTGATAAAAATAAACTCCCGAAGATAAAATTTTACCATTAGAAGAAGAATGAAATTCTACCTGGTATTTGCCGGCTGGTTTGAATCCATCAAATAAAGTTTCCACTTCATTTCCTAAAATATCATAAACTTTCAAAGTCTGTTGAGCAGCAATGGGCGACTGCCAGCTAATTATTGTAGATGGATTAAAAGGGTTTGGGTAATTCTGATCAAGCTGAAAGGTAGTTATTTCTGATGGTTCGTTGACAGATGTTGCATCGCCGCTAAGTGAAATATCATCAACTAAAAAAACTGAGCCGATATGTGCATGCCCTGCAGTATCGTTTGCAATTGTAATGCTAATTAAACATGAGTCAGCGGGAACCGCGCTGTTTGTATAATAGATAGGGATACTAAAAGCGGTGTAACTTGATACTGCGGGAAATTCCAATGCTCCAACGCCTACCACAGAACCACCGCCCCACATTCCTACAACTACATCTAATTTATCATTTGACACCGAGCTTAATTTATAATAGCCATCTACAGCAGCGTAATTTTTTGAAATGGGAAATCCTTTTCCTCCTAATTTACCGGCTCCAATTAACGGAGTGTAAACACCTTCTAAGGAGTTAATAACTTCACCTTTTACTGAAGAAGACTCACTATGTGCATCTGATGATTGCGTTACAGGTACTATACTTATAGTGGGAAAGTTATTTGTGTACCAACCATCCGGTTCGCCGTTTGTCCATTGCTCAAAGCCGCTATTTGGTACTTGAGAGAAAGCTTGAGTACAGAAAAAGATAAAAGAGAAAATAAAAAATGATAAACGAAAGTTCATAATTGTTACCTCCAGATTAATACTCCGCTGTATTCAGAAAATTTTAAAAATATTTTCCTGCAGAATTAATAAATATTTAAAGCTTTGGAAAGGATAGTTAGTGAATTGAAAATATAATATTGACCTAAGGAAAGCAAGCTTATTTGCTTAAGATGATATTATCATTTCATTAATTTTTATTAATTATTCACAAGTGAAATAATAAAGGTTGAAAATAATTATTTTGTTAATATCATTTTTTTTGTCTGAATGAATGACCCTGCCTTTAACTGATAGAAATAAATTCCTGAAGGCAAATTTTTAATCCCTGTTGATGAATTAAATTCTACTTCATATTCCCCGGCGGGTCTGTATTCATTAACAAGATTTGCAATTTCATTTCCCAGAATGTCATATACTTTTAATGACTGAAAACCATCTTTAGGAACTTGCCAGCTAATTTTGGTACTAGGATTAAAGGGATTTGGGTAATTCTGATTAAGTTTAAAATCGTTAATGATAGAAATATCGTCAACAGAAGTTGCATTCTCGTCTAAAGTAATATCATCAACATAAAAGACGGTTCCCTCATGAAATTTAATTGAATCACTGCCTGATGAGAATGTTATCTGGCAAGAGTCAGGAGCATCTGTTAAGGTATTATATAAGAAAGGAAGTACAAATTTTGTATAAGTTGTTGAGATTGGGAAAAATGAAGCATTAAAACCAAGCGCCTTTCCATTTCCATATATTATGGCAAGAACAGAAAACTTATCTCCCAGTACGGAATTTATTTTATAATATCCGCTGACGCTATAATATCTTTTTGAAATTGGGAAGCCCTTTTGACCTGGTAATCCAGATATAGTTATAGCGGCGACGATTATATTATTATTCTTTATCGTCTCCCCCCGAAGCGCGTAGGAACCACTATGAGCATCGGTAGTTTGAGTTACATTTGTAAGAAACGAATACCATCCGTCTGGAGTTCCGTTAGTCCATTGTTCAAATCCCGAATTTGGTACTTGCGAAAAAGTTAGTATGGAATAAGAAGTAAGCATTAACATCAGGGTTATTAATAAATTCTTCATATCATTTTACCTTATTATTTATTTAGCGGCAACGCATATTATTTAATAATCATTAATTTTTTTGCTGCATAATAATTCCTAGTTTTTAGCTGATAAAAATAAATACCACTTGCCAAATTAGAAGCGTTAAAAGTTAAACTATGTTTTCCCTTTAATTCAAAATTATTTTTTAGTGTAGCTACTTCATTACCTAAAAGATCATGTATTTTCAATGACACAAATCCGTCAGTTGACAATTGATAATCAATTCTTGTATTTGGGTTAAATGGATTTGGGTAATTCTGAGAAAGTCCAAATTTGTAAACCTGTGTATTCTCTTCAATAGATGTAGAAGTGCCTTCAAATGCTATGTCATCTAAATAACACACCGATCCTGCATGTGCGCTGGAGGTTTCATTTATAAAAGAAATAGTTATTAAACACCTATCGGGTGTGTCGCCGGTTGTATAAAGAATCGGCAGTGAAAAATTTGTGTAGGCGTCTGCGACTGGATACCCATGGCTGGCAATGCCAATAGCTTTTTCGTTTTTATAAAACAGAACTAGTACATACATGAGATCTCCTTCCACAGAGCTAAACTTATAAAATCCGTTTAAGCTTGCATGTCTTTCAGAAACAGGAATACCCATGTCTTCTACCTTGCCTGACGTAATTATTGGAGCGTAAATTCCGGTGTTCCAGGTAATGGCTTCACCCCTGAGTGCTGAATTTCCGCTATGTGAATCATTAGTTTGAGTAACTGTAATTAAATTAATAGTAGTATATCTAGCATTATTTGTATACCATCCATTAGGTTCAGCGTTGGTCCATTGTTCAAAACTGCCATTAGGAATTTGCGAAAAAGTTTGTGAGGTAATAAAAAGTAAAAACAAAATTGAAATTAATAATGGCCGCCTACTCATACATTGCTCCTATAGAGATTTACCGATCAAATCGAAAATATTTATTAACGGGGAAAAACTTCATTTAAGGAAAGAATTGAAATCAAGATATGACATTAAATTCGACAAAGCAACATAAATTTTTACAATTCTTTTTTGCATTTATTAAATGATTGTTTCATTGGTTTTTAAATCATAAATAAATAAATTGTGATAAGAAAAAAAATAATCCCAATCAAAAAATTTTAACAACATCTTATTTTAATAATGAAAAAAATTAGAATTCTTTCATGGAATGTTAACGGCATTAGAGCTGTTCATAAAAAAGGTTTTACTGAATGGCTTTTAAAAGAAAATCCCGATATCCTTTGTGTACAGGAAACTAAAGCTCATGAAGAACAATTAGTTGACGAATTAATAAATATACCTGGCTATCATTCATATTTTTGTTCCGGAGAAAGAAAAGGATACAGCGGGGTAGCGATTTATTCAAAAGAAGAACCAATTTCTATAAATAAAGGATTTGGAATTGAACAATTTGATAACGAAGGAAGAATATTAATTGCTGAATATCCTGAGTTTGTTCTATTTAATATTTATTATCCAAACGGAAAAGCACGGGCTGAAAGACTTCAATATAAAATGGAATTTTATGATGCATTTTTGAATTATGTTAACAAGCTTAAGAAGAAAGGTAAAAAAATTATTTTTTGCGGTGATGTTAATACAGCACATAAAGAAATTGATTTAGCACGTCCGAAAGAAAATTCAAAAACTTCAGGCTTCCTTCCTCAAGAAAGAGAATGGATAGACAAAGTAATAAGCAATAAATATATTGATACATTCAGAATGTTTAACCAAGAACCTAATCAATATACTTGGTGGGATCAAGTTACGCGTGCGCGTGAACGAAATGTGGGCTGGCGTATTGATTATTTTTTCGTCTCTGAAGACTTAAAATCCAACGTTAAAAATGCATTTATTTTAAGCGATGTGATGGGTTCTGATCATTGCCCCATTGGCATTGAAATACATATTTAAAGATATTTCTTTTTATATTCCTTTCGAAAAACTCTAATCATACATTTATTAATTAATCTTTCCTTAAAATTTAAATGGTAAACCCTAAACGGATTCGACTTCTTCAAAATGGTGATAATAAAAAAGGTCCAGTCGCATATTGGATGAGCCGTGATCAAAGGCTTCACGATAATTGGGCAGTTTATTTTGCTCAACAACTTGCCGAAGAAAAAAAAGAAAAGTTTTGTATTGTATTTTGTTTACTGCCAAATTTTCTTGAAGCAACAATCCGGCAATATGATTTTATGCTGAAAGGACTTGAAGAATTGGAAAGCGAGGCTAATAAATTTAATATTCCGTTTTTCTTATTAAGCGGTAAACCGGAAGAAGAAATACCAAAATTTATAAAAGAAAAAAACATCAGTAATCTTGTTTCAGATTTTGATCCTTTAAGAATCAAAAGGATTTGGAAGCGAGATACTGCAAAAAAAATTGATATTCCATTTTATGAAGTTGACGCGCATAATATTGTTCCATGTCTGCAAGCTTCAGGTAAATTAGAATTTGCGGCATATACAATTAGGCCAAAGATCAATAAGCTGCTTCCGGAGTTTTTAGATTTATACCCTGAATTAAAAAAACAAAAAAAATCAGAAAACTTTTCTTCAAATAAAATCACTTGGAAAGAAGTTATAAATACTCTTCAAATAAATTTTGATGTTAAAGAAGTAAATTGGATTAATCCGGGCAGTAAGGCAGCATTAAAAACTCTTGAAGATTTTTTAAAAAACAAACTTGAAAATTATAGCGACGAAAGAAACGATCCCAATAAAGATGCGCAATCAAATCTTTCACCCTATCTGCATTTTGGACAGATCTCGGCTCAGAGAGTCGTTCTTGAAACACAAATGTTTGGCGGAAATCCGGAAACAGAAAAATCTTTTTTAGAAGAATTAGTTATAAGAAGGGAACTATCCGATAACTTTTGTTACTTTAATAAAAATTATGATTCTTTTGAAGGATTTCCCGAATGGGCTAAAAAAACATTAATCGAACATAGAAAAGATCAGCGTGAATTCATTTATAATGTAGAGGAATTTGAGCAAGCAAAAACACATGAAGATTTATGGAACGCTGCTCAAAAAGAATTGACAGTTAGGGGAAAATTGCACGGTTATATGAGAATGTATTGGGCAAAAAAAATTTTGGAGTGGAGCAAATCTCCGGAAGAAGCGTTAAGAATTTCAATCTATTTAAATGATAAATATGAGTTGGACGGGAGAGACCCAAATGGTTATGTTGGCTGTGCCTGGTCCATCGGCGGGGTTCATGATAGAGCATGGTTTGAAAGAGAAATTTTTGGAAAAATTAGATATATGAATCTAAATGGGGCAAAACGAAAGTTTGATGTTGAAAATTATATTAATAATATATCCGCTCATAGCTCGCAATAATTCCAATTAAAATTGCTAAAATGGCTAATATTACAAGATTAGATACTTTAAAACCTAATATTATGCATAAATTCAAATTAACATTTGTGGAATAATTATTGCTCAAAAGTTGTTTTATAATTAAAATTCAAACTTTGAATAGTTATTCCAAATTCAGATGATTAAATCAATAGGGCGATTTCAAAAATTACCATTTAAATTAACACTGGTTTTTGCAGTGTTTGGATTTGTAGCATTATTATTTGCTTTTCTTGTTCTGACAGGAAATTTCCAGGAAAAAACTTTTTCGGATTTTTATGCGAAAAAAGATATTCTTACAAGAAGTTTCGTTGCAAATGTCCGGTATGAATTATCAATAAATGAAAAAAAACGAACCTATAATACATTAAAAGATTCTTCAAGACTTAAAGAGTTCGAATACCTGGTTTTAACAGATGATACAGGCAAAGTTCTTTTCGACTATAATTTAACGTTTGCTGATTCACTTAATTATTCTACGATAAAAGCTCCAGCAAGTCTACCAATCAATACAACAATTTATGCGCTTATAAACCCGTTAAAAAATTATGAATTATTAAGAGATTATATACCGATATCAATGCGTGATAATATATTAGGTAACTTATATTTTGGAATTTCAATTGAAAATTTGAGTCAGGAAATTTCAGAATATAATTTTAATCTTACTATGGGGGGATTATTTTTATATTTCTTAAGTATCATCCTTGTATATATTGTTACAAAAGTTTTTACACGTCCTATTGATAATATACTGAAGGTTACGGAAGATCTTTCCAGCGGCCGTTATGCAGCGCGTTCAAATTATTTGGGCGAAAATCAAATTGGGGATCTGGCTCATAATATTAACAGAATAGCGCATAATATTGAAACTTTATCTAGTCAAAATGAAAGTTTAAATAAGCAGCTTAAAGTGATTATGAAAGATAAGCTGGGTGAACTTAATTTTGAAATCAACCAGAGAAGAATGGCCGAATTTTCTTTGAAAAAAAGTGAAGAACAATTTCGTCTGATGTTTGAATTAGCACCTATTGGAATGTTTATAAGTTCTACTGATAGAGTAATTAAAAAAGTAAACCAGGCTTTTTGCAACACCATCGGATATACTGAAGAAGAATTAATTAAAACAAATTATGGGGTTATAACTTATCCAGATGACAATATGGAAGATATAGCATTGCATAATGAACTTTTAAATAATAAAGTTGAGAATATAACTTTTGAAAAAAGATTTATCACTAAAAATAATAAAGTTATTTATGCAATTTTAAAATCTGTTTTGCTTAGAGATGAAAAAAACAAACCTCTACATTTTATTGAACAGATACTTGATATTACAGAGCGTAAACGAACTGAACAGGAATTAATCACTGCAAAAGAGAAAGCTGAAGAATCGGATAGGTTAAAGACTGCTTTTCTTGCCCAAATGTCTCATGAAATTCGAACCCCGCTTAATATTATTCTAAACGCAACTCCGTTAATTGCTGATGAATTTGAAAACGGCATTGATGAAGAAACTGAAGTGCTATTGGACTCCGTTAACAGCGCGGGCAAACGACTTCAAAGAACTATTGATATGATTTTAAATATGTCATCAATTCAGTCGGGCAATTATAAACCTGATAATGAACTAATTGATATTGATATTGAGTTGAGGAAATTGGTGGAAGAATTTAAACCACTCTGTCAGGAAAAGAATTTAGGATTATTTTTCTTTAATGAGACGAAGGATGCCAAAATATTTGGAGACAGGTACACTATAATTCAAAGCTTCCAAAATTTAATCCATAATTCTATTAAATACACCATTCGCGGCAAAATAGATGTGGTGATTTTTAAAGATGAAGACAACAAAGTTCAAGTGAATATATCCGATACCGGAATAGGAATGTCGGAAGATTATTTAACAAAACTTTTCCATCCTTTTTCCCAGGAGGATGTAGGCCATAAAAGAGAATTTGAAGGCAACGGTTTAGGATTAGCTTTAGTTAAAAAATATCTAGATTTAAATAAAGCAGAAATACTAGTTAGAAGTAAAAAAGAGGTTGGCTCAACATTTACAGTTTCTTTTACTTCTCAAGTCACTCAGTTAGCATGATAAAAATCCATTTCGAAAAATTTCTTTCTTGATTATTTAAATATCATCTTGTGCGAAATAAAATGTATTTTTTGTAGAGTATTCTTTTCTTAAATTTATATTTCCCAAAACAAAAAAATTATCTAAAAATGAAGAACTTTAGAGTACTATTATTTTATAAATATGTGGATGTTGATAATCCTGAAAAATTTATGAATGAACATTTAGAATTCTGTTTTAGAAATGAAATTAAAGGAAGAGTGTTTATTTCAGCCGAAGGGATAAATGGAACGGTTTCTGGAACGATTGATAACATAAATAAATACAAAGAAAATTTAACAAGCTATCATTACTTTCATGATATTATTTTTAAGGCAGACGAAGCTGAAGAACATGCTTTTTATAAAATGCACGTTAGAGTAAAAAAAGAGATTGTTAATTCCGATTTACAGGAGATAGATTTTAACAATGGTGGAAAAAGATTAACTCCCGAAGAGCTTTTAAAGTTTTATGAAGAAGGAAAAGAATTTATAATTGTGGATGCAAGGAATAATTATGAAAGTAATATTGGAAAATTTAAAAATGCAGTTACACCAGATATTAAAAACTTTCGCCAATGGCCTGATGTAGTTGATTCATTAAAAGAGAATAAAGATAAAACGATAGTTACTTATTGCACGGGAGGAATTAGATGCGAAAAAGCATCAGCTTATATGGTTCAGCAGGGCTTTAAAAATGTTTACCAGCTTGAAGGCGGTATAGTGTCATACGCAAAAAAATTCCCTGATACTTATTGGGAAGGTGGAATATTTGTTTTTGACGAAAGACGAGTAGTTGAACCAAATTCTAAAAATGAATTGAAATATATTGCCAGTTGTCATTATTGCGGTAAACCGACTTCATATTATATTAATTGTCATAACCAAAATTGTGATAAAATTATTATTAGCTGCCACGAATGCAAAGCGCCAAATGATTACTGCTGTTCCGAAGAATGCCGTTCTTCACCAAATAAAAGAAATAGATATTACGGATAGTATTAAAAATATTAAAGAAGAATAATTCAGCAAATTATAAATTAATATTTCAGTAAGCTCTTGTATAAATTTAATTTTTATCTTAACTTTGAAACACAAAGTACTATGAATAAGAGAAATTAATGAAAAAAGAACAAAACCATATTCAAGATATAGCTGAAATCCGCTCAATGATGGAGCGTTCATCCAAATTTCTATCTCTATCAGGGCTCGCGGGCATAATGGCAGGTATTTACGCTTTGGCCGGAGCTTATATAGCGTACTCATACTTTCATTTTAATCCTGATGAGATTACGTACCAAATTACAAAATCCAGCCTGCCGAACATCTTTTTTTTGGCAATAATAATTTTAATATTCGCTTTGGCTACAGCTATTTTTTTATCATATAAGAAGGCCGGCAATAAAGGGGAGAAGATTTGGAACCCAACTTCCCGACGACTTTTAGCAAGCATGGCCGTTCCTTTATTATCCGGTGGGATTCTGATTCTGGTATTAATATCTAAAGGTTTAGTAGGTTTAATTGCACCCCTCACACTTCTGTTCTACGGACTTGCATTATATAATGCCAGCAAATTTACTATTGATGAGTTGAAGATTTTGGGACTGCTGGAGATTGGGCTGGGTTTAATCAGCACCTTCTTTATTGAATACACTTTAATCTTTTGGGCTTTTGGTTTCGGAGCTGCTCACATTATTTATGGGATTTATATGTATTTCAGGTATGAGAGGTGAGAGTATCAATTGACCATCTGAATAAAGCATTTGAAAGCCGCGTTAGGCTTGGAATTATGTCAGCTTTAGCGGTAAACGATAAACTTGATTTTAATTCGCTCAAAGAATTTCTTGATGTTACCGACGGCAACCTAGCAAGCCATCTAAAAGGATTGGAAAAAGAAAAATATATCGGCGTCGAAAAGTCATTTATTGATCGAAAACCAAACACCAAATATTTTTTAACTAAAGAAGGTAAGAAAGCATTCGATGACCATCTTAAAGCGTTGGAACAATTAATAAAAACCCAAAAATAAAAATTTTTTGTAACGATACTTTGAGATACAAAGTACTTTTTATAAGTAAATAACTTTTTATAAGTAAATAATAATAACAATAATAATAAGAGGTAAAATTATGCATATAAATAATTCATTTTATAAATTGCTGATAGGCCCTGCCATTGTAACTGCTGTTTTACTGCTGATCCCATTTTTAGCAATGTTGTTTACAGGTGAAGTAAACTGGAATCTGTTCGATTTTATAGTCGCAGGAATCCTGCTGTTCGGAACAGGATCTGCATATAAGCTGATTACAAGTAAAGCATCCAATATGGTTTATAAAATTGCCGTGGCAATTGCCTGCGCTTCGGGACTCTTTCTTATCTGGGCTAATCTGGCAGTGGGCATTCTCGGATCGGAGGAGAATCCTGTTAACCTCATTTACTTCGGAGTGATAGCGATCGGTTTGATTGGAGTTTTTATTTCGAACTTTCGAGCGAATGGAATGGCGTATACGATGTTCGCCATGACGGGTGTTATGCTCTTAATCCCTATATTTTTGCTGATCTTCGGAGCCCCGGATAAGGATGATATGATAGGCTTTAATTTAATAGGTTTATTCGGGCTTCATGGATTCTTTGCCGTACAGTTCGTTATTTCAGCATTACTGTTTCGCCGCGCCGCACTAGAAACGAAACGTGCGGATACTTCAAAAGATGAAAAAAAAAATGAAGAGATGAATAACTTAACTTCTAAATTATCTGAAAATATATGGGGATAATATTCTAACTTGAGAGATAAAAATCTCCTCTTTTGTTTATTATTATTACCTATTATTTTTAATTATGGAAATTGAAGAATCAAAATTTAGAAGAGCCGAGAAAAAAGAAGTTCTTAAAAAAATGGATCGCTTCAATTTTAATCCTGCCAATTATTATCTATCTTATTTTAACGAGGGGAAATTATACGTGGATTGATAATGCCGATTTGGTAATTCATGAAGCAGGGCATTTCTTCTTTCTGTTTTTCGGAAAGTTTATCTACACAGCCGGGGGAACTTTAATGCAAATCATTCTGCCTTCATTAATTGCCTGGTACTTTTTTAGAAATCTATATCGGACTGGCGTACAAATATCTTTATTATGGTTCGGACAAAATTTGATAAACATTAGCGTATATGCTGCGGATGCTCAGATTAAGAAAACTGCATCTGCTCGGAGGAAATAAAGTTTATCACGATTGGCACTATCATGCTAGGCGAATTGCATATTTTAAATTATGATTTTGCTGTCGGCTACTTATTTTTTGGAATAGCCGTCATAGTTTTTATTGTTGCTTTATTAATGCCTCTTGTAATTAAAGATTAAATATTATTTTTGCCGTTAAAAATTTATAGTTATGATTAGAATTCAATTTATATTAATAGTTTTAATTGCCGTCAGCGTTTACGCGCAGGATAGTCTAGTAACCACCTATTTTGATAATGGCAATAAAAAAGAAGAGTATCATCTTAATAAAAATATTCGTGTCGGTGAAGACACACTATATTTTGAAAATGGTAAAATCAAAGAAGAACGAAACTATATTAATGGAAAAATTGAAGGACTGGTAAAAGTATATTCTGAAGAAGGTAAACTTCAAAGAACTATTTATATTGAAGAAGGCAGAAGAAATGGCCCGACTTCCATATTTACGGAAGATGGGATTTATGTAAAAGATGTTAATTATGATAATGGGAAAAAAGTCCCCGACGTTGACCCATATGAAGAATTAGAAAAAAAATTAGCATCTAATTCCAAAGAGAAAAATGAACAAAAAAGAAATATTGTAAAAACAAAAGTAGAAAAGAAAATTGACCGTTCTATACCACCGAAGTTAGAGGAAGACGTTGCTGCAGATGACCCGGCATTTTTCCTAAGTGTAGAAGTAATGCCAGAACCGGTTGGCGGCATTGAAGCAATTCAAAAGAAAATAATTTATCCTAAAAGAGCTATAAATAATAATATTGAAGGAACAGTAAAAATACGCGCATTCATAGATGAATTTGGTGAAGTGACAGAGGCATCTGTTGCGGAAGGTATTGGTTACGGCTGTGATGAAGCAGCCAAAACTGCAGTTTATTATTCGAAGTTTAAACCCGGCGTTCAAAAAGGGAAGAAAGTTAAAGTGCAAATGATAATCCCTATTGAATTTAAACTTCCAAAAGAGCAGGACTGAAAAGCGTTCTATAAGAAATGCCTGATTAAAATGAATAGTTAAAAATCGGAAACAACCAGGCCTAGTTTGTATCTTTTATCCAATCAGGTTCTATTTTTTACTTCTGTTTTTCATCCATCAACCACTTAAAAAATTAGCAGTAGAACATTATTTATAACGGTTTTATTTTAAAGTTAATTGATTGTTTTTTCAATTATTAAAGTTTATTTTTGGTCACTTTTCAATTAAAAATTATTAAAAAAAATATGTAGCAACCAATAATTTATTTTGCCACTTAAAATTAGGGAGTAAAAATGCTAAGCCAATTGCTTCAACCCGAAATAAAAGCCTTAATTGATGAGCGTAAGCTTAGCACTTTAAAGGAGATTTTAAGTGAGTGGACACCCACCGATATTGCCGAACTGCTTTCAGAAATTTCAGAAAATGAACAAGCCATACTTTTCAGGTTACTGCCAAATGAATTAGCTGCTGATACTTTTGAATACATGGAATTTGATACCCAGGTAAATTTATTAAAAGCCATGGGTAAAGAAGATGTAGCTAAAATACTTAACGAAATGTCTCCCGATGATCGTACTGCTTTATTGGAAGATTTACCGAGTTCCGCTGCCAAACAATTAATAATGCATCTTTCATTAAAAGAAAGAGAAATTGCTCAAACACTTTTAGGTTACCCGGAAAATAGTGTAGGACGTTTAATGACGCCGGATTATATTGCTGTTAAACCTAATTGGGATATGTACCAAACTTTAAGTCACATTAGGAAATTTGGGAAAGACAGCGAAACTTTAAGCGTAATATATGTAATAGATGAAAAAGGAAAATTGATTGATGATATAAGAATTAGAGATATTATTTTATCTTCTCCAGAAAAAACAATTAACGATTTAATGGATGAAAATTTTGTAGATTTAGTTGTAACCGATGATCAGGAAAAAGCCGTACAAATATTTAAAAAATATGACAGAGTAGCATTGCCTGTAGTTGATCATTTTGGAGTACTCATCGGCATTGTAACAGTCGATGACGTTTTTGATGTTGCGGAAGAAGAAGCTACCGAAGATATTCAAAAAATAGGCGGTGTTGAAGCATTGGAAGAAGCTTACTCAACAATTCCTCTTACTGCAATGCTAAAGAAGCGGGCAGGCTGGCTTAGGGTTACTTTTTATTGGCGAAATGTTTACTGCAACTGCAATGGGATTTTTTGAAAGTGAGATTCAAAGGGCACTTGTGTTAAGCATTTTTATCCCTCTTATTATTTCCAGCGGAGGTAATTCCGGATCCCAGGCATCAACATTAGTAATACGCGCATTATCATTAGGCGAAGTTACTTTAAAAGATTGGTTTTTCGTTTTCAAAAGGGAATTCATATCCGGCCTTCTGTTAGGTTTAATATTAGCGGCAATTGGTTTTTTGAGAATTACACTTTGGCAGGCTGTTGGCCATACTTATAAAGAGCATTGGGTATTAATTGGCCTAACGGTCAGTTTTTCTCTTATTGGCGTTGTGTTATGGGGGACTCTTTCGGGTTCAATGCTGCCTTTTATTTTAAAGAAATTGGGTGTGGATCCGGCAACATCTTCAGCGCCATTGGTAGCAACAATGGTGGATGTAACCGGTTTAATAATATATTTTTCAGTAGCAATGTTCATATTAAGCGGAACCCTGCTTTAAAATTTTAATATAAAGATTTGACTAAAAATGATAAATATTATTATTAAATCTTACTTCTATTGCTCATTTCATTTGAAAATTGCAGAAATTTTAAATTATTAAATCCGGCATAAAATTTTCAGAGGAACAGAATTTTCTCTAAATTGCATGTTAAATTTTTCCATTTAAAACCAAGGGATGAACAGCTTAGCGGTAATAAATATCTGCTTATGTAACTAACTAAGCGAAGCTGTAAGCAGTATCGCAAAATATTTAATTAGTGTTGAATTATAAACAAGAAGGAATAAAATGAAATTATTGGAATCAATTCAAGATAAAACAGTAAAAATAGGAGTTATCGGCCTTGGCTATGTCGGCCTTCCGCTGGCTGTTGAATTCGGTAAAAAATATAATGTGATTGGCTTTGATATTAACGAGGAAAGAATAAAAGAGCTTAAGAAAGGGAAAGATAGAACCCTTGAGGTTTCAGCTGAAGAGCTTGAAGAATCAAAATTATTAACTTATTCAAGCGATCTCGATGAACTGGGTGAAGTAAATGTATATATAGTTACAGTTCCTACGCCGGTAGATGATTTTAAACGTCCCGACCTTACCCCCTTAATTAAAGCAAGTGAAACAGTAGGAAAAGTTTTAAAACCCGGTGACACAGTTATATATGAATCTACTGTTTATCCTGGCTGCACTGAAGAAGATTGCGTGCCGGTGCTTGAAAAACAAAGCGGTTTAAAATTTAACAGAGATTTTTATTGCGGATATAGTCCTGAAAGAATAAATCCCGGCGATAAGGATCATAGAGTAAGTACAATTAAAAAAGTAGTGAGCGGAAGTCTGCCTGAAGTAGGTGATGCATTAAACGAATTGTATAAAAGTATAATTACCGCCGGAACTCATTTAGCTCCATCAATAAAGGTTGCAGAAGCAGCAAAAGTGATCGAAAATTCACAACGTGATATTAATATTGCATTCGTTAATGAACTTTCAAAATTATTTGATCTAATGAATATTGATACGTTTGATGTGCTTGAAGCAGCAGGAACAAAATGGAATTTTCTCCCGTTTCGGCCGGGTTTAGTTGGAGGCCATTGTATCGGTGTTGATCCGTATTACTTAACACACAAAGCAGTTAACCTTGGATATAATCCCGAAATTATTCTTGCCGGAAGACGAATAAATGACGGTATGGGAGCGTTCATTGCTAATCAGTTAGTAAAACTGATGATTAAAAAAGAACACAAAATTAATAATTCGGATGTATTGGTTTTAGGAATTACATTTAAAGAAAATTGCCCTGATATTAGAAACTCAAAAGTAATTGATATAATTAAAGAACTAAAAGACTTCGGCTGCAATATCGATGTATACGATCCATGGGCTGATGTAAAAGAAGTTAAACACGAATATGGACTTGATGTTATTAATGATTACTCAAAAGTGGAAAGCAAAAATTATCACGGGATAGTTTTGGCTGTAGCTCATGATAAATTCAAACAAATAAAATTTGATGAATTACGGAATAATGGTGCTGTTGTTTTTGATGTAAAAGGTATTGTAAATCGTGAACATGTTGATAACCGTTTGTAGTATTTTATAATAATAAAAGTAACCAATGAAAAAAATATTAGTTACCGGTGCTGCCGGATTTATAGGTTTTCATCTTTGCCGAAAGCTTTTAAAAAACGGCTGGCAAGTGGTTGGACTTGATAACCTAAATGAATATTATGATGTAAATCTAAAACATGGCCGTTTAGATCAGCTGCTTCCAGAACAAAATTTTTCTTTTAAGAAAATAAATTTAGAAGATAAAGATGATATCTTGAAATTATTTAATGAAGAAAAATTTGAATATGTTGTAAACTTAGCAGCTCAGGCTGGAGTAAGATATTCATTAGTTAATCCATATGCATATATCGAGAGCAATATAAACGGATTCATAAATATATTGGAGGGCTGCAGAAGCATAAAAGTTAAGCATCTAGTATACGCATCTTCAAGTTCAGTCTACGGCGCAAATACCAAAATGCCTTTCTCCGTTCATCATAATGTCGATCATCCTGTTTCTCTTTATGCGGCAACAAAAAAGTCAAATGAATTAATGGCGCATACTTATTCTAATCTCTATAATATTCCTACAACTGGCTTAAGATTTTTTACTGTGTATGGCCCATGGGGAAGGCCTGATATGGCATTATTCCTTTTCACAAAAGCTATACTTAACGGTGAGACTATAGATGTTTTTAATAATGGAAAGATGAGAAGAGATTTCACTTATGTTGATGATATAGTACAGGGAGTTTATAGATTGATTTCTAAAATCCCCGAGCCAAATCCTGATTGGGATAGCGAAGACCCCGATAGTGCAACAAGTTTTGCTCCTTACCATCTTTTTAATATCGGCAATAATAAACCCGTTGAGTTGATGAAATTTATAGAAGTGCTGGAAAATAAATTGAATAAAAAAGCCATTAAGAATTTCCTTCCATTGCAGCCCGGCGATGTTCCGGCAACTTATGCAGATGTTCAAGATTTAGTTAACTCGGTTGATTTCAAACCGAATACTAATATCGAAGATGGGATTTCCAATTTTGTGGATTGGTACCGTGAATATTATAAGGTTTAATTATTAAATATACTTCATTCGATGTTACTATATGAAAAATTTCGCAATTACCGGTGTAGCTGGCTACATAGCTCCGCGACACCTTCAAGCTATTAAAGATACAAATAACACTCTAATCGCCGCAGTTGACCCGCATGATTCAGTGGGAATTTTGGATAGATACTTTCCAAATGTAAGCTTCTTTACTGAGTTTGAAAGATTTGACAGGCATCTCGAAAAATTAAGGCGCAAAACGGAAGACAGGCATGTTCATTATTTAACAATTTGTTCTCCTAATAATTTACATGATGCACATATAAGGCTTGCGTTAAGAATCGGCGCTGATGCAATTTGTGAAAAACCTCTGGTGCTTAATCCATGGAACCTTGATGCATTGCAGGAATTAGAAAATGAATCCGGAAAAAAAATTTATACCATTTTGCAGCTTCGTGTACATCCAAGCATAATCGAATTGAAGAAAAAGCTTTCTGCTGAATCAAACAATAAAAAGCATGAGGTTGATTTAACCTATATTACTTCCCGCGGAGTTTGGTACGACTATTCATGGAAGGGATTAATAGAAAAGTCCGGCGGTATTGCTACAAATATAGGCATTCACTTTTATGATTTATTAATCTGGCTTTTTGGTGATGTGCAGATTAATGAAGTTCATCTCATGGAAAAGAAACGTGCCTCAGGATTTATTGAGCTGCAGAATGCGAATGTCAGATGGTTCCTTTCAATAGATAAAAATGATTTACCTAGTGAAGAAAGCAATAGTGGAAAAACTACCTTTCGTTCTATATCTGTCGATGGTGAAGAAATTCAATTCAGTGAAGGCTTTACAGACTTGCATACAAGGGTTTATGAAGAAACAATAAACGGCAATGGTTTTGGTATTGAAGATGCCCGTCCTTCCATTAAATTAGTACAAGACATCCGTCAAAAAAAAATAACCGGCAACAAAGATAATTTTCATCCTTATTTGTTGAAATAATTATTAAATTCTACTCTATAAATAAAAAAAGAGAATCGTATTAATGAAATACTTTATTATGCTATTAATTGTAATAGCCGTTCAGTCTTCATTTGCACAAGACAAAGATGTACAAATAGGAAGCAGCCTCAATCCGCGTTTAACTAGTCAAGGTGGTTTTTTTGATTATTCAGATCCGGAAGCAGTAAATATCAAAGTATCCGTGTGGGGATTTGTAAAATTTCCTGGAAAGTATGTTATTCCCGAATACAGCAACCTGAGCGATTTGCTGTCTTATGCCGGCGGCCCAACGGATGATGCACATCTTGATGATTTAAGATTATTTAGAAATAAATCTGATTCAACCCAGGAGTTGATTAAATTTGATTACAATGATTTATTGTGGGAAGATAATCTATCTAAGGAAATTAAAAATCCCAAGCTTCTAGCAGGGGATATGGTAATGGTAGCCGGTACGCAAAGACTTTATGCAAGAGATTATGTATCACTTACTGTTTCTGTTTTATCTGCATTAATCTCATTATCAATTTTAATATTGAACATAACTAGAAATTAGGATTAGTAAGCAATGAATAATAAGAATGTAAGTACACAGGATGTCGAATCTAACTCTCTAAAAGATTATATAAATTTATTAAGAAATAATATTCTTCCTGTCGCCATTATAACTATTGCGTGCCTTGCAACATCAATTTTTTATGCTGTGAATTCCAAAAATATTTATCGGGCAGTAACTATGCTCAAAATTTCTCAGCCCCAGGGAAATATATTGGAATCTCCTTTAATGCCTGATTTTCAGGATTTTGGAAGCGACAGATTTGTAGCGAATGAAATAGAAATTTTAAAGAGTTACAATTTACGGGAAAGAGTTGCTAAAGCCTTGATAGACAGTTTCACTGTCAGCGCAAATCAGGACAGCTTTTATTTGATAATGGATAATAATTCTAATTTCGGTCAAAAGAAAAAAGAGATACGATCCGTTACATCTCTCGCGGAATTGCTGGAAAAGAAAGTTTCAATTGATCAAAAAAGAGGATTGGATATCGTTGAAATTTCCTGTGAATCACCATCTCCCCACGAAGCATCATTAATCGCAAATATTTATGCCAAACAGTACAAGATTTTCAACCTTGAAGTAAATAGAAATCAGCTAACCGGCGTAAAAGATTTTCTTCTCCAGCAGAAAAATGAAAAGCAGCAGCAGTTAAATAATGCCGAAGAAACATTAAGATCATTCCAGGAAAAAGGCGGAGTGATAGCTTTAGACGAGCAGGCAAAATCTTTAATTGATCAATTATCCCAATTTGATGCCCAAAAAAATGCCGCGCAGATTGAATTAGAAGCCTCTAATAAAGTATTATCTCAATATAAATCCGTTCTAGAAAAACAGAATCCAAAACTTGCAGATTACCTGGAAGGATTAAAATCAGAAGCATACTTTAAATCATTGCAGGATCAATTAGCCAGGCTGGAAACCAATAAAGATTTAGCTCTTTCCACAGAAAATGCTAAGGTTAATAAAACTGAGGCAATAAAAGAGTATGATAAAAAAATTGCGGACATTAAAGCTAAGCTGAATGATAAAATTGAAGTAATTAAATCCAGCATATTTGCCAGCAGTCCGGATGAAATAAAAGATCTCACCCAAAAAATTATTGATGAGCAGATAAAAAATCAAACTTTAGTAGTGACTGTTTCCGAGCTGAAAAAAATTGTTGATCAATACGAACAGAAATTTAATCAGCTGCCTAAGACCTCAATTGAATTAGCAAGATTTCAAAGGCAGCGGGAATCACTCGAAAAGCTTTATACATTGCTCGAGGAGAAATACCAGGAAGCTCTGATTAATGAACAGTCACAGCCGGGAAATGTACTTATAATTGATAACGCAAGGAAGCCGGATAAACCCTCTAAACCAAATAGATTATTAATTGTGTTAATCGGGTTTGTAATGGGATTTGGACTTGCCTTTGGATATGTTTTCCTGAAAAACTATTTCGACAATACGGTTAAAACTCCTGAAGATATCCAGCACAGAAATATTAATGTTTTAACCTGGATTCCCCCAATCGAATGGCTGAATAAAAGCAATGGGCATAAAGAAAGCGAGTTGATTGTAGCAGACAGGCCTGATTCAATTCCAAGCGAAGCTTTCCGTGCATTGAGAACCAGAGTTCAGTTTTCACGCCTTGGCGAGAATGCAATAAAAATGATATTAGTAAGTTCTTGCGCACCGCAGGAAGGAAAGACATTAATAAGTTCGAACCTTGCCGCCAGCTTTGCACAGTCAAGCAAAAAAACTTTAATCATTGACTGCGATTTAAGAAAACCGAGATTGCATTCGGTATTTAATGCAAAAAGATTCCCGGGGATAATTGATTATTTCTTCGGGCATGCAACTTTAAAAGAGATTACAAAGAGTACGCAAATTCCTAATCTTCATTTTATTACGGCAGGAACTATTCCGCCAAACCCATCCGAGATGCTTGAATCTAAAGAAATGAAAAATTTCTTGAATGAAATGAGAGATTTGTATGATATAATCGTATTGGATTCTCCACCGATTGTCGCAGTAACAGATTCTGAAATCCTTTCACGAAGAGTTGATGCATCAATACTTGTTATTAATTCTGAATCAACTGAAACTGAGTTAATGCAGAAGTCAGTTGATTTACTTAGGAATGATGGAAATACCTTTATAGGAACCGTACTTAATAACTTTACTTACCGTTACGGCTACGGATCATACTACAAGTATTATTATGCATATTCACATGATGATGCTACACGGATGAAACATAAAACGAAATCTAAAGAAAAATCCTAAATTAAAAACTGATAGAAATTTATGTCGGATAATAATTTTTATATTGATAAACATGCCGTAGTCGACGAAAACGTATCAATAGGCGAAGGTTCAAAGATATGGCACTTTTCTCATGTTCAATCTGGTGCAAAAATCGGAAAGAGCTGCGTGATAGGGCAGAATGTAAATATTGGAAATAATGTTACAATCGGAAATTTTGTAAAGATCCAGAATAATGTATCTGTTTATGAAGGAGTCACTCTAGAGGATTATGTTTTTTGCGGCCCTTCAATGGTATTCACAAATATCTTAAATCCGCGCTCCAAATATCCTCAAGTTGGTGCCAAATATTACATCAATACTCTTGTGAAAGAGGGTGCTTCACTTGGAGCTAATTGTACTATCGTATGCGGAAATACAATCGGCCGTTTTGCAATGGTGGGTGCCGGTTCAGTTGTTACAAAAGATATTCCTGATTTTGCTTTGGTTGTTGGAAATCCCGCTAAAATCATCGGCTGGTATTCTGAAGCCGGATTCAAGCTGGATTTTAAAAACAGCAATGAAGCATCTTGTGAAAAGTCAGGTAAAATATATAGGCTTGAAGACGGAATAGTAAAAGAGATTCAATAAATAAACCCAATTTCTTTTAAAGAAATTGGGTTTACGAATAAGACTTTATCTTTTAGCAAGAAAATAATTTAATTAAGACGCTCCACCGGAGCGTCTTTACATTTAAAAACCACACTAAATAAATCCAAATGAAAATAGTTTCTATAGTCGGCGCCCGGCCGCAATTTATTAAATACGGGCCTCTCGGTAAAAAGCTGAAAGAGAATTTCGACGAGATATTGATTCATACAGGGCAGCATTACGATGAGAAAATGTCAGACCTGCTATTCAGGGATTTAGAAATTCCAAAACCGGAAATAAATCTCGAGATCGGATCTCATTCTCACGGCAGGCAGACAGCATTAATGCTGGAAGGAATTGAAAAAGTTTTATTAGATAGAAAACCGGATCTAGTCATAGTTTTCGGCGATACAAATTCAACAATAGCCGGATCACTTGCTGCATCAAAGCTGCATATAAAAGTAGCGCATGTTGAAGCAGGCTTGCGCAGCTTTAATAAATTTATGCCCGAGGAAATAAATAGAATTTTAACAGACCATTGTTCGGATTATTTATTATGCCCCACTGAGAATGCTATTGAAAATTTAAAAGATGAAAATGTGAATGAAGGAGTTTATTTTACCGGCGATATTATGCTTGAAGCTTATAACCAAAATAAAAGCATCGCAGAAAATAAATCCTCTGTTCTTAAAGACCTGAAGCTTGAAGGGGCAGACTATTTCCTTGCAACAATTCACCGCGCAGAAAATACAGATGATTTGAATAATCTAACCCATATATTTAATGCTTTCAAAGAAATAAACAAAAAGATAATACTTCCACTTCATCCAAGAACTAAAAAAATTATTTCACAGAATAACGTTAGTATAAGTTCCAATATTGTTATCATTGAACCGGTGGGATATTTGGATATGATAATGCTGCTAAATAACTGCAGCAAAGTTCTAACGGACAGCGGAGGCTTGCAGAAGGAAGCTTTCTTTGCAAAGAAGTGCTGCGTCACTCTTCGTAATGAAACAGAGTGGGTTGAAACTGTTGATGCAAATGCAAATGTGCTTGTCGGGACAAATAAAAATAAAATTGTACATGAAGCATTAAAAAGCAGCAGTATAAATTTTGATGAAATTAAATCGCCTTTTGGTGATGGAAATACAAGTCAAATTATTAGTGATATAATTAAAAACTCTCTGTGAGAATCTGCCTGCCGATAGGTAGATCTGTGCTTATCCGTAATGAAGAAATTTTTTACCACAGAGAAGGACAGGATTGAGCACGGATTAAAAATATCTGTGAGAACCTGCCTTGCGGTAGGTAGGTCTGTGCTTATCCGTGGTGAGTGAATTTATTTTCACCACAGAGAAAGACAGGATTAACACAGATAGAAAACAAATGGAAGATACAAATCAACTTACATACAATATAATCGGTTGCGCTTATAAGGTACATTCTGTTCTTGGACCAGGCTTGCTTGAATCTACTTATGAAGCTTGCTTAGCTTATGAATTAATGAAGTTGGATTATTCTGTTGAAATACAGAAATCACTGCCAGTAGTTTATGAAGAAGTAAAGCTTGATGCAGGATATAGAATAGATGTATTAGTTGAAAATAAAGTATTATTGGAACTAAAATCTGTTGAAGCGATATGCGATATTCATGTTGCACAAATATTAACATATTTAAAATTGTCAAATATAAAAATTGGTTTATTAATTAATTTTAATGTAAAAGACCTTAAGCAAGGGATTAAAAGATTTGTAATGTAAACAAATCTGTGAGAATCTGTGCTTATCCGTGGTGAGTGAATTTTTTTCACCACAGAGAAAGAAAGGATTAACACAGATTAAATCCTAGCAATTAATTAGATGTGAATTTCTTTTAATAAATAAAAATATATAATGAAAAAAATAATTTCAGTAGTCGGCGCGCGTCCAAATTTTATGAAGGTAGCGCCTATCCATAAAGCATTTGAAAAACACAATAATGAACATCCGCAAAATAAAGTGCAGCACTTAGTCTGCCACACCGGCCAGCATTATGATGAAAAAATGTCTAAAATATTTTTCACTGACTTAGGCCTTCCCCAGCCGGACTTTTATTTAGGTATAGGCTCAGGCTCCCATGCCGAGCAAACCGCACATGTAATGCTTGAATTTGAAAAGATTTTGTTAAAAGAAAAACCGGATTTAGTTATTGTGGTTGGCGATGTAAATTCAACAATTGCCTGCAGCCTGGTTGCATCAAAACTTAATATAAAAGTTGCCCATGTAGAAGCAGGTTTGCGGAGCCGGGACAGATCAATGCCCGAAGAAATAAACAGGATATTAACAGATTGTATAAGTGATTATCTTTTTGTCACTGAAAAAAGCGGGCTTGAGAATCTGAAACATGAAGGTGTTGATGACAGTAAAGTATTTTTTACCGGCAATGTAATGATTGACAGCTTAGTTCACCAATTAAAGAAAGCAGAAGCATCAAATATATTAAATGAATTGAAAATTGAGCCATCTTCATATATACTTTTAACATTTCACCGTCCGGCTAATGTTGATTCAAAAGAATTCTTAAATGAGCTGGTGGATACTTTAAATTCAATTGCAGAAAAAAGAAAATTGGTTTTCCCGATTCATCCGCGTACCAGAAAGAATTTTGAATTGCACGGCTTGAATGAAAAACTATCTGAAAATATAATTTTAACGGACCCCATTGGTTATATTGATTTTCTATGCTTAACTAAAAATGCAGAGCTTATTATTACCGACAGCGGAGGCATACAGGAAGAAAGCACTTATCTTGGTGTGCAGTGCTTAACGGTAAGAGACAATACTGAAAGGCCTGTTACCGTTGATGTCGGTACAAACCAATTGATAGGAACTGATTTAGCAAAAGTTAAAACCGCCGCATTTAAAGTTTTAGACGGCGAGAAGAAGTCGGGTTCTATACCGGAAAAGTGGGATGGACATGCTGCGGAAAGGATTGTGGAGATAATTTTAAGGAGTGAGTAGTGAGGAGTTAGTAGTAAGGAGTAAGGAGTAAGAAGTGAGTAGTTAGTGGTTAGTCGGAAAATCTAAAGAGAATTTTTATTATACTTTGACCGATGTAATAATAATAAACTGGTCATTCTGAAGGAGTCATCGACTGAAGAATCTATATCTAAAACAGCTATTCTTCGGTGCGCTCAGAAGGGGGTAAGAGAAGTCAGTGAAAAGAAATGTTAAAGCTAAAAATTCTCTGAGATAATCTGTGATGAAAAGGACTTTACCACAGAGAAAAGACAGGATTAAACACAGATAAAAACTGCCAATCAATATGAAAACAGAATTAGAAAAATACAAAGTTCAAATTCTTTATATTGGATTATGAAAAAAACAAGTATTCCCTTTGAATTAAAAAAATTTTTCTGGGATGTGGATTTTGAGAAATTAGATCTTCAGAACAATAGAAAATTTATATTGGAAAGATTACTTAACTTCGGAACCTTTGAAACATTCCATTGGATTTTCACAACATTTAATAATGCTGAAGTGAGAACTTTATTAAAAGAAAGAGGATATCAATCTCTTTCAAAAAACAGCTATTACTTTTGGAAAAAAATCACGGAAGAGAAAAATCTTTGGCAAGCTCAATAGCATTACATGTAATTGATACAAAAAGAAAAAACCTATTCCCTTTACTTAAAGAGTTCAAAAACGATTTTTATCTTGCAGGTGGAACAGCTTTGGCTCTTCAATTAGGCCATAGAGAAAGCATCGATTTCGATTTTTTTTGTATTGGAAAATTTAATGTGAACGTTTATGAGGAAAAAGTTAAACGACTTTTTAATAAATATAAAATAGATATTTCGCAATTAGAAACGGACACACTTTCAATCTTAATTGATGATGAAGTTAAGATTTCTTTTTTTAAAATCACATCCGGAGTTTTACTCCCATTTGTAAATGAAGAATGGTTTCAGCTTTGTAGTGAACTTGAAATTGGAGCTATGAAGATTGCAGCACTTATTAGAGCAGCTTATCGCGATTATGTCGATCTATACTTTCTTTTGGAAAAATATAGTTTAGATGATATTATATCTTTATGTGAAAAGAAATATTCCAATTTCGAAAAATCAGTTTATTTGAAAGCCTTATTAAGTTATGATGACATAGAAATTACGCCGATAAAATTTGTAAAAGATAAAGAAATAAGCTCCGATGAAATATTTTCATTTATAGAGAAGCAGACAAAATCTTATATAAAACGAAATGTATAAAAGTAAAGTTAGTAGTAAGAAGTGAGTAGTTAGTCGGAAAATCTAAAAAGACTTTATTACACTTAGACCGCATAATAATGATGAACAGGTCAATTTGAAGGAGTCATCGACTGAAGAATCTATATTTAAAACATCTATTCTTCGCTGCGCTGAGAATGGGGTAAGAGAAGTCAGTGAAAAGAAATGTTAAAGCTTAAAATTCTCTGAGATAATCTGTGATGAAAAGAACTTTACCACAGAGAAAAGACAGGATTAAACACAGATAAAAACTGCCAATCAATATGAAAACAGAATTAGAAAAATACAACGAAGCAGTTAATAACAGATTTAAGAATATGACTGCCGAACAAAAATTAAACCTATCTTTAAAATTGTATTTCGATGCACGTGAATTGAAAAAAGCTGCTATGAAACACTTCCATCCTGAATTGATGGAAGAAGAAGTAGAGAAAAGAGTAAAAGAAATATTTTTCTATGCAAGAACTTAGTCTTTATCAGTTTTTCACAGATAAATTTAACAGCAGCAAAATTCCATATGCAGTTACCGGCTCGGTTGCATCCATCATTTATGGACAGCCGAGGATGACACATGATGTTGATATTGTAATTAACTTAAATATTAATAGAGCAAAGGAGTTTTTAAGTTTATTTCCTGCAGACGAATTTTATTGCCCTCCAGTAGAAATATTAAAAACAGAAATACTTAAAAACGTAAGAGGGCATTGCAACATTATTCACAATGAGTCTGGCTTTAAAGCGGACATATATTTTTGCGGTACAGATGAATTTCAAAAATGGGCATTAACGAATGCAAGAGATTTTGATTTTAATAATAGAAAAATTGCAGTTGCCCCACCTGAATACGTTATAATAAAAAAGCTGGAGTTTTATAAAGAAGGAAAATCATCCAAACATCTAGATGATATAAAAGCCATACTTTTTAATTCAAAAGAGGTAATCAATTTTCCTGTCTTACAAAAATATATCTCTGAATTTGGGTTAAATAAAGAATGGGAACTTTTTAGCGGCTCATGAACTTTGAAAACCAATTTAACCGTTCCTCAATTGTACATTTTTAATTGTTAATTTTTAATTGAATTCCGGCATTAAACACAGATTAAAAACTCTCGGTGAGAATCTGTGCTCATCTGTGGTGAGGGATTTTTCTCTACCACAGAGTAACACAGGATTAAGCACAGATAAAAGAGAATAAAATAATTTTATTCAATGTAAACACTGTGTAAATTGTTTGTGTTCTGAATAATATAGTCCTGCGCTTCAATAATACTTTTAAAGTATAAAACCTCCTTCCTTTAAATATTCCAAGTATATACTGCTTTTTAACTACAAAGTAACGGTTGTCTGTATCTTTAAAAAGCTTGAATGATTTATTTTCCTCCCTAATCCCATACAGCAGCTTAAACTTTTTAAGTTCTGCTTTTTTCATCTCTCCTCTTATTATTTGATAAATATTTAATTAAAATTTTTGTTTTGATTCACTGAGATTCCGGATCGGGGTCCGGAATGACAGTGAATAGCCACCACCTTGCAATGTCATTCTGGCGAAAGTCAGAAACTCAGAGATGCTGAATCAATACTGATTTTCATCAGCACAGGGTTCAGCATGACAATATTGTAGTGATCTCCTTACAATGTCATGATGATCCTGGTGAACCTTAAAAGACAACATTGACAATTGAATGTCACATTTCGACTGGCTCCATGTGACATGATTATGTCATGCTGAGCCTGTCGAAGCATGAATGAAATTTTGACAATGTAGAAGTCATCCTGAATTGAAACATAATCCCAGAGATTCCGGATCGAGTCCGGAATGACATGGGGCGCTGCCCACTTCATAATGCCATGCTAATGTCATTCGGAAACTCAGAGATTCCGGATCAAGTCCGGAATGACAATGAGCGTCATCACTTCCACATGTTATTCTGCCGAAACCAGAATCGTCCTATCTCCGGTCAGGCAAGGACAAGAAATCCCGGAGATTCCGGATCGAGTCCGGAATGACATGAGGCGCTGCCCACTTCATAATGCCATGCTGATGTCATTCGGAAACTCAGAGATTCCGGATCGGAGTCCGGAATGACAGTGAGAGCTAACCGGAATGACATTGGGCGCTGCCGGAATGACGATGATATATTTATTTGAAAGAACGACTAAAAACCAAAAAGAGAACAAAATCATAATATATATATAGAAGAAAAAAACCAGGAATCAGAAATCCAAATAAAATATTTAGATTCATAATCCCTGGCTTTTAACACTAACTAACAACTAACAACTCACGAGCAACTCATTTACTTAAGCATCATCATCTTTACAACCTTGGAGAAGCTCTCGCCGGTTTGAGATGAAGTTGCCATTATGCGTAACAAGTAAACACCGCTTGCATACTGGCTTGCATTCCATTGACGGTGATACGTACCAGCAGCCTGCACTTCATTATTAACCAAATCAAAAACCTTTTGGCCGATAGAATTAAATATGGTAATGCTTACCTTACTGTCTGCCGGCAATTGGTATTTGATTGTAGTAGAAGGATTGAACGGGTTCGGGTAATTTTGAGCAAGGCTGAAAGCTACAGGCAGCATTTCAACATCTGATTTAGAGGAGAATGCATAACCGCCGTCGCCGCGTGTAAATTTAACCCTGTACGAATATTTTCCTTCTTCGCTTACAGAAGCATCACTGAATTTGAAGCTCTGCAGGCCGTCTGAACCAACAGATCCCACACTCATCCAGCTGTTCTCTTTTTGTGCAGAGCGCTGCAGCTCAAAGCTTCCTTCTACAGTAGTATGAGTCTGCCAATTAAGATTTACAGCGTCTTTAGTGCTTGCAGTGCTGAAGTCCTCAAATATAGGATTAAACAGGTTTTTCTTAGCAAGAGCGATACCGCCTGAACCGTTTGTGAAATGCTGGCTAATAATTGCAGGACTTAGTTCTGCATTGTATAGATAGCGACTTCATCAAGGCTGCCAGTTAATAATAGTAACTGCCTACATAAGCTGCCAATATTAAGTTTAGCAGTAGGAGAAGAAAAATCACCGGTAACAATTTGAGTTTTAGTAACTATTTAAGATACCATCCACATAAATTTTAGAATCTCCAGTAGTACCATTTCTGGTAGCAGCAACATGATGCCAATTGCCGTCAGTAATAACACTTCCATAAACTTGAAAAGTAGTACCTTGACTATCAATATAGAAAACTTGCTTTACCGCTACCAGCCATGAATACCAACCCACCAGTAATTAGAACCAGAATAACTCTAGAAACAACAACTTTATTAGACAGAAGGAGCAGTGCTGCCTTTATACCAGAACTCACAGAGAAGTTATCGCAGCAGCAAAGTCAAGAGAAGGATTAGCCGGAACTTCAATCTTAGTGGTAGAGCCGTCAAATAATTGAGCACCGCTTACTTGTCCGGCAGAAGGAGTTGGAGATACATTCCCGGTTCCATTATTGATTCCCATCTGATCAACATAAGTTCCGCTGACGGTTTCATCCAGTTTCCAGTAGCTTATTAATCCTGCAGGAATTGCTGCCGGGTCAATAACATGTATAGTAAATGATCTGAACATCAACAGGATTAACACCGTTGCTGCCTTAACTGTTACAGGGTAATCGCCGGCAGCATCAGGAGTCCAGCTGATAACTCCGGTAGTCGGATCAATTATCCATACCAATGGGGAAAGTTGTTAAAGAATAAGTAGGATAAGGATACCCCGAAGCATTAACATCATAAGAATAAACATCACCGACAGTGCCGGTAGTAACAGGAGTAGAAGTAATTTCCGGAGCAGTAGGAGAATAATAATTCAATCCGCTAGCACTGTTGTTATAGTGCATTAGTAATTTGAGCAGAAGATAATTCAACATTATGAATAGCACTTCATCCAGATTGCCAGTTAATAATATAACTGCCATTTAAATAACTTCCAATATTAAGCTTAGCAGTAGGAGAAGAGAAGTCACCGGTAAAAATTTGAGTAGAAGAACCTTTTAAAATACCATCCACATAAATTTTAGAATCTCCGGTAGTTCCGTTTCTGGTAGCAGCCACATGATGCCAATTGCCGTCAGTAATAACACTGCCGTATAACTTGAACAGTATTTCCTCCACTAGTACATATGAAAACTAGCTTTACCAGTTACCAGCCATTGAATACCAACCCACCAGTAATTAGAACCAGATATACTCTAGAAACAACAACTTGATTAGCAGAAGGAGCAGTGTACCTTTATACCAGAACTCACAGAGAAGTTATCAGCAGCAGCAAAATCAAGAGAAGGATTAGCCGGAACTTCAATCTTAGTGGTAGAGCCGTCAAATAATTGAGCACCGCCAACTTGTCCGGCAGAAGGAGTTGGAGATACATTACCGGTACCGTTATTAACACCGGTTAAGTCTGAGAAAGTATTGCCTGCAGTTTCATCCAGCTTCCAATAAGCAACTGTGCTTGCAGGAAGAGTGATAGGGTCAATAACATGTATAGTGAATGTCTGAACTGCATCGGGAGTAACACCGTTAGATGCATTTACGGTAATATCATAATCTCCGGAAGCAGTTGGAGTCCAGCTTATAACCCCGGTATTCAGCATCAATGGTCATTCCAGCTGGAGGAGTAGTTAAAGAATAAGTAGGATAAGGATATCCCGAAGCATTAACATCATAAGAATAAACTTCACCGACAGTGCCTGTAGTAACAGGAGTAGAAGTAATAGCTGGAGCAGTAGGAGAATAATAATTTAATCCGGCTAGCACTGTTATTATAGTGCATTAGTAATTTGAGCAGAAGATAATTCAACATTATGAATAGCGACTTCATCAGACTGCCAGTTAATAATATAACTGCCATTACATAACTTCCAATATTAAGTTTAGCAGTAGGAGAAGAGAAGTCACCGGTAACAATTTGAGTTAGCAGAACCTTTTAAAATACCATCTACATAAATATTAGATATCCCCAGTAGTACCGTTTCTGGTAGCAGCAACATGATGCCAATTGCCATCAGTAATAACACTTCCGTAAACTTGAGTAGTTAGTTCCATCAGTTACATATGAAAACTAGCTTTACCAGTTACCAGCCATGAATACCAACCCACCAGAATTGTAGCCAGAAATATACTCTAGAAACAGCAACTTGATTAGCAGAAGGAGCAGCTTTCCTTTATACCAGAACTCACAGAGAAGTTATCAGCAGCTAAGAAAGTCAAGAGAAGGATTAGCCGGAACATCAATCTTAGTGGTAGAGCCGTCAAATAATTGAGCACCGCTAACTTGTCCGGCAGAAGGAGCTGGAGATACATTACCGGTACCGTTATTAACACCGGTTAGGTCTGAGAAAGTATTGCCTGCAGTTTCATCCAGCTTCCAATAGCCAACTACACTTGCAGGAAGCTGTGAAGCGGTATAATTTTCATCAATCAAATCTGCAAGTATAGTTTGTATATACTATGTTGGCAGGAGTAAATGCATAGCCGGCTAATACCGGAGTTACTGAACCTGACCAATTATATGATACTGTAAATGAATATGCACCTGATCCATCCGCGGTTAAAGTTTTAGCTGTACCGTCGGTCCAGCTCATTACCGCACCTGCTATGCCTGCATTTCCGGAAATTGTGTAAAGGATAGGATCTGCAGCATAATCCTGGTTCGGCTGATCTGCCAAAACATTTGCATAGCCGATATTTGCAGGTGTAAAAGTATAGCCTGCCAAAGAAGGTGTGACAGTTCCCGACCAATTATAGGAAACCGTGAATGAATAGCTTCCATCGGGATTTGATACGACTGTTTTAACAATAGTTTGTGCTGCGGGCGCATTTTTAGATTGCTCAGCATTTGCGGAAGCAATTTTATTTTTACCTGATTCAGCAGCTTTTGTTATTTTGGATTCAATGGATTCAATCTTTGAATTTTCTTTTTTTACCGCCTTGTTCTTAACCGGTGCAAAAGCAGCATCTTCCCAGGTTAATGTTACACCGCCGACACCGGTATTTCCGGATATAGTGTATACGATTGCCGCAGCAGTGTAAGCTTGTGCAAGCTGATTGCTGAGTACATTTGAATAATTTCTTTCTGCAGGATCGAAAGTGTATCCTGTTAATGAAGGTGTTACAGTTCCAGACCATCCTGACGGAACTTCTATAAAATAATCTCCATCTACGGTTGATGTCATGGTCCTGGGAGTACCGTCATCCCAGCTTAAAGTTACACCGCCGACACCGGTATTACCGATAATTAAAAAATTTGCTGATGCAGTATAATTTTGATTTACCTGATCAGAAAGAACATTTGAATAAGTTCTGTTAGAAGGAGTAAAGGAATGGCTTGCCAATGAAGGAGTAACAGTGCCGGACCAATTATAAGATACTGTGAATGAATATAGTCCCGCGCCGTCAGCTGTAGTAGTTTTTGCAGTTCCGTCAGTCCAGCTAAGAACCGCACTGCCAATACCTGCATTACCGGAAATAGTATATACTGTTGGGGCTACTGTATAGTCCTGGTTTACTTGGTCTGCAAAAATACTTAAATAGCTAATGTTGGCAGGAGTAAATGTAAAACCTGTAAAGAAGGAGTTACAGCACCTGACCACCCGCTGTTAACGGTAAATGAATAATTACCGGAACCGTCTGATGTGGTGGTATTTGCGATACCTTCGGTCCAGCTTATTATAACACCGGCCATTCCGGCATTACCTGAAATAGTAAGCTATGAGGAGACACCTTCAAATTCATATGCTCCGATATCCGGAGTTGAAGCATCTCTTACAGTTCCGTTAATATCGGCTGTAATACCTGCTATAGGTGTTCCATGATTATTTAGTATGGTTGAGTTTGGATCTGCGGGGTTAGGCATTAAATCGGTTGCCGAAGTAAAGCCCGGATTTCCTGAGTATGAATTTGCATCCTGAGCAGAAGCAGTCTGCCAATCTGCAAACGTCAACTGGTCTGCCGCCTTTATAGCCAACATATCCGCCGGTTCCATTAGCATAAAAATCATTATAATCAGAAGTAACTGTACCGGTTGTATAAATGGCGTAATGTTTTCCGGTACCTGAACTGTTGGATCGGGCAATGTAAATCAGCGTTGTTCTTAATAGTAGGAGCAACAGAACCATAGGAATAAATACCATAACTGCCATAACTAGTAATAATATCCTCTCCGCCAATATAAATCGAGTTATAACTGATATTAGCGGTACCTGAATTATAAATATTGATTGCTTTATAGGAATTCGCATTATGCGTTACTGTTTCATCAAAGTATAATTCATTATTATAAATGTTCATAACATTTCCCGCTGTGGGAGAGCACATAATTCCTCTTGCGCTGGAAGAAGTGGAATTTGTGGAATTAAATAATAGGCCGTGTATTTTATTATTGAAAATATTTGTATTCCCGGAATTTCCCAGCATATAAATTCCAATAAAATACCGGTTACTAGAAACCGCCGCTGTATTGTATATTTCGTTATTGGAAATAGTTGTATTAGTAAACTTGCCGTTGTTGTTTTATAAATGGAATAATGATAAATGTTAATCAATTTATTATGGTCTATTAAAATTCCATCACATTAGATGAATAACCTGTTAATAAATTGCCTGGTAAATTCCGCTTGTGGAAGAACTGGTTGTTGTAATTGTACGTACTAATTGTATTACTGTTGATAGGAACTGTAGGAGAATTGTTATTAACCCGCACATGTAATAAGTAGCAGATGTACCGCCATATGCTTACATTGTAGTATTGGTAATAGTATTATTGGAAGCCCCATTTTGAATAATTAATCTACCGTAACCCGAAGGTTTAGAAAAAGTTAAGGAATTTGTTCCGTCATTTAATCCATCGATGATTAAACTTTGGTGCCGTTTAATGTGATGGCTTTGATATTGTAATGGTTCTGTCTCCACCGGGTTTGATGGTTACCGTAAAAGGCCCGCCGGGACCTTCTGCCCAGGCATCAAATGAGATTGTTCCTGTTTCGTGGTAAATCGGAAATAATATTTACCGTAACATCGCCAAGTACGGTTCCTGCACTTATTTGTTCAAATAAACCACCGGGGTTGGAAAGTGATTCAAAATCACCTCCTGTCCCAACAGTCACAACTCCTGAAAAATTCGAAGGAATAAAATAGGATGAAGGGCTGGCAGGAGGAGTAGTAATTGTATTTACATCGGTAGCAACAACACCTGTTGGGTTCGAAGAAACATTATAATTATTATCCTGTGCTATAACAAAATATTCAATGACATCTCCTGCTGCAACACCGCCTATAAGTGAATGATCAACGGTAAAATTCCAACTGTATTTGTATTTGTTCCACTGGAAACAAATGCTCCGGGAGTTGATACATACGTTCCGTCATTTTTTTTATAATAAATGCGCGGAATATAACTTCCACTCATTGGAATCCCCTTCCCATTATCAGTAATGGTTTTCATTAATGTTCTGTTGCCAGTGCCAGCGGTGTTGGCTATGGTTTCATTGGAAATAGTTGGTGGAGTATTATCCGGTGTAAAGTAAATGTTAAATGCTCCGGTTATAGGCAGGGTATTGGCATCATTTGCGGTTGCAAATGAACAAGTAGCTGTCTTCGTCCCTGTAATTGTTACACTTGCAAAGTCTGTGCTGGAGTTGCCAATCCCAATGGAGTATCCTCCCGGATTAGTTCCAATACTTTGAAATGACGGCCATGGTGCAGCTGTTGACCCATAATAAAAACTTATTCCGCCACTGGCGGTCAGTCTTACCTGAAAATCTGCATTAGCAGCACCACCAGTATATTTAGGTACGCTTAACCTAAAATTGATATACATGTGCCGGATATAATATACCAACATTTAACATACCCATCTGTGCCTGTTGACAAGTCATCCCAGTAGGGTGCAATTTTAATACCGGGGAACTGGCTGCCATTGAATTCGAGGTTTCATTTCCTTTCAAAGGTGTATCCCCAGGGTTCATTAGCAATAACAGACCATTACTGTTAACCGACCATTGTGTATAAGTCTGACCTAAATAATTAAAAGTAAAGGGTAGATTTAGAACACCTGATGATACATTATCCTGATTTGGGCCAATGAGTGTAGTATAGGATAATCCCAAATCCCCACCATAAGTAGAGTTCCTGTACTAAACACATAAGTAGAACTTACGGTTTTTTGCGCATAAGCGCTGCTTGTTAAAATTAAAATTAATGGAATGATGAAAAATAATTTCACCAGTTTGTATTCCATTAATTTTCCAATGGATTGTAAATAGAAATTAAGCATAAAAATAACCCCTTTCTTTTATGGGTTTATTATATAGTTGCCCTAGTGCTATGGTTAATGCTTTGGTAACCGATGCACATAGTTGTGTTGATTTTAAAGTCAAATGTGAAAAGTGAAATGTCAAATTTTGATTTTAGTGATTCCGGCGATTGCCGAAATGATGCTTGGAAGAGATGGCTGATCATTGTCATCGTGTCGCTCATGGTTCGACGGGCTCACCATGACATTGTTCAGTGAGCATCTCTCATTGTCATTCCGGACTTGATCCGGAATCCCGGAGATTCTGATTGTCATCAGAATGACGTGTGGAAGTAGTGACTGATCATTGTTATCGTGTCGTTCATGGTTCGACGGTATGATTCGACAGCTCACCATGACATTGTTCAGTGAGCATCTATCATTGTCATTCCGGACTTGATCCGGAATCTCGGAGATTCTGGCTTTCATCAGAATGACGTGTGGCGTGTGTGACTGTACATTGTTATCGTGTCGCTCATGGTTCGACGGGCTCACCATGACATTATTCATTGAGCACCTATCATTTTCATTCCGGACTTGATCCGGAATCCCGGAGATTCTGATTGCCATCAGAATGACGTGGGGCGTGTGTGACTGTACATTGTTATCGTGTCGCTCATGGTTCGACGGGCTCACCATGACATTATTTATATTACTCCCGCTATTCATCGTTAACCGAATTTTCCAGAATCAAATCGAGAAGGTCATTTAAATTAAACGGCTTAATCAAATAATTTTTAATGGGCCGTTTGTGTTTTTCAAATTCATCTACTAGGCTGGTGTCGGAGGTAATAAAAACCATGGGGATACCGGCAGTCTCGCAATTTTCTTTTAACTTCTCCGATAATTCTAACCCGGTCATTACGGGCATATGCACATCAGTAATGATTAATTCCGGCTTATTCTCAACAGCAAGATCGTACGCTGCGGAACCATTTTCTGCAGGAAATACTTCGAATCCTTCGCTAATAAGAAAGTGCTCCAGATTGTATCTTAGACTCCTGTCGTCTTCTGCAAGTAGAATTTTGTGCATAAGTTTCCTGTTTGATGATGACAATTTTAAGAAATAAGGAGTGCGTAATGAATGTGAATGGAATGAGTGAGCGTTTTTTGTTCCGAACGGTTGTTTTTGGTAACGAGCGGGGGGAGGTAGGGGTGAGTAGTGAGGAGTTAGAAGTGAGGAGTGAGTAGTTAGTAGTGAGTAGAGAGAGGGATCCGGAATCTTGAGATTCTGGCTTTCGCCAGAATGACATTTGCGTCATTGCACATGTCACACAGAGCTTGTCGAAGTGTGACGTTATATTGTCAATGTTGTCTTTCAGTGGTTCGACAAGCTCAGACATGACATTGTTCAGTGAGCACCGCTACTGCAATTATCATTCACGGACTTGCATCCGAGAGATGCTCTGAGATTCTGAGCATTTCGCCTGAATGACAAGGGTAGCGTTATAACTGTAATTGTCAATCTGTTTTATTCATGGATTCGATAGGGCTGCACGATGACATTTGTCTGAGATTTTGATTTTCATCAGAATGACGTTGGAGAGTGTATGACATTTATCATTGTCATTCCGGACTTGATCCGGATATCATCTGAGATTCTGATTGTCATGAGAATGACGCAAAGAGATTCTGATTTTCATCAGAATGACATTGAGTGATGTTGTATCTGTCATTCAGAATCTGTCGATGTCCGAGATTGATCCGGAATCTCTGAGATTCTGATTGTCATCAGAATGACATTGGAGGTGCGTGACTGTATCATTGTCATTCCGGAGCTTGATCCGGAATCTCTTTGATTCTAGTCGTTCCAATCATTGATTGACGGATTCGATTAATCAATTGTACATTTCCGCTTCCAGATTTTTAATTGCTTTTCTCTTTGAATTGCAGATTCAATACTGGATGTGCGTTTCGAATGCACACTATAAATATTATATCTTTTAGTGAATCCTTCAAAATTTTATTTTGCATGTTCGTAGACGCATCCTGTGGTGAGTCGTGACTGAATGTACAATGTTTTTAATTAATGGTAACGCTATAATAATAGTGTCAATCTTTTTTGGGATAGGTTCAAACCCACACTCTGCATTCCCTCCGAGGAAGGGACTGAATGTGTAATTGTCATTCCGGACTTGATCCGGAATTCTGAGATTCTGATTGTCATCAGAATGACGTGGGGCGTGCGTGACTGTACATTGTCAATCATTGTCTTTCATGGTTCGACCAGGGCTCACCACTGACATTGAATTCAGACTGATACGAAATAACTCATTTTCGTCAAATGACGTGTGTGCCTTTCATTGTCATTCCGGACTTGATGAATCGAGATTCTGATTGTCATCAGAATGACATTGGAGGTGATGACTGTCATTGTCATTCCGGACTTGATCCGGAATCTTAGATTCTGATTTTCATCAGAATGACGTGGGGAGGTGATGACTGCAACATTGTTAATCGTGTCATTCATGGTTCGACAGGCTCACCATGACATTGGAGATTTGTCTCTTAACTTTTAATCTCTTAACCTTTCTTCTCTTAACCTATGAATCTACTTAAGTAATTTTTCTCTCAGCTTGGTGGAATAGCGCCTGCTGATTACGAAGGGCTTGTCGATATTTTTCAGGTATACGAGAAAACCGGAATTAAACCAGGTTTCCATTTTTACCAGGTAATCAATATTAATTATAGTTGACCTGTGAATCCTTAAAAATTTTTTCTCGGGAAGTGATTCTTCCCATTTTGCAATTGATTTTCTTAAGAGATATGATTTCCCGTCTGATGCAATAATTGTAGTGTACTGCCTTTCGGCATTTATTGCAGCTATATCGGATATATTAAGAGGAATAGTTTTATTATTTATCTGCACAAATAATTTATCGTCCATATTATATTTTTTGGAGCCGCTGCTGTTAGCCTCCGGTTGGAAGTCGGCTTGAAGCACTTCAATTCTTTTTAAGCGGGAAGCTATTGCGGCTAAAAGATCATCGGCATCAAAAGGCTTAAAAAGATAGTCGTCTGCGCCAAGATTCATCCCTTTGCGTATATCATTCTTTTCAACCTTTGCAGTCAAAAATATAAATGGTATTGTCCTGGTTTCGGCGTCAGTTGAAAGCTCTTTAAGCACCTGGTAACCGTCAATACCCTGCATCATAATATCGCAGATTATCAAATGCGGCAGCTCCTGCCTGGCGATTTTTAATCCATCTTTTCCATTACCTGCAGAAAAAACCTTATAGCCTTCTTCCGCGAGCAAAACATCTATATTTTCACGTACACTGTTATCATCCTCTATGACCAGGATTTTATAAATCACTCCTCACTCCTTGGTATTATAACTAAAAACTTAGTTTCATTTCCGGCAGCGGAAATGAATTTAACCGAACCGTTATGCAGCTCTGCTGCTCTTTTTACAATTGAAAGCCCCAGGCCTGTTCCTTCTATATCGCCTGTATTGCTTCCCCTGAAAAACGGCTTAAATAAATTTTCCCTGTCTTCTTCCGGGATACCTATTCCTTCATTGCTGACTGAAATTTCGATGCTTTTAAGGGAAGAAGAAACGTTTAATGCTGCGCATCCTCCTTCGACAGAATATTTAAATGCGTTTGATAAAAGATTTGTTATAATAAATCTTATGAGCTTCGGATCCAGGAAAAAATCTTTTTCAATTGATTCAAAATCAAAATTGAATTTATATTTTAGCGCTGTTCCGTTGCTTATTTCATTTATTATATCAAGGCAAAGCCGGTGAAGGTCAATAACCTGCGGCTTAAACATAATAACTCCGCTGTCGGTATGGCTTATAGTTAAAATGTCGTCAAGCATCCCGGTTAAATTAAAGATAGAATTTTTAACTCTTTCAAACTGGTCTTCTAATTTTTCATCGCTCCATTTTTTCCGGTATTTCTGCACAAGCTGCATAGAAGATAAAATTGAAGTAAGCGGGGTGCGGAATTCATGAGAGGTGGTGGAGATAAACCTGGATTTTAATTCATTGAGATCTTTTTCTTTAGATAAAGCATTTTGTAAAAGCATTTCCACCTGTTTCTCTTTTTCAATACTGTCCTCAAGCTGTTTATTAACCGCAACCAGCAGCTTATTTTGAGATTCCAATTGTTTTTCAACTTTCTGCCTGCCGGAAATATCTTTTCTAACCATAGAAAATATATACGCAAGTAAAAGAATCTGGGATAAAAATCCGATAATTATGATTGATTGATTTTTCGTCATCTGTGCCCGCTGGGCTGCTTTCCGGGCACGAAGGTTCCTATCCTGCCGTGCAATCATTTCGAGCACCAGGTTATGGATATTATCGATTAGAATTTTTCCTTCCTGCAATGGGAACAAGGAGCGGGTACTTTTTTCACCTTTAATTTTTCTTGCCTGTATTCTCTTATCCGAATAAGCCATCCTTATATCAATATAATTTTTAAGCCTGGAAAGCATCATCTGCTGTTCCTGGTTTTCCGCAGTTTCTAATTTCAGATTTTTTAAGATCTGATATAATTCATTCACAGCTTTTTCGCGCAGCTCAAGATAAAAATTGTCGCCGGTTAATAGAAACCCCTGGTCGCTGGATTCAATTTCCATATTGTAGTTATAAACATGATCCAGGTGATTCTCAACGTGTTCGCTTTTTTCAATCCAATCATTTTCATTAATTAAAGTTTGAATTCCCAGAACAGACAGCACGGATATAGATATAATAATCAGCGCGGATGCAGCTAATCCCGCAAAAAGCTTTTTGCCTATGGTAATTGAAGATGCGCGTGATTTAAATGTTTTATATCTCATCTATTACAGTATTTATTTCTATTTAAGTTATCGGCAATACATTTCAGCAAGCACATCGGAATCAAAAGGCTTAAAGATATAATCAACCGCGCCGAGACTTAAACCCTTACTAATATTCTCCTTCTCAACTTTAGCCGTTAGAAATATAAATGGAATAGATTTGGTTGAGTCATTTTCGGATAGAGCTTCCAATATTTCATATCCGTCCATTCCCGGCATTTTAATATCGCATAATAAAAGGTCGGGCATATTTTCCCGGGCTTTTTGAAGCCCGTCTTTTCCATTGTTCGCAGTGAAAACTTTATATCCTTCTTCAGAAAGCAGAGTGCTTATATTTTCGCGGATGACTTTAGCATCTTCAATAATTAAGATTTTTTTATTCACTTTACACCGGGTATATTTATAATAAACTTTGTGCCTTTGCCGGCTTTAGAATAGCATTTAATGCTGCCCTTATGAAGGTGCACCGATCTTTGAACAATAGAAAGCCCCAGCCCGGTTCCTTCTATATCATGAGTATTTTCCGACCTGAAGAACGGCTTGAAAAGATTTTTCTTATCTTTTTCGGGTATGCCGATGCCTTCATCGCTTATAGAAATTTTTAAATGCTTATTTACAGAAGAAATCTTTAATTCAACCTTACCGCCGTTGGGAGAATATTTAAACGCGTTTGATAAAAGATTAATAATTGCGGACCGGATCAGCTTACGGTCAAGCATGAATTCTTTCTGCACTGAATTAAAATTAAAAATGAAATTATGCGTGAGGCTGCATTTATGATTTGTTTCTTCAATTATTTCAAGCATCAGCCGGTGCAGGTCAATTTCTTCACGGTTCAATATTATTCTACCGCTGTCTGCATGGCTGATCATTAGTATATCATCAAGAAGCTTGGTAAGATTAAAAATTGAGTTTTTTACTTTCACGAACAGCTCTTCAATTCTATCGTCGCTCCATTTTTTCCTGTACTTCTGAACAAGCTGCATGGATGATAGCACTGAAGTAAGAGGCGTTCTGAATTCGTGGGATGTTGTAGAGATAAACCGTGACTTTAAATCGTTAAGCTCCCTTTCTTTTTCCAATGATTTTTTTAGAAGCAGCTCGACTTGTTTTTCTTTTTCAATTTCTTCCATAAGCTTGCGGTTAGCTTTATCTAACTGGATAGTCCTGGTTTTAACCAGTTCTTCAAGATTGTTTTTATGCTTTTCAATTTCCACCTGGGCTGCTTTAAGTATTTTGTTTGCCGCTTCCAATTCTTTAGTCCGCTGCACCACAATATCTTCCAGGTGATTCCGGTAATATTTTAATTCATTTTCAGTTACCAGGTGCTCCTCACGGAGACGTATTATGGTTATACCGTATGCAACATCATCCGCCAGCTCCTTAAGCAAATTAACTTCGTCTTCATAAAACGCGTCATCAACTTTTGAATAGATGGTTATTGCTCCAAAGGTGTTACCGTTATTGCGTAAAGGCAGAGCAATAGAAGCAGCATAACCATGTTTAACAGCTTCAGCCCGCCAAGGTTCAAAACGGGGGTCCGTTGAAATATTACTGCAGATGTATAATTCACCTGTGCGGATAGCTGTACCGGTAGGGCCGCGGCCTCTTTCAGTATCATCCCATGAGGCTTTTATATTCAGTAAATAATCTTCATCAAACCCTGCGAAAGCGGCAGGCTCAATAGATTTTTGTTCATCATTCACTGCGTAGCCGATCCAGATAAGCGGATGCCCGCAGTCATTAACCAGGATACTGCATATTTCATTCAAATAACTTTTTTCATCCAAAGCATTCACTACCGCATCACCGCAATGAAGTAAAGCATTAAGAATTCGATTCAGCCTGTTCAGCATTTCCTCACGCATTTTAAGCTCGGTAATATCCACCTTAACCGCGGTAAAGTGAGTTATAAATCCATTCTCATCTTTTACAGGCGAGATGCTGACCGATTCCCAATACAAATCACCCGACTTCTTTTTATTCAAAAGATCGCCGTGCCATTGTTTACCGGCGGTAATGGTTTTCCAAAGGTTCTTGTAAACTTCAGGTTTTGTTCTGCCTGATTTCATAAAGCGCGGATTATGCCCGATAACTTCCTTCTGCGTATACCCGGTCAGCTCTTCAAACCTGGGATTAGCATATTCTATATTGCCTTTAACATCCGTTATGATAATGCTGTTGGGGCTCTGCTCCACGGCACCCGAAAGCTTGCGAAGCTGAAATTCGGCTTTTTTCCTTTGTGTAATATCATGAATTATCATAAAGATTAATTCTTTACCCCCGCTGTTAATAACAGAGGAAAATGTTTCTACCCACCTGGTTTGTCCATCCGCAAGCCAGTGAGCAAAAACCGAGGCGTTATACTTTTCGGAAGAGAGTAAGTGAAGAGTGTTTACAACGGTATTTTCCTTTTGAATAGTTAAATCCTGAATGGTGAGAGCGCAAAATTCTTTTTTTGTCCAGCCGTAAAATTCTATTGCGGTTTGATTGGCGTCTTCTATAATACCGGTTTCAGGATCAACAATTAACATAACTGCTTTAAGCTCTTCAAACAGATCGCGGAACCTCCGTTCACTTTGCTGAAGAGAATTGAGCAGCGTATTGCGTTCATTCAGCAAGGCGGAAAGCTTAATGTTATTGTAGCTTAATTGAGATATTGAGCGGGCGATCTTCAGAAAGAAAATTCGTGCTTTGTCCAGGGAAGCAATATCCAGACGGGGAACTTCATCAAGCGCTTTTAAGTATTCAGCTTCATTATAACCGTACAGCGCGGCTTGATTTTTAAAGTAATCAAAATCAACCGTCTCATCATTAAAAAAGAATTGTCCCATAAACAAATTACCAAGGTGTGTCCCTTCAATAATAATGGGAGTGGCAAGGTCATACATTCCGTTCTTGCATTTATACAGCTTGTATTCACCTTCTTTTATACCAGTTGCAAGTACGGTATTGCTTTCAATACAATTTTTACAGGAGGCGGCAGCGGCACGGTGAAAGTTTGAACATATAATCTGCCAGCCTGCACCGACGAGGATATTACCATCTAAATCAATAATAGAGGTAGGGATATTCGTTAGATTATAGAAACTTTCAATAAGCGGCTGAATTTCATTGATATCAATGATATCTGATAATCCCGGATTTTCCGAAGTAAGCAAACCGCTCATTCAATTCCTTGATGTTAATGGATATTACATTTTCAATTTTACGAGGGCCAGGATAAACTAACCGGAGTAGTGGATTTTATTCAGATATTCCCTTTGCGCCACCCAAATCACCCTAAAGTTTTATAAACCAATAACATGCCAGAAAAGTGCTTTGCAGCACAAATGGATAATAGTAACAATTTTCAGCAAAATAAATAAATATGGTGATGCGATTTTTCATGAATGGGAAAAAGAATTGACTCATTTATAGAAATTTAATTAAATATCAGACGCGGCCATCAAATGTCATTCTGATGACGATCAGAATCTCAGGGATTCCGGATCGTGGTCCGGAATGACAGTGGATCAGTTCTCACTTCCCCACGTCATTCTGGCGAAAGCCAGAATCTAGATTCCGGATAGGTACTGATTTTCATCAGCACAGGTTCCGGAATGACAGTGGGAGGTGAAACTGGAATGACAAGAGAGAACGAAAACATGAGAATGGATTGTCACATTTCGACCGGCTCAATGTTTAATGAGCGGGGATCAATGAGCAATGTCATTCTGATGGAAATCAGAATTTAGAATAAAAAACACAAAGGAATATGCATTCAGTCCCCTCCCCGGAGGGGTGCAGGGGTGGGTATGACCTATCCCAAAAAAGGTTGACACATTATTATAGCGTTTACATTTTTTTAGGATGACATTCTCAGACGCATCACCGATGCGTCTCTACAAAATATAAATTATAAATATCGTGTTGTTCATTGAACAGAATTAGATTCGAACGGGTGAATGGGTGTGCGAAATCATGTGTACATTACGGAAGTAAAATGTGTCATGTCATCTTGACAAGACCTCCCTAACGAAAGTAAGGGTCAGAATTTCAGAGATTCCGGATCAAGTCCGGAATGACAATGGGAGGTGTGACTGAAATACGACATTGACAATCCAACGTCACATTTCGACGGGCTCAATGTGACATGATTGTGTCATGCTGAGCCCTGTCGAAGCATGAATGAAATGAATGACAAAGCTACGAAATCACTTCCCCACGTCATTCTGGCGAAAGCCAGAATCTAGATTCCGGATTAAGTCCGGAATGACAGTGGGAGGTGAAACTGGAATGACAAGAGAGAACGAAAACATGAGAATGGATTGTCACACCTGCCTCTACCTATCGGTTGAAAGGTGCCGGTAGGCAAGTCAGAATCTCAGATTCCGGATCGGGGTCCGGAATGACAGTGGGAGGTGTGACGAAAATACGACATTGACAATCCAACGTCACATTTCGACGGGCTCAATGTGACATGATTGTGTCATGCTGAGCCCTGTCGAAGCATGAATGAAATGAATGACAAGGCTACGAAATCACTTCCCCACGTCATTCTGGCGAAAGCCAGAATCTCAGAGATGCTGAATCAATACTGATTTTCATCAGCACAGGGTTCAGCATGACAATATTGTAGTGATTTCCTTACAATGTCATCTGGCGAAAGCCTGCCCTAACGAAAGTAAGGGTCAGAATTTTGGGGATTCCGGATCGTGGTCCGGAATGACAATGGGAGGTGTGAATGAAATACGACATTGACAATCCAACGTCACATTTCGACAGGCTCAATGTGACATGATTGTGTCATGCTGAGCCCTGTCGAAGCATGAATGAAATGAATGACAATAAATCTTCACATTTCGACAGGCTCAATGTGACATGAGAGAAGTGAAACTGGAATGACAATGAGAAATAAAACCGGGATGACAATGGGGGATAAATCGTTCCACAATTAAAAAATAGCTGCTGTGCTTTATGCACAGCAGCCTTATTAATTTACGCTGAAATGGTAATTGAAAAATGCACCGGATTATTTTGCGCATCTACAGTATTCAAAATACCGAATAACTGTTTCGTTTGGTACCTTGCTACCAGGTCGTTTTCAGACGGAGTTAAAGGAATATTTATCTGAATATTATTGGCCAGATCAACAGGAAATTCGGTAGAGATTAATGACAAAAATTGAACTGCATTATCCATCGGGTCAATTGGGGATGACAAGTAAACTACGGAAGAAAAATATATCACAGGTTCCTTAGATGTGTCAATGCCAGTTGAATTCCCCAGCGGCATTAATTCTGCAGTAAGAGCGCCGGCTGCCAAATTAAAAGAGACAGCGCTAATTATAAATCCCGGTGCAGGAGCAAGAACCGTCCGGCTGGTAAATGCACCATTCAATATATTATTATAATTTTTACTTACCATATAATTGAAGGGAATTAATCCTGACGGAGTGTAACCACGCCAAATTTCTTTTAAATATGAATTGGAATTTATGGAGCTTCCTAATTGAATTGCTAAAAGAAATTTTTCTCTTTTCGCAACTGCCGCCGGGCTTTCGGATGCATGATATGAGCTTGGACGCATAGCTACATAATTTTTACCGCTTCTTTGACGAAATACTATATCGCCTAAGGTGCCGGATAATTTACCGAGAACTTGTTTATTTATTTCAGCCATTTTGTTTTTTCCTTTTTTTTTAATGAAATTAATTAATTATTACATTCTGATACCAATTAGAATTTGAGATCCCGGATCGGGTCCGGGATGACAATGGGAAGTAAAACACTCACACTGTCATTCTGGCGAAGGCCAGAATCTAGATTCCTGATCGATACTGATTTTCATCAGCACAGGTTCCGGAATGACAGTAGTCAGCCGCCACCTAGCAATGTCATTCTGACGAAAGTCAGAATCTCTGAGATGCTGAATCTATACTGATTTTCATCAGCACAAGGTTCAGCATGACAATATTGTAGCGATCTCCTCACAATGTCATTCTGATGACAATGATAAGGAGGGCCATGCCATGAAGGGGGTGCGCGGGAATTCATATTATTTTGACAGAAACATTTTGCAACTAAACCTCTCCTCCGTGTCAATTTTAAACCTATCAAAACAGGCATAGGCGAGAAAGGACTTAGAAAGGCTTTAGTAAGGATTTGATGGTACGTTATTTTATATTTTAAATTCATTGTTCTTCTTCCTCGATAATTAATACTGACAAAGCGAACAACAATTACAAAAAAAATATTTTTTTTTTTGTAACAAAACTGTTTTTCATCAGTATTAATTAATAATGGCTGTTCAAAACAAATAAAACGGGGAAGACGTGGAAGAAATCAAAAAAAACATAGAGGAATTTATAACCGCAATTAAAGGAGACGCCCACAAAAAATGGCTGGTGCATGCCGATCACCTTTTAAAAATATATTTCCGGCGAAGTGAAATTCCATATACAGCAGAAGATGTAGTTGGAGAAGTGATTACAAAAACCGTGGACGAAGGCGGAAGAAACTGGGATTTCAATAAAGTGCCGTTAAATGTTTATATGCGCAATTCTATTCGAAGCGAAGTGTCCAATATTTATGACAGGGCTTTAAAGTATGAAAATGTTGATTTTAATAACCAGGAATACACCTTAAGAACAACGGAAATTTACAATCAATACTCAATGTCATTGAATGAAATAGAAAATGCAAATGACTTTAGTGAATTGTACGACAGCTGCGTAGAAATATTAGCCGACGATACCGAATGCTGTTTGGTATTTATGGAGCTGCGAGAGGGCAAAAATCGAAAAGAGATTGCTGAAAGCTTAGGTTTGACTGAAAATCAAATCCTGGCAATTAAACAGCAGATTAGAAGAAAGTTAAGAAAAAAATTTAAATTAAAACCGGAGGGAAAGAGTGGAGGACTCAAGAGGGCTGATAGATTTTATTACTTGTCTAGACGAGGAGGATGAGGACTATATAGATGAATATTTAAAAGTTAATAAGATCGATTATGAAAATTTTAAGGATAGAATGCTGGACTATTTGGAGAAAAAAAAGAAGATGCTGAAAAGGCGAAAAGATAAAAAGGTGAAGAGGTGAAAAGATAAAAAGGTAAAAAGGTGAAGAGGTGCGGAATGATAATGATCAGTCGCAACTACCCATGGTCATTCTGATAAAAATCAGAATCTAGATTCCGGATCGAGTCCGGAATGACATCCTTTTTTTTAAATGTCATGGGGAGCTAGTCGAACCTTGAACGATAACATTTACAATAAAACGTCACATTTCGACCGGCTCAATGTGACATGACAGTGTCATGCTGAGCGCTGTCGAAGCATGAATGAAATCATTCACAATAGATCCTCACACTTCGGCAAGCAGTGTGACATATACAATTAAACAACGCAAATGTCATTCTGATGGGAATCAGAATCTAGATTCCGGATAGGTACTGATTTTCATCAGCACAGGTTCCGGAATGACAATAAGAGGTAAAACACTCCCCACGTCATTCTGGCGAAAGCCAGAATCTCTTTTCCTCTCTCCCCCAGCCCAGGAATGCCAATGTCATGCTGAGCCCTGTCGAAGCGTGCACGACATGATTTACAATTGAACGTCACATAAGTAATAAAAAAATAATTACAAATATGTTAAAAACGCACTTACAAGAATGGAAAAATATGCTTAAATTTAATTTTCTCAATCAAATTTATGCGTAAAAATGAATGAATCCCACTTTGTCCATTTGTGAGTGATTTGGCGAAGCTGTGAGAAAAATATTTACTTAAACAATTAAAAATGAAGCAATGAATATGAAACAAATAGATTGGAATGAAGAAATTGACTGTGGGCCAGTCGAATTATTTTTTAGGAGAAATTTTACAGCAATATTTTATACACATTTCTATCAGAAGATACACTCAGATCAGCCCTGGCTAACACCGGGAGCAATGAAGATTATTAAAAAATATTTGACTACTTCTTCAAAAGTTTTTGAATTTGGAAGCGGCTTAAGTACGCTCTGGTTTTCAAAAAGATGTCATAGCATAATTTCGGTAGAACATAATAAAGACTGGTTTAAAAGGATAGATGATAAAATAAAAAGAACTAGAACAAACGCACAAATTATTTATGTGAATGTAATTGACGAAGATTACTCGGAATATGAAAAGAAAATTTGTGATTACGAAAATAGTTCTTTCGATATTATACTTATAGATGGCAGATCGCGCGTTAACTGCCTTAAAAATAGTATAAGTAAGTTAAAGAAGGATGGAATAATAATTCTAGACGATTCTCAAAGACCACGATACAAAGATGCATATAATTTATTAAGTAGTTTTGAGCATAAAGACTTTAATTTTGGATTTAAAAGAACTACTATTTGGACAAAAAATACGTGATAAAATTTATTTAGATATTATAAACAGACATATTTTATAAAATATGAATGCCTTTTTCAAATTATTTAAACAACCATTGGAAAGTAGATTTTATTCGTGAGATTGATAAAAATTTTAATATGGATGAGGCATATTTACTTGCTGCGACACTTTTCGTATTATTTTATGAAATTCATGGGTATAGAAATTCCTTTGACAGTAGTTATTGGAAAAAATTTATGTTTACCGCATTGGGCTTACGGATTGGTTGTTCATCAATGTGTTGAAATTAAAGATAATGTGAAGTTGTATCAGGGTGTTACTATAGGCAGACAAGATACTTATAAAGAAAGTACTAAATTAAATAAAATTGTAGTTGGTAATAATGTAATAATTTCTGCTGGGGCTAAAGTACTTTTTAAAAATTCAGGAGAGATTGCTGATGGTGTCATAATTGGAGCTAATGCCGTGGTAATTGTAAAATCTAATATACTTGAGAAAGGCATTTATGTAGGTATACCGGCCAAAAAAATTGGCTAGAACAATTATGAAATATTTATTAAAAATATCTTAATTTATATAAGTTGGTACTTCAGATGAAAAATTAGCACGTTTGTTAGTCCTATAGATAAAAATGAATTTAAGAAAATATGTTCTTTTAAACTGAAAGCTAAGATAATATAAGATTGAATAAGATTTTACATTCTAGATTTGGTCGTGATGTATTCACCAATAGTATTATCCTTTTGATTGCCAAATCTGCTGGCTTTATAATCCCTATTATAATTGCAAGAACAATTGGCATAAATCAGCAAACCGATGTCTTTTTCTTTTTATTTGCTTTCATAATGTTCTTCACTATGGCTGTTGCTTCAACATTAGAAGCGGTATTGGTGCCGTTTTTAGTCGGCATTGAAAATAAGAATAGAAATATTTTCATAAATAGTTTATTAATGTGGAGTTTTTTAACTCTTTTAATAATAACAGTAATAGCTTTTTTATTATTAATTCCTGCATCATCGATTGTAACAAAATTTAATGCCGGGCAGAACAGATTATTAATAAATCTATTTTGGGAATCTTCTCCTCTAGTTTTTATTATTATTTTTAATAGCATTTTTACTGCAGAGCTAGTTTCAAAAAAATATTTTAATCAGTCTTCATTCAGTGCCCTGCTGCGGGCATTAGTTATCATAATCACACTTATTTATTCTATTCCCAAATTTGGAATTAATGCATTACCAATATCACTTTTATTCGGGGAAATTTCAAAATTAATTTTATTAGTTTATTTAGCAAGTAACAAATGTGAATATGAATTTAAAATAGAATATAAAATTGATGAACACTTTAAAGAATTTATAAATGTTGGGGGATTCCAATTTTTAAGTGTTGTAATAGTAAGTTTTAATCCTATTGTAGACAAAACTTTAGCAACCTGGCTTCAAGGAGGAAGCCTTACTATTATTGAGTATGCTGAGAAAATATATTTAATACCGATTACAGTGTTAAGTCTTGGTATCACTATGGTAATTTTACCTAGATGGTCGGAGAAATTTAAAAAAGGTGAATTAACAGCCTTAAAGAGCGAAATAAAAAAAAGTTCTAGCGCGTTATTTTTGGTTAGTATCATTTTTATCGTCCCAATTGTAGTATTCAGCAATGAAATTGTTTCTTTGTTATTTGGAAATAAAATTAATTTAAGTGAATTACAATCGATTTCATTAAATGCTGTTTATTACCTAATCGGAGTTCCTTTTTACCTAGTATGTTTAATTCTTATCAGAGCATTGGTCGCCTCAAAAAAAACTAAGACTCTTGTTCTAATTTCGATATTTCGATTATTCTTTAATATTCTGTTTGATATTGTACTTATATATTATTTAGGAATATATGGTATAACTTTGTCCACTACAATAAATTCAATCATCTTATTAATAATGCTTTCAAATTCTGCTTCAGTGATCTTTAACAAGAATCAGGACATTAAGTACGTATAAGAAATGTTTTATGGATGCAATAAATACTTGATACAAAGATAGGCAAATGAGACAAAAACATGTTCTAAAAATTATACTGTTTTTATCAATATATATTCCTTTTGAAGGATTTATACTGAAGATTTTTCCCCCGGAAATTGGTAGTATTTTAAGATATATCCCAGAAGTTATAATATATTATTATTTTTTTAAATTTGTCATCTTAAAAAAGTTACTAAAGTCATATAAAAAAAATAATACTGAAAAAATATTTATAACTTTATTAAATTTTTGTACTAATTACTGCATTAATTAATGAAGTTAATGTCTTATTTGCTTTTCTCGAAATTAGATTATTGCTTCGGTTTGTATTATTGATCTATATACTAACTAATTTAGAAATTGAGCAGGAGTATATAGAAAAACTAATTAAATTTATTGTGTTTGCTGGGATTATCCAAGCGGTTATCGGTATTTTCCAATCAATATTCCCAAATCAATTATATGATTTTTTTGCTCCAGGTGACTTCTCAGCTTTAGAAACTACTTCTGCACCTACAATTCAGGATTTAGGTTCAATATTAATTAGGGGAACTTTAACAAGGTACACTAACTTTGGTGATTATATATGTATTGTTGCTCTAGTATTCTGGGGATATTCTAGATTATATAAATATAAATATACCAATATATTTAAAGCAATTTTCATACTTGCTTTAATTCTAAGCGCCACAAGATCATCAATTACAATGTTTATCTTGGGAATATTAATCTATGCGTATTTTGATAAAAAGAATTATAAATATTTGGCAATATTTTTCGCTATACCTATAATAATATTTACAGGTGAAATCATTGGAAATATTTCGGGTGAAAATCCTCTACAGAGATTTTATTCTTTGGCAGATAAAGGGTATCAATATAGCGAAAATCGATTTAGCTCCGGAAGTAGATTTGTTGTTATTAAATATGTCCCCGAAGAAATGGTGAAATTACCTATAAATTCATTAGTTGGATTTAGTCCTGGTAGTTTTAAATTTGGTGATAGAAGAGCTAATATTTTACAAAACAAATTAAATTTAGATACATATTTTCATTTACATGATGTTTTTTGGATTCAGCTACTAGTTTCTTTGGGAATAATTGGACTTTTAATTTGGATTTTATTTTTGAAAAAATCGATGATGTTTCGTAAGAGTATAATAAAAGGTAAAGAAGGGCAAAATATTAAAAATGTAACTCTTCAAATAGCATTTGTACTTATGATTGCACTAATTGCTTTTAATTTTTTTGGTGAATATTTTGAAGTAAGGGAAACTTCATTTTACCCGTGGTTATTTGTGGCGATGTCATTGAATATTTATAAAAATCATAAGAATAATAATGAATAGTTTGTTTATTCAAAATATCATCTATAGATATGATCACGATTGAACAACCATTTTGGGGCATAAATTGGAGTAGAGATACAAGAGTAAAAGCCTATCCTCAGATTTTTCTAGATCAAGACGTTGAAAATAGCTTAGGAAAATTTTTTGAACAAAACTTCGGAAATCATTTTCATATTAGATATCCAGGTGGATCATTTGTTCAAAGTTTTAATCTAAATCCTAAAGAATTTCTAAAGGATTATTATACACCCAGTCCAGAAATATTTTTTCAATTTATAAAAAGAAATAATCTTAAGGTTTTGCATCAATTGCCAACTTCTAATTTTATTTCTAAGGGAAATGGCCCTGAGCCAATTAGGAAATTTGGTCGCTTTATACCAATAGATCTTGAGTTATTTGATAAGCTAATTGACATGGCCGAAAAATACTGTAAATGGTTACAGAATGAAAATTATTGGGATTTTATCATTGCATTTGAAATTGGTAATGAAGATTATTCAAAGGTCGAAGGACTATTCTCTCCCAAAGAATATGTTTTTTTTGTTGAAAAATATATAAATATGCTCACAAAAATTGATGATCAAGTAAGGATAATAGTTAATACTAGACCATTAGTTGGGGATGAAGATTGGGGTATTAAAGTATTAGAAAAATTAAAAGAAAAAAAATTAGTAAATAAAATATTCGGAGTTGCTACTCACATTTATCCCGGTTGGATGGTAAAAGAGTTAAATAATAGAAATATAGACTTTCATAGTTATGTTTTTTCTAATAACTCAAGTTTTTTAAAGAATCCTAATTACTCTTTACTTACCCAGAAATTAGATGAATTAAATTATCCAAAAGAATGCAAGATTTATGTAACAGAATGTTCAATAGATTTAACTTTATTTAATTGGGTTAATAATAGGAAGGATTTAAGTGCAGGACTTGGATTAGCTAAAGACATAATTGAATTAATAGGTGATTCAAGATTTGGAGGATTATCATATTTTGCATTGTTTCATCAATATTTAATTGAATCGAAGAATAAGCAAATTGATATGGATGTTAAAAAAACTTTTGTTACAGATTGGGGATTAGGCGAACTTTGGTTTTTCCCGGAATCAAAAAAAGAAAAATTTGTCCCAACACCCTTGCTTAAAATTCTTGGTATAATTTCACAATGTTTTAACAATAATAAAAAATATGGGACCTTAAAGATATCAGACAATTGCAATGCAATATTGATTTTAAACAATGAAGATGAATATGTGATGGTTATATTAAATTTGAATGATTCTGATGAAAAAATAGATTTGTTAACTGAAGCAAAGATTAACGTCATTAATGGGGGATTAAATGCAAGATCAATTCCGTTAGGGGTGACCAAGATTACAGATGGCAGTTTATCCTCCGAAGCAGAGGATACATCTTTAACAAAAGGTTTTACTTTGCCAGGATATTCTTTGGCATATGCAAAGTTTAATTCGGCTAAATTAAACGGTAGGAAAATTTCCGAAGATATAATTGGGTATAGAGGTTTTTAAAAGGCAAAGAATTAAATTATGGTTCTTTTGGAATTAGAGTTAATGATAATTATATAGAATTATTCCCCAACGGTGCCCAAATTAGAGGAAAATCTTTAAATCTTTTACCTGTTTCTAATGATAAGATTCATCACTTTTTGAAGATAAATAATGATGACATAGAGGAATGGAGTATTGAAGAATCATAAAATATCAAGGAAAATATTTTTTAAATATTCTCTTTTTAGTTTTTTTGCACTCCCTCTATTTTTAAAGATATTCATAAAGAAAAATCCGCAAAAACCAAATAAACAGAAGCTTATATTAACTTTAAAAAGAACAGATGGAAGCAAACAAAATATTGTAATTGATTAGAAATAATCATACGGTTCAATATAAATCAACATTTTAACTGCAAATTAAAATAAAATATTTTTTTTATTATCCATAATAAAAGTAAATGATTAGTATAGCTTTACTACAACGTGTTTTACCCGATTTCCGATACGATTTATTTAGAAAATTATCTGAAGAGGATGGAATAAAATTAAAAGTATTCTTTGGCGAAGGATCAAAAACAGGTGCTTCTAAAAATACTTCAAGAGATTATTCGATATTTGCAAAAAAAATATACTCATTTTGCTATATTAAAAGTAAAGTACGGATGGTGCAGCCTTTCTTATTTTTTCATCTTTTAAGATTTAACCCTGAAGTTATAATAAGCGAACCAGCCACTTATTTCCCTAATAATTTCATTGCGTTCATCTATGCTAAAATATTTGGAAAGAAATTTGTTTGGTGGGAGATAGGAATGGATAAAGAAAAACATCCATTAAGAAAAATGATTGAACCTTTAATAAAAATAATGATTAAAAATGCTAATTCTTATTTGGCATATTCTAATCAAGGGAAAAATTATTTAATTAAATATTATAATATTAATCCAAATAAAATATTTATTGCATACAATACTATTTATAACGAGCCATCGATTGATAAGAATCTGAATCGGAATACTAAAATAGAGCTTTCAATTGAAAATAATGAAAAAGTAATTGCTTATGTCGGTGCACTGGAAAAAAGAAAAAAATTAGAAATAATTTTTGATAGTTTTAAGAACTTTTCCAAAAAAGTACCTTCACACTTATTGATTATTGGTGATGGTATTGATGACAGTTATTATAGAAATTATTCGCAGAAAATTAACAATATTCATTTTCTGGGACATAGACAAATCCAAGAAGCAAATAAATATTTGATGATTTCAGATTATACAGTTTTGCCTTCTCAAGGCGGCTTGGCAATCAATCATTCTCTATCTTGCGGCACCCCTGTGATTTGCGGTGTTAATGATGGAACAGAAAGGGATCTAATTAAAGAAGATGTAACGGGTGTGATATTAAATGAAATTAATTCAGAGAAATTGACAAAAGAACTGCAAAAGAATAAGAAATATGATAGAGATTCGATTAGGGAATTTTATTTTTCTAATTATTCTATTCAAAAGATGATTGCTCAAATTAAAAGAGCAGCAACTATTTAGATATTCAAATGTTAACAAAAAAAATATTAAATGTTATTTCAGATTATATAACAAAAAGTAAAGGAGAGAAAAACTACACTTTAGATAGTTCGCTAGGTTTTTCTTCAATTACTTCCATTCTTTATATGAGAATTAGAATGCTTTTAAAGGGCTCTATAATTAGATTACTTTTTAAGCATTCTGGCGGACTTGTGTTTGTTGGTTCTAAAACTAGAATCAGTAATAAAAATTTAATTAGCTGCGGAAAGAATCTTACAATTAAAGATGGCGTTATCATAACAGCTTTATCAAAAGGAGGTATAACATTTGGAGATAACGTTTCTATAGGAAATTATGCCATCATTGAATGTACAGGTGTAATTAGAAATCTGGGGGAGCAGTTAATCATTGGGAATAATTCAAATATAGGGGATTTCAATTTTATTGCCGTAAGAGGAAAAATAGAAATCGGAAATAATGTATTATTTGGACCAAGAGTAAACATGCACGCAGAAAATCATAATTTCTCTAGTATTGAAATACCAATTAAAAACCAGGGGGAAACAAGAAAAGGAATAACAATAGAAGATGATGTATGGATTGGCGCAGGCTCTGTGATATTAGACGGCACAACAATTGGGAAAGGATCAATTGTTTCCGCTGGCGCTGTTGTTAATAAGGATGTTGAACCTTATTCTATAGTTGGGGGTGTGCCTGCTAAGCTTATTAAAAAGAGAATCGAATGAATATATTAATGATCAATAAGTACTATTATAATTTCGGCGGCGCTGAAAATTATATGTTCAGCCTTTCTAAATTACTTACAGATAGAGGCCACAAAGTAATTCCTTTTTCAATGAAGCATCCCAAAAATTATAGCTCTGATTATTCCAAATATTTTGTTGAAGAAATTGATTACAATAATGCTTCCGCAGCTGATAAATTTAAGTCAGGTTTAAAAAGTATTTATTCCAATGAAGCGAGAAATAATTTATCTAAATTGTTAGATGAACAAACAGTTGATATTGCTCATTTACATAATTACAATTTTCAATTAACACCTTCCATTTTATTTGAATTAAAAAAAAGAAATATACCGGTTGTAAATACACTGCATGATCCTCAGATCATTTGTCCGCATCACAGGCTTTTTAATTATCAACAGATGGCCATTTGTGAAAAGTGCAATGGATTAAAATTTTATAATGCTTTTTTAACAAAGTGTATTAAAAATTCATATACTAAAAGTTTTTTGGGCACAATCGAATCTTATGTTTATCATTGGTCAAAAATTTATGAAAAGATAGATTTGTTTATTTCTCCAAGCAATTTTTTAATGGGTAAAATTATTGAATTTGGAATGAAGAATATCAATATTAAAATGATTCCAAATTTTTATAATGAAGAAATTATAAGCAAAGAAAGAGAATACAGCAATGAGGTAATTTATATAGGAAGGATTTCGGAAGAAAAAGGTTTGGCTACTTTAATAGATGCTTTTAGAAATTTAAAAGAATTAAATCTAAAAATAATTGGAGACGGCCCTGAAAAACAGAAACTGGAAAACGCGGTTAAAACCAACAATTTAAATAATATACAGTTCCTCGGACATTTATCACAAGAAGAAATAAAATCGCATTTACAAAAAAGTTTATTTTTAGTAGTTCCTTCGGAATGGTATGAAAACTGTCCTCTAACAGTTTTAGAAGCCATGGCAAATAGCAAAGCTGTGCTGGGTAGCCGATTGGGAGGAATTGTTGATTTAGTGGAAGAAAATAGGACCGGTTTATTATTTAAAGCCGGAGATGAAAAAGATCTCAAAGAAAAAATTGAATATATGGCGGCACACAAGGAAGATGTTATAAGAATGGGAAAATGTGCAGGTAAATTGGCAAAAGAAAAATATACTCCAGAAAAACACATCAAGTTAATTGAAAACGAATATAAAGAAATAATTTCAAAATATAGGTTATCATGAAAAAAATATATATAGCAGGCTGTGGTGGAATGCTGGGTGAAGCATTCTATAAACAATTTAAGGAATCTTATAATCTTAAATGTACTGATAAAGATGTTAATGAAGATTGGTTAAGTTATCTGGATTTTAGAGATTTTGAAAAATATAAAGCAGATGTATTAGAATTTAAGCCGGATTATCTCTTTCATTTAGGAGCTTACACTGACTTGGAATATTGTGAAAATAATCCGGACAATACTTACCAAACTAATACATTAGCTGTCGAAAATGCAGTATATATTGCTAACGAATTGGACATACCTCTACTTTATATAAGTACAGCTGGTATTTACGATGGTAATAAACAATTATATGACGATTGGGATATGCCTAACCCTTTAGGCGTTTATGCTCGTTCAAAATATATGGGAGAATTATTTGTACAGAGAAATGTAAAAAAACATTTAATCTGCAGAGCAGGTTGGATGATGGGAGCTGGGCCAAAGAAAGATAAAAAGTTCATTCAAAAAATTATGAAGCAGGTTAAAGAAGGTAAAAAGGAATTATTTATTGTTAATGATAAAGATGGTACTCCGACTTTCACTCATGATTTTGCAAAGAATGTTAAACTTTTATTGGAGAAAGAATTTTGGGGACTTTATAATATGGTTTGCGGCGGTCAGACTAGCAGATTGGAAGTAGCTAAAGAACTTATTAAAGTTATTGGCTATGAGAATAAAATTAAAATAACAGAAGTTGACTCAGATTACTTCAAAGATGTTTATTATGCAGAACGCCCTCCATCAGAACGTTTAATAAATAAGAAATTAATTTTAAGAGATATGAATATAATGAGAGATTGGCGTATTGCATTAAAAGATTACATCGATAATTATTATCAGAATTATTTATAAACAGAATTATGAAAGTTGCAATAATAGGCACCAGGGGTATACCGGCATCTTATAGCGGGTTTGAAACTTCGGTTCAGGAAACAGCTGTAAGATTTGTTAAGAAAGATATTCATACAACCGTTTACTGCAGGTCAAATCATTATGAGAAAAAATTAGGAGAATACAGGGGTGTTAAACTTGCTTATTTGCCTTCAATAAAATCAAAACATTTTGATACAATTACAAATACCCTTTTATCTTTCTTTCATTTACTCTTCAACCAATATGATATCATAATTGTGTATGGTGTTGGTAACGCACTCTTTATACCCTTAATAAAGTTGTTTGCAAAACCCGTTATATCTGTGGTGGATGGTGCAGATTGGGAACGGAAAAAATGGGGCAATTTTGCTAAAGCTTTCTTACGATTCAGCAGATTGTTCTGCAGTAAGATTTTCCAATTATTATGTAGTTGATAATGAATTGCTGGTTACCGATTACTATAAAAGGTTTGGAGTGAAACCCGTTTATATTCCCTACGGTGCTAATCTTCAATTCTCTAATAAAGAAGAAGTATTAAAAAAATATGGGGTTGAAAAACAAAAGTATATTATTTTCATAGGCAGGTTTGTTAAAGAAAAAGGAATAGAGTTTCTGATAGAAAGTTTCGAAGAAGTTGGAACAGATGTAAAACTTATAATTATTGGCGATAATACAACCGATCCGGAATATGTTAAAAATCTTAAGCACACAACTGATCAGAGAATAATATTTACCGGATTTTTGTTTGGTGAGGAATATGAGACCTTATTACATAATGCTTTGTTTTATGTCTCATGTTCGTTTCTTGAAGGTACTTCACCATCTCTGTTAAGTGCAATGGCGATAAATGGATTTGCACTCGTAAGCGACTTAAAAGAAAATCTCGAAACACTAAAAGGCAGTTGTGCAACTTTTAAGACTTCTGATTCCGAGGACTTTAAAACGCAAATTGAAATATTATTTAAACAATGAAACTTTAATTGAAAAGGAAAGAGAAATAACAAAGCATGTTATTGAAAAATATTATACATGGGAAAAAATAACTAATCAATACATATATTTATTTAATAAAATTCTAAAAAATTAAATCAACGTATAATGATAGGTATTGGTGCACAGGAAATTTGGATGTACGAAAATTTTAGCAAATTAAACAAAGGCGTAATGATAGGTATTGGTGCAGGCTTCGATTATATTGCGGGCAAAACCCAGCATGCACCGGAATGGATGAAAAATTTATCTTTGGAATGGCTGTACAGGCTGATTCAAGAACCCGGAAGATTGTGGAAAAGATATTTAATTACTAACACCTTATTTCTATTATACATAACGCTGGAATTGATTGGATTAAAAAAGTTTGAATGAATGTAAGATTAAAAGATTAAAAGATTAAAAGATTAAAAGATTAAATGAATGAATGAATGATTGAATGTTGGCAAAAGTGCACTGGCATTGCGAGCTCGTTTTTGCGAGAGAAAGATTGTTCGATTGAATGAAAGCTAAGATAGAGGAAACTGTAGCGGAAAACTCTTTAAGGACATGAGCATTGAAGATTGATATAGTTTTTCTTAAATGTTATTATTAAAATTATCTAATAAGATTATATCCAATTTTATAATGAGGAAAAAATGGATACAAAAACAATCTTAAATGAAGCATTGCAATTAAGGCCTGCTGAAAGACTTCACTTAATAGAATTGCTTACACAAAGCCTTAATAGACCTGATGAAAAAATCGAACAGATCTGGGCTGAGGAATCGGAAAGAAGATATAAAGCTTTAAAAGAGGGAAAAGTAAAATCAATTCCGTTAGATGAAATTGTTCTAAGGTATAAATAAATGCAGGTCGAATTTATTGAACCTGCGTCAATCGAGCTAGATGATGCCGTAGAATATTATAATATATGCAAACAGCAGGCTTAGGAATAAAATTTTTAGATGAAGTTTTGGAAACCATTTCGTTAATTTCACGTTTCCCTCAATTATGGTCTAAGAATACAGAAAGTACTAGAAAAGCAGTGCTACGAAAATTCCCATTCAATTTAATATATTCAAAAATTGAAGATAATATTTATAATAATCGCTGTAGCGCACCAAAATAGAGAGCCGGAGTATTGGATTGATAGGATTTGATTTATAGCAGGTAAAACAAAAGATGCTCGGCGTCGATGAAAAATTTCTCTTTGGAATGGTTATATAGACTGATCCAGGAGCCGGGAAGATTGTGGAAAAGATATTTAGTTACTAACACCTTATTTCTATTTTACATAACGCTGGAATTGATTGGATTAAAAAAGTTTGAATAAAAAACTATTTAAATGAATATTAGTGTAGATTTATATTACAATTTGCTATATTTAAATAAATTAACTTGTTATTGATTTTAATCTCTTTTTTATTTCAATATAGAATTAAGGGCACCTAATCCGGTTTTTATTAGATCACTGCTAATTTTATATAATATTTTGAATTTATTCGAGAGTGTAAGTTTTTGGTTTGGATGCCTGAATGCGGATTTCAGTCGTTTTAAATTAACATCAAACAAGTAAACCATTTTTATTAATATTTAGCAATTAAATTCGAATTAAATTGTAGAATATTTGTAAGAAGATTTAAGATAACGATAAATGAATTTATTAATATTTAAATAAGAATTATTAAGGCACTTCCTGTGCCTTTTTCAATTATACAGCGGGCAATATACATTTCATCAATAATTTAATTTTGTATGTTAACGGCTGTATGAGGGCTTTCAAATTTCCTGCAGTTCATATATGCTGCTGCCGGATTTTTGGAATATTAAAAACATGATTAAAAATGCATAGCTATAGTAGGGCACTATATTCGATACGAGTTTTAGCAGACGTAATTGTAATAGTTGCATCATATTACTTGACGGTTGAATTTTTAATTTCTTTCTCAAAATATGCTTTCGATACGAATGCATTTTTCCTTCTTTTTTTCCTCCTCTTTGTATGGATGTACTCCACAAAAGTAACAGGCTTATATGATGAATTCAGAGGCAGATATTTTACTGAAGAAGTAGTTGCAATTGTAAAAAACGTTTTTGTATTGGCTATTAGTACAATTGTCATACTTTTTCTTCTCAAGGATAAAACACTCTCTAGACAATTTGTAATTTTGTTTGTAGGTGTAACACTTGCATTGTTAACTATAGAAAAATTTTTTCTAAGAGTGAATCTTGAGCATATTAGGAAGAGAGGAAGAAACTTAAGGCACCTATTAATTATAGGCGCCGGAAATGTAGGCAAGAATTTTTATGAATCGATTAAAGACAATCCCCACTTTGGTTTTAATATAATCGGTTTTATAGATGATGAAAAGAAAACTTTTCTTAACGGCAAATACCTGGGTAAAATAAACGACCTTGAAAACCTGCTTGAAGTAAGGCGGGTAGATGACGTTATTATTGCCCTGCCTAATTATGCGTCCGACACAATTGAGTCCGTAGTAAGAACCTGCGAAAGATACACTATTCGAGTAAGGATAATTCCCGATTATTTTAAGTTTGTTTCAACCAAATATAATGTATCCTTATTCGGAAGATTCCCTGTAGTTACGGTAAGAGAAGATAAAATTAATGATATTCACTGGCGTTTATTGAAACGCGGGATTGATACCGGAGCCTCAGTTTTTCTGTTCATATTTGTTTTCTCATGGCTTTGGCCGATTATCGCCGTAACTATAAAATTATCTTCTCCCGGCAAAGTATTTTTTAAGCAGGAGCGGTGGGGAAGAGACAACCGCATGTTTACTACGTATAAATTCAGGTCGATGATGCCTGAAACAGTTGAGGTTGATGAAAGAGGAAATTTTGTACAGGTGACAAAAGATGATCCCCGTGTAACTAAGATCGGGAAGTTTCTTCGTAAGACAAATTTAGATGAGCTGCCGCAATTCTTGAATGTGTTAAAGGGTGAAATGAGCATTGTAGGCCCGCGTCCGCATCCAACTCCATTAAACATACAATCACGAGATAAGATTAGGTTATACATGCTTCGCCATTTAGTAAAGCCAGGAATAACGGGCTGGGCACAGGTTAATGGTTTCCGGGGAGAGACTAATACTCCCGAGCTGATGCAGAAGAGAATTGATCATGATATATGGTATATAGAAAACTGGTCGCCCTGGCTGGATACGCAAATAATTTTCCTAACTCTATGGCAAATGCTAAAAGGGGACCCGAAGGCGTATTAGGATAAGAGCAAGAGATTAAGTTCAGATAGTGAGAGAGTAAGATAGTGAAAGAGTAAGTTTGAATTGCTGATAATGTCAATCTGAGCAAGTCAATTTCAAAAGGATCATGCGGCGAATTAAGAACACAATTGTATATTGGAATAGAAGCCGGGTTACATTGAAAACGAGATTGGATTGGAAATGATTGAAAAAGCCAAAAAAATTTCTTATATGTTAAGTTCACTTATTAAAAAAAGAAAAGAATTTATAATCAATTGAAATTTATTCTTAACCTTTTAATCTATTAACCACTTTGCCTTTTTATCGCTTAATCTTTTTAACTTTTATTCTATTTTTTCCACCACAGAGAAAACCAGGATTAAGCACAGATTAAAATATTCTGTGAGAATCTGTGTTAATCAGTGGTGAAGTATTCTTTATCTGTAAATCATTTATGAAATCTAGCATGACTCTAATAATTCTTTTAACAATAATTTCTTATCCTCTTTTCTCCTTTTAATCTATTTATCTATGAATCATATATTTCTAAATTAGAGCAAGAAATTTTTTCGTAACACACAGAGAAAGTACCAGGGATTAAGCACAGATTAAAATATTCTGTGAGAATCTGTGTTAATCAGTGGTGAAGTTTTTTATCTGTAAATCATTTATGAAATTTAGTCTAACCTTAATAATTCTTTTAACAATAATTTCTTATCAGCTGTACTCCCAAACAGTATACGAACCGCTGTATAATGATGTTTATTCCTTCCTAGATAAGATGGCGCAGAAGGGAATTATTGAATTTGATGACCAGATAAAACCGGTTACAAGAAAGTATATTGCTCAAAAGTTATTAGAAGTACAGAGTAAGCAGTCAACAGCAGCAAGTGTTTTAACGGAAATTGAAAAAGAGGAGCTGGAATTTTATTTAAAGGATTATGGAATTGAAAGGGAAGTGTTAGAAGTGAAAAGTGAAATGTCAGATGTAAAAGGAGAAACGTCAAAAGTCAAAGGTGAAATGTTAAAGGTGAAACGTGAAATGTCAGAGGTGAAACGTGAAAGGCCAGATGTGAAATTTGAAACGATTAATGAAGATGGAACTAAAGCAACAAAATCATCAATGACTATTTTGAAGAAAGATGCTTTTGATAGGTTTAGATTATTTTCTTATAGTGATTCTACATTCAAAATAAATTTGAGTCCGATTTTAGGATTTAAGTTCGGCAGCAATGACGGCAAATCACAAACTCACTTTTGGAGCGGAGTTTATTTTTACGGATACCTTGGAAATTCGTTAGGCTTCAGCTTTGATTATCGTGATAACGCTGAGAACGGCGACAACATTGATATGTTAAAACAATTTACCCCGGTAACAGGTATTACCCGATTAAGCCGGAGTCCGAAGTCTGTGCAGTACAGTGAAGTGCATACAACAATATCTACAGATTGGAACTGGGGAAGCTTTACTGTCGGCAAGGATTTTTTACAATGGGGATACGGAGAAAGCGGGCAATTAGTCTTATCGCAAAAAGCACCCTCATTTCCGTTCATACGGTTGGATGTAAAACCGGTTAAGTGGCTTCAGTTTAATTATTTCCACGGCTGGCTTTCTTCAGATGTAATTGACTCAAATGAAATTTATGCTTCAAGCAGAGATGGCATCAATAGAATACTTTACCGAACTAAATATCTTGCTTCACATACAATTACTGTAACTCCGGCTAAAGGATTGGATATCTCTCTTAGGCGAATCAATTATTTACAGTGACAGATTAGAAATTTCATATTTAATTCCGCTTATGTTTTTTCGTCTTGCTGATCATTACTTAAGCAGGCAGAATAATAATGCCGGCGGCAACTCACAATTTTTTCTACAGGTAAGTTCACGTAATCATTTAAAGAATACTCATCTTTATGCATCAACCATCATTGATGAAATAAGAACAACAGGAATATTTAATCCAAAGACTCAAAGGTATCAATTAGGTTTCATGCTCGGTGGGTCCGTTGCTGATTTACCTGCGGATAATTTAACATTAACTTTAGAGTATACAAAAATATATCCGTTTACTTATGAGCATTATATACCAACACAGACGTATCAAAATGCTTCATACAATCTTGGTGATTGGATTGGAAGCAATGCAGATCTAATTTACGGCTCAGTTAAATATAAATTTATGCGAGGGCTGCAGTTAAAATTATGGGGACAATATGCACGTAAAGGCAGCAGAGGTACAGCCGAGCAGCAGCAGATAGCGGTCCCGCAGCCGCCTTTCTTATTCGGATTACACAACGCTTATTCATATTACGGCGCTGAACTGAAATATGAAATTATACATGAACTTTATGCCAAAGCGGAATTTCAACACAATAAGATATCTAATGAGCAGGATGACGGGACTTTTTTAGAAAAAACATTGAATCGATTTTTTATTTCTGTTTATTATGGGTTGTGAGAAGTGAGTAGTTAGGGAGTGAGTAGTGAGAGAGTGAAGGAGTAAGTAGTAAGAGAGTAAGTAGTAAGGGAGTGAGTTAGAAAAATGGATAAACCGCATAAAAAATTAATTGCATATCAAAAAGCGATGCTTCTAGTTGTAGAAGTGTATAAAATAACTGAAACTTTACCTAAGAGTGAACAATTTGGACTTATCTCACAAATACGGCGTTCAGCGGTTTCTATTCCCTCAAATATTGCTGAAGGATCTGCCAGAAAAACTGTTAAAGATAAAAATCATTTTTATATATTTGCCAGAGGCTCTTTAAGTGAGTTAGACACTCAGCTGGAAATATGTAGGAATTTAAATTTTATTAGAGAGCAAAATTTAAAAGTTATTGATCATTTAATGATTGAATGCGACAAATTATTATACGGCCTTATTAAAAACACAGAAATTAAATAATTAACTATCTCACTCACTTACAACTGGCTATCTAACAATGAAAGGTATTATTCTTGCCGGGGGATCCGGTTCAAGGCTTTATCCGATTACTAAAGTCTACAGTAAGCAGCTTGCATTAATTTACGACAAGCCGCTAATCTATTATCCTCTTTCAATGCTTATGCTGGGAGGGATAAAAGATATTTTAATTATTTCAAATGAGGAAACTATTCCATTATACCGGCAGCTTTTTGAAGACGGGTCGCAAATCGGGTTAAATATTAATTACGCGGTTCAGTCTGCGCCAAATGGTATTGCTGAGGCATTTATCATCGGCGAAGAATTTATAAATGGAGAAAGTGTTTCTTTAGTTTTAGGAGATAACATCTTTTACGGTTCATTAAAGTTTTTTTATAATGCAATTCAATACAATGAAGGTGCTACAATATTCGGCTATCAAGTTAACGATCCGCAGAGATACGGCATTGTTGAATTTGATAAAGAAGGCAAAGCAATTTCAATTGAAGAGAAACCGGTAAATCCAAAATCAAATTATGCAGTCCCGGGTATTTATATTTATAATAACGAAGTTGTTGAGATCTCTAAAAATTTGAAACCCTCTGCCCGCGGCGAACTTGAAATAACGGATGTAAATCGTGAGTACCTAAAAAAAGGAAAGCTTAGAGTTGAAAAAATCGGGAGAGGCATTGCCTGGCTTGATACGGGTACTCCCGAAGCATTACTGCAGGCTTCTAATTTTTTTGGAGTAATAGAAGAGAGGCAGGGACTGAAAGTCGGATGCATTGAAGAGATAGCGTACTCGATGAAATTTATTAACCGGGAAAAGTTGACTCAATTAATTAATAGTATGCCTAAGTCGCTTTACCGTGAATATCTTGAGAGGTTTTTAAGTCAGATGTGAAAAGTTGAAAAGTCAAAAGTCAAATGTGAAAAGTGAAACGTCAAATGTGAAAAGTGAAAAGTCAGATGTGAAATGTCAAAAATCTTCTTAGTGCCCTAGCGCCTTTGCGGTAAAAAGCTCTACCACTAAGTCACTAAGAACACTAAGCTACATTTAGGAAATTCTTCATCATTACAACATAAAATTATTGTATGCAGATAAAAGAAACATCAATTAATGGTTTATTAATTATTGAACCTAGAGTATTTAATGATGACCGCGGTTACTTTTTTGAATCTTTCAGAAAAAATTTACTAGCAGAACAGGGCATCAAATTAGATTTTATACAGGATAATATTTCAAAGTCAACAAAAGGAACCATACGCGGACTGCATTACCAAATAGGTAATAACGCGCAAGGCAAATTGTGCCAGGTTATTTATGGAAGTGTAATTGATGCTGCGGTTGACATTAGATTCGGCTCTCCTACTTTTGGCAAACACTTTTCAATTGAGTTGTCGCAAGAAAATCACCGGCAGCTTTGGATTCCCCCCGGCTTTGCGCATGGGTTTTCAGTGTTATCCAGTGAGGCAATTTTTTCGTATAAATGCACAGCCTATTACAGCAAAGAAGATGAGCGGTCCATTCTTTACAATGATCCTGATTTAAATATTAATTGGCGAATTGAAAATCCAGTTGTTTCAGAAAAGGACTTGGCGGCAAAATTATTTAAAGATATTGATAAGGATTTTGTTTATTAGGAGTGAGAAGTAAGAAGTGAGAAGTGAGAAGTGAGATGTAAGTCGTAAGAAGTTCTGAAAGATTACCTGGTATTTCTGTTGAAGCATTTGAAATATTTCAAAGTCATCAAAATCAATAAAAGCTAATTATGAGGAATCACTAACAAACAATTAACCGCAAAGAAGCGGGAAGAAAAAAGAAGAATATTCACCACAGAGAACCAGAGACACAGAGAAAAACACTATTCAATATATCCAAACAATTTATATTATGATTCAAGCCGCAGTTAATGGTACAAGAAATAAATCTGAACATCCTTTAATTCCCCAATCGCCAAAAGAATTAGCTGAAGATGCAAAACAAATATTTAAAGCCGGAGCGGACTCAATGCACTTTCATGTTTATGATGATGAAGGCAAGGAAAGTTTATCTCCGCAATTTGTTTCTAATTCAATCGCTGAAATAAGAAAAGTTTGTCCTTCGCTTCCCTTAGGTATTAGCACAGGTGAATGGATAGTGCCGGATGTAAATGAAAGAATAAATTTAATTGATAGTTGGAAAGTAATTCCTGACTTTGCATCAGTGAACATGAATGAAAATGGGGCTATAGAAATATCAAAATTATTGATTAGCAAAGGGATTAAAATAGAAGCGGGGATTAGTGATTTAATTGAAACTGACGTGTTGTTAAAATCAGATATAGAATCAAACTGTATTAGAATATTAATTGAACTCGTTGAAGACTCGGTTGATGAAGCACTGAAAACTTTGAAGCAAATTGAAAAGCTGCTCGATGTAAGTTATAATAATATTCCGAGGCTTCTTCACGGATTTAATTCTACTGTTTGGGATTTAACTAAAACAGCTTTTAGAAAAGGTTACGATACAAGAATAGGGTTTGAGGATACTTTATATTTATCAGATGGAAATATTGCAAAAAATAATTCTGAGCTGATATTTAATGCTCTAAAGTTAAAGTCTGAATTAATTATTAATTAAATTTAAACAACTAATTCAAGAGATTAATAGAAAAATAAACACAAAAGGAAAAAGTTTATGCAAGTGCCGCTGTTGGATCTAAAAGCACAATACAATTCGTTAAAAAAAGAACTTGATGATGCTGTAATCAAAGTAGCCGAATCTCAATATTTTATACTGGGCCCGGAAGTCGAGAAGATGGAAAAAGCATTATGCGATTATTTAGGATGCAAACATGCAATTGGTGTTTCATCCGGTACTGATGCACTTTTGCTGGCAATGATGGCATTGGATATTCAGCCGGACGATGAAGTAATTGTGCCCACCTATTCATTTTTTGCAACTGCCGGAACTGTTTCGCGGCTAAATGCCGTCCCGGTTTTTGTAGATAATGATCCAGTAACATTTAACATTGATCCCAAGAAAATTGAAGAAAAAATAACATCTAAAACTAAAGCTATAATTCCAGTGCACTTGTATGGACAAAGTGCAGAGATGGATGAAATAATTGCGATTGCGAAAAAACATAATTTGAAAGTTGTAGAAGATGCTGCCCAGGCAATAGGCACACAATATAAAAATGGAAAACATGTAGGAACAATTGGTGATATCGGCTGCTTTTCATTTTTCCCAAGTAAAAATTTGGGCTGCTTTGGTGACGGCGGTTTAGTTACAACCAATGATGATGAATTGGCTGAAAAACTTTTTATCCAGCGGGTCCATGGCGCAAAACCAAAATATTATCATAAGATTATCGGCGGAAATTTTAGACTGGACGCAATACAGGCTGCGGTTATAAGTGTAAAGCTTCCTCATTTGGACAGCTGGTCGGAAAAAAGAAGACAGAACGCTCACACATACACTAAATTATTTACCAAAGCCGGGCTTGCTGAAGAAGAAGGCAGAATATCATTTGACAGTAAAAATAAAGTGCTGCTGCCTAAAGCTGTATATGAAGGCCAAAAGTCAAATATCAAAAGTCAAAATTTTAATTACCACATTTATAATCAGTATATTATAAGAGTTGAGCAAAGAGACAAGCTCCGGGAATTTTTAACTGCTAATAAAATAGGAACTGAAATTTATTATCCTGTTCCATTCCATTTACAGGAATGTTTCAGTAATCTTGGCTATAAAAAAGGAGAATTCCCGAATGCAGAAATGGCAGCAAATACATCTGTCGCATTACCAATTTATCCAGAATTGACTGAAGAACAATTAAGTTTTGTAGTTGATAAAATAAAAGAATTTTTAAAGAATGATTGAATTGATGAATTAGTGAATGTTTGATTGTTTGAATGTATGGATGAATGATTGAATGAAATTCTGAATAAATAAAAGTAAAAGTATCTTTTTATTAAATTTAATTATTTGCATGAATCTTAAAGCAAAACAATACATAGAAAAGAATAAAAATATTAATAGAGGTTATAGAAAACTAGAAGTATGGCAGGAAGCTATTGAACTTTTTTCATATATAAATGAAAAATTACATTCTATTCCCAATGTGACTTTTAAGGTCAAAGGTCAAATAGAAGACTCAGCATTATCTGTATCTTCAAATATAGCTGAAGGGTATTGCAGAAGATTTTTAAAAGAAAATATTCAATTCAATTCATATGCGTTGTCATCACTAGGAGAAAATTATTCTCAAATATTTGCTCTATTTAATGCGGTTATAATAGATGAAACATGGTTTGCCAAATATGACCGGAAACATTATTCTTTAGAAAACAAGTTGATCAAATTGAATAAAACTAGTATTGAATATTTAAAAACAAATTATGATTGGAAGAATGATTATCAAATAAAAGAGATTGTCGAAAAGTATGAAGTATATAAATAATCAAACAGACATTCTTACATTCAATCACTCATTTTTCATTCAACCTTTCACTCAATCGTCTTGACACATAAATGTAATTTTAATTATAATAAAATAATCAGATGTAATGAGCGATATTAGAAAAGACTGTAAAATGTACATTGCAGGCCACACTGGAATGGTTGGTTCTGCAATAAAAAGAAAACTGGAATCGGAAGAATTTAATAGGCTGATTTTTAAGTCTTCATCAGAATTAAATTTAATAAGGCAGGATGAAGTAGAAAAATATTTCGAAACTGAAAAGCCGGAGGTGGTTATTATCGCGGCAGCAAAAGTCGGCGGAATATTAGCTAACAATACCTACCGTGCTGATTTCATTTACGATAACTTAATGATTGAAGCAAATATTATTAATGCAGCTTATAAATTCAAAGTTGATAAATTAATATTTCTCGGAAGCTCATGTATATATCCTAAGCTTGCCCCGCAGCCATTGAAAGAAGAATACCTTTTGTCTGATTATCTTGAAACAACAAATGAGCCTTATGCAATTGCAAAAATTGCCGGTATAAAATTATGCGAGAATTATTATCTGCAGTATGGCTGCAACTTTTATTCAGCTATGCCTACCAATCTTTATGGCATAAATGATAATTTTGATTTAAAAACATCTCACGTCCTACCGGCGTTAATTAGAAAATTTCATGAAGCTAAAATCAATAAGGATGAAAATGTAACTTTGTGGGGAAGCGGAAATCCTTTGCGTGAGTTTTTATATGTAGATGATCTTGCCGATGGGATTTATTTTTTGTTAAATAATATTAATGCAGATGATATTTACAAGCAGGGTATTACGCATTTAAATGTTGGCTCGGGTAAAGATCTAAAAATAATTGAGCTGGCAAATATAATTTCTGAAGTAGTGGGTTTTAAAGGAAAAATTATTTATGATTCAACAAAACCAGATGGAACCCCGCGAAAATTAATGGATGTAAGCAGAATGACAGAACTTGGATGGAAATATAAAACGGAACTTCAAGAAGGCATTGAGCTTACATATAAGTGGTTCTTAAATAATTCAAATTTCAAAAATCAAAATTCAAAATAAAAACTATGAAGAAAGCTTTAATAACAGGAATTACAGGACAGGATGGTAGTTACTTAACAGAAATTTTATTAGAAAAAGGTTATGAAGTTCATGGCATAATCAGAAAAAGCAGTTCTTTCAATACCGGTAGAATAGAACATCTTTATAAGGATCCGGAAATATTGAACAAGAAATTATTTCTGCATTATGGGGATGTTGTGGACACCAGTAACTTAAATCGAATATTGGAAAAGATAGCACCTGATGAAATTTATAATCTTGCTGCACAAAGTCATGTTAAAGTTTCCTTCGAACTCCCGGATTATACCGGACAGGTTGATGCTTTAGGCACATTAAGATTTTTAGATGCAATCCGTGAAGTGGGTTTGAAAAAAGTAAAATTATACCAGGCTTCAACCAGCGAACTTTTTGGAAAAGTTCAGGAAGTTCCGCAGACAGAAAAAACACCTTTCTACCCGCGATCACCATACGGCGTTGCCAAGCTTTACGGATATTGGATAATTGTTAATTACAGAGAAGCGTATAATTTATTTGCATGCAACGGAATTTTATTTAATCACGAGTCACCAAGACGCGGAGAAACATTTGTAACCAGGAAAATAACTCGTGCTGCAGCACGAATAGCTGCCGGCTTGCAGAACGATTTGCTGTTAGGAAACCTGGATGCAAAACGTGACTGGGGATTTGCGCCCTGAATACTGCGAAGGCATGTGGCGCATCCTTCAATATAAAAATGCTGAAGATTTTGTACTGGCAACCGGGGAAACCAATACTGTAAGAAAATTTACCGAGCTTACATTTAAAGAATTGGGGATTGAAATTGAATGGCGCGGCAAAAAAGAGAAAGAAAAGGGATATATCAAAAATATTGAATTAGACAAAGCAAAATCACTCATTGGCTTTAATACAAACACAAAAAATTATAGTCTAGATTTTTCCACTAAGCTTAAAAAGGGAATGCGGGTAGTAGATATTGACCCAACCTATTATCGCCCTACTGAAGTTGATTTATTGATAGGCAGTCCGGTAAAAGCAAAAAAGCTTCTTGGCTGGAAAGCCAAAACAAAATTTGAAGACCTGGTAAGTATAATGATAAAATCAGATATGGAAAAAGTATTAACTCGAGGTTATTAATTTTAACCGGTGTTTTGAATTGGACAACTAAAAATTTTAGGGATCAAGTCGTACTTACAAATGTTTTCCAAATCCGAACCCATCCCTACCCTTCCCTTAAAAATGGAAGGGGTTATTGCAGATAATAACTTTTAATTAGTAATTCCAACTCTTAAAAAATATTATGACTTTAAACTAATAGAACTGTCAGAATGAAGATGTGAAGTCTAATTTGAAAACAAGTCTTTCCATTTTCAAGGGAAAGATTAGATAGGGTTTTTAACCTTCCGTAACCGCACCAAAAATACAAATCATTAAACTTATCGGCTGGAAAGCAAAAACAAAATTTGGAGCAATAAATTGTTCCGCGATTGCAATTTTCATTTAACATAACAGAGATAATTAAAGGTTCGGAATTTATATTTTATTGCTCTATTAGACTAAAATTTAATTAGCTCTATAATTTATTTGAGTGCTCTAAATGAGTTTAAATAAGAAAGCAGAACTTGCCAAAGTTGCAAAATCCACTTGCAGGGAATTACGAAATAACCCGACAAAAGCTGAAAGAATTTTATGGGAAGCTTTGCGCAGAAAAAATATTTGCAGCAAGAAATTTTTAAGACAACATCCATTCTTTTATGATTTAAAAGGCAGCGAAAGTTTTTTTGTAGGAGATTTTTATTGCCATGAAGAAAAGTTAATTATAGAACTCGATGGGCGATATCATAAATATAAACTAAAACAAGATGAAGAGAGAACCAGTATTTTGAATTGTATTGGCTTACGAGTAATACGTTTTAAGAATGAGGAGGTTATAGATCATCTAGATTATGTTATGTCGGAAATAAGGAAGCATATCTGAAAAAGTGAATCTACTCATAAATGTTTTCCAAATCCGAACCCATCCCTTAAAAATGGAAGAGGTTATTGCAGATAATAACTTTAAATTATTAATTTCAACTCTTCAAAAAAAATTTTGATTTTAAATTAATAGAATTGTCAAAATGAAATATGTGAAGTCATAATTGAAAACAAGTCTTTCCCTTCTCAAGGGAAAGATTAGATAGGCTTTTTAATCTTCCGTAACCGCACCAAAAATACAAGTCATTATAAGTATAATGATAAAATCAGATATGGAAAAAGTATTAACTCGAGGTTATTAATTTTAATTGACGTTTTCTTCTTATTACAAAAAATAGGATTACGAAGCCAAAGAAAATAATTAGCAGAACAAAAATTAAATACTTTGATACATATTTATGCTTTGGAATTATAATCTTATCAATGTTTCCAGATAGAACAAAGGCACTCCAAAAATAAGGGTTGGGGGAATATTTTTTAATGAAATCTATTTTCGCATATCTTAAAGCTTTTGATTTATTTAACCCCTGGTCTAACCTTTCGTAAAACAGCTGCATAAATTTAGAAGTATACTTATCATTTACCTCCCATAAAGAAACTACAATACTTTTTGAACCGGCTTCAAAGAAAGCTTTGGTCATCCCGATAATACCTTCCGATTCATCAATCGTTCCTAACCCGGAATTGCATGAACTTAATACAACCAAATCACTATTTAATTTCAACTGTGAAATCTCTGAAGCTTCCAAAAACCCATCATTGTCGGGATCGTAAGAGTTAGAAAAGAATATTAAAGGCTGCTTATTAAATAAAAATGAATGAGTTGAAAGATGAATTATTCTACTGAGACGCGCATTTTCCTTAAAGTTAGATTCCGTGGCTTCTTTTTCAGTAAGCACTTTATTGGAATTAAGCAGCTGACTAACTTCACTAATTTCTTCGCCGGAATATTTTAAAGGCAACAGGGCTATATTTCTCGGCAAACCACCGCTCTCTTCCAGCAAGCCTCTTCGCTCCGAATATCCTTCCATCTTATTATTTATAGAAGGGTTGCCTACCACTAAAGCATTGCCGTTATTTTTTAAATTGTTCTGCTGCTGGTCAATGAAAACAGTAGCGGAAGGAGAGTAGGAAATATTGTAATCGTAAATTAAAAATTGTTTGCCTGAATAATTATATGGGCTTTCACTTTCATCATAGTTGGTTACTAAAAATTCAAACGGTAGTGAAATCAATTCAACAGATGGAATGATAATTATATCCTGATCTTTACTTAGATATTCAGCAGCCGGTTTAAATAATATTTTAAAAAGCTCATTAGCAGCTTTAGCATTAAAAGAAAATAAATCCTGGTTATAATAATTTCTTTGAACATCAAATTTATTGTTAAAGTAAGATGATATTTGTGAGATCTTTTGTTTAAGCGAATCTAATTTTATGTTGATTTGAATTGCATTAAAATCATTTTTCGAAATAATAAAAATATAGGTGCTGTTATTTTCCGAATAGTATGAAATTATGGTTTCGTTCTTTAGAAGATGATGCTGGATTTCATTTTTACCAAGCGTATAATTAAAATTAAAATATTTTTTTAGAACCGGCTCTTTAGTAACCAATTCAATTTCCAACGATTTCAATTTATTTCTAACCGAGTCAATCTCCTCTTTAGAATATATTCCTGAATTTATAATCCAGTCATATTGGTATATATCGTTTAAAGTTTTTTCATCATCCACTAAAGAGCTGAATTTTAAATGATTCAAATTCTGCAGCATGTTTCGGGAGCGTGCCTTTTCTATTTCGTTGAAAGCTCTTTCATATTTTTTTTGCTTCAATAAAAAAATAATATAATCATCATAAACATTTCTATTCCCAGCAAAGTAAGAAATTTGTATATCATTTTTTTGAAACATAGGCCGGGAAACATCTTCAATTATTTTTGCAGCAGATAAATAATATGACTCAGCACCTTCGTTTAAATTATGTTCAGCAAAAAGCTTTGCTAAAAAGTGGTATGCTTCAACTTTAATACTTATTTCATTTGCTCTATCGGCAAATTTTAATGCTGCCTCAAAATTATCTTTCGCTTTATTAAAATTATTTTCAAGTTTATTTATTTTACCTTCTAAAAGATATTTTACGGAAAATAAATAATCCCAATTATGCTTTTGCGAAATCTGATTTAAAGTTTCTATATATTTTTTTGCTTCGGAAAGATTATTCTTGCTGATTAGAAGCTGTGTTAACCCTTCAATATTTGAAGATTCTGTAATGAAATCATCCGCTTCTTTAGCAGTCTTCATTCCACTGACAAAAAATTTCTCTGCAGAAACAAGGCTGTCCAGCTGAAGATAAGTCATTCCTATTTTATAGTCCAAATCGGCAGTCAAGTAAGGATTATGATTAATTGCGCTAAAGTCTTTTGCTTGTTCAAATAACTTCAGAGCTGTATTGTAATGATTAAGATTATAATTTAAAGTTCCGAGCCCGGAATTGATTCCGGATTGAAGGGAAAGATCCTTTATTTTTGAAGATATTTTTGATGCTTCTTTATAATAGTTCAACGCTTTAGCATAATCAGAAATGTTAGTATAAACATCGGCAAGACCGCGCAGATTAAATGCATGAGCTCTTTTATTTTCTCCGGCAAATTCAATTCCCTGTTCATAATATTTAATAGCGGATTTATAATCAAACATTGTTTGGTAAATTTTTGCAATGTTGCTTGAAAGCAGTGATAGTCGAAGCACATTCCCGATTTTTTCGTAAAGCTTATAGCTGGATAAATAATTTTCTTTAGATTCTATTAATTCATTAGTGTATGAATACGATACTCCTAATTCACTATGGGCGTATGCAGTAAGTTCAATATCATTAATGTTCTTTGCAATTTCTAAACCTCTGCTGAATTCTTTTCTTGCTGAAAAAACATCGCCGTTCACATCTTCAATTAAACCAAGATTTATCCTGGCAGTAGCTTCATTTTGATTATCAAGCTGTTTAATTGATAGATTTAATGCTGAAGAGTAAAATGCCTCAGCTTTTTTATAATCACCTGATAAAAAATTAAGTGAACCTTTTGCAAGAAGAACCGGAATATAAAATAAGTCATCTTTATTAATATTATCAGATAGAATATTTAGTATATCCATTGCTTTTTCATAATCGTCAAGGTTGCGGTAAGCATAATATAAATTATAAAGCAAGAAATTATTTTTAGGATATTTCTTTAATCCATTTTCAAAATATTTTGCAGCATCTTCATATTTACCTTGCGCAGAGGCTGTTAAGCCTAATAAAAAATTATACTGCCGTTTACTGCTTTTAATTTTATCATTTATCAAACTTTCTAAAATAGTTAACTGGTTTGTTGCTCTAGCTGCAAAAACAAGTTCTTCATAATAAAAAAAGAAATGCGGATGAGAATCAATTATCGAAACAAGTGTATCATACATTGCTTCAAAGTTTTCTTCTTTTTTAAGGAATAAAGAATTAACAAAGCTTTTGGGGACTGAATTGGGAAGAGAAGAAAATAACTTTTTATAGTTTGCCGCCGCAGCTTTTTCAGAGTTAATTATTAATGATCTGCTATCGTTTATATAGGCGTCACTCCAGCCGTTGATTTTTATTTTTGAGATTAACGAATCGATATTAGAGATGTTTAAAGCTGTGGAGACTTTAATTGCTTTTTCACTGCTGTTGGTTGAAAAAATAAAAGCAGAAACAATTAGTATTATTGATATGGAGATTTTTGTAAAAGACATTTAACACTTATTTAATCCAATTCATTAAGTATGGTTTTGGCTTCGTTCATTTTACTGCCGTGCTTTTGAATCACGATAGAAAAATATTTTTTAGCAGATTCCAAATTATTTTCCATTAAGCTAGCTTTCCCGAGGTAAAAATATGAGTCAAGATTTATGTTTTCATATTTGCCTGAATTATTCAACTCAATAGATTTTTTAAGATTCGTAATCCCTTCTTCGACATTCTCCTTATTAAATGCCGGGAACAATCCAATGAAGCTTTTGGGTGCAGTTTCCAGATATGTTAGTCCGAGAATATAATATGAATAGAAAATTGTTTCGTCTTTAGAGTTAGCCTTAATATCATCTTTTAAATATTCAATCGTTTTATTGTAATCTTTATCATCCAGGGCGCTTAAGCTTTTTTGAAAATATTCTGTTCCTCTTCCTCTGGTTATATAAACTTCTTCGTTATCATTTAAAACTGCGATGTCATAAGTTGACGGACTAATTATCTGGGAGAATATAAACATACCTCCATAAACAAATGCTGCCAGCAAAAGTCCTACAAAAATATATTTAGAATAAAATGGCTGTTTGTATATTATTTTATTTTCAACCGGTTTTTCGGAAATGTTTTCATCAGGTTTGTGTAATTCCGATTTTAAGGCACTTTCAATGTCGGCGTACTCTTCATTAAATGATTGAAATATTTCTTTGCATTTAGAGCATTCCCGGATGTGCTTCTCAATGAAGGGAACCTTCGCATAAATATTATTGTCAACTGGATCATTATTATTCTGAACTAATAAATAATCAGCAATTTCATCTTCACTTAAATGATTTTGGGGAGAATTTAGTGCTGCTTTAATTTTATTGTGAGTTAAATAAATTTCTTTTGCTTCAATATCATTACTAATAATTTGGTTAAGAATATTTTCGTCTTCTTTTGAAAAATTTTCCTTTTGAAGCAGTTCATATAATTTATCTTTATTATCCATAACACTTTTAATATTTATTAAGTATAGTAATTTGAAATTCCTGAAAGTGACAGTCTAAATCATATTTTTTAGTTCTTCTATTGATCTGTAAAATATTTTTTTAACCGCATCTTCAGATTTACCTAACTGTTCCGAAATTTCCGAAAATTTAAGGTCTTCCCAGAATCTCATTTTAAGCACTTTCTGCTTATCTTCACTTAAAGTATCAATCAATTTCATTATTTTTTGAACGTCTACTGAATCTCCCGGATTATTTTCCTTACTCGGTAAATAACGGGCTTCATTTAATTCAGTTGACCTCCGGGAAGCATTTTTTTTGTACCAGTTAACAAAGCTTAAAAAAAGAACACGCCTCAGCCAGAATTCCAGGTTTTCTATTTTATGATACTGCTCGGCGAAAGATATATACACGTTGTTTGATAAATCCTCAACATCTTCCTTGTTTTTTATCTTTCCTTTTTTAAGCTTTGAGTTAAAGTAACTATATGATATGTGCCTAACATAACCAGAGAGTTCGGCAAAAGAATTAGAGTCGCCTTGCTTAGCTTTAGTGAAAAGCTCCTCGAGTTCTTTCTGTGTGAAATTTATGTAATTGAGATTTTTAAAATCCAATTTAATTTGTCACTATTTTAATATTTGAATTACTAATATTATAATATTTATAAAGTACTTTAACAATATGCAGAATTATAAGAAAATAATTTTCCTTATCCTATTATCATTTATTTTGGCAGATGCCTTAAATGCCCAACCTGAATTAGATCTTTCCACAAATAGATTAAGATATAGAGATGTATTCGATAGAATTGAAAATGTTTATTTCACAAATAAGGGAGATCAGCCGTTAATAATTGATTCTATTTATTATAACTCTAACCTTTATTATATCCGTTTCGACAAATATTATACATTCCCTTTTGTTCTCCAGCCAGGTGATTCAGCTTTGATGGATTGTATTATTTCAGGATATCCATGGATAACAATTTCTGATACAACAGACACAATGTATATTATTAACAATGGAAAAAACCAGCTCGAAAAAATTAAAATTGAAATTCAATTTTATCATGATGAAACAGAAGAAGGAACAATTGCAGGTAAAGTTACTGATGGCGCAAATCCAATTAGCAACGCGCAAGTATATTTTTTTCTTGAAGGAAACTATATAATCCGGAAGATAGTTACAGATGCAAATGGAAATTACAGTATGGAATTGCCTGTAGGTTATTACTCAATAGGGGCTGCGGCTGACTCATTCTATGTTTCATTTTATGATGGCAGAAGAGATCCCTTTAGGGCAAAAATTGTAAAGCTGGGAGTAGGCAGCCAATTAAATATCAATTTTCAGTTAGAAAAAATTGATTATAACGGAAACAGTGTTAGAGGCAGGATATTGGATTCATTATCGCATAATCTTTTAAAGAGAGCAATTATTGTTATGCGGAAAGGCGATCATACTCCTAAAAAAATTGTTAATAAAAGCAGTCATGAATTTTTAGAAGATAAAAATATTCAAGATACCAGTTTAACTTACACTGCATTATTAAATAGTAACGGGACTTATTCAATAGAAGGAATTAAAGAGCCGGGTTATTATTACATCCAATCTTTTTCGGATTATTATGTTCCTACCTATTACAGTAACGACAATGCTTCAGTGTTTTGGCAGCAGGCTGATTCAATTTATATAAACACAAATTTGACAAACATTGATATTCGAATGCCGCGCGACTCTTCCATCGGCGGTGGTTCTGTTAGCGGAAAGGTTTTAACTTCCCAGGCAACTCAAGAGGCAGTAAGTGATGTGGTTATTTATGCACAATCGACTTCAAACAATTTATTATACAATTATGGTTTGTCAAAAGAAGACGGAAGTTACAGAGTGGCAGATTTACCTTATGGAAACTATAATTTGATTGCACAAAAAATCGGATTGCCCGATGCATCAGCAAATAATATCAACATTAATCCTTCAAGTTATGATACCACAGGCGTTAACATTTTATTTATTATTGCTTCTGCAAATGAAAATCCAGATTTACCAAATAGTATAGAGCTATATCAAAATTATCCGAATCCATTTAATCCGACTACTACAATAAAGTATGTTATCCCAATTATGGAAACTGGAATTGCTCCGCATGTGCAGCTTAAGATTTATGACCTACTTGGAAGAGAAGCAGCAACGCTGGTAAATCAAACCCAAACATCCGGCAGCTACAAGGTAGTATTTGACGCGGCAAATTTAGCCAGCGGAGTTTATATATATCAATTAAAAGTTGATAGTCCGCTTACAGGTTCAAACCAATCTATAATTTATTCCCAAAAGTTGGTTTTGATTAAATGATGATATAGAAGTTTCACGTTAACTTTCCTCAATAATCAACAATTGGGAAATTATTTTCCATTAAATAAAAAATAAATGAAAATATTAATTACCCTTGTGAATTAACTTTTTTACGGCTACATTTAAAAAAAATCAAAAACCCCATTCCCAGATCATGTAAGAATTATTTCTATTTATACTGCTGACCTTCAAAGAAATAATATGATTTAATCTAGATTTTTTATTCCGATAAACTGAAAGTATATATTTTCTCATTAATTCGATGGAGCAAGTGTAATGTTTAAAAGTTTAATAAATCGTTTTTATTTTACACAAGTATTTTTGTTAATATCAACTGCTCCACTCTTCTCCGAAAACCCGGAATGGATTGTATATAACACATCTAATTCGGGCCTGCCTGACGATCGTATTTTATCTATAGTTATTGAAGATAATGGCGGTAAATGGTTTTGCACAGCTTTTAACGGCCTGGCCTTTTTCGACGGCACTAACTGGACAGCTTATTTACCCTCAAATGTTGTTTATTGTTTAAGCATAGATCAGAATGGAAATAAATGGTTCGGAACTCTGGGCGGTTTGTTAAAGTTTGACGGCACAAATTGGACAGTTTATGACCGTCTTAACTCAGGTTTACCTGCCAATGATGTTCTCTCTTTATCAATAGACGGAAATAACAATAAGTGGGTTGGTACAAGCGGCGGCCTGGCTGTGTTTGATGAAACAAACTGGACAATCTACGATACTTTAAATTCTGGTTTACCTAATAATGACGTATTTTCAATAACCATTGATGCTGAAGGAAAAAAGTGGATAGGTACATATGGTGGAGGTGCTGCTGTTTATGATGGCGCGAACTGGATTGTTTATAATACAGCAAATTCGGATTTACCGAATGATCTTGTCACTGCCATTACTATTGATTCAAATGGTAAAAAGTGGATTGGCACTTTTAACGGGTTAGCTAGTTTTGATGATAATAATTGGGATATTTATAAAACCTCTAATTCCGGCCTTCCTTCAAATTTAATCAGAGATATTATAATTGATGAAAATGGTTTTAAATGGGTGGGAACAAACGGCGGCGGTGTGGCTATCTTTGATGATAATAATTGGATAGTCCATAATATGTTTAATTCAGATTTGCCTAATAATTATATCAGATCAATTAAATTTGAAAAGAATGGAAACACCTGGATTGCAACGCATGGCGGAGGTTTAGCTGTTTACAAATCGGGTGGTGTTGTAAGCGTAGGTGAAACGGATAATGAAATTTCTCAATTTCCCGATCAATATATTTTATTTCAAAACTATCCGAATCCATTTAATCCGACAACAACAATTAAATTTTCCATTGCGGAACAAGATTTCGTTTCCGTTAAAATTTATGATGTGCTTGGAAAAGAGATTGCATTACTTGTAAATGAATTAAAAAAACCTGGAACTTATCAAATAGATTTTAATGCTGAAGGCCTCTCAAGCGGAGTGTACTTTTATACTTTACATACCGGAAATTTTAGAGAGACAAAAAAATTAATTATTGCCAAATAAAAAGGAATTATTTTTATCTCTAGAATTTAATTTTTAATCAATGATTAATGTCATCTAATCTTTTCTTTACATATCAAAAAACCTTAAAACCTTGCGAGTAATAAGCAATTTCAATAGTTTGAGCTATTAAAATCAATAAAAATAGAGGAAAAAATGTTTGACAATAATTATAAATTCACTTGTGTTGATAGATTTTTAAATTACGTAAAATATGACACTCAATCTGATGAAGATTCGAATTCTTTTCCAAGTACTGAAAAACAGAAAATTCTTTCTAACGATTTGGCAAAAGAGTTAAAACAACTGGGACTAAAAGACGCGCATGTTGATGAGTACGGATATGTAATGGCAACTCTTCCTTCAAACACAAGTAAAAATGTTCCTATCATTGGTTTCATTTCACACGTTGATACTTCTCCAGCTGTGAGCGGCCTTAACGTTAACCCGGTTATCCATAAAAATTATCAAGGTGGAGATATTGCACTTCCTAACGATAACCAGGTAATTAAAGCAATGAGAAATCCGGATCTAGCTAATATGATTGGCTATGACATCATAACTGCGGATGGAACAACGTTATTAGGCGCAGATAATAAAGCAGGCGTTGCGGAAATTGTTGACGCCGTAAATTACTTTCTCACTCATCCTGAAGCTAAGCACGGAACCATTAAAATTTGTTTTACTCCCGATGAAGAAGTAGGCAGGGGAACCGAAAAATTTGATGTTAAAAAATTTGGTGCGCAATATGCATATACAGTTGATGGACAAAGCCGCGGGGAAGTTGAAACGGAAACTTTTAGTGCCGATGGTGTTTCGATTAAATTTATCGGTAAAAATATTCATCCCGGTTATGCAAAAGGCCAAATGATTAATTCTATTAAAGTAGCTTCAGATTTTATAGAAAAACTTCCAAAAGATTCTTTATCACCTGAAACCACTGAAAAGAGAGAAGGATATGTACATTGTACTTCTTTCAATGGAAATGAAGAAGCTACAGTCTTAAAATTTATTATTAGAGATTTTGATTCAGCCAAATTAAAAGAGTATGAAGATTTTCTGAAGAAACTAGCAACTGATACTACCAAAAAATTTCCCGGTGCTAAAATGGAATTTGAAGTTGTTGAGCAATACAGGAACATGAAAGAGGTTTTAGATGAACATCCGCAAGTTTCAGATTTTGCAATTCAAGCAATGAAGAATTTAAATATTGAACCTATATTAAGCCCAATCCGTGGAGGGACTGACGGTTCAAGACTTTCATTTATGGGCTTGCCGACACCAAATATTTTTGCGGGCGAACATGCTTATCACTCCAAGGAAGAATGGGTTTCTGTTCAGGATATGGAAATGGCAGTAAAAGTTATTGTTGAAATTTCAAGAGTTTGGGAAGAAAAAAGTTAGGCTAGATGCTAAATACATATTGTAAACAGCCAATGAATTAATATTCGAATGGAAATATTTAAACCCGAATTAATGGCCCCAGCCGGGGATATGACAATGTTAACTGCAGCGGTTAATGCCGGAGCAGATGCAGTTTATTTTGGAATTGGCAAATTAAATATGCGGGCTAAGGCAAAAAATTTTGCTTTAAATGATTTGAAAGAGATTTCTGAATTTTGTCAAAATAGAAATGTTAAAACTTACATAACTCTCAATACTGTAATTTATGAAGATGAAATTGATGAAATAGAAATTATTATTCGTGAAGCAAAAAAAAATAAAATTGATAGAATAATTTGCTGGGATTTGGGAGTTATTGAACTTTGCCATAAATACAATATGCCTTTCTGTATTTCAACTCAAGCTTCAATTTCAAATTCTATATCTCTTGATACTTATAAAAGACTAGGAGCCGAAAGAGTTGTTTTGGCGCGTGAATGCTCTTTAGAAGAAATAAAAATAATTCGCAGTAAAACTGATCTTGAAATAGAAGCATTTATTCATGGAGCAATGTGCATAGCTGTAAGCGGAAGATGTTTTATGAGTCATCATTTATTTGATAAAAGTGCTAATAGGGGAGAATGTGTTCAGCCATGCCGGAGAGAATTTAAAGTGGTTGATGAAACAACCGATAAAGAAATGATAATCGGTAATGACTATATTCTTTCACCTAAAGATTTATGTACAATTGAATTTTTAGATCAATTAATCGAAGCAGGAATAAATTCATTTAAAATTGAGGGAAGAAAAAGAAGTCCCGAATATGTTCACAAAGTTGTTTCAGTATACCGCAGAGCAATTGATTTATATTTTAACAATGAACTAACCCTGCAAATAAAAAGAAGCTTTCTGAGTGAACTTGAAGAAGTTTATAACCGCGGCTTTTCTTCAGGTTTCTATTTTGATATTCCAAGTTCCAGTGATTATAGCGACATATATGGCAGTAAAGCTTCAACCCGGAAGCAGTATATAGGGAAAGTAATTAATTATTTTAAACAGCCAAAAGCAGCTCACCTGCTGATAGAAACCGGAACAATTACATCAGGCGATAAAATTTATATTATTGGTCCAACTACGGGAGTTGTTGAAATGATAATAACTGAAATGATGCTAAATGATAATTTAGTTCAACAGGCTGCTAAAGGTGATTCAATAACATTCAAATGTGAAAAATTAATCCGGCCTCGCGATGCAGTTTATTTAGTTAAAAATATGTCACCGGTAATTGAGCTTAATTAACTATCGCCTTTAAACTTTTCGATCGTAAATCCAGCTAAACTTTTCGGCTTCTCCGGCAAAAGATAATCTATTCGCTATCGACATATATCTTTCCGAAAGATTACAAAGATAATCTTGTGCTTTAGCTGCCACATCTGATAATCCCTTTAGAGTAGGAATTTCCCAGCTTTCAACTAAATTTTTTATAATGCTTGCATAATCTTTAACCGTATAAACATCAATTCTTTGGGCGACATTTGAAAACTTAGTAAATAAATTTTTATCATATCCGTCAGTCATCATATTAGCCGGCATGGTAACTTTCAGCTTCATCATTTTCGCAAACGAAAGTATTGCTTGTACAGGATCAACTTCAAAAATCTTTGTCATAAATAATTTATAGGCTCTTTCATGCCTGGCCTCATCTCCGGCAATTAATCCGCAAATTTTATGAAGTTGAGTTTCACCGGCTTTTTTTGCGAGTCTGCCTACATTTGAGTGAGAAATTTTTGTTGCTCTTTCCTGAAAAGAAGTATAAATAAAACCAAGATAAGGATCGTTTTCAGTTAAAGGATTAAAGCCATTATTTATTAGATGATGGATTGTGGTTTCAACCGCGCGCATATTTACTCTGCCGGTAAGGTATAAATATTTATTTAGAAGATCGCCGTGACGGTTTTCTTCAGATGTCCAGCCTCTGCTCCATTTTGCCCACGCCGAATCACTGGTTCCTGTAACATCCGTAATTCCCTCAAGCCTGTTTAACCATGTTTGATAAGTAGGCAAGGCTTCCTCAGTAACCATATCTCCCACAAGAACTACTAAAAGTTCATCCGGCATTTCCTTTGCTCTCTCTCTAAATTCATTCACTTCGTCCCGCCAACCGTCTTTTGTCATATCCGGTAAAAAATCAGAAGGCTGCCAGCTCTCCTCGATTGGTTTTAACAGAGATGATAAGTTTTTTGAAACAAATTCTTCTATTGAATTTATAACTTCAAATCTTGAGCTATTTATGTTACTATCCGACATCTTTATCCTTATAAATATTGTGAGAAGAATCAACTATTATTTTTTTGATGACTTGAGGAAGATAAATTAGGCAGAAATATTAATGTTACTGCACCTGATTTACATAAACAATTTTTGTGGAATTGAATTATAAGTATAGAGCCTATCAATACCGGAAAAGTTAAATATTATTTTATACTATAACAATCCCAAAACAAGATTTTTTAAATTAAAATTTAGTTAAATGTACTACTTATGTTTATATAAATCAAACTTCAATAATTTGAGATTTAAATCTCACTAAAAATTAACCGAAATCTTAAATCCAATACCATTAAATAAATAACAATTCAACAATAATAAAAATCGGGAGTAATACAATTAAAGAAAATTTGAACATGTAGCTGAAGAAATCCGGCATTTTAATATTGTTCTCTTCTGCAACCGCTTTAACCATAAAATTTGGTCCATTACCAATATATGTCATGCTTCCGAAGAAAACCGCGCCTATGCTAATTGCCCGTAATAAGATTTCGGGAATTCCGGCAGCCATTGCCCCAACTTGTTCGCCAAGGCCGAGCGCCAACGAATGAAAAGTAACCGCTGTTGGAGTATTATCTAAAAAGCTGCTTAATAGGCCGGTGTAATAATAGAATTGAGTTGGAGTTTGTACGCCAAGCTGTTTTGCATTGGATTCCAAATATAATATGCAAGGAACCATTGTTATAAAGATACCAAGAAATAAATACGCAACTTCTTTAATCGGTTCCCATGTGAAATTGTTGGAAACGCGTGTCATATGCGGAGTGAATAAAATGGATAGATATGCCAATGCTACAATTACAATTTCACGAATAAATTTGAAATATTCATTATGCCTAATAAATGCTAAATAATGATCATTCAAAAATGCAACTGCTAAAACCACACCTGCTAAGAAAATTAAATTTTGTGTGCCTTGAATTTTAATGGGCTTTATTTGGGTTTTGTCTCTGAATATGGCTGTTGCAGGTTCTTTCTTATGATAGTAAGAGTCAACAAAATAATAAATTACAAGTAATGCTCCGTTTGTAAATAACCATTCGATAAAAAGTTTGAAGAACCATGAAAAGCTTGCACCTCGCAAGTACATCATGAATAATGGGGGGTCACCCAAAGGAGTTAATAGTCCGCCGCAATTTGCAACAATACCAATGAAGAAAAGAATGGTATGTACTTTAAATTTTCTTTCTTTGTTTGTATAGATAACTGGACGGATAAGAAGCATAGCAGCACCTGTGGTTCCCATAAATGAAGCTAGCACAGCACCTATTGCTAAAAATAAAGTATTGATAGATGGTTTTGCTTCAATATCACCGCTTAAAAATATTCCCCCTGTAATCGTAAATAATGCCCCAAGTAAAACGATGAATGGGACATAATCGAACAGCATAGTTTCTAAAAGCTTATCAGTTAAATTAGACGCGACTAAAAAGACTATTATCGGCAAACTTAAAATTATTGCAATTATTAATTTATTTTTATTGTGTTCCCAAAAATGATTCCAGAACAAAGGGAATACTGCAATAGATGCAAGCATTAAAACAAATGGTACTAAAGATAAAAGCGGTATAGTATAGTGGCCTTCCATATAACTTGTCCTAAATGAAATTAAAATTTGTAAAAATTAAAGGTAAGTACTGATAAAAAGTATTTTGAAAAAGTATTTCTGAATCTGACATTTTTCTCCCAAAAATCAATGTGAAACTTAGAGAAAAATTGAATAAAAAAAACGGTTGTGAAAATTATTTTTGATAAACTATCGATTCTAAATTTTTAATTTATCCGATGGAAGGGAAAGCCTTTTTTAAGGCTTCAAAGATGAAGCTTACAGCAATTGCGGCGATTATTAATCCGAATATTCTGGTAAATACAGTAAAAATTAGTTTGTCAATTTTTTTATCCAGCCAGTTTGAAGAAAGAAAAAAAAGAAAAAGTATTAATATTGTAAGTAAAAGAATAACAGATAAAGCAATAAATTCGCCAAGACTTTTTGCTTTAACACCGTAAATAAGTACTGTGGTAATTGAACCCGGTCCGGCAAGCATGGGAATTCCAAGTGGAACAATTATTTTACGAAATCTTTTTTTTGCAATTTCACTTGTACTATCTCCATCTTCCCTGCGGTCTTTTAACTGCGTAATCTTTCCTTCAAGCATATGTATTCCCGTAAGCAAAAGAAATATTCCACCAGCCATTTGGAAGGAAGCAAGATCAATATGAAATAATTCCAGCACTTGCCTGCCGAAAATCAAAAATATAATTAAAATTATACCCGCAGTTAAACTTACTAATACAGCAATTTTTGTTTGTATATTTTTCTGTTCATCACCGGCTAATTCGCTCCAGACAGGAATTAAACCTATAGGATTAAGAATAGCCAGCATGGCTAAAGAAAAATTTATTATCAGTTCCCAATTCATAATTATGATTAACTAAATTTTAATTAAGATAATATTTATAGATTCATAATCAGTGATAAGTTTCACGTTCAATAAAAGTGAAAGAGGTATGATAGGCTTTAAAAAATTTTATGGAATTTATTTGGAATTTAAATATGAAAAGTCTATTAAATAGATATCCAATTTTAGATTTATAAATAGTTCTAAAATACTATGATATATAAATGATTATAGAGGTAAAAATTTATTTTTAAAATCAAAAACCAGATTTGTTGGCCCATTTTTTTGAAGATAATCTAATTTATCAACTGCATTTTGAATGGTAGGAAATTGCCCTTCCGGTATCCACCACATAGCAAAAGAAGCATTTCCAAATTTTTGAAACCATTCTTTTCGGCGCCTTAAAAAATCCGAATGAAGAGTCTTGTACATAAAATTTTCGAGTGTCTCGATATTTTCCCAAACGGAGATGTTGATAATTACTTGTTCATCATTATAAGGATTGAAGCTCGTTGCGTTATTTTCCTCATCTTTCAATCTCCAAACAAATCCCTGGCTGTCTTCTGCAATTGCATTTACTTTATCCAGGTTATCAACAAACTCTTTCATAACCGGGTCGTTAATGTCCACACCCTTCATTCGAGCAATATTAATCTGTGCAAGCTGGAATTTACTCATGCTTTAACTTTACATTCCCGGAAGCGGCATGGATTCATGAACTTCAATTGAACATGCTGCATTCCAGCCTAAATGCGGATGATCATTAAGAAGGGCTTTTGCCTCGTCCATATTTTCTGCTTGCAAAATAGAATAGCCGGCAACATTTTTATTGCTGTTTTTGCTTTTTCCATCGGGACTAAGCTGTTGGCCATTAATAAGCGGGGTTCCTAAATCAACCAGCTTATCGCCGCATTTTTGCGCCCATTTCATCCATTGTTCCATTCCTTTTGCCTGATCTTCGGGACTGGTATTTGCAGTTTGCTCCATCGCATCAGCCGGTGCATGATAAATCACTACAAATTTTTTCATATTTTTTTCTCCTTATTTTTATTTTTGCCTACTCTGTATGGTTTTCGGCTAACCCATTTATCTTTCTTTTTTATGATAAGTTTTAATAGTGATAGTTATAATTAATTGACGAATCAAAACCACAGAAATGGACAATTTTATTAATTTAAATGTTAATATTTTCTCGGGAGCCATTCACACAAATTGGAATGATAATATAGATGAATTCTGTTTACTTATTCAATCCTTTAAATGAGAATTTTTTTTGTTTCAAAATGCCGCATGATAGCTAAAATATCATTTTAGAATTCACTTATCATTATAGACTGAGGCAAATAACCGCTTGTGCTATAAATGAATTAACTATATATTAACTGCCGATTCCAAACTTTCATTTCCATGTTAACGCGATCCATTTGTTATTTCTTAATTGCTGTTCTTCAAATAGAATTTTTTTAAAATTATTGTGAAAATAAAATATGAAAAAGTTAATTTCAGTTTTCAGCATTTCACTTTTGGTTTCTTTTATTACCATATCAGCCGTGGTTTTAAGCCCTTGCCAGGCACAGCAGCAGCAATATGCTAATGCCTATACTTTCTGGGATTTTGGAAATGATGCAGTTGATATATCGAATGTTGAGCAAAAAATTTGGATTGCATTGCCCGCCCCATCCTCACAATGGGTTATGACCTGGAAATGGACTGCGGATCCGGCACATGGAGGTTATTTAGGATTCAATACTGATGCGAATGGAAAAGCGCAAGCACTTTTCTCTTTGTGGAATGCAACTCAAGCCACAGGTGACAGCTGCTTAGAATTTGGCGGAGAAGGAATCGGCTGGAGCTGTAGAAAGTCGTTTGATATTAGATCGGACGTATTTTATCAATTAAAGTTAACGAGAACAAAATCCGATGAGGATGGAGTTTGGTGGGGCGCATGGATTTATGAAGATCCGGATTCAGATACACCAACTGAGATTTTTCTTGGAGAAATAAAAGTACAAAGTGAAATGAATTTCATTCGCGGAAATTCAATAAACAATTTCAGTGAATATTATGGAAAAACTCAGGATAGATGCAGCACGGTACCATTGTCAATTCTTGGTGTTACTCCGCCCGCAGCAAATAAAGATGAGAATGGGAATTATGCAAGAACATCAAAATTTAATGGTTCAAGCGATCCGAAAAAAAATCCGTGTCAAACTGGAGAAGAGCCGCAAGGCGCAATATTCAAAGTAGAAAATTATGATTTTGGTTTTGCCGCAGGCGCTCTCATATTTCTCGGAGGAACAAGCAGCGATCAGGTTTTGCCGGAGGATTTACAAAGTCCATCAAATGTAGAAATAAATTAATTAATCCCCTTAACTTTCATCTTTAAAGTATAAACGGACTTTGAAGCTGTTATAAATAAAGTATTTCTTTCTTTGCCGTAAAAAGTAATATTAGCAGTCCATTCTTCGGGAATATCAATATGCTCTATTAATTTACCTTCCGGATTGAAGACAGTAACTCCGTCTTCGTTTGTAAGATAAATGTTTCCTAAATTATCAATCGTCATTCCGTCTGACCCTTTTGGAGCGAAAAAAGTTTGATCAGTTAACTTGCCGTCATTGCCGATAACATATCGATAAGTTGTATCGGCATCTATATCTGCAATATACAAGTGTTTATTATCCCCGGTACCGATAAGTCCATTTGGCTGTACCAGATTATCGGCTACGACAAAAGGGGTATTATTTTTAGGCATGTAATATACCTTCCGTGAATCCATTTCAGGTTTTTGGCGAGTCCAATAATCGCGTTGATAATAAGGATCAGTAAAATATATACCGCCTTTTTTATCTATCCATAAATCATTTGGGCCGTTAAAATGGACTCCTTCAAAATCCGTTAGCAACACCGTAACTTTTCCATCAGGCGCAATGCTCCACAATTGGTTATGCTCGTCAGCGCAAGTAATTAAATTACCGTTATTGTCAAAGTACATTCCATTTGATCTTCCGGCATTTTCTAAAAAAACAGAAAGCTTGCCGTCTGTGCTGTATTCCCAAATTCTATTGTTCGGCTGATCTGTGAAAAATACATTTCCGTCTTTATCGACTGCAGGCCCTTCAGTAAAACCAAATTGATCTGAAATTAATTGAAGCTTTGCGCCGTCAGCAATAATATCACTTTTCTGATTTGTGTTCATAGTATCTTTTGATAAAGGTTTTGATTGACAATAAGTATTGGAAATTTCAAAAAGAAAAACCAAAAATAAAATTGAAATTAATTTTTTCATAATAATAATCTTTTTATAAATATTTTTCAAAGCAGACACTGTTACCCATATTGATATATTGTCCGTAATTGGGAATCTGTTTGTATCCCTTTTTTTCATAAAGCCGGATTGCTTCAGGCTGCCTTTTGCCTGTTTCTAAAATACATTTTTTATAAGACAATTCCTTTGCCCAATTCTCCAACTCAATTAAAACTTCAGCAGCAATTCCTTTTCCTCTGCTTTCAGGCAGAGTGAACATTCGTTTAACTTCCATAGTTTTTGAATCATATTCTTTTATTGCTCCGCAGGCTAAAGGTATGTCATTTTCATAAGCTACAATTGCATATTTTATTTTATCAATTTTATTGTATTGTGCATAGAATGAATGCTCGTTGCCGTCCTTTTCAGCTAAGTAAGCATCAAGCTGTTTTACGAGATTTATAAAATCGGGGTTGTCGGAGTTTGCTCTTATAAGTTTTATCATTCTTTTGTGAATTGAAAATGAAACAAATTTATTGCTTCTTGGCTTTTCGCGATTTCAGCAGCACGTATCTTAATTAGTTTGATTTGTTCAATTTTCAAAAGCTCTTTAATTACAGTTGAGTTAATAACTTGTCCCCAAAATTTCCGTCAATCCGATACTTAATTTCGGCTTCATATTCCAAAACAAATTTTGCTATGCAGCCTGCGATTAAATCATTTACCTTTATTGTCCGCATATTTATGACTGGATCAGCTAAATGCATTTTATACTTTTCAGTTAACTTTGTCAGTTTGAGTGTCTTTCCCCTCTTTGTCAATTTCGCTTGCAATAGATCTCAGAAAATTGGCGACAGCTAAATGCCGCTCGTTACTATCAGCCTCAGGCCATGCACTATTTATCGCAATCACCAGTTGTCTATCAGGGTCGATATGAATCATCTGGCCATAAATCCCCAATGCCTCGAAACTACTGCCATTAAAAATCCACCATCCGAATCCATAGCCGCCCCCGGGCCAAAGAGGCACCTGTATACTGGTTGCTGTCTTAAACCAATCCTTGGGAACAATAGATTCCCCATTGATGCGTCCGTCTTCGAGAACGAATTGTCCGAACCTTGCAAAATCACGGAGTCGCATTTGAAGACAGCAGCCTGCCAATTCCTGGCCGGTTCTATCCAGGCCCCAGGTGGCATTTTGCTCCATACCGTAAGGAATCCAGATTTTTGAGGAAAGGTAGTGAGATAAGGTTTGATGAGTAGCTGAACTGACAAGGGCTCCCAGTAGGTGTGTTTCACCTGTACTATACTTAAATTTTTTGCCAGGCTCTGCTTCGGCTGGCAAACTCCGCATGTAACTTACTGTTGCATTCATGCCCGGTTCAATCGAATCTTTATCAAATCTGGCAATGTCAGAATCCGGATCAGTATAGTTCTCGTTCCACCGTACTCCAGCGGTCATAGTGAGGAGATGGCGGATCTTCACACTATCGTAGGCGCTTCCTTTTAAATCGGGGATATATTCCGTTACGTAGTCGTCCACACTTTTTATATAACCATCCTTGATGGCAATCCCTACAAGGGTGCTCGTTACTGACTTTGCAACAGACAGTGACGACCATAGGTTCGATTCGCTGTGCCCAAGAGCGTAGCGTTCCAAACGGATCTTTCCATTCTGTAAAATGAGGAAGCCGGCTACTTTCTGTTCCTTCATAAAATCTTCCAACGCTTTTTCTTTTTCTCCGCCTGGGCTAAATGCGGCAATGGGCAATCCCTGTAAAAGCTTGTGCACATTGTTCCCCTTCGGCACTTCACGCTCTTTCTTGATCTAAATGGGACGAGTTTTTTGAAAGTGAATCCGGGTTAGCAGTGTCCTGCGCTAGAGAAGATGAAGCTGACATAAGAATAATGACGAGTACGATAATTCTTAGGAATGATGAGTTAACTGGTATGTGCATGATTGGCTATCGCTTTTAAGTTGTAAAAAAAATATTCACGCGCTTGAAGCGGTATTAATTCAAATATATTGGTAATTGGTAATGAAAACAAGTTGAAGGCTTTTATTTGCAATGACCGCTAACGGTTTTCGGTTTAGCGATGCGGCAGAATTTTAGCAATAAAGTTTATTAGAATTCCCCAGATATCTATCAGGATTGAAAAAGTTTCAAAGAAGCATATCAGCCGCCGTATTGTGAAACCGATGTTAGCAGTTCGTTGGTTTTATTATTAGTCTGAAAGTTTATAAATATATTCTTCAATTTCTGCCTGCCGGGCATTAGCAAATCCTTTATCCTTTCCGATTATTACAAAACCGCATTTCTCCAAAACTTTTTGAGAGCCATAATTGTCAAATGCAACACGTCCATAAATTGGCCTGATTTGTTCAATTTTCAAAAGCTCTTTAAGTGCAGTTGTGGCAATTCCCTGTCCCCAAAATTTTCTGTCAATCCAATACGTAATCTCAGCTTCGTTTTCCATAACAAATTTTGCTATGCTGCCTGCGATTACATCATTTACTTTTATTGTCAGCATATTTATTGTCGGGTCAGCTAAATGCTTTGTATACTTTTCAATGTAAGCAGTTTTGTCGTTTGGGTCTTTAGGTGTGAACGCTGCTAAATAATTTGCTTCTTTGTCAAGCTGAAATTCAAAAAATGTGTTTAAATCATCTTCTTTTGTTTTGGTCAGTGTGATATTGTTGTTTGTCATAATTTTGAAATCTTGTATAATTTTGTTGGGTTGATGGTCGTCTTTAC